>CAWGBJ010000011.1:0-213539 GCA_963820795.1 uncultured Alphaproteobacteria bacterium
CGCGCCCCGCCAGATGGGCGGGAACGCTCGACCAGCGCCAGTCTTCCGCCCGTTCGACAAGCCGCGCCCGCACCGGGTTCATCGCCAGGTAGCGCGCCGCCGCCATCAGGTGCTCCTCGTCCATCGCGACCGAGCCGAACCGCGCCTGGAACAGGTGGCCGGTCACCCTGAGGCGGGCGTTGATCGTCGACGAGTAGCGCCGATGCGTCTCGCCGAGCGCGCGCCCGAGCGCCTGCGCGCGGTCGGGGACGAGAACGAGGTGAACGTGGTTGGGCATCAGACAATAGGCCCAGACCGCCACGCCGTGCTTGCGGCATTGGTTCGCCAGGAGATCGCGATAGAGCGCATAGTCGTCGTCGCCAAAGAAGACGCGCTCGCGCCGGTTGCCGCGCTCACGTGACGTGATGGGGAAGGCCGGGGACGACGAATCGAGCGATGCGGGCCATTTCGGATCCTCGGGCGATTTGGGTGGCGAAGGTGTAACCTGGTTAACCTGAATTGGGGATTGAGTAAAGTGTCAGTGCGTCAGGAAAGCTGATGTGATCCAGCGGGTGGAAGTCCCGCCCAAGTAAAGGGTAGCGCCTGCTTGGTAGCGAGTGTTGCACGGTCGTCGGCGACGGCGGACGTGAAGCGTACACAGCGATCGTGCGGGGTGGGCTATTGAGCCGCGAAAGTACAACATCGCAGAGGCCGAGGCCGTTGACACAGCCGAAGGCGACATGTGCGGCGCCGGTATTGCGAGGCGCCGTCGCTCTGCCGTGGTCGAAGACCCCATCACGCACGAAAGGAGCGCATCGGAACCTGAGAGGTCTCGGGTCCGGCCGGGCGGCTTCGGCCGCGCCGGTCCGCGTCGGGAAGGCGATGAGCTTTAGCCGGCGATGAACGGGCGCGAGAAGTCAGACCCCGCCATAGTAGCGAGGAAGCCGACGAACGAAGCCGGGCGACCGGCCGAGGAGTCGGGGGAGCGAAGGGCGGGGGCCGAGGGGAACGTGGCTCAGCACAACACGCACCGGGCACAGAACCGGGAGCGCGTGACCCAGGGGCTGGACCGCGTACGAGAAGCAGCACGGCAAAGGAAGAAGGAGCGGTTCACCGCGCTTCTCCACCATGTCAACCCCGACACGCTGCGGACGGCGTTCCACGCGCTCAAGCGTAAGGCCGCCCCTGGCGTGGATGGCGTGACGTGGGATGACTACGAGGCGGATCTCGAGCCCAGGCTCGCGGACCTGCACGCTCGCATTCATCGGGGAGCGTACCGGCCGCAGCCCGCCCGCCGGACATACATACCGAAGGCGGACGGGCGGCGACGGCCGCTGGCGATCGCCGCGCTCGAACACAAGGTCATCCAGGGCGCGGTCGTCATGGTGCTGAACGCGCTTCTCACGAGGAGCATTTCCTCGGGTTCTCGTACGGGTTTCGGCCCGGACGGGGTCCGCACGACGCGCTCGACGCCCTGGCGGTCGGAATCGCCAGCCGGAAGGTGAACTGGATCGTGGACGCCGACATCCGGTCGTTCTTCAACTCGGTCAGCCAGGAATGGCTCGTCTGGTTCGTCGAGCACCGGGTCGGTGACAATCGCATCGTCCGCCTGATCCGCAAATGGCTCAAGGCGGGCGTGCTCGAAGACGGGACGGTGACGGTCAGCGACAGGGGAACGGGGCAGGGCTCGGTGATCTCGCCGCTCCTCGCCAACATCTACCTGCACTACGTCCACGACCTCTGGGCCGAACGCTGGCGACGGCGGGAGGCTGCCGGCGACATGATCGTCGTGCGCTATGCCGACGATCTGGTCGCGGGCTTCGAGCGCGAGGCCGACGCAAGACGGTTTCTCGATGCGATGCGGGCGCGGTTCGAAGAGTTCGCGCTGTCGCTCCATCCGGACAAGACCCGCCTGATCGAGTTCGGCCGCTTTGCAGCGGCGAACCGCGAGAGGCGCGGGCAAGGCAAGCCGGAAACCTTCAACTTCCTCGGGTTCACCCACATCTGCGGCAAATCCCGCGCCGGCAAGTTCCAGATCAAGAGGAAGAGCCGGCGCGACCGCGTGCGGGCGAAGCTCAAGGAGGTGAAGGCGGAGCTGCGGCGACGAATGCATGGGCCGATCCGCGAGCAAGGCGCATGGCTCAAGCAGGTCGTCACGGGCTTCTGCAACTACCACGCAGTCCCGAACAACATGCGAGCCATCGCAGCGTTCCGGCACCACGTCACGGACCTCTGGAGACGCACGCTCCGGCGGCGCGGCCAGAAGCACCGCATGACATGGGTGCGGATCGCGAAGCTCGCCGACGACTGGCTCCCCAAACCGCGCATCCTCCACCCCTGGCCGAGCCAGCGATTCGCCGTCAAGCACCCAAGGTGGGAGCCGTATGCGGGAAAACCGCACGTACGGATCTGTGCGGGGGGCGCTCAGCAATGAGCGTCCCTACCGCAATCCGTAATGCCCGTGCCCGGGGACGACAAATCGGGCGATGCGGGCCATTTCGGATCCCCGGGCGATTTGCATGGCGATGTGTAATCGGCTTAACCTTTAACTAAATTTGGGGATTTAGTAAAGTGTCACCGTATTCGTATATTGGTAAATCTGCAACTCTACTCGCAGAGAAGAGAACTCTATTCATTCAGTAGCGCCGTCGTTGCGAGGAGCGCAGCGACGAAGCAATCCATCGATCGTAGGGCGCTCCACGTCGTAGATTGCTTCGCTTCGCTCGCAATGACGGCGTGGGGCCCCGTATCGGCTGACCTGTCGCTGAACCACTTGTATATTACAGCGACATGCCCGCAATTCCCTTTTTCGCGCCGTTTCGCGCCTCGCCTCTCGCCGCCCTGGCGCACCGGATTCAGCGCAACGGCCGGCCGCCGGCGTCAAATGGTCCTCGTCCATCGCCACCGAGCCGAAGCGGCCCTTAAAACCGGTGCTGGCGACGCGCGGGCGTTGACGAAGCCGGCGTAGAGCCGGTGCGCCTCGCTTAGCGCGAGCGCCAGGCCCTCGCCGCGATGGCGGATCGAACTCGGCGCGATGCGCGGAGTGCGCGAAAGCTACAGCGACGTGATTTTGCGGCTGGTCGTCGGAGAGCGTCGTCTAAGGGACTAGCGGACGGTCTCGAATTGTCGAGAGTCTACGAATCCGCGTTCCTCCAATTGGTCGCGAACCACGTCAGCCCGATTTCGGAGATCAATCCAAGGTGAGACGGCGCTGCGGAATCTCGACATCAATTCGATGCGCCCACCCCAAACATCAACATGCGGGGCGCAGCGAGCCTCGTCCGTCGCTGGCCTTCCGTATTGGCGAAGGTAGTCGGCGAAATTGACCGCGGATTCCTCTACATTCAACAGCGTCTCAGCTGGAGCGCCTTCCGCGTAAACCACGTCATGACTTTCGAACTTAATGTGGAAGAACTCCATTTCGTCGTATTCACGCGCCTCATAGCGCGCGATGGTCGTGCCGTTGATCAGCGCCTCCGCCGGAACCAACACGCCATCGATCAACATGCAATGGGACGCTGTCACATAGAGATCGGCATGCGGAACATCGGGAGCGAGAGCGGAGCGGGCGATGCGAACCGGCAGCGCGTCCTTGACCCAAGGCTTTGACGGATCGCTCTTCTTGATTGGATAGCGTCCGATCCATTGGACGGGACGCAGACCGCCGAACATTGTCGGTAGCGAATCGCCAATCGCGAGGTCTTCGACCTTCCGCTCGCCTCCGCTCGTCCGGATCCTCGTCCCCCTCAGGAAACAATTACGGCCCAGGGTGATGCAGATATGCCCAAGAGGACCACAAACCGTAGTAGTAGCAGCAGCCGAATGAACCGTCGCCAAAGTCGCAGGAACCAAAATGGCGCCCATCTTCATCATGTTGCGGCGCGTGCGCTGCGCGCCCGGATTTTGTTGAATGTTCGTCATGTTGGTCCCCGTTGACTTTGCGTCAAGGATGCCGATTTACGGTTCCTGTCAAGGATTAATCGGTGCGGCGCCCATAGGAATTATTACCTAGCGCCGTCCAAGTGGGACACAAACCCCCCTCTCGCATGTTCATGGGAAGGACGCGGAAGCGGGAGCGGGTGCGATGCTCGTCGCTTGTCGACTGGCCGGTCTATCCGCGCTTGAGCCGTACCATGCAGGCCTCAACGCGGGTGCGCAACGCGGACCGAAGCCGACAGGCTTCGCGGGGCCGGAGCGGGTTTGCGGCGGCCCCCCGCGGAAACGCCCGCGTTGCCGCCGAGCGACCACAGCGCCGACATGCCGAGCCTCGAAGGTGTGCTGCGACTTGGTTTTTGGTTCGGGGAGGCGAGAAACCCTATCCCCCGCGATGACCGCCATCGTCCCGTCCCGCCCGGTCGCGTTGCGCCCGGCCCATTTGCCGCAGGCCCCAGTCGACGGCCGCCCAAACGAGGAACTCGAGAACGAGGAACGCAAGGAACGCGCCCAGCGCGATCAGGAGAAGCACCGCGTCGGAGGGTATCCTCATCTTGGCTTCCCCGCCCCTCGTCGAGAAATAGGTTGCGGCCCGTCGGCTTTGGCTTGACCCCAAATGCCTATTAGCGCAACGGGCGGGGAGGCCGATCCTTGTCGTTATTGGGCTTGGGGCCGCATTCGCCCGCATAGAGAGCCCGTCGCGCTCATCAGGGGCGGGCCGGGCGCGACGATGCGGGCGATGCGGGTCATCCGCGCGTCATCGCAGACGCGCGGCAATGGGTTAATACGGGGCGTGTCGCCGTAATGCCCGAAGAGGAGATTCCGCAGCGTTTTGGTTCGAAATTACATATGTTTAGCAACAGGCTATGCTTATTTTATATATATAAGCGGAATCTCCGACGCCATTCCCCGCCAAGCTGTGGAAATGGAGAACCGTCTGTAGTTCTGCTTCCCCCAATGTCGTTCCCGTTCATGCCATATTCATGACTAGAAATTGCCATCAAAGTTACAAATTCTGATGTCATCGTCGTAAATACGTCTCTGGGACGGGTTTTGGCTCCTCTCGGGAAAGAGCTTGAAGCGGTAGCCCCCTCAAACTTGCAAGGGGAGAATGTCGATGCCTACGCGGGACGCAAGGGGCGGTCTTGAAAGGGAAGGATCCGAGAACGCCCTTCTGCTTCGAATTACGCGCGCCACCGCCGCCATCGCTTTCATTCTAGGGGCAAGCGCCCTTACGGCGCCGCAGGCATCCGCTAATGTGATCAGCTATTACACGACCGTCTATGACACTGACTGGACGACGGCCGGGGTGGGCGGGTTGCGGGGTACCGGTTCGGGCGTCATCAACGTGACCGGCGTCACCGGTCCCGTCACCCAGTCGTATACGTATTGGGCCGGCCCGACGGACTCGACGGACCCGAACTTCAATGCCTCCGCCACGATCAACGGCGCCTCCGTAACCGGGACGAATATCGGGTTCTCTCAGGACAATTACTGGGGGTTTGACAATAGCCAAGCCTATCGCGCCGACACCAGTTCGGTAATCAATGGCAATGGCTCCTACACCATAAGCGGCCTTGATCCTAACACCAACGGCGCCGGTTCGCTGGTCTTCTTCAACGATGGCGACTCGGCCAACAACCGCGACGTGGTCATCTTCGACGGAAACGACGCCAACTTTGCTTCAACCTACGATCCCGCCGGCTGGAACCTCAGCCTCGACGGCATCAACTACACCTCGGGCGCCGCGTACATCACGTTTATGGTGTCGGACGGTCAGGATTTCGGCTCGAATGATGACGGGACGATTGAGATCAACGGTGTGCCGCTCGTCAGCGGCGGCATATTCCAGGGCGACTCGCTATGCTGCGGCGCCGGCCCGACCGGCAACGGCAACCTGTGGGACATCAAGACGTTCGACATCACGAGCTTCCTGACTCCGGGCGTCAACAACCTCAACGTCACGCTCGGTCCGGGCTTTGATGACGCCATAGCTGACATAGTAGCCGCGGTCGACCTGCCGGCCGGCGCGGCGCCGCCGCCTGTGCCCGAGGGCACGACATGGGCGATGATGCTCGCAGGCTTTGCTGGCCTCGCCTTCGTCGGATACCGGCGTGCTCGGGTCGTTATTTCGGCCGCCTGATATTACTGATATTACGATATTGCGGTGACATGCCCGGATATTGCGGTGACATATTGCGGTGACATGCCCGGAATTCCCTTTTTCGCGCCCTTTTGCGCCTCACCTCTCGCCGCTCTTGCGCACCGGATTGAGCGCAACGGCCGGCGCCAGTCGATTTGAGCCCTCTATTCATTCAGTAAAGCCGTCGTTGCGAGGAGCGCAGCGACGAGGCAATCCATCGATCGTAGGGCGCTTCACGTCGTAGATTGCTTCGCTTCGCTCGCAATGACGGCGTGGGGCCCCGCATCGGCTGATCTGTAGCTGAACCACTTGTATATTACGGCGACATGCCCGCAATTCGCTTTTTCCGTGCCGTTTCGCGCCTCGCCTCTCGCCGCCCCGGCGCACCGGATTTGAGCGCAACGGCGCGCGCTGCCGTCACCAAATGGTCCTCGTCCATCGCCACCGAACCGAACCGCCCCTTAAGACAGCTGGCCGGTCTGGGGCGCCCGCGCGCAGACGAACCCCGCGTAGAGCCGGCGCCCCCGCGACAGCGCCGGCGCGAGCGCCGGCTCGTCCTCGAGCGTGAGGATCAGATGGACGGGGTTGGGCATCAGGCAATAGGCTTAAGCAGGCAACGCCGAAACGCCGGCACGATGCGCATGATGCCTGAAGAGGGGAAGAAGGCTGACAAGGCGGAGATCGGACGATGGGTTGAGAAGTTTGAATAGAGTAAGGAAGGACAACGGCAATGGCTGTATCAAGCAATCAAAAGGTTGGAGAACTAGCCAGGATCGCCTATCTGGCGTTATTGCATGCTGAGACTGAGCTGGGGGAGGAGACAAACACCTTCGACGGCGACAAATTGGCAGAAAAATTACGAGGAATCCGTTCGGCAATATTAGGAATGTTTAGTGATACGGAAAACAAAGTGAATCTGGACAAGGCGATCTATCTTATCGGAAATGAAGGATCATTGGTTGCTTACTATCACGGAAGTGATACAAAGGATCCCGATGAACGGCTCGCGAAGATAAGGCGGTCTTCGACAAGCTCCGACCTGGATCTGAGACCCGAGAAGGAATAGGCTTTGATCCTCTTGTCACAGTCAACTGTGCAGGGCTGCGGCATCGATGATGACAGAATGATGAGCCGAACAAGGAGCGCCATTCTGTCGGGACCGTTCCTCGACCAGGTCTCGCTCCCGTTGCGCAAATTCTATTAGGGATTACGGCGATACGCCCTCAATTCCCTTTTTCTCTTTTTCTTTGCCCATTTCGCGCCTTGCCTGTCGTCGCCCGGGCGCTTCGGCTTGGGCCTGCGCTTGCCGGGCGTGACGACGCGACCGAGACGGCGGCCGATCGCCTCCTGAAAGGCGCGGCCGACGCCCGGTCGAGCCGTCGCCGCGCCTCGTCGCAGACATGCGGCAATGGGTGAATACGGGCGTGTCACTGCAACTCGGGGCGGTGTTTGGCTTGCGCTTTCGACCTATTTCAACGCCCAACCGAGTCAAAACATGGTTTGGTAAGGTAAACCGAGAGAGGAGCCTCCTTGTAAACATTAATATTGCGATTTATGGCGCTGTCATTGCGACGTCGTCCCGAAGGAATTATGTGTCTCTACTTGAGGCTTGATTGTATCGGCGACGAGGCAAGAGTATCATGGGCGACGAGAGTTTTACTACAAGAATGGAGTTAATACGATCCACGCCGATCGAAGCCGATGCGGCGTACGTCCCGAACGACGACGGGCGTTCGGGGACACGCTTGCCGGTCGGCGACGGGCTTATGGACGAAAACAACCTCGAACCCGGGAAAAATGGCGGATTCATCGCCTTGATTGAAAGTAGCATCTTCCTCAGGGAATGCATTCTTCGCAGCCTGCAATCATCTTTCCCTTTGCCAGTCATTCCATATCCATCGATGTCTGAGCTGCGTCATCGACCAAGCTCAATCGGTCCCAGGCTTATCGTGCTCTCATTGCATGAAGCCCGAAAAGAAGTAATCTTATACACCCTGAAGACTTTGCTGGAATCGTTCCCAGGAATCTCCGTCATTGTCCTTG
Organism: uncultured Alphaproteobacteria bacterium; assembly: GCA_963820795.1. Classification (GTDB taxonomy): domain Bacteria; phylum Pseudomonadota; class Alphaproteobacteria; order Rhizobiales; family Beijerinckiaceae; genus Roseiarcus. The sequence goes on from CAWGBJ010000011.1 coordinate 8,099, forward strand.
GGTACAAGAACGACCCAGAGTTAGCGCGAACTGCAATCTCTTATGGAGCGAAAGGATATATCCCTTTTACGATGGAATTTGCCATCGCCGTCGAGGCGGTGCGATTTGTCCTGGCCGGCGGGACCTACGTGCCGGTGGACTGTTTGGATTGCCCTGGCGTCGCGGCAACTCCCCCTGCCGCTCCGGGCGCGGTTACGAGCCGTGAACTTGCAGTCGTTCGGGCGATCCAACAAGGCAAGTCGAATAAAATAATAGCCCACGACTTGACCATGAGCGAAAGCACTGTGAAAGTCCACATACGCAATATAATGAAAAAATTGAAGGCGAAGAACCGTACGGAAGTCGCAATGCTCTCGGCGAACTATTGATCTCAACCGTCAACGAAAGAGGTGGGTTGGGAAGGATGCCGGTGAATTACACCGTAATTCTGCGACTCCTCTTGTCAAAAAACTCTATTCATCCAGTAGCGCCGTCATCGCGAGGAGCGTAGCAACGAAGCAATCCATCGATCGTAGGGCGCTCTGTGTCGTAGATTGCTTCGCTTCGCTCGCAACGACGGCGTGGGCCGCCCCATCGGCTGACCTTGCGATCGTCAGAAGCGATGACCCCCCGCCGCACAGTCGCGGTCGGCATCGCTGCCGATCGGCCACCAGCCGCAGCCGAGATTGCGACGGCCATTGTGGGAGGGCGACGCCAACGGGGGTTCAGTCCCGGCGAAGTCGTCGCCAGCCTGCTGCTCGAGCGGCGCCTGACAGCCGACCGTCGCCACCCGTAGGGCATGAAGGTTGTGCGACTGCTCATAGTTCTGCAGGGCGCGCCCCATGCAGTCGCGCCACATCGTGACGACGGGGTCGTCCGCGGTGGCGTCCGCTGCCGGGCCCTGGGGAGCGATCGGCTTAGCCGCCGCGACTGGGGGAGCCACAGGAGCAGGGACCATGGGTCCGCCCCTCTCCGGGTAGCACTGATGCTCGAAGTCGCAGACAACGTTGGGCGGGGCGGTTTGCTGCGGCCGCGGCGCCACGGTCAGCGGCTTGATGGCCGTCGGGCCGTCATACACGTCTTCGTCTGCGGCGACCGGCGTCACGCAGAGGGCGCACCCGACCAGCAACAGACCGACGCGTCTGATCATCCTGTTCTCCTATTCAGGGCGCCTGGTCCAGACGATGACTTGCGGCCGGGATAGAAACACTCTTGTTGCAGATCACGGCGCTTGAAAGGCGCGGCGCGAGCTCGCCAAGACCTGAAAAATTACCAAGACGAAAATTCGGTTAAGCGACATGCCCTCAATTCCCTTTTTCCTCGCCGCGTTTCGCGCCTCGCCTCTCGTCGCCCCAGCGCTTGTTTTCCGCCCGATCCGGCCGACCGTTCGAAGTCGAAGCTGACGGTGTTACTTCAACGTGTTGACGGTCTGTCGCGTTTTTCATAGCCTTATCTAGGGGTGCTTGATGGGACGCGGCAACGCGTTGCGCCGCCGGAGCGGCGGCGAAAACGCGATGAGGAAAAATCCGATGCAGGATCTGGTGCAAAGCTATGTAAGCGATCTGAGAAATCTCCGCGACGGGTTTCATAAGGAGCTCACGGCCACCGCGGAAGAGCTGTCAAAGGCATTGGCCCTCTACGCTCATCGCAGCGATGCGGCGCTGGCGTCTTTCATGGAGAAGGCTTCGGCTCTGAGCTTGGAGCTCGAAGTGTCGGCGACTGCAAGGTTCAGTCAGTTCTGCGGTCTTCCTGGAAACGGCGGTCTGCTGGAGGTCGATGACAGACTGCTGACGACGACGCCAACGCATTCTGAGGCGGCGAAGATCGCAGCCTCCGCAGAGCGGCCGGGCGGAGATCGTCTGCATGTCGAGAGCGGCGGCGATCGCAAGCCGCAGACGGTCCGCTCGAATACGCCGGCTGAACCCGGGCAGGCCGCTTGAACGGTCGACATCGGTCAGCGCAAATTGCGCGCGAGCGTTTGCTGGCGTCCGATTGCCCGTAATCGAGGAGCGGGAGCCGTCACACGGCCGTCGAACAAGGCCTTCATGATCAAAGCCGCAACCGGCGCCACTTCTCAAAGGGCCGGTTCTGGAGGAATACGCGATGGCAGAGTCCGCGAAGCATCCGGCGAGCGAGCATCATCATCAGGCCGCAGCGTACCACCACGCCGCCGCACATCATCATCATCAGGCCGCTCACCATCACGAGCTCGGCGAGCACGAAGAGGCGAAGGAGCACGCCGAGGCGGCTCACGAATACAGCGAGCACGGACACAAGCACACCAAGACCGCCCACGAACATTCGCACAAGTGACGTAAGACAGAGGGGAGACGAGGAAGGAGGCCAAGCCAAAGGCGGCCGATCGTTTCCGCGTCCCGCCCCCCTTGTGGGAGTCGCGCCATTCCGATGAGATTGACGCCGACCGCAGGAATCCGCGAGGCGACGGGTGGTCCCGCATTGGTTCGTAAGACATGCAAATCAGCGCGCGCCTTGACGGCTCCACGACTTGGAGTTCGGCGCGGCCCCACCCCGGCCCGCCCCCACAGGCGGGCAGGAGAAATCGCTCCGCTCTTAAGGGCATTGTGACGCGCGTCACTGCGAGATTAGGGGTTTTGTTCTACGCAAAAACGGGGCCGGATTGCATCACGACCCCGGCGGCTCAGTATGGACTTAAAAATTACCGTTGGACTTATAACGCCGTTGTTTCTTTTGATTTGAGGGAGATTAGCAATGCCTGCAAACAAATTCGTCCTCAAAGGTTCAAGCGTCGTTGTCGAATACACGGTCGGGGCCAACCCGTCTTTTCCTGCATTGATTTACACCAGCGGCGCCTTTCAAAAGAGCTTCAAACCGGACGCGATCAAGACTGACGACACCGGGCTTGGAGAACTGGTGTCTGTCGCCTTGCTGACGTCAATCGATACCGGCGGAGAGCGATTTGGCTTCTTGCTGCCGTCTATCGACGTGCCGAGCGGGCAAACGGCCCATTTTCATACCGTTGGGATTTACGAAACCTTCAGCGGGCCGGACTCCGTTCCGCATCGGCCTTCGACCTGGCGGTGCATCGAATTGAGCGGCACGGCGCAGACTGTAATCGTTCCCCTCTGATCGGGGCGCAGCCTCACGCTGAGGCGATGTGTGGGCGTTCGCCTGCTGCCAGGCGTCACGCCATAAGCTACGGCGCGCGCGTCCCTAGAAGGACGCGCCGCCGCCCTTGCGCCATCGCCGCACCCTCCCGCTTGCCACAACGAATGGGTTGCGCATTTCGCCAGACTGTGCAGCAATCGGCCGCGAGGGCGAAAGAGGCCGAACATGCTGTCCTGGCTACCTCGGCGGCGGGCGAGAATCGAAAGCATAGAAGCCGAGGCCGCGGCGCTTGTCCGCGATCTCGGCGAGGCCGCCTTGAGCGAGGCGCGCCGACGCGAGGACGAGGCCAGTTCCAATGAAATCGCCAGGGACTGGGCTTTGGTTGCAGGGGCGGTTGCGCGCCTGGTCGGCAGGCGCAAGGAAGTCGACCCGTTGGCGCGGCTGGCCATGAACGCCATTCTCGTTCCCGATCGTGAAGACGCCGCCACCCGCAAGGCTCGGCCCCTTTCCGAACGCGGACCGGCGGAGGAGGAGATGCGCGTCCCGGCCGTCGGGATGCACCTGTTCCGAATCCATTTTCTCGGCGCGGCTCCGGATCGCGGACCGCCTACCTTGACGGAAGTCGAGATTGAGGCGGCGGACGTCTCAGCAGCAATCGTCGCCGCCGCGAAAATCGCGTGGCCGCCGCGAACGATTGGATTGCGCATTCTCGACGGCGAAGGCCGCGAGGTCTTCGAGCGAAGGAAGGCGGATCGCCGATAGGGCGAGGGATGTCGTTCGTTCTCCGCCACGCCGCCGCCGTCGGATGCGCCTCGTCGATGATGGTCGAGCCGAAGCGCCGCTGGAAGAGACGCCCGGTTGCGCTGAGCCCTCGTTGCGTCTCGCCGAGCGCCGCTTCGCGGTCGGGGACGAGAATCGAGATATTGAGGGCCGCGCGCGCCGGCATCGCGGCCCGTGGCGTATCGCCCTATTTGAGCAACGCTTCGCGTTTCTTCAGGAGTTCCGCAAGCTGCAGCTCCTGCTCGGCTATCCGATCTGCGGCGAGCGCCTCGTCGCCGGCGCCCGAAAGGGCAGCAGCCTGCTCGGTGAGCTCCCTGATGTTGTCTCGGACTTCCGCGATTCGTTCTTCGAGTTCGGTGAGGGAGGTTGCGGCCATGAGGGTTCCCGTTTCCCGAGAAATTCGCCGCGGCGGCGGCGTTTCTTGAACTCTAGCACGAAACGTGAACCGTGGCGCTAGTGCGGGCACTTCCACCAGTCGCCGTCCTCCTGGTAAACACAATGCCTGCGCTTCAGCTTCGCGCCGAGCTCGTCGCGCTTCGCGCACGCCTTCGCCGTCTTGGGGTCATCGGCGTGGCCGCCGCGGCAGGCGGTATTCGACGCGAGCCACCCTTGAATGAGCGGCGACTGCGCCTGGGCGGGGGCGGCAAGTCGGAGGACGAAGCAGGGCGCGGCAAACGTCAACGCGACGGTGAAGATCATCCGCCCCGTCCGCGGCCGGCGCCCCTGGTGAGAGCGCGCGCCAGCCCATGGATTATTGGTCGCCCGCATTCCGCAAGGGTATCGGCCGCAAGGTCGCGGTGCAAGCGCTTCATCCTCTTCAGACCTTGTCGACAACCCTCGCACTACCCGACCACGTCGCGCGTGGGCTGGACCCCGAACTTGATCCTTCTTTTCGGGCGATGGACGCCACGCTACGGATGGCGCCACGACCAGGTTTGCGCCTGGCGGCTGCACCGCCGGCGAACGAAAAGTCCAGACCGGTTTGAAGTCATTTGAAGGTCAAGCCGAAGTTGCGGTGGATCAATTCGTCGAACTCGTCGTCGGAGCGGCAATCCGTCTTGTCCCCCGCCGGCGTCTTGATTGAGCACACCAAGGGTGGAATTTCCCGATATTTCTTATTCTTTTCCGAGCGCCACATGTAGTTGGCATAATCGATGCCTTCAAAAGCGTCGAGGACGGTCTCGCTTGTCCAAACCGTGTCGCCGTCCATCCGGGTCTCTTGAATCGCGACGAAGCACTTGTTCGATTTTTCGTCGTAGTGGTTGACATAGGCCGCCGTCGGTTTGCCCGCCAGTCCATCCAACTCGAACATCTTGCGGGCTTGCGCGGCGCACTGGCCCTGCAGCTCGAGCGTGGCGGCGTTGGCGGACGCGCCGGTCAGCGCCAAGAGCAACGCCAACCTGGGGGCGGTCAGGGACGTGTCGCGCCAAATCGCGACCCGCGAAAGACAGACTTTGGCCTGGATGGCGAATTTGGACGCCTTCGAGTGCAACTTCATCCCCTCCCATCGATGGTCCGTGAACCTTTAAGTCCGCATTGAACGGCGACGGCGGCATCGCCGCGTCGCTTCCGGAGGCGTCAGCGGCCCCCGGGACGCACACGAACGCCTCTCGATCCGATATGCAACCGGCCCCTCGCCGCGGCGAAAGTCCGCGGCGATTCGCGATCCGGGTTGCCGTCGGGAGCCCTTCGGTAATCTGCTGACGATCGGTCAATGTTGACAGTATGCCGCTTTTTGGCGCGAGCGCAATCTGCCGGTTGTCCAAGCCACCGCGGCCGACGGCTTCGGGCAGCGAAAACGTCGGCTGTGAGGCCCGGGCGACGCGTCGGCAGGGGCGCTTATAGGCCAGCCGTTGAGCCGCGCGTTTCGCCTTACCGGGCCTAGCGCCGTTGGGAGGCAGGACTTCGCAGCCGGCGCGCCGTCCAGTCGCTATTTTAGGAGGGGCTTTGCGGGCAAGCCCCTCCTAGCGATGACCGATCGTCAATCTCGGGTCGATGGCGTGCGTTCACGCCTCGAGCGAGGCGCCGAGCCGGTCAAGCAGGAAGCCCGTCCCCTGTTCGCGCGAGCCGCCGTCGTCGTAGCCGTCGAGGAAGGCGCCCTGCTCGGTCACCTTGAGGGTGGCGCGGCGCGCGCCGTCGGGCTTCAGCTCGAGGGTGGCGAGCGAGACGGAGATCTTCCGCTCGTCGAGATGCATCTCGTAGCTGTAGACGATGCGCTCGTTGGGGACGATGTCGTGGTAGATGGCGTCGAAAGTCGAGGTGACGCCGCCTTCCCAGCGCCCTTTGAGACGCTCCCGGCCGCCGACGCGGAAATCCATGCCGCGTTCGATCAGGCGCCATTGACCCTCGACGCCGCTGAACCATTTGCTCTTGGCGGTCTCGTCGGAAAGCGCCTCGTAGACCCGTTCGAGCGGCGCGTCATAGGCGCGCTCGAGCGTGAAGACGGCGTGGACGACGGAGCGCACGCCCTCTTCGGACATGCGCATGCGGGAAAGCGCGGTCGCGAGATTGTCGAGGGTTTGCGCCCAACCCTGCGGGGCGCCCGTCGCCATCCAGGCCGCGTCCGGGTCGAGGACGGTGTAGGTCTGCAGGACGTCGATCTCCGTCCCGCCAAGCGCATCGGCAAAATTCACTTCGGTCTTGGCGCGAAAGAGCCGGTGGCCGCGCGTGTCTTCGATCACGAGATCGAGCGCCAGCCGGTCGAACTTCGACACCTCGACGAATACGCCGCGCGCCCAATGCTCGACCCCGTCGGGCGCCCGCATGAGGACCTCGAACGGCCCGCCGACGCGCATCTCGACATTCGCCTGCGGAACCGAGTAACCCGCCGGGGCGAACCAGCGCTTGACGTGCTCGGCCGAGCTCCAGGCCTTGAACACGAGTTCGCGCGGCGCGTGCAGCAGGCGCTTGATCCGCACCGGCGGCGGTTCGACCGGGGACTTCCGTTCAGCTGTCTTTTCCATCGGCGGCTCCTTCTGTTTTCAAAGTTGCGAGATAGTCTCCCAGCCGGTCGAGGCGGCGTTCCCATTCCTGCCGCCGGTCGTTGATCCAGCGCTCGGCGAGGCTCAGCGCTTCGGGATTGATGCGGCAGGTGCGCACCCGGCCGGTTTTTTCCGAGCGCACAAGGCCGGACGCCTCGAGCACCGCCAGGTGCTGCATCACCGCCGGCAGCGTCATTGTCAGCGGACGCGCCAGTTCGCTGACGGAGACCGGCTCGCGCGTCAGCCGTTCGATGATGCTTCGACGGGTCGAGTCGGCGAGGGCCTGGAAGGCGAGGTCGAGCGCGTCGGATCGGTTAAGCATATGCTTTAGTATCACGGCGAAAATAGTAAAGCAAGAGCTTTATTAACAAATTCGGCGCGGGTTGGGGTCTCCGGCTCGCGGCAGGTCCGGCCTATTCGGAGAATTTCGCCTTGAGCGCGGCGACGACGTTCGCCGGCGCGAACGGCGAGGCGTCGCCGCCCATGGAGGCGATCTGGCGCACCAGCGTCGCCGTGATCGGCCTCACCGGCGACGAGGCGGGCAGGAACACCGTGCGCAGCTCCGGCGCCATCGCGCCGTTCATGCCGGCCAACTGCATTTCGTAATTGAAGTCGGTGGAATCGCGCAGTCCGCGCACGATCAGCGTCGCTCCGGCGCGCCGCGCCGCTTCGACCGCGAGCCCGGAAAAGCTCGTCACTTCCAAAGCGCAGCCGGCTTTCTTGACGATCGGCGCCGCTGCCTCGCGGATGAGGTCGAGCCGCTCCTCGATGGTGAAGAGCCCGCTCTTGTTCGGATTGGAGCCGACCCCGATGACCAGCCGGTCGCACAAAGCCGCGGCATGCTCGATCACGTCGAGATGCCCGTTGGTCATCGGGTCGAAAGAGCCCGAGAAGAAGGCCGTACGCGCCATGGACCGAGAGCGTTAGCCCGGCGGCAGAACGGCGGCAAGCCGCACGGCACAATCGGCTCAATATTCATAACCATGCCCCGCAGGACCGCTTGCGCCCGGCAAGGTCTCGCTTCAGGATAGCGGCGGGGAATGACGGTAGGGACAACAGCTATGGATGGGGTCAGGGCGCTTCGGCAGCTTGCCGCTGGCTGCGCGATGCCGCGCGCGGCGATGCAATGGGCATTGGACAATTGGAGCGAGGCGTCGCCACGCCTTCTGGCGCGGCTCTCCGACTTCGGAGCGCAGGGCGGCCGGCGGCTTTTCGACTTCAGGCGGCCTCGAAGCCTCCTACATCGTGCATTTATGCGGCGAACGGGGCGAGACACGCGCCTACGCGCCCCTGTGCCGGATGATCGCCAATGACCGCAACATTGGCGAATGGCTCGGCGACGCCGTGACCGAGACTTTGCCGGGAATCCTCATCAGTGTCTTCGACGGCGACGTCGAGCCGCTGAAGAGGGCGATCGAAGCGCCAGCCGGCTACGAATTCGCCCGGGCTTCCGCGCTGGCGGCGCTCGGTTATCTTGTCCGCGCCCGAGGAGTTGCCGGCGACGACGACATGCGGGACTATCTCCGGCGCATCCGCAAAGGCATGCAGCCGCGCCGCTCATCCATTGTCTGGCTGGCATGGGCCGCGACGGCCGCCAATCTCGGCTACCTTGATCTGCGCCGCGACGTCGAGCGGCTGATCGCCAAGCAATTCCTGCCCGGCAGCGAGTTCAATCGCGACGCCTTCGATCGGCAGGCCGCGCTCGCCCGCAGCGACCCGGCCGGACTCGCCGGGTTCGAAAACGATCTTGTCGGTCCGATGCAGGACGCAATCGCCGCGCTCGAATATCTGAGCGCGCTCGACGACGGCAGCGTCAGGGTCTTGGACGTGTTGCCAATCATCGCGCTCTCGAATCTTGCTGCGCCGGCTCAGGCGGCCCCCGTTGCGCGCGGCGCGTAGGACGCCGGATCGAGGGTCGACGGCCGCCCCTCGAGGTTGAGTTTGGCCTCGCGCGGCGGCGTGCTGGCGATGATCTCGCCGCGCCGGAAGACGATCAATCGCGTCGCGCGAAGCCGTACGGCCTCGATCGGATCGGCCGCCTGCAGGAGCGTCATGTCGGCAAAACACCCGACCGCAAGGCCGTAGCCTTCGAGCCCGAGAATGCGCGCCGGCGCTTCCGTCACCGCATCGAAGGTCCACCGGATCGCCTCGCGGCTCGTCATCGGCGCGCCATGCACGGCCATATGCGCGACATCGAGCATGTCGGCGCCGCCGAGGCTGTACCAGGGATCCATCACGCAGTCCTGTCCGAGCGCCACGGAGACGCCGTGCGCGCGCATTTCCGCGACCCGGGTCATGCCGCGCCGCTTCGGATAGGTGTCGTGCCGGCCCTGCAGCGTCAGGTTGATCAGCGGGTTGGCGATCGCGTTGATCCCGGATTCGGCGATCAGGGGCAGGAGCTTGGAGACGTAGTAATTGTCCATGGAATGCATCGACGTCAGATGCGAGCCGGTCGCTTGCGCACCGAGGCCGAGACGTCGCGCCTCATGGGCCAGGGTCTCGACGTGACGCGACATCGGGTCGTCGCTCTCGTCGCAATGGAGGTCGACCTTGAGCCCGCGCCGGGCGGCGATTTCGCATAAGACCCTCACCGAGGCGGCGCCCTCCTCCATCGTGCGCTCGAAATGCGGGATGCCGCCGACGACTTCGACCCCGAGGTCGAGCGCGCGTTCGAGATTGCGCGCCGCGTTCGGCGAGCGAAAATAGCCGTCCTGCGGGAAGGCGACGAGCTGCAGATCGAGATACGGCTTCACCTTCTTCCTGACCTCGATCAGCGCCTCGACCGCGAGCAGGCGATCGTCGCAAACGTCGACATGGCTGCGGATTGCCAGCAGCCCCTGCGCGACGGCGAGATCGCAGTAGCGCAGCGCCCGTTGCGCCACTGCCTCGTGCGTCAGATCCGGCTTGAGCTCTCCCCAGAGCGCGATGCCCTCGAGCAGCGTGCCGGAGACATTCAATCGCGGCAGGCCGAGCGAAAGAGTCGCGTCCATGTGGAAGTGGCAGTCGACGAATGGCGGCGAGAGCAGATAGCCTCCCGCGTCGATCGTCTGCCCGGCCTCGGCTTCGATCCCGGGCTCGATGGCGGCGATGCGGCCGGCGGCGATGGCGACGTCCTGCCCCTTGCGTCCGTCGGGCAATGTCGCATTGCGGATGATCGCGTCGAAGGCCATGGCTCTTGTCCCCGTCAGACGGCGCCGGTTGCGCTGCGGCCGCCCTCGCCACAAGGTCTTGTCTTGGTCATGTCTCGGCTGCCGCCTCAGAATGGGCGGAAGCATTGTCGCGGAACTGGGCGGAAGCTCAAGCCGGCGAAGAACCCGACCTCAAGGACGCGCGCCCGCCGCCCAGTCGAGCCCTTCCTCGAGCCTGTCGTTGCCCCAGAAGACCTCGCCATCGTCTGTGATGAGACAGGGCGCGCCGATGACGCCGATCGCCGCCGCGCGCGCCGTTTCCGCCTTGAGCAGGGCCTTGTTGGCCTCGCTTTGCGCGCGCGCCAGCACGCCTTCGGGATCGACCTCGATCTTTGCGAGGACGGTTGCGAGCGTGGCGCGATCGGCGATCGGGAAGCCGGCGCCGAATTCAGCCAGGTAAACCTGGCGGGAGAACTCCGCCCGCTTGTCGCCGTCGAGCGCGAGGGCGACGCGCGCGGCGAGCAGGCTGTTCTGCGGGAACGGATCGGGGCGCGTGAGCCTCAGACCGAGTCCATCGCAGATCCGCGCAAGGTCGCGCCACATGTAGCGGCCCTTGGCCGGATAGAGGTTGAACGGCGAATCGCGCCAGCCCTGCGCGGCGAAGATCGGGCCGAGCAGGAACGGCCGCCAGGCGAGTTCGACCCCGCGCGCGCAAGCCAGCGCATCAACGCGCATCGCCGCCGGATAGGAGTAGGTGCTGGCGAACTCGTACCAGAATTCCGCGGTCGCCATTGGCGCTTGCCAAACTGGTCTTGCCAAGTGGTATCGGCGCCGCGCTCCGGAGCGGGACACGCCGCGCCCTTGGGACGCCATATGGCAGCGCAGCGCCTCGACTGTAGCCGCGCTCGATTTGGGCAATCATCGAGCACGGCTACAGTGGGCCGCCCGCGCGTACAATGGGTCCGCCCCCTGGGGAGACGGGCCGGCTATTCGAAAAGGAGGATTTCGCCTCAGCTCATTGCGGCGCGGGGGCCGGCGCGGCGCCGCCCGCTGGCGCGGCGGCAGGCTCCATGGGCTTCTTCATTTTCGAGCTGCTCATGTGATGCGCCTTGTGGTGGTGCATGGGCTTCTTCGGCGCCATCGTGCCCGTGTCGGTCGAGGCGGCGCCGGCGGCCGGCGCAGCGGGCGTCGTCGTATCAGCCTGGGCGAGGGCGGCGAGAGGCGAGAGGGCGAGCGCGGCGCAAAGGCCGGCGGCGGCGAACTTTTTCAACATGGGGCTTTTGTCTCCAATTCGAGTCTTCAACTCTTTGTTGTTTGCACGGCTTTCGATGCGCCATTCGACATGAATTGGGAATGAACGTTGGCCGCGCCGGCCGGGGGCCTCGAGCCGCCCGGATTCCGCGTTTGACGCGGCGAGAGGCGCCCCCTTATGTACCGTCGATGTCGCACAATACGTTCGGCCATCTCTTCCGCGTCACAACCTTCGGCGAGAGCCACGGACCGGGGATCGGCTGCGTCGTCGATGGCTGCCCGCCGCTGATCCCGCTCGACGCCGCCGACATCCAGGCCGAGCTCGACCGCCGCCGGCCGGGCACGTCGCGCTACACCACTCAGCGGCGCGAGCCCGACGAAGCCCGCATTCTTTCCGGCGTCATGCTAGATGAGGCGTCGGGCCGGCAGGTGACGACCGGAACGCCAATCGCGGTTTACATCGAGAACGTCGACCAGCGCTCGAAAGACTATTCGGAGATCAGGGACAAGTACCGTCCGGGCCATGCCGACTACGCCTATGAGGCCAAATACGGCATCCGCGACTATCGCGGCGGCGGCCGCTCCTCGGCGCGCGAGACGGCGGCGCGGGTCGCCGCCGGCGCCATCGCCCGCAAGGTCATTCCCGGCGTGACCATCCGCGGCGCGCTGATCCAGATGGGCAAGCTCAGGATCGAGCGAGCGAACTGGGACTGGGAGGAGGTCGGCAGGAACCCGTTCTTCTGCCCCGACGCCGCAGCCGCGGCGCGTTTCGCCGATTATCTCGACAAGGTCCGCGAATCCGGCTCGTCGCTCGGCGCGGTGATCGAGGTGGTCGCCGAGGGCGCGCCTGCGGGCTGGGGCGCGCCGATCTACAGTAAGCTCGACGCCGAGCTCGCGGCCGCGCTCATGAGCGTCAACGCTGTCAAGGGCGTCGAGATCGGCGATGGCTTCGCCGCGGCCGAACTTCGCGGCGAGGAGAATGCCGACGAGATGCGCAGCGGCAATGACGGCAAGCCGCGCTTCCTCTCCAACCACGCCGGCGGCATTCTCGGCGGCATCTCGACCGGCCAGCCGATCGTGGCGCGCTTCGCCGTCAAGCCGACCTCGTCGATCCTAACCCCGCGTCTGACCGTCACCCGGGCGGGCGAGGAGACCGAGATCGTCACCAAGGGCCGCCACGACCCCTGCGTCGGCATCCGCGCGGTGCCGATCGGCGAGGCGATGGTGGCCTGCGTGCTGGCCGACGCGTTCCTGAGGCACCGGGGGCAAGTGGGCGGATCGGCCTGACGCTGGCGGACGCCGGCGCGCAAGGGCGACGGCCTCACGATCGGACGGAGTTAGCGCGTCGTTAACACCATCCTTCTATGGTTAAGGGAATCTTACCGTAGCGTGATGGCGTTCCGCCGTGACGACCAGCCGCTGTAGGAAAAGGGACAAGCGTCCCGGGGCGCTTCATACGCGTGTCGCGGCTCGGGTGTTTTCATTTTGAGAAGGTTGATTCGGAGACGGCTTCATGTCGAGCAACGGAAACGGAGTGACGCGGCGCGAGGTGCTGATCGGCGCAGCGGGCGGCCTTGCCCTCGCCGCCATCGAAGCCCCGAAGGCGGAGGCGCAGACGGGGCAGGGACCGACGGTCTCGGGCGTCGTCTTCGACGACCGCGACGGCTCCGGCGCGCCGGGAGCCAACAACCCGGGCATCGCGGGCGCGCTCGTTTCGAACGGGCGCGATGTCGCCCTCACCGGCGCCGACGGGCGCTATGAGCTGCCGCTGCCGGAGGAAGGCACGATCTTCGTCATCAAACCGGCCGGCTTCATGCCGCCGCTCGACCCGATGACCCGGCTGCCGCGTTTCTACCGCCACCATTTTCCCAACGGCTCGCCCGCCTCGCTGAACCTCAGGTTCGAGGGGCTGGCGCCGACCGGACCGTTGCCCGCCTCGGTCGATTTCGCCCTCAAGCGCGTCGACGAGCCGAAGGCGTTCGACGTCGTCATGATCACCGATCCGCAGCCCGAGAACGAGGCGGAGGTCGACTTCATCCGCGAGGATCTGATCGAGGCCTTGAAGGGCGTCAACGCCGCCTTCGGCCTCACCGCCGGCGATATCATGTTCGACGATCTCTCGCTCTTTCCGCGCCTCAACGGCATCATCGGCACGATCGGCCTGCCGTGGTGGAACATCGGCGGCAACCACGACCTCAATTTCGAGGCGCCGGACCGAAGCCTGAGCCGCGAGACCTACAAGCGGTTCTTCGGCCCGAACTATTACGCCTTCTTCCACGGCGACGCGCTCTTCCTCATGCTGGACGACGTCGACTACCTCGGGCCCGATCCGGCGAAGCCCTTGGGCGCCGGCAAATACGAAGGCCGGCTCGACGAGGCGCAGCTCGCCTTCATCGGCAATGTGCTCGCCCACACGCCGCCGGAGACGCTGATCGTCGCCATCATGCACATTCCGGCGCGCACCTATCTCGGGACCGAGACCTATCAGAACCTCGTCAACAGGGACGCGCTCTTCCGGCTCATCGAGGGGCGGAAACATTCCGTCAGCTTCTCCGGCCACACGCATACGACCGAGCATCATTATTTCGGCGCCGCCGACGGCTGGAACGGCGCCGAGCCGCACCATCACCATGTCCTGACGGCGCTCTCCGGCTCCTGGTGGAGCGGGCCGTTCGACCACCGCGGCGTCGCCTCCGCCGACAGCCGCGACGGCACGCCGAACGGCTTCCACATCCTCTCGATCGACGGCGCCCGCTATTCGACCCGCTACGTGCCGGCGAAGGAGCCGAACGGCCGGCAGATGCGGCTCTCGATCGACAGCCGCTTCCACGGGCTGAGCAGGGAGGCCACGATCGAGTTCCGCCAGCCGCGCATCCTCGGCTCGCCCGTGCCGCGCGCCGCCCTGGGCGCTTCGACCCTCATCGCCAACGTGTTCGACGGCGGCGAGCGGACGAGCGTGACGATGCGCATCGGCGACGGCGCGCCGATCGCGATGACCCGTCAGCCCCGGCCCGACCCGTTTGTCCAGGAAGTCTTCTTGCGCCACGAAAGAACGAAGAAGTACTGGGTCCAGGCCGACAGGTCCTCGCACATCTGGACGACGCGACTGCCCGGCGACCTGGCGCCCGGCGCCTACAAGGTGGCGGTCGAAGCGGTCGACGAATACGGCCGGACGCTGACCGGACAGCTCGCGCTCGAGGTGACAGGGTAGAGGAGGCAGGAACTCGACCCAGGCGACCGGAACTGGCTGCACTGACGCCGCGAGGCAAGAAGAGCCGAGCCCGCCGAAGCCGTCGTGCTCCGCGCGACCGTGCCCTCATCCGGCGCTTCGCGCCACCTTCTCCCCGCCTGCGACCGCCTGCGGGAGAAGGGAGGTTCGGCAGCCCTGCTCACCCTGGCGCCTCCGCCGACGGCGGGGCGATCTGGTCCATGGTGCATTGCCGCGGCGCCTTGTCCGGGCGCCAGCGCAGGAGACGCGTCCCATGGCGGAACCGGTCGCCGGTGACGTGGTCGAAGCGCACCTCGACCACGAGTTCCGGCCGCAAGGGCTCCCATTCGCCGCTGCGTTCTGTGCTCCAGCGGCTCGGCCCGCCGGGCGCCTTGCCGGTGAAGCCGGGCGGCGCCCGCAAAGCCTCGAGCCGCCGGGTCAGCGCCCGCCGTTCGCCGTTCGGGATCGTGGAGGTGAAGCCGACGTGATCGAGCCTGCCCTCGGCATCGTAGAGCCCGAGCAGGAGCGAGCCGACCTCGCGGCTCATGCTCTCGTAGCGGAAGCCGCCGACGACGCAGTCGGCGGTGCGCAGCCGCTTCGACCTTGATCATCGCCCGCTCGCCGCTCGCGTAGGCGCCGTCGAGCCGCTTGGCGACAACGCCGTCCGTGCCGCCATAGCCGTCGAGCCAGGCCTCGGCCTTGGCGAGGTCGCGCGTGCATGGGGTGACGACGACCTGGCCGGGCCTGGCGGCGATCTTGCCGAAGGCCTCGAGCGCCTGCCGGCGGCGCGTCAGCGGCGCCTGTCTGAGGTCGGCGCCGTCGGGCTGAAGCAGCATGTCGAACAGCACGAGTCTGCGCCGGCGTTGCCGCCGAAAGCTTGCGGATGCGGCTCTCGGCCGGATGAAGCCGCATCTGCAGCGCGTCGAAGGACAGGCCGCCCGTCGATTTCGATGACGAGTTCGCCGTCGACGACAAAGCGCTCGACCGGCAGGCTCCGCGCCAGCGCCAGAACTTCGGGGAAGTAGCGTCCGAGCGGCTTGCCGGACCGGCCGATCAGCGCCACCGCGTCGCCCTGCTTGAAGAGGAGGCGCGAAACCCGTCCCACTTCGGCTCGTACTGCCACTTGCCGGCGTCCCTCGGCAGCGCCTCCTCCGAGCGCGCCTCCATGGTCGCCGTGTCGAGCGGCAGGCCGAAGGTGTTGCGACGGGGCGGCCGAAGGCTCGCGGGCCGGAGGCCTTGGCATTCAGCTCTCGACCTTGCGGATCGCATCGCGCAGGGTTTCGACCTGCTCGCGGCTCTCGCGCGCCTTTCGCTCGAACGACTCGGCCGACAACCGCAGGCCGCTGCGGCGCGCCTCTTCCGCCATTTTCCGCGAGAGCAACGCGCGCTCCTCGACGATGCGGAGCGCTACCCGCAGCGCCTCGTCGACCGAGCCCTCCTGTTCCTCCACCAGCGCCTCGGCGGTATAGGCGTGCCCGACTTGGCAGCGGAACCGAAGCGGCGGCGTGCGCCGCATCTGCGGACAGGACGCCGCCGCAGGCGGGGCAGGAGAGCGCAACCGGATCCGCAAGTCGGGTGGCGTCATCCGTTCCCGTGGGGCGCCCGAGCGCGATTTCGACCTCGAGCCGGATGTCTTCCGGCGGGACGAGCGCCGGGCCCGGCTCCATGGCCACGAGCTTCTTGAGAAGCGCGCCGAGATCGACCAGCGTTGACGCGATAGTCGACGTCGCTGGCGCGCAGCGCCTCGAGCGGCATATCCTCCGCCTCGGCGTCGGATCGGATTCTGCACCACCGTTACTCCGCCGCACCGCTTGAGATCGGCAAGCCCCGCTGCGCCGTCGTTCAGCATCCCGGTCAGGACCACCCCGATCGCCCGGGACCCGTAGCTCAGGCCGACCGAGCGGAACAAGGGATCGATCGCCGGCCGGGCCAGATTCTCACGTGGGCCGTGGCCGAGACGGATGGTTCCGTCCATCACCAGGAGATGCCGGTCGGAAGGCGCGACATAGGCTCGGCCCGCTTCGAGACGGGCGCCGTCGACTGCGGTCTGGACAGGGAAGGGGCAGGAATGGTCGAAGATTTGCGGCGATCAGATTGGGCCCGTTCGCGCCCACGTGGACGACGACGCAGAGCGACGCCCCAAGGTCTCGTGGCAACGACTGGCAAAGCGTGCGGACGGCGCCGATGGCGCCGGCGGAGCCGCCGATCGCGATGAGGCGGGTCCTCGCGTTCGTCCATTAGGGCGCGCCTCGGCCGCGCCGGCCTCGATCGGCCGACGCGGCGCGGGACTTTAACCGATCAGGCCGCCTTCCTGTTGACGTTGGCGGTGGCGAGCTTGCTCAGAAGCTTGTCGGTCTTGATCTCTTCCTGCAGCGTCTCGTCGAGCAGCCTGGCGGCGTCCTCCATGCCGAGCTCGTTCGCCCAGGTCTTCAGCGTGCCGTAGCGGGCGATCTCGTAGTGCTCGACCGTCTGCGCCGAGGCGGCAAGGCCGGCGTCGAGCGCGTCGGCGCCCTTGAAATCCTCCATGATTTCCTTGGCCTCGTCGATGATGCCGAGGATCGCGTCGCAGGTCTTGCCCCGCGCCGGACGGCCCATCGATTCGAAGATCTGGTTGAGGCGCTCGACTTGGCCCTCGGTCTCGTCGCGGTGGGTCTCGAAGGCTGCCTTGAGTTCGGGCGAATTGGCTTCCTTGGCCATCTTCGGCAGGGCGCGCAGAATCTGCTTCTCGGCGAAATAGATGTCCTTCAGCGTTTCCGTGAACAGGTCTTCCAGGTTGTTGGCTTTGCGCGTGGGCATGGGGCGCTCCTTTGAGGGCCTTTGGGTTGCAGTGAGCCACAACCGCTCGCATGCGCCAATGTTCCCGGGAGGGACGCGCCGCAGAAGGAGCCCCGCGTACTTGTCCTGCGACGCGGCAGGAAGATTTGCAACGACGGGTCCGAACCGCCAAGAGCCGATCATGAACGCCGCCGCGCGATCGCGACGGCGAAATCGGAGAGGTCCTGCTCCAGCTCGTCGCGCAATTTGACCTCCATCAGCGGCGCGATCATCGGTTGGGCCGCTCGCCCCGCTGCGGTCGCGGGCCTCGTTCGAAAGATCAGCGCCAACCGGCTGCCGCCGCCGTGGACAGCGTCGATGAGGTGATCGAGTTCGTAGTGCAGATCCGGATGGCTGACCAGGAAGCAGAGCCGACGCGGCGGCTCGATCGTCGCCACCTCGAGGTCATGCGCCCCGTCGCGCCCGAACAGGACCCGGTCCACCCGCAATCTGGAGCCGGCTCGGAGCGGTCCCGGGGTCACGACTTCGACGCTCCGAATCGAACGGACGATCTGCGGCCATCGCCCGACGTCCGCCACCACCGCAAATGCAGCGGAGGCGTCCGCCGCCAGGATTTTCGTCAGCTCGATCTGCACGGATTTTCCGCCCCGACGGCCCGCAGGCAGGGAAAGTTTAGGGTTGCGCCCCGCCCCTGTCCATGACGGGCGTCAGTTTGCCGGGGGTGGCCGGAGCAGATGGTATGGGACGGAATCGGCGACGGACGCGCCTTCGCGCACCCGCTCCCCTTGCGGGAGCAGGCCGGGTCGGGGTCGCGCGGCCGAGGCAATGGACGCGCTCGCACGGCGGGACGAAGCGCGTCTCGACCGAGCCCGGCCTCGACGTCTTCCGCCGCGAGCCCGACGGCCTCTGGAGGATCGTCCGGTTCCTCGGCTTCTCGACCAAGCCGGACTGAGTTCTAGACGCACCATCCTGGAGCACGATGCATTCGGGTAGAACCGTCATCGCGAGCCGCGAAGCGCCGTGGGCCGTCATCGCGAGGCGCGGAGCGCCGTGGCGATCCAGCGTCCCCACCGCCGCCCGCCCGCTCGGAAGCGCTCCCGCGCTCTCGCTTCTGCTAATTTCGCGGGCGGCGGATAGGCTGGATCGCCGCGCTGCGCTCGCGATGACGCGGCTTGTGTCCCAACGCCTGATCAAGCCGATCTCTTTTCATTTCGCATCGTCCGCCGGCGCCGCCGGCTCTGCCGAAAAGTCCGGCGGCGGCGGGTCGGAGACGCAGATCGGGCGGTCGAAGGTCAGCGGGTATTCCGTGACGCCGTCCAGGGTGACCGGGTCCTCGCGAAGCTTCAAGAGCGCGCAGGCGACCTGCAGGATGTTGCCCTTGGGGATCCTGCTGACATCCCAGACGCGTGCGGTCTTGTCGGCAGACGCCGTGACTATGTGCAACCCGTCCGGGCTGAAGGCGGCGGAAATGACCCAATCCTCGTGGCCTCTGAGGACGGCGATCGCCTTGCCGGTCGCGGCGTCCCAGACGCGCGCGGTCTGGTCTTTGGACGCGGTGACGATGCGCGACCCGTCGGGGCTGAAGGCGGCGGAATTGACCCAATCCTCGTGGCCCCTGAGATCGGTTATCGCCCTGCCGGTCGCGGCGTCCCAGACGCGCGCGGTGTTGTCATAAGACGCCGTGACGATGCGCGAGCCGTCGGGACTGAAGGCGGCGGAATTGACTATTTCCTTGTGTCCTCGGAGGACGGCGAGCGTCTTGCCGGTCGCGGCGTCCCAGACGCGTGCGGTTTTGTCCTCGGACGCGGTGACGATGCGCGATCCATCGCGGCTGAAGGCGGCGGAACGCAGCGGGTCCTCGTGGCCCCTAAGGTCAATCATCGCCTTGCCGGTCGCGCCCTCCCAGACCCGCGCGGTCTTGTCCCCGGACGCCGTGACGATACGCGACCCGTCCGGGCTGAAGGCGGCGGACCAAACGCGGCCCTCATGGCCGCCGAGGATGGCGATCGTCTTGCCGGTCGCGGCATCCCAGACGCGCGCGGTCTTGTCCTCGGACGCCGAGACGATGCGCGTCCCGTCGGGGCTGAAAGCGGCGGACAACAGAGGGCCCTGACTGCCCCCGAGGATGGCGATCGTCTTGCCGGTCGCGGCGTTCCAGACGCGCGTGGTCTCGTCATCAGACGCCGTGACGATCCGGGATCCGTCCAAGTTGAAGGCGGCGGAAGTCACCGCGCCCTGATGGCCTCTGAGGATAGCGATCGGATTTTCGGTCGCGGCGTCCCAGACCCGCACGGTCTGGTCACTGGACGCCGTAACGATGCGCAATCCGTCGGGGCTGAAGGCGGCAGAGGTCACCCGGTTCTCGTGGCCTCTGAGAACGGCGATCGCATTGCCAGTCGTGGGGTCCCAGACGCGCGCGGTGTTGTCCCAAGATGCTGTGACGATGCGCCTCCCGTCGGGACTGAAGACGGCGGACAACACGGCGCCTCCATGGCCGCTTAAGGTCGCGGTCGCCTTTCCGCTCGCGGCGTCCCAGACTCGCGCGGTCTGGTCATAAGACGCCGTGACGATGCGCTTCCCGTCGGGGCTGAAGGCGGCCGAGAACACGGCGCTCCCGTGGCCGCTTAAGATCGTGATCGCCTTTCCGCTCGCAGCGTCCCAGACTCGCGCGGTCTGGTCCCAGGACGCCGTGACAATGCGTGAGCCGTCGGGGCTGAAAGCGGCGGAAATGACCCCGCTCTCGTGGCCGCTTAAGGTTGATATCGCCTTTCCGGTCGAGGCGTCCCAGACGCGCGCGGTGTTGTCAGAGGACGCCGTAACGATGCGCGATCCGTCGGGGCTGAAGGCGGCGGAGACCACCGCGCTCTCGTGGCCGCTCAGCGTCGCGATCTCCGTTCCGCTCGCGGCGTCCCAGACTCGCGCGGTCTGGTCATTGGACGCTGTGACGATGCGCGACCCGTCCGGGCTGAAGGCCGCAGAGCGCACCGGCTCCCGATGGCCGGTGAGGATGACAGTCGGCTTGCCGGTCGCGGCGTCCCAGGCGAACGCGGTGTTGTCGGACACGGAGAGTATGCGTGACCCGTCGGGGCTGAAGGCGGCGGAGCGCACTTCACCCTCGTGGCCACCGAGGACGGCAACCGCCTTGCCGGTGACGGCGTCCCAGACGCGCGCAGTGTTGTCATCGGATACCGTGACGATGCGCGTCCCGTCGGGGCTGAAGGCGGCGGAGGACGCGTTTTTGATCAGCCGCCGCTCCCGCAAATTGGGCACAGCCTGTCCCAACGCTTCGAGCGTCTCGGGAAGCCTCGGCCTCGTATCGGCCCTGTCTCGTGGCCAGGCGGCCACCGCGAGCTTCGCCGCGTTGACCGGCCGCTTCGCGGCCTCGATGTTCGCCAAAGCCGTCAAGGCCGCGGATTCATTGCTGACCGCTTCGACCGTTTTCCGGTCTGCGAGTGTCTTTTCCCGGAAAGCCGCAATGGCAAGAGATGAGACGACGACAACGACGACAATTGCCGTCGCTGTCACCAGCGCAAGTCGGCGGAACTGTCGCTCCTGCTCGCGCCGTCTCAGATCGTCGAACCTGCAACCGAGAATCGTAGCGAGAAGTCTCAGCTTCGCCCAACGCCGCGCGGTGTGGGGACTAACTTCCGGGCTTGGCCGGACGTCGGCCGCCAGAGGTTCGTCCTGGTCGAGCACGGCCTTGGCCCTAACCGAAGTTCGAATCTCGTAGAGGTTCCGGGGGAACGAGCCGGCCGGCTCGCCCTCGATGAGCAAGGCCAAAATGCGGTTGTCGCGCTTCAACTCTCTGAAATGTTGAATCTCGGCGTTCACCCACTCTGATTCCACGGCTCGCGGCGAGCACACGACGATGAGCCAATCGGACCGGTCGAGCGCGTCTTTGATGTCCGCGCTGAGATGCGGCGAGGCGGCCAATTCCTCTTCGTCCCGGAATATGCGTCCTATCCGCCTGCGGTCAGGGCTATCTCGGAGCCCGTGAGGGATGACGAACAACTCCAGCGCGCCGTGTAGCCAGACCGCCCAACGACGATCCGGCTCGACATGGCGGTAGCTGATGAACGCGGCATATCTGCCTTCGCTGAGAGCATCTCCACGCAGCGAACGGGCCAAGACGCGCCGGGTAGCCTGCCAAGCGAGGCTGAGGCGGGCGCGCAGCCCAGATGGCGCATTCTGTCTAACGTTTTCCGCTGCGGCGTCTGCGACCCTAGCAGGTAGAATCTCGCTCATTTCAGCGCTTCGGAAACACTACGTCGCCCCGCTTTCCAAACGTGAACTGCTTGAAGTTGCCGCCAAAAAACACCCGTCCCTCGGCGATTGTTGAGGCGGCGCTGGCGCGTGTCCCGCCGCAACCCCGCGACACGTGCAAGAAAGTCGCTGCTCTCATCGTCACGAGCGCATACCATTCAGCAACGTCTTCAGTTTGTCGTGCTGCAATTGCGCGATGTCCGCCATCCATTTGGCGGGCGCCTTCGCGACAACTTCATTCAGTCGGCTTTCGCCGGACGGATCCCCGAGCGCGTATAGCGAGTCCGCGTGGGTAGCTGCGACCCAATATTTCTCCTCCTCGAGAGGCCGCGCCACAAACGCAAGCTCATCCTTCCCTGTTGCCCTACTCAAGGACGCCATCGCGCTTTGCTCAGCGGCAGAGGCATTTTGCAATGTCGCCAAGCGGCGAGCACTTATGTCGACGACGTCGCGACGAACGCGGTTCGCCAGGACATTGTCGGCGATCCGATCGTCCCCTGACGACACGGACGCCCGCAAATTCAAAAGGTAGGCGAGGTTGGTGCCATTGTAGTAGTCCCGCTTGATGAGGAAGCCGCGCTCGGCCGCCCGGATCGCCTGGTCGAGGTCTTCCTTGCGCCCGCTTTCAGAGAGCCCCTCTATCTCGGCGCGCCGCTTGTGGATCGCGCTCCACAAACCAAGCGTCTCAGGATCGGTGGTCGTTTCGACGTCGAGTTCCTCCAGCAACGTCTCCGCTTCAGCGTATCCGGCCAAGGCTGCGCTCGGGCCCGCCGTCTTCGCCGCCTCCTCACCGGCCTTGTAAGTCGCCAGGGCAAGCTGCTGAACAACGCCTGGCCTCGCCGGCTTGGCTTTTCCGTCGGCTCCCGGAGCGCCTTGCTCACGATAAATTCCTTGCAGGATCGTCTTTGCCAGCGCAAACGCGTTCGAGTTCATCGCCTGGCGAGCGAAATCGAGTTTGGCAGCATAGGTGTCGGTGGAAGGCTGCGACGCCCGAGCCAGTCCGCCAGCTAGGGCTGGCGTTTCCGGCCCACTTTCTTCGCGCGGCACTGGTCCCCCACCACCGCCAGCCGGCCCCCTTACTTCGCCCGGGGCCGGCCCCACCGCCGCCACCCGGTCCCGCGTGAGTCCTTCGGCTCGGCTTCTCGAGGTCAGGCAGCACCGTGTAGACGGGGCTGTCGACCGCGTCGCCGCTTCCAAGCGCGCGCGCCAAATCCGCGAGCTCTTTTTGCATGCGGATTGCTTCGTCGAAACCGATGTCCGGTCCAAGGTGTTCGTAGTGGCGAACGATGATGTGGCTGGCGTCGAATGGAATTTTGAACTGGTTTTCCGCGATTATGATCGTCGCTCGCGGCTTCAGCGCGTGTCGCACGCCCAGTTCGAAAACGGCGTTCAGGTTCGACGTCGACAAGTCCGCGACGACGAGGTCGGCGGCGTAGAGCATCTCGTACATCGGAACGTCAATGACGCCGGAGTGCTGAATCTCGTCCGCTCTGACGCAATCGTATCCGGCTGCCTGAACAGCGGGCTTGATAATGTTCTTATAAGTCTTGTCGAGATCGAGCACGCGACCGGTCGCAGGATCGGTCTTCGGTCCAAAACCCATAATGACGAAACAAGCTGGCATTTGGGTCCTCCCTGTACAAATCCGATGTCAAGTGACCGAGGAAAATTCCCGGGCGCGCACTCGCACAAAAGTTGACGCTGCAGGCCGCAAATCGTCCTTGTCGAACCCGATCCTGAGGCCCGCGGCCCGCGCGTCAGGGTCGGCGAGCAGGCGGCTTTTCAGCTCCCGCGCCTTCTCCAAATCCGCACCGGAACGGCTAAGAAAAACGAAGGGCGGGGTCTGAGACCGGGCATCGCGCGGCCCTCACGCTCGCCCGTGAGAAAAGGTTTGCGGGACCGCGGCCGTCGCGCGCGCGAGCATTTCCCTTGCCCCAATATAAAACGGTCCAACGCAATGCTTGCGAGATTGTCACGCGCCACGCGCCCCGACAAGGCCAATTCGCTCGCGGACGGCTTGCGACGAGAGCGGCGGATTCGATCGCTCTTCGGAGAAATTCGGGCGACGGATAATTTCGCACATCATCAGTATGTTATTTATTAGCTCCGGAAAGAGCTGCCCTGCACGGGGCTGCCCCGCGAAAGGCGACAAGGGCAAAAAGTGACAGCTTTTCGAGCTTAACGCGTTGAAATCAATCGCTCGCGACCAAGATGCGGCGTTCCGCGCCGCAGCCCAGAGGGCTGGAGACCCGGCGGACTGACAGCCCATCTTGGCTGAAGGGCCGTCCTCACGCCCCCCGTTCCCGCAGCGCCTTCATCAGCGCGATATAGTCGGTCTTGCCGCTGCCGAGCAGCGGGATCGCCTCGAGCACGATGACCGATTCCGGGAACATGAGTTCGGAGGCGCCCCTGATCTTCATCCAGGTCTGCGCCTCCGCCCTGGTCGCCCCGACCCTGGTGGTGGCGAGGATGACGCGCTCGCCTTTCTTCGGGTCGGGCGCGGTGACTGCGGCGATGAGATCGTCCGGCCAGAGGCCGGAGAGGATGTCCTCGACGGCGCCGAGCGACACGGTTTCGCCGGCGATCTTGGCGAAGCGCTTGGCGCGGCCCTTGACGGCGAGAAAGCCCTCGGCGTCGATCATGACGATGTCGCCGGTGTCGTGCCAGCCGCCCGGCGGCGGCTCGAGTTCGCCCGGATCGTCGGCCCGATAGTAGCCGATCATGACATTGGGGCCGCGCACCCGGAGGCGGCCGCCCTCCTCGATGCCGGGCACCGGCTCGAGGCGCGCCTCGATGTTGGGGAGGAGCTTGCCGACCGTGCCGTTCCGGTTGAAGACCGCCGTATTGACCGCCAGCACCGGCGAGCACTCGGTGACGCCGTAGCCCTCGAGGATCGGCAGGCCGAACTTCTCCATGTAGACGCGCCGGGTCTCGGCCTTCACCGGCTCGGCGCCGGCGATGACGTAGCGCAGCGAGCGGAAGTCGAAGGCGCTGGCGAAGCGCGCATAGCCGGTGAGAAAGGTGTCGGCGCCGATCAGCACGGTCGCGCCGGCGTCCCGCACGAGTTCGGGAATCTGCCGGTAGTGCAGGGGCGTCGGATAGAGATAGACCCGCATCGAGCGCAGGAGGCCGAGCAGGAGCCCGCCGGTCAGGCCGAAGGCGTGAAAGATCGGCAGCGGGTTGAACATCATGTCGGTCAACGTCAGGTCGAAGCGGGCGTCGAGCTGGGCGATGTTGGCGAGAATGTTGGCGTGCGACAGCGCCACCCCCTTCGGCGCGCCCTCGGAGCCGGAGGTGAAGAGGACGACCGCCGGATCGTCCGGCTCGCGCCGGTGAAGCGCGCGCCCCGCCGTCAGCGCTGCGCGCAGTTTGTCGATCCTGGTTGCGCTGGCGCGCACGTCCTCGAGCCAGACGATCCGCGCCGCCGTCGCGATCGCCTCGACCACCTTGGTCAGATCGCCCTTCTCGACAAAGGCGCGCGAGGTGAGCACGAGCGAGACTTTGGCGATCCCACAGGCGGCGATGAGGTTCGCCGCGCCGGCGGTGAAGTTCAGCATCGCCGGCACGCGGCCCGCAGCCTGCAGCGCCATGAAGGTCACCGCCGAGCCGTTGGCGTTCGGCAGGAGCACGCCGACGGTTTCGCCCGGCTGGGAGATGGCGGCGATCTTGCGCGCCAGCACTGCGACGCCGATGCGGAACATGCGCAGGCTCAAGGCGCCGCCGAGCGGGTCCTGAACCGCTGTGCGCCTGAAGCCGTGCGCTTTCGCCTGGTCCTCGAAGGCGGCGAACAGCGTGCTTCTGAGGTTCGAGGTCCGAAAGACGAGCCCGGACATGATTTCGTAAAGCCCGGCGCCGGCGGCCCGGCGCCGGGCGCGGCCGGCGAGATCCGAAGCGACCTCGATCCGCTCGGGCGGCAGGATCGTGACGATGATCTTCGGCAGGAGCCGCCGTCCGACCTTTGCCGCGTCGATGCGCGAAAAATAGGTCCGCTCCGCCCCGGCGAGTCGAACCGGCGTGACCGGCGCCTCGCTCCTTTCGGCGATGAAAGCCGCCCCGTCATAGCCCTTCATCAGGGCGGCGCTGGCGGCGATGCGCCCCGGGGCGAAGATCGCCAGGCGGCGGCCGGCGCGCACCTCCTCGATCAGCGCCCTCAGCGCGATCGGCCGGGCCGGATCGAGCGGACGCGCCTCGACGAAGCTGAGGAAGGCCCTCATCCACCAGCGGCTGAGGAAGCGGGGATCGATGGCGAAGAGCGGCGGCTCTTCCATCAGCGAAAAGAGGATCGGCGCGTCGAGGAAAGAGGCGTGGTCGACGGCGATGACGGCCGGGAGCCCGGCCGGCGGCAGGTTTTCGCGGCCTTTGACCTCGAGGCGGAACAAGATCCGCCAGAGGACACGCAGGACAAAGGCGAGGACATTCGCCGGCAGGCGGCGGAAGAAATAGATCGCCGCCAGAACGTTGGCGAAGCCGAGAACGATGAGCGTCGTCGGTTCGGAGAGGCCGGCGACCTGCAGCAGGATCATCGTGACGATCGAGCCGCCGACCATGAAGATATAGTTCAGCGCGTTGACGGCGCCGACGACCCGGGCGCGGCGGTCCTCGCCCGCCCAGGCCTGGACGGCGGCGAAGATCGGCACGACGAAGAGGCCCGCCGCTGCCGAATAGAGGAAGATCTCGAAGGCGAGGCGCAGGCCGAAGCCGCTGGTGAAGAACTCGGTCAGCGGAACCACGTGGTTCGCCGGCGCCATCGCGCCGGTCTGAAGCCCGATGGCGATCGCCAGCGCCGCAAGCGCAAGCAGCAGGAACGGCGCCGGCGCGAGCTCGATGCGGCCGTGCGACAGCAGCGCCGCGGCGAGCGAGCCGGCGGCGACGCCGACGGCGAAGATGAGGTTGATGGCGATCTCGACGTCAATGCCGCCGCCGATGCGCTGTTTGACGATGACCGGCACGAGCGAGAGCGTGATCGCCCCGACCGTCCAGAACCAGCTAGTGGCCAGCGCCCCGACCCACTGGCGGTCGTCGGCGCGCACCTCGCTGATGACCCGCCAGGTCGAAGCGAAGACGTTGCGGTCGACCTTGAGTCCCGGCGCGCCGACGCCGGTCGGCGGAATGTAGCGCGCCGTGGCGTAGCAGGCGAAGGCGACGAGCATGAGCTGCGCCACGACGCTTAGGGGCGAGCGGCCCTCCGCTGCGGCGAACCCGCCGACGACGAGGCCGCAGATGATCGCCGCGAAGGTCGCGCCCTCGACCAGTGCGTTGCCGGAGACGAGCTCCTCGCGCCTCAGGTGGTCGGGCAGGATGCCGTATTTGATCGGCCCGAACAGCGCCGCGACACAGCCGAGCCCGAAGAGCGCCACATAGAGCAGCGTCAGCGACGACAGGACGAAGCCGGCCGCCGCGATCATCTGGACAAAGATCTCGGCGAGCTTCAGCCGCCGCGCCACGAACGCCTTGTCGTGCGCATCGGCGATCTCGCCGCCGAGCGCCGAGAGCGGAATCGCCGGCAGAACGAAGATCATCGTGGCGATAAGGATCTCGAGGCTCGACCGCGCGCCGCCGAAGCGGAACAGGATCAGCATCGCCAGCATGTTGCGGACGAAGTTGTCGTTGAAGGCCGAGAGGAACTGGCACCAGAACAGCGGCGCGAACCGCCGCGAGGTCATCAAGGTCCGGAACATGTGGGCCTGGGCGTCCTGGGAGGCCGCCAAAGGACGGCAGTTTGGCCCCGCCGTCAAGCGGACCCGGACGCCCGGCGGTCGACAAACGGCGCGTCGTCGAGGAAGGCGGCGAGGCGCTCGGCGAAGCTTCGCCTGAGGCGCGTGAGCGGCGGGCGGGTTCGCCGCCACGGCGGCTTCTCCGGCGCCTTCGCCCATTCCGGCCAGGGCGAGGCGGCGAACCAGGCGCGATAGGCTTCGGCGAAGCGCCCTTCGCCCTTCCAGCCGGCGTATTCCCAGGGTTTCGGCGCGTTGACGAAATGCAGGACGAGCGGCTCGAGCCGGCGTTCGAGATCGAGAAGGAAAAAGTCGCCCATAAAATTGTAGCGCGGCGACAGGGGCGCGAAGCCGCCCTTGAGGATCGCGTTCAGCGCGTCCTGCTCGTTGAACGGGAAACGCTCGGGCGTCTGGCGAAGCGCCTCGGTCACGCGCTCTGTCAATCTCTCCGCCCGCCACCCGGCGCGGTCGATCGCCATCAGCCCGGCGTTGAAATAGGGCGTCTCGAGCTTGAGCCCGAGCGAGCGCCGGGAGCGCTGAAACTGCCGCGCCAGCGCGTCGCCTTTGAAGTCCATAAGGAAGATCATGTCGTAGGCGGCGGCGAGCGGCCGGCCGCCGAGATCGAGGGTCTCGAGACGCTTCAAGCCCGGCCGCACGATCAGCATGTCAGAATCGACGGTGACGATCCGCTCGAAATGCGATGGCAGGATGTCGTCGAGGAAGAGGCGGCGAAAGACGGCGCGGGAAAAGCGTCCCTTGGCGCTCAGGCTCTTATCGTAGCGGGAGAAGTCCAACGTCATCAGCTCGATGCGCCCCCGCAGGGCGGGCGCGAGCCTGTCGAAGCCCGGCGACACGTCATCGGGCTCGCAAATAAGGACGATCTCTTGGGCGCCGTCGGGTTCGGCCGCGATCAAAGAGGCGATCGCCCGGACCGCCGGCGGAAAGAACGTCCTGTCCGGCGTGAAGCAATAGGCGGTTCGCATCTCCGTCCCCCTGGAAGCGCGAGGTCTTCGCGCTTTTGCGAACTGCGCGAATGGAATCTACCGGCAAACGCGGTCGCCGAATACTGCCCGGCGAGGGCGCGACCGCTGCCGATGACGCTTGTGGAAACGCTGCTCGGCCTTGGCCAGCCATTCTTGCCGCGGAGCGATGGGCTTTCTCCCGTGAAGCGTCGAAACAGGGTATCCGCGATCCGGAGAAAGGCAGAGAGCGTAGGGAGGGCTGGTTAATATCGTCGGTTTGCCGGGCCGGCTCCGCCGCGCGCGACTGTCAATGGCCCAATAGCTCTTGGACCTGCCCGACGAGCTGCTCAGCCCGGTATGGCTTGGGGATGAAGCGGCCGTCGTCCGGGATGTCGCCGCCACGAGGCTCCCTTTGGCCCGATGTCAGAACGAGCAGCACATGCGGCCACCGCTCATGCACCCGTCGGGCGAGCCCTATTCCGTCGACCTCGCCGGGCATGTTAATGTCGGAGAACAGCAACCGCACGTCCGGCCGCTTTTCCAGGACTTCAAGAGCAGCCTCGGCGTTTTCCGCCTCGACAACGGAAAAACCGCGCTCCTCGAGAATGTTGGCGGCGATAAGCCGCACCAGGTCGTCGTCCTCGGCGACGAGGATGACGCCTCGCGTATGGTGATCGGCTTCGGCCATGGCAATCAACGTCCGTTATGACATGCGGTTTCAAATCGGGAAGGCCATAGGGTATCACGAACGTTCACATCTGGATCGTCCATGCGCGGAAAACATTGGTCCTCGGTTTTTGACAACTCCGGCACGCTTTACGCTGGGTTTGCGGCGCTTGCCGCGTTGATGCTGGCGATTTTCGTCTTCGTCAGCCAACAACGACAGCAATACGAGGTCGCCCGCCAAATTGTCAAAGAACGAAAGAATCTCTACCAGATCTACATCGATTTGTTGGATGCTGAGACTGGGCAACGGGGTTACTTTCTCACCAACGATAAAAGCTATCTGCAGCCTTATCAAACTGCAATTGCGCGACTCGACGCCGATTTCATGGATCTGGCCAATACAAGGGACGGGACCAGCAGCGATCAAAGTGAAATCACCGCCTTGCGTGGCCTGGCCGACCAGAAGCTGACAGAGCTGCGGTCCACGATCGAGCTCCACGACGGCAACAAGGACAATGAAGCCATCGCGTTGGTCAACGAAGGCGTCGGCAGAGCGATCATGGACAGGTTCCGGACAAGCATCGACGCCCTCGCGCTGGAGCAACGACAGCGCCTCGATGCGCAGTTCGGCGCCGTCGAGCGGGAGGGAAACCTTCTCCGCTTAGGCGCTCTCGCGGCCGTCTTGTTCACAATTGTCGTCGGGACGATCTCGATCCGACGCTTGCACGGTCAACTGAAGGAGATTACCGCCGGCCGGGACAGCCTTCGCGACGCCAACGCCGCTCTGGTGAACGAGGCGGCCCAACGCAGCAAGCTCGCCGAGCAACTGCGGCAGTCGCAAAAGATGGAATCGCTGGGACAGCTGGCGGGCGGACTGGCGCACGACCTCAACAATATGCTTCTGGTCATCCTCAACGGCGTCGGATTGGCCAAGCGCGCGCTTGCCCGGGAAGGCGGCAATCCGCATCGCTATCTCGACGCCGCGACAGTGGGTGTCGAGCGCGCTGCGGCCTTGACGCATCGGCTCCTTGCCTTCTCGCGGCAACAGCCGCTGTCTCCTCAACCGATCGACCCCAACAAGATGGTGTCCGGGATGGCGGAACTCCTCGTTCGGACGCTTGGCGAAGCCGTGCGGTTGGAGACGGTTCTCGCGGGCGGTCTCTGGCGGACGCAGGCCGACGCCAACGAACTCGAGAGCGCGCTCCTCAATCTCGCGCTGAACGCGCGAGATGCCATGCCGGTCGGAGGGAAGCTCACGATCGAGACCAGCAACGCGTTCCTGGACGAGGATTACGCCGCCCGCCAGATCGGCATCCCCTCGGGGCAATATGTCCTCATCGCCGTGACCGACACCGGAACCGGCATGACCTCCGATGTCATGGAGCGGGCCTTCGACCCTTTTTACACAACAAAGCCGGCTGGTCAGGGGACCGGTCTTGGACTCAGCCAGGTTTACGGCTTCGTTCGCCAATCCGGGGGCCACGTGAAAATCTACTCAGAGCCGGGGCAGGGCACGACGGTGAAGATCTATTTACCGAGACACTATGGCGCTGCGGAAGAACCCTTGCCCCCGTCAAAAGAGCTGGCGGCTCGGCGGCCGCGCGAAACGATCCTTCTGGTTGAAGACGACGAGCGAGTGCGGCTGCTCACCGCAGACATGCTCGCCGAACTGGGCTACCGGGTCCTGCGAGCGGATGGAGCTGCAACCGCTTTGCGCGAGCTCGACCGTAACGCCCAAGTCGACCTTCTTTTTACCGATATCGTCATGCCCGACAAGAATGGGCGCAAACTCGCCGACGAAGCGTGCGCGCGCAGACCGGGCCTCAAGGTGCTCTTCACCACCGGCTACACGCGAAACGCCATCGTGCATAACGGGGTTCTCGACGCCGGCGTCAATCTGATCGTCAAGCCCTATTCGATCGACGAACTGTCGAGAAAGCTTAGCGAAATCCTCGATCCTTCTCTCTCCCCGTCTTCGTGAAGGCCCGCGCCCGACAGGAGGGCAAGCTCTCTCCACCGATGCCGAATTGTTGCGCTCCTCGACCGGCGCCGGGAAAATCGCCGCAAAAGGGCATCCGGTCGCTGGGTCCGAATTCCTTGAGCCTTCCCAGGCGCAAATTCGATGGCGCCGAGGGAACTGCGTGCGCGAAGGGAGAGTTTGCAAGTGTTAGCGGATGAGCGGAAGACTGTATGATCAGGGACTTGCGGCGCCCCTCCGAGGACGAGGTTCGAACCGTGCTCGTCGTCGAGCACGAAATCCTGGTCAGGCTCATGGTTGCTGACGAATTGCGGGAGGCGGGCATGCGAGTGATCGAGGCGAGCCACGCGGACGAAGCGATGGAGCACGTCAGGGCCGGAAGCAGCATCGACTTTGTCTTCGCGGAAATCGAGTTGCCCGGCAGCATGAACGGACTCGAATTCATCCGGCGGCTCAGGGCGGATGTCCCGGACCTGAAATTCCTGATGACGTCCAGCCGGATGCCGGCGCGTGAGCGCGCCCCCATCAGGCCGTTTATCGTGAAGCCCTATGACATTGCCGACGTTGTCGCCCGCATCCGCGCCGCGCTCGCCGAGTTCTCGCCAGAATGAAGGCTGTCGATCCCATACCGTTGGAGCGTCCGACTGTCCTTATGGTCGAGTCCGATGTCCTGGTTAGGCAGAAGATCGCGGAATATCTGCGCAACTGCGGATACAAGGTGCTCGAGGCCGGCAACACCGACGATGCCCTTCTGGTCGTCAACGGCAGGGCGATGACGATCGACATCGTATTCGCCGACGCCCGTGCGCCAGGACCGCTCGACGGGTTTGGGCTGGCCCGCTGGATCAGGCAGAACAGGCCGGACATCAGAGTCGTTCTGGCGGGCACGGTCCTCAACGAAGCGAAGCAAGCGGGGAACCTTTGCGAGGAAGGCCCCCAGCTCAAAAAGCCCTACGATCCGGGGCGCCTTGCCGATGAGATCAAGCGCACCCTTGCTGCTCGGGACCGCGCCAACAAATCCCCGCCGCGATAATCTCGCCCGTTGTAAAAGGTCAGAAAGATTCCCACGGCGACCGCTGCTGAAAGATCCCTAAGCAGCTTTCTTCGGCTACCCTAACGAAAGTCGATGGAGGCGCGGTCGAGGGAACTCCACGATCCCGAACGCGGCGGGAACGCCTCCACGCGGATGGCCAGTTGGCCGACTATAGCAGCCGGCCGCTGCGCAGCCGGCGCAGTACAACCACCACCACTTCCGGCATTGTTACAGATTCTACCGTATTCCCGCCGCCGTCATCATCATCACCACCATCACCATTCGGCGCCATAGGCGGAGCGTCAACGCTGCCGAGTCCTATGACAAAAGTGGCCGCCCCCGCGAAGACAGGGCGGGGGCCGGCCAGTGAGAAGTCAGAGTGCGGCGTTGAGATTGGTCCATTGCGTGCTGACCCATGTGCCGACCAGGCCAATGGTTGCCACGACTGCGACAAGAAGGATCCCCAGCAGCACCGTATACTCGATAAGAGCAGCGCCGTCCTCATCACTCTGGAGACGGTTAAACATAACGATAGCTTTGCCCATGTCCTCTCTCCATCACTGAGCGCCCAGGTCTGGCGACTCCGCGAACAGCAATAGACACATGCAATTTAAGACTTCATATCAAGTCGATATACAATTGTCTGCTTTTGCGCTCCCGATCGCTTGATCCGCAGGTACGCTGTCAGCAAACGGGCAGCACGAATTGAGCGGGTCACTTCCGGCCTTGTCCCGAATGGGCGAACGCGGGCCGCTCTCGTGCAGGACCTGGATCTAATCCCGGGCAATGAAGTTTTATCTCCAGCGCGGAGATCTTGCCCGGCATCAGGGGATCGGCGAGGAACGACCCCTCAATGAGCGCTACCCGCTCTGCTAGAACCTGCGCCAGACGCCGAGCGCCGCGCCGCGTTCGGTGTTGGTCTTGACCGCCAGCACGCTGGCGAAGAATCCGAATTGGACCGACCATTCCGCATCGAGCGCGATGACGAGACTGGCTTCGACAACCGAGTTCCGCCAGGCGGGAAAGTTGCGGTTCGTCGACGCCATCGAGACGATCGTGAAGTCCTGCAGGAGAAGCATGAACCTCGGCGTCGGCTTGAGGCCGAAGGTGAGGTCCCCATGCCATTCGTCGGGCGGCCCGGCGGTTCGCAGGCGATAACCGAGCTCCGCGTCGACAAAGGCGGGGATCGATCCGACGGCGAGATTATAGCCGGCGAGGGCCCGGGCCTCGCCCGCTCCGCCCGTATTGCCGGCCTGAGCGGGCGACGCCGGGTCGTGGGCGCCCGGCACGAACAGCGTCGTCTCGCCGGAGAAGACCCAGGCGCCGGTCGACCAGAGCTTTGTCCTCAAGCCGACGTCGGAATAGTCGAGGCCGGCGTAGAGACTCCGCGTCGGCGGGCTCAGGGAATAGCGCTCGAGCGCCGTCTGGCCAAAGATCGTGAGTTGGTTGGTGACGCCATATTCGACATAGGTCTCGGCGTCGGCCCGGTTCTGCTTCACGGCCGGATTGCCGCCCCAGGGGGCGCCATAGCCGGTCCAGCCGAACAGGCTTTCGATCAGAAGGCCGTCGCCTTGCGGCTCGGTCCAGGCGCCTGCCAGGGCGGCCGGACTCGAGAGCGTCAGCAGAGCCGCCCCGAGCGCGCTGGCGAAGCGCCTTGGCCTCTCGCCCGCGGCGACCACGACCCCTCCCCACCCAACGCATTCACGTTAGTCGAGACGCCGCCGCAGCGCTAAACGGGAGCGCAGGGCGACGCCTCGACCCCCGCCCGGTTGCAGGAAATCCATCGGATGACGATGCGTCAAGCCAAAAAGACAGAAATGTTTACAAAGTTGCCTTTTTCGGCGCCTGCCAACCGCCAGGTGATCGCAGACCGCTGTCAAACCAGTCGAATCAGAGTTCGCAGCCAGTCGCGCTCGAAGGCGAGGAAGGTCACTCGATTCGGTCAACTTCGCCTGCTAGAAGATCGGGGTGTCCAATCCCCGCCTCGTCACGCGCCCATCCCTGTTCGCCGGTCCCGGCGCGTCCCCTGTCGAATGGGTTGTTTCTCCCGGTCTGACTTTATATCCGGAAGCGCTGGCGGAGATGGACGCCCAGGCAGACCGCATTGCTGCGGGGCGCGCTCCCGAGCGTGTGTGGCTCGTCGAGCATCCCCCGCTCTATACCGGCGGAACAAGCGCCAAGCCGGAGGACCTCCTCGACCCGCGCTTTCCAGTCTATCGGGTCGGCCGGGGTGGGCAATACACCTACCACGGGCCGGGCCAGCGCGTGGCCTATGTGATGGTCGACCTCAAGCGCCGCCGGCCCGACGTGCGCGCTTATATCGCGGCGCTGGAAGGCTGGCTGATCTCGGCCCTGAAGGCCCTCGGCGTCGACGGCGAGACGCGCGAGGACCGGGTCGGCGTCTGGGTCCGGCGGCCCGACAAGGCGCGCTCGCCGAGCGGCGTGGTGGCCGAGGACAAGATCGCAGCAATCGGCGTGCGCGTCCGCCGCTGGGCGACCTTTCATGGGGTCGCCCTCAACGTCGCGCCCGATCTGACGCATTTCTCCGGCATCGTTCCCTGCGGCATCGCCTCGGCCCAATATGGCGTGACAAGCCTCGCCGATCTCGGCCGCAAGGCGACGATGGCCGAGGCGGACGCGGCACTGAGAGCTTCGTTCGAGACGACGTTCGGCGCGATCGCCGACATGCCCGTCGCGGCCTGAAATTGTCCGCGCTGCAAGCCCATCCCGAAGTTGCGGCGGCGCCGCCCTCTCCTGCGGCTATGGCGCGGCGGGCGTTCTGGAGCCGTCTATATGCGCAGCGGCGGCTTGGAACCGGGCGGGCGAGCGCGCTGGCGCTGCTGCACTACGCGCTTTTGGGAGAACGGCTCGGCTATCGTCCCAACGGCTTCTTCGACCCAAAGTTCTTTCGCAGGTCGGCAGGCGTCGGTTCGAGCACAACCGGTCTCTTAGGACTCTACCTTGCGCGGCCGGAGCCGGGCGGGCCTTCGCCCTCGGCTGAATTCGACCAAACCTGGTACATGGCGCAGAATCCGGACTGGAGCCGAACCCACCCGCATCCGTTCCTGCATTTTCTCGAAGTCGGATTACCGGCCGCACGCCGGCCGCGCGCCGATATCGACATGGCGTTCGTGCGCGACGTGATCCGCGGCAAGGGCCGGTCGATCGAGGAAGCGGCGTTGCGCGTCTTCGACCCCAAGCCGCGCGACGGCGACCTCGAGCCGCCGCTCAGCCTCGTGGAGCTGAGGGCGCGCCAGGAGCGCTTCTTCGCCAGCGCCCGCATGCGCATCGAACGGGAGGCGCCCGACAGGGGCCGGAAGCATCTCGTCTTCGTCCAGAGCGGCCAGGGCTTCGACGCGAGCTATCTGCGCGAGCCGCGCGACTACGACATTCTCCTCAACTATTATCACGAGGGAGAGGCCAATCCGCTCGCCGACACGGCGGTGTTTCAGGCCGGCACGAAGACCACCTCGGTCCGCCGCCTGCTCGAACAGCGACCCGATCTGTTGTTGCGCTACGAGGCCATTCTGCTTCTCGACGATGACGTCGAGATCGAAGCAAAGGACATCGACGCGCTGTTCGCCGCTATGGCGCGCGAAGGGCTCGATCTGGCGCAGCCGGCGTTGACCGCCGATTCCAAGACGGCCTGGCCATACCTGCAAAGACCAAGGGCGGGAACAGGGATCATGCGCGTTTCCTCGATCGAGATCATGGCGCCGACGTTCTCGCGCCGCGCGCTCGAGCACGCAGGCTGGGTGTTTGCGGAAGCGGTCGGCGGCTGGGGAACCGACCTTCTGCTCGGGCCGGCGGTGCGCAGCGCGTTCGGGCCGGAGAGCGTCGGCGTCGTCGGCTCGGTAGCGGTGCGGCACGCGCGGCCGGTCGACACGCGACACGGCGCCCTCTACGCCTATCTGCGGGCCAACGGCATCGACCCCGCCCATGAGGCCAACCAGATCGTCGCCGATTTCGGCGTCGAGCGATTCCTTCGACCTCTGGGGCGCGGAGAGGACCGGGGCGGTTTGCCAGGCGAGCGACCGGAAATTCGAGCCCGGCCCGGCGTTTAATCCTGCCCGCGCTCGTTCCGAAGCCTCGCCCAATAGTCGAGCCGCCTCTTGAGCTCGCGCTCGAAGCCACGCTCGACAGGCTCGTAGAGGACGCGGCGGCCGAGCGCATCGGGCCAGTAATTCTGGCCGCTGAAGGCTTCGGGCGCATCGTGGTCGTATTGGTAGTCCGAGCCGTAACCCTCGCGCTTCATCAGCCGAGTCGGCGCGTTCAATATCGTCTTCGGCGGCGTCAGCGAGCCATGCGTTTTCGCCAGCGACTGCGCAGCGCCGAAGGCCTTGTAGACCGCGTTCGACTTCGGCGCGGTCGCGACATAGACGACGGCCTCGGCGATCGTGAGTTCGCCCTCCGGGCTGCCGAGAAAATCGTAAGCGTCCTTAGCGGCATTGGCGACGACGAGCGCCTGCGGATCGGCAAGGCCGATATCCTCCGCCGCCATGCGCACGACGCGACGCGCAATGAAGAGCGGATCTTCCCCGGCATCGAACATCCGCGCGAGATAGTAGAGCGCCGCGTCCGGATCGGAACCGCGCACGCATTTGTGCAAGGCGGAAATCAGATTGTAGTGGCCGTCCTGCGCCTTGTCATAGATCGGGGCTCGCCGCTGCACCGCCTCCACGAGCCGGGCCGGGTCAAGGACCTCGCCTGGCCGTGCGGCGCGCCACACTTCCTCCGCCAGCGTCAGCGCCGCCCGTCCGTCGCCATCGGCCATGCCGATCAGGGCTTCGCGCGCTTCCCTGTCGAGCGGCAGCGGCTTTTCCAGGAGGCGCTCGGCGCGTTGCAACAGCGCTTCGATCGCTTCGGCGCTCAAGGGCCGGAAGACGAGCACGCGCGCCCGCGACAAGAGCGAAGCGTTAAGCTCGAACGATGGGTTTTCCGTCGTCGCGCCGATCAGCGTAACGACGCCGTCCTCCATGACGGGGAGGAAGGAGTCCTGCTGCGCCCGGTTGAAGCGGTGGATCTCATCGACGAAAAGAAGTGTGCCCTGCCCATGCGCGCGACGCGCTCGGGCGGCGTCGAAGATCTTCTTCAGTTCGGCTACGCCGGTATGGATCGCCGAAACCTGCACGAAGGCGTCCGGCCGCCCGGCGCCAATCAGCCGCGCGACCGTCGTCTTGCCGCTGCCCGGCGGGCCCCAGAAGATCATCGAGCCGAGCGTCGGCGCTTCGATGAGGCGGGTCAGCGCTCCGTCCGGTCCGGTCAGATGTTCTTGGCCCGAGACGTCCGCGAGCGTCGTCGGCCGCAGGCGCTCGGCCAGCGGCGGGGCAGGCGCCTTCGATGCCGGGCTGTCGTCGAAGAGGCTCACGCCTTCTTGTCCTCCGCGGGCGCGACGCTGTCCAGCGGGCCCAAGGCGACGCGGCGTCTTGTTCAGGCGCATCGAAGGCGCCAATGTGCTCGAGGGGCTCCATTGGGCCGATACGTGTGGCCGCAACGCCGCAAACGATGGCCTCGCGTTGGCCGTTCAGCAGCCGAGGATTGACGCTCAATGATCGAACGGCACGTTTCCTGCCTCGGCCTGTCAGGCTTTCACCAGATCGTCTACAGCGTATGGCCTGGACCGGCTGACGCGCCGACGCTCGTCTGCGTGCATGGTCTGACGCGCAACGGCAAGGACTTCGATGCTTTGGCCGAGGCCCTGTCGGCGCGGCGCCGGGTGGTCTGCCCCGATATGCCCGGACGCGGGCGGAGCGATAATCTGAGGGTTTCGACGGAGTACGCTTATCCGACCTATGTCGCCGATGCGGCGACGCTTATCGCGAGGCTCGACGTCGATAGCGTCGACTGGGTCGGCACATCGATGGGCGGCTTGATCGGCATGATGCTGGCGGGCCAGCCGGGCAATCCGATCCGCAAGCTGGTGATCAACGACATCGGTCCGTTTGTGTCGAAGGTCGGCCTCGGACGCATCCGCGACTATGTCGGGCTTGACCCGACCTTTGCCTCGCTTGAGGCTTTGGAGACGGAGTTGCGCGTCAGGCACGCCTCGTTCGGTCTGCTGACCGACGCGCAATGGCGCAGCATGGCCCGCGACAGCGCGCGCGAAAAGCCGGGCGGCGGCTGGGGCCTGGCCTACGATCCGCGCATCGCCGACGCCTTCAAAGCCGCCCCGCTTGAGGATGTCGATCTCTGGCCGACTTGGGAGGCGATCCGCTGTCCGACGCTGCTTTTGCGCGGCGCGCAGTCGGATCTCCTCACCCGCGAAACCGCCGAGGCGATGACGCGGCGGGGGCCAAAGGCCAAGCTCATCGAGTTCCCGGGCATCGGCCATGCGCCGGCGCTCCTCAACGAGGAGCAGATCGGGATCGTGCGCGACTTCCTGCTCGCGTAAGCCCGCGGCGCTACGCTCACCAGACGCCGGTGTTCGGCATCGATGCCCACGGCTCGGCTGGGGCGAG
This sequence comes from uncultured Alphaproteobacteria bacterium, assembly GCA_963820795.1. Lineage (GTDB taxonomy): Bacteria > Pseudomonadota > Alphaproteobacteria > Rhizobiales > Beijerinckiaceae > Roseiarcus. The sequence continues at coordinate 46,359 of CAWGBJ010000011.1, forward strand.
CGCGGCGCCCTTCTGCAGAAGCTCGATCGAAATCATGTCCGGGGTGCGGATGAAGGCCATGTTGCCGTCGCGCGGCGGCCGGTTGATGGTCACGCCGGCGTCCATGAGTTTCTTGCAAGTGGCGTAGATGTTGTCGACCCGATAGGCGAGATGGCCGAAGTTGCGGCCGCCGGCATAGACCTCGGGGTCCCAGTTGAAGGTGAGCTCGACCAGCGGCGCCTGATCGCGCTTCGCCCGCTCGACGTCGCCGGGCGCGGCCAGAAAGACCAGCGTGTAGCGGCCCTTTTCATTGTCGACCCGCCGCGTCTCGACAAGGCCCAGGAGCTCGAAAAAGGCGACCGTCGCCTTGAGATCGGCGACCCGGATCATCGTGTGCAGGTATTCCATGCGGCGCTCCTCGTGGGGTTTGGCTTGCTTCCGCTCAAAGCATAGCCGGTCGAGCGGCCTTAGGCAGCACGATAGTGAACGCCTCCTCCTTCCGGCTGCCGCCGGGACGGAGTGGATTTCCGCTTACCGTCGACTGGAACTACAACAACTCTAAACCGGCTCGACCGCAAACTGGTCCCGCCTCCTCGATCGGGCGCCGTGCAGATCTGCGAGCGCGGCAATGTTTTCAATGGTTTAAGTGTCACTTTTCGCAACATTCCAATTCCTGGGTCCTGACCCCCCGCATGACTCTTACACCGTGGGTTTGACCCGCAGGCCATGCATCGCGAGGTCAGGGTAGTTGGCTCGGACTTTAACCCCCGCGCTGTCGCCGGCGCCCTGGGTGCGATTCAAACCGATGCAGGGTAGGTTAGATTTGATTGATTCGGCGGGAGGCGAAGGGATGGCGGTTGGGGAGTTGAGCGATGATGCGCTGATTACGACGTTGCGAGCGCATCCGGAGCTTCGCAAGCGTGTGTCGTCGATCGTGCTGGCGGTCGAAGGCGAGGAGGGTGAATTGAAGGAAGCCGACGCGGCGGAAGAGCGGATGGTCGAGGAGACTCTGTCTTCTGGGGCGGGAGGCGTTGCGCAGTTGGGCCGAGCGGCGGGTCGAGGCGACGGAGCGGGAGATTCGCCAACGCCCGCAGATGCATCGCCAAGGCGAAAAAAACTCCGCTGGCATACGAAGTTTGGCGAAATAGAGGTTCGGGAGCCGCAATATCGGTTCGGGACGCAGCGGGTGCGTCCATTCGTGCTCGGGGCGAAGGTGAGCCCGCTCGGGTGTTCGCGGCCGCTGCAGCGCGCCATCGTCGACTTCGCCGCCGATCAGCCTTTCGCGCAGGCGCGCGCCAAGCTGCAGGAGCACTACGGCTTCGCGATCGGCGAGAGCACGATCCAGCGGATCACGTTCGCCCACGCCCAGGCGATGCATGAAAGCAGTCGCCAGGATTTGGAATTTCCGGAAGCGCCGGGCCTTCGCAAGCCGATCATCGTCGAGACGGACGGCGGCATGGTTCCGATCGTCGAGCCGAGCAGCGAGGGGAAGGACAAGCGCAAAGGCAAGACGCTGTCCTGGCGGGAGGCGAAGCTGTCGCTGGCGCACGCGCAAGGGAGCTGCACGCCGGTTTATGCGGGCTCGATCGAGGGTGGGGTCGAAGAGGCCGGGCGCCAGCTGCTTTCCTGCGCGGTTCGCGCCGGGTTCGGGGCGAACTCCCGGGTTCACGCGGTCGGCGACGGTGCGCCCTGGATCGTCGGCCAAATCGAGGAGCAGTTCGGCGACCAAGGCTGCTACCTGATTGATTTCTATCACGTCTGCGAATACCTGGGCGCCGCCTCAGCAGCAATCGCGCCCGACCCGGTCGCACGCGACGCCTGGATCGAGACCCAGAAGGAGGCGCTCAAAGACGGGCGTCTCGACGCCGTCCTGCAGGCGCTCGCCGGACATTGCGAGCCTCCCGAAGCCGACGACGAGCACGCGCCCGTGCGAACCTGCCATCGCTACCTCCGCGCTCGCGCTGACCAGTTGAACTATCCCCGGGCCCTGGCCGAAGGACTGCCGATCGGCTCCGGCGAGGTCGAAAGCGCCCACCGCTTCGTCGCCCAGCAACGCCTGAAGCGGCCCGGCGCCTGGTGGCGCGTCAAGCATGCCGAACACATGCTCGCCTTGCGGATAAATCGAATCAACGGCGACTGGGACGCCTACTGGAAAGCCCTCGCCCTGCAACGCGGCGCTGCCGCCAATGACAACAGCCCCAACAAATCACTATGCCGCACCGCCTGAGCGCATCACTTTGGATCGCACCCCCGGCGCCCTCCCTTCCTTGACTTTCAGAAAGCTTCCGAACGCTGCAATCGCGCTTCCGTTGGCTTCCAATCCCCTGCAAATTCCTGCCAAAAATTGCAATTCCTTACCCGGAATCACGACTTATCAAATGGTTACGGGCGAATGAGAAGAAAAAAAGAAAAAAGAACTTTCAAAACCTGTGATCGGCTTGTCGGCTTTGCGGCGGGTTTGCCGAATTCACTCTAACACGAATTATCTTTTTCGAAAATAGGATGTCAGCCGGTTAGCGCAGCCGAAGCCGCCGCATCGGCTGGGAGACCACCATCGGTCTGAGACGTCGGGCGGCGTCACCGAAAACGCCTCTATTGCGGAAGCATGAGGATCTGACCAAGAGGAAGCCCGAGTTGAGGCGCTTTCCTCCGCGTCGAATCGGCGTATTCTATCTCCTTGATCCTTGTCGAGAGCCGCGAGGCGCAAAAGAAGTCTGCCATGTAGCGGGGGCACAATGTCCGTAAAGTTTCCCATGGAGGTCCGCGTTTCGCCGGAACTGCCGTTCGGCCGGGACAAATGGTCGGCGGAAGACGTAACGAAGAGCGTCTCGAACTTCAGCACTTTCGCCGACCTGTTGAGCCAAAAGCTCGGCGAGTTTTGCGACGCGTTCGCCAGGGGCATCGATCCCGTCAGGAGCAAGTCGGCGCACTACATGCTGGACACGGTGGAGATGTATATCGAACTGACGTCGAAGGGCGAAATCAGGTTGGTGGCGTCGGCGAACGCCGATGTAAAGGGCGCGATCAAGCTCACCTTCAGGGCGAACAACCGGGCCTGAGACCGGCGCCTCACGCCGTCTTCTCGAACAATTCCCGGCCGATGAGCATGCGCCGGATTTCGCTCGTGCCGGCGCCGATCTCGTAGAGCTTCGCGTCGCGCAGCAGGCGGCCGAGCGGATAATCGTTGGTGTATCCATTGCCGCCGAGAACCTGGATCGCGTCGAGGGCGACCGCGGTCGCCCGCTCGGCGGCATAGAGGATCGCGCCGGCCGCGTCCTCGCGCGTCGTCTGACCGCGGTCGCAGGACCTGGCGACGGCATAGACATAGGCCTTGGCGGCGTTCATCGTCACATACATGTCGGCAAGCTTGCCCTGTACGAGCTGGAACGTGCCGATCGGCTGGCCGAACTGCTTGCGCTCGTGGACATACGGCAGCACGACGTCGAGCGCCGCGGCCATCAGGCCGAGCGGCCCGGCCGACAGCACGACGCGCTCGTAGTCGAGCCCGCTCATCAGCACGTTGACGCCCCTGCCGACCCCGCCCAGCACGTTCTCCTCAGGGACTTCGCAATCGGCAAAGACGAGCTCGGAGGTGTCGGAGCCGCGCATGCCGAGCTTGTCGAGCTTCTGCCCGGCCGAGAATCCCGGCATGCCGCGCTCGACGATGAAGGCGGTGATGCCGCGCGCGCCAGCCGCCGGGTCAGTCTTGGCGTAGACGACGAGCGTGTCGGCGACGGGGCCGTTGGTGATCCACATCTTGGCGCCATTGAGGACATAGCGGTCGCCCTTCTTCTCGGCCCGCGTCGTCATCGAGACGACGTCGGAACCGGCGTTCGGCTCCGACATCGCCAGGCCCCCGACGTGCTCGCCCGAGATGAGCTTCGGCAGATAGCGCGCTTTCTGCGCAGCGGCGCCGTTGCGTACGATCTGGTTGACGCAGAGGTTCGAATGGGCGCCGTAGGAGAGACCAACGGAGCCCGAGGCGCGCGACACCTCTTCCATCGCGACGCAATGCTCGAGATAGCCGAGGCCAAGCCCGCCGTAGTCCTCCGGCGCAGTGATGCCGTGCAACCCGAGCGCGCCCATTTTCGGCCAGAGGTCGCGCGGGAAGAGATTGTCGCGATCGATCGCCGCCGCCCGCGGGGCGATCTCCTTTTCGGCGAAACTGCGTGCGCTGTCGCGGATCATCTCGGCGCTGTCGCCGAGGGCGAAGTCGAAGAGACGCGGGGCGTTGGGGATCATGGCGAGCAGGCGTCGGCGGAGGGAAATCTTCTGCGAAAGCTTGGGCGCATTCGGCGCCGCTGTCCAGAGGCGAGCCGTGGCTCCCAGCCGATCCGGCGGGGCGCGCATCTCGCGCATTGGTCCTATGTCCTGGGTCGAATTGTCGCGGCCGGCGATGTTTTGCCTGTCATCCGACCGGCCTACAGGACGCGGACGTCCTCTGTTCTCATGTGGGATCCGCTTTGGCGCCCGCCAGTAGAGTTTTCGCTTTCGCCGAGCCCATTGTACTACTGCTCTGAGGCCGGCGCCGAAGGTTGGATGGGTGCTGCACGACGACGCGAAACGCGAATATGCTTACGGTCCAGCGCAAGGTTTGCCCGACTCGTCGGTCGGAACCTTCAGCCAGGAGATGTACGACATGGCCGGAAAGCAGGGCTGGATCGTCGTGAGCATGAAGGATGATTGGAAGCGCGTCTTCGCGTTCGAGTGACGGGGCGGGGCGTGCGCAAGATCTCTGGAGGGGTTGCAATGCAGACAATTTTGCTGACGCGACGTGCCGCGCTGATCGCTCTTGGCGCCGGCGCCGCATTCGGTCTTGCCGGGTGCGACACGACGCAGACCGCCGCCGTTCAACCGCAGGCGGCGCCGTCGGGTCCGCGCATCGGCGCGATCGAGGTCAACACGGCGCCTCTGCTCGCCCAGAGCGGCAATCCGACTGCGCAATGGGTGCAGCAGCAGCTTCCGAGCCTGCTCGCGCAGGATTTAGCCGCTCATATGGCGCCCGGCGATCCCAGCGCCGCTACTTTGCGCGTTCGCATCAACTCCATCTATCTGGGAGGCGGCGGGCCAGCCGACCCCGACACGATGAAGGGCGTGGCGACGCTGAGCGGCTCTACGGCGCGCGCGATCAGGCTGCGGGCGACGTCAACCTATATACCGTCTCCGGTCGATCAAACGCTGGTGGAGCAGGCGATGCAGGGACGCGTGTCGGAGCTGTCGCAATCCTTCGCCTACTGGCTGACGAAAAAGATGGCGATCTAGCCGACGAGGGTCGGCCCCGGCAGCAGCGCCGTTTGCGCGAGGGCGACGCCCGGGATCACTCCCGAACCAGCCTGAACGACTTCCGGCCGCTGGTGAAAAACAGACTCCACAGCGCGTCGCCGCCGACCACCCGCGCCACTTCCTGAATGGCGAAGAAGGGGATCAGGGCAATGAAGATGATCGCCGCATAGGTCATCAATCCGCGGAAGGTCCCGCCGCCGAAGTCGTTAATGGCGGTCGCGGGCGGCAGACCCTCAAACCAGGCCCGGATCGCTTCCTCAGCGATGTGGAACAGGATCAATATCACCGCGAACATCAGCGACCGGCCGACGACGACCAGGACGAGAGCCTGCTCCCGGAGGCTCTTCCCGACATCGAGTGCCTGGCCGATCAGGATGACCTTGCCGAAGATCAGCGCGTTGACGATGGCGAAGCTCTCGTTCCAGACGCTGATCCCGTTCTCGCGAAGGAGCTCCCTCTTGTAGAGGCTGAAGAGAACGAACAGCACCCAGAGATAGAGGGTGATGATCGCATAGTCTTTGAGCTCGTGCAGCGCGCGGCTCCGCAGGCTCTCCTTCTTGGCGCTGGCGGCCGCAGCGCCTTCACCTGCCGAAGTCGTTCTCGCGGGGTTCTGCATCGGATGTCCTCAGGCGTTCGCACTAACCGAGCGTTCAAGCTCTGCGCTCGGACCTTTTATACCAGCGCGGCGCCGAGGAGGGCGAGCGTCTGCGTTAGCAGGCTTTCTGCCGATCTTCACTGGCCCCTCACCTCCGTCACCACGCGCTTGACCGCGCTGATGACGGCGTAGGGGCGGTCGATCTGCACGTAATGGCGCGCGCCGGGGACGACGATGTGCTTGCCCTTTGTCGAACGCGTGGCGAGCGCCGCGTGACCGGCGCGCCAGGCCGCTTCGACGCGGGGCAGAGCGGCGATGGGCACGCCGGGGCCGCCTTCGTCGACGCCGCGGCTGAGAACGATCAAGGGCTTGGCGTCGAAGTCGAAGGTCACGGCAGTCAGTTCGGCCGAGTCGGCGTCGGGCTTGTCGTCGCTTGGCACGAAGGCTTGCATCTCCGAGATCTGAGCCTCCCAGACCCTGGGCTCGACGAGCTGGCGGCGTGAGACTTGCGCCAGCGCCGGGTCGAGCCTGTTCGGATCCCAGGTCGTTTCGACGCAGGCGCGGTCGGCCGCCGTCGCCGGCTCGAGCAGCTGGCCGTCCCGCGCCCGCTCGAGGCACGCTCGCTTGAAGTCGAGCGACTTCGCCATCGCGTCCTGGATGGCGGTCCGCTTGCCCGGCGGCAGTTCGGCCTGCAGCGCCTCGAGGTCGTTGGCGAAGGCCGGCTCGACCAGGACCATGCCGGCGACGTCGCCCGGATGGGTCGCCGCATAGAGCGTGGCGATCGCGCCGCCGAGCGAGTGGCCGACGAGGACGAACGGCTTTCGGATCCCGGCCGCGGCGACCAGACGGGCGAGGTCGTCGGCCAGGTTACGCACGTCGGCGGGCCCGGTCCCGGGGTCGCTGAAGCCGAGCCCGGCGCGATCGTAGGCGCAGACCCGGGTGAACCCGGCGATGTCCGCCTGCACGAGGCGCCAGGTGACCATGCCGTTGCCGGCTCCCGCCTCGAGGATGACGGTGGGTTCGCCCGAGCCGACGCAATAGAGGTTGACGCGGCGAGCGCCGTCGACCGTCACGAGTTGCTGCGGCTTCGCGTAGACGCTGTCGGCCACGGCTTGGGCCGCGGCGGGCGAGCCGAGCGCGACGGCGCAGGCGGCGGCGACAAGAGATTTCGCGAACATGGGGCGACGTTTCCGGCGGGGATGGACTTCTATCGCAGGCGCGCCGCGCTGTAACGTCCGCATGCGAAATGGCCGGCGCTGCCAGGGCCGATTTGACAGGAACGGAAAAGTTCCCAAACTGTTGACGGATTGGGGGCGACGATCTGCAGGGAGGCCATCCATGCCGGTTCGGCAGACGATCTGGACCACCGCCGGGCGCGGCCGGCTTTTCGACAGCATCCTGGACACCGTCGGCGACACCCCGGCGATCCGCATCAACAATCTCGGCGTCGACCACGCGACGATCTACGCCAAGGCGGAATTTTTCAATCCGGCGGCCTCGGTCAAGGACCGGCTGGCGCTCAACATCATCGAAGAGGGCGAGCGCAGCGGCGCGCTGAAGCCCGGACAGACCGTCGTCGAGGCCACCAGCGGCAACACCGGCATCGGGCTCGCCATGGTCTGCGCGCAGAAGAACTATCCGCTGGTCGTCACAATGGCCGACAGCTTCTCCGTCGAACGGCGCAAGCTGATGCGGATGCTGGGCGCCAAGGTCGTTCTCACGCCGCGGGCGCAAAAGGGCTTCGGCATGTACAGGAAGGCGGTGGAACTCGCCGAGGCCAACGGCTGGTTCCTCGCCCACCAGTTCGAGACCGCGGCGAACGCCGCCATTCACGAGGCGACGACCGCGCGCGAGATTCTCGGCGACTTCGCAGGCTCGCGGCTCGATATCTTTGTCACCGGCTATGGGACGGGCGGCACCGTCGTCGGCGTCGGGCGCGTGCTGCGGCGCGAGCGGCCCAACGTGCGCATCGTCCTCTGCGAGCCCGCCAACGCGCCGCTGGTTGCCGATGGGCGCCCGCAGGAACGCCTCCCGGACGGCTCGCCCGCCGCGAGCCATCCCGCCTGGGAGTCGCACCCGATCCAGGGTTGGACGCCGGACTTCATTCCCGAGGTGCTGCAGGAGGCGATCGACCACCAGCTGTTCGACGAGGTCGTTCCGGTCGCGGGAGCCGAGGGGATAAAATGGGCGAAGGCGCTCGCCCAGGGGGAGGGAATCTTCACCGGCATCTCCGGCGGATCGACCTTCGCGGCGGCGCGCCGCATCGCGGAAGCGGCGCCGGCCGGTTCGGTCATTCTCTGCATGCTTCCCGACACCGGCGAACGCTACATGACGACGCCGCTGTTCGACGGCATCGAAGCCGAGATGAACGAGGAAGAGATGGCGCTCTCGCGCTCGACGCCGTCGGCGCAATACGCTCCTGCATGACGCTGCGCGCCCAGCCGCCGATCGGCGCGCCGCCGGCAGCGGCGGAGACGCTCGATCCGGACGATTGGGGCGAGGCCCTGGCGGTGTCGCGGTCGATCCTCGAGGACGCCGTCGGTTATCTCCGCGACGTCCGCGACCGCCCGGTCTGGCGCGACATGCCGGCGGAGGTGCGGGCCGCCTTCGATGGGCCGCTGCCGCGCGGGCCGACGCCGCTGGCTGAGGTCTATCGCGAGGTCGCCGCGAACGTGATGGCCTATCCGATGGGCAACGTCCATCCGCGCTTCTGGTCCTGGTATATGGGCGCGAGCAACTTCACCGGGGCGCTCGGCGATTTTCTCGCTGCGATCCAGGGCTCGAATCTCGGCGGCGGCAATCACGCCGCGGCGCTGGTGGACCGGCAGGTCGTGAACTGGTGCAAGGCCATGGTGGGCTTTCCGCACTCGGCCAGCGGCACGCTCGTCAGCGGCGGCTCGATGGGGAACATCGTCGCGCTCGCTGTCGCGCGCAACGTCAAGGCGGGGGTCGACGTGCGCGAGCTCGGCGTGGCGGCGCTCGAAAAACCGTTGCGCTTCTACGGCTCCGAACAGATCCACTCCTGCCATCGCAAGGCGATGGAAGTCCTGGGGCTCGGCAACCAGGCCCTGCGGCGCATTCCGACCGACGGCGCGCTGCGCCTCGACGTCGCGGCGCTCGAGGCCGCGATCGCCAAAGATCGCGCCGACGGCTTGGCGCCCTGCTGCGTCATCGCGACCGCCGGGACGGTCAACACCGGCGCCATCGACGACCTGTCGGCGCTGGCGGCGCTGTCGGCGCGCGAGAACCTCTGGCTCCATGTCGACGGCTGCATCGGCGCGCTGCTCGCCATCGCGCCGAAGAATGCGCACCTGGTCGCCGGCATCGAAAAGGCCGACTCGATCGCGCTCGATCCGCACAAGTGGCTGCATGCGCCGTTCGAGGCGGGCTGCGCGCTGATTCGCGACGCCGACGCGCACCGCAACACGTTCGCGGTCAGACCGGAATATCTCGAATCCACCCCGCGCGGCATCGCCTCGGGCGAGTGGCTGAACGACTTCGGCCTGCAGACGTCGCGCGGCTTCCGGGCGCTCAAGATCTGGATGTCGCTCAAGGAGCACGGCATTGAAAAATTCGGGCGGCTGATCGACCAGGATATCGAGCACGCGCACCGCCTCAGCGCGATGATCGAGGCCGAGCCCGATCTCGAGCTCGTCGCGCCGACGACCATCAATATCGTCTGCTTCCGCTTCCGATCGACCGGCCTCGAGGGGCCTCGGCTCAAGGCGCTGAACGCCGAAATCATGCTGCGGCTGCAGGAGCAGGGGCTCGCCGCGGTGTCCGACACGACCGTGCAGGGCGAATATTGCCTGCGCGCGGCGATCAACAACCATCGCACGCGTCCGGAGGATCTCGAACTGCTCGTGCGCGAGACTCTTCGCCTCGGGCGCGAGCTTGCGGCGCGGGAGGCGGCCGGCTGATGATCGGCTCCGCGGCGGAGACGCGGCGATGGACGAAGGCGATCGGCGCGACGCAGCCGCGTCGAACTTTCAGACAGAAACGCTGCTGACGTGCTCGCCGCTATTCGACGACGGGCGCGGTAGAGGCTCCTGCCGCCGCCTTGTCGGCTTCGCTGCCGCGGCGCTGCCGACGGCGCGCCGCCTGCACGGCGAGGCCAACCGCCAGGATCAGCATCGAGCCGTCGAACAAGGGTTCGACGAAGAACGGCGCGCCGAGCTGGTTGAGGCCAGCCACCGTGACGGCGAGGACCGCGACGGCGAGCACCGTTCCCCAGACGTTCACGCGCCCCGGGCGAACCGAGGTCGCGCCGAGCAGGGCCGCGGTAAAGGCGGGCAAAAGGTACTCCTGACCGACCGAGCTCTGGCCGACCAGGAGCTGGGACTGAAGCACGACGCCGGCGAAGGCCGCGAGCGTCCCGGCCGCAACGAAGGCGAGCGTGACGTACCGCTTGGCCGAGATGCCGTTCAGCTCGGCTGCGCGCGGGCTCGCTCCAAGGACATAGAGGTAGCGCCCGAGCGGCAGGTACTCGAAGACCACCCACAGCGTCAGGCTGACGATAAGAACATAGATTGCCGGCAACGGGATGATCCAAAGGGCGCCCGAGATCGCCAGAAATTCGCGCGGCAGGGAGGCGAGGACCTGCTGGCCGCCGGTGTACCAGGCGTTCAGGCCGTAGAGCACCGTCCCGGTTCCAAGGGTGGCGATGAACGAGTTGATCTTCACCCAGTTGATCAGGATGCCGTTGACCAGGCCGACGCAGGCTCCCATCAACAGAACCGCGACGACCGCAGCCCACCACGGCCAGCCCTGCGCCTGAAGCCCGATCGCCAGCACCTGGGAGATGCCGACGTTGAAGCCGGCGGAGAGATCGAACTGATTGGCCACCATCGGGATGAAGACCGAGAGCGCAACCAGCGCCTGCACCGACTTGTTGCTGAGGATCGAGCGAAAATTGAAGTAGGTGAGGAAGGTGTCCGGCTTCAGGAGCGAAAAGGCGGCGATTAGGAGGACAAGCAGCACCAGGAGCCCCCAGACCGAAATCGCATGAGTGGCGGCGGCGCTGAACGACGTTCTCCTCGCTTTGCCGCTCACGGCGCCCCTCCCGCTCCGCTGGCGACGGCTCCGCCCGACGCGGCCTCGGTAAGGGCCGCTATCGTCAACGCTTCCGCCTTCAATTCGGCGACAACGCGACCGCGGCTGAAGACGAGCGCGCGATGGCAGATGCGCTCCACTTCCTCGAAATCAGACGAGATCACCAGGGCCGCTAGTCCTTCGCGCAGCGAACCCTGCAGGAGACGATAGATTTCCGCCTTCGATCCGACGTCGACGCCAATGGTCGGTTCTTCGAGAATGAGCAGCTTGACGCGCCCCTCCATCCACCGCGCCACCACGACTTTCTGCTGGTTGCCGCCGGACAGCGTCGCCACCGGCTGCTCCGGCCCTTCGGCCTTGATCGAGAAGCGATCCAGGGCGGCGAGAGCCGCTTCTGTTTCCGAAATGCGCGGGACGTATTCCAGCACCCTCTTTCCGGTCAGCGTCGGATTCATGAAGATGTTTTCGCGCACCGAGAGATTTGCCGCCAGGCTTTCTTCTGCGCGCCGGCTGGAGACGAAGCCGAGACCCAGCGCCATTGCCTCCGCCGGGGATTGCGGATCGATTTGCACGCCGTCGAGCGTCAGACGGCCGGACGCGAGCGGCGGCTCGCCGAAGATCGCGCGCCCGATGGCGTGGTGGCCTGCTCCGCGCAAGCCCACCAGCCCCAGCGTCTCGCCGGCCGCGACAGTGAAGGAAACCGGTCCCACCCCTTCGGCGACCGCATCCTGAAGAGAGAGGACGCCGCGGGTCGTCGCCGGCTCAGGCCGGGCGAATGCGTCGCTCAGCGACCGGCCGACGATCATCCGCACCAGCGCGTCGGAAGACGTCTCGCGTGTCGAAACGGTTGCGATCCTTCGGCCGTCGCGAAGAACGGTCACCCGATCGGCGATGCGAAAGACCTCGTCGAGACGATGGGTGACATAGACGATGCCGATGCCGCCGGCGCGGAGCTGCCGCAAGGCTTCGAGCAGGCGTTCGACGTCGTGTTCGGGCAGCGCGGCCGTCGGCTCGTCGAGGACGAGAATGTCCGAACGCACGGCCAGGGCGCGGCCGATCGCCACCAGCGAACGCTCGGCGGCGGGCAGCGCGGAGATCGGCCGCTCCGGGTCGATGTCGGCGCCGATCGCCGCCAGCGCGACGGCAGCGGCGTCGCGCGCCCGCCGCCAGGAGATAAGGCCGAACCTGAAGCGAGGATAGCCGGTCTGAATGGCGACGTTCTCTGCGACCGACATCCATTCGACGAGGCCCAGATCCTGGTGGATGAATGAGACGCCCGGCAGACGTTCGCCGCGGGGAGCCGCCCTGCCGCGCAGCCGGATCTCGCCCTCGTCGGCCTCGTAGACGCCGGCCAGGATCTTGATCAGGGTCGACTTGCCCGCGCCGTTCTGGCCGAGAAGCGCATGAACCTCGCCCGGCCGGACGTCGAAGTCGACCCGATCGAGCGCCAGGGTCGCGGTGAAGCGCTTGCTGAGCCCGCGGATGACGAGCAGAGCTTCGTCCGAATGCGGCGCGGGGCTGCGCTCCATGGATATTGCTCCGATCCGCGGCGAGCGCTGCGTGCGCGCCTTCGATCCAATGACCGAGGGCGCGGGAGCCGCGGCTCGCCGGAATCGAAAGCCTACTTCACGCCCCAAATCTCGAGATAGTGCTGCTTGTAATTGTTGCTCGGGATGAAGGTGTTCTTGTCGCCGCCTTCGGAATGGATGTTCTCCTTGGTGACGAGAAACGGCGGTTGGACAAAGCCGCTCGGCGGAGCGCCGTGAAAGGCGCGGTTGAGTTCGTCGACCGCCTGCCAGGCCTGCAGTTCGATCGGCTCGGAGACGGTCACCACCTGATAGTCGTCGCCCTTGCGGATCCGGTCATAGGCCGAGCGGTTGCCGTCGGCCCCGATCAGCTTGACCTGGTCCGGGGAGACGCCGCCCGAGCGCAGCACGGGGACGGCGAAATCCCAGTCGTTGTCGCCGACCGAGGTGGCGTAAAACGGCAGGCCGAAGCGCTGGACCCAGCTCGTGGTCAGTTGCGGCTGGCGTTGCGCGGCTTCGGAAGCCGGCGAATTGACGTAGTCGAGCACCTTGCAGCCGCTGCATTTCTCGATCTCGTCCTTGGTCGCCGTCGATTTGACCTTGGCGATGGCGTATTCGTTGTGGGTCAGCACCACGGCGCGGCCGGTTCCGTTGGAATCGGCAATCACCCAATCGCCCTCGGCCTTGCCGATCTCGCGCGGATCCTCCTCGATGTTGACGAAGAGGCTGAGGTCCGGCTGTGGCCCAGGCAGGCCGGCGGCATGAAGCCCGACGAACTTGACGCCCTGGGCAAGGCCCGCCTTGATCGGCCCCTGCAGACTTGCGGCGTCGGCGAACATGGCGATGCCGTCCGGCTTGAGCGCAATCGCCTGGTTCATGCCGGCGAGCCACGACGTCGGGCTTCCCTTGCCGTCAATGACCGTCACGCTCCAGCCGAGCTTCTCGGCCGCTTCCTTGATGTAGACGCCATAGAGGTGGGAGATGTCGTTCTGCTCGTCGCCCGAAAGAAACACCAGTTTTTTGCCTGCCTCAGGCTTCGGCGCGCTGGTCGGTCCCTCCCAGGTGGTCTGCGGCCCGGCGTATTTCGCCACCGCAGCCTTGGCGTCAGACACCACGTCGGCGCCGGCCGGAATGACAAGCGCGAATTCCGCCAGCGCCAGCGTTGACCCGGCAAGCAGCGCCAGGCGGACAAGTCCTGCAGTCATCACACTTCCTCCCAATGGACGTTCGGCTCTTCATTGTTATCCGCGGCGGCAAGCCGCGTTTTCCGGCCGACGGAATTTCGATGTTGCGGCGCTTTCCCGGCCGAATTGGGGCGGAGTGGCAATCGGCCTCGAGGCTTATGACAGAGCGGCAAGAGAAGGGGCCGGCACGCCCCTTCCCTTGCTGGGCTTTAGCAGCGCCGCGGCTTGAGCGGGCGCGCGGTCGCCTTTACCCGATGGCGATCTTCCGCGGCTGGGCGTGCTTGGCTTTCGTCAGCGTCAGCGTCAGCACGCCGTCTTCGAGATTAGCGGCGATCTTTTCCCGGTCGATCTGGCTCGAGAGCGAGAAGGAGCGGGCGTAGTGGCCGACGTTATATTCGGTGTAGACCGGCTCCATGTCCTTGTACTTGCCAAAATCGATGCGGCCGTCGACCCGCAGCGTGTCGTTCTCGAGCGCGATGTCGAGGTCCTTCTTCTCGACCCCGGGCATTTCCATCACGACGGCGATCGTGTCCTCGGTCTCATAGATGTCGGTGGCCGGGATGTAGTAGCGGCCGGGAATGGTCTTTTCCTCCTTGGCGACCAGTTCCTTCTTCTCGCGCACCGTCATTTCCTGCTTCTCGGTCATGGTCGCGCCCTTTCGGTTCGGTTCCTTTGCGGGTTCCTTTGACATGTCGTCCTCACTCGCTCGCGGTCATGCAATCTTGATCGACTTCGGCTTCTCGCTTTCCGCGCGCGGCAGGAAGAGCGCGAGCACGCCATCGCGATACTCCGCCTTGACGCCTTCCGGATCGATTTCGACCGGCATAGTGACAGCCCGGTCGAAACGGCCGGCGAGACGCTCGCGGCGGTGAACCGCGGCCTTCTCCGGATAGGAAACCGACTTGGCGCCGGTGAGCCGCAAGGTCCGGCCTTTCACTTGCACGTCGAGGTCGGATTTCTTCACGCCTGGAATCTCGGCGATGATGATGAAGTCGTCGCCCTTGCGGAATACGTTCGTCAGCGGATAGGCGCCGCCGCCGCTTGGGCCCGGATCGAGCCAACTGCTCGCCCGGTACGCATCGAGAGCCTGCTGGAAATTGGAGAGCGCGTCGAACGGATCGGAAAATACAGCCATCGTGTCCTCCTTGGCTCTCGCCAGCGAGACCGCCGCGCCGACTGCGCTTCCAATACCGGCCTGGCGCCCTCCGCTGTCGAGTGCTGACGGAAGTGGGAGGCGCTCTTTGGCGCGTCAAGGGGCTGCGACGAGTAGCCTCACCCTCCGTGCGTTCGCGGCGGCGTGCGGCGCTGAATTCCGTCGGGTGTGGCGCCATTCGGCTTTGACGACCGGGATGCGTCATCGAGATTTCGCCTTGCCGCGTTAGCGTCCCGCATCCGGCGCAGCGCGAATAAAAGGAGCCGCCGGTTGCGGGGCGTCAATGAAACGCCCGGGGGGTGGGCTAGTTTTACGTCGTCAATGGACAGGATGGAGGAATCGATGGCCAAAGCTCCTGAAGCGAACGACGAGAAGAAGGTTCCCGTGACGGTCGAGGGAAAGGCGGGCGACGACAAGCCGCCGGCGCCGGCCATGGCCTCGGCTATGCAGATGTGGCGTCCCTTCGAGAATCTCCGCCGCGAGGTCGATCGGATGTTCGAGGACTTCGCGGTGAACCCGTTCCGCTGGCCGCTTAGACGGCCGGCGTTCGATATCGAGCCGTTCTGGCAGCCGGAATCCTGGGTCACGGCGCCGCCGATCAATCTGGTCGAGCGCGACAACGCCTTCGAACTGACTGCGGATCTGCCGGGACTGGACGAGAAGAACATTGAGCTGAAGCTGGCGAACGGGATCCTGACCATCAGCGGCCAGAAGGAAGAGGACAAAGAGGAGAAGCGCGAGGACTTCCATATGCGGGAGCGGCGCTTCGGCTCCTTCCAGCGTTCGTTGCGAGTGCCCGACGCGGTCGACGCCGACAAGATCGAGGCCCACTTCAAGAAGGGCGTGCTGACCGTGAGGCTGCCCAAGACGCCCGAAGCCCAGAAGGCGGTGAAGAAAATTGAGGTGAAGGGCGACTGAGCCCGGCAGGGCGCGGTCGTTGGACCGCGCCCGACCGGGCGCCGCTTACGGGCAGGCGTCCCAGAACCCCTGGCGGCGGCTCGGGTCGGTGTAATACCAGCAGAGACCCGGCTGCGGCGGCGCGCCGGCCCATGTGGCGGTCGCCGCGGCGACGAAGCCGAGGGCGGCGCCGGCCGCGATTGCGCCCCCCGGCGCCCAGCCATACCAGCCGGGCCGGCCGACCCAGGCGGCGCGCGGCGAAACGACGACTCGCCGGTTGACGTTGCGATTGACGTTCCGGTTGACGTTGCGATTAACGTTCCGGTTGACGTTGCGATTAACGTTCCGGTTCACATTGCGGTTGACGTTGCCAGCGGGGCGAGTGGCGGGCCGGTGCGCCCCACCCGGGCGGTGCGCGCCGCCGCCTCGATGCACGCTGCCCCCTCTGTGCACGCCGCCGCCCCCGCGCGCGCCGGCCCCGCCGTGATGGCGCTGGCCGCCGCCGCGGCCGCCGGCGCGGACGTGGTCGATCACGCCGACGCCGAAGTGAGCGCTCAGGTTTTCTCCGGAGTAAATCTCAATCGCTTCGGCTTGTGGCGCATTGAAGCCCAGGAGCGCGAGGGCAAACAGCGCGTTGGTGAAAAGACCCGACCGCTTCATGACATTCCTCCCGAGCATCGACGGCGGCTGGCTGTCCGTCTGGTGGGACAATCGCCGAGGCGGAGACGCTTGGCAATCGCTCTCCGTCTTACGGAACCGTTAACGAAAATCGCGGCCGAGGCTTCGCCAAGGGACCACACGCCGCCGCGCGATCGGCGAGGCGCGCAAGGGCGACCGGGAAGCGCGACTCATCTTGGACTGGATCAGGCCGATGAACATGTCCTTGCGGATTGGCGTTGGGCGCGACCCGTTGGAGCCAGTGGGGCGGTGTACGCCTGGCCTTTATGATCCCGGATGCCGCCTCTTCCGTTAAGCAGAGATTCTTGGGCGAGCCACGGATCAAGCCGGCCCCGTTCGCGACGGAGAGGCGAAGCACGCCAGTCTTGCCCGCATAGGCAAAAATCGGCGAGGCGAGGAGCTCTCCCACAAACCGCAGTGACGTCCGTAACATCAATCAGATATGGCGTTATCCTCACGCAAAACATACGGCGGGACCGGCGCCCGGCGGCTTCGTTTAGATATTCTTGACGGTCGCGCTCTCCAGCGGACCAATGAAGTCGGTTTTCGGCTTTGCGCTCCCCCTCCCAGTCCCTCCTGTTCATCGGCCTAACAGGGCGATAATCTCCCCTGCTCCGTCTTTCCCTTCCACACGAGCAAATCCGCTCAACCAAATGAAAGACAACGGATTTGTGCAATCGCTCGAGAGCGGCGGGAAGCGATCTCTCCTGTTGGCAGGGAGTAACAGGCGGAATCTCGTTTTCCGCGAACGCGCATCGCTTGTGGTGAATGTTCAGTCGAGCGCCTTCATCGGTCCATTCGTTGGGGTCGCTGAAGAAATCTGCTTAAGAGACGGTATCGCAGCCCGGAGGCGACCATGAATAGCCGCAGGACGTTTCTCGCCTTGATCAGCTTCGCACCTGTCGCGCTGGCCTTGCCGGCGCAGGCGTTCGAGTTCAGTCCCTACAATGCCGCCGTCGTGGACAAGGCGATCGCCTCCGGCAAGCCGGTGATCGTCCATGTCTATGCGCCCTGGTGCCTGCAGTGCCACGCGCAGGCGGCGATCCTCGATTCCCTCAAGAACGACCCCGCCTACAACCATGCCGCCTACTTCCGGGTCGATTACGACAACCAGAAAGACGTCGTCGCCAGGCTCGGTTGCCCGCGGTCGACCCTGATCGCCTACAAGGGCGGCAGGGAGGTTGCGCGGATGTCGTGGGGCGTGACGCCGGATTCGGTGATCCGGGTCCTCAAGGCGGCGATGTGAGCGCCGGCCTCGCCACGCTGCCGCTCGCCTTCGCGGCGGGGTTGCTCACCATCCTGAGCCCGTGCGTCTTGCCGCTCGCGCCGATCGTCGTCGCCAGCGCGCGGGCGAAGGATCCGCGGGGGCCGCTCGCTCTGGCCGCAGGCGTGGCGCTGACGTTCGGAATTGTCGGGGGCGCGCTCGCCTCGTTCGGGGTCGAGTTCGGCAACTCGGCGATCGTGCGCGCGGCATCCGCCGTGGTCATGATCGCGATCGGCGCGGCGCTCGTTTTTCCATCGGTCGGGAATGCGCTCGAAAGCCGGCTCGGTTTCACCGGCCGGATTGGCGACGCGCTCGCGGGGCGCCTTCCCGAGGCGGGACTCGCCGGGCAGACGGCGGCGGGCGTCGTACTGGCCTTCGCCTGGGCCCCCTGCGCCGGGCCGACCCTGGGCGCCGCGCTCTTGCTGGCGGCTCGCGGCGGTTCGCTGGCGGCCGCCATGGTCACGATGACGGCCTACGCTCTGGGGACGGCGGGCGCGCTCGTCGCGGTGGGGCTGGCGATCGGCCGTCTCGCAGGGAAAAGACGCTTGGCCTTGGCCGGCGCGGGCGGACGGATCGCACTTGGCGTGGCGTTTGCGGCGATTGGCGCGGCTGTTCTGACGGGCTTCGATCACCGGGTCGAGGCGGCGGCCGTCGCCGCGATGCCGGACTGGCTGACGACGTTTGCGACTTCGCTTTGAGGCGCCGTTCACTCGAAGCGGACGCGCAGTCCCTCGAGCGGAATTCCGCCGAGGCTCGTCGACCATGTCTGCCCGGCGGCCACAGGCATCGCGTCGGTCAACGTCCCGGTCGTCACCAGCTCCCCTGGTCGCAGCGGCTTGCCAGCCGGAGAGGCTGCGAGTTCGCGCACCAGATACCCCAACGCTTCCAGGGGTCCGCCCAAGACATTGCTCGCGTGGCCGAGCTTTTTGACGCCATTTGGGCCGGCGAGTTCCAGGGTGAATGCGGAGAGCGCTTCCGCCCACGGCCGGGGGGTGTCGTCGACGGAATGCTTGGGGCCGAGAAGATACGCGCCGTGGAGCCCATAGCCGGCAACGGAATCCGCCGCGGTGAATTTCCAGTTCGGGAAGATCGATTGCACGATCTCGAATCCGTGCGCGATCCAGTCGACGCAGCCAAGCAACTCCCCAGCCGCCATATCCGGGCGCGGCGGCGCCGCGATGTGGAAAACAATCTCGGGTTCGAGGAGCGGTTCCGTCAATCCCGACAAGTCGAAGCGTCCGCCGATCGCCGCAAGATCGCGCACGGTGCTGTCGAACATGTAGTTCCAGATCGGTCCGTGGACCCCGTAGGTGATCTGGACGGCGCGGTTGGTGAAGCCGATCTTGCGGCCAATCGCAGTTTCGCCGCGGGCGCCCCGCAGGTCGCAAACGCGTTCTGCGACCTGGTAGGCTTGGCTCAGATCGAACCCGGGATAACGCGACGCATAGGACGCAACCTGGCGCCCGGCGCCGAAAATGGCGAACGCCTCGTCGGCAATCTCGCCGATCCGCTTCATCCGCTCCTGCTCATTCATGCGATCGAGGTTAAACGCCAGCGACGACGGCCACAAGGACGTATGCCGCGCGGCTTTCCAACTTGACCGGGACTGCGTATGCCGCGGAAGCTCCGAGGTGCGGCATGATGCGACAATTCTCATCCGACGGCGTCCATATCGCCTTCATCGACGTCGCGCCCGAGCCGCACGATCGGGGCGAACCTATCCTTTTGATCCACGGCTTCGCCTCCAATCATCGCGTCAACTGGGTCAATCCGCGGTGGGTGGAGACGCTGACGAAAGCCGGGCGGCGGGTCGTCGCCTTTGACAACCGCGGCCACGGCGCGAGCGAGAAGCTCTACGCGCCGGCCGACTATCGCGCCGATCTGATGGCGCGCGACGCTGCGAATCTGCTGGCCCATCTCCGGATCGGGCGCGCGGACGTGATGGGCTATTCCATGGGCGCCCGCATCTCCAGCTTTCTTACGCTTGCCCGGCCCGAACTGGTGCGGTCCCTGATCCTGGGCGGTCTCGGCGACCGGCTGGTGCACGGGGCCGGGCTGCCGGCCGGCATCGCCGAGGCGATGGAGGCGCCCTCTCTCGAGGATCTCACCGACCCGACGCAGCGGATGTTCCGCGCCTTCGCCGACCAGACGAAGAGCGACCGCGCCGCGCTCGCCGCCTGTATCCGCGGGTCACGCCAGAGCCTGACGCCGGCGGGCGTCGGGCGAATCTCGGCGCCGACGCTGATCGCGGTCGGCACGCGCGATGTTGTCGCCGGCGATCCGCACAAGCTCGCCGCCATGATGCCGCGAGCCGAGGCGCTCGACATTCCCAACCGCGACCATAACGTCTCCGTTGGCGACAGGATTTTTAAGGAAGGCGCGCTGGCGTTCCTCGAGCGCCGCCCCTAACACCTTGCTTTCGCCTAACTAAGGGGGTGACAAGGCGGGTGGAAACGACAAGAGTGCGGCGAAGCGCTGGCTTCGGACCGGCTTGAAGACATCGGGAACGGAATGTTCATGGGGCTGGCCGAGGCGAGAGCCGGAAGCGCTGACGGGGACGTTGTTCCTCGCGCCGCGCTGCTCGCAGTCGACCGCGTCACGATGCGCTTCGGCGGCGTCACCGCGCTTCAGGATGTGACTTTCGAGGTCGCCAACGGGACAATCTGCGGTCTGATTGGGCCCAACGGCGCCGGCAAGACGACACTCTTCAACTGTATTTCCCGCCTCTACGACCCGCACGCCGGGACGATCCTCTTCGACCTGCGTCCGCTGGCGAATGTCCGAAGGCATGAGATCGCCGCGCTCGGCATTGCCAGGACATTCCAGAATGTCGCTCTGTTCGCGACGATGACAACTCGGGACAACGTGCGGGTCGGCGCGCATGCGCTGGCGAGAGGCGGCTTTCTCGTCAACGCGCTTGGCCTTCCTATGGCGGAGCGCGAGGAGCGACGCGTCGCCGAGCGGGCGGACGTGCTGATCGAGGAATTCGGCCTCGAGAGCGTCGCCGATCGCCCTGTAGGCGAACTGCCGTTCGCGGCCCGCAAGCGCGTGGAGCTTGCGCGGGCGCTGGCAATCGATCCCAAGCTTCTCTTGCTCGATGAGCCCGCCGCGGGGCTCAACCACGAAGAGGTCGACTCGCTTGCCGAGGAAATCCGGGCCATTCGCGACCGCCGCGGCGTCGCCATCCTGCTGGTCGAGCATCACATGAACCTGGTCATGCGGGTTTCGGACCAGGTCGTCGCGCTCGACTTTGGCCGGGTCATCGCCGACGGGCCGCCGGATTCGGTGCGGGCCAATCCGGCCGTCGTGCGCGCCTATCTCGGGGGCGCGGCGTGAGCGCGCCCCTTCTCGAGGCTCATGGGCTCAAGGCCTTCTATGGCTCGACGCAGGCGCTGTTCGGTCTCGACTTCGTCGTGGACAACGGCGGCGCGACGGCGCTTCTCGGCGCCAACGGGGCCGGCAAGACAACGACGCTCAGGGCGCTCTCGGGCCTCATCCGTCGCGAAGGCGACATTCGCCTTCAAGGACAGCCGATCGGCGCCCTTTCGACCGAGGACATCGCCCGGCTCGGCGTCGCCCATGTTCCCGACGGCAGGGGGACGTTCGTCGATCTGACAGTCGAGGAGAACTTGCGGCTTGGCGCGTACGTGCGCTCCGACAAGCAGGGCGTCAAGGCTGACTTCGATCGGGTGTTCACCTACTTTCCACGTCTTGCCGAGCGGCGGCGCCAGCAAGCAGGCACGCTCTCGGGCGGGGAGCAGCAGATGCTCGCGATCAGCCGCGCGCTCCTGATGCGCCCGCATCTCCTGATGCTGGACGAGCCGTCGTTCGGTTTGGCGCCGCTCGCGGTCGAGGAGATCTTTCGAATTCTCGCCGCGATCAACCGCGACGACGGCGTCAGCATGCTGATCGTCGAGCAGAACGCGTCGCTGGCGCTCGATCTCGCCGACCGGGCCGTCCTCATCGAGACGGGATGCATGGCGCTGGCCGGTTCGTCGCATGCGATCCGCAGCGACGACGCGGTGCGTCGCGCCTATCTGGGCTATTGAACGGGGAGGACATTGAACGAATTCCTGCACCAGCTGGCCTCGGGGCTGGCGCTCGGCGGCGTCTACGCGATCACGGCGCTCGCGCTGGTGATGATCTATCAGGCAACGCAGCTCGTGAATTTCGCCCAGGGCGAGATGGCGATGTTTTCGACATACTTCGCCTGGAAGCTGATGGACTGGGGTTGGCCCTACTGGCGCGCATTCGCGGTGACGGTTGTCGTCTCCTTTATCGGCGGCGTCGTCATCGAACGCCTGGTTGTCCGGCCCTTCGCCAAGGCGCCCGTGCTCGCGTCGATCATCGTCTTCATCGGGCTGGCGCTCATCTTCAACGCCCTCGCCGGCTGGCTTTATGGCTATTCGGTCACCTCCTTCGACACGCCGTTCTCCGGCAGCCCATGGTTCGGCAACGTCTACATGTCCGCCCATGAATCGGGCGCGGTCGTCGTCAGTCTCTGTGTGCTGGCGCTGGTCTACGCCTTCTTCCGCTTCACCCCGCTCGGCCTCGCCATGCGCGCGGCGGCGCAGAACCCGGTCTCGAGCCGCCTCGTCGGCATCCGGGTCGGCTGGATGCTGGCGATCGGCTGGGGACTGGCCGCGGCGATCGGCGCAATCGCGGGCATGATGGCGGCGCCGATCGTCTATCTCGATCCCAACATGATGGCCGGCATCCTCATCTACGCCTTCGCCGGCGCGGTGCTCGGCGGCATCGACAATCCCTTCGGCGCCGCTTTCGGCGGCTTCGCCGTCGGCGTGCTCGAAAATCTGGTCGGCGCCTATGTGGTGGGCGCTGAGGTGAAGCTCTCCGTCGCCCTGGCGATCATCGTCGCCGTTCTCGTCTGGCGTCCGTCCGGCCTCTTCGGACGGCGCCTCGTGACGCGGGTCTGAAGATGGCCGAGCGAAGCAGCGACCTGCGACGCGCGGTCACGCTGGCGGTTCTCGCTGGCGCGCTGGCCTTTCCGTTCGTTGCATCGGGCTTTCACCTCTATCAAGGCGCGCAGGTGCTGATTCTGGCGATTGCGCTCCTCGGGCTCAACCTGCTGACCGGCTTCAACGGCCAGATCTCGCTTGGGCACGGCGCCTTTTTCGCCATCGGCGGCTATGGCGCGGCGATCCTGACGGTGAAGCTCGGGATGCCGTATTGGGCGGCGATTCCGCTCGCGAGCCTGGTCTGCTTCGTCGCCGGATTCCTGTTCGGCTTTCCGGCGCTTCGATTCGGCGGCCTTTACCTGGCGCTGGCGACGTTCGCGCTCGCCGTGGCGACGCCGCAGATCCTCAATTACAACGGTTTCGACGCTTATACTGGCGGTTCGCAGGGCGTCACGCTGGCGAAGCCTCATGCGCCCTTTGGCCTGCAATTGGATGCCGACCAATGGCTTTATCTCGTTTGCCTTTTTTGCGCCGCGCTCCTTTACTGGGCGGCGAGAAACCTGGTGAGCGGCCGCATCGGGCGGGCGCTGATCGCGATCCGGGACCATCCGATCGCCGCCGAGACGATGGGGGTCAATGCCGCGCTCTTCAAGACGACCTGTTTCGGCGTCAGCGCGCTCTACGCCGGCGTAGCGGGCGGATTGAGCGCCATCGTGGTCGGCTTCGTCTCGCCTGACAGCTTCGGCCTTTCGCTGTCGTTGTCGTTCCTCGTCGGCATCGTCGTCGGCGGCCTCGCCTCGCTCGGGGGCGTTCTGTTCGGCGCGCTGTTCATCGAATTCGTGCCCAACCTCGCCGACCAGCTTTCGATGAACTTCGGCGAGAGCGCCAAGGCGCTGCCGGGCGCGATCTACGGGGTTTTGTTGATTCTGGTCATGGCGACCATCCCGACCGGCGTCGCCGGCGCCTTGCGGACAGCGGCGCGCTTCGCATCACGCGGGCAAGTTGCGTTCACGTTGAAGGCAGCGGCGGGCCTTGAGCCGCCGCGAACGAAAGTAAAGGGAGAATGAGCCCATGCTGACACGACGTAGCTTCCTCCAATCGAGCGCGGCCGCGGCGGCCTTCGCGGCAAGCGCCGGCGCGGCCCGCGCGGACAACGCGCCGGGCGTCACGGATACGGAGATCAAGATCGGCCAGACGATGCCCTACAGCGGTCCGGCCTCCGCCTACGGCGTGATCGGCCGCACCGAGACCGCCTATTTCAAAATGATCAACGAGCAGGGCGGCGTGAACGGCCGCAAGATCAACCTGATCAGCCTGGATGACGGCTACAGCCCGCCGAAGACCGTCGAGCAGGTGCGCCGCCTCGTCGAAGAGGAGAAGGTCGCCTTCCTGTTCAATACGCTCGGCACTCCGCCGAACCTGGCGATCCGGCCATATTGCAACGAAAACAAGGTGCCGCAATTGTTCGTTGCGACCGGCGCGGCCACGTTCAGCGACCCCAAGCAATTCCACTGGACGATGGGCTGGCAGCCGAACTATCAGACCGAGGCGAAAATCTTCGCCCAGCACATCCTGAAAACGAAGCCCGACGCCAAGATCGGGATTCTCTATCAGAATGACGACTTCGGCAAAGACTATCTGATCGGGCTCAAGGAGGGCCTCGGGTCAGACCATGCCGGCATGGTGATCAAGGAAGTTTCCTACGAGGTTTCCGAGCCTACCGTGGACTCGCAAATCGTCACGCTGCAAGGCTCGGGCGCCGATGTGTTCCTGATCGCCGCGACGCCCAAGTTCGCCGCGCAGGCGATCCGCAAGACCTACGATCTCGGATGGAAGCCGGTCCGCTACATGACCGACGTCTCGCAATCGATCTCATCGGTGATGAAGCCGGCTGGCGTGGAAAAATCGAAGGGTGTGATCACCGCCGTTTACGGCAAGGATCCGACCGACGCCCGCTGGAAAAATGACGCCGGCTTCAAGGAATACAGCGCGTTCGTCGAGAAATACATGTCGCCAAAAGACCTGATCGACTCGAATGCGGTGTATGGCTTCGGCGTAGCGGCGACAATGATCCAGGTGCTCAAGCAATGCGGCAACGATCTCTCGCGCGAGAACGTCATGAAGCAGGCGGCGAACTTGAAGGACCTCGAATTGCCGATGTCGCTGCCGGGAATCAAGATCAACACCTCGCCCGATAATTACAGCCCGATCCGTCAGGAGGCGCTCGCCTCGTTCAACGGCGACAGCTGGGAGCAGATCAGCGAGCTGTTCCAGGCTTGAGCTGCGGAAGGCCGCGCGCGTCCCCCGGCGCGCGCGGCGAAGCTGTTCACCAAATTCGCGTGAGCATCGCATCGAAGAACGGATCGGCCGAGAGGATAAGAACGCGCCGCCGCAGCGCCAACGCAGCGAGGAAGCGGTCAAACGGATCTCGATGCGGCCAATCCATCTTTCCTGCCATCAGGCAGTCCGCGGCTTCGACCGCCGTGGCCACGGCCCCTTGGCTGTCCAGAAGGTCCCGCAACTGCTCGACGTACGGCGCCATTTCCGGCCATTTGCCGAGACGCACCTTCTGGGCGATCTCGTAGAACGAGATCGCGCTGACGATGATTGTAAAGGCCTCGGCAATCGCTCTGCGGGCGCGGTCGGAAATGCGGCGGTCGTCGGTCAGCGTCCATGCCCAGACATGGGTATCGAGCAGGAGCGTTGTCAGGCGCGCCCGTCCCACTCCGCAAGCTCTGCTTCATCCATCGGCGACAGAAAATCCGGACCTTCGCCAAGCGCGCTGCTCTCCAGGACGCCAAACTTGAACTTGCTTTGCGGGATAGGCGCCAGGCGGAACGACCGGCCTGTCGCCTTTCGCGATCACCACGTCCTCTCCCGCCAGGGCCGCTTCAATCAGCCGTGACAGTTGGGTCTTTGCGGCGTGAACGGTCACCTTTTGCATCGCGGAGTCAGACAGAATTCTCTATTGGCTAACTTAGCTAATACTGACGGCTGCGTTCGTTAAACGCCCGCTTCAGCTCCACGCCTTCAGCGAGCCGAAGCGGACGAACTTCTTGGCGAAATGCCGGTCCATGCGGGCGAGGACGTCGCGCAGGAAAGCGACGCCCTCGGCGAGATAGGGGCCCTTGTTGAGCATGACGCATTCGGCGCCGTGCGCCATGGCCGCGTCGGTCATTTCCGCCCGGCTGGCGATCCCGTCGCGCACGTAATTGTCGAGGACCTGCGTCGCCCAGACGACGGGCGTATGCGCCGCCTCGCAGAGCCACAGGATCTCCTCCTGCATTTCGGTCAGGCGGGCGAAGCCGAGCTCGACCGCGAGATCGCCGCGGGCGATCATCACGGCCGTCGGATTGTGAACGGCCGCCTGCAGGATGAGGCGCGGCAGATTGCGCACGGCCAACGGCGTCTCGATCTTGAGCACAAGCCCGTGCGGCTCGCGCTTCGGCGACCGGGCGACAAGATGATCCTGCAAGAGTTCGATGTCGTCTGGCCGTTGCACGAACGAGAAGCCGACGAGATCGGCGTGCTCGGCGACGAAGTCGAGGTCGCGAAAGTCCTTGGACGTAAGCGGCGGCAGGTCGAGTTCGGTCGATGGGAAGTTGACGCCCTTTCCGGGCTTCAGCCGGACGCCCTTCTCGCGCGCGGCGTAAACCTCGATCTCGGCCCGGCCGGCGCTCTTCGAGACGACCCGGCCGGCCGCCTTGCCGTCGTCGATGAATACGTCCGCCCCCGGGACAAGCTGGTCGACCAGCTCAGGGAAATTGAGCGAAAAGGCGATCGGCTCCTTGGTCTTTTCCTTCAGTTCGTCGACCAGGACGAGCCGGTCGCCGCGCAAGAGCCGCGTCTTCGGCGGCGCCTTGACCTTGAGCACGCGGCACTTGGGGCCGGCGATGTCCATCAGCACCTTGCAGGGGCGCTCGAGCCGACCGGCTGCCTCACGCACGTTCCTGACCATCCGGTCCCAGACTTCGGCGTCGTCGTGGGCGCAATTGATGCGGGCGCAATCCATGCCGGCGGCGACCAGGTTGTCGATGAACTCGGGCTGGGTCGCCGCCTCCGGCGGCAGCGTCGCCATGACACGCACTCGCGGCGCGCCCCTCGGGCGCTTGCCGAACATGCGGTCAGCCTCGGTCTCGAGTTCGGAAGCGCCCGGACGGGCGAAGGCCGAGGTCGGGTAGGGGGCGTTCGTCTCGCCGACCAGACGGCGGAGCGTCGCAATCAGCGCGTCGAGCGCCGGCACGACCTTGGCTTCACTGCGCCCCAAGGAGGAGAGTCCGCGCGCCGCGAGCCGGTACTGGAGGTCGGTGAGGTCCTGGCCGCGCAGCGCGATATAATGGGAGAGGTTGATCGCCCGGGCGGCGGCTTGTTCCGTCATGCCCCCCCATTCGTCTCTCAGTTCCGCGCCCCGCTTCTCGACGTCCTCGCGAAGCGCGCAGACCTCGGCCAAAAGACCGCGCAGCTCTTCAATGTCCTTGCCGGCTTTCGGCGCCATGTACAGCCTGTCCATGCGGGCGAAGCATCGGGGGAAAACCGCAAATTCGCCGTGCCCGATCGGTCTTTGACCTGCAAATATGACGCCTGTGCAACAGACTATGCGCCTTTCCGCCAAAGACGCGACCGACAGTTGCGCTTTCGTCACGTCTTGGCGGCGGCCCTCTTTCTCCGTTTCGCCAGCGTCCTCAGGCGCAGCGCGTTGAGCTTGATGAACCCGGACGCGTCGTTGTGGTCGTAGGCGACCGCGCCCTCCTCGAAGGTGACGAGGTCCTGATCGTACAGCGAATACGGGCTGTCCCGGCCGGTCGTGTATACGCCGCCCTTGTAGAGCTTGAGGCGCACGCGACCCGCGACCATTTCCTGGCTCTTGTCGATCAGGGTTTGCAACAGCTCCCGCTCCGGGGAAAACCAGAAGCCGTTGTAGATGAGCTCGGCGTATTTCGGCATCAGTTCGTCCTTGAGATGCGCAGCGCCGCGGTCGAGCGTGATCGATTCGATGGCCCGGTGCGCCGCGAGCAGGATGGTCCCGCCGGGCGTCTCGTACATCCCGCGCGACTTCATGCCGACGAATCGGTTCTCGACCAGGTCGAGCCGGCCGATGCCGTTGTCGTGGCCGTAGGCGTTGAGCGCGGTCAGCAGCCTCGCCGGGCTCATCGCTTTGCCGTTGATGGCGACAGGGTCGCCCTTCTCGAAGGCGATCTCGATGACGGTCGGCGTGTCAGGCGCTGATTCCGGGTCAATGGTGCGCGAATAGACGTAGTGCGGCGTCTCCTCGGCCGGGTCCTCCAGCACCTTGCCCTCGGAGGAGACATGCAGGAGGTTCGCGTCGATCGAGAACGGCGCTTCGCCGCGCTTGTCCTTGGCGATCGGGATCTGGTGCTGCTCGGCGAAGGCGACGAGCGCGGTCCGCGAGGCGAAGCTCCACTCCCGCCAGGGCGCGATCACCTTGATGTCGGGCTCGAGCGCGTAGGCCGAGAGTTCGAAGCGCACCTGGTCGTTGCCCTTGCCGGTCGCCCCGTGCGCAATCGCGTCGGCCCCGACCTTGCGCGCGATTTCGACTAGGCCCTTGGCGATCAGCGGCCGGGCGATCGACGTGCCGAGCAGATATTGTCCCTCGTATTGGGCGTTGGCGCGGAACATCGGGAAGACGAAGTCGCGCACGAATTCCTCGCGCATGTCCTCGATGAAGATGTGCTCGGGCTTGACCCCGAGCATCTCCGCTTTTTTGCGCGCCGGTTCCAGCTCCTCGCCCTGTCCGAGGTCGGCGGTGAAGGTGACGACCTCCGCGCCGTACTCGGTTTGCAGCCACTTGAGGATGATGGAAGTGTCGAGGCCGCCGGAATAGGCGAGGACGACGCGCTTGACCTTGGACTTGGCGCTGGACATGGAGAATTCGAACTCGTTCGCGAACAGCGACGCCGCTCGTCGCCTTTTTGACGCCAGACGTGGCCGGCCGGTCCGCCATGATGGCGCGAAGGCGGATAGAAAACTCCCCAGCGTCGCAGAGACTTATAGTGCTGGACGTCTCCGGCGCAAGTCCGGGAACCGAGGCCCCAGCGACGCACGCCATCTGCGCTCCGCGGGGTCTTGCACGTAGCGAACGCGCCGACCGTCTTGTCACTCGCGCCCCGGGAGGGCTAGTCTTGCGCACAATCCGTGAATCGAGCGCGGGCGGCGATTTCGACCGGCGCTTAACCCATCGCAAACACAGCCGGAGGAACGCTCAGTGACCTTTCGCCTAAAGACCTTCGCTCTTGCCGCCGCGCTTGCCGCGGCGGCCGGCGCGGCATGCGCGGACGATCTAAAAATCGCGCTCATCCGAGGACTCACCGGCCCGCTGCAGGCCTACGCCAAGCAGACCGAGACCGGCTTCATGCTGGGGCTCGAATACGCGACCAAGGGAACGATGATGGTCGACGGGCGCAAGATCGTCGTCATCACCAAGGACGACCAGTCGAAGCCCGATCTCGCCAAAACTGCGCTTGCCGAGGCTTACGAGGACGACGGCGCCGACATCGCCGTCGGCACGAGTTCGTCCGCGGCGGCGATCGCCATGCTGCCGGTCGCCGAGGAGCACAAGAAGATTCTCGTGGTTGAGCCGGCGGTCGCCGACGAGATCACCGGCTCCAAGTGGAACCGCTACATCTTCCGCACCGCGCGCAACTCCTCGCAGGACGCGATCTCGAACGCGGTGGCGATCGGCAAACCCGGCGTGCACATCGCGACGCTGGCGCAGGATTACGCCTTCGGCCGCGACGGCGTCGCCGCGTTCAAGGAGGCGCTCGCCAAGACCGGCGCGACCGTCGACGCGGAGGAATACGCGCCGATCAGCACGACCGACTTCACCGCCCCGGCGCAGCGCCTGTTCGACGCGCTGAAGGACAAGCCGGGCCGCAAGATCATCTGGATCATCTGGGCCGGAGGCGGCGATCCGCTGGACAAGCTCGCCGATCTCGATCCGGGTCGCTACGGCATCGAGCTTTCGACCGGCGGCAACATCCTGCCGGCGCTCGTGGCCTACAAGCGCTTTCCCGGCCTCGAGGGCGCAACCTACTACTATTACGGCATCCCGAAGAACCCGGTGAACGACTGGCTCGTCGCCGAGCATGAGAAGCGCTTCCACGCCCCGCCGGACTTCTTCACCGCCGGCGGCTTCGCCGCCGCGATGGCGGTGGTGACCGCGGTCGAGAAGGCGAAGTCGACCGACACGGAGAAGCTCATCTCGACCATGGAGGGCATGTCGTTCGATACGCCCAAGGGCAAGATGATCTTCCGCAAGGAGGACCATCAGGCGCTGCAGTCGATGTACGCCTTCAAGATCAAGGTCGATCCGAACGTCGCCTGGGGCATCCCCGAGCTCACCCGCGAGCTCAAGATCGAGGACATGGACATCCCGATCCGCAACAAGCGATGACCTCTTCGCTCGAGACGCGGAACCTGACCGTCCGCTTCGGCGGCCACGTCGCGGTCGACCACGTCTCCTGCGCCTTCCGGCCCGGCGAGCTCACCGCCATCGTCGGGCCGAACGGGGCGGGCAAGACGACCTACTTCAACCTCATGTCGGGGCAGCTCGCCGCCACGGACGGCGCCGTCCTGATCGAGGGGGAGGACGTGACGCGCCTCAGCGCCCCGCAGCGCACGCGACGCGGCCTCGGGCCGCGCCTTCCAGCTCACCAACCTCTTTCCGCGCCTCAGCGTCGCCGAGAACGTGCGGCTCGCCGTTCAAGCCCGCGCCGGCGTGCACTACGACATGCGTCAGCCGTGGCGGGCGAGGATGGATCTCATCCTGCGCGCCGACGCGGTCCTCGACTCGGTCGGCCTCATCGGCAAGCGCGACGCGCTCGCCTCGGCGCTGCCGCACGGCGACCAGCGCAAGCTCGAGGTCGCGATGATGATGGCGCTCGAGCCGAAGATCTTCATGTTCGACGAACCGACGGCCGGCATGAGCGTCGACGAGGTTCCGGTCGTGCTCGACCTCATCGCCCGCCTCAAGACCGACGGGACGAAGACCATCCTGCTCGTCGAGCACAAGATGGATGTCGTCCGCTCGCTCGCCGACCGGATCATCGTGCTCACCAACGGCCAGCTCGCGGCGGACGGCGATCCGGCGACCGTCATCGCCTCGCCGGTGGTGCAGGAAGCCTACCTCGGGATTGCGCCGGAGAAGGCGGCATGAGCGCCGCGCTGACGCTCGAGGGCGTGCACACCCACATCGGCCGCTATCACATCCTGCAGGGCGTCGACTTCGACGCGCCGGCCGGCCGGACGACGATGCTGCTCGGGCGCAACGGCGCCGGCAAGACGACGGCCTTGCGGACGATCATGGGTCTGTGGCGCGCCTCGAATGGTCGGATCGCCCTGGGCCCGACGGCGCTCGAAAGCCTCTCGGCGAGCGATGTCGCGCGGCTCGGCGTCGGCTACGCGCCGGAGACGATGGCGGTCTTTTCCGACCTTTCGGTCAAGGAGAACCTCGTCCTCGGAGCGCGCGAGGGCCCGCTCGACGACGCGCGCCTCGCCTGGATCTTCGGCTTCTTTCCCGCCTTGCGGAAGTTCTGGCTGTCGCGCGCCGGCGCGCTCTCCGGCGGGCAGAAGCAGATGCTGTCGATCGCCCGCGCCATCGTCGAGCCGCGCGAGCTCCTGCTGATCGACGAGCCGACCAAGGGCCTCGCGCCGGCGATCGTCGGCGCGCTGATCGCCTGCCTCAAAGAAATCAAAGCGACCGGCGTGACGATCCTGCTGGTCGAGCAGAACTTCCGCGTCGCCCGCGAGGTCGGCGACGAGGTCCGGGTGATGGACAACGGCCGGATCGTTCATCGCGGCGCAATGGCCGATCTCGCCAAGGACGAGCCGCTGCAGAACCGCCTGCTCGGCCTCAGCCTGGATTCGCACCAATGACGGCGCTCGACGCTGGCCAGGCCCTGCCGCGGCGCAAGGTTGAGATCCTGCCGGCGCTGACTCCGCTCATTGTGGCGCTGGTCGCCGCGCCCTTCATCGGCTCGCCCTCGACCTTCGTCACCCTGACCGCCGCCGGCATCGCCATGGGCATGATGATCTTCACCATGGCCTCGGGGCTCACCCTCGTCTTCGGCATGATGGACGTCTTGAACTTCGGTCACGGCGCCTTCATCGCGCTCGGCGCCTATGTCGCGACGCTCGTGCTGCTGCCGCTCGCGGGCTGGTCGAGCGCCCCGTCGCTGGCGCTCAATCTCGCGGTCTTCGGTCTCGCGGTCATCGCGGCGGCGATCGTCTGCGGCGCGTTCGGCTGGGTGTTCGAGCGCCTCATCGTCAAGCCCGTTTACGGCCAGCACTTAAGACAGATCCTGGCGACGATCGGCGGCTCGATCATCGCCGAGCAGCTGCTCTACGCCCTGTTCGGCCCGGATCAGATTCCGCTTGAGCTGCCGGCGATGTTCCAGGGGTCCTTCGTCTTCGGCGAGGCGGCGATCGAGAAGTACCGGGTGCTGGCGACGCTGGTCGGACTCGCGGTATTCGCCGGCGAGATGCTGATCCTGAACCGGACGAAGATCGGCCTCCTGATCCGCGCCGGGGTCGAGAACCGCGAGATGGTCGAGGCGCTCGGCTATCGCATCGATCGGCTCTTCGTCGGAGTGTTCATGGCCGGCTCTGCGCTCGCCGGGCTCGGCGGGGCGATGATGGCGCTTTATCGGGGTCAGGTGCATGCGACCATGGGCGGCGAGTTCCTCGTCCTCTGTTTCATCGTCATCATCATCGGCGGCTTGGGCTCGGTCGGCGGCTCCTTCGTCGCCTCGATCCTCGTTGCGCTGATCGCCAACTACGCCGGCTTCCTCGCGCCGAAGCTGGCGCTGGTGTCGAACATTCTGGCGATGGTCGTGGTCCTCCTCTGGCGCCCGCGCGGCCTCTATCCGGTGAGCGGGCGATGACGCTATTGTCGGGCGATCCGCCGCGCGGCCGGGCGCTGCAAGTCCTCATCGTCCTGATCGTGCTGGCGCTGGCGCTGGCCCCGTTCCTCTTTCCCGGCGCCAAGGCGCTCAACGTCGCCGCCAAGACCTGCGTCATGATCCTGCTCGTCGCGGCTTATGATGTCCTCCTCGGCTACGCAGGGATCGTGTCGTTCGCGCATGTCATGTTCTTCGGGGTCGGCGCCTATGGGGTCGGGCTGGCGCTCTACGGGCTCGGCGCGAGCTGGGCCGCGCTTGTCGCCGGCCTCGCCGTCGCAATCGCGCTGTCGCTCGTGCTGGCGCTGGCGATCGGCCTCTTTTCGCTGCGGGTGCAGGCGATCTTCTTCGCCATGGTGACGCTCGCCGTCGCCTACGCCTTCAACGTGCTGGCCTCGCAGCTGTCGGATCTGACCGGCGGCGAGGACGGGCGCTCGTTCAAGGTTCCGCCTTCGCTGCAGCCGGGCTTCAAATGGCATGAGCAACCGATTTTCGGCGTGCAGGCGAACGGCAAGCTCATCGCCTATTATCTCGTCTTCGTCGTCGTTGTGGTCGCCTTCCTCGTGCTCCTGCGCGTGGTCAACTCGCCCTTCGGCCGCGTCCTCCAGGCGATCCGCGAGAACCCCTTCCGCGCCGAGGCGCTCGGCTACCGCATCGTCTTTCACCGCACGCTGGCGACCTGCATCTCGGCGGTCGGCGCGACGTTCGCCGGCGCCTTGAGCGCGCTCTGGCTGCGTTACGTCGGGCCGGACACCGCGCTCTCCTTTTCGATCCAGGTCGACGTGCTCGTCATGGTCGTCGTCGGCGGCATGGGCTCTCTCTACGGCGCGATCCTCGGCGCGACGCTCTTCGTCCTGGCCGAGAGCTATCTCCAGGACGTGATGGGCGGGCTGTCCCGGCTTGCCGCCGACGCCCATCTGCCGCTGCTGCCGGCGCTCTTCCATCCCGACCGCTGGCTGCTGTGGCTCGGCCTCGCCTTCGTGCTTGCGGTGTATTTCGCCCCAGCCGGCATCGTTGGCGCCCTGAAACCGTCGGAAGGAAAGGCGGAAGGAGCGGCCCGGTCGCCGGCCCGATCCTTGCGCGCCGGGGGCTGATTCCGACGGCAGCCCCGTCGCAAAGCCCTGGTCGCGATCCGGCGATTTCAAGGCGTTAAGCCCGAAAATCTGTCACTGCGTAAATCCCGAGAAGCCCCTCTTTTGAGGCCCAAACACGATTTAACATAATAAGTATGTTCGTTATAGAAACATAGAGGAACCACATAGCGACCGATCTCCCCATCCGCCGGCTGCCGCTAGGCGCTCCGCTTCGGCATTGCGGTGCCAATCAGGCGAACGGCCCCGCCGCCGAGACGGCGCGGAGCTCGCGGGAAGCTAGCCGGACTTCGGCAACGCCCGCTCGAGAAGTTCTTCCGTCCGTGACAAGAACCGCGCCAAGACCGGCGACTTGTTTGCTTTATGATGGCCCAGCACCAAGTCGATCGAAGGCGCATCCGCAAGAGGTCGGCTGGTGACCGACCATGTGAGAAAATTGCGCGCATACTCGGGCAACAACACGATCCCGCGCGTCGAAGCGGCGAGGGACACCGCCATCGATAAATACTCGACCCGGTGCGCCGGGCTCAGTGCGATTGCAAAACGTTGGAGATAATCTTCTGTGAGCTTGCGCAGGACCGGGGCCTGGTCGGCCATGCCGATGAATGTCTCGCCTACCAGATCAGGCGGGCTGATGGTTTCTTTTGATGCAAGGCGATGGTCGCTTGGCAGAACGGCAATCAGCCGCTCCGACATCAGAACCTTGTAGACGAGATCGGGATAAGGCTCCTCTGGCCGCATGAACGCCGCGTCCAGACTGCCGCTGGCGAGCCCCTCGGCGAGCTGCGGCGAATGCTTGCTGGAAATCGTCACCTCGATCCGCGGCAACTCGTCCCGAAGAACGTGCATCGCCGCGGGTAGCCACACCGGCTCACAGCCGCTCAGGAACCCCAAAGCCAGTGGCCGGCGTTCTGGATAAGCGGCGCGCCGGGCTGCGGCGGCGGCCGCTTCGACCTGCGCCAGCGCGAGACGGGCGTGATCCAGAAAGGCCCGTCCTGCTGGAGTGAGCGCGACCCCGCGGGCGCTGCGGGTGAGCAACGGAACGCCGACCTCGTATTCCAGGTCCCGCATTTGGCGGCTGAGCGAGGGCTGCGCCGTGTGCAAGCGCCGCTCGGCAGCGACGGTCAGGCTGCCCTCTTCGGCAACGGCCACGAAATAGCGGAGATGGCGCAGCTCCACTTTCACCCCATGCCTGACAGATATGAGCTCCTACCTACAAAGTCTTTTTCCATAGCGCAACGGGCGACTAGATGATCGGTCACAAGCAAAACCGGTAGGCCTTTAGGCAAGCTGACGGCAGATGCCGTCAGAACCTCTCTTCCGATTAAAGCTCATTTTAATCAGAGGTATAACCATGAGCAGACCCGTTGTTCTGATCACCGGAGCGCTGACCGGCATCGGCCGGGCCGCCGCGATCGCATTCGCCAAAGCGGGCGCCCAGGTCGTCGTCGCCGGCCGCCGGCCGGATGCCGGCGAGGCATTGGCGGTCGAGTTGGGCTCGCTCGGCGCCGAGGCCGAATTCGTCCGGGCTGACGTGCGAAACGAGGATGAGGTCCGTCGTCTCGTCGACCGGACGGTCGAGCGCTTCGGGCGTCTCGACGCCGCGGTCAACGCTGCCGGCACGGAGGGCAAGCCTGGCCCGGTGATCGACCAGACGGCCGAAACTTACGCCGCGACCTTCGACACCAACGCGCTCGGCACGCTCTTGAGCATGAAGCACGAGTTGCGCGCGATGACGGCCCAGCGTTCGGGAAGCATCGTCAATATCTCGTCGACCTACGGCCATGAGGGCGCCAAGGGCGCGTCCGTCTACGCCGCCAGCAAGCATGCCGTCGAGGGCATGACCAAGTCGGCGGCGCTCGAGGCCGCGGGGTCGGGCGTGCGGGTCAATGCGGTCGCGCCCGGCCCGACCGAGACCGGCATGCTCAACCGCTTCACCGGCAACGAAGCGAACAAGACCGCGCTGGTTTCCGGCGTGCCGCTTGGGCGGACCGCTCAACCCGAAGAGATCGCACAGGCGATCGTTTTTCTCGCTTCCGACGCCGCTTCCTTCATGACCGGTCAGATCGTCACGGTCGATGGCGGCAAGACCGCAGGCTGATCGCGCGGCACCGCGCCGCGACTCGAAAATCACGGCCAGCACAGAGGACGTCGCTCATGGCAACCCATACGCACCAGACCGCTCCAACCCGCTTCATCGAGGCCAAAGGCATCCGCTTCGCCTATCGCCGCTTCGGCGAGACGGGCGGCCTACCGTTGGTCTTCAACCAGCATTTTATCGGGACGATGGACCATTGGGATCCTGCCGTGACGGACGGCCTGGCCAAAGGCCGCGAGGTCATAATCTTTAACAACGCCGGCGTTTCGAGCAGTTCGGGCCGGACGCCGACGAGCTTTCAGGAGATGGGCGCAAACGCCATCGCCTTCATCGGAGCGCTCGGGCTCACCAAAGTCGACGTGCTCGGCTTTTCCATCGGCGGCATGGTCGCTCAGGAAATCACCGCCCAGGCCGGCGATTTGGTCCGCCGGCTCATCCTCGTCGGCACGGGGCCGCGCGGCGCCGACATGTCGACGAGCAAATCGACGGAGATTTTCGCTGCGACCTACGATCCGCCGGAGCATCTGTGGCTTGCGGTTGAATTCTCGCCGTCCCCGTCGAGCCGGGCGGCAGGCCTCGCCTACCTTGAACGCAAGCTTCGGCGTAAGGATCGCGATCCCGAAGTGAGCGCGGAAGCGGCGGCGGCGCAGCTGGAAGCTCTCGGACAAATATACGGCGCACGACGAACGCGCGCTCGACTACCTGAAAGCCATCCGGCAGCCGACCCTGATCGTGCAGGGCAGCAACGATGTCATCATCTCCCAAATTAATTCTTACATCCTGCAGCAGAACCTGCCGAATGCGCAGCTCATCATCTATCCGGATGCAAATCACGGATCGTTCTATCAATACCCGGAGCTCTTCGTATCGCAAGCCGACCAGTTCCTCACTTCGCCGCTGCAGGGGGGCGATTCGAAGCTCCCGCCCTCGGAGCGGCTCCCGTTCCCCTCCATCGTCTCGGCCGGCAGATCTTAGCCAGGATCGACTGAGGCAAAGGGAAGCTTGGTCGCAGGAATTCAGCCGAAAGGAACACAGGGTCGTGTCTACGCTCTCAGGAAAGACCGCTCTCGTCACCGGCGCTTCGCGCGGCATCGGACGGGCTACCGCTTTGGCGCTCGCGAAGAACGGCGCTCAGCTTCTGGTTCATTACGGTCAGGGCGCGAAAGAGGCGGAAGCCGTCGTCGCGGAGATCCGGAAGGCCGGCGGCCGCGCCCAATCCATTGCCGCCGATCTCGCCTCGCCGGACGGCCCGCATAAGCTTGCCGAGCAGGTTCACGCGATCATCGGCGAACGCCTCGACATTCTCGTCGCCAATGCCGGGGTCGCAAAGGCGACGACGATCGACAAGTACACGGTCGAGGATTTCGACACGCTCTTCGCCGTCAATGTCCGCGCCCCCTTCTTCCTCGTGCAGCAGCTTCTGCCAATCCTGCAGGACGGCAGCAGCATCGTCTTGCTGTCCTCGCTCGCAGCGCGCGCCTCCGTCGGCACATTGTCTGCCTATGCGGCGACCAAGGGCGCCGTCGACACGTTGGTGAAGCACTTCGCCTCCGAGTTGGGCCCACGCGGCGTCCGCGTCAACGCGGTTGCTCCGGGCGTGGTCGGGACCGAGATGTCGAGCTTCACCCAGACGGATGGAGGGCGAGATTTCACCCTCGGCATGCAGGCCTTCAAGCGCATCGCCCGGCCGGAGGACATCGGCGGCGTGATCGCCTTCCTCGCCTCCGACGAAGCCCGCTGGATAACCGGCGACATCATCCCTGTCGACGGCGGGTCGAAGCTCTGATTTTGGAGGCCAGGGCCGCCGCAAGAAAGATACGATGAGCAAGACGACGCGGCGCAAAACCCGCCGGACGATAGCCCTCGCCCCAATCGAGCCCAGCGGCGCGCATGGCCTTCACCACCGCGAAGACAGCCGGTAAACTCGCAATCGTCGCAGCGCGCTGTGGCGTGGGGGCGCTCCTTTGTTGGGTCTTGGTCGACCGCAGCGAGTCCCCCTTCACGCCTCTGACACGGATACTGTTACGTCACCCCCGCAGGCCGAACTCGAAATACGACCGCGGATTGAGTATAGTGTGGCGCGCGAAGCCAAGCGAAGTCTTCGAGCGGCAGAAAGACTGGGGAAAGCGATGAAGCGAACCTGGATTGTTTTGGCGGCGAGCCTGTGGCTCACGTCTTCGGCGCTCGCCGAAGCTCTGCCGACGCGTGTCGGCCATTGTGCGGGGACGAGGGTGAAGAAGGTCGAAACCCGCCTCTTCGATGGAGCGACCAACCGGCCGATACCCGGTTCGGGGAGCGCGATCGAGTTCGTGAACGGAGGCTACCAGGTCTCCTATGAACAGGTGCGAGCGGTCGACTGGTCGAGGCGGGGCGACCGGGTCAAAATCTGCCTCGTCTCGATCCCCAAGGGTTGCCCGCCCGGCGACCAGCGCGGCCGGATTTACCGGACGACCAACTTGCGAACCGGGGGCGTCTGGACGCTTCCGGATTCTGAGCACCGATGCGGCGGCGCGTAGGGGACCGCTGCTTATCGATGGTGAGGGCCGAGCTGCCGCGGACAACCGCGCCAGCTTGAGAGCCCGGGCGGGCGATTCTGGACCCCGCGTTCGCGGGAGTGACAATGAGAACGTGGCTGCTTGGGAATTGCGTGGGGCGCGATGACTGGCCTCAATCTAAAGAGGCCGAAAAGGAAAGCATTACTGAAATATACGGTAATAATGTATCGCCTCGACGATCAACAAAAGGACCACGAGGACGATCGCGAGGAAGATGGCAAACCTGCGGAATTCGCGCCACGTTTGCTTACGTTCAATCTCTGACCCCTGTTCAAGTTTTGACTCCTCTTCAGGCGACATTCGCTCAGCTCCCAGAGAACGCTAAAATCTATGGAACCGTTTGTACAGTAGCACTCGGCTGTCTCACAATAAATCGCGCGCTCCCGCTACAAAAGGGAAGTGAGTATTTCCATGGATTTCGCTGCCGAGCTCCTGCTGCCCAACCGCGCCGGCCTGCCGTCCGCGATCGCCTACCTGCGCGAGAAATATCCCGAGCCGCAGTGGCGGGCGCACCGGAACTTCGGCGAGCTCTCAGACTTCTGGCTGCGCGAGCAGGGCGGGCATCTGAAGCGGGTGACGCATGCCTTCCGCGAAGGCCAGGTGGACGCTCCGGGCATCCAGCGGCTCTTCGCTCCGCGCCTGAGGCATTTCCTGCAGAACCTCCAGGAGCACCACGGCATCGAGGATCGCTACATGTTTCCGCGTTTCCGCGCGCTGGATGAGCGGATGGTCGTCGGCTTCGATCTCCTGGAGAACGACCACGAGATCATCCACGAGAAGCTCATGGCTTCCGCGGAGAGCGGCCAGAGGCTGGTCGCGGCGCTGGCCGAGGGCGGGGACGCGGCGCGCCGCGCGGCCGACGTCTACGCCGCCCACGCGGACCGGCTGCTCGACTGGCTCCTGCGCCATCTCTCGGACGAGGAAGACCTTGTCATCCCCGCGATGCTGGAGCACACCGACCGGGCGATCCTGTCATAGCCAGGGACGAGGTTGTGCGCAGCGACCCTTAGCGCAGCGACGCGTTGATCGCCTCGAGCGCCTTCGAGCCGGGACAGAGCACGGCCTCGTCGAGTTCGTTCAAGGGCCGGGCGGTCGTGCCGAGGCTGTCGTGCAGTTCGCGGCCGTTCTCGTTCACGTAGATGAGGCCGGTCGCGATCTCGCCGGCGGCGCGATGGCGCTCGAGCGCCGCCATGGCCGCCGTCCTGTCCCGGCAATCGTGACCGGATTCGAGCTTGTGCAGGCGGATGACCGAGCCGTCATGCATCGCGACGTCCTGCTTGCCGCCCTCGGCGTAGTCGATCTCGATCGGCTCTTGGCCGACAATCACGTCGAGCGCGTTGACGGCGATGTTGTGCTCGCGCACGTAGTCGAAGCTCTTGGTCGAGCCAGCGTGATTGTTGAACGTCACGCAAGGCGAGATGACGTCGATGAAGGCCGCGCCGCGATGCTCGAAGGCCGCCTTGATCAAGGGCACGAGCTGCGCCTTGTCGCCGGAGAAGCTGCGCGCCACGAACGAGGCGCCGAGGCCGATGGCGAGCCCGACGAGATCGATCGGCTCGTCGACGGCGTCGACCCCCTTCTTGCTCTTCGAGCCGCGGTCGGCGGTGGCGGAGAACTGTCCCTTGGTCAGGCCGTAGACGCCGTTGTTCTCGACGATATACACCATGTTGACGCCGCGGCGGATCGCATGGGCGAACTGGCCGAGGCCGATCGAAGCGGTGTCGCCGTCGCCCGAGACGCCGAGATAGATCAGGTTCGAATTGGCGAGATTGGCCCCGGTCAGCACCGAGGGCATGCGCCCGTGCACCGAATTGAAGCCGTGGCTCTGGCCGAGCATGTAAGTCGGCGTCTTCGACGAGCAGCCGATGCCGCTGAGCTTGGCGATGCGGTGCGGCGGCAGCGCCAGCTCGAAGCAGGCGCGCACGATCGCCGCGCTGATCGAATCGTGGCCGCAACCGGCGCAGAGCGTCGACATCGACCCCTCGTAGTCGCGATGGGTGAAGCCGAGCGCATTCACTTCGAGCGATGGGTGATGGAACTTCGGCTTGGCGAGATAGCTCACGAGACGGCCTCGACGGTTCTTTTCGTTGCCGGCTTCGGCAGCCGGGCGGAGATTTCGCGGACGATGAAGCGGGCGGTGACCGGCATCCCGCCGTAATGGGGGATCGAGATCAGCCGCGCCGGATCGAGGCCGAGATCGGCCGCCATCAGCGTTCGCATCTGCGCGTCGCGGTTCTGCTCGACGACGAAGATCTGCTCGTGCGCCCGCACGAATTCGGCGACCTCCAGGCTCAACGGGAAGGCGCGGATGCGGAGCGCGTCGACATCGAGACCCTGCGCGGTCAAGAGATCGATGGCTTCGCCCATCGGCGCCGCTGTCGAGCCGTAATAGATGACGCCGGCGCGGGCCGGTCGCGCCGCCTTGCGCAGGACCGGGCGTGGG
This sequence comes from uncultured Alphaproteobacteria bacterium, assembly GCA_963820795.1. Lineage (GTDB taxonomy): Bacteria > Pseudomonadota > Alphaproteobacteria > Rhizobiales > Beijerinckiaceae > Roseiarcus. The sequence continues at coordinate 86,987 of CAWGBJ010000011.1, forward strand.
AGGAGCGTCCGGGCCGTCTCGAACTTGCGCAGCAGCCGCTCCATGTTGTCGATATAGGGGCCCGATTCCTCGGTGTAGCGGGCGAAGCGGTCGCGGCTGGTGCCGCGGGTGAAATAAGCGCCGCGCGTCGGATGCTCGCCCGGGAGCGTGCGATAGGGGATGCCGTCGCCGTCGACGTCATTGTAGCGGCCGAAGCTGACCGACGGCCGGTCGAGGTCGTCGTGCGAGAGGACCTTGCCGCGGTCGTAGGCGCGCGCATCGTCCCAGCGCAACGGCTGGGTGAGGTGCGAATTCATGCCGATGTCGAGATCGAGCATGACGAAAATCGGCGTCTGCAGCCGCTCGGCGAAGTCGAAGGCGCTCGCCGCGAACTCGAAGGCTTCGCCCGGACCGTCCGGGATGAGGAGGACATGCTTGGTGTCGCCGTGCGAGGCGAAGGCGCACAGGAGAAGATCCGACTGCTGGGTGCGGGTCGGCATGCCGGTCGACGGTCCGCCGCGCTGGACGTCGAAGACGACGACCGGGATCTCGGCGAAATAGGCGAGCCCGAAGAATTCCTGCATGAGCGAGATGCCCGGCCCCGAGGTCGTGGTGAAGGCGCGCGCGCCGTTCCAGCCAGCGCCCACCGCCATGCCGATGGCGGCGATCTCGTCCTCGGCCTGGACAATGGCGTAGTTCTTCCCGCCCGTCGCCGGATCGATGCGAAGCCGGGCGCAATTGCGCTCGAAGGCTTCGGCCAGCGAGGTCGAGGGGGTGATCGGGTACCAGGCGCAGACGGTCGCCCCGCCATAGACCGCGCCGAGGCCAGCGGCGAAATTGCCCTCGACCAGAACGCGGTCGCCGACGGCGCTGCTGCGGCGCACGCGGATGTCGAGCGGACAATCGAACCGGGCCTTCGCCTCGTCGCAGCCGAGGCGGAGCGCCCTGAGGTTCGCTTCGATCAGCCGCTGCTTGCCCTTGAACTGCTCGGCGACGAGCTTCTCGACGACCGAAAGATCGATGTCGAGCAGCGTCGCCAGCGCACCGACATAGACGATGTTCTTATACAGTTGGCGCTGTCTCGGCTCGGAATATTCGGCCGTGCAGATTTCGGTGAGCGGCATGCCGATCACCGTCACATCGTCGCGCAAGAGCGCCGGCGCGATCGGCCGCGTCGAATCGTAAAAGAGATAGCCGCCCGACTCGATCGCCGCGATGTCCTGAGCGAAGGTCTGCGGGTTCATCGCCACGATAATGTCGGCGCCGCCTCGGGCGCCGAGCCTGCCCTCCTCGCTGACGCGGACCTCGTACCAGGTCGGCAGGCCCTGGATGTTCGAGGGAAAGATGTTGCGCGGGGCGATCGGCACGCCCATGCGCATGATCGACCGGGCGAAGAGCAGGTTGGCGCTCGCCGAGCCGGAGCCGTTGACGTTGGCGAACCGGATGACGAAGTCGTTTACCGCGTGGATTGGCATGCTTGCCCCGCCTGGGCGATCTCGAGAGTGAACTTCTGCATGTCCCACGCCCCCGTCGGACAACGCTCCGCGCAAAGCCCGCAGTGCAAGCAGAGGTCTTCGTCCTTGGCCATGATCCGGCCCGTCTTCACCGGCTCGGAGACATAAATCGCTTGGCTGAGGTTGAGCGCCGGCGCGCTTAGCGAGCCGCGCAGCTCCTCTTCCGGCGCGTTCGGCACGAAGGAGATGCAGTCCAGCGGACAGATGTCGACGCAGGCGTCGCATTCGATGCAGGCCGGGGCGGAGAAGACCGTCTCGACGTCACAGTTGAGGCAGCGCTGCGCCTCGGCGAAAGCCTGGGCGTCGGTGAAGCCGAGCTCGACCTCGGTCTCGATGTTCTTGAGCGCCTTGGCCTTCTCGACATGGGGCACGGCGAAGCGGCGGTCGAGGGTGATGGCGTTGTCGTAGGACCACTCGTGGATGCCCATCTTCTGGCTGACGAGGTTGGTCATCGGCGGCGGCCGGACCTGCGGATCCTCGTCGCGGCAGAAGGCGTCGATCGAGATGGCGGCCTCGTGGCCGTGGGCGACGGCGGTGATGATGTTCTTCGGGCCAAGCGCCGCGTCGCCGCCGAAGAAGACGGACGGCTGGGACGACTGGAAGGTGACCGGGTCGATCTCCGGCAACCCGTCCTTGCCGAACGCCACGCCCGCGTCGCTCTCGATCCAGGGAAAGGCGTTCTCCTGCCCGACGGCGATCAGCACGTCGTCGCATTCGATGTGAACGTCGGGCTCGCCGGTCGGCACCAGCAGGCGTCGGCCGCGAGCGTCCTTCTGTGCCGCCACCTTCTCGAAGGCGACGCCGGTGAGGCGGCCCTTCTTGTGGGTGAAGGCCTTGGGCACGAGATAATTGAGGATCGCGACGCCTTCGCGCATCGCGTCTTCCTTCTCCCAGGCCGAAGCCTTCATCTCGGCGAAACCGGACCGGACGACGACCTTGACGTCGACGCCGCCGAGTCTGAGCGCTGTGCGGCAGCAGTCCATCGCGGTATTGCCGCCGCCGAGGACGATCACCCGGCCGCCGATCGTGTGCGTATGGCCAAAGGCGACGCTGGCCAGCCAGTCGATGCCGATATGGATGTGCGCCGCCGCCTCGCGCCGGCCAGGCGCGTCGAGGTCGCGGCCGCGCGGAGCGCCGCAACCGACGAAGATCGCGTCGAAGCCCTCGCGGAGCATCGCCTTCAGCGAGTCGATGCGACGCGAGGCGACGAATTCGCCGCCGGTCGACAGGGCGTAGCCGACCTCCTCGTCGATCACCTCGTCCGGCAGGCGGAACTTCGGGATCTGGCTGCGCATCATGCCGCCGGCCTGCAGGTCCGAATCGAACACGACGACTTCGTAGCCGATCGCTGCTAGATCGCGGGCGACCGTCAGCGACGCCGGCCCGGCGCCGATGCAGGCGACGCGCTTGCCGTTGCGTCTCTCCGGCGCCTTGGGCAGGCGGTCCGCGATATCGCCTTTGCGGTCGGCGGCGACGCGTTTCAGGCGGCAGATCGCGACCGGCTCTTCCTGCAAACGGCCGCGCCGGCACGCGGGCTCGCACGGGCGATCGCACGTTCGTCCCAGGATGCCGGGGAAGACGTTCGACTTCCAGTTGATCATATAGGCGCCGTCATGGTCGCCCTCGGCGATGCGCCGAATGTATTCGGGCACGGGCGTATGGGCCGGGCAGGCCCACTGACAATCGACGACTTTGTGGAAGTAATCGGGATGTGTGTAGTCGGTCGCTTGCACGACGTTCATACTCTCCTCGCCGTCCCCAGCCGGAGTCTTTCGTTCTTGGCCCGGCGGCATTCAACCCGGATCGACCGGCGAGTCAAGCACGACCATCGTCAAGTTATATTAACTCTTGGAAACTTCTTAAGCTTTCGACAACGCGCCAGATCACGTTTTCGTTCCCTGGGCGCGGGCCCATGGGCTGCGACCCGCGGGCCAGGTGTCGGCGAGGCGATAGCCCCGCGGCCAGGGATCGCTCGGGTCGAGCATGTGCTGATGCACGCCCGTGATCCAGGCGCGGCCGGAGACGACGGGAACGATTGCCGGGCGCCCGGCGACCGTCGTCTCGCCGGCGATGCGGCAGACGAATTCCGAGCCGATGATGGAGCGGGCGCGATAGACCTCGCCGATCTGCAGCGCGCCTCGCGCCGCCAGCGTCGCCATCCGGGCGCTGCATCCGGTTCCGGTCGGCGAGCGGTCGATCTTGCCGGGCTTGACCACGACGGCGTTCGGGCCGGTGATCTCGCCGCTCGCCCGCCGGAGCGGACCTGCGAACTGGCAGAAGGAGATGTGATCCCAGTCCGGGTTTTGGGGATGGCGAAAGCCGAGCTGTGCGTTGGCGGCGGCGGTGATTCTGATGCCGGTTTCGGCCAGTTCGCGCGCCTCGTCCGGCCTGATGGCGAACCCAAGCGCCCTGGCGTCGACGATGACGAAACTGTCGCCGCCGTAAGCGACGTCGACGCCCAGCGTTCCGAGCTTTGCGACTTCGAGCGGCGCGTCGAGCCGGTCGGCGAAGGAGGGCACGTTTTCGACGCTGATGCGCTCGGCCTTGCCGTCGCGGCACTCCGCGACGATCCCGATGACCCCGCCCGGCGCCTCGAGGGTGAGCCGCGTCTCAGGCTCCTGCATCGGCAGGATGCCGGCGTCGAGGAGCACAGTCGCGACGCAGATGGAATTGGAGCCGGACATCGGCGGCGTGTCCTCGGGCTCCATGATGATGAAGCCGATCTGAGCCCGCGGGTCCTTCGCCGGCACGATGAGATTGACATGGCGGAAGACGCCGCCGCGCGGCTCGTTGAGGACGAAGTCGCGTAAGCCCCCGTCCCTGGCGATGAACCGCGACTGCTCCCACAAGGTGTCGCCGGGCGGGGCGATGACCCCGCCGACGATCACGTCGCCGACTTCGCCTTCGGCGTGGCAGGAGACGACGTGGATGATCTTCGACGAGCGCATGGACGCCTTCTTCAATGTTCCGGAAGACTTGAGCTATGACGTCGCACGATCGCGACGAGACCGCCAGAGGAGGAGCCCCATGACAAATGCCGAGGACGCCGGCCGCCGAACGCTCGCCGGGAAATGCTTTTGCGGCGCCGTCGCCTACGCCGTGCCCGACGAATTCCTCTACGCGATGTATTGCCACTGCTCGAACTGCCGGCGCACCACCGGCTCTGCCTTCAAGCCGTTCGCCGGCATCGAGCGCAGCAAGCTCGCCCTCGCCAAAGGGCAGGAGAACCTGCTGGTCTTTGGCGACGAAAACGGCAACGATACGCATTGCAAGACCTGCGGCTCACTCCTCTATTCCGTGGTCCGAGCCGGCGCGTTCGTTCACGTCGCCATGGGCGCGCTGGTCGATGACCCGACGATCCGCCCGAGCCGGCATATTTTTGTCGGCTCCAAAGCGCCGTGGTTCACCATCGCCGACGACCTGCCGCAGCACCAGGAGCATGCGGGCTAAAGCATGGCATGGGCTCGGGCCTCTGCTCGCGATGGCGGGCTTCCACCTTCCCGAGCTTGCTGCGGAAGGGTCCGCGCGGCGATTTAAGATGTGTGAATACTGTAGCCGACAAGGGGGGCGGGAACGGATCCAGTCTTCGCAAGCGCGGATGCGCCGAACGGCCTGATCGCATCCTGCTCAAGCCCCGGCAGACCTCCGACGCGGGCGCCCCTTTCCTCCTGGCTCCTTTCGGCATAGATAGCCCGCCATCCCCATTCAGTCGCGCCAAGGAGGCGCCGGAGACGTTTTATGCCCAAGGCGCGTACGTTGTATGACAAGATCTGGGACGACCATGTCATCGAGACGTCGGGCGGCGCGAGCCTCATCTACATCGACCGCCATCTCGTGCATGAGGTGACGAGCCCGCAGGCGTTCGAGGGACTGCGCTTGGCCGGCCGCAGGGTGCGCGCGCCGGAGAAGACGCTCGCGGTCGTCGACCACAACATCCAGACGACCGACCGCCGGGGCGGCATCGCCGATCCCGAGAGCCGCCAGCAAGTCGAGGAACTGGCCAGGAACGCGCGCGAGTTCGGCATCGAATATTACGACGAGTTCGACGCGCGGCAGGGCATCGTCCATATCATCGGGCCGGAGCAGGGCTTCACCCTGCCGGGGACGACGATCGTCTGCGGCGACAGTCACACCTCGACGCACGGCGCCTTCGGCGCGCTGGCGCACGGCATAGGCACCTCCGAGGTCGAGCACGTGCTCGCGACCCAGACGCTGATCCAGACCAAGGCCAAGAACATGCGCGTGCGCGTCGACGGCGCGCTGCCCGCCGGCGTCACTGCCAAGGACATCATTCTCTCCATCATCGGCGAGATCGGCACGGCGGGCGGCACCGGCCATGTGATCGAATATTGCGGCCCGGCGATCGAGGCCCTCTCGATGGAGGGCCGCATGACCGTCTGCAACATGTCGATCGAAGCAGGCGCCCGCGCCGGCATGATCGCGCCGGACGAGAAGACCTATGCGTTCCTCAAGGACCGGCCGAAGGCGCCGAAAGGCCCCTTATGGGATCAGGCGCGCCGCCACTGGGACACGCTCACGACCGACGAGGGGGCGAACTTCGACGCCGAGGTCCGGCTCGACGCTGCCGATCTGCCGCCGGTCGTCACTTGGGGCACGAGCCCCCAGGACGTCGCCTCGATCCTCGGCTTCGTGCCGCGCGTCTCCGACGGCGAGACCGAGCAGAAGCGCGCCTCGATCGAGCGTTCGCTCGGCTATATGGGCCTGAAGGGCGGGGAGAAGATCACCGACATCGAGATCGATCGCGTGTTCATCGGCTCCTGCACCAACGGCCGCATCGAGGATCTGCGCGCCGCGGCGGCGATCGCCAACGGTCACAAGGTGAGCGGGCGCGTCAACGCCATGGTCGTGCCGGGCTCGGGCCTGGTGAAGGCGCAGGCCGAGGCGGAAGGCCTCGACCGGATCTTCATCGGCGCCGGCTTCGAATGGCGCGAGCCCGGCTGCTCGATGTGCCTGGCGATGAACCCGGACAAGCTCGCGCCGGGCGAACGCTGCGCCTCGACCTCGAACCGCAATTTCGAGGGCCGGCAGGGCTACAAGGGCCGCACCCACCTCGTCTCCCCCGCCATGGCCGCCGCCGCCGCGATCGCCGGCCGGTTCGTCGACGTGAGGGAGTGGCGGTAGCGGGGTCCGATCGGCCGGCCAGAATGGCTTTCCGTTAGGAAGAAGCCGCGCTCGCGCGGGTCGGGGCGCGTCCTCGTCGTGGCGGCCTGACTGGGCGGTCATGGCAATAGGCCGCGGCGATTTGCCCAGGGGGCCGCGAATGGGCGGGATTCATCCTTTTCTTAAGCAAGCGGGAAGTGCGGAGTTCGCCCTGGATGGGCGTCAAACGATGCGCCAGCCACAACATTGCTAAGGGCGGAGTTTGCAGGTTGATGGTTTGCCGCCTGCGGAGCGACTCTCACGGATCGAGTGCGATCGGCGAGCGCGGCCACCGTTGTTGTCCGGACTGTGATCTGTCTCACTTGCGCGCCCGTCGTGGCAGCGTAAAACGTGCGAGTTCGGATCTCTCCAAATTGAGTAGCCCGCTCAAACAATTTTTTGCTGACCAAGACGATCGAGGGGAGGAACGCGATGGCGATGCCGCAGCCCAATGACGGCCTGGTGGGGCTTGCTCCGGTCGAGCCTCGGAAGCTCGCCGGAATCATGCCGAACGCGCAGCACCAGACATTTCACGGATTCATGACCGGCGCCCCTTATCAGCTTGCGATCGTCGAGTTCGACGATCAGGGGCGGTGCTACGACCGTGGACAGATGGACGCCGTCGCCGAGCGCCTCGAACTCGCTGGCGCCGGAGGATCGGCCGGCGCAGGGGCAGGACGTCATCCTGGTCGTGTTCGTGCACGGATGGAAGCACGACGCGCGCTCGGACGACGACAATCTGTCGGCCTTCCGGGTGCTCTTGAAGGAGACTGTGCAGCACGAGCAGGCGACAGCCTCGCCCGGCGCCGAGGCGCGCCAAGTATTGGGAGTGTTTGTCGGGTGGCGCGGTCTCTCGGAATTCGGACTGGGCGACGCCATCGCCGATGCGACCTTCTGGGGCCGGCAGGCGGCCGCGCAGCGAGTGGCGACGGGATCGCCGCGCGAGCTGTTCGGGCGGCTCCGTCATTACCGCAATCGCCGGCGAAAGCAGGGAGGAAACCCGCTCCTCGTGATCGCGGGACACAGCTTCGGCGGCATGATCGTCTTTTCCGCCCTTGCTCAGTCGCTGATCGAGGCCGCCTCGGCGCCTGCCGGGAAGATGGTGCCGCAATTCGCCGATCTGGTGCTGCTCGTGAATCCTGCGATCGAGGGATCGCGCTATCTTCCGATTCAGGATCTTGTGGGCAGCCCTGCCTTCAAGAGCCGGGCGATAAGGCAGCTTCCCGTCTTCATTTGCGCTCAGGCCGAGAACGATCAGCCGGTCGGGACGTGGTTTCCCGTCGGCAATATTGGCCACAGGCTCGACGAGGCGACGATCGGGGATCTCGAGAAGGAGTGCGTCACCCACGCGATCGGCTTCGTGCCGACCTTCCGCACGCACACGCTGGCCGGTCCGCAGGCGGGCGATCCCTTCGTGCTGACGCCGCCGGGCAGCGCTCAGGTCGATCCATTCTGGGTTGTGGGAGCGACGAAGGAGGTGATCGACGGGCATGGAGGCATCTGGCAGGGCCCGTTCCTGCTCTTCATCGCCAGCCTGCTCTTCCAGCATGTGCAAGCTTCGCAGCGGCGACCGGCGGAGGCCGTCGCGGCGCCGAAGGGCGCGACGACAAGCGCACCGCCGGGCGATCTTGCGACCTTCGCGCGATCCATCGCCCCAATCAAACTTCCGCAGCCTTGATACACGCGGAACGGCCCATGAAAGTCGACGATCTTCATCGAGAAGGGCGAGATCGCTGAGATGTTCGTGCGCGCGTCGGGCCTAGGCGGGCAGAACGTCAACAAGGTCCCGAGCGCGGTCGAACTGCGCTTCGACCAGCGCCGGAGCCCGTCCCGCGCCAGCGCGTTCGGGGTTGCCGGAATTTGCGGAAAGGCATTAAATTTCCGATCGGGCTGGAAATCATCCGGGGAATGTCGGACTCGCTTCAATCAGCTCGATGCAATCGGTGCTCCGACGCAAGGAAACTTCCGATGGGTCGCCACGTGTATCGAAGCCGCGCCAGGAATAGAAGCGCGGCTCCTGTCCTTGCCTGGATCGCGTTGGTATGTGCAACGGTGGCGGCTCGCCCTGTCTCCGCCCAGACGTATATCTCGGCAGAACCGATTCCGAGCGCGCAAATTGTCGGGAAAGCGGATCTCGCCAAGATCGAGGGTCTTGGATATTCAAACATGGCGTTGTGGAGCCAGCGCCTTCTCAATGACTGCGGCATCGTTCAGAACGTGATCTTCACGCTTTCGAACACTAAGGCAATCAGCACGATCACTCCCGGCAATACCCGCTATGGCGTCGCTGCCGGAGGATACCAAGGCGTCACCGACCCCTCCTATGTCTTCCGGATCGAGGATTCGGGGCCTGTTGCAGCGAGCGCGCCGGATATCTTCGTGCTCGACAATGCTCTCGGCTACGCGCTCAACCAGGGAGGAACCGCTCAGTTCAGCCTCTCGTACAATCCGAGCAACCCCTATACCTCTCCTCTCGCCTATGCGATTGTGACGTTTCAAGAATATCTAACCGGCGAGGAGGCTCAGAATTTTTTTAATTACCTGGGCACAATCGATCCGAAGCTCTGGAGCGGAAAAAACGCTGGCTTCACGCAGATTGCCCTCGACGCTTTTGGCCTGAGCAACTCCATGTTGTTTTTGATAGGCAATGTCTCCACGAAAAAGTTCACCAGCGGCATCTACCAGGCCGTGGTCACCACTCCGGGTACGACGTATTCCCCGCTTGGCGCCAATGGGGCGCCAACAACCGCCACAGCGGGCGCCGCCTTTCCCGGCAACGACTGGAAGTCTTCTCCCGGTGGCCAGGGCTATCTCTCGAACCTCTTCAACCCTTCGCCGTCGCTCCTGAACGAACTCGCCGCCCTGCGGCAGAAGCACCTTCAAGCCGTGAACGACCTCCTTAAGGCGATCAAGGAGAGCAACGTGGGGCCGTATCTCAGCGACCAGTTCAAATGCCCCTAAACGAGAACCTGGCGCCGAGGTCGCGTAGGGCGTTCTCGCAGAGAAAGCGATGCTCTTTCGGGGGTCAATCGGATCGTCGAGACTGACATTGATGCCTTTCACCTTGCGGGCGTTCGGGACAAGAGCGCGCTTGTTCATGTCGGCCTCATCCGCGAGGCGCGAGCGCCGGCGAAGCTCCTCGCGCAGGCTCGCCGATCCGTTGGGCGCGTTCTTGTCGTGGCCTTTTGATCCATGAAAGTCGGCGATCTCATCATTGACGAGAGCGAGATCATCGAGACGTTCGTGCGCGCCTCGGGCCCCGGCGGGCAGAACGTCAACAAGGTCGCGAGCGCGGTTGAGCTCCGCTTCGACGCGCGCCGCTCGCCGAGCCTGCCCGACGAGGTCGCGAGCCGGCTGATGAAGCTCGCCGGAGCCCGGGCGACGCAGGACGGCGTCATCGTCATTTTCGCGCAAAGGTTCGCGAGCCAGCCCCGCAACCGCGAGGACGCCCGCGCCCGCCTCGCCGCGCTCATCTCGAAGGCGCAGGAGCGGGAGAAGCCGCGCCGCCCGACCAGGCCGACGCTCGCCTCGCGCACGCGCCGCCTCGACAGCAAGAGCCGGCGCGGGGCGATCAAGGCGCTGAGAGGCAAGGCGGGGGCGGACTGAATTCGCGTTTCGGCTCGTGGCTTGCCGCGGAACCTCAGGATCAGGTTGAGGGGGTTCGGCCGATGTCCAGGCGCCGGCGCTCCCGCGGTCCCGCCCTCGGTGCGAAATATCCCTGCGCGGGGCAAAAATTTCCCTGCGCCAACGCGCAGCGGCTTTTGCCGCAAGACCTCGTAATCCAATGGCTTTTCGACGCGCTCTTTGCCGAAGAAAGGCCGGTTCCCTGCCGAATCGCAGCGCGCAGGGAATTTTTGCCGGCCCCGCGCTGCCTCACGCGCGCGAAACGAAGCGAGCGAGCCGCCGGCGCCCTTTCACCCGGGCGCGTCTTCCTCTAAGGCTTTCCCGCAGTTCTCGAGGCGCGGCCAACGGCCCGCTCGGAGCAAGAGGAAGACAGGGAGGATTGGAATGCCGAAGTTCACGATGAGGGGCGCCGGATTGGCCGTCGCCGCCTGCCTGGCCGCGACGGCCGCTTATGCGACGGATCCGACGCCGAAATGGTGTCAGGGCGTGAAGATCGCCGCCTTTCCCGGCGGTCCGCAGGGCGGCGTCTTCGCCAACAATGTCTATAACGGTTATCGTCAGGCCGAACTCGATCTCGGGCCGTCGGTCACCTACTATTTCTCCGACTGGGATCCCCACAAGATGCTTGATCAGCTCAACCAAGCGATCGCGACCAAGGTCGACGGCGTCGCTTTCATGGGGCATCCGGGGGACGACGCCACGGATCCGCTGATCGACAAGGCCTTCGCTGAGGGCATCATCTTCACCACGGCGAACACCGCGCTGCCCAAGGCGCAGGAGAAATATGGGCCTGAAGGCATGGGCTATGTCGGCGCGCCCAATCACGCCGCCGGCTACGCGCTCGGCGCCGAGGCCGCCAAGCGCGCCGGTCTGAAGGCGGGTGACGAAGCGTTCGTCTGGGGTCTCAAGGGCCAGGGCGGCGACCGCGGCTCGCGCACCGTCGGCGTGATCGAGGCGATCGAGAAAGCGGGCGGCAAGGTCATCTACCAGGAGATCGACAAGGCGACCGACGCCGATCCGAACGCCGGCACGGCGACCTTCGTCGGGGTGATGAAAGCCAATCCGGGGATCAAGCTCGTCGTCACCGACCACGGGGCGCTCACCGCGAACGTCGGCGTCTACGCGCGCGCGGCCTCGTTGAAGCCGGGACAGGTGTTCTTCGCCGGTTTCGACATGTCGCCGAATACGGCCAAGGCGATCAAGGACGGCTATCAGGACCTGGTGATCGACCAGCAGCCCTACCTGCAGGGCTACCTGCCGATCCTCAACATCTGCCTGACCAAGAAGTATGGCTTCTCCGGTCTCGACATCAACACGGCGGGCGCCTTCGTCGATCCCAAGAACGTCGACGCCGTCGCGCCGCTGGCGGCCAAGGAAATCCGGTAAAGTCCGGTCGGGGCGCCGTCGCAGCGGCGCCCGTGGCTTTTCTCGAAACTGCGCGGGGGAGGCATGGCGGAGCCAGCGACGTCCAGCGCCGGCGAACCGCCGGTCATCGAACTCAGAAACGTCTCCAAGTCGTTTGGAGAAGTCCGTTCGCTGTCCGGCGTCAACTTCAAGGTCAACCGGCGGGAGATCGTCGGCCTGCTCGGCGACAACGGCTCGGGCAAATCGACCCTGGTCAAGGTCGTGATGGGCTTTCACACCCCCGATCCCGGCGGCGAAATTTACTTCCACGGCAAGCGCATGGACGACTGGTCGGTCGCCAAGGCGCGCAGCCTCGGCATCGAGACGGTCTATCAAGAACGGGCGCTTTGCGAGAAGCAGCCGATCTGGCGCAACATGTTCATGGGGCGCGAGCTGCGCACGCGGCTCGGCCTTCTCGACGTCAACCGCATGCGGGCCGAAGCGGCGCGGCTGATGCGCGAGCACATGGGCTTCACCTCGGCCGCCGTCCATCCCAGCAATGTCGTGGCGACGATGTCGGGCGGCGAGAAGCAGGGGGTGGCGATCACGCGCGCGCTCTATTTCGAGGCCGCGCTCGTCATCCTCGACGAACCGACCATGGGCCTGTCGCTCAGCGAGACCAAGAAGACCCTCGATTTCGTCCGCAACATCAAGGAGGTCGGCAAGTCGGCGATCTTCATCGACCACAACATCTTCAACGTCTATCCGGTCGTCGACCGGCTCTACGTGCTCGATCGCGGCAAGGTCGCGGGCGTTTACAACAGAAGCGAAATCTCCATGGATCACCTGATCGAGCGGCTCTATCACGTCGCCCGCACCGGAACGCTCGAGTAAACCCATGGCTGAGGCAGGTCTCCCCGCAAAGCCGATCGGCAACCACGGCGCGCCGCCGTCGCTGTTGCTCCGCTATGGCAGCCAGCTCGGCATCGTCGGGGTCGGTCTCGCGATGTGGCTCGGATTCGTCATTGCGGCGCCCAAAGTCTTCTTCTCTGATCTCGACATCTATCGCGCCTTCGCCGAGACGACGCCGCAGTTCGGCATCGTCGCGCTGTCGCTGACTTTCGTCGTCATCACCGGCGAGATCGATCTCTCGTTCCCCGCCGTGATGGCGCTGGGCACGGCGGCTTTCTGTCTCATTACCGCCCATGCGGGGGCGCCTTGGTACGTCGGCGTCGTCTGCGCGTTGGCGACCGGCGTCGCCTGCGGGCTCTTCAACGGCCTGCTGGTGGCGGCGCTCAACATTCCCTCGCTTGTCATCACCATCGGCACCCAGTTCCTGTTTCGCGGGCTCGAACTCGTGCTGATGAACGGCACCGGCGTGCCGATGACCGCCGACCAGTATCCTCAGATGCACGCGCTCCTGCGCGGATCCTATTTCGGCGTTCCGGTCCAGACGCTGTGGATGGTCGCCATCCTCATCGCCGAGTGGTTTCTGCTCAACCGCACCCGCTTCGGCGCGCACGTCTTCCTTGTCGGCGACAACCAGATCAGCGCGCGCCTGATGGGCGTCAACGTCGCCCGGGTGAAGATCAAGGCCTTCGTGCTGGTCGGCGTCACCGCCGTCTTCTGCGGTCTCCTGAGCTCGATCTACGGCTATTATTTCTGGCCAACCACCGGCGAAGGGTCGCTCCTCAACACGATCGCCTCGGTGTTCCTCGGCGGCACGTCGGTGTTCGGCGGCACGGGCTCGGTCGTGGGCACGTTCGTGGCTTCGTTCATCATCGGGGCGATCAACGCAGGCATCGTGTCGGCTGGCATCAACGCCTTCTACACCCAGTTCGCCTTCGGCCTCGTGATCGTGATCTCGGTCGTGCTGCAGACCCTGATCGACCGGCGCATCCGGCGCCAGTCGTTGACCGGACGGTAGGTGCCGGCGCCGCTTCGCTGGCTGAAGCGCGGGGGCCCCGTTCGCTTAGGGACTTCCCGCTTCCAGCGCGGCGAAGGCGGCGACCGGGAGCGCCCTGTTCAACGGGCGGACGTTCGAAGGGCTGGCCGGCGCGCTCGGCCCGGCGTCGCGAAGGGCGCTTTGCCGGCATGCCGCGAGGACTGCCGGGTCGTGCGAGCAGATGAGCCTGATTTCGCTTCCATGCTGGCGCGCGAGTTCGCCGAGACGCTTCTGGTTGGCGATGCGCGCGCGCCGGTCGACGTTGATGACCGATTCGAACCACGTGATTCCACGCGGCGTTCCGGCGCCCTGCGGAGCGACCTCCGATTGGTGGAAATAGGCGTCGCCACAGTGGAAGAGCCAGCCGCGCGGGGTTCGGACGGCGACGCCGCAGTGGCCGCGCGAATGGCCCGCGATCGGGATGAGCAGCACTTCGTCGCGCGTTCCGGGCAGCGGCCGGGCGCTGGCGAAGCCGAACCAGTCGTCGCCATCCGCCTCGACCGGCGCCCATCTCGCGACCTCGGAGAGCTGCGCGTTCCGGTAACGGTTGCGTTCCATCAGCGTCGGCGGGTCCAGCGCCGCGCGCAATTCGGGGGCGTAAACGTGCACGGCGGCGTCGGGAAAGTCGGCGAGTCCGCCCGCGTGGTCGAGGTCGAGATGCGTCGGCACGATATGGCGTACGTCACTCGGGCGAAACCCCAGATCCGCAACCTGACGCAGCGCCGTCTCCGAGACCTCGAGCCTCGGCCGCGTCGCCAGGCGGAAGAGGAAGCCAAGTCGCTTCGGGTCGGCGACGTCCTCGACGCCAAGCCCGCTGTCAACGAGGATGAGCCCGTCCTCGCTCTCGATCAAAAGGCAATGGCAGCACATCGGAGCCGGCGCCCAGGGACCGCCCTTCGCGCCGAGCAGGCCTCCGCCGCGCGGGCAGAGCGAGCCGCAATTGAGGTGATGGATCTTCATGCGCTCAACCCTATTCGGCTGGCGGCCGCCAAACGTCCGACAATGTGACGGCTTCACTAAGGATCGCTTAACAAAGGCTCCGCCGTCTTCCGGTTCACCCGCTTTTCCGATGCGGGCGCCCGTGCGGGGTCTTGCCCGCGCCGCGTCGGCGGGCCGCAGAGTGCGGGCCGTTGGCTGGCGAGAGGCCGCCGGTTTGCGCCTGCAGTGCGGGCCGCGCGCGGGTCGAGCCGTCCTCGTTCGGCGTCGGCAGCGCATCGGCTGAGGGAACTGCGCCAAGCCAGAAGTTGAGTTCGGCGGATTTCACCATGTCATCGGCGGCGTAGTAGCTGTCCTGCCAGGTGTCATCGGTCGAGAGGAAGCGCCAGGCTTTCTCCTTCTCCGTGGCGAGCCAATAGCGCCAGGCGTAGTGGTCGTAAACGTCCAGGCAATGCGCCGCATAGGCTTCGGCGACTGCGCGATGATTTCGGATGATCGCCATGTTCTCGTCGTTGTTGTAGGAGGCGCGATAGCCGAGGTTGTGGCTGCCGGTGACGACGACGCAGGTGTCGGAAAACGGGTCGACGACGACGATCTTGTCATGAATGACCGCGTGACCGGCCTGGTTGAGTTCGGCTTCCCATTGGCCGAAGGCGTCGCTCTGGGTGATGCCGCGCGCGTGAATCACCCGGAAGTCTTCGGGTAGCGGCGGATCGCCCTTCTGATGTTTGTGCGGCGCGTCGCCTCCGGTCCCCATGATGGCGGTGTAGAAATCGCCGGCGGCGCCGGGCGCGGTCACGGCGCCGCGCACGAAGAGCGACGGTCGCGCCTTCTGCGCATCGGCGATGGCGTCGATGATGCTTGGCCGGCCCGGCTCGAAGGCTAGGAAAACGATGGCCTGCCGGGCGCTCGCGATGATGTCGAAGACTTCGGCAAGGTCGGGCGGCGCGTCCTCGTGCTTGTCGGCGCGGCTGGAGCGCGCATGCGGCGTGTTCGGCGAAAACCATAGATCCACCTCGCCGCTGCCGTCCTCGAGCGGAATGGGAGGGAGCCTCTTGGCGTTGGCGGCGCGAAATTCCGCGGACTGTTCCGCCTTGCCGCCCTCGCCGGGCGGGTTCGTGTCGTCCTTGAGGCGGTTCCAATAATCGAGGTAAGCCGACGCCAGCGCCGGCGAGCGGGCGATGACGGAGTTGTTGGTCTGCGCGCAGAGCGCGTGCGCGGTCCAGTTGGTCGAGCCGAAGAGGACCGCTTGGGGACCGTCCTTGTCCAAGACCTGGAACTTGTTGTGGCCGATGTGTCCGCTTGGCATGAAGCGGTCGATGACGTCCGCGCCGGCCGTGCGGAGCTCGGCCCGCTCGGCTGCATAGGTGTCCTTCGTCTTGGCCTCGCCCTCGCCGCCCGGCAGGTTGGAAAGGATCACGTGCGCCCCGCCGCCGAGCTTCTGCAAATGCCCGATCGCCTCTGGATCCTCGAATTCGTAGAGGGCGCAATAGGTTTCGCCGCCGTCGCTCGCCGCCTCGTCGGAGAGCGTCGTCAAGGCCTCGATCAATTGCCCAGCGAGGTCATCGCGCAGGGGATCGCCGATCTTGTCGATATGCGCCTCGAGTTCTTCGGCCAGCGAGCCGCCGCTTGAGTCCTCGTTGAGCTTGCGGGCCGTCGCCTGGGTGGCGAGGATGCCGCGATTGAAATACGCCGACAATGTCCCGTAGTGCGGACTGAGCTGGATCGAGTTGCTGGTCGCCGGCCCGTATGGCAGCGGTTGCAGCGAGCCCGGCATCCCGCCCATCGGCACGATCTTGTAGCGATAGGTTCCGCCGCGCTTGGCGTAGACGTCCTTCCACCAGAACTTCTGGATAGGGTCGTCGGTCGTTGTGCGGCCGGTCTTGCTCGGGTCCTGATCGGGGAACGTCGCCATCGCCGGCAGGACTGTCTCGGCGCCCGCCCGGACGTCGGTCCGATAGACCGCAAAGCCGAGGCAACCCGGAATCTTGCCGCCGAAGGTCCAGGCGACGACCGCCACGTCGTTGTTGGCGAATGCTACCGCTTTCATGCGAATTCCCCCTCGTCGATCGCGGCGCGATCGCCATTAAGAGCATCGCATAACACGTTGCGGTCGCCGCGTGTGTGAGCGCAATCACCGTCCGGCGGGGGCGGTTCGCCGATGCAGCGCCGCTGGCCAGGGCCCGTCGCTCGATCGCCGGTCGGCTTCGTTCAGGCTGCGCTTTCGGCGGTTCTCGCGCGTTCCGCGCGCTTGCGGTCATTCGGGTCGAGCAACGCCTTGCGAAGGCGGATCGACTTCGGCGTCACCTCGACGAGCTCGTCGTCCTCGATATAGGCCAGCGCCTTTTCGAGCGTCATCTGGATCGGCGGCGTGAGCCGCACCGCTTCGTCCTTCGAGTGGGTGCGGATGTTGGTCAGCTTCTTGCCCTTCAGCACGTTCACTTCGAGATCGTTGTCGCGCGTGTGCTGGCCGACGATCATGCCCTGGTAGACCTTGGCTCCCGGCTCGATCATCATCGGGCCGCGATCCTCGAGGTTCCACATGGCGTAGGCCACCGCTTCGCCGGCGTCGTTGGAGATCAGCACGCCGTTGCGCCGGCCGGCGATCTCGCCTTTCCATTGACCCCAGTTGTGAAACAGGCGGTTCATGATGGCGCTGCCGCGCGTGTCGGTCAGAAGCTCGCCGAGATAGCCGATGAGGCCGCGGGTCGGCGCGAGGAAGACGAGGCGCAGACGGCCCCCGCCCGATGGTCGCATCTCGATCATCTCGCCCTTGCGCTCGCTCATCTTCTGCACGACGACGCCGGCATGCTCCTCGTCGACGTCGATGACCACTTCCTCAATCGGCTCGAGCGGCTCGCCCTGATCGCTCTTGCGGAAAAGCACCTTGGGCCGCGACACGCCGAGCTCGAAGCCTTCGCGCCGCATGGTCTCGATCAGGATCGCAAGCTGCAGTTCGCCACGGCCGGAAACGACGTAGGAATCGGAGTTGGGCGCCGGCTCGACCTTGAGCGCCACATTGCCTTCGGCCTCCTTCATCAGGCGGTCGCGGATGACGCGGCTCGTCACCTTGTCGCCTTCGGTTCCGGCAAGCGGGCTGTCGTTGACCGAGAACGTCATCGCCAGCGTCGGGGGATCGATCGGCTGCGCATGCAGCGGCTCGACCTCCTCCGGGCTTGCCAGCGTATCGGCGACGTTGAATTTCTCCAGGCCTGCGATGGCGACGATGTCGCCCGCGACCGCCTCGTCGATCGGCGAGCGCTCGATGCCGCGGAAGGCGAGGATCCTCGAGACCCGCCCCGTCTCGACGAGATCGCCTTGACGGTCGAGAACCTTCGCCGGGGCGTTGGTCCTGATCGAGCCGGAGAAGATGCGCCCGGTGATGATGCGTCCGAGATACGGATTGGCCTCGAGCAGGGTGCCGAGCATGCGGAAGCCGCCGGCGCCGACCTTCGGCGGCTCGACGTGTTTCAGGACGAGGTCGAAGAGCGGCGCCATGTTCTCCTTCGGGCCTTCGGGCGAAGCGGCCATCCAGCCCTGCTTGGCGGACCCATAGATGATCGGGAAGTCGAGCTGCTCGTCGGTGGCGTCGAGGGCGGCGAAGAGGTCGAACACCTCGTTGACGACCTCGGTCGGCCGCGCGTCGGACTTGTCGACCTTGTTGACGCAGACGATCGGCTTCAGCCCGATCTTCAAGGCCTTGCCGACGACGAACTTGGTTTGCGGCATCGGCCCCTCGGCGGCGTCGACGAGGACGATCGCGCCGTCGACCATCGAGAGGATGCGCTCGACCTCGCCGCCGAAATCGGCGTGGCCGGGGGTGTCGACGATGTTGATGCGCGTGGTCCTCCACACGACCGAAGTCGCCTTGGCGAGAATGGTGATGCCGCGCTCGCGCTCGAGGTCGTTGGAATCCATCACCCGCTCGGTGACCCGCTGGTTGTCGCGGAAGGCGCCCGACTGCTGCAGGAGGCGGTCCACCAGCGTCGTCTTGCCGTGGTCGACGTGGGCGATGATGGCGATGTTGCGAAGCTTCATGGGAGACAGGGACTTTTCGAAGGACGGCCCGACGCCCGGGCGGGGCGGTCCCCCGTGTCCTCAAGCGCGAAGGTGACCGGAGTGAGACGGCGCGGCGCCTCTCGTGCGCTGGTCAAGCTGTTGTGCGGCGCAATACACGAAAGGGCGGCGGAAGGGAAGGGCGGGGTCGTCGCACGAGCTTGACCGGGCCATCCCTCCCATTTCTTGCAGGAAGCTGCCGAAGGCTTTCAATTTGCTGCCGACGGCTTGCAAACGGCCTGCAATTTCCTGCCAAAAATTGCAATTTCTTGCGCGGATTCGGGACTTATCAAAGGCTTATGGGCGCGAATCGCCAAGAAAAAATTTCCAGGGCGCCTCCGCCGTTAAGCAATCGCGATCAGTCGCCAATTCCAGCTGATCGGCGCCTGGCATCTTTGGAAAGCCTCGCCACGCGGTCGGCGCGTCGCGCGGCGCGAAGTTCGTCGACAAGCGCCCTCGCTGCGCTCGCCGACAAGCCTTCCTCGTCGGCGATCGTATCGGCCGAAGCGCCCTGGGCGAGCATGTCGAGGACGCGCAACTCGCGCGCCCGCCGCACTTGCAACGCCGCCATCGGCGCCGGCGATCGTATCAGCCCTGCCGCCGAAGCCGGTGCCCGCCGGCCGTTCGCCTCACGCATGAAAACTCCGAAAGTGACCTAACGTCAACATTAGCATGGATTGCCGAGAAACAGAAAGGAATGCTTAGAGAATTCGTTAAAACGCTACAGTTTCAACGCTTTGCTTGACGGCGATGAGGCTGTCCGCGCGGCCGCAGCGGTCGAAGCCCGGTGCGGGGTTTCCCTCCGCCGACCGGTTGCCATTCCTAGCCGACGCTGCGCAGCACCCGCCTGACAGTGCAGGTCGCTTTGTCGATGACCGCAAGACCGGCGAGCAGTGGTTGTCGGCCCGGATGAGCCCTGATCGCTAAAATGGTCCGTTCGTCGCAATGTCCCAACGAAACGATTTCACGGGACCCAGACTACCGTTGGGCAACGTCGGACTATAGTCGAACTCCACTTTGCTGAAACCAAGGATTACGGTTTCGGTTGGTTGGCTGGCGTCGCTCGCCGCGGCGACCGCGACCGACGTCACGATAACATCCGTCATCTTGAAGAGCAGGAATTCGGCGCCGCCCGCGCCGGCCCTGCGGGTGGTCACGGTCCCCGAGGCGATACGGGCGCCATCCGCGCTGGACAGGAGCAGCAGCGGCGACGAAAGATCCACCAATTTTTAAATCGCAATGTTGCGGATCGCAACCCTGCCGGCGCCGCCGCCACCGGACGAAGACGCCGGTTCCGAAAGCCCCCAGGTCCAACCGAGGATGTCGATCTCATGCGCATGCCTGGCGTCGACGGACTCGCCCTCTATCCCCGTGAGCTTGAGGAACATCTGGAGCGACATCGAAGGGCCCTCTCGTCTGGACGCCCGCGCGACCTCGGCGGACGACGTCGACAGGGTATGGGAATTTGTTGCAACGGTCACCTGCTGCTGCCGACGATTGGAGCGCCTGTTGCCCCGGGATTTCAGTCAACCGCTTGCTCGGCGGCTGGGCTGATGGGTCCTCGCTTTCTGAGGAGCCGCCTCGAGCCGAGACAATCTTCGGCGCACGCTTTTTGCAGGTATGTGCGGCGGACGGATTAGGCTGCGTGACGCGCCGGAGGAGCTGATGAATACAGTCAGGATCGACACGCCGAACGGCGCCATCGCGGCGCACGAGTTCGGCGGGCCGGGGGCCGGCGGTCGCGCTCATCCATGGCAATTCCTCATCGTCGCGCGCCTTTGGCCGCCAGCTCGAAGGTCGCCTCGGCGAGCGCTTCCGGCTGGTCGCGATCGACTTGCCGGGGCACGGCGCGTCGGACGACGCGAAGGACGGCGCCTATTCGCTCAAAGGTCATGCGCGTGCGGTCAGCGCGGCCGTCGATGCGTTCGGACTGACGCAAGCGCGGTTCGTCGGCTGGAGCCTCGGCGGCCATGTGGCGCTGGAAATGGCGCCGGATCTGCTGCAGGCGCGCGGGTTCGTGATCTTCGGCACGCCGCCGCTCCCGAATCCGGCCGCCATGAGCGAAGCGTTCCACCGCCATCCGGCGCTACGCTTCGCCTCGATGCAGACGATCGACCGGGATCAGGCCAGGGCTTATGTCGCCTCGTTCTTCAGGCCGGGCTTTGCCGACGTCCCGCCCTTCTTCCTCGAAGACGCATTGCGCGCCGACGGCCGGGCGCGCAGCGGCGTCGCGGCCAGCCTCGGGCGGGGCTTCTATCGCGACGAGGCCGTCATCGTCCGCCAACTCGAGGCGCCGCTCGCCGTGCTGCACGGCGCCGACGATGCGCTGATCAACGGCGCCTATTTCGCCTCGCTCGCCCTGCCGACTCTCTGGCGCGGCGCGGTGCAGACGATCCCCGGCGCGGGACACGCGCCGCAATGGGAGACGCCGCAGGCCTTCGACGCGCTGATCGAGGCGTTCGTCGGGGAGACGACGTGAGGCGAGCCCCACTCTTGCCGTAAGTACGCCTTAGGCGTAGCTTCTTGGTCCGTGGATTGCGTATTTGATCGGACGAAGGATGAGGCGAACCGCGCCAAGCACGGCGTGTCGGTTGCGCGGAATCGTATCTACAAGCCACAGCGGGGTCTCAGCGACATTTCAGTCTTGTCAAAGTCTTGCTACGGGCCCAGTCTCCGCCGCAATCACGCTGTCATCTGGCGAATGTCACCCAATGGGTCAACTTGACGGAAAAGTCGCCGTTGTAACGGGCGCGACCAGTGGCATCGGCGATCGGATCGCCGAATTATTCGTCGAGGAAGGCGCATCTGTCGTCGCCGCCGGACGGCGCAGCGATGAGGGCAGCGCACTGGAAGCCAGGTGCGGCGACAGCCTCAGTTTCATCCGCACCGACGTCTCGGTCGAGGCTGATGTGAAGGCGATGATCGACCATGCCGTCAGCCGCTTCGGACGCCTGGACTGCTTGGTCAACAACGCCGGCTCCGGCTCGCCG
Source organism: uncultured Alphaproteobacteria bacterium (assembly GCA_963820795.1). GTDB lineage: Bacteria > Pseudomonadota > Alphaproteobacteria > Rhizobiales > Beijerinckiaceae > Roseiarcus. The sequence goes on from CAWGBJ010000011.1 coordinate 108,535, forward strand.
ATGGTCAGTATCACTGAAGCAACAGCGGAGCAGTTCGACGGCGTATTTGCCGTCAACGTGCGCGGGGTCTTCTTCGGGATCAAGCATGCTGCGGCGGTCATGCTGCGTCAGGGGGCGGGCAGCATCATCACCATCGCCAGCGTAGCCGGACTGCGTGGCGGCCTTGCCGGCGCCATCTACAGCGGGTCGAAGGCAGCGGCGAGCCAGTTGACCCGCTCGGCAGCGGCCGAACTCAGCCACGCTGGAATTCGGCTTAACTGCATTTCACCCGGCGGCATCGTCACCGGCATTTTCGCCAAGACCGCCGGGGTTAGCGGCGCCGATGCTGACGGGGTGTTGGGCGTGATCCGGAACCGCTTCGCCTCAGTGCAGCCTATTCCTCGGGCCGGTGAGACCGATGACGTCGCTAAGGCGGCAGTGTTCCTTGCGAGCGACGCGTCGTCATTCATCACTGGTCAGGACATTGCCGTTGACGGCGGCCTGGCGCCCTTCGGTAATTACGGCTGGCACGAGTCCGTCGGCCTCCGAGCGGACGTGAGCCGTCTGGTCAAAGAGGAGATTGCGAAGCGTTCCTAAAGCGCTGGCCGGAGAGATGCGCGTTTGTACGTGTCTTCGTCGATGGCAGGATCGACGCGGCGCATCATTTCGTTACGCAAGGCCAATTCGCGCGAGGTGAAAGGCTATGGCGAAAAAGTTTAGCAAGGCCGCGTCTGAGACGCTGGCCAAGACCGATTGGAAAGCCCTCGATGCGATGACGGATTCGGACATTGCGCGCCAGATCGTGTCCAATCGCGACGCGGCGCCGGACATGGCCCCGGAACTCGATGTGCGCGCGATCCGGCGTTCGGCAGGGATGACGCAGTCCGAATTTGCCGCAGCCTATCAGTTCAGCGTCCGCACGGTGCAGGAATGGGAGCGGGGCGCCAAGCGTCCGAGCGGCCCGGCGCGAACGCTGCTCCGTGCAATCAAGGCCGATCCCGAGGGGTTGAAGCGCGCGCTGGCGGAAGCTTGAGCGCTCGGCAAAGGTCGAGAAGACGGCGCAGGTCTCAGGCGGCCCCGCGCAACGGTTCGGGCGCGGTGACCGGCGGGAACGCCTGGTTCTGCCAGACCTCGTAGATCGGCCGCGGCTTGCCGAACAGATAGCCTTGCGCGTGGGTGCAGCCGAGGTCGACCAGCGCCTTCAGCTGCGCCTCCGTCTCGACCCCTTCGGCGAGAGCCTGCATCTTGTAGCTCGAGGCAAGCTCGACGATCGCGCGGACGGTCGCCCGGGCGCCCTCGCGCTGTCCGAGCTTCTGGACGAACGAGCGGTCGATCTTGATCGTGGTGATGGGAAAGCGTTCGAGGTAGCTGAGAACTCGAGAAGCCAGTGCCGAAATCGTCCAGCGATACGCGGACGCCGATCGCCCGCAGCCGCCGCAGCTGGTCGAGGACCCGCTGGTTGTTCTTCATCAAGGCTGATTCGGTGATCTCGATCTCGAGCCGGTTCGGCTCGAGACCGGAACGGGAGAGCGCCATCTGCACGCTGGCGGCGACGTCCGCGAGCTCGAACTGGAGCGGCGAGCAATTCACCGCAACGCGCATCGGCGCGCGCAAGGCGGCGATGTCGCTGCAGGCGCGTTCCAACGCCCACTCGCCGATCTTGACGATGAGACCGGTCTCCTCGGCCACCGGAATGAAATCCAACGGCGAAACGATGCCGAGCTCCGGGCGAATCCAGCGGATCAGCGCTTCGTAGCCGACCGTCTTCTGTGCGGTCAGAGAAACGATTGGCTGGTAGAAGAGACGCAGCTCCTCGTTGTCGATCGCGTTCCTCAATCCGTTCTCGATGTCGGTGCGGGCGTGGACGGCGCGCGTCATGCTGGCGTCGTAGAAGCGGTAGCCGCCTTTGCCGGCGGCTTTCGCGGCGTAGAGCGCCAGATCCGCCGCCTTCAGAAGCTCGCCCGCGCTGTTGGCGCCGTCGGCCGCCGATCCGATTCCGACGGTCGCGCCGATGACGACCCTGACGTGGCCGATCTCGAACGGCTCGGCCAGTTCCCGGCAAATGCGCTCGGCCAGCGCCCGCGCCTCGACCTGCGCGAAACGGAGAGACTGGACGATGGCGAACTCGTCGCCTCCCAGGCGGGCGACAAGGTCAGAGGGGCGGGCGAGCGCCAGCAGGCGATCGGCGACGCGCTTGAGCAGCATGTCGCCGAAGGGATGACCATAGATGTCGTTGATGAACTTGAATCGATTGAGATCGATGATATGCAGCGCATGGCCGTGTTCGCGGTCGTCAAACGCGAAAAGGGCGTCGAGATGCTCGCCGAGCTGGCGGCGGTTGGCCAGCGCCGTGAGGGCGTCGTAGCGCGCAAGATAGCGAATGCGGGCCTCCGATCGGTAACGGCGGACGGCGACCGCGATGGTGGCGAAAAGGGCGAGCAGCGAGGCCCCCAGGGCAGCCGCATAATAGCTGTGGCGGCGGGCGCTCCAGCGGGCGTTGTTCGATTCGTCGGGGACCGCCACCACGACCTTGAGCGGCGCGCCGGCGACCGGCCGCTCGACCGTTGTCAGTCCGCCCGGATTGGCGCCGCTATCGTATGGCGGGCCCGTCCGGGGCGGCGCTCCGTCCGCCGTCGTTGCAAACGGCCTTCCGATCACGTCGGCGAATATCCCGGAGCCGGCGCGAAGGATTCCGTCGTCGCCGACGAGGGCGAGGCCGCCTCCCGGACCGAGATCGAGCTCGCCGTAATTGCGCGGCAGCCGCGAGGCGTCCATCGAGATTGCGACCACGCCGGCAAAGCGGCCGTCGGCGTCCATCAATTTGCGCGCGAACTGGACGGACCATTTCCCCGACGCCTGGCCGGGAAGCGGCCTGCCGATGAAAAGGAAATCCCCGTCCCGCTTGAGGCACGCCTGGAAGCGCTCGCTGTCGCCGAGATAGATCGGGGTTCGGGGATGCAGAAGGGCCGAACTCGTCACCATGAATCCGTTGCCGTCGATCACCGAGGTCTGCGCCGTTTCACGATTCGAGACGAAGTCCTGCCCGACGATGTCGGCCCAGTCGACGCTCGCCGGCGCGTGGGCGTGCGCCCAGCGCAGAAACAGCAGGCCGCGGTCGAGGTCGGCGACTGTATGCGCGACGTTCTCTTCGAAGACGAGGGCGAGGTTGCCCGCGTCCCGCTGCATTTGGATCCGGAGCGCCGCCCGGTCCTGGCAGACGAGCGTCAAAGCCGCGATCCAGAAGCTCAGGATGAGCGCCAGCCCGAAGGCGACCGCGGAGTGACGGAAGAGCCGCGCGCCGTCGGCGAGCGCCGAACGGACCTGCGCCCCGCGAGACATCCGCCGAGACGGGCCGGCGGCTTGCCGGCGGCGTTCGGCGAACCGCGCTCCCTCGATGACCGTCTTGACCGCGCTGATCGTCGCCAAGCGCGGCGCGGCAATGTTCGCGCCGGTCGGTCGGTCGATCCCGGTCGCGTTGGTACGAGCTTTGCCTGCCGAAGGGGCGAAAAGCCAACGCATGCGGTCCGACGCGACGCCGATAGCCTGCCGCAGGGACTCGCGCCCGACCAGGATCATAAGCGGAGGCGATCCCGCATCCGCCCGTCAGGCGCGTCTTCGCCGGCCGCCCGCCGCGACCGGGCGCAGGAGACGAGCCTTATGTCGAGAAGGCCGCCGGCCGAGTCCGCGCCGATCGGGCGAAAGCCGCTCGAGTCATGCATTTCGGGCGGGCGGACGCCCTGACGCGGGTCCGAAATCGCCATCGAGGCGCCTCTTCGCGTTATGCGCTAGAGCGGCCGTCATGGCTGCGCGATGCAGTCGCATCGGATCGCGGCTTAAGGGCGTTCGAATCATTCGAACCAGCGGACCGTTTCACAAATTCCTTACTCAGGCGTTAGTTCGCCGCGGTTAATCGAGGCTCGGCCTTCGCCTTTCCGGGCTGCGATCCATTAAGGCTGCAGTCGTGTTCCGAGCTGGCCATCGACGTCAGAAAATTTCGATCAATTGGAGGCGAGAAAGGCGCGCCAGCCGCCGAACTTCGATATCTCCCTGGCGCCGGCGACCGCTTCGAATTCGACCAGAAATCCCTTGACGCCGGTTCCGTCGTTCAGCCGAATCGTCCCGATGCTGAGCGGCGGCGGGATCCTCGCGACGAATGCGCCGAAGCCTGCCGGATCGAGCGTCCAGACTTCTGCCTTGATCGCCGCGCCGGCGCCATCGGCCACCCGGAGCAGCCCTGGTTTTGCAGGCTGAGAGCCCTTCAGCGCGTAAAGACGATAGTCGTGGGTCGTCTCGACCTCGCTCAGGAAAGTTGCGCCGAGGTCGGTGAGCTCGCGGTTGAGCGGCAGTCCGGCAAGATGGGCGCCGACGACCGCGATGGCGATGCGTCCCTCAGGCGCCCGGGCCGGGATCGGCTCAGGCGTCGGAACGGGAAGTCCCGTCGCGCCCATCGGCGCTGCCGAGCGCGACTGGATCGCGGCGGCGACGCCGGCGATGAGGCCGTCGGCGCCGGACGGACCAATCAGGGTTACGCTCGACGGCAGACCGTCGCTCCTCAGGCCCGACGGTGTCGCAAAGGCGCTCAAGTCGAGGAGGTTGACGAAATTGGTATAGGTCCCGAGCTGGGAGTTGAGCCGGATAGGGTCCGCCTCCACCTCGGCGACTGTGTAGGGTCGCGGAATGGTCGGAACCAGCATGACGTCCATGCCCGACCAGACGCGCTGCGTACGCCGCTTGCCGTCGGCGAGCTTGTAGAAGGCTTCGAACGCTGCAACCGCGTCGAACTTGCGGGCGCCCTCGATGATGCGGCGGGTGACCGGGTGGAGCGCGTCCGGATCGCTTTCTATCAGCGGCTTGACCGCCGCGTAGCGCTCGGCGACCCAGGGACCTTCATAGAGGCGCCGGGCGACCTCGGCGAAGGGTTCGAAATCGAATTCGACGAGGCGGACGCCGAGCTCTTCGACGGCGGCGATGTCGCGGACGAACGCCGCCTCGGCTTCGAGGTCGCCGAAGAAATCGCGCTGGCCGGCGCGCGGGACGCCGATCCGGAGGCCTCGGGGCAGGCCCGAGAGGACCGGGGCGGCAAAGCGGCGAGAATAGGCGTCAGCTTCGTCGTAGCCGTGCGCCGCCTGAAAGACGGCGAAAGCGTCGGCGACATCGAGCGCGAAGATGGAGACCGTGTCGAGGGTGCGGCACGCCGGCACGACGCCGGAAGCGGAGAGCGCGCCGAGCGAGGGCTTCAGTCCGACGATGCCGTTCAGCGCCGCCGGCACGCGCCCCGATCCCGCGGTGTCGGTTCCAAGCGAAAAGGGAACGATCCCCGCGGCGACTGCAACCGCCGAGCCCGAGCTCGAGCCGCCGGGAATGAGATCCGGGCGGAGCGCATTGCGGGGGACGCCATAGGGCGAACGGACGCCGACGAGGCCGGTCGCGAACTGGTCGAGATTGGTCTTGCCGATGACAATCGCGCCGGCTTTCTCGAGCCGCTCGACGACGAAGGCCGACGTCTGCGGCCGGTAGGCGAAGACGGGGCAGCCGGCGGTGGTCGGCAGGCCGGCGACGTCGATGTTGTCCTTGACCGCGAACGGGACGCCGAACAGCGGTTTGCCCGCTGGCCCCTCCGCCTGCAAAGCCTCTGCGATGGCCAGCGCATCGGCCTTCGGGCGGAGCGCTATGAAGAGCGCCGGATCACCCTGGCGCGCGATGCGGTCGTAGGTCGCCTCGATCGTCGCCCTAAGCGGCTGCCCCGCGGCGTGGGCGGCGAGCAGCGTCGCGATCGTATGGGTCATCGAGTTCGGGCTCCTTCGACAGCGCGAATTTTTCAGAACGCCGCAGGCCGGCGTCAAATGCAAGAGCCGGGCAACCTTGCCGGGCGCTTCCAGCCCGCCGCGACAAATCCTTGCGCGCGCGAAAAAGCTAGGCTCGCTCAGCCCAACAATCGGGCGTCGGCGCCGAAAGATGAGGCGGCGCGATGCCGGATAAGGCCAATTTGAAGCCCGCGGCATGGTCTTTGCGACCGAAGCGTCCGGGGATCGGCGTGGGTTCCCGCACCATCGTTTCCAAGCATGAGGGCCATAATGTCAGCCACGGAAATCTCTCGCCGCAACCTCCTCAAAACCGCCGCTCTCGGCGCCGCGGGCGCGACGCTCAATATAGGCGCGGCTGGACGCGCCTTCGCCGCGAACGATCTGACCGTCGGCGTCGTCTATGTCGGCGCGCGCGACGATTTCGGCTGGAACCAGGCGCATGCCGTCGCGGTCGAAGCGCTGAAAAAAGTGCCCGGCGTCAAGGTCGTCGAAGAGGAGAACGTCCCCGAGACCGATGCCTGCGCCAAGACGATGGAATCGATGATCAACCTCGACGGCGCCGGACTGATCCTGGCGACGTCTTTCGGCTATTACACGCCCTTCGTCGTCGACATGGCGAAGAAATATCCGGATGTGCAGTTCCGTCACGCGGCCCCCCTCTGGAACAAGGACAAGGATCCCAAGAACGCCGGCAGCTATTTCGGCTACCTCAACCAGGCTCACTTCGTGAACGGCGTCGCGGCAGGGCTCTGCACGAAGTCCAACAAGATCGGTTTTGTCGCCGCCAAGCCGATCGCCAGCGTCCTCAGCAACATCAACTCGGTCCTGCTCGGCGCCCGCAAGAACAATCCGAAGGCGATCGTCCAGGTGATCTTCACCGGCGACTGGTCGTTGCCGGTGCGCGAGGCGGAGGCGGCGAATGCGCTCGTCGACGCCGGATGCGACGTCATCACCTGCCACGTCGATTCTCCCAAGGTGGTGATCGAGACGGCGGAAAAGCGCGGCGTGATGAGCTGCGGCCACAACGCCAGCCAGGCGCCGCTCGCCCCGAAGGGCTTCATCACCGGCGCCGAGTACAAATGGGCGACGATCTACAAGGGCTACGCGGCCGACATCGCCGCGGGCAAGCCGCTGCCGAACTTCCTGATCGGCGGCTACGAGAGCGACTTCGTCCAGAACACCCCCTTCGGCGCCGGCGCGACCGACACCGCCAAGAAAGCGGCGATGGCGGCGATCGTCGACATGAAGAACAAAGTGCCGATCTATGTCGGGCCGTTGAAGGACAACAAGACGGGCAAGGTGGTGATCGACAAGACTTACGGCAATCTCGATCCGTACCTCGACAAGATGGACTACCTCCTCCAAGGGGTCGTCGGCTCGATCACCTGAAGCGGGGCGGATATGAGCTCGGAGGCCCCGACAGCGAGCGGACTGGCGGCGGCGGCTGGAAAGCCGCCGTCGGCGCCGGCCGCCGGTTACGATCTCGGCGTGCGGCTGCGCGCCAATTCGGAATATGTCGTGATCCCCGCCTTCGCGTTGCTGATGGCGGCGGCGCTGTTCGCGGTCTTTCTGCTGGCGATCGGAAAGTCGCCGGTTGAATTTGTCGACTACGTCTGGCGCGGCGGTTTCGGAACCGCGTTCTCGATCCAGAACACGCTGCAACGGTCTTCGCCGCTGATCCTGACGGCGCTCGCGGTCGCAATCCCCGCGCGTATCGGCCTGATCATGATCGGCGGGGAAGGGGCGCTTGTGCTGGGCGGTTTCGCCGCCGCGGCGATCGCCGTGCCGATGGTCGGCCACATCCCACCGATCATCACCATGCCGGTGATGGTGGCGGCCGGGGTTTTGGCCGGCGCCATCTGGGTCGGGCTCGCCGGCTATCTCCGCTACGCGCGCGGTGTCAACGAAACCATCTCGTCGCTGCTCTTGACCTATATCGGCATCGCCATCATGAACTTCTTCGTCGAAGGGGTGATGCGCGACGCCAGCAATCCCAACAAGCCTTCGACCAAGCCGATCGGCGACGCCTACATGGTCGGCTATATCCCGGGCACCGAGGTGCACTGGGGCTTTCCGGTCGGCGTTTTGCTGGCGATCGCCCTCTATATCGTGATGACGCGAACGACATTCGGGTTCGCCGCGCGCGTCACCGGCGGCAATTTTCGCGCAGCGCTGGCGCAGGGCCTGCCGGTCGGCCGGCTCATCGTCGGCTGCGCGATGATCGCCGGCGGCTGTGCCGGACTCGCCGGCTATTTCGAGGTCGCCGCGGTCCAGGGGCGCGCCAACGCCTCGCTCGCCGCGGGCTACGGTTTCACCGGCATCCTGGTCTCGTTCCTGGCGCGCCACAATCCCGTGGTCATCGTTCCGGTGGCGATCATGTTCGGCGGGCTGGTCGCCGCCGGCGGGCTGATCCAGCGCCGCATGGGCATGCCGGACGCCACCGTGCTGGTGCTTCAAGGTCTCATCTTCGTCGTCCTGCTGACTTCGGAGACGCTCTACGGCCGGTTTGCCATCTTTCGTGCGGGCGACGTCAAGGAGCGCACATGAGCGCCGGAATCATCACGGTTCTGATCGCGATGCTGGGCGGCGCCATCCGGGTCTCGACGCCGTTCATGTTTGTCGCCGTCGGGGAGTGCCTGACCGAGAAGTCGGGTCGGGTCAATCTCGGCCTCGAAGGCACCTTGGTGTTGGGCGCGATGGTCGCCTACGCGATTTCCTACCATACCGGCTCGCCCTGGGCAGGGGTGCTCGCAGCCGGCGTCGCGGGTTCTGTCCTGGGCGCGATGCACGGCTCGATCTGCAGCCTGCCGCGGGTCAATGACGTCGCGGTCGGCATCGCGATGATGCTGTTCGGCACCGGCGTCGCCTTCTTCTTCGGCAAGCCCTATATCCAGCCGAGCGCGCCTCGCCTGCATTCGATCCATTTCGGCGGCTTCACCAACGATCTCAATTTGCGCAGCGCCCTCGACATCAACCCGCTGTTCTTCGTCGGCATCGGCGTCGCGGTGGTGATGGCGTGGGCGTTCGCCAACACGCGCTGGGGACTGATTGTGCGAACGGTCGGCGACAGCGCCGCCGCGGCTAAGGCGATGGGCATCTCGGTCGATTTCGTCCGCTTTGCCTCGACCACCATCGGCGGCTTTCTCGCCGGGGTCGGCGGCGCCTTTCTTTCGCTGTCCTATCCGGGATCGTGGAACCAGGGTCTTTCTTCAGGACAGGGCCTGATGGCGGTGGCGCTGGTGATCTTCGCCCGCTGGAGTCCGCTACGCTGCGTGCTGGCGGCGCTGCTGTTCGGGGCCGCGGGCGCGCTGGGGCCGGCGCTGCAGTCGGTCGGCATCACCCAGGGCTACTATTTCTTCAACGCCGCGCCCTACATCCTGACGCTCGCCCTGATGATCGGCACGTCGAGCGCGAAACATTCGGCGCGCGACATGCCCGGCGAACTCTCGATGGCGAAGTGAGAGATGCCCACGCTTGCCGCCGATCCCTATCCCTGGCCTTACAACGGCGACTGGAGCGCCGCCAATACCGCGCTCGTCATCATCGACATGCAGACCGACTTCTGCGGCAAGGGCGGCTACGTCGACGCGATGGGCTACGACCTCTCGCTGACCCGCGCCCCGATCGAGCCAATCAAGGCGTTGCTCGGGGCGATGCGGGCCAAGGGCTATCATGTGATCCATACGCGCGAAGGCCATCGTCCGGACCTCGCCGACCTTCCCGACAACAAGCGCTGGCGCTCGCGCCGCATCGGCGCCGGCATCGGCGATCCCGGTCCCTGCGGCAAGGTTCTGGTGCGTGGCGAGCCCGGCTGGAACATCATCGAGGAACTGGCGCCGTTGCCGGGGGAGCCGATCATCGACAAGCCCGGCAAAGGCTCGTTCTGCGCCACCGACCTCGAACTGATCCTGCGTTCGCGCGGGATCGAGAACCTGGTCCTGACCGGGATCACCACCGACGTCTGCGTGCACACGACGATGCGCGAGGCCAACGATCGCGGCTTCGAATGCCTGCTGGTCACCGACGCCTGCGGCGCGACCGATCCGGGCAATCATGCGGCGGCGATCAAGATGGTGACGATGCAGGGCGGGGTGTTCGGCGCCGTTGCAAATTCGAAAGCCGTGATCGCGGGCCTGCCGTGACGCGGCGCGCCTTCGTCCATCGGATCTCGACCAAGGCGCCCGATGACGTCTCCGCGCTCGAGGCGGGGATGAAAGACGGATCGATCAATGCGGCCGCCGTCGTCGCCGTTTTCGGCAAGACCGAGGGCAACGGCCTCGTCAACGACTTCTCTCGCGGCTTTGCGACGCGCGCGCGTGCAGGACGCCTTGCGGGCGCATCGCGAAGACGGCGACGCCGACGAACCCTGTATCGTCATGTCCGGGGGCACGGAGGGCGCGTTGGCGCCGCACTTCCTGGTGTTTGAGGCGCGCGATTCCGACGAGCCCGCGGCGCTGGACGCACTGGCGATTGGGCGCGCGCGCACCCCGCCGTTGCCCCATGAGCACCTCGGTCGCCTCGCCCAGGTTGACGCGGTGGCGACCGGCGTACGCGCCGCGATCGATGACGCGGGCATCGAAGCGACCGATGAAGTCCACTTCGTGCAGATCAAGTGCCCGCTGTTGACCGCCGATCGGATCGCCGCGGCGGACGCGCGCAGCCTGCCCGCGATCACGCGCGACACCTTGAAATCCATGTCCCTTTCCCGCGCCGCGTCCGCGCTCGGGGTCGCGGTGGCCCTTCGAGAAGTCGATCGTCCCGGCTTGACGGAAGCCGCGATCGGACGCGATCTGTCGCTTTATTCGTCCCGGGCGTCCACGTCGGCCGGAGTCGAGCTGACCGATCACGAGATTGTCGTGCTCGGCACGGCTCCGGGATGGAGCGGACCGCTTCGGATCGGGCACTGCGTCATGCAGGACAACATCGACATCGAGCCCGTGCGGGCGCTGCTCACCGAACTCGGCCTGTCGGCGCCGGGCCAATTGGTTGAATCCGACCGACCGCGCGTCCTGGCGCTACTCGCCAAGGCGGAGGCGGGATCGACAGGCTCGCTGCGCGGCTATCGACATACGATGCTCAACGACTCCGACATTTCCTCGACCCGCCACGCCCGCGCCTTCGTCGCCGGGGCGCTTGCAAGTCTCGTCGGCCACGCGGAAATCTTTGTGTCCGGCGGCGCCGAACACCAGGGTCCGGACGGCGGCGGACCCGTCGCGGTGATCGCCGAGCAAGCCTACTCGCCAGGAGACGCGCGATCATGACCGATGCTCCCCCGCTCGCTCTTTCCGCCGCGCCGCCGGCGCGCGGCCCATCGCTCGAAACGATAGGGATGACCAAGACGTTCGGCCGCTTCACGGCGCTCGACAACGTCTCGATCAAGGTGCCCGCGGGCACGTTTCACGCGCTGCTCGGCGAGAACGGCGCCGGCAAGTCGACGCTGGTCAAATGCGTGATGGGCTTCTATTCGCCCGACAAGGGAACGCTCCTCCTGGACGGGACCGAAGTCACGGTCAAGAATCCGCGCGACGCGCAGGCGCTCGGCATCGGCATGGTCTATCAGCATTTCACCCTGGTGCCGTCGCTGACGGCGGCGGAGAATCTGGTGGCCAGCCGCGCCGACGCGCCGGCGGTGATCAACTGGCGCAAGGAGCTCGACCGGCTCGAGACCTTCCTCGATCGCATGCCGTTCCGCGTGCCGCTCGACCGGCCGGTGTCGTCGCTCGCGGCGGGCGAGAAGCAAAAACTCGAAATCCTCAAGCTGCTCTATCTCGATCAGCGGTTCCTCATCCTGGATGAGCCGACCTCCGTTCTGACGCCGGGCGAAGCCGACGAGATCCTCGGCCTGCTCAAGGACATGGCGCATCGCGGCGACATCACCGCGCTGATGATTACGCACAAGTTCCGCGAGGTCGAGGCGTTCTGCGACGATGTCAGCGTGCTCAGGCGCGGCGCCAGGGTCGGCGGCGGCAAGGTCGGCGAACTCACGACGCGGCAGATGGCCGCCATGATGATCGGCGATGCCGTGGTTCGGCCCTCCGCCGCGCGCACGCAGTCGCCCAAGACCGACAAGGTCCTCGACATCGCCGGCCTCTTTGTCGAGAACGACGAAGGTCGCGAAGCGGTCGCCGGCTTCAACCTGCAGGTCCGCGCCGGCGAGATCGTCGGCATCGCCGGGGTTTCCGGCAACGGACAAAGCCAGCTCGTCGAGGCGCTGTCCGGCCAGCGGCCGATCAAGCTCGGACAGGTCCTGGTTCGCGACCAGAATTTCGAGCCGACCCGCGACCACTTCGACAAATTCAAGGTGTTCGGCCTGCCGGAGGAGCCGCTGAAGAACGCGACCGCGCCGGTCATGTCGGTCGCCGAGAACATGGCTTTTCGCGCCTTCGACAAGCCGCCGATCGCCTCGTTCAAATGGTGGCTTTCGCCGGGTCCAATGCGGACGCGGGCGCGGGAATTGATCATCAAGTACAACGTCAAGACCGTGTCGCCCGACGCGCCGATCCGCGATCTCTCCGGCGGCAACGTGCAGCGGGCGGTGCTGGCGCGCGAACTCTCCAGCGACGTCGACGTGCTGATCGTCGCCAACCCGTGCTTCGGCCTCGACTTCGCTTCCGTCGCCGACATTCGCGCCCAGATCATGGAGCAGCGCAACCGCGGCGCCGCCGTATTGCTGGTGTCGGAGGATCTCGATGAGATTCTCGAACTCTCCGACCGAATCGCGGTCATGTCCGGCGGCAAGGTCGCCTACCTGACGGCAGGGCAGGGCGCCGATCGTACGACCATTGGACGACACATGGCCGGCCACTGATGATCGAAGTCGCGGCCAATCCGTTCGCCTATCGCCTTGACCCTAACGACCCCGCCCTGATCGAGGGCCCGACCGCGAGCTGTTTCCTCGAGTTCAAGTCGGCGACGCTCGCCATGATCCGTAAGCAAGGGGCCATCGTCGGCTGGACGGCGCCGCTCGCTTCGTTTTAAAAAAGCGATTGCATGGATCCTGTCGCCTTCGATCCTGGCGCGCTCGTCGACGCGATGGCGCCGCTGCTCGGGCTCGAGCTGACGCCCGAGTCGCGCGCCCAGACGATCGTCCACTTGCGCATCGCGGCCGAGCAGGCGGGTCTCCTGCTCGCCGGCGCGTTCGAGGACGACGACGAGCCAGCGCCGGTGTACAGGCCGTGATCGCCGAACTGCTCGACAGTTCGGCGCAGGCGATCGCGGCGGCCGTCGGAAAAGGGTCGGCGAGCGCGCGCGAGGTGGTTGAAGCCGCGCTCGATCGCATCGCGGCGCGCAACGAAGCGCTCGGCGCCTTCACCGACGTCACCGCGGCGCGGGCGCTGAAGAAGGCGGCGGCGATCGACGCCGCCCGCGCCCGGGGCGAAAGGCTCGGCTCCCTCGCCGGCGCGCCCTTCGCCGTCAAGAATCTCTTCGACGTCGCCGGGCTCCCGACGCGCGCCGGCTCGAAGATCAATCGCGGCCGGCCGCCTGCGCCTCGGGATGCGACTCTGGTTCGGCGGCTCGAAGAGGCTGGAGCGGTCCTCGTCGGCGCGCTCAATATGGGCGAATACGCCTACGACTTCACGGGGCAGAATGTGCACGACGGCCCCTCGCGCAATCCGCACGATCTCGGGGCCATGACCGGCGGATCGTCCGGCGGCTCCGGCGCCGCGGTCGCCGGCGGCCTCGTCCCGCTCGCGCTCGGCTCCGACACCAACGGCTCGATCCGCGTGCCGAGCTCGTTCTGCGGCATTTTCGGCTTGAAGCCGACCTACGGCCGGCTGTCGCGCGCGGGCACGTTTCCGTTTGTCGCGAGCCTCGATCATCTGGGACCGTTCGCCCGCTCAGCCGGCGATCTGGCGCTGTCCTACGACGCCATGCTCGGACCCGACGCGGACGACCCGGCGCAGGCCGAGGTTGCGCCGGCGCCCGTTTCGCGGTCGCTCGAGGAGGGCGTCGCGGGTTTGCGCATCGCCAGGCTCGGCGGCTATTTCGCCCGTTTCGGCGAGCCGTCCGCCTTCGCCGCCGTCGATGCGATCGCACGGGCCCTGAAGACGGATTGGGTCGTCGAACTCGAAGAGGCCGAGAGGGCGCGGGCGGCGGCCTATCTCATCACCATGGCCGAAGGCGCGGCCCTCCATCTTCGGCGCCTCCAGACCCGCGCGGCGGATTTCGATCCCGAAGTGCGCGACCGGCTCATCGCCGGAGCGATGCTGCCCGGCGCCTGGGTGGCGCAGGCGCAGAAGTTCCGGCGGCGGTTCCTGGCGCGGGCGTTGGCGCTCTTCCGCGACATCGACATACTCATCGCGCCGGCGACGCCCTGCCGCGCGCTGAAGCTCGGCCAGAAGACCTTCGTCCTCGACGGCAGGGAAATGCTGGCGCGTCCCAATATCGGCATTTTCACCCAGCCCATTTCGTTCATCGGCCTGCCGGCGGTCGCAGCGCCCGTCTGGACCGCTGGCGAGAGGCTGCCGATCGGCGTGCAGATCATCGCCGCGCCATGGCGGGAAGATCTTGCGCTCCGCGCGGCGCGCGTGCTCGAACGCGAGGGCGTCGTTCGCGCGCCGGTCGCCGCGTTTGGCTAGAGGGGAGATCATGCCGGAGGCGCAAGAATCCCGCTGGGCAGGGCGAAACGGCGCCAAGGCGGCGGTGCGCAACCGCATCTGGGCCCGTCTCGTCGAGACCGGGATGAACGTTGGCCCCGCCTTCGACCGCATCCCGAATTTCGTCGGCGCCGACATCGCCGCGAAGCGGCTCAGCGAGCTCGACGCCTGGAAACGCGCCCGCGTCGTCAAGTGCAATCCCGATCCGCCGCAGATCCCGGTCAGACTCCGCGCGCTCTACGACGGCAAGCTCCTGTTCTCGCCCGTTCCGTATCTCAGCAAGGGCTTTCCCTATCTGCGTATCGACCCCGACAGGCTAGCGGCCAAGGGCGTCGATTTCGAGACCGCGGCGACCGCGCAGGGCTTCATCGAACACGGCGAGCCCGTCGGCTTCGAGGCGATGCCGAAGCTCGACTTCTGCGTCGTCGGCTGCGTCGCGGTGACCCGCCGCGGTGGACGGACGGGCAAGGGCGCCGGCTTCGCCGATCTCGAACAGGGCGTCTTTCGCGAGCTTGGGCTGGCCGACGCGTCGACGCCGATCGCGACGACCGTTCATTCGTCGCAGTTGGTCGAGGACGTTGCGGTGGTCATGGAGAGCCACGACTCGGCGCTAAATTTCATTGCGACCGAGCTCGAGTTGATCGCGACGGAGACGCCGTTCCCGCAGCCTGCCGGCGTCGCCTGGGAAAAGATTCGTCCCGACCAGTTCGCCGACATTCCCTTCCTCAACGCGTTGCGCCAGACGCTCGAGAGCCGGAGGCGCGAGCGATGACGATTGACGATCCCGAGACGAAGGCGGAAGTGGAGGCGGCGTTCGCCGATTACGAGCGCGCGCTTATCGCCAACGACGTCGCCACGCTCGACCGCTTCTTCTTTCCGGACGAAGCCGCGATCCGCTTCGGCACGGCCGAGAACCTCTATGGTTACGAGGCGATCCGGGCATTCCGGGCGGCGCGCTCGCCGGCCGGGCTCATGCGAAAATTGGAGAAGACCCGCATCGTCGCCTACGGGCGGGACTGCGCCGTCGCCGCGACGCTCTTCCGGCGGGAAAGCGCGCCGGGCAAGATCGGACGGCAGATGCAGACCTGGATCCGCTTTGCCGAGGGCTGGCGCATCGTCGCCGCCCACGTCAGCATCATCGACGATCCCGCCGCATGAACGGGCGGCTTGCCGGCGTCGTGATGCTGCCGACCGACGGCAAGCCGGCGGGTCCGCCGGTCGACGTCGCGTTCGAGAGCGGCCGCATTGCCGCGATCGCGCCGGCCGCGGTGGCGCCTTCCCGCCCGCGCCTGGCGATGCCGGCGCTGGTCAACGCGCACGACCATGCACGGCCGCTGTCGCCGACCTCGTTCGGCGCCGCCGGCAAGCCGCTCGAGAGCTGGCTCCTGCGGCTCGCCGCCATGCCGGCGATCGACCCTTATCTCGGCGCGCTCGCTGCTTTCGGCCGGGCGGCGCGAGGCGGCGCCGGCTCGGTCATGGCGCATTACACCCGCTTCCACGGGCCCATGGGGCCGGTCGAGGAGGCGCGCGAGCTCGCCCGGGCCGCGGCCGATGTCGGCATCCGCGTGACGCTCGCCGTCTTCATGCGCGACCGCAACCCGCTCGTCTATGGCCCGGCCGCGGACGTCCTGGCGAAGCTTCCCGATGGCGCCCGGAGCACGGTGGAAGCGCAGTTCCTTCAGCCGATGCCGGACGTCGAGGAACAGCTCGCGCGCGTCGAAGCGATCGCCGCGGCCGTCGAGAGCCCGACCTTCTCCGTGCAATTCGGGCCAAACGGACCGCAATGGTGTTCCGACGCGCTGCTCGCGGCGATCGCCAGGCGGTCGCAGGAGACAGGCCGGCGCGTGCACATGCATCTTCTGGAGACGCGCTATCAGCGCGCTTTCGCCGACCGCGCCTATCCTGAGGGAGTCGTTGAGCGCCTGAAGGCGCTCGGCCTGCTCTCGCCCGCGCCTGACGCTCGCCCATTGCGTCCATGCCCGCGACGACGAGCTCGACGCCATCGCCGCGGCCGGGGCGATCATCGCCACCAACCCGAGCTCGAATCTGCATCTGGCCAGCGGCGTCGCGCCCATTTCCGAGGCGATCCGGCGCGGCTGTCGCGTCGCCATCGGCGTCGACGCCTCGGCGTTCGACGAGGACGACGACATCGTGCGCGAAATGCGGCTCGGCCATTTCCTGCACGGCGGCTGGGGATTCGAGACCATGATCGCGCGGGGCGACTGGCTCGCGCGGACCGTCGCCAACGGCCGCTTCGCCAACGCCGCCCCCGGCGACGGCGCGCTTCAAGTCGGCGCGCCGGCAGACATTCTCGTGCTCGACCTCGACCGGCTTGACCGCGACGCTGTTACGCCGGTCGAGCCGATCGATCTCGTCTTCGCCCGCGCCAACGCGGCGCATGTCGCGGAACTCGTTGTCGCCGGTGAGAGGATCGTGCGCGACGGCAGGCTTGTTCGGGCGGATCTCGACGCGGCGGAGGCGGCGCTGCGCCGCGTCTATCGCGACAGGATAGGCTCGAAGCGGGCATTTCTCGAGGCCTGGGGCGATCTCGAGCCCGCGGTCATCGAGCACTACCGGAGCGGCTTCGGCTGCTGCTGAGCCAGGAGGCGCACATGGCGAAGACGTTGCCGGTCATCGATCTCTCGTCTTCGCGCGAGGACGGGAGCGGACTCGCGCAAGCGGCGGAAAAGATCGGCGCCGCATGCCGCGACGTCGGCTTCTTCTATGTGATCAATCATGGCGTCGACAGCGCCCTGATGGCGGCAGCCTTCGTCCAATCGCGCCGCTTCTTCGCCCTTCCTCTCGAGGATAAAAAGTCGGTCGCCAGCGACAGGATCGGCGGCAACCGCGGCTATTTCGGCCTGATGGGCGAGGCGCTCGACCCGGCGCGCGGCCCCGATCGAAAAGAGGCCTTCAACGTCGGTTTCGACCTCGCGCCCGACGATGCCGAGCTTCTGGCCGGCAGGCCTTTCCGTTCCCTCAACGCCTGGCCGGGGCTGTCTGGATTCAGGGCGACGCTGCTCGCCTATTACGACGCCTGCGCTGCTCTCGGTCAGCGTCTGCATCGCGCCTTCGCCCACGACCTCGGCCTCAGGCCCGACTTTTTCGACGACAAGTTCATGCGTCCGATGGCGACGCTGCGCCTCCTGCATTATCCGCCGGGATCGGATGAGGCCGTTGAGGAGATCGGCGCCGGCGTCCACACCGACTATGGCAACCTGACCCTGCTCGCGACCGACGATGTCGGCGGCCTCGAAGCGCGGACCCGCGCCGGCGAGTGGATCGAGGCGCCGCCCATGCCAGGCGCCTTTGTCGTCAATATCGGCGACTGCCTGATGCGCTGGACGAACGACGTCTACGTCTCGACGCCACACCGCGTGGTCAACCGCAGTGGCCGTGAGCGCTATTCCATCGCCTTCTTCTTCGACCCGAACCCCGAGGCCGAGGTCGCTGTGATCCCCTCTTGCGTCGCTGCGGGCGAGCGCGCCCGCTATGCGCCGATCCTCGCCGCCGACTATCTCAAGTTCCGCCTCGACGCGAGCAAGCCCGCCGGGATGTAGAGCGGGCCGCGAGTGCGAGGCGCGCGGCGACGAAGGTCAGCGTCATTGCGAGGAGCGCGGGCGACGAAGCAATCCACGATCGTAGCGCGGCGCCGGACACACGATTGCTTCGCTGCGCTCGCAATGACGGACCCGCGAAAATCATTTCCCTTGCCTTTCGCCCGGGAACCGGGAGACAGTCCCGGCCTTTCAACGCGGGCCTCATGCGATGCAATACGGCGCGAGCACCTTCATCTGGGTTTCGCCCTTTTCCAACAAGACCCTCGACCTCATCGACAAGGTGAAGGCGATCGGCTTCGACCTGATCGAGATCTGCGTCGAGGATCCGGAGACGATCGACGTCAAGGCGATTGGCGCGCGCGCGCATGCGGCCGGCGTCGGCGTCACCATCTGCGGCGCCTTCGGCCCTTCGCGCGACATGAGCTCTGAGGACGAGGGCGTCCGCAAGGCGGCGCTCGCCTATCTCAAGCGCTGCGTCGACTTCGCCGCCGAGCTCGGCAGCCCGTTCGTCTCCGGGCCGATGTATGCAGCGGTCGGCAATACGCATCTCATCGACGACGAGGCGCGGCGCGAGCAGTGGAAAAGAGCGGTGGCCAGTCTCAGCGCCGCCGCGGGATACGCCTCGGCCCGCTCGGTCAAGCTGGCGATCGAGCCTTTGAACCGGTTCGAGACCGATCTCGTCAATACGGTCGATCAGGCGCTCAGGCTGATCAAGGACATCGGCGCAGACAATGCCGGACTTCTGCTCGACACGTTCCACATGAACGTCGAAGAGAAAGACATCCCTGCTGCGATCGAGCGCGCTGCGAGCCATATCGTGGAGTTCCACGCCTGTTCGAACGACCGCGGAACGCCCGGCGAGGACCATCTGCCATGGCCGAAGATTGTGAAATCCTTGCGCGCGGTGAATTACGACGGGCCGATCGTGATCGAGGCGTTCACCCCGGAGATCCGAGAGATCGCCAAGGCGGTCTCGATCTGGCGCCCGCTCGCCGCCAGCCAGGACGCGCTGGCCCGGGACGGCCTGAAGAACCTGCGGGCGGCTTTCGAGCCATAAGGGCGCGCTGATGCCTCGGCGCGGAGGCAGCGCGGATCTGCCGCTCCATTACGGGCGGGTGCCGAAATGGCTCGGCGAGCGCATGACCCGGCTCGGCGCGGTGATCGCCGAGGCGATCGTCATCGAATATGGACGCGACGAGCTCCTGCGGCGCCTAGCGCATCCGTTCTGGTTCCAGGCCTTCGGCGCCGTCATGGGCATGGACTGGCACTCGTCCGGCATCACCACCTCGGTGATCGGCGCGCTCAAGCGCGGGCTGACGCCGCTTTCCGGCGAGCTCGGCGTGCATGTCTGCGGCGGCCGCGGCACGCATTCGCGCAAGACGCCGCACGAGCTTGCAGCCATTGGCGACAAGGTCGGTTTCGACGGCGAAGGCTTGGCGCGCGCCAGCCGGCTGGTCGCCAAGGTCGACAGCGCCGCTGTGCAGGACGGCTTCGATCTCTATCTGCATGGCTTCATCGTCACGGACGACGGGACCTGGGTCGTCGTCCAGCAGGGCATGAACGGGCAAACACGGCAGGCTCGGCGCTACCATTGGCTCTCCGAGAACCTCGAGAGCTTCGTCGAGGAGCCGCATGCCGCCATCGACGGCGTCGACCAGGGCGTCATCGTCAACCTGACCGACCGCCGCGCCGAAGCCTCGCGCCGGCGGCAGCTCGACCTTCTGGACGAACTCGGGCCGGATAAAATCGCTAGTGAACTGGTGAAACTCGAGGGGTGCGCAGCCGCGCCGCCTGTCCAGCCGTTCCTGCCGCATCTCGTCATGCCCGCCCGCCACGACGTGCGAGCGCAGGACATCGTCGCGCGGCGTTTGCACGCCAGTCTCGCCGCCGCGGCAGAACGCGGTCCGTCGGACTTCGCCGAACTCCTGCTCGTGCCCGGCGTAGGCCCGCGGACAGTGCGGGCGCTGGCGCAGGTCGCCGAGGTCGTGCACGGGGCGCCCTATCGCTTCAGCGACCCGGCGCGCTTCTCGCTCGCCCATGGCGGCAAGGACCGGCATCCCTTTCCCGTGCCGCTCAAGGTCTACGACCGGACGATCGACGTTCTCAAGGCCGCGGTCAGGAAGGCGAAGCTCGGCCAGTCGGACGAACTCGCGGCGATCCGGCGCCTCGACGATCAGGCGCGGCGGCTCGAAGCGCAGGCGACCGGGCCCTCGGCAGAGGCGCTCATCGCCGACGAGCGGGCGCGGTCGCACGACTATGGCGGCATGAGCGTCTTCGGCCCCGAGCCGCCGCCGCGGGTGGACGCACGGCGGCCGCAGGAGCGCAGGCGGTAGCGGCGCCAGCCCTCTCCCGCATCCCCGGGTCAGGCCCGGGGGCGCGCGTTCCTTCTCCCGCTCGCGGGAGAAGGTGGCCCGAAGGGCCGGATGAGGGCTACGCCGCTAAGTTGTAACGCCTCACTCCGTCAGCCGCGCGTGGCCGCGGCGAGCAGGAGGATGCGGAGACCGGTCAGGACAGTCAGGATCAGCGCGCCGCACCTCCGCCGCTATTCAACCGATCTGCGGCGAAGTCCAGGCGCTGTGGTTGCGATTTGAGGCCACCGCCGCCTCGATGAAGGCGACGCCGCGGGCTCCGTCGACGACGGTCGGCGTCAGCTTTGCCGACGGTCGCGGCTCGCGTCCGGCGCGGCGGGCGGACACGAGTTCGGCCGCGCCGCGATAGATGTTGGCGAAGCCCTCGACATAGCCTTCCGGATGGCCGCCCGGCATGCGCGATCCCTCGATGGCGAGCGGCGTATTGCCGGGGCCGCCGCGCTGCAGCGTCCGCGTCGGCTCACCGTAAGGGGCGAACCGCAGCATTTCCGGCTCCTCTCCCCGCCACTCCAGGCCGGCGCGATCGCCATAGACCTTGACGCTCAGGTTGTTGAGATTGCCGACGGCGACCTGGCTCGCGGCGAGCACCCCGCGCGCGCCGCCGGCGAAGCGCATCAGCACATGCGCGTTGTCGTCGAGCCGGCGGCCGGGAACGAAGGTCATGAGGTCGGCGGCGACCGCCTCGACCTCGAGGCCGGTGACGAACAGCGCGAGATTATGCGCATGGACGCCGATGTCGGCGAGACAGGCTGAGGCGCCGGCGCGGGCGGGGTCGGTGCGCCACTCCGCCTGCTTCTGCCCCTCAGCGTCGATCGGCTTCGTCAGCCAGTCCTGGATATAAGTCGCATGGACGACCCGGATCGCGCCGACGTCGCCGGCCGCGATCATCTCGCGCGCCTGGCGGACCATCGGATAGCCGGTGTTGTTCAGCGTGACGGCGAAGACGAGGCCGGTCTGGCGCGTCAGCTCCATAAGCTCCCGGGCTTCGGCGAACGTCGTCGACAGCGGTTTGTCGCAGATCACGTCGATGCCCATCTCGAGGAAGGCCTTGGCGACGGGAAAGTGCAGGTGGTTCGGCGTGACGATGACGACGGCCTCGATCCCGTCGGGACGCGCCGCCTCGCTAGCCGCCATGTCGCGATAGTCGGCAAAGGTCCGGTCGGGCGCGAGGCCGAGATCGGCGCCTGAGAGACGCGCGTTTTCAGCCTCGGACGACAGGGCGCCGGCGTCGAGTTTGATCAGGTCGTCGAGCCGCATCGCCATGCGATGCACGGCGCCGATGAACGCGTCGCGCCCGCCGCCGACCATGCCGACCCGGAGTCGCCTGCCAAGGCCTTCGACGGCGGTCGCATGGACCATCGTCGCTTACGCCCGGATGCCGAGGAGCTTGAGATTGGTCGCCTTGTCGGCGCCGGTCGCGGCGAAATCGTCGAAGACCTTGTCGGTCACCTCGATGATGTGGTCGGCGATGAACTGCGCGCCCTTGCGCGCCGCCGCCTCCGGGTGCTGCAGGCAATCCTCCCATTCGTAGACCGCCCATCCGGCGAAGTCGTAACCGGCGAGCTTGGAGAAAATGGCCTTGAAATTGACCTGGCCGTCGCCGAGCGAGCGGTCGCGGCCGGCGCGCTCGAGCCAGCCTTTGTAGCCGCCGTAGACGCCCTGTTTCGCCGTCGGATTGAATTCGGCGTCCTTGACGTGGAACATCTTGATCCGGTCGTGATAGGCGTCGATGAAGCCGACATAGTCCATGCACTGCTTGATGAAGTGGCTGGCGTCGTAATTGATGTTGCAGCGTTTGTGGCCGCCGACCGCGTCGAGGAACATGTCGAACGTGTCGCCGTCGAAGACGTCTTCCGACGGATGGATCTCGAAGCAGAGGTCGACCCCGTTCTCGTCGTACTCGTCGAGGATCGGCCGCCACCGGCGGCCCTGCTCGGCGAAACACTCCTCGATCAGCCCCGCCGGGCGCTGGGGATAGGGGTAGAAATAGGGCCAGGCGAGGGAGCCGGTGAAGCTGACGTGCTCGGTCAGGCCGAAGCGGCGGGAGACACGCGCGGCCTTGCGCACCTGATCGGCGGCCCACTGGCGGCGCTTCTCCGGATCGCCGCGCACCGCGGCCGGGCACTGCCCGTCGAACAGCGGGTCATAGGCCGGATGGACCGACACCATCTGGCCCTGGAAATGCGTCGAGAGCTCGCTGATGGCGATGCCGATGTCGGCGAGCGTCCCCTTGATCTCATCGCAATAGGTCTGGCTCTCGTAAGCCTTGTCGAGATCGAAAAAGCGGTCGTCCCAGGTGGGAATCTGGACCGCCTTGTAGCCGAAGTCCTTGGCCCAACGAGCGATGCCGGCGAGAGAATTGTGCGGCGGCGTGTCGCGCGCGAACTGAGCAAGAAAGAGGCCCGGGCCCTTGATGGTCCGCATTGTGTACCCTCCCAACCGGTATGGCTTATGCGTCGCGGCAGCGCCGACCAGCGTCGCCGCCATCGAGATACTGGCGAGACTCGCCCCGTTGTCAATGCGCTCGCCGAGGGGCGAGCGCCTCAGTTTAAGGTTTCGGCGCCCCGCGCGTTGCACCGGCCGCATCGAGACGCTGGAGGGTCCGCCGTTTGACATCCTGAGATTCGAACCCAAGATCGCGTTGCGGCAAGGCTCCGGAGGAGGCGCGTGAAGGGAAAGGCGGTCGTTGTCACGGGCTCCACGCAGGGCATCGGCTTCGCCATTGCGCGAGCCGTCGCGCGCGCTGGCGCCGAGGCGGTGCTGGTGACGGGACGGGATGCCGAGAGGGGCGCGTCCGCAGTCGCAGCCATCGAACGGGAAGGCGCGAAAAGCGCCTTCGTCGCCGCCGATCTCGTCGATGCGACGGCGCCGGACCGGATCTTCGATCACGCGCTCGCTCAGTTTGGCCGCGTCGACGCGCTGGTCAATGCCGCCGCCGTGACCGACCGTGGCTCGCTCGCCGAAGCGGATTTCGCATATTGGGAGCGGATCTACGCGGCTAATGCACGGGCGCCGTTTTTTCTCATGCAGCGGCTCGTCAATCACCTGCGTGGCCGCGGCGCGCCGGGGACGATCGTCAATATTCTTTCGATGCACGCGCACGGCGGGATGCCGTCGCTCGCGGTCTACGCTTCGACAAAAGCGGCGCTGGCCGCGCTGACGAAGAACGCCGCCCATGCGCATCGGTTCGACCGCATTCGCGTCAACGCGATCAACGTCGGTTGGGTCGACACGCCAACCGAACGCCGGTTGCAGGCGGTGACCCTCGGCAAGGGCGAGGGATGGCTTGCCGAGGCCGCGGCGCAGCAACCTTCAGGGCGGCTGATGACGCCCGACGATGTCGCCCGACTGGCTCTCTTCCTTCTCTCAGACGAGTCCGGCGTGATGACCGGAGCGGTCATCGACCAGGAACAGTCCGTCATGGGCGCCTGGGGTTGAAAAGCGCGACGGTTCGCCTGGCGGCGAGCGGCCTGCCAGTCCTGCCGCCGGCGGTGCGCCGCCCGCACTATGATCGCGGGGCCTTGCGGATCGGCATGGCGCATATCGGCGTCGGCGCCTTTCATCGCTGCCATCAGGCCGAATACGCCGACGACATGCTCGAGGCGCGCTTCGGCCCCTACGGCATCGTCGGCGTGAACCTCGCCGGGCCGCGCCTCGCCGATCTCCTCGCCCCGCAGGATGGACTTTTTTCCCGCACGCTGCGCGAGGGCGGGCGCGCCGAAACCCGGGTCGTCGGCGCGATCCGGCGCGTAATCGATGTCGAGGACGCAATCAGCGCCGAGGCCGCCGTCGCCGCCCTGGCGGCGCCGGCTGTCCAGGTCGTGACGATGACGGTGACGGAGAAGGGCTATTGCCTGACGCCGGCGACCGGGGCGCTCGACCGCGACAACCCCGCGCTGGCCGCCGACCTGCGCGGCGGCTTTCCGCCTCGGACGCTGCTCGGCCTGCTCGCGCTCGCGCTCGAGCGGAGGCGACAGGCGAACGGCGAGGGGCTGACGCTTATTTCCTGCGACAACATCCCGATGAACGGCGCGCGCCTGCGCGGCGCGATCATCGCCTTCGCTGCGGCGCGTTCGGCCGGGCTGGCGCGCTGGATCGAGAGCCGGGTCGCCTTTCCCGCGACCATGGTCGACCGCATTGTACCCGCCACTACGGCCGAGGACATCGAGGCCGTCTCGGCCGCACTCGGCGTGCGCGACGAGGCGGCGGTCATCGGCGAGCCGTTCCGGCAATGGGTGATCGAGGACAGTTTCGCCGCCGGGCGACCGCCCTGGGACCTCGCCGGCGCCGCGTTCGTGACCGACGCCAGGCCGTACGAGCAGATCAAGATGCGGGTGCTCAACGCCGCGCAGTCGACGCTGTCGCATCAGGGCGCGCTCGTCGGCCATGCGTTCAGCTTCGAGGCCGCGGCCGATCCGGTTCTCTCCGCGCTGACGCGACGGATGCTCGAACGTGAGACCGCTTCGACGCTGCCGAACACGCCCGGCATGGAGGCCGACAGCTATATCGGCACGTCGCTCTCGCGCATCCGCAACCCGGCGATCCGCCATCGCTGCCACCAGATCGGCACGGACGGCTCGCAGAAGATCGTGCAGCGGCTCCTCGACCCGTTGCGCGAAAGGCTCGCCGCCGATCTCGGCGCGGAGTTGCTCATTCTGTCGGTCGCGAGCTGGATGGCCTATGTCCTCAAGGGATCGCGCCGCTTTGGCGCGGCTTGGAAGCCCTCCGATCCATGGGCCGACACAATGATCGCGATCGGCGACCGGACGCCCGGCTTCCCCGACATGGCCAAAGCCATTCTCGCCATCGCGCCGATTTTCGGCGCCGATCTCATGCGCGAGGATCTCGTCCATCCGATAGCGAGGCACTTGGACGGCCTGCTGGCGCAAGACCCGCGCGTCTACCTGGCCGGACGGCTCGACAATGGCTAAGCAGATTTCATCAGCGACCCCAGTGGAAGGGAAAGACGGAGCAGGGGAGATTATCCCGCCTGTTAGGCCGATGAACAGGAGGGACCGGGAGGGGAGCGCAAAGCGGAAAACCCGACTTCATGGGTCCGCTGGAGAGCGACGACCGTCAAGAATATCCAAACGAAGCCGCCGGGCGCCGGTCCCGCCGTACGTTTTGCTTGAGGATAACGCCATATCTGTTTGATTTTACAGAGGTAACTACGGTTTGTGTGAGAGCTCTTCGCCTCGCCGCGCTCGGCTGCTCGCGGCCGCAAACTTACGAGGAACTGCGGGTGGTCGGAACGGGCGTTCCGATTGCACGACGGCGCGTTACCGGCGCAAAGTGAGTTTCAAAGCGAAATCTGTCGGGTTTCGGGAGGAAGTAGGATGGCAAAGCAGCGGATCGCCGGCGTCAGCTTCGAGCACGCGCACATGGGCGACCTCTTGCGCGAGGCGCATGGGCTCGCCGGCGCCGAGATCGTCGCCGTCTGCGACGAGGACGAGAAGCGGATGGCCGAGGCGATCGCCAATTTCGCCATTCCCAGGGAGCGCGTCTATCGCGACATCGAGCTCTGTCTTGAGGAGACGAGGCCTGACCTCGCCATCCTCTGTCCGGCGACGGCGCGGCATGCAGACGTCGCCGAAAGAGTCGCAGCGTTCGGCGTCGACATTCTCCTGGAAAAGCCGTTCGCCGCTTCGCTCGCCGACGCCGACCGGATTCTCGGGGCGGCGGCCAAGTCGGGCGTCCGCCTGGCGATCAACTGGCCGCTGCGCTGGTATCCGCCGCATGTCACGACGAAGCGTCTGATCGACGAGGGCGCGATCGGCGAGGCGCTCGAAGTCCATTTCTACGACGGCAACCGCGGCCCGCTCTATCACCGCGCTGACAAGGTCGTGGTGTCGGAAGAGGAGGTCAGGCGCGAGAAGCCGGCGTCGTGGTGGTACAGAAAGGCCGCCGGCGGCGGCAGCCTGCTCGATTATCTCGGCTATGGCGCGACGCTCGGGACGTGGTTCCTGCACGGCGAGGCGCCCGTCGAAGTGACCTCGGTGGTCGATCAGCCCGACGGGCTCGAGGTCGACGAGCACTCGATCACCGTCTGCCGCTACCGCCGGGGCCTGTCGAAGCTCGAGACGCGCTGGGGGACCTTCACCGACCCCTGGACGCTGCAGCCGCAGCCGAAATGCGGCTTCGTCGTCGTCGGTTCCGAAGGCACGATCTCGAGCTACGACTACGAGGATCATGTCGGCGTGCAGACCCGGGCGCGACCGGCGATCCACGCCGTTGCTGCCGACATCCTGAAGGCCCCGTTTCGCGGCCCGGTCGAATATGTCCTCCATTGC
Source organism: uncultured Alphaproteobacteria bacterium (assembly GCA_963820795.1). Lineage (GTDB taxonomy): Bacteria > Pseudomonadota > Alphaproteobacteria > Rhizobiales > Beijerinckiaceae > Roseiarcus. The sequence goes on from CAWGBJ010000011.1 coordinate 135,134, forward strand.
CGGGAGAAGGGTCTGCCCTTCGAGGGCCCGCTCGATCCGGCGCTCTGCCGCACGGCGCAGCGCATCGTCGACACGGCGGCGCTGTCGGCGCGCGAGCGCCGCACGCTGGCGCTGCTGCCGTGAGCGCCGCGGAGGCCGCCAAGGCCGGCGAACCCTCGGCGAGCGACTACGCGCTCGTATCGAGGACCGCCGCGGAAGTCCCGGCGCCGGATCTGCCCTATCTGCCGCCGATGCCGCGCGACCGGAGCGTTCCGATCGCCCTCGTCGGCGCCGGCGGGATCAGCGCCGTGCATCTCGAGGCCTACGCCCGCCATGGCCTTAACGTGGTCGCCATCGCCTCGCGCGATCTCAAGAAAGCCGAGGCGCGGCGCGACGCGTTCTTCCCCAAGGCGCGCGCGACCGACGATTTCGATTCGCTGCTGCGCGACCGGGCGATCAGGGCGCTCGACATCACCACCCACCCGGACGTACGCGCCGGTCTGATGCGGCGCGCCCTCATCGCGGGCAAGCATGTCTTATCGCAGAAGCCGTTCGTCGAAGACCTCGCGGTCGGGCAGGCGCTCGTCGCGCTGGCGGAAGCCCAAGGGCTCAGGCTCGCGGTCAACCAGAACGGCCGCTGGGCGCCCCATCTCGCCTATATCCGTGAAGCCGTCCGCGCCGGCCTCGTCGGCGACGTGACCGGCGTCCATGTCGAGATCCGCTGGAACCACGGCTGGATCGCAGGCACCGCTTTCGAGGCGGTCGACGATCTCATTCTTTGGGACTTCGGCATCCACTGGTTCGACTTTCTCACAAGCGTCATCGGCGACCGCGCCCGCTTCGTGTACGCGACGGCGGCGCGGGCCACGGGACAGACGGTGCGGCCGCCCCTCATCGCCGAGGCGCTCGTCGCCTTCGACGGCGGCCAGGCCTCGCTCATCTTCGATGGCGCGACGCCTTGCGGCGCGCGCGATGCGACCGCCGTCATCGGCACGAAGGGAGTCGCTTCGAGCGTGGGCCCGGATCTCGGCGCCCAGGCGGTCGAACTGCACACCGAGGCCGGCGTCGCCCGCCCGGCGCTCCAAGGTCAATGGTTCAACGACGGCTTCGCCGGAACGATGGGCGAACTCCTGTCCGCTATCGAAGACGACCGCGAGCCGATGAACTCGGCGCGCGACAATCTCCGCTCGATCCGCCTCTGCCGCGCGGCGCTCCGCTCGGTGCGCAGCGGCATCGCGGAGAAGGTTTGAGCCGCGCCCTCATCCGGCCCCCCGGATCAAGTCCGGGGGACGCGCCACCTTCCTCCCGCGAGCGGGAGATGGGAATCCCCCTCGCCCGCGAAGCGACGCGAAGCGGGAGAGGGACAGGCGCGCAGCGCCAGGGTGAGGGTGGCAGTTCCACCAAGTTTAGGGAATGCTATAGCCTCTATCGTGTCGCTCTCGCTCGAAGGGGCTTCGACGATGGCCCAATTTCCACCCGCCCGCCGCACCGCCCGTTCCCCGCCCCGCGGCGGCGCGCCGGCCCATACGCGCGCGAGCGGCGCGCACGCGCCGCCGGCATCAACGTCAATTGCCCCGGCGGGTTGGAGACTGCCATGCTGTGCGAAGTCGCCTACGGCGATCTCGTCCGCCAGGCCCGGACGAGGCCTTCCCCAACTCGTGAATCGCAATTCGAGCCGGTCGAGGTGGCGCGGGTCATCTGCTTCCTTTTGGGCGACGACGCCCTTATCATTCGCGGTCAGGCGGTCAGCGCGGAGGGCGGCGACGCGCCGTAATAGGGGAGGGTCGATCGCATGGACCGAGATCGGGTCTCTTCCCCTGCGCCGCGAGCGGAAAGCGGTCGCGGCACGCTGATTGCACGACTTCCGCTCGAAACTCAGCCAAAGGACAACCAGCCATGAAACCCGCCGCAGCGCTCGCTTGCCTTTCCATCGCCACGATCTATTCCGCCGCGGGCTTCGCCGCTGAGAAGCCGCTCTTCGTCTATGTTTCGCCGAACCCGCTCGGCGTCAACGACTTCCTGAAGCTCGGCAAGATCGGGACCGAGCGGGCGGCGCAGGCGCTTGGCGGCGAAGCGAAGACCTACGAAAGCACCGACCCGACGACGCGGCGCCAGAACCTCGAGGCCGCGGCCAAGGCAGGCGCCAGGATCGTCATCGCCATAGGCTTCGAGTTCACGGACATGCTGCCGGAGATGGCGACCGCTTATCCGAAGGTCGAGTTCCTGCAGATCGACACCTGCCCCTTCGACAAGCTCAAGCCGAACATTCATTGCTCGGTGTTCCGCGAATACGAGGCAAGCTATCTCGCCGGCGCCGAGGCGGGCTGGACGACCAAGACCGACAAGGTCGGCGCGATCAGCGCGCTCGATATCCCCTTCCTGCACCGCTACACTGACGGCTTCATCGAGGGGGCGAAACACGTCAAGCCCGATGTCAAGATTTCGCCGACGCTCTGGGTCGGCGGCAACGATCCGTTCTCCGATCCGGCCCGCGGCCAGGAGCGCGGCGCGGCGATGGCAGCGGACGGCGCGGACCGCATCCTCGCGGCCGGCGCGGGTTCGAACGGCGGTATCTTCAAGGCGGTCGAGGACGCTTCCGGCGTCAACGCCTTCGGCGTCGACGTCAACCAGTGTCCGCAGGCGCCGGGCGCGGTCATGGACAACGTCGAGAAGAAGACGGACGTCGCCGTCGAACAAGCGGTCCGCGGCATTATGGCCGGCTCGCAGCCGCAGATCGCCACCTTCGGCCTCAAGGAAGGCGGCATGTCGCTGACCGCGCTCGATCCCGACGTCAAAGATTCGAAATGCACGATCGCCGACTATCCCGACGTCATCGCCAAGGTGAAGGCGCTGCGGGATCAGATTGTCGACGGCTCGATCAAGATCGCCGACCCGATGATGGCGAAATAACAAGCCCGTGGCGCCTTGCCGTGCCTGAGATCGAAGCCGTCGGCATCGTCAAGCGCTACGGCGGCCTGATCGCCAATGATCATATCGACCTCTCGGTCGAGCGCGGCGAAATCCACGGGGTGATGGGCGAGAACGGGGCCGGCAAGACGACTCTCATGAGCATCCTGTTCGGGCTCGTAGCGCCGGATGCGGGCGAGATTCGCCTGCGCGGCGCGCCGGTCCGCTTCCGCTCACCGCTCGACGCCATGGCCGCCGGCATGGGTATGGTGCATCAGGCGTTCAAGCTCTTCGCTTCGCTCACCGCCTGGGAAAATATCGTCTACGGCGCCGAGCCGCGGCGCGGGCCGTTCATCGACCGCATGCGGGCTCGCGCCTCGGTCGCCGAGCTCGCCGAACGCCACCGCCTCGCCGTCGACCCCGAGGCGCCGGTCGGCGGATTGTCGGTCGGCGTCCGCCAGCGCGTCGAGATCCTGAAGGCGCTCTATCGCGACGCCCGCGTCCTCATTCTTGACGAGCCGACCGCGGTGCTGACGCCCCTCGAGCGAGACGCGCTCTTCCACGTGCTCCGCCGCCTCGCCGCCGAAGGCCGTACGGTCATCTTCGTCACCCACAAGCTCAACGAGGCGACGGCCATCACCGACCGGGTGACGATCCTGCGCGACGGCCGCACCGTCGCCAGTCTCGTGACCGCCGCGACCAGCGCGCGCGAGATCGTGCGGGCGATGACCGGACGCAATGTCAACCTCAAGGTCGACAAGGGCCCGGCCCATCCCGGCGCGCCGCGCCTCGTGGCCGCCGGTCTCACGATCGCCGGCTCCGCCGGCAAGCCCGCGGTCGATCGCGCCGATCTCGTCGTTCGCGGCGGCGAGATCGTCGGCGTCGCCGGCGTCGCCGGCAACGGTCAGAGCGAGCTCGTCGAGGCGCTGGCAGGCCTCAGGCCGGCGGACCGCGGGCGCATCGAGATCTGCGGCGTCGATGTGAGTTTGGCCGGCGTCGCCGCGCATCGCGCCGCCGGTCTCGCCTATATCCCCGAGGATCGCGCCGCCGTCGGCTCGGCGCTCTCCGCCAGCGCCGCCGACAATCTGGCGATGGGCTTCCAGCGCTTAGCCCCGCTCGCCCGCGGCTGGCTCATCGACCCGGCCGCGATCGCCGAGCGGGCGCGCTCTCTCATCCGCCGGTTCGCCGTCCGCATCCCGAACGAGCGCGTCAATGTCGGCACGCTCTCGGGCGGCAACCTGCAGAAGGTCGTCGTGGCGCGCGAACTCTCGCACGAGGCGCCGCTCCTGATCGCCGAGCAGCCGACGCGCGGCCTCGACATCGGCGCGACCGAGTATATCCACCAACAGCTCGTCGCCGAGCGCGACAGCGGCCGCGCCGTCCTGCTCGTCTCGGCCGAGCTCAGCGAGATCCTGGCGCTCTCCGACCGCGTGCTGGTGATGTTCGAGGGACGCGTCCTCGCCGAGCTTGCCGAGGAGGACGCCGACGAGGAGAGCGTCGGCCTCCTGATGGCGGGGCGGACGCCGGAAGCGGCATGAACGGCCGCTCCCGATGGGCCGGTCTCACGTCGCAATGGTTGCGTCCCCCGCCCGTACTCGCTGCCGTTCTCTTCTCGTTCCTGGCGGGCGGCGCGCTTGTGCTCGCCTCAGGCCACGACCCGCTCAACGCCTACGCTCAGATAGTCGCCGGCTCGTTGTCCCTCGGCAGCCTGCCCGACACGCTGAACTGGGCGACGCCGCTCGTCGGCATGACGCTGGTCGCAGCGATCCCGTTGCGCGGCGGCATGGTCAACCTCGGCGGCGACGGGCAGCTCGTCGTCGGCGGTCTTATCGGCGCGCTCGTGCCGCTCGCCCTGCCGGGTCCCGGCGCGCTCGTCGCCGCGGCCGCGCTCGCCGCCGCCGCGATCGGCGCCGGCCTCTATGCGGCGCTCGCCGCCTGGGGCGAAACCCGCCACCGCATCCCGATGCTGATCTCCAGCCTGCTGCTCAGCTATCCGGCCGTCGGCGTCACCTCCTATCTCGCCCGCTTTCCCTTTCGCGACGTCACGACCGGTCTGCCGCAGACGGCGATGGTCCCGGCGGCGGCGCGGCTCTATCCCTTGAGCGGCGCCCTCAACGTCGGCAGCCTCCTGATAGCAGCGATCGCGGTTGGGACTGTCTTCGTCGATAAGCGGACGGTCGTCGGCTACGAGATGCGCATGCGCGGCAAGAACCTGCGCTTCGCCGGCTACGGCGGCGTCGACCTCGACCGGCAGGCGATCGGCGCGATGTTTCTCAGCGGCGCGATCGCCGGGCTGGTCGGCGCCATCATCGTGCTCGGCTCGCAGTTCCGCTTCATCGACGGGGCGCTCCTGACGCCGGCCTACACCTGGTCGGGGCTCATGGCGGCGCTGCTCGTTGGCGGCGAGCCTGTCGGCGCGATCCTCGCCGGCCTCTTCTTCGCCGCGCTGCAGACCGGCGGCTTCGCCATGCAGCGCGAGACGTCGGTGCCGCGTGTGCTGACGCTCGTCCTGCAGGCGATCGTGATCCTCTTTCTGGCGATGCGGGCCGGCGTCGGGCGGCGCGCCCGATGAGCGGCCTCTTCACCCCGTTCCTGTTCCAGTCGGCGGTGCAGGCGATCACGCCGATCCTGCTCGCCTCGCTCGCCGGAACCTTGTGCGGCCGGGTCGGCGTCTTCAACCTGGCGCTCGAGGGCCAGATGCTGGTCGGCGCCTTCTCGGCCGTCGTCGGCAGCTATTTCACCCATAGCGCGCTCGGCGGCGTCGCTGTTGCAACCGCGGGCGCGGCCGTCTTTTCGCTGACGCTCGCCTATGGCGCGACCATCTTTCGCGGCGACCCTGTCGTCATCGGCATCGGCATGAATCTGCTGGCCTCCGGGCTCACCGCCTACCTCTTGCGGGTCGTCTTCGGCGTCAGCGGCACCTTCAGCGATCCGGGCATCGTCGGCCTCGGCCGGATCGCCATTCCGCCGCTGATCGGCGTGCCCGTCCTCGGCTGGGCGTTCGGCCGGCAGTCGGCGCTGACCTGGGCCGCCTGGGCGCTGACGGCGCTCGTCAGCATTGTGGTTTTCACGACCCCGACGGGCCTGAGGCTGCGCGGCGTCGGCGAACAGCCGGACGCGGCCGAGACGCTCGGCGTCCCCGTCGCCCGCTACCGCATCGTGACCGTTATCGTCGCCGGCGCGCTCTGCGGCCTCGCCGGCGCGCAGCTTTCGCTCGGCACGGTCAGCGTCTTCGCCGAGGACATGAGCGCGGGCCGCGGCTGGATCGCCGTCGTCGCGGTGATGCTCGGCCGCAACAACCCCCTCTATGCCGCCGCCGCCTGCGTCCTCTTCGGCTTCGCCGATGCGCTGAGCATTCATCTGCAGAGCCTGGGCCTGCCGAATCAGTTGACCGACATCTCTCCCTATGTCGCCACGCTCGCCGCGCTCATCCTCAGCCACCGCCGCCGCGCCCGCGCCATCCTTCCGCAGGCCGAAGCGGCGCCGCCGTGAGGCCAAACGGGCCCAGCAGGCGGCGGCTGATCCCACAACCCAACTCCTCCCTAGGTCGCGCTTGACGCCGGGCGCGAGCGCGGACGACATTGGCGGTCAATGTCAACGCGATCGAATCGCTCCGGTCCCGGGGCCCGCGAAACATCGCAAATCAAGGGAGGTTCATTTGCCCAAGGTCAAGTTGCACGCCGGCCTCAGCCGCCGCACCCTGATCAAGTCGGGACTTGCGCTCGGCGCCGTCGAGATCGCCGGCCCCTGGGTCAAGCGCGCCCGCGCGGCGGACGCGGTCAAGATCGGCCTCGACAATCCGCTGACCGGCACCTACGCCGCGCCCGGCAAGAACGAGCTCGTCGGCTGCCAGATGGCGCTCGAGGCTATCAACGCCCAGGGCGGAATCCTCGGCCGTCCGGTCGAACTCGTCGTCGAGGACTCGACGAGCGGCGACGCCGGCTCGGCAGTGCAGAAGGCGCGCAAGCTGATCGAGGGCGACAAGGTCGACTTTCTCCTCGGCAACGTCAATTCGGCGCTGGCGCTGGCGATGGCCCAGGTCTCGAACGAAAAGGGCATTCTGCATATCGTGCCAGGCGGTCACACCGACGCGATCACCGGGTCGAGCTGCCACTGGAACGTGTTTCGCGTCTGCAATACGACGCAAATGGAGGCGAACGCCGTCGCCAGAACCCTCGTCAAGAATTACGGCAAGAAATATTATTATATCACACCGGACTACGCCTTCGGCCACACGCTGGAAGCCGGCATGGTGAAGGCGATCGGAGCGCTCGGGGGCGAGCGGGTCGGCGGCGACCTCGCGCCGCTCGGCAGCGTCGATTTCTCCTCCTACCTGATCAAGGCGCAGGCGACCAAGCCCGACGTCATCGTCTTCCTGACCCAGGGCGACGATATGCTGAATGCGCTGAAACAGGCGGTGCAGTTCGGTCTCGACAAGCAGGTTCATCTCGCCGGCGCGCAGCAGGAGATGGAGCCGCTCGAGGGTCTGCCGCCGGAAGCGCGCATCGGCGCCTGGGTCATGGAATGGTACTGGAACCAGCCGGGCGTGCCGCATGTGGCGGAATTCGTCGAGGCGACAAAGAAGCGCACCGGCCGCGTGCCGACCGCGCGCACCTGGTTCGGCTACGTCTCGACCTGGACCTGCGCCCACGCCGCCAACACCGCCAAATCGCTCAAGGCGGTCGACATGGCGAAGTCGCTGCAGGACTTGCATCTGCCGCCGGAAATCGCGCTCGGGCCGAACCCCGCCTTCTATCGCGCCGGCCAGAACCAGCTTCTCGCGTCGCTCTTTGTCGGCGAGGCCCAGGCCAAGGGCTCGGCGCCGGACGATCTCTTCAAGGTCACCCAGGTCGTCAACGGCGTCGACGTCGCCGCGACGGTCGAGGAGAGCGGCTGCAAGATGACCTGGCCGGCCTGAAGCGGGCCATGCGAAGAGGCGGGAGCGCGCCGCTTCCGCCGCCTCTCAAAAAGCGAGCGACGATCTCAAGCGCATGTTTCAAGTCGTCCTCTTCAACGTCTTCAACGGTCTGATCGTCGGAGCCTTCTATGCGCTGATGGCGCTCGGCCTGTCGCTCATCCTCAATCTCAGCGGCGTCATCAATTTCGCCCATGGCGGCTTTCTGGCGCTCGGCGCCTATCTCGCCTTCACTCTCATCCCCTATGTCGGCTTTTGGGGCGCGCTGATTCTTGCGCCCCTCTTGACCGCCGCGCTCGGGCTCGTCGTCGAACGCGTGTTGATCCGGCCGCTCTACGGCCAGGACCCGCTTTACGGCCTCCTCGTGACCTTCGGTCTCGCCTACATCTTCGAGGACATGACGCGCACCATCTGGGGCGCGCAGAGCCTGCCGTTCCAGGTTCCGGCGTGGCTGATGACTTCGCTCTCGCGCCAGTTCTTCTTCATCACCGGCTATCGCGTCTTCATGATCGTCATCGTCGGGCTGGCGATCGGCGGTCTCTTCGTGGGCTTGAACCACACGAGACTCGGCATGCGCATCCGCGCCGGCACGCGCGACCTCGACACGGTGTCGACGCTCGGCGTCAACGTGCGCTGGCTGCGCAGTCTCAATTTCGGCATCGGCATCTATTTCGCCGGTCTCGCCGGCGTGCTGGCGGCGGGTCTGCTGGGGCTCTCGCCGACGATCGGCGCCTCGCTCATCATGCCGAGCTTCGTGGCCATCATCGTCGGCGGACTGGGGAGCCTGGTCGGGACCTTGATCGGCGGGCTGATGATCGGCGTCGCCTCCGGCCTCGCCGCCGTCTACCTGCCCTCGGCGACCGAAGCGGTGATGTATGTGATGATGGGGCTGGTGCTGCTGATCCGCCCGCGCGGCCTCTTCGGCGAGGAAGGGAGGCTGCATTGATCGCGGCGCGCGCCTGGGCCGTGGTCCGCCCTCGCGCCCTCGACGCCGCCGTCTGGTGCGTCCTCGTCGCCATGCCGTTCTGGATGCAGGCGATCGGCGGCTACACCGAGCTCGCCTCGCGCATCCTCGTCATGGGGCTCGCGGCGATGGCCCTCAATTTCCTGCTCGGCTTCACCGGCGTGCTCTCCTTCGGCCACGCCGCCTATTTCGGCATCGGCGCCTATGGCGCGGCGATGGGCATCAAATATCTCGGTCTTGGCACGATCCCCGCCATCGGGCTCGGCGTCCTCGCCGGCTCAGTCGCGGCGGCGCTGATCGGCGCCCTCATCGTCAGGCGCCGCGGCGTCTATTTCGCCATGGTGACGATCGCCTTCGGCCAGGTGTTCTACTTCCTCGCCTTCCGCTGGAACTCGGTCACCGGCGGCGACGACGGCCTCAACGGCTGGCATCGCCTGCCGATCGACTTCGGCTTTGCCAAGCTCGACATCTTCGGCAGCGACAAGGCGTTCTACTATTTCGTCTTCGCGGCCTTCGCGCTCAGCGTCGCGGCGATGGCGATGCTGCTCGATTCGCCCTTCGGCCATTCGCTGATCGCCATCCGCGAGAACGAGCGGCGGGCGCGTTTTCTCGGCCTTCCGGTCGAACTGCACATCTGGCTGTCGTTCCTGATCTCCTGCCTCTTCGTCAGCCTCGCCGGGGCGCTCTACGCGCTCCTCAACAATTTCACCGACCCGCGCGCGCTGCGTTTCGATCTCTCCGGCAATCTCGTCATCATGGCGGTGCTCGGCGGCATGCGTTCGTTCTGGGGCCCGCTGATCGGCGCGGCCATTTTCGTCGCCATGCAGGATTACGTGTCCAGCCGGACCGAGAACTGGATGTCGTTCATCGGTCTGATGTTCATCCTGGTGGTGCGGTTCTTTCCCCGCGGCGTCCTCGGACTCCTGCGGGGAGGGGCCTCCGCGTGAGCCTGCTCCAGGTCAACGGCGTCTCCAAGCGCTTCGGCAGCCTGACGGCGATCGAAGACGTGTCGCTGACCATCGAACCGGGCGAGCTCCGCGCCATCATCGGCCCCAACGGCGCGGGCAAGACGACGTTCTTCAACCTGATCAGCGGTCTCTTCCCGCCAACGTCGGGCGCGATCCTGTTCGAGGACCGCGATGTCACCGCGCTTCCGCCCGAGGAGCGAGTGCGGCGGGGCATGGCGCGCACCTTTCAGATCACCGAAATCTTTCCCGAACTCACGGTCGCCGAGAATGTCCGCTTCGCCGTCGAGATCGCGGGGGGCCAGAGTCTTTCGCCGTGGCTCGGCCGCTCCGCGCGGCGAAAGGTCGAAGACCGCGTCGCCGAGCTTTTGCTCATGGGCGGTCTCTCGGACAAATGGCATGTGCGGGTGGGCGCGCTGTCGCACGGCGATCAGCGCGCCGTCGAAATCATGATGTCGCTCGCGCTGCGCCCGCGCCTGCTGCTGCTCGACGAGCCGACCGCCGGCATGGGCGACCAGGAGACCTACGACATCGCCCGGCTGATCCGCCGCCTGCACCGGCGCCAGGGCCAGACCATCATGCTGATCGAGCACGACATGCGCGTGGTCTTCAATCTCGCCGACCGGATCATGGTGCTCGCCGAAGGACGTCCGCTCGCCGAAGGCCCGCCGAATGAGATCGCCGCAAGCGATGAGGTCCAGGCCGCCTATCTCGGCAAGGCGGCGCAATGATCGCGGTCCGGGCCGAGGGCGTGCAGGCCTGGTACGGCAAGAGCCATATCTTGCACGGCGTCTCGCTCGAGGTCAGCGAGGGCGAGATCGTCGCCCTGCTTGGCCGCAACGGCGCGGGCAAGACCACGACCTTGCGCAGCCTTATCGGCCTGACCCCGCCGCGCGCGGGAAGCGTCCAGTTCTTTGGCGTCGAAACAACCGGCGCGCCGCCGTACCGCGTCGCCGAAATGGGGGTCGGCTACGTGCCGGAGGGTCGCCGAATCTTCGGTAACCTGACGGTTGAGGAGAACCTGATGGTGCCGGTCGAGCGGCCGGGCCGGTGGACGATATCGAGGGTCTATGAGGCCTTCCCGCGGCTTGCCGAGCGCCGGACGAACCGGGGCGCGCAGCTTTCCGGCGGCGAGCAGGAGATGCTGTCGATCGCCCGCGCGCTGCTCTTGAACCCGAAAGTCCTAATGCTCGACGAGCCCTCCCAGGGGCTGGCGCCGCTCATCGTCGAGGACGTGTTCAGGATCGTCGTCGCCGCCCGTCAGGAGGGGGCGGCTGTGCTTCTGGTCGAGCAAAACGTCCGCGCCGCCGTTGGGATCGCCGACCGCGCCTATGTGATCGATGACGGCCGGGTCGTCTACGAGGGCGGCGCCCGCGAATTCGGCGCGGACGAGCGCCGGGTGCGCGAACTCGCCGGCGCCAGCGCGGAGAAATGGGACATGGACGACGAGCCGGCGAGCAGCGGCGCGGAAGCTATTGATTGACGGATTTAAGCCGGTTGTTGCATCCCTGTCGGTTAGATCGACTTGACCTCGCCGCCGTCCATGCGAAGGCTCGAGCCGGTCATCCAACGCGCGCCGGGCGAGACGAGGAAGGCCATCAGTTCCGCGATTTCCTCCGGCGCGCCGTACCTGGCGATGCCGGCTTCCTTCGGGAAGTTGGCCGTCGCTTCCTCGACCGTCATGTCGTGCAGGGGCGCCCAGTGCTCGAGATACGATCGGCGCCGCCCGGTCATCACCGGGCCGGGCAGGACGCTGTTGACCTGGACCCCGTCGGCGATGCCGCGATCGGAGAAGGCCTTCGCCAGGGCGACGATCGCCGCATTGATCGTGCCGACGGCCGCATAGGGCGCTTTCGGAAACAGGGCCGAGTTGCCGGACATCAGCACGACCGCCCCCTTGGCTTCTTTCAGCGCCGGCCATGCGGCGATGGTCAGCCGCCGCGCGCCGTGCAGCTTCAGCGCGAGGCCGCCTTCCCATTGCGCGTCGGTCATCTCGAAGAGGTCGATCTGAGGCACCGCGCCGGCGATGTTGAGCAGCGCGTCGATCCGGCCGAATGCGGCCAGGGTCCGGTCGGCCACGCTCTGCGCCGCGGCGGGCTCAGAGAGATCGGCGTCGATGAGCAGCGCTTCCGCTCCGGCGGTTCGGACCGCCTCGGCCGTCTGCTCAAGATTGGCCCGGCTCCGCGCGACCAGGACCAGCGATGAGAAGTCGCGCGCGAGGCGGATCGCGGTGGCCCGGCCGATGCCCTGGCTTGCGCCGGTGACGATAGCCACAGATTTAGCCAATCGAAGTCTCCTTGAATTTGAAAGCTGAACGTCAGTCGTGGACCCAAGACCATCCTTCCGCGGGCTTCATTGGCCACCATGACGCGGAACCCTTCATGGATTTGCGTCGAGGCGCCGCGACCCGGTTGGCGTCGAGACCTCCAGCCGCGGCCAGCGCCTTTGCTGAAGTCAGCGGTTCAGGAAGTCGACGATGGCCGCCGCAATCTCCTCGGCATGGGTCTCCAGGGCGAAGTGGCCGGCGTCGAAGAAGCGCACGACCGCATCCGGGATGTCGCGCTTGAACGCCTCGGCGCCCGCCGGCAGGAAGAACGGATCGTTCTTGCCCCACACTGCGAGCAGGCGCGGCTTGCGGGCGCGGAAATACGTCTGGAAGGTTGGGTAAAGCGCGACGTTGCTCTTGTAGTCGCCGAAGAGGTCGAGCTGCACCTCGTCGGCGCCGGGCCGGGACAGGTAGTAGTTGTCGAGCGAGTAGCCATCCGGCGACACCCGCGTCGCGTCAGGGACGCCGTGCGTGTACTGCCAGACGGTCGTCTCCGGCTTCAGGAAGGCGCGCAGGGCCTTGCGGTTGGCCGGCGACGCGTCCTCCCAATAGGCCCGGATCGGTGTCCAACCGTCGCTCAGCCCTTCCTCATAGGCGTTGCCGTTCTGGGAGATGATCGCAGCGATCCGGTCCGGATGCCGGACGGCGAGGCGGAAGCCGGTCGGCGCGCCGTAATCGAAGACATAGAGGGCGTAGCGGTCGAAGCCGACGATGTCGGTGAAGCGGTCGATCGTGTCGGCGAGCCGGTCGAAGGTGCAGCCGCGGCCCGGCATGCCGGAGTTGCCGAAGCCCGGCAGGTCGGGGGCGATCATATGGAAGCGGTCGGCGAGCAGCGGGATCAGGTCGCGGAACATGTGGCCTGCGCTGGGGAAGCCGTGCAGCAGCAAAAGCTTCGGAGCCTCCCGGGCGCCCGCTTGGCGATAGAAGATCTTGAAGCCGTCGACGTCTGCGGCGCGATAGGCGATGGCGGTCATGACGCATCTCCTTTCATCGGATGGCGACCAGTGAGGTTACGCGCTGTTGTTCATGGCCGGGCTCGTCCCTTCCGACCCACTCGATACGGAACCGCGTGGCCGGCCGGGACGAGCCCGGCCATGACGGCTGCCCCCGTTGGCGATATTGCCCCGGTGAGCTTACGCCCGGCTCTCGGCCCCGACCGCCGCGATGGCTTCGCGAAGCACGTCCAGGACGATGTCCGGGGCGGTCACGATCGGCGCGTGATCGACGGCATGCGCGCGCACCCGGGCACGCATGCGCTCGGCCATGAAGCGCTGATTGCCCTCGATGATCATGCGGTCCTGTTCAGCCACCAGGAACCAGGTCGGGCGGTCCTTCCATAGGGGCCGCGGCACGGCGACGGTGATGCAGGCGGGCGAGATCGGCCGCTGGACGGCCGCCAGCACCGCCAGCTCTTCCCGCTCGGCGTTCGGCGCGAAGGCGGCGGCGAAGGCCGTGTCGGGCAGATAGATCAGCCCGTGCGCATCGGGCGCGAGCTTGGGCGCCTGCGGATGCGGCTCGCCGCGGTAGAAGACGTCCGCGACCGTCTCGCCCTCGTCGGGGGCCAGCGCGGCGACGTAGACGAGCGCCTTCACCTTGTCGCTCCGCGCCGCTGCAATCACCGCGCCGGCATAGGCGTGCGCGGCGAGGACGATCGGTCCCGGCGCCCGCTCGAGCGCGCGATCGAGCGCCGCCACGTCGTCCTGAAACGAGGTCAACGGCAGCGGCGCCGCCGACACCTTAAGGCCGTCGGCCGCGAGCGGCCTGATGATCTTCGCCCAGCTCGACCCATCCGCCCAGGCGCCATGGACCAGCACAACGCTTGCGCCGTCTGACGACATTGCCATTCTCCTCTAGAGCGGCAATCCTCGTAATTGCACCAATGGCTAGTGTGCGTTCGCGACCAGAATCCGATAATTGTAAAGAACAATTGAGGGTGTTTTACGAACTCGCTTGCAACCTGTGTTGGGGTTCTGACGCGGTGGCCCGAGCGGCTGTTCCTTTACTCGACCGAAGCCGCACTTTTCTGCGCTGACTGAAGACAATCGCTGCAAGAGTCTCGGTGAACCGAAGGGCAGCCACCGAGACAGCGGCTTCGTGGAATCCATTGAGATCGTCTCCTGTGCCTTCGCGCCGGGCGCGCCGACTAGGCGCAGGAATGGTTTTCGAGGTGAAATGCCTATCGGCAATCGATGCGATAGCCGCCGTCTATAAAGCCGACGCGGCGCGCGGGGGCTATTGGCGAGTTGGAGCGCGCATGGCGCAGTGCATCGCGCCCTTGAAATCGTGGTGAGCGTCGTAGCAGTTGTGGGGTATCCGCACGCGTCTATTGGACGCCGAGATCCAGGCCCCGCGTTGCAAGCGCAACGACGCGCGGAATCGGTTTCGTGCCCTGTTCGTAATAGGCCACCATGCGACGGCTGACGCCGAGCGCATGCGCAGCTGCGTCGAGTGTGTAGGCCCTGCTTTCCCGCCATCTCCGGAAGGCGTCCGCCGACATGGTCGCGCCCGCCTGTTCTTGCGCGAGCCGCCACAGCGTATCGGCGGCCATATCGATTTCGTCCGACCAAACGACATCTGTTCCGTACTCGCCAACCCGCATTTGCTGGAACAATTTCGGCGACCGGCGCAATGGCTCATAGACGCGGAACCTTTCGATCAGACCGGACACGTCGACGCGGCTTTCGTCGCCGCTGTCCCAGTCGATGCGCAAGGTCAGAGGCTTTTTGTCCGCTTTCACGGAGACGATGCGCGGCAAAATCTTCTTCGGCATGGTCAACCCCGTTCGTTGAGTTCGGCCCATTTGAGGGTCAGCAACCTTCAAGGTGAATGGGCGGACACTAGCGCAGATTCAACCAGGTTGACCCGTCCGGATCCGTCATCGCCGGGCTTGACCTGGCTTGACCCGGCGATCCATGGACCGGCGGGTCAAGCCCGCGGGTGACGGACATGAGTTTGCCTGATCGAAACCCGCCCTAGAGGAAACCCGCGCTGCCTTATTCAATCGCCGGTTTATTTTCGGGCGGCCCACGTTGAAGTGAATCGTGGAAAGGACGACTCTGCGCTGGAGGCCAAAGCGGACCCCGCGCACCTTCGCGATCAGTCCGCTCTACGCAAAGGAGGGGTGATACGCCTATGCTCAACTGCAAGGGACCCCTCGAGTTGCGCGCGGAAGCGTCGCCACTCGGTCCTGGCCGTCATGCATGACCATCTCGCGAGCAAGTATCGTACGTAAGACTCACCTTTTCCCGGGTGCGCTTTATGTGTCGGCGGCTGGGCTGTCCTGGAGCCTTACCGGTATTTTCTTGCGGCTCGCGCCGCATCTCGATGCATGGCAGTTTCTTGTCTGGCGTAGTTTTGGCGTCGCTTGCGCCTTCGTGATCATCATGCGCGCGAGGGGAGCGGGTTCGCCGATGAAGCGCTTCGTGGCGATCGGTCCTACCGGCGCCTTCGTCGTGTTTTCGCTTTCCGTCGCATCCATAGCCTTCATCATCGCGATGAAGTCGACAACTGTCGCCAACGCGCTATTCCTTTCGTCCTGCGCGCCGCTGCTGGCGGCAATTCTCGGCTATGTCTTTTTGGGCGAGACATTGAGCTTGCGAGAGGGAGTGTCGATCGCGCTTGGGTTTGTTGGCCTGGGCGTCATCGTCGGCGGCGCCGTCGAAGCTGGTAGTCTTGCCGGCAATATCAGCGCCGTGCTGACCGCATTGGGCTTTGCCGGCGCAAGCGTCGGCATGCGGCATGGCCCAAAACGCGATTATATCCCGGCGGTTCTCGGCTACGGGGTCATCGTTTGCGTTCTCGCCGTGGGCGTCTGCGCCGCAAAAGGCGTTACGCTTTTTCATCCACCGCTCGAGATGCTCGCCGCTTTCGCCGCCGGTTTCCTGGCCATGGGCGCCGGGTTCGCTTTCTTTTTGCGTGGCGCGCCTCACGTCCCGGCGGCGAGTCAAACGGTGCTGGCGCAGACGGAAACCATTTTCGGCCCGATCTGGGTCTGGCTGGCGTTCGGCGAAAAACCCGCCGTCGCGACGCTGATCGGCGGCGCTATCGTCCTCGTCGCGGTGGTTTCTATGGCGCTCGCCGGCGCCGGCCCGGCGAGGCCGACAGGCGTGCAAGGGCGAGAAAAGCACTCTCGGTGAGGTCATCAGGCGACCTCGAGCGGCTTTGTCGGGGTCACGGCAGGTCGGTCTGCGCGGAGCGCAGCATGGCAAATCCAAACAGCCATTACGCCGCGAGCCTGCGCAAGTCGGCCAACGCGCTATCCGTTCAACAATTTATTACGTCTGAGTATTCAAAGCCATCGAGCGCCAGGCGTGCTCCAACTGGCCCACTAACCAAGTCGCGCGCATCGCTGACTTGACGGCTGCCAGATGCTATGGAGCCAATTCCGCCTGCCAAAGGTATCGGAGAGCTCGGGGCAGGCCTTCGCGCTCCAGTCCTGGCATTGCGAAAAAGGTCGATGGAAAGCCCTTACCTTTTTTCGTCCATGGTTCGGCGGCCCCGCGCCGCGAAATCTCGCGCGTCGCTTGTCCCAAAGCCCCCTCTCTCGATGGCGCTTCGCGGTCTGCCCTCGCCGCCGGCGATCCCCGGCTGCGTCTTTCTCCGGCCCGGAGATCCGGCGTACGATGCCTATCTGCCCGCGTACAACGCCCGCACCGCCGTCGCGCCGGCGCTTCGCGCTATCTGCAAGACGGCGGAAGCCGTTCCCGCGATCGTCAAATGGCTGAGCAGCAATCGCGTGGCTTTTGCCGTGCGAAGCGGCGGGCACTCTTTCGAAGGATATTGCAACAGTCCGGAGGTTGTCGTTGATCTTCGCGAGCTCGACAGCGTCGCCTTCGACAGGGGGACCAGGATCGTCACGCTCGGCCCGGGCGCCACGATCGGCAAAGTGCAGACCGCGCTGAAGGGGGAGGGGGTGGCGTTCATCGCCGGGACCTGCCCGACCGTCGGCGTCGCCGGGCACGCGATGGGCGGTGGCTACGGCCTGCTCGCCCGCCCCTACGGACTTGCCTGCGACAACTTGCAATCGGTCCGCCTGGTCGATGCGAACGGCGCCGTTGTTGTCGCCGACCGGACGACGAATCCGGATCTCTTTTGGGCGAGTCGCGGCGGGGGCGGCGGCTCGCTCGGAATCGCTGTCGAGTTTCGCTTCGCCACCCATCCGATCGCCTCTGTGACAGTCTTTGGCGTCTCCTGGATGCTGTCCCGCGCTCGCGCAGCCCGGATCGTCGACGCCTGGCAGAAATGGGCGCCGGCCGCGGCGAACGGAACAACCGCCTTGCTCAAGATCGGCAAGTCCACGTCCGCGGCGATTGCCCTGCGCTGCGTCGGACAGAGCATCGATTCCGAGGATGCGCTTCGGCGGGATCTGGATGCATTGGCGCGGATCGAGGCGCCCACCGCTCCGCCCACATTGACCAAAATGAGCTTTTGGGACGCGGTCGCGCATTTCGGCGGCGTGCCAGGCGGGGACCCGGCTTTCCAGAAAGAGAAATCCGATTACGTGTCCGTCCTGTCGATCGCCGGCATCGATACGATGCTCGATCAGCTGTCCTCCCGCCCGTCGGGACGGATCGTAACCATCCTCAACGCCTATGGCGGTGCGATCGATGCGCTCAGCGAAACGGACACAGCCTTTCCTCACCGTTCGAGCGTTGGATTTATGATCCACTACTATTCAGGCTGGTCCAGCGCGACAATGTCGGCCCAGCGGGTGCGCGATGTCGCCGCGTTCTATGCCGCGATGCGCCCGCACGTCCCGGGCAAGGCCTATGTCAACTATTGCGACGGCGAACTCGCCGATTGGCCGAACGCCTATTGGGGGCGGAACCTCGCTCGCCTGAAGGCGATCAAGCGGCAGTTCGATCCGGGCAATCTGTTCAACTACGCTCAGAGCATCCCGTTGCAATGATGTAGAAGCATTTTATGCAAGTATACCAATTACTTATACGTATAACTTGGACCAACTTCGCATCACTTGATGGCTAAGGATGGGGCCGCAAAGGGAATAGCGGCGTCGCAGACCCTTTGCGACGGCGAAGTTGCGAATGGTGCAATGGTGCAGAAAAAGACACTCAAGCCTTTGAAATCGGCTCCTCGGCCGCGAAACTGCACGGGCCTCACGGTGGCTTGAATCCCTCGAGCCGGGCGTAGAGCTCGCGGTAGCGGCCGAAGCCCTCGTCGTGCGCCGCCTGCCGCGCCCGGTCCGGCTCGAAGGTCCGGTCGATCCGGCACATGCGCGTCGCCGCCTCCTCCAGCGTGGCGAAAAGGGCGGCGCCGGCGCCAGCCAGCATCGCCGCGCCGACGAGGCCCGAGTCGACATTGGCGAGGCGGTCGATCGGCCGGCCGAGGACGTCGGCGCGGATCTGTGCCCAGATCTCCGACCGCGCTCCGCCGCCGGCGTGCCTAAGGCGCTCCGGCCTCGCTCCGGAGGACGCCTCGAGGGCCTCGAACAGCCAGCGCACCGAATAGGCGACGCCTTCGAGCACAGCGCGGGCGAGCTCGGGCGCGCCCATAGAGGCGTCGAGGCCGGCGAACGCGCCGCGCGCGGCGATGTCCCAGATCGGGGCGCGCTCGCCCTGCAAATGCGGCAGGAAGATCGGCGCCGGACGAGCCGGATCGCTGCGGGCGGCAAGCGCGGAGATGTCGTCGGCGCTGCGGCCGAGGAGCGCCGCGAGCCAGGCGACGCTGGCGCCGCCGGCCTGGGTCGGCCCGGCGTGCAGCGTGATCCCCTCGCAGGCCGGAAAAGCGATCACGCCCGGCGTCGGGATGCGCTTTCCCGAGACAATGCCGCCAACTTCGCTCGTGCCGCTGAGATAGGCCGCCTCGCCATCCTTCGCCGCGCCCGCGCCGACGATCCCGGCCCAGGCGTCCATGGCAGCGCAGACGACATCGGCCCCCGCGCCCGACAGGCCGGCGCGGATCCGGCCGATCCTCGCAGTCGGGCCGGCGAGGGGCGGCAGCCGCTCGGCCGCGCCGGGAACGAGCGCGATCAGTTCCCCGATGTACTTGAGCGATGCGTCGACGACGCCGAAGGACGAGAGCGGATCGGCCGAGGCTTCGCCGGTGAGCGCGAGGAGGCAATAGTCCTTCGGCGCCATTACCCAGCGCGTGCGCCGCCACACCTCGGGGTGCGTCCGCTCCATCCACGCCATGCGGCTCAGGACATGGCTCGCATCGATCGGCAGCGGCGCGCGCCACCATTTGAGTCGCGCCGCGTCCGGCACGAGCGCGTCGAGCCGCGCGGCGTCCTCGGCTGCGCGTCCGTCCTGCCAGACGATCGCCGGCGCCAGCGCTTCCCCGTCGCCGCCGACAAACACATGCGTGTTGACCTGGCTGCAGAGGCCGACGCCCGCGAGCGCGCCGGCCGGAAGTCCGTCGAGAACATGGGCAAGTCCGTCGAGCGTCGCGGCGAGCCAGTCCGCAGGCGCCTGCTCGACGCGGTCCGCCGTGGGCCGCGACGTCGCCACCGGGGTCGCCCGCCTTGAGAGAAGGGTCCCGTCCGCGTCGAACACGCCGGTCTTCACCGCCGTGGTGCCGACGTCGACGCCCACAAGAAAAGGACCGGCCATCGCCCAACCGCTGAAACGCGCTTTCCTTTGCACTTTGTAGTCGCAATGCTACCCTCGCGTCAGCAGGATCAAGGATCGGGAGGAGCATTCGTGGTGAATTCACTGACGGCGCGCGCGGCAATGGCGGTAGCGGGCGCGCTCATGCTGGCGGGCTCGGCCGGCGCGGCGCTCGCCGCCAAGATCGCGGTCATCACGCCCTATCTCGCCCAGCCCGGCACGCAGTTCTATGTCGAGGCCTTCCAGGCCGCCGCCAAGGGCAACGGCTGGGACGTCAACGTGATCGACACCAAGGGCGACGTCGCCGCCGTCATCAGCCGGATCGAGGATGCGGCGAACGAGAAGGTCGACGCCATCGTCATCAACGTCGATCCGGCGCAGGTCGCGGCCGGCCTCGAGACGGCGAAGAAGGCGGGCGTCCCGGTCTTCGGCATGGACGCGGGCGCAAGCCCGCTCCTCGTCACCAACGTCACCAGCAACGGCTACGCCATGGCCGCTGACACCGCCGCCTATGTCGCCAACCGCATCAACGGCAAGGGCAATGTCGTCATGTTCGTCTACGACGCCTTTCCGCCGGTCGAGGCGCGCGACGTCGTCGCCGATGCGATCTTCAAGAACAGCCCCGACATCAAGGTCATCGCCCGCGTGACCCCGGACGTGAAAGACGGCGGCATCGCCGATTCGCGCGCCAAGATGGAGGCGATCCTCGCCGCCAATCCGGCCAAGGGCGCCATCGCGGCGGTCTGGGCGGCGTGGGACCAGCCGGCGCTCGGCGCCCTGCAGGCGATCGAAGCGGCCGGCCGCGCCGACGAGGGCATCGTCATCACCGGCATCGACGCCAACCCGCAGGCGCGCGAGGCGATCGCCAAGGGCGGCGACTTCGAAGCCTCGATGGCGCAGGACTTCAAGGGCATCGGCGCGACCACGGCGACAGCGGTCAAGCGGACGCTGGCCGGCGAAAAGATCAAGCAGAGCGTGATCTACGTGCCGACCAAACTGATCACCGCGGCGACGGCGAAGGAGTAACGTCGCCTTTGGCGAGCGCCTCGCCCATCTGACAGAAGGGCCGTCTTGAGCCTGCTTTCGCTGGCGAGCCTCGCCAAATCCTACGGCGGGGCAGCTGCGCTCCGGAATGCGTCGCTTGCGCTCGAGCCGGGCGAAGTTCACGCGCTGATGGGCGAAAACGGCGCCGGCAAGAGCACGCTCATCAGGATTCTCGCCGGCGTCGTCCCGGCCGACAGCGGAACGATCGCCCTCGACGGCCGGCCGGTCTCGATCACGAGCGCGCGCGACGCGCATCGGCTCGGTCTCCGGTTCCTGCACCAGGAACTGAACGTGCTGCCGCGGCTCAGCGTCGCCGAGAACCTCTACCTCGGCCGCGCCTATCCGACGCGTCTCGGCGGCCTCATCGACTGGCGGGCGCTGAACGAGCGCGCCCGCGCCGCGCTCGCCGCCTTCGGCGTCGCCGACGTCGCGCCCGAGGCCATTCTCGGGCGCCTCCCGGTCGGCGACCGCCTCATCGTCAAGATCGCCTCGACCTTCGTCGACGACGGAACCCCGCCGGGGCGCATTTTCGTCATGGACGAACCGACCGCGGCGCTGAGCCACGCGGAAGCCGAACGGCTGTTCAGGATCATCGGCGAGCTCAAGCGCCGCAGCTGCGGCGTGATCTACGTCTCGCATCGGATCGAGGAGGTCCTGCAGATTGCGGACCGCATCACCGTGCTTCGCGACGGCGTTTCCGAGCCGCCGATGCCTCGCGCCGAGGCGACGCGCGACGCCCTGATCGAACGCATGACCGGGCGCGCCTCGCTCGGAACGGCGCCGGCGGAGCGCTCCGCCGCGCGAGGAGGCGTCGCTCTCTCGGTGCAGCGGCTCGAGGCCAAGGGTCTCGAAGCGATGTCGTTCGAGGTCCGCGAGGGCGAAATCTTCGGCCTCGCGGGGCTCTCCAACGCCGGCGGCGACCGCCTGCTGCGGGCGTTGATGACCGGGGCGCGGCGCGGCGCGCTCTCCATCGGCGGGCATCCGGTTCGCCTCGGCGGCGCCGCCGACGGATGGCGACGCGGACTGGCCTATGTGCCGCGCGAACGCAGGGCGGAGGGTCTCCTGCTGTCGCAGGGTGTCGCCGAGAATATCGCGCTCCCCCATCTCGAGCCGCTCAGCCGTTGGCGCTGCTTTTTGAACCGGCCGGCCGAACGCGCGCTTGCCGCGGCGCTCGGCCGGCGCGTTCGACTCCGGGCGACCGGTCCGCGGCAGCGGGTCTCACGCCTCAGCGGCGGCAACCAGCAAAAGGTGATGTTCGCCCGCGCGGTCGCGGGGCGCCCAAGGGTCCTGCTGCTCGACGAGCCGACCCGCGGCGTCGACGTGGCGGCGAAATTCGACATCCACGCATTCCTGCGCGAGATCGCCGAGGCCGGCGCGGCGATTCTCATCTCGTCCTCGGACCACGAGGAATTGCTGGCGCTCTGCGGGCGGATCGCCATCCTCATCGACGGACGCCTGTCGGCGATCGTCCCGGCCGACGGGCTCACGCCGGCGCGCCTGCTCGGCCTCTGCTACGGCGAACGGCCGGCATGAGGCTCGCCCCGACCGCTTTTGTCCGCCGGCACGGAACCCTGATCGGCGTCGCCATCGTCGTCCTCTATTTCTGGCTTCATCTGCCGGCGACGTTCCTGACCGGGCGCAATCTCCTCAACATTTCCCAGCAGATGAGCATGCTGGCGGTCGTCGCCTCGGCCATGACGATCGTCATGGCGATGGGCGATTTCGACCTCAGCGTCGGCTCGATGGCGAGCCTCGCCGGGATTGTCGCGGCGCTCGTCTTCCTGGCGGGAGGCTCGACGCCCCTCGCGGTCGGCGTCGCGCTCGCGGCCGGGCTCGCGGGCGGACTGATCAACGGTTTTCTCGTCTCCTATGTCGGCATTCTGCCGTTCATCGCGACGCTCGGGGCCATGACCGTCCTCAGCGGCTTCGCCTTCTGGCTTTGCGGCGGCAAGACGCTGTTCGGCAGCGCCATCCCGCAGACCTTTGCCGATTTCGCCCGGGGCGGATTGACCCTCTCGCCCGATCTCACGCTGCCCAATCTGACCTTGGTCGCGCTCGTGGCGGCCGGATCGGTCTTCATCTTTCTCGAGCAGACGGTCGCCGGCCGGCGGCTATACGCGATCGGCGACAATGCGGAGGCGGCCCGCCTCGCCGGGGTGCCGGTGCGGCGGCTGAGGCTCGCCGCCTTCGGCCTCAGCGGGTTCGGCGCGGCGATCGCCGGCCTCATGTATGCGAGCCGGGTCGCTTCCGCCAACCCGACGCAGGGCGCCGGCCTGATGCTCGATTCGATCGCGGCGGTCTTCCTCGGCCAGACCATGACCGAAGAGGGCGAGCCGCGGGTGCTGGCGACGCTCGCCGGCGTCCTGATCCTCGGCCTGCTCGGGAACGGCCTGACCCAGATGAATGTCGACAGCTACGTGCGCGACATGCTGACCGGCGCCATCGTCATCGCCGCCGTCGCCGCCAGCAGCTTCGGCCGCCGCGGCGGCGGTTAGGACGAAACCTTGACGATCCCTTGCGCGCCCGGCTGGTTCTGACGCGCTCATGGAAAACAAGGCCGTTTCCCTGTTTCTCCCTGCCAACAGGGCAGAGCGTTCGCGGTGTTCGCGAGCTGTTGCGCAAATCTTTGGTATTTCATTTCGTTGAGCGGATTTGCTCGTGCGGGAGGGAAAGACGGAACAGGAGAATTTTCCGCCCTGTTCGAGCCAACGAACAGGAGGGAACGGGAGCAGAGCGCGAAGCGGAAAACCAACTTCATGGGTCCGGCGGGAGGGCGTGATCGTCAAGAATTTGTTGACGAAGCCGCTGGCAACCGGCTCGGCTAAAGTGTTTCGTGAGGATAACGCCATATCTTTCTGATTTTGCAAATGTAATGACGTTTGGCGCGAGAGGCTCCTTGCGATTGTAGAGGAGCGTCTGACCTGCGGCCTATCGCGCGGCGCTGGAGGAGCGAACGCGCGAGCGGTTTTCGCTCCGGTGGGCGCGGACGCTGATGAGCCTTAGCGACGCTCTCGCAACGCTGGCGACGCGACAGAGGAACGCCACACTTCTTGAAGAGGCTCTCGCTTCTATCCGCGGCGCCGCGGATGTCTGTCAGCGAGCCGGGGAGGGCTGTTGGCTGCCGATCGCCCAGCGCAGCGCTGCGTCGAAGAGATGAAAGCGGAGCGAACCGAACTGAAGCGTTAGCGCGCTTCGCGATTTGACGCATTGGTCATCGCGAGCGAAGCGTGGCGATCCAGGGGGTCGTAGGGCAGCGGCGGCGGCGCTGGATCGCCACGTCGCCCTGCGGCCTGCTCGCGATGACGGGCCACGTCGCCGTGCGGACTCTCGCGATGACGCCCAACCGTGTCGCCCTGCGGGCTCCTCGCGATGACGCCCTGCCGGGTTGGCGGGCGCGCGAATTCTGCTTGGCGGACAAAAGAACGGCCGGGCGGCGCGATTTCCGCCTTGCCCGCGGCGGGCGTTTCTGCTAGCCGCTGGCGTTCGCTGCGTGGGCTCCCCATATAGCGATTAGCCCCGGGCGTTCGATCGCCGGCCTGCTGCGCCGGCCCGCTCCAAAAGCGGTGAGAAGGGAAACCTTCCTGGCGAGCGGGCGCCTCATCTGTCAACCTCGAACCCAACCGCCGGCGCCGCCCCTGATCGGGGTTCTTTAGGAGAACCAATGGCTTCCATTCAGACCTTGGCGCCGACGCGCGAGGATTTCACTGCATTGCTGAACGAGACCTACGGCGCGGACGAGGCCTTCGAAGGCTCGGTCGTCAAGGGCAAGGTCGTCGCGATCGAAAAGGACATGGCCGTCATCGATGTCGGCCTCAAGACCGAGGGCCGCGTCGCCCTCAAGGAATTCACCAATCATGGCCGCGATCCGGCCCCGGGCCTCGGCGACGAGGTCGAGGTCTATCTCGAGCGCATCGAGAATGCGCTGGGCGAAGCGGTCATCTCGCGCGACAAGGCGCGCCGCGAGGAAAGCTGGATCAAGCTCGAACAGGCCTTCGAAAAGAACGAGAAGGTCGAGGGCGTGATCTTCAATCAGGTCAAGGGCGGCTTCACCGTCGATCTCGACGGGGCGGTCGCCTTCCTGCCGCGGAGCCAGGTCGACATCCGTCCGGTGCGCGACATCGGCCCGCTGATGAACGTGCCGCAGCCCTTCCAGATCCTCAAGATGGATCGGCGCCGCGGCAATATCGTCGTCTCCCGCCGCACCGTGCTCGAGGAGAGCCGGGCCGAGCAGCGCCACGAGATCGTCGCCAACCTCGCCGAAGGGCAGGTGATCGACGGCACGGTGAAGAACCTGACCGACTACGGCGCCTTCGTCGACCTCGGCGGCATCGACGGCCTGCTGCATGTCACCGACATCGCCTGGCGGCGGGTGAACCATCCGAGCGAGGTCCTCGGCATCGGCCAGCAGGTCAAGGTGCGCATCATCAAGATCAACCACGAGACCCACCGCATCTCGCTCGGCATGAAGCAGCTGCAGGAAGACCCGTGGTCCAACATCGAGACGCGCTACCACGTCGGCCAGAAGCTCAAGGGCCGCGTCACCAACATCGCCGACTACGGCGCCTTCGTCGAGCTCGAGCCGGGCATCGAGGGCTTGATCCACGTGTCGGAAATGTCCTGGACGAAAAAGAACGTCCATCCGGGCAAGATCGTCTCGACCAGCCAGGAGGTCGAGGTTCAGGTGCTCGAGGTCGATTCCTCCAAGCGCCGCATCTCGCTTGGCCTCAAGCAGACCCTGCAGAACCCCTGGGAGGCCTTCGCCGAGCGGCATCCGGTCGGCTCGACGGTCGAGGGCGAGGTCAAGAACAAGACTGAGTTCGGCCTCTTCGTCGGCCTCGACGGCGACGTCGACGGCATGGTCCACCTCTCCGACCTCGACTGGAACCGGCCGGGCGAGCAGGCGATCGAGGACTTCAAGAAGGGCGACAAGGTCCAGGCCAGGGTGCTCGACGTCGACGTGGAGAAGGAGCGTATCGCCATCGGCATCAAGCAGCTCGCGAACGACCCCTTCGCCAAGAAGCCGGGCGAGGAGGGCGAGGGCGAACTGCGCAAGGGCTCGGTCGTCACTTGCGAAGTGGTCGAGGTCAAGGACGGCGGCATCGAGGTGAAGATCGCCGGCACGGATCTGACTGCCTTCATCAAGCGCAACGAACTCGCCCGCGATCGCGGCGACCAGCGTCCCGAGCGCTTCTCGGTCGGCGAAAAGGTCGACGCCCGCGTCATCCAGTTCGACCGCCGCGCCCGCAAGATCGCCGTCTCGATCAAGGCGCTGGAAGTCGCCGAGGAAAAGGAGGCGATCGCCCAATACGGCTCGGCCGACTTCGGGCGCTTCGCTCGGCGACATTCTCGGCGCCGCCCTCAAGGCCCGCGACCAGAAGAAGTAGCCGCCGCTTAAGGAGACGCTTGAGAAAGGCTCGCGCTGCAGCGCGGGCCTTTTTCATTTTCGCGCGGTCGGGACGGTTGCCGGGGCGCTGCGAACGTGCATTCTATCGCCTTCACGCGCGGGACTGGCCTTGTAAACGCCAGCCACGCGACCGGACTGCCCTCTCAACGGGTCCGACATGATCGAGGAAACGCCGCCGCTCGCCTTCGCGGAAGTTATCGAACGCCCGCCGGCCGAACTCGTCGAGCGGCTGCGCGGCGCGCCGACGAGTTTCGTCGTCGACGCCATGGGCGGCTCAGGCGCGCTCGACTGGCGCATCCGGCCGATCGTCGGACACGCGCTTCTCGGCGTCGCGCTGACCTGCGATTGCGGCGCAAATGACAATCTGGCGCTGATCGCCGCCGCCGCGGAATGCGAGCCCGGCGACGTGCTGATCGCCGCGACCGGCAGCGCGTGCATGGCCGCGGTCACCGGCGACCTGCTGCTCGGCGTCGCGCGGAACCGCGGCGCCGTCGGCTTCGTCACCGACGGGCTGGTTCGCGATCTGGCCGATCTCGAGGCGCTCGGCATGCCGGTCTACGCGATGGGCCTGACCCCCAATTCTCCCGGGCGGCGCGGCCCGGGCTCGGTCGGCCTGCCGATCGTCTGCGGCGGCCGCGCCATCGCCTCCGGCGACGTCATCGTCGGCGACCGCGACGGCGTCGTCGTCGTGCCGCGAGCGCTGCTGGCCGAGACGCTCGTCCGGCTCGACCGGGTGAAAGCCGCGGAAGCGGCCATGCTCGCGCAGGTCCGCGGCGGCGCGCGCGAGCTTCCCGTCGGCGCCGCCGCAAAGCGCCCGGCGAGCGCGACCTGACCGAAGCGCGCCATCTGGAGCTTTCCCCCGTGATCGACTTTCCCATCATCGACTCCCACATCCATCTCCTCGACCAGAAGCGGTTCGGCTACGCCTGGGCGAGCGGCGCGCCGGCGCTGAGCCGCGACTGGACGCCGGACGACCTCGCCGCCGCCGCCAGGCCCTACGAGATCGAAGGCTTCGTCTTCGTCGAGGTGGACGTCGACATGCCGCAATATCTCGACGAGGCGGACTGGGTGGATTCGCTGGCCAAGCGCGACCGGCGCGTCCTCGGGGCCGTCGTCTCTTTGCCGCTCGAGCGCGGCAAGGCGATCGAGCCGGAGATCGAGCGGGTCGCCAAGCTGCCGGTCGTGCGCGGCGTACGGCGGCTGATCCAGACCCAGCCGGACCCCGAGTTCGCGCTGAAGCCGGGCTTCCTCGAGGCGCTCCGGCTCCTGCCGCGCTATCATCTCTCGTTCGACATCTGCATTCTCCATCCGCAGCTGCCGAACACGCTGAAGATGATCCGCGCCTGCCCGGAGGTGGCGTTCGTCCTCGATCACATCGCCAAGCCTGGAATCAAGGCGGGCCTCATCGATCCGTGGCGCCAGCAGATGCGCGAGATGGCGGGGCTGCCGAATGTCGTCTGCAAGCTTTCCGGCGTCACCACCGAGGCCGACCCCAAGAGCTGGAGCCGGGATGAGCTGCGGCCCTATATCGATCACGTGATCGAGTGCTTCGGCCCCGACCGCATTCTCTACGGCGGCGACTGGCCGGTCTCGGAGCTTGCCGGGAGCTACCTCCAGTGGCTGGCCACCCTCGACTGGGCCACCGCCGGATTCTCGCCCGCCGACAAGCGGAAGCTCTTCCACGACAATGCGGTCAGCGCGTACCGGCTGAGACCTTGATGGATTCCGCGGCGCTGCAGCGCAAAGGCTACAGCATCGCCGCGCTGCGGGCGCTCGCGCGGCAGCGGCTGCCGCGCATGCTGTTCGACATGGTCGACGGCGCCGCCGGCGACGAGATCACCATGCGCCGCAACGAAGCGGCGCTGGCCTCGATCGCGCTCATGCCGAAGATGCTGGCCGGGGCGCCCAAGCGGGATCAGTCGGTCGAGCTCTTCGGCGTAAGACTCTCCTCGCCGGTCGTCATCGGGCCGACCGGGATGGCCGGGTTCCTCTGGCCGCATGCCGAGCTCGCCGCGGCCCGCGCCGCGGCGCGGTTCGGAACGATCTATTCGAGCAGCCACGCCTCGACTGCGACGATGGAAGCGATCGGCGCGGCGACCACAGGCCCGAAGTGGATGCAGCTCTTTCTCTACAAGGATCGCGGCCTCACCGCCGAATTCGCCGCGCGCGCCGAGGCGGCGGGGTACAAGGCGCTGATCCTCACCGTCGACAATCAGGTCGTCGCAGGCCGAGACCGCGACGTGAGGAACGGGCTGACCTTTCCCTTGCGCTGGGGACCGAGCCGCTTTCTCGACTTCGCCCGCCATCCCGGCTGGCTCTGGCGCATGCGCGAGACGCCGTCGCCGACCTTCGCCAATTACGGCAAGCGGGCTGGGGCAGGTGGCTTCGGCCCGCTGATGGTCGAGCAGCTCGACCCGGACATAGGCTGGGGCGACGTCGACTGGCTGCGCCAGCAATGGCGCGGCCCGCTGGTGATCAAGGGCCTCCTGCATCCCGATGAGGCGCGCGAGGCCAAGCGCCGCGGCGCGGACGCGATCGTGGTCTCCAATCATGGCGGCCGGCAGCTCGACGGCGCCGTCGCCTCGATCACGGCGCTGCCCGGAATCGTCGACGCGGTCGGCGACACCATGCCGGTGCTGGTCGACGGCGGCTTTCGCCGCGGCGTCGATGTCATCAAGGCGCTGGCGCTCGGCGCCCGGGCGGTCCTGATCGGACGGCCGCATCTCTGGGGCGTCGCCTCAGCCGGCGAGGACGGGGTCTATTGGGCGCTCGAGCTTTTCCGCCGCGAAATCGCACCGGCGATGGCGCTCGGCGGCTGGGACTCGATCGCCAGGATCGACCGCAGCATCATCTTCGGCGGGACCGCCTGCGCTCCGAAGTTGCACCTCGACGTTGGAAGCGCCGACGCCGCGACGGCTGATGCCGGGCAGGACGATCAAGCTGGCCGTGTCGACGGTTGCTGGTGAGCGTGCCGCTGCCGACAGGACGGCGGGCAAAGCAGAGCTTGCGCCGGTCCGCGCCGCGGCTATACTGACATGTCAGCCAAGAGACGGCCGGACAAGCAATAGACAATCTCCGGTCGGAAAGCGCCAAAAGCTTCTGCCGGGAAACAAGACGTCGAGGGAGGATGACCATGCAGTCTGTTCGACTTTTCGTCGTTTCCGCGTTCGCCGGCATGGCCGCGGCCGCCTGCGCCTTCGGCGGCCCCCGCCTACGCCGCCGGCCCGGAGGTCGTCGCCGGGCCCGCCGCCGACCCAGGCTGCTTCGCGCCGTGGACGCGACAAGACCAAGTTCTTCAAGTATCCCGGCCAAGAAGGGACCGTATCCGGATCGCGCTCGCCAACGGCTATATCGCCAACACCTGGCGCATCCAGATGATCCAGACGGCCAAGGCCTATGCGGCGCAGCCCGACGTCGCCGCCAAGCTCAAGGAGTTCAAGGTCGTCTCGACCGGCGAGGACGTCGCCGCGCAGATCGCCGCGGTCAACAATTTCATCGATTCCGGCTTCGACGCGATCGTCGTCGACGCGCAGAATCCCGCGGCGTTCAAGCCGGTGATCAAGCGCGCCAATGACGCAGGCGTCGTGCTCGTCGCGTTCGACAATATTCTCGACACGGAGGACGCGATCAACGTCGACGTCGACCAGAAGGGCCTCGGCGTCTACTGGGCGAAATGGCTCGACAAGCATCTGCCGAACGGCGGCAAGATCCTCGAAGTGCGCGGCGTCTCCGGCACTTCGGTCGACACGCGACCGTCACGACGGCATCCACGAGACGCTCGACAAGACCGGCAAGAAGTGGGACATCGTCGAGGTCTACGGCAAGTGGGACGATCCGACCGCGCAGAAGGTGACCGCCGACGCCATCGCGGTGCAGAAGCACTTCGACGGCTATCACCGCCCAGGGCGGCGACACCGGCGTCGTGCAGGCGATGATCGACGCCAAGCATCCGTTCGTGCCGTTCGGCGGCGAGACCGAAAACGGCTTCCGCAAGTTCTGCGCCAAATACGGCGACCAGGGCTTGAAGTGCGCCTCGGGCGGCACCGGTCCGGCGCAGGTCGCGGTCGCGATCAAGACCGCGATCGCCGCGCTCGAAGGGCAGGTGGTGCCGCAGTCGGTCAAGCTGCCGCTGGCGACCGCTGAAGATCCCAACTTCAAGGACGGACGAGGACTATTACTCCGGCTCAGTCCGACAATTTCTTCGTCGGCAACTCCTTCCCGACCTGCAACATCAATTTCAGCGCGGCCGGAGATCATGGGCCAGACGAAGGAGAACAAGTAGCAGCGCGCGTCGGCGCCGCGTCTGCCTGCGCGGCGCCGCTTGCTCTTCCTGCGCAGGATCGAGGCAGTTGACGCGAATGGAGCCGGGCGCCCCGATCCTGCGCATGGAGGGCGTGTCGAAGCGCTACGGCGGCGTGCGCGCGCTCGAGGACGCCGATCTCGCGATCTCCGCCGGACGCATCCACGCCATCCTCGGCGAGAACGGCGCCGGCAAGTCGACGCTGATCAAGATCCTGTCCGGCGTCGTCAGGCCGGACGCCGGCCGCATCGTGCTCGATGGGCGCCGAGGTCGCTTTCGAACTCGCCTGCCGCCGCCAACCGCGCCGGCATCGTCTGCATCTTCCAGGAGCTGTCGCTCATCCCCGATCTCTCGGTCGCCGACAACATCGCCATCAGCAATCCGCCGCAGCGCCTCGGCCTGATCGACCGGCGCGCGCAGCGGCGCGTCGCCGAGGAGGCGCTCGAGCGCGCCGGCGCGACGGACGTCCACCCGATGGCGCTCGTCAGGGATCTGCCGCTGTCGCGCCGGCAGATGGTCGAGATCGCCAAGGCGCTGGCGCGCAACCCGCGTATCCTCATTCTCGACGAGGCGACGTCGGCGCTGACCGCGGCGGACGTCGCCAAGGTGTTCGTGGTCCTGAAGCGACTGCGCGACGAGGGGCTCGCGCTCCTCTACATCTCGCATCGGATGCATGAGATCGCCGAACTCGCCGACGACTGCACCGTCTTTCGCAACGGCTCCAATGTCGCGACCTATCTCGCGGGGACGAAGTCCGACGACGAGGTCGTCGAGATGATGATCGGCCGGGAGCTCGAGCCACGTCTTTCCGCCGAAGCCGCCGCCGCGCGACAAACGGCCGCGACGCCGCTCGTCGAGGTCAGGCGGTCTCAACTGGGCGGATCGCCTCCGCGACATTTCGTTCCATGCCCAGGCCGGCGAGGTCGTCGGGCTCGGCGGCCTCGACGGGCAGGGCCAGCGCGAGCTGCTGCTGGCGCTGTTCGGCGTGTTGCGCGGCGTCTCGGGCGAAATCCGCGTCGCCGGCGCGCCCGTCGCGCCTTCGAGCCCGCATCGCGGCGAAGTCGCAGCGCGATCGGCATGGCGCTCATCCCGGAGGACCGCAAGACGGAAGGGCTGATGCTGCCGATGTCGCTCCGCGACAACCTTTCCTTCGCCGCGCTCGATCGCGATCTCGCGCGGCGGCGTCATCGATCGCGGCCGCGAGGCCAAGCTGGTCGGCGACATGATCGACCTGCTCGCGATCCGCGCCGGCGGGATCGACATCCCGGCCGGCGCGCTTTCGGGCGGCAATCAGCAGAAGGTCGTCATCGCCAAGTGGCTGATGGCCGAGCCGCGCATCATTCTCCTCAACGACCCGACCCGCGGCATCGACGTCGCCACCAAGCAGGAAATCTATCAATTGCTGCGCCGCCTCGCCGATTCCGGCGCGGCGATCATCTTCTACACCACCGACTACAGCGAGCTGATCGGCTGCTGCGACCGCGCCTGGTGCTCTACGACGGCGCGATCAAGCGGGTGCTGGTCGGCGACGAGATCACCGAGCGCGCCCTCATCAGCAGCGCCCTCAACATCGCCGAAGAAACGAACGAAGCGCGTCGGCGGAGCCGGGCCAATGAGCGACTGGCGCTATGCTCTCGCCCAGAACCGCGGCACGCTCATCGCCTTCGCGTTCTTCGTCGTGATGTTCGCGATCTACTCGAGCAACCATCCCGCCGGCTTCAGCGCCAACGTCGTCCAGACCGCGGCCAACAAGGGCGTGCTCCTGGCGCTGGTGGCGATGGCGCAGACCTTCGTCGTCATCACCGCCGGCATCGACCTCTCGGTCGGCGCGGTGTTCGTTTTGACCAATTGCCTTGCGTCGTGGATCGTCGTCGGGAACCGCGGCGACGGCCGCGCTCGGCGTCGTCGGCGTTCTCGCGGCCGGCCTTGCCTGCGGCGCGGTCAACGGCCTCATCGTCATTGTCGGTCGCCTGCAGCCGATCGTCACGACGATCGCGACCGGCGCGGTCTTCTTCGGCCTCGCGCTCATCCTGCGCCCGACGCCCGGCGGCGACGTCTACGGCCCGCTGGCCGACGCGCATGACCGGCCGGGCGTTCGTCGTCCTGCCGGCCAGTCTCATCGCGCTCGCTGCGGTCGTCCTCGTCGTCTGGGTCCCCTACCGGCGCTCGGTGATCGGAAGGGCGGCCTATGCCGTCGGCTCCTCGGAACAGGCGGCGTTCATGTCCGGCGTCCCGGTCGATCTCGCGAAGTTCTGCGCCTACGTGCTCTCCGGCCTCGCAGCGTCGATGGGAGGTCTGTTCCTGACCTTCGTCACCTATTCGGGCGAGGCTTCGGCCGCGAACGGCGGAACCTACACGCTCTATTCGATCGCCGCGGTCGTGCTCGGCGGCGTCTCGCTCTACGGCGGCTCGGGCAGCGCGATCGGCGCGATCTTCGGCGCGCTGATGTTCCGCACGATCGGCGACCTTCTGTTCGTCTTCAATCTCGATCCCCTGTGGCAGCCGCTGTTCCAGGGCCTGGTGCTGCTCGCGGCCATCTCTCTCGGCGCGGCGCGGCTCTTCCAGGTCCGCAACCGGCTGGAATTGTTTCCATGACCCTGCGGGCGCAACCCAAGCTGGCCGATGGCCTCCTCAAGCGGATCGACCGTCCGGTGGCGATCGCCTTCGCCTGCATCGTCGCGCTTCTGCTCGTCGGGTCGCTCTATTCGCGCAGCTTCCTGTCGCCGGAATACCTCCTGCAGCAACTGAAGGTCGCCTCGTTTCTCGGCGTCATCGCAACCG
Source organism: uncultured Alphaproteobacteria bacterium (assembly GCA_963820795.1). Classification (GTDB taxonomy): domain Bacteria; phylum Pseudomonadota; class Alphaproteobacteria; order Rhizobiales; family Beijerinckiaceae; genus Roseiarcus. The sequence continues at coordinate 168,284 of CAWGBJ010000011.1, forward strand.
GCACGATGATCGTCATCCTGCTCGGCCAGATCGACCTCTCGATACCCTGGGTCGTCGCGGTCGGCGGCATGATGTCGACGGCGGCGACCGGCTGGGGCGCCGCGGGCGAGGCGCTCGCCATACCCTTCGGCATCGCCTGCGGCGTCGGGCTCGGGCTCGTGAACGGCTTCGGCGTCGCTTACCTCCGCATTCCCTCGATGATCGTGACGCTCGCGGTCAACGCCGTCGCGCAAGGGCTGATGGTGGTGCATACCGGCGGCTTTTCCCCGCAGGATTCGTCTTCGCCGGCGATGCGGGCGCTGGCGACCGGCGATCTGGCTTTCGGCCTGCCGAGTTCGCTGCTCGTCTGGGCGGTGGTCGGCGTCGGCGCGGTTTTCCTCCTCAACCGCACCACCTTTGGCCGCGCCGTGTACGGAATCGGCAACCGCGAGCGCGCCGCCTATCTTTCCGGGATCGACACCCAGAGGGTGGTTCTCGTCGCCTTCGCCATCGCGGGCGGTCTCTCGGCCTTCGGCGGCGTCCTGCTCGCAGGCTACGCCAGCAAGGCGGCGCAAGGAATGGGCGACGCCTATCTCCTGCCGGCGATCGCTTCGGTGGTGCTTGGCGGCGCGTCGATCCTCGGCGGCCGCGGCAGCTATTTCGGCACGATCGCCGGCGTCATCCTCATCACCCTGCTGCAATCGATTCTGTCGGTGGTGCAGATGCCGGAGGCGGGGCGTCAGATCATCTACGGCGTCGTCATCATCGCCATGCTCTTGCTCTACGGCCGCGAAGGCAGAGCGCAGTAGCGCCGGTCACTCGGCTGCGGCCGCCGCCGGCAGACGCTCTTCGCCGCTCTGGTAGGCGGCAGGGCAGGTCTTCAACCGCTCCCGCAGATCGGCGACCAGCCAGCGGCCGGCCCGGCCCGGCGAGCGCCCGCGCTCATGCACGACGTAGATAGGCAGGGCGACTTCGTCCCGGTCGGCGATGTCGAGCCGCTTCAGCCTGCCTGCGGCGATCGGATCCACAACCATGTGGATCGGCATGTTGCACCACCCGAATCCCGCCATCAGGAAGTCGAGGCGGGTGGAGAGATCGGCGAACCGCCAGATGTGACGGCTGACGATTCCGCCGGACATGTTCTGGGTCAGTGGCGTGCGGTCGGTCAGCACGAGCTGCACATGCGGCTCGAGCGACTCGCGCGTCAGCGGTCCGGGCAGCTTCGCCAGCGGGTGATCGGCGGCGACCACCGGCCACAGGACAATTCTGGTCATGAACTCGGCGAAGAGGTCGCTCGGGCGGGTCGGCGGGACCGTGTAGATCGCCAGTCGCGCCGCGCCGTCGCGCAGTCGCTGCTCGGCGCCCCCGAGGGCCTCGGTGAACAAAGTCGCGGGCACCACAGGGAACGCGCTGCGGAACGCCTTCAGGCTCTCCATCAGCAGCGGCATCGGAAAGATCGCATCGACCGCCAGCGTCAGCTCCGGCTCTACATCCTCGGCGATGCTTTGGGCGCGAGCGCGCAGCGCGCCCGCCGCGACGATCAGCGCCCGCGCGTCGTCGACGATCGCACGCCCAGCGTCCGTCAGCCGCGGCGTCTTGTAGGAGCGGTCGAACAGCGAAACGCCGAGCGTCGTCTCCAGCGTCTGGATCGACTGGCTGATGGCGGATTGAACCCGGCCGAGCGCTCGCGACGCCGCGGAAAAGCTGCCCTCGTCGGCGACAGCGACGAGGACGCGCATCTGGTCGAGCGTGAGCGGATCAATCATGGGTCGGTCCTCGTTCTATCGGCAGCGCCGATGGTATCTAGCACAATTTGGCCGATTGTCATGATGCGTGATTGACACCAGATTGTGGTTCGAAGCCATCTTGCACCCAAAATGTATGTTTAATAGCGAGGGATCGAACGTGACCAAGCCCCGGATCGCCATCATCCTGTCCACCACCCGCGCCGCCCGCTTCGGCCATAAGGCCGGGCAGTGGGTCTACGACATTGCCGCCCAACGTGACGACATGGAGGTCGAACAGATCGATCTTCGGGACTATCCGCTGCCCTTCTTCGATGAGGTTGCCACCAACGCCTGGGTCCCGACGCAGAACGCCGAGGGCGTGCGCTGGCAGAACAAGGTCGGGCAGTACGACGGCTATGTGTTTGTCAGCGCGGAGTACAATCACGGCGTCCCGGCGGTGCTGAAGAACGCCCTCGATTACGCCTACCCGGAATGGAACCGCAAGGCCGCGGCCTTCTTCGGCTACGGCGGGGTCGGCGGCGCCCGGGCGATCGAGCAGTTGCGGCTGATCTGCGTCGAACTGCAGATGGCGCCGATGCGGACCGGCGTGCATCTGGCGGGCGCGGACTTTATGGCGGCGCTGCGCGAGGGCAAGCCCATCGCCGAATTCGCCTACCTGAAGCCAACCGCCGACGCGATGCTTGACGAGCTCGTCTGGTGGACCAATGCGCTGAAGACCGCGCGGGAAGCAACGGCCAAGGCGGGCTCGGTCGCGGCGGAGTGACGCGAGCGCCGCCGCCCGCTGCGCCAAACTCCCGACATCCCAAAGGAAATCTCAAATGACCGTCAATCTCGACAGGACAACTCTGGACAGGCGCGCGCCGCTTGGCGCTGCGGCTATGGCCAAGATCTTCACCGAAGCGCGCACCCACAACGTGTTTCATGACCGCCCCGTGCCCGACGCGCTGCTGCGCGAGGCGGTGGACCTCGCCAAGATGGGCCCGACGGCGGCCAATCAGCAGCCATTGCGCATGCTTTTCCTGCGCTCGAGAGAGGCGAAAGAGCGCCTCCGTCCGGCCATGGCGCCGGGAAACGTGGAAAAGACCATGGCCGCGCCCGTCGTCGCCATCGCGGGCTACGACCTCGAGTTCTATGAGCATCTGCCCTTTCTGATGCCGCACGCCGATTTCAAGCCCATGTTCGCCGGCAATCCGGAGCTCGCTGCGCGCAGCGCCGCCCAGAGCGGAACGCTTCAGGTCGGCTACTTCATCCTCGCGTTGCGCGCGCTGGGTCTCGACGCCGGTCCGATGGGCGGCTTCGACGCCGCCAAGGTCGAGGCGGAATTCTTCCCGGAGGGGAAGACCAAGGCCAACGTCATCATCAATATCGGCTACGGCGACGACGCGAAGCTGTTTCCGCGCAACCCGAGGCTTTCGTTCGAGCAGATGGCGACCATCCTCTGATCACCGATCAACCATCCATCGCCAAAGAGAGGCTATTCGAGATGAGTTCCACAATTCTGCCCCGCCCTCCATCCGGTTTGGCGGTTGTTCCTGCATCGCTGGGGCCAGCGTTGCACTCTGTGCTGCGCATCGTCACTGGGCTTCTGTTTCTTGAGCACGGGACGGGCAAGCTCATCGGCTTCCCGACGCACTTGCCGTTCATCGATCAGATGCCGGCAGGACTGCTCTATACGACAGGAACGCTGGAGCTGGTCGGCGGTCTTCTGATCACGCTCGGTCTCTTCACCCGGCCCGCGGCTTTCGTCCTTTCCGGCTTCATGGCGGTCGCCTATTTCATGGCGCACTTCCCGGTGAGCTTCTTCCCGGCGATCAACATGGGCGAACCGGCCGTCCTCTACTGCTTCATCTTTCTCTACTTCGCCGCCACAGGCCCCGGGCCGTGGGCGATCGACAAGAACTAGCGCCGAGGGGTCTAGGGGATCTCACGGAGTGTGCCCGAGTCGACGGCGATTGATGTGATGGTTAGCTGGAGACGCTGATGACTTGCTCCGCCACATCGCACGGGTGGTCACGCCGCCTCCGGTCGGGCCGGGATTCGCCGGGCCGCGCCACACGGCGACGCTCGTGATCCCTCCGGGTGACTTTGCGGCAACGAACCCGTTCTTCCTCTTGGCCGACGATCGGACCGAAATCGGCGGGCAGTTCGGCGAGGCTCATCCCCACGCGGGCCTCGAGACGGTCACCTTCATGCTCAGCGGCAGCTTCGAGGATCAAGAAGGCCGGCTCGATGCGGGTGACGTCGAGTGGATGACGTCCGGACGCGGCGTGGTGCACGGACAAGACACCGTGACCTCGGATCGAATGCGGCTGCTGCAGCTCTGGATCGTATTGCCTGAAGATCAGCGACGCGCCCCTCCGCGTGTGCAACGCTTACCGAAGCGGAAGATGCCTGTGCGTTCGGTCCCCGGGGCCGAGGCCAGAGTGTACAGCGGCAGGTCTGGCGACGTCGTCGCCAAAACGGTGAACGCCGCGCCGGTGACCTTGATCGACCTCCGCCTTGAGCCGAATGCGGTCTTCGAGCAGGACCTCCCCTCCTCGTACAACGGATTTGTTTTCGTCGTCGAGGGCGACATCATGGCAGGAGAGTCCGCACAGCCGCTTGTGCGGGATCAGGCCGGTTGGCTGGATCGCCCCACGAGCACGGGCATAAGCGCCCTTCGCTTGCGTGGCGGAGTGACGCCCGCGCGGATCCTGCTCTACGCAGGGGAGCCGCAGAAGATACGCCTCGCCGCTCGAGGCCCCTTCATCGCTGGCTCGGATGCGGAACTTGCAGATCGCTTCGCCGCCTATCGTCGCGGCGAGTTCCCGTACGCGAGCGGACTGCGTGAGGAGGTCGGGTAGGCGCGAACCCCCGCGCGGACGGGTGGCGCCGCGGCAAGCCGAAGAAGGGTTACGCTGACAGTGCATTCTTTGGCGCCAGTGGCGCGGCTCAGCTTCGGCGGGGCATTTGCCCGGAACCTCGGCGAGCAGAATGCACCGTCGCCGGAATTGCGCCGATCCCGGTTGGGTCTCGATGGGTCCATGAGGAAGCGGTTTGCACCGGCTCGATCCGCCACAGGCTTATCCGGCGGAATAGCCTATACGGACGCGGTAAAGGGAGCGCTCGGGCAAACGACGGATCGGCACGGACGGCTTCAAGCAGGACTTTAAGAATTCTGACTAATTTGCTCTCGTGGCCGACCGCGACGGTTCGGCCTTCCTGCCTGTTTTCTTCGTGATCAGGGAGAGACATTTCCTGTTATCTCGCTAAACCGCCGCGTCAGCAATCTTTCTCAAGTGACTGAAATATAATAGTATCGTGCATCGACCCGGATAGCAGCGCAGCCCCAGTCCCCTGTTGGCAGGGGACAACAGGGAGAATTCCAAATTTGGCGAAGCTGCAAGCGGCGCCTGGCGCGAAACCAATCGTCTTGATTGCCTAGACTTGGTTTCTTGACTCTCGCCCTTGCTACTGCTGCGAAACGCCCGAGTTGTCGCGGCTCCGCGCCGCGGCCGCAGGCGTCTTGAACGCGTCGATCGACAGGGGCCCGAAGAGCTTCGAAACGTCATCGGCGGACGCGGGCGCGACCTCCTTGATCGTCGCGCCGGGGCCGACATTGGGAACGGGCATCGGCGGCAGCGGCGCGGTCAATTCGGCTGCGCGGGCGAGCAGCGCATCGTCGCTGGGCGCGGCGGGCGTCTCGGCCAACGCCAGCGCGTCTGTCAGGGCCGGCACGCCGCTTCCGACAATGGCTTTCGGCAACCCGCTCGGATTGGCGAGGCCGGCCGGGGGGATCGTTTTGACCCCGACGGCAGCGTCCGGCGCGGAGGCGACGATGAGGCTCGCCGGACGAGCCGGGGGCAGTGGCGCGGTCGATCCGGTCGCATCCGGCGCGAGATCGATTGGCCGAATCGGGGGCAGGGGGAAACTCGCGCCCGCGATCTGCTGAGCGAGGTCGCTCGGTCGGCGCGGCGGCATCGGCGCGAGGTAGAGCGCCGCGATGGGACTGCGGACCTTGAGCGGAGCCGCGTCGCCGGCGTCGCTTTCGACGTTCGGCTGCTCGAGCGCGGCGACAACCTGCGGTTTGGGCGCAGCCGCCCGCTTGGTCGTCGGGGCGGCCGCCGGAGCCGGGGCGGCCGGCGTCGAAGGGCCCGCGTAGGCGGGGCCAGTCGGCAGGTCGCGCTTCGCCCTGGCGACGGCGTCGGGACCGGCGTCGGCGATCTGGACCGTCGGAGCGCCGCCGCCTCTTCCCGCACGCGCTCCCGCCAGCGTCTCCTGTCCGGAACTTTCCTCCGCGTCGTCGTCGCCGCCGCCGCGCGCGCCGAACAACCAGGCGAAGAAGCCGCCGCTGCTCGCCGTCTGGATCTCGTCGCCGCGGGCCTCGATCTCGGCACGCGCCAGATCGTAGCCCGGCATCGGCTGGCCGTCGGCGGGAATGAACACTGTCTTGCCGTCCGGGAAGAGGCGGGTCAACGCGTCCCGGCTCATGCGCGGCCAGTAGCGCACCGAGCCGCTGTCGATATGCACCCAGGGCGTGGACCCGGTTGGGTAGAATCCGACGCCCCCCTCCTCCATCCGCATCGCGATGTCGCGGATGCGGCCCGGTCCGACATCGACGAAATGCGCGTCGATCGCCTTGCCCTGCATGTGCTGGGAGTGTTCGGCGACCTGACGCGATCGCCGGCGCAGCATCGCATTGGTCTGCGGCGAACGATAGCCGGAAAGCACGTCGATCGGCTCCCGCGAGCCGGATTCGCGATAGACTTCCCAGATGATGTCGAAGAGCTTCGGGTCCATCTTCGTCGGCTCATCGAGGCGCCAGTCGCGCATGAACCAGTTCAGCTTGTCCAGCACCGCCTGGTCGTAGACGCCGTTCACCATATAGGTGAACGAGCCCGATTCGTTGGTGTGCGAATTCGAAAAGACGACGGTGCGCGTGTCGCCGTTGGCGACTGCCGATTCGGTCGAGTTCGGGATGATCGAGGCGGCCAGCAGAATTGCCGCGACCGCAGCCTGCGAGACCATCTCACGGCGCCTGTTCTTGCTTCGCTTCGCAAACAAGGCCGCCAACAGCTTTCCTTTCCGAAACGGAACTGCAGGGCGAACGCCCGCCGCTGCAACCATGATGCGTGAATCCGCCACGCCTCCGCAGCAGTCCCGCCCTACTTTCGCCCGGTGCGCCGCCTCCGCTGAGCCCGCGTCTTGCCGCTCGCTTCGCTTGGACTGCTGTGACCGTAAGATCACATCAGCCTTAAAATTGAACTGTAAGCGCTATAGACCGAGTTCGCCAGCATTTCAATCTTGACGTTCTGCGGTCAGTGTGTCTGCGACCTTTCGTGTCAGTCCATAGACATCCGCGCGCTGCTGCAACTCCCCAAATTCGTCAATGAAATCTGTAAAGTACTCGATATGGATGGGCACTGGCCGTGGCAGGAAGACGGTTTTTTCCGGGCCGCCGATCGCCGCGTCTATTCGCTCGTGTGACCATCCCAGGACAAGTTCGGCGAGCCGGATTGGGTCTTCGACGCGCACGCAGCCGTGGCTGAAGTCTCGCCGATCGGCGTCGAACAGCTCTTGCGAGGGCGTGTCGTGCAGGTAGACGGAAAAATCGTTCGGAAACATGAAGGCGAGGCGGCCCAATGCGTTGCCTTCTCCGGGAAACTGACGCACCGTGATGTGGCCGTCGACTGTCTTCACCTCGTATCCGTGATGACTGAGGTAGCCGAGTCGCGACATCATCTCCTTCTTGATGATCGAGTCCGGCACGCGCCACGACGGATTGATCAGCACGTAGCGCATCATGTTCGAGAAGATCGGTGTCGGCGTCTCCGGCTTGCCGACGACGACCCGGGCGCGGTGGATAACCTCGTCTCCCTCGAGCACCTCGACCGAATAGTCCGGGACGTTCACCTCGATTCGGCGTTCGCCCATGTCGCGTGGCTGCCAGCGCCACATTTCCATGTTGGCGAGGATCGCCACGCGCTCGCGCGCCCTGCCGGGAGAAAGCGTTTCACCGAGGGCGTAGGCGCGACGGGGCGCAGCGCGTTTCTTGCGCCCGCGCGGCCGGTCGGATTCCGGCTCGACGCCCGGATCGATGGCGATGTCGCCCATCGGCTGCTCGGCGAAGGCGTCGATATCGAGATTGATCGCCGCTCTGCCCGGCCGCTCTTCGGATCGCGGCGGCGCCTCGGCGAGACGCTTCAACGCGTCGCGCAGCGCGCGATAGCCTTTCTGCGGCGGGTTAAATTCGGCGAGCCGGGCGCCGGGGTCTGGAGCCAAGGCGGTCTCGGCGAGCGCGACGCCGGGATCGACCACATTCCGTTCGGCTGAGACGAGGTGAGAGATGCGCCAGGGCGCAACGCGCGATCCGCTTGCCTGTTCGGCATAGGCGACGACGGCTTCGGCGATCGCCGTCTCCGCCTGCGCCAGATCGTTCGGCGGGAGGCCCGCCTCGACGCGGCTCGGCACGTCGAGGGCGGACAGATTGAGGCCGTCCTCGGGCGCGCGCTGCAATTGCGCCAGCGCCGCGCGGCCAGCCGCCGTCAGGCCGGTTTCGTCGATCCAGACCGGCTTGAAGCCGCGATTGGCGTAGAACGCGCCGATTGCGGCCCGGGCGCCGCGCCAGTCGCCTTCGCCGAGCGGGTTGATCGCCCCATCATGAACGATGAGCCGCACCAGCGCCGCCTCGACGGCCGCCGGAACCGGCTCAGGCGGCGGACTTTCCGACCGCGTAGGATCGGGCGGCCGCGGCGGGGCTTCGACAGCCGCGGCAGGCGCAGTTTCGACGTCGGCCGATTCGGCTCGTCCGGACGTCTGCGCTGCTCGAACCGCGTTCCCAGTCACGGCGCCGTCCGGGCCCGGGCGCGCATCGATGTAGGACGACGCCGGAGTGAAAAACGCGGATTCGACGACCACGGCCATCGCATGCGGTGCGTTGAACACAGCCAGAAGCGGGCTCGCCGCGTCTCCGCTTGCGTCGAAAGCAGGCCTCGGCCCGACGATGAGAGGCTCGACGTTCCTCCCGGCGAGGACAGGACGAAGCTCTTCAGCGCCAACCGTTCCCGCGCCACAGGCGAGCGCCGCGAGGGCGATTCCCTTCCACAGGACCAGGCGAAGCAGGTTTCGGCAGCCGAGGCTCACACGTCGATCCATCAGCCGAGAGTTAGCGGCAAGTTCAAAACTTTATATGAATCCATAGCGCTCGCGCCAATCTGAGCGAGTGATTCGGTTGACCCCCATTCGCGTCTACTGCCCGGTCTCCAAAGCCGGAGACCCTAGCGCACAGTCTCCGCAAGACAGTCACATTTTACGCTGGCCGTCCGCCCAACCAAGGGTTGGGGCGAGAGAAGCAGCGCTCAGTTTTGTCGACTCTACATGAACGCCTCGCGCCAGCGCGTCAAAAAAACCAGTTAGCGGGTATTTTCTTGTGGGCGGAGCTCGTCTCACGCGGCCGCGTCGCCGATCGCATCGTCCGCGATCCCGCTGTCCTTCATCTTCCGATAGAGGGTCGAGCGGCCGATGCCGAGCTTGCGGGCGACCTGTGACATTTGCCCGCGATAATGAGCAAGAGCAAAGCGGATGGATTCGGCTTCGATCTCTTCGAGCCGTCGGACATCGCCGCTGTCGTTAATGAGCCGAAGCGCGTGCGGGTCGCGCGTCTCGATCATGAGCGTCCGAAACGCCGGCGGTTCGACCGGGTCGGCGGCGACCGGCGGCGAAGCCGGCGGTATCAGCACCTCAAATCCTTCGACTTGAGCGGCGATCTGGGGAAACTCGGCAGTGGTCAGTTCGTCTCCGTCCGCGAGCACCACCGCCCGGAACAGCGCGTTTTCGAGTTGACGGACGTTCCCCGGCCAGTCGTAGGCCGTGAGAAGCGCGAGGGCAGCGCTGGAAATCCCCCGGATGCGCTTGCCCTCTTCTGCGCAGAAGCGGGCGAGAAAGCGCATGGCAAGATCCGGGATGTCGCAGGCGCGCGCCCGCAGCGGCGGGATCGAGATTGGAAACACGTTGAGGCGATAGAAGAGATCCTGGCGGAAGCGACCAGCCTTCACGAGTTCGATCAGATTCCGGTTGGTCGCCGAGACGATGCGGACATCAACCTTGAGCGGACGTCGCGATCCGACGGGATCGATCTCGCCATCTTGCAGCGCCCGCAGCAGTTTCACCTGCGCATCGAGCGACAGCTCGCCGACTTCGTCGAGGAACAAGGCGCCGCCGTTCGCCTCGGCGAATTTGCCGGCATGCTTCTCCGTGGCGCCCGTGAACGAGCCTTTTTCGTGCCCGAACAGGATCAATTCGACCAGCGTCTCCGGCAGGGCGCCGCAATTGACGGAGACGAAGGGCTTGCCCCGGCGCTCCGAGCTGCCCTGGATGGCGCGCGCCATCAGTTCCTTGCCGACACCAGATTCGCCCTCGATCAGGACGGGGATGTTGGACTTCGATGCCCGCTCGGCGAGGCGCAGCGTGCGCGCCATCGACTCGGCCTGGGTCACGATGTCGCGAAAGCCGAGTTCGCCGGCGCTGCGACGCGTGGCGCGGCGCAATTCGTCCTCGAGCGCATCGACACGCAGCGCGTTCTTGATCGACACCTGAAGCCGTTCGGCGCCGACAGGCTTAACGACGAAGTCGATCGCGCCCGCCCGCATGGCGGAAATGACCGCTTCAATCGAACCGTGCGCGGTCTGCACGATCACCGGCGCGGCGATCTGGCGCCGGCGCATCTCAGCGAGCACGCCCATGCCGTCGAGATCCGGCATCACGAGATCGAGAATGACGAGACTGACCGGGAGCCGGTCGCGGACCTCGAGCCGCGCCATCGCGGCCTCGCCTGAGTCGACCGTTTCGACCTCGTAACCGAAGCGGCGCGCCATCGCTTCCAGCAGACGTCGCTGGATCGGATCGTCGTCGACGATGAGGATGAGGGCGGCCATTGAGATCCTGGGGCGGCGGCGATCGCTGGCTAAAGCGTTGCGCTAGACTCGAACATTACGGTAAACGCCGTGTTAATGGCGCGCGACGGACCCCCAGGTCCCTTAAAAGCGCCGTTTTGCCGGCGCGAAGGATTCGGCCGAAGCCTGCGGTCAATGGAAGAGGTCTCGCCGATGGCATTGCCGTTCGATTCCGTCCGCGCCGTTTCGTCGCCGTCGCCGGCCTCGACAGACGTCGGTGGGCTGCCGCAGTGGCGTCTCGACGATCTCTACGAGAGCATGGATTCGCCGCGCTTCGCCGCCGATCTGGAGCGCGCGCAGCGCGAGGCGAAAAGGTTTGCGGAAGCCTGGCGCGGCAAGCTCGCCGCGATCGCCGGCGCCGAAGACGCCGGCGAGCGGCTGGCCGAAGCGGTCAGGGCGTACGAGGCGCTGCAGGACCTGAGCGGCCGCGTCATGTCCTACGCTTCGCTCCTCTATGCTTCCGACACCAGCGACGGCGCGCGGGCGAAATTCTACGGCGACACGCAGGAGCGGGTCACCGCGCTCGCGGGCGACCTGCTTTTTTTCGAACTCGAGCTCAACCGCATCGACGACGCGCGACTCGAGGCGGCGATGGCGACGCCGGCGCTCGGCCATTACCGGCCCTGGCTCGAGGACATCCGCAAGGAGAAGCCGCATCAGCTGGCCGACGACATCGAGCAGTTGTTCCTCGAAAAGTCGGTCTCCGGCGCGGCGGCGTGGAACCGGCTGTTCGATGACACGATGGCCGCGCTGCGCTTCGATTTCGAGGGCGAGAGCCTGACGCTCGAGCCGCTGCTCGGCAAGCTTCAGGATCGGGACGAAGGGAAGCGCGAGGCCGCCGCCAACGCGCTTGCGGCGACGCTCGAGGCGAACCTGCGGCTCTTCTCCCTCATCACCAACACGCTGGCGAAGGACAAGGAAATCTCAGACCGCTGGCGCAAGTTCGCCGACGTCGCCGATTCGCGCCATCTCGCCAACCGGGTCGAGCCGGAGGTGGTGGCGGCCCTGGTCGCCGCGGTGACGGCGGCCTATCCGCGCCTTTCGCATCGCTATTACGCGCTCAAGGCCCGCTGGTTCGGCAAGGAGAGGCTGGCGCACTGGGACCGCAACGCGCCTTTGCCCGACGCGCCGCACCGCGTCTTCGCCTGGGAAACCGCGCGCGACACCGTGCTCGCCGCCTATGCCGGCTTCTCGCCGCGCATGGCCGACATCGCCCGACGATTCTTCGACGAGGGCTGGATCGACGCGCCCGTCAGGCCAGGCAAGGCGCCCGGCGCCTTCGCCCATCCGACGACGCCCTCGGCGCATCCCTACGTGCTCGTCAATTATCTCGGCAAGCCGCGCGACGTGACGACGCTGGCGCACGAGCTTGGTCACGGCGTGCATCAGGTGCTCGCTTCGGCCAACGGCGCCTTGATGGCGCCGACGCCGCTGACGCTGGCCGAGACGGCGTCGGTGTTCGGCGAAATGCTGACCTTCCGTTCGTTGCTCGCGGCGACGACGGACCCGACCGAGCGCAAGGCGATGCTGGCCGGGAAAGTCGAGGACATGCTCAACACTGTCGTCCGGCAGATCGCCTTCTACAAGTTCGAGCGCCTCGTCCATCTCGAGCGCCGCAACGGCGAACTGACTCCCGAGCGGATCAGTGAACTCTGGATGAGCGTGCAGGGCGAGAGCCTTGGGCCGGCGATCGAACTCAAGCCGGGCTACGAGGCCTACTGGGCCTATATCGGCCACTTCATCCATTCGCCCTTCTATGTCTACGCCTACGCGTTCGGCGATTGCCTGGTGAATTCGCTCTACGGCGTCTACGAGCGCTCGCGCGAGGGCTTCGCCGAGCGCTATCTCGCGATGCTCTCGGCCGGCGGTTCGAAATCCTACGCCGAGCTGCTCGCGCCCTTCGGCCTCGACGCGCGCGATCCGGGCTTCTGGAGCATCGGCCTTTCGGTGATCGAGGGGATGATCAGCGAACTCGAAGCCCTGCCGGCGTGATCGGCCGAGGCGCCGAACGATCGGGACGCGCGAACTCGTCAGAAGGGATAGCGCTGCGGTCCCTCGATGGTGATCCAGCGCAGGTCGGTGAACTCGGCGATCACCGCCTTGCTGCCGAAGCGGCCGTAGCCCGACGCCTTGACGCCGCCGAACGGCATTTGTCCCTCATCGTGCACGGTTGGCCCGTTGATGTGGCAGATGCCCGATTCGACCCGCTTGGCGACGGCGAGGGCCCGCTGGATGTCGCGGCTGAAGACGGCCGCGGAGAGACCGTATTCCGTATCGTTGGCCGCCCGGATAGCCTCCTCGTCGCCGTCGACGCGCACGACCGGCTTCACCGGCCCGAAGGATTTCCTCCCGGTAGATGCGCATCGCCGGCGTCACCCGATCGATGACCGTCGCCTCGACGATGGCGCCGTTGCGTTTTCCTCCGGCGACGACGACCGCGCCCTTCGCCTTGGCGTCGGCGACGAGTTCGTCCATCCGTTCGGCGGCCGAGAGACTGACCAGCGCGCCGAGCACGACTGGCCCACGCGGATCGCCGCTCGGCAGCGCCGCGGCGCGCCTGGCGAGCTTGGCGACGAAATCGTCCGCGACGGCATTGTCGACGATCAACCGCTCGGTCGACATGCAGATCTGGCCCTGATTGGCGAAGGCGCCGAAGACCGCCGCGTCCACAGCCGCGTCGACGTCGGCGTCGGCGAGCACGATCAGCGGCGCCTTGCCGCCGAGTTCCAGCAGCACGGGCTTCAGATGCTCGGCGCAGAGCTTGGCGATCTCCTTGCCGACGCGGGAGGAGCCGGTGAAGTTGACCCGCTTGACGGCGGGCTGGGCGATGAGCGCGGCGACGATCTTCGGCGCGTCGGCCGGAGCGTTCGAGATCAGATTGACCACGCCCTTGGGGAATCCGGCCTCGTTCATGACCTCGACGATCAGGCTATGCGTTTTCGGACAGACTTCGGAGGAGCGCAGGATCACCGTATTGCCGCAGGCGAGCGGCGCGGCGATGGCGCGGACGCCGAGGATCACCGGAGCGTTCCACGGCGCCATGCCGAGCACGACGCCCGCCGGCTGGCGGACCGCCAGCGACAGGACCCCCGGCTTGTCGGCAGGAATGATCTCCCCGGTGATCTGCGTCGTCAGCGCCGCCGCCTCGCGGAGCAGGCTAGCGGCGAAGTGCACGTTGAAGCCGCCCCAGGGACCGGTCGCGCCGATCTCCTCGGTCATCGCCCTGGCGAAGTCGTCGGTCCGCGTCTCGAGCAGGTCGGCCGCTTTCATCAGCAGGGCGCGCCGCTCGCCCGGACCGGTCGCGGACCAGGCGGGAAAGGCGCGCTCGGCCGCACCGACGACCTTGACGACATCGGCCTCGCTCGCCGCCGCCGCCTCGCTCGCCACAGCGCCGGTCACCGGATCGCGTCGCTCGAACGTCGCGCCGTTGTCGGCGCCGACAGACGCTCCGTCGATGATGAAATCAACCCGCATGGCTTTCCTCCCGTCGATGCCGCCCCGCACTTATTCCACGGACCTCGTTCTGAGCCGCGGCGCGAAGCGACGCGTCTCGAAGGGCGGTCCAGCGAGCGTCCTTCGAGGTCGCTTCGCGGAGCCTGAGCACGAGGTCCGTCAGGGCCATAGCCCCAAGCTGGCGCCGACTCTTTTGCGTCCGCTGCGCTTTGCCCGTCAAGAGCGCCGGCCGAGCAAGCTGGCGCGCCGTCCGCCGGCCCCTATATCAGGCGGTGCGGCGGCGTAGCCGCTCCAACCGCCCGTTTTTCCCATGGACCTCATCGCGCCGACCGATCGCGGCCTCTATTGCGCCGCGGGCGACTTTCATATCGATCCGTGGCGTGGCGTTCCCCGCGCCGTCATCACGCATGCCCACGCCGATCATGCCCGCTTCGGCTCCGAGGTCTATGTCTGCCATCCGGCGACCGCGCCGATCCTCAAAAAGCGCCTCGGCGACGTCGCCATCGAGACGGCCGCCTATGGCGAGATCCTGACGCGCAACGGCGTCGAGATCTCCCTCCACCCGGCCGGCCACGTGCTGGGGTCGGCGCAGGTCCGCATCGCCCATCGCGGCGAAGTCTGGGTCGCGTCCGGCGACTACAAGCTCGAGAGCGACGGCGTCTCGCCCGCCTTCGAGCCTCTCCGTTGTCATGCCTTCATCACCGAGTTGACCTTCGGCCTGCCGATCTATCGCTGGCGGCCGCAAGCCGAGACCCTCGCCGCCGTCGACGCCTGGCGGCGCGAGAACATCGCCGCCGGGCGCGCCAGCGTCCTCTACGCCTACGCGCTCGGCAAGGCGCAGCGGCTGCTCAAGCACGTTGACCCGGATCTCGGTCCGATCGTCTGCCACGGCGCGATCGAGGCGATCAACGCGCTCTATCGCGAGGCCGGCGTCGCCTTGCCGCCGACGCGCCTCGCGAGCGATATCGGCGACAAACGCGACTTCGCCCGCGCCCTCATTCTCGCCCCGCCGTCGGCCGCCGCCAGCCCGTGGCTCAAGCGCTTCGGCGACTATTCCGACGCGCTCGCCAGCGGCTGGATGCAGGTCCGCGGCAATCGCCGCCGGCGCGGGCTCGACCGCGGCTTCGCCCTCTCGGACCATGCCGACTGGCCGGGCCTCTTGGCCGCCATCGCGGCGACCGGGGCGGAGCGGATCTTCGCCACGCACGGCGCGGTCGGACCGCTGACGCGCTATCTGCGCGAGAAGGGGCTCGAGGCGCGGGCAATGGAGACGGCTTACGGCGAGGAGGACGACGCCGCCGAGGGCGGCACGCCGCCGGAGGGCGAGGCATGAAGGCTTTCGCGACGCTCTACCGGCGGCTCGATTCCGCCACCTCGACACGCGCCAAGCAGGCGGCGATGGTCGAGGCCTTCGCCGGCGTCAAGAACGACCCTGCGCAATGGGGGAGCGCCGCCTGGATGGTCTACTTCCTGGCCGGCGGCAAGCCGCGGCAGACCGTGCCGACGCGCATCCTGCGCCGCCTCGCGGTCGAAGGCTCAGGCCTGCCCGAATGGCTCTGCGAGGAGTGCTACAGCAGCGTCGGCGATCTCGCCGAGACGCTGGCGCTGCTTCTGCCGGAGGGCGAGGCGGGCGAGGACGTTTCGCTCGACGTCTGGATGCGCGAGCGCCTGCTGCAGATCCCGGCGCTCGACGACGAGGAGAAATTCGCCCGGGTGAAGCGTTGGGTCGAGGCGCTGCCCGCCGATCAGCGCCTCGCCTTCTTCAAGCTCATCACCGGCGAGCTCAGAGTCGGCGTCTCGCGGCTGCAGGTGGTGAAGGCGCTGGCCGAAGTCGCCGGCGTCGAGGAAAGCCGCATGGCGCAGCGGATGATCGGCTATGCCCAGGCGCGGCGCGCCCCGACCCCGGAGGACTTCGCCGCGCTGATCGCCGAGGTGGCTGACGCCGAAGGGCTCGCGCTCGACGCCGGCCGGCCCTATCCCTTCTACCTCGCGCAGTCCTGGCAGCGCCCGCTCGCCGAGATGCAGGAAACGCTGGGCCCGCCCTCGGACTGGATCGTCGAATGGAAGTTCGACGGCATCCGCGCGCAACTGATCCGGCGCGGCGGCGGATGGCGCCTATGGTCGCGCGGCGAAGAGCTGATCTCCGACGCCTATCCCGACCTCGAGCGCCTCGCGCGCGACCTGCCTGAGAACGTCGCGCTCGACGGCGAGCTCGTCGTCATGGTTCCGCCGTCGGGCGAGACGCGTCCCGACTCGCTCGACGGCCTCAAGCCTTTCGCCAGCCTGCAGCAGCGGCTCGGGCGCAAGGTCGTCAGCGACAAGACGCTCAAGGACCTGCCCGTCGCCTTCATCGCCTACGACCTCCTCGAGAGCGAGGGCCGCGACATCCGCGCCGAGCCGCAAGGCGAACGGCGGGCGAAGCTCGAGCGCCTTGTCGAAGAGGTGTTCGCCGCGGCGAAAGGGGGGAACGCGCCGCTGCCGCTCCGGATCAGCCCGCTCGTCGCCGGCGATGACTGGGACAAGCTCGCCGCCGCCCGCCAGGAGGCGCGCGCGCTTGGCCGCGAAGGGCTGATGCTGAAGGCCCGCGCCGGCGCCTATGGCGTCGGCCGCCGCAAAGGCGACGACCGCGTCGACGTCTGGTGGAAATGGAAGCTCGACCCGATGAGCGTCGACGCGGTGCTCATCTACGCCCAGCGTGGCCATGGCCGCCGCTCCGGCGTCTACAGCGACTATACTTTCGCCGTCTGGAGCGCTCCCGAGGAGGACACGAGCCGTGAGCTCGTCCCCTTCGCCAAAGCCTATTCCGGCCTCTCGGACGCGGAAATGCGCGAGATGGACCAAATCATCCGCCGCACCACCGTCGAGACCTTCGGCCCGGTGCGCAGCGTCAAGCCGACCCAGGTCTTCGAGCTCGGCTTCGAAGGCATCGCGCCGAGCAACCGCCACAGGAGCGGCATCGCCGTCCGCTTCCCCCGCATGCTCCGCTGGCGCCGCGACAAGCCCGTGGCGGAGGCCGACACGCTCGACGCGCTGCGGGAGCTGCTGCCGGCGGGAAGCGGCGGGTGAGGGGACGGGGTCGACCGGCTGCACGACGACCAAACGAAGCGCAAGGGCGGGATTGACTTCGTCCGTATCCGAGTTGATGATTAAAGGAGTAGAAGCAAAGATTTTAACCAGTTTGTTCAGCTGATTAACAAGCGAGGGGAGAGATAGCGTGCCCAATTTAATCAACGTAAACACATTTACCGCCGGCCTTCAGCATACCCAAAATGTGGTGCAGACGTTCATTAACTCAGTCAATTTGTTCAATCACCAAAAGTGGGCCGACCTGGAAAAATTACTCGATCCTTATGTCGTTGTTTATAACATAAGCTCTCTCGCTTATGTGCAGGGCCGCGATGCGGCATTGCAGTACTTTGACAGCCTGCCCACAGTAGATCCAGTTCAATTCGATCCAACCAACCAGATATCCTTTTTCCCGTCTGTGTTCCCGTTGTCCGTGCGGGGGATCGCTCTATGGACGCATAGGCAGCATGGGCACGTAAACGTGCCGATAAGATACGAGTTTCAATTCGCCCCCGGTAATTTCCTTATCGCCTCTTTGTGGGCACAACATTCACCTTGACCCGGTTTACAGAACCGATTGATTGCCTGCGGTCTGGATATGCGGTGGATTTAGTCTATTGACACCACCCGCAGTCAGTTGAGGATTTCTTTTCTCGGTATGGGACGGCGAAAGCTTCCTGGGCCGAATGAAAACAAGGGAGTAAATGCCATGAGTGAGAAGGCTGAGAGAAGAGCTTTTGCGACCGTGCAAAACAACTTTAACGACGCGGTAAAGGCGTTCAACAAGAACCCAACAGATACGGCCACCTTGCAGCGCGTTCTTGATCCGGATGTCATTCTTTTCGATATAACAGTAGGGCAAGTGCAAGCTCAAGGACAAGCCGCCGTTATCCAAATTCTGCAGGCTCTGGCCGGGGCCAAATTCAAGCCGAAGCAGCAGACAGTGATCTTTTGGCCGCCGGCCAATCCCGTCAAGGTGTCCGGCGTGGCACATTGGACCGATAACGACGGCTCGCCTCAGGACTTAATCGACTTCGAATTCCATTTTCAGCCGAAGACTGGTCTAATCATTAGCTTGTGGGCTAACTAAGCCAGCGACGGGGTCTTGACTGCGCAAGCCTAGCTTTAGGTCTAATGGTACCCAACCCGCCCGGCGTGACCGCATTCTTGTGTCGCGCGTATCGCGAACCGGGACTTGCGATCTTTTCAGCCCCGGACAGGTTGCGGTAAAGTCACAGCACGAATATTTGGGCACGCGATGAATTTGGAAAGTAAGTCTTGACCTCCCACGCTGTCCTCCTCGACATCGTCGCCTACTTTGACAGCAAGACCCAGTCTATCCTGAAGCGGTACGGTCCGGGCCCCCGCGTGCATTACCACACCGGCATCATCGACGTGCCGCCGCCGCCGGACGTATCCGCGCCAATGTTGCGCGATCGGCTTGTCGCCGGTCAGGAGCGCATGCTTCGGCACGCCGCAGAGGTCTGGGGCGCGTCGGCGAATTTGAGCGGCCAGATCCTCGACGTCGGCTGCGGCCTCGGCGGCGGGGCGATCTATTGGGCGCAGGAATTCGGCGCGCAGGTGACCGCCCTGACATGCGTGCCGTCCCACGCGGAGTGGGTGGCTAGATTCGCTGCGGAGGCCGGCGTGGGACCTCAGGTCGTGCCGCTTGTCTGCGATGCGGTCGAGGCGCCCGGCGAAAACCGCTTCGACGCCGCGGTCGCGGTGGACAGTTCCGGCTATCTTCCAAGGAAGGACTGGTTCCGGCGGCTCGCTTTGCTGCTGCGGCCGCGCGGCTCAATCTATATCATCGATTGCTTTCTTTGTCAGACGCGATACGCGGAGCTGTTCAATCGTCATTGGCACACCCGGATCGGGACTATCGAAGAATACTTGGATGCGGCGCGCGAAGCCGGATTGAGCGCAGGGCCGATCATCGACGTCACGGACCGAACGACGCATTTTTGGACGACCACGCTGGCGCTGATCGAAGCCGAATCGAAAGACGACCCTTCAAGCGATCCTACGGCGTTCCGGCACACGCAGTCATTCAAAGCCCATTCCATGGTGCGAGACGGTTCGGCCGATGGCGGACTTCGCTATGCCTTGTTGAGTTTCTCCAAAAGCCGCTAAATCCATCGCCTCCACGGTTCAGTCCCTCCCGGCGTGTGACGCCACCCCGGCGGCGATTGCGCGTCAGGCTCTTGCGGGATAACAATGTCCATCGCAGATCAGACAGCGGGCGATCCTCCGAAGCTCCTCCGCCACGTACGACTTCGGAGGCGGCGAGAACCAGGGGGAAGGTCGTGGTTGTCGAGGTCGCAGACTGGCTCAAATCGCTCGGCATGGACGAGTACGCCCAGCGCTTTTCTGAGAACCGCATCGATTTTTCGACCCTTCCGGACCTGACCGAGGAGGATCTCAAGGAACTTGGCATTCCGCTCGGTGATCGCCGCAAACTGTTGCGCGCCATCGCCGGGCCTCGCCTGGACACGCCCCTTACCGGCGCACAGATCCCGGCGGCAGACGAGCGGGGCAGCCGGCGCAACATGGAGCGCCGTCATCTGACGGTTCTGTTCTGCGATCTGGTGGGATCGACGTCGCTTTCGACGCGCCTCGATCCGGAGGAGCTTCACAAGATCATCGAGGCGTATCGCCGCCGTTGCACCGCCGTGATCATCCGGTCCGGAGGCTTTGTCGCCGAATACATGGGCGACGGCGTCATTGCCTATTTCGGCTATCCGGGAGCGCATGAGGACGATGCCGAGCGCGCGGTCCGCGCCGGCATTTCTCTGCGCGACTCCGTAGGCAGGCTCCAGGACGACAGGGGCAACCCCTTGCAGGTGAGGGTCGGGATTGCGACGGGACTGGTGCTGGTTGGCGATCTCATCGCCGGGGGCGTCGCCCGTGAGCACGACGTGGTCGGCGAAACCCCCAACCTCGCAGCCCGGCTGCAGGCGCTCGCAGAGCCCGGCGGCGTCGTCATCAGCGGCGAAACCCGCAGCCTCGTCGGCCAGCTTTTCGATTGCAGCGCGATTGGGGCCCACTCTCTCAGGGGCTTCGCTGCGCCGGTTCAGGCCTGGCAGGTCACCGGCGCCAGCGCCATCGTCAGCCGCTTCAAGGCGCTACGCTCAGCCAATACGCAACTCGTCGGCCGGAAAGAGGAAACCGACCTTATGATGCGCCTCTGGCGGGAAGCCAAAGCGGGTGACGGCCGAGTTCTTGCTGGTGTCGGGCGAGCCTGGCATCGGCAAATCGCGATTCGTTCAGGCGCTCCTGGATGGGCTCGGCAATGAGCCACACGTCCGCATGCGCTATTTCTGTGCGCCCAACCACCGGGGCAGTGAGCTCTATCCCGTCATCACGCATCTCGAACGAGCGGCCGGAATCGCGCGAGGCGAGTCTGCCGGGCAGAAGCTCAGAAAGCTGGAGGCGGTGCTTGCCCGAGCGACCGAAGACCTTCGCGAGGCCGCTCCGATCATCGCTGAGCTGCTGTCGATTCCCCCTGAGGGTCGCTACACACCGCTCGACCTTACCCCCCAGAAGCGCCGGGAAAAGACGCTTCAGGCCTTGCTGGCGCAGGTCGACGGGCTGGCGCGGCTGCCGCTCCTGATCGTGTTCGAGGACCTGCACTGGATCGATCCGACGTCGCTCGAGCTTTTGAACCAGCTTGTCGACCGAATGCGCAAACTCCCGGTCATGCTGGTCGTCACCTTCCGCCCGGAGTTCGTCGCGCCATGGATCGGCCGGCCGCATGTGACGATGATGAATCTCGACCGTTTGCCGGCCGGGGAGCGCGCCGAAATGATCGCGGGACTCACCCGCGACAAGGCGCTGCCGAAAGCGATGGTCGACCAGATCATTGAACGGACCGATGGCATCCCGCTGTTCATCGAGGAGCTGACGAAGGTTCTGGTCGAGCGCGGCGACACGGATCCTTCGACGCATGAGATTCCCGCGACGTTGCACGACATGCTCATGGCGCGTCTGGACCGCCTTGAAGGGGCCAGAGAGGTGGCGCAGATCGCCTCGGTCATCGGCAACGAGTTTTCCTGGCGGCTGCTGCGCGAGGTCGCCCATATCGAGGAAAACAGGTTGAACGTGGAGCTGCGGAAGCTTGTCGACAGCGAGCTTCTGTTCGAGCAGGGCGTCGCTCCGGCTGCGAGCTATCGTTTCAAGCACGCGCTCATTCAGGATGCCGCTTACCAATCGCTGGTGAGGAACCAGCGGCAGCAATATCACCGTCAGATTGCTCATGCGCTGCAGGAGCGGTTTGGCGAAGTCGTTGAGGCCCGGCCGGAGCTCTTGGCCTATCATTACACGGCCGGGGATCTCAAAGACGCTGCAATTCCGTATTGGCAGCGGGCCGGCGAGAGATCCACGCGTCGCTCGGCGAACCTGGAAGCGATTGCTCATCTGACCAGGGCCTTGGAGTTGCTCAAAAGCTTGCCGGCGAGCCCCGAGCGCTTCCAGCAGGAGCTGGGGCTCCAGCTGGCGTTGGGCACGCCGCTGATCGCGACCCAGGGCTTCGCCTCCCCTGACGTTGGAAGGGTCTATGGCCGGGCGCGGGAGCTTTGCCAGCAGGCCGGCGAGGCGCCTCAGCTTTTCCCTGTGCTCTGGGGACTGTGGGTCTTCTATACGGCGCGCGCCGAACATCAGACGGCGCATGAATTGGCGGAGCAATGCCGGCGGATGGCCGACGCCGCCAACGATCCAGATCTTCTCATGCTGGCTCATCATGCCATGGGGGTCACGTTGACGACCCTCGCACGACATTCCGAGGGGCTGCGGGAATTGGAACAGGTGATCGCCGCGCATGATCCCGAACGTCATGTTCCGCTTGCATTCGCCTACGGGCAGGACTCCGGCGTCGTTTGTCGGTCGCAGATGGCGTTTGCGCTCTGGTTCCTCGGCTACCCGGATCAGGCGCTGAGGATGAATGAAGAAGCCCTGGCTTTGGCCCGAAAATTGTCTCATCCCTACAGCTTGGCCGCCGCGCTGGACTTTTCCACCTGGGTCCATCAGCTCGTCCAGGACAGGCTTGCCGTCCGGGAGCACGCCGAAGCGGCGATCGCGATCTCGACCAAGCATGAATTTGTGTTCTGGCTGCTGACAGGAATGATCCTGCGCGGCTGGGCGATGACCGCGGGCAATGAGGTCGAAGACGGGATCGCCCAGATGCGCCAGGGGCTCCGCGCCTACCAGGCGACGGGAGCGGGCATCCTGCGGCCCTATTACCTCGCCCTGATGGCGCAGGTGTTCGGCGTCATGGGTCAAGAGGCCGAAGCGCTTGGCTTGCTGGACGAGGCGGAGGCTGCAGTGCAGAAAAGCGGCGAGCGCTGGTGGGAGGCCGAACTCTACCGGCTGAAGGGGGAACTGGCGCTCAACCAGCCGGCGTCGCAGGCCCCGGAGGCGGACAGAGACCAGGTCGCCGAGGAGTATTTCGACAAGGCGCTTCGCACTGCGATCAGCCAAGGCGCAAAGTCGCTCGAGCTGCGCGCCTCGATGAGCCTCAGCCGCCTGCGGAGGCGGCAGGGCAAGGAAGCGAAGCGCCAACTCGCCGAAGTCTACGGCTGGTTCACCGAAGGCTTCGAGACCGCCGACTTGTGCGAGGCCCGGACGCTGCTCGAATCGTGACGAGCGGCTGCATGTCGCCAAAGCGATCAACGGATTGTCCTCGCGCGGGGCGGGCAAATCCTTGTCTCATCCAGGCTGCACGACCTCACCGCGAACGCCGGCGACCTGCACTTCGCGCCGATCAGCGGGAAGGAGCTCAAGGGCCTGGCGGGGACGCATCAATTGTTCGAGGTCCTGTGGTGACCGAGGCGCGCGCTAGCTAGGCGTCAAGGAACACCGCCAGTGACCGGACGACGCATGCGTCAAATTTTGAGTTCGGCTTAAGCGGCAAATACAGATGATCGCAGGGTACAAAAACGACGAAAAACGACGCAAGACCAAGCCGCTCCCCGCATGTGTTCGGCTAACGGGCCAACCGACTGACCAGGAATACGCAGCTAAAACTCGTAGATTTTGATTTTCCGAAAGTGACAGCTTTTGGAGTCTAAGCCGTTCAAAAGCCTTTCGCGCGACCATGGCGCGCGCCACTCCTTCCGGCCTTGCTTCGCCTCCCGCCTCCCGGCCTTTAGACCTTGACCGTCGAGGCGCGGTAGATCTCGTCGATGGCGCTGGCCAGCGCCGCGTTGAACTCGGCGTCGCTCATCGACACCCTGAGGTCCTGCACCAAAGCGCGGGAGAAGCTGGCGATCATGCCGTGGTTGGCGGCCAGGCGCTTGTCCGCCTCGGCCCTTGTGTAGCCGCCGGAGAGGGCGACGACGCGGGCGACGCGCTTGTCCTCGATCAGCGGCATGTAGAAGTCAGGGACCTCCGGCAATGTCAGCTTGAACATCACCTGGCGCCCGGGCGGCAGGGCGTCGAGGCCCTGGGTCAGTTCGTCGCGCAGGATGACCTCGGCGGCGGCCTTCTCGGGGCTCTTGATCGAGACCTCGGGCTCGAGGATCGGCATCAGGCCATGCTCGGCGATCTGTTCGCCGATCTCGAACTGCTGCCTGGCGATGGCGGCGATGCCCGTCTTCGAGGCGAGGTTGATGACCGAGCGCATCTTGGTGCCGAAGATGCCGAGCTTCGTCGCCCGGGCGAGCAGGGGATCGAGGTCGGGCATCGGCTTCATCAGACTGACGCCGTCCTTTTCCGCATCGAGCCCTTTATCGACCTTGAGGAAGGGGACGACCCCGCGATCTTCCCAAAGGAAGGCGGGAACCGGCTTGCCCTTCGCCTCGCCGTCCATCGTGCGCTCGAACAGGATCGCGCCGATCACCTTCTCGCCGGTGAAGGCCGGGGCGGTGATGATGCGCACCCGCATCTCGTGCACCAGCCGGAACATCTCCTCTTGGCTCTTGTATGCGCTGTCGGGAATGCCGTAGAGGCGCAGCGCGCCGGGGGTCGATCCGCCGCTCTGGTCGAGCGCGGCGATGAAGCCGCCCTTGCCCGACATCTGCGCCATCATCTTGTCGTTGGCCATGATCGTCATCCTCGCCTGAAAGTTCCTCACCCCCGGCCCCCATGGGAAGCGCGCCGGGAAGGCGCGAATGCGCGCCGGTGAAAGAGCGTCTGCGCTACGCCATTCTAGCCGATATTCCGCTGCTGAGGATCGGTCCCTTGGTCAAATCTGCGCGGCCTAGTGTCTCAGGCAAGGCCGCCTCCCGTCAGGACTTGAAGAAGGGGAAGCGCACCTTGTCGCCGACCCTGAGCCCGATCGACGCGGCGACGCCGCCGTTCACCTCGAGCACCGCAATGCAGGGCGGCCCGGAAGGGATAATCCGCTCGGAAAGCGGCTCGGCGTTGGCGACGATGTTCGTCACCACCCCGGCGGGGGAAATGAAGATCATGTCGAGGGGGATGTAGGTGTTCTTCATCCAGAACGTGACCGGCTCGTCGCGGTCGAACTCGAACAGCATGCCGCGGTCGGGCGCCATGTACATGCGGTTCATCAGACCCAGCGCGCGGGTCTCGTCGTCCTTGGCGATTTCGACCTTAAACTCATGCGCGCCGCTTGCGGTCATGAGCTCGAGCGGCTCGAGCGCCGCGGCGCCGGCGGGCGTCGCGACCAGCGCGGCAAGGACAAGGAGGAGCGCGAGCGTCGTTGAAAGCCTGGCGCCGATCGCCGCCATCGAGATTCTCCGCGAAGGGCCGGGCGGCGACGTCGCCGCCTCGAGCCGGGCTCAGGAGGCGAGCTTCAAGAGGAATGCCGCGCGCCCGTCAAGACGGAAGCCGTCGACGGGGCGAGCGGTCAATGAGGCGCGGGAATGCGGGCGCCGTCGAGCGGACGAACTTCAGCCGCCATCAGGCCCTTCGGGCCAGGACCGAAGCGGGCGAGCATGCTGTCGCCGGGCTTGGGATCGAGGAAGCCGTAGCGGCGCAGCGTCTCCATATGCACGAAGATGTCCTCTGTGCCCTCGCCGCGGGTGAGGAAGCCGAAGCCGCGCGAGCGGTTGAACCACTTGACGATCACGATCTCGAAGCCGCCGACCGAGGCGGCCTGCACGCGAGTTCGCGCCGGGGCCAACGCGGGCGCGTAGCCGGGCTCCGGATCGCTGATCGAAATCACCTTGAATACCTGAAGGCCGCGCTCGCTTTGCCTTGCCTCGGCGACGATCCGCGCGCCTTCGCGGACGCCGGCGAAGCCGTCGCGCCTGAGAACCGTCACATGGACGAGAACGTCCGCCCCACCGCTGTCCGGCACGACGAAGCCGTAGCCCTTGGCCGCGTCAAACCATTTGACCTGGCCCGCGATCTCGACCAAGCCTGCAGGGCTCCGGTCGGCAGCCGACAAAGCGCCCGTTGTCGCCAGCGGCTTGATGAATTCGTCGCCCAATTCGGCCCCCCACTCAACGCGCCAGCGCGACACGCCGCCTCCGAGCCCCTCGCGCCTCTCGAACGGAACCACGCGCTCATAACCGGCGCCGAGCGGCAGAGGTCCCCTAAGCGCAGTGATTCTCCCCACGAAAGATAGCAAATCATCATGCGCTGAACATCAAAATCACTTGAAACTGGAGCGTGGCTGTGGATAGGCCAAAACAGCAGCGGTCGCCAGGGCCGGGCTCATCGACACGCGAAACCTGGCCTTCCGTTGCGAGACTGGCGGTTACTCCGCGTCTTCTTCCGGCTCCGGCGGCGGCGCCAGACCCTCGAGCCCGCGCAACAGGTCTTCTTCGGTCATGCGGTCGAACTGCGCCTCGACGCCGAGCTCGATCTGGGCCTGGGCGTTCGGGTTGACCATAGGCGGCGCGGCCTCCGACTCCGGCTCGTCGACCTCGACATGCTTCTGCAGAGCGTGGATGAGATCCTCGCGCAGGTCGCCCGGCGACAGCTTGCCGTCGCCGATCTCACGCAGGGCGACAACGGGATTCTTGTCGTTGTCGCGCGCCACGTTGATCCCAGCGCCGGAGGAGATGGCGCGGGCGCGATGGCTGGCCATCAAAACGAGATCAAAGCGGTTATCGATCTTTTCGACGCAGTCTTCGACGGTGACGCGCGCCATGGCAACTCCTTGAAATCCGGAGAGAATGTTGGAGGATTGAACACGCCCTCTACACCCCGTGCGCGGGGGATGCAAGCACTGCGTCAGCGCGCTTCAGAGGCCGTGGGCCGCGCGGACCGGCGCATGCGTCGAAGCGCGCCTGAGAACGCCTCGGCGAAACGCTCGACGTCGTCGTCCGTCGAGCCGAAGCCGAGGCTCAGGCGGATCGCTCCGCGCGCCAGCTCCGGCTTGACGCCCATCGCCGCGAGCACGTGCGACGGCGTCACCTTGCCGGAGGAACAGGCCGAGCCGGAGCTGACCGCAACGCCCGCGAGATCGAGCGCGATGATCAGGGTCGCGGCCTCGACGCCGGGAACTGCGAAGCACAGCGTGTTGGGCAGCCGAGGCGCCGCGTCGCCGAACACGACCGCATCGGAGGCCGCATCCCGGACGACCCGCTCGAGGCGGCGGCGAAGCGACGCGAGCCGCTCTGGCTCCGCCGCTTCGGCGCGGCAGGCGCTGGCCGCGGCGCCGAAGCCCGCGACGGCCGCCACGTTCTCGGTGCCGCCACGCGCGCCGCGTTCCTGTCCGCCGCCGCGAATCAGCGGTTCGCCAAGGCTCAGGGCCGGGCGGGCGGTCGCCAGCGCCCCGGCCCCCTTCGGCCCCCCCATCTTGTGGGCGGAAAGCGCGAGCGCATCGGCGCCCAAGACGAGGATGCCGCAGTCGGCCCGCCCGGCCAGTTGCACTGCGTCGCAAAAGAGGAAGCCGCCCGCTGCGTGGACGAGCGCTGCGGCCTCAGGCACCGGCTGGATGACGCCGGTCTCGTTGTTCGCCGCTTGCAACGCAATGAGCGGGCGACCCGGCCGCGCGACCGCGTCCTCGAGCCAGTCGAGATTGATGCGTCCGTCGGGCTCCAAGGGCGCCGTTTCAACCGCGGATCTGGGAAAGCGATGGCCGAGGAGGATGCAGGGATGTTCCCCGCCGCCGACGATGAGCCGATCCAGCGGCGCAGCGCCCGCCCCGGCGCCAAAGAAGGGATTGAGCGCGAAGTTGGCGGCTTCCGTACCCCCGGAGACGAAGGCGACGCAACGCGGGGCGACGCCGACGAGGCCTGCAACCTCGGCCCGCGCCTTCTCGACGATGGCGCGCGCCGCGCGGCCCTCGGCGTGAATCGAGGACGGATTGCCCGTCGTCGCCAATGCGGAAATCGCCGCTTCGCGCGCTTCCCGGCGTAACGGCGCGGTCGCATTGTAGTCGAGATAGGTCCTGATCTTCGGCCTCGCGGCGGCCATGAGTTCTCCCAAGCGATCGGAACGGCGTTCCTTCGGGCCTCCAACAGGCGGCGGCCAGTGCGGTTTTTCCTTGCAATTGCGGGCGCCTTGCGTGCTATGAGGCAGCCTCCAAGGCGAGACCGGCTAGTCAAATGCCAGGCGACGCGTGACATACGCGCCCGACCCCTCAGTCACAAGGCGCCTCCGGCGCGCTTGAGGTCGACAGCCGGCGCAGCGGGGCCGCAACTCTTTGTGGAGATTTCATGCCCGAGGTCTTTTTCAACGGTCCGGCGGGACGGCTGGAAGGCCGTTTCCATCCTGCCAAGCAGCGCGGGGCGCCGATCGCGGTCGTTCTGCATCCCCACCCGCAATTCGGTGGGACGATGAACAATCAGATCGTCTACAACACCTACTATAATTTCGCCGAGCGGGGCTTTTCGACGCTGCGGTTCAACTTCCGCGGCGTCGGCCGCTCGCAGGGGGCGTTCGATCACGGGCAGGGCGAATTGTCGGATGCGGCGTCGGCGCTCGACTGGGCGCAGTCGATCAGCCCGGAAGCGCGCGCCTGCTGGATCGCGGGCGTGTCCTTCGGCTCATGGATCGGCATGCAGCTTCTGATGCGGCGGCCGGAGATCGAGGGCTTCATCTCCATCGCGCCCCCCGCCAATCGCTTCGACTTCAGCTTCCTCGCTCCCTGTCCCTCGTCTGGCCTCTTCGTCCATGGCGACAAGGACCGCGTCGCGCCGCTCAAAGAAGTGCTCGCCCTGATCGAAAAGCTGAAGACGCAGAGGGGAATCGTGATCGAGCACGCGGTGATTCCGGAGGCGAACCACTTTTTCGAGGATTGCATCGACGACCTTCAGACGGTCGTTGGGGCGTATCTCGACAAGCGTCTCGGTATGCCGCGCCATACGCCTCCGCCCGTGCGCAAGGAGCGCGCCAAGCCCGCGCCGCCTGTCGTCAATGAATAAGGCGCCGGGCCCGTGTCGCTGATCACGACGACAGAAGAGCTCGAGGCGGCGTGCGTTCGGTTGGCGCGCCACCCGTTCGTCGCTGTCGACACCGAGTTCCTCCGGGAAACGACGTTTTGGCCTGTTCTTTGCGTCGTCCAGCTTGCCTCCGACGACGAGGCGCTGGCGGTGGATGCGCTCGCCGACGGCGTCGATTTACAGCCGCTCCTGCGGCTCATGGCGGACGAGGACGTGGTCAAGGTGTTCCATGCGGCGCGTCAGGACCTCGAAATCTTCTGGAAGCTGGCGGGCGTTCTGCCGACTCCCCTGTTCGACACCCAGGTCGCGGCGATGGTCTGCGGCTACGGCGATCAGGTCTCCTACGGCGAACTCGTGCAGTCGATCTGCCGCGTCACGATCGACAAATCGTCGCGCTTCACCGATTGGGCCCGCAGGCCGCTCGCGGAGGCGCAGATCGAATATGCGATCGGCGACGTGACCTATCTCCGCGACGTCTACAAGGCGCTGACCAAACGCATCCAGGCGACCGGCCGTCAGAGCTGGCTCGACGACGAGATGAAGGTCCTTGCTTCGCCCGAGATCTACGAACAGCATCCCGAGCGCGCCTGGGAACGTTTCAAGTCTCGGGCGCGAAAGCCGCGGGATCTCGCCGTCCTGATGGAGCTCGCCGCGTGGCGCGAGACCGAGGCGCAGGCGCGCGACGTGCCGCGCTCGCGGGTGCTGAAAGACGATGTCCTGATCGAGCTCGCGCTCGCGGCTCCTCGCAACCTCGATGCGCTCGCCAATTTGCGCGCCTTTCCGCGCGGCATGGAGCGGTCGCGGGCGGGTGGGGAAATCCTGCAGGCGGTCGAGCGGGGACTCGCCCGCGATCCCAAGACGCTGCCGAAGATCGAGCGTGACCGGCGCAATGGCGCCAATGTCGCAGCGACGGTCGAACTGCTCAAGGTTCTGCTGCGGCAGGTGAGCGAGGAAAGCGGCGTCGCGGGGAAGTTAATTGCGACCGTTGACGATCTCGAAGCGATCGCCGCCAACGACAAGGCCGACGTGCCGGCGCTGACTGGCTGGCGGCGCAGGCTCTTCGGCGATCGCGCGCTCGAACTCAAGCAGGGACGTCTCGCTTTGACAGTCGAGAACGGTAAAGTCGTCACGCTCGAGTGGCGCGACGCCGAAGGGCCGATCGCGGCGACCGGACAACCCTAGTTCATCGATTTCGAGCTTCGAATCATCAGCCGCCTGGTCGAGCCTATTCGACCGAGTATGGACGACCGGGTCGCGATTGAAGTGATCAATGGCGGCGATGATGCGGTTCTTGAGTTCCTTCTTGGATGCGGCGCGGATATCGCGCAGGACGGGCGCGCCAGCCTGGGTCGTCAGCACGGCTCAGCCGCCTTGAACAGGCGCGGAGCAACGTCTTATTGTCATAGGCTTGGAACCCCTCGAGTGGTGCCCGCGCCTGCCGGGTCAGCGACTGCTGCCCGGCGTCGCGGAACAGCGCCTCGCGCGGCCTCCAGCGTGTTTTCGACTGGTCTTGACCGGTCGGCAGCTTGATCTGCTAGGCGCCGTCCGCGAATGCCTGCCCCGACCCTGGCGCGGCTCAACGCCTCATAGACCAGGAACGCCCCGAATGCCGCCCGGGCCCGCATGGTCGGCGACACCTGCACGGCATCGCGGAACAGCACCTCGCGCGGCTTCCAGCGCATCTTCGACTGGTCGCGACCGGTCGACAGGTTGATCCGCTCGACCCCGTGCGCGAACGCCCATTTGAACGTCTCGGCCACCAGCACCGTCATCACGCTGTAGGTCTTCCAGGCCGGATCGTAGCCGGTATAGTACACGTACAAATCAGACCCGAGCAGGAACGCAATCCGGCTTGCAACCGCGGCGCCGCCGATTTCCAGCTCGAAAATCCTGAGTTCGCCGCGTTCCGCGAGGCCGTGCAGATAGTCCGAGAAGAAGGCGCGCACCTGCGGCTGCACGAATTTGTTGGGATGGAAAATCATATCTGCCGCTTCCGCCCGCGCGGCGTGCAATTTGAGGAACCGCGTCACCGCCGCCGCGACGTCGTCCGGCCGCTCTGTCACGCGCAACGTGAACGCAAAGCCGTCGCGTTCCAGAAACTCGTACGCCTTGCGCAGGTTCTTGCGCATGTTGGAGGAGACCCGCAGCCACAGATCCTCCCAGCTTCCAGGCAACTCGACGACATAGTCCGGCAGGTCGCGCCTGGGCACGAAGGCGCAGGGCAGCGGCGGCCCGCTGTAGGCGTCGACGGGGCGGCGCAGGCCGACCCAGCGGAACACGTCCCATTCGCGACGCCGGGCAAGGAAATGCTCGACCAGCGCCTCGACCACAGCCACGTGGTCCTCTGGCCGGCAGATCACGCCGCGAATCTCGGTCACCGCATCGATGCCGAAGAACTGCACCATGCGCAACACCGGCGGGCCGATGCGGGGGAAGGAGGTGCGCACCAGTGGCACAACGGCTACGAGGCGGCCGCCATCGCCCCGCACGACATGACAGAAGAACTCGTCGCGGAACAGCGCGCGGCGGCGGCGGACAAAGTGTTTCCACCACGTGATGATATAGGCCGGAGAGGTGAAAGGAGTGCGCGGCGAGGTCTGGCGGTCGAGCAGGTCCCATTCGGCGGCTATGCCGCCAAGCGCTCCCGGACCCGCCAGCCGCTCGACAGTCAACGGCCGGCTTATCGCAAGATGGTCGTGCACAGCGTCAGCACCAGACTGGACCAAAGGCGGCGAGATCGACCGCGCCGCCCACCGGGGCAGGGAGGCGAGAATCAATCCAACGACGACGGTTCTTGTCATTCAGCCTGTCTTTTCGTCCATATTAAACGTGACTCTGAGCTTAAAACAGACACTACAATGTAATGCATTTTTCTGCTTGGGCAATGTCACTTCATAATTACGATGTCATATTCAGCAATGCATTCGGCCCGGCGCGCCGAGCCCTGTCAGGTTGGGCAGTGTCTTCAGTGACGTCGATCAGGAGCCCCTTGCGTTCCGTGAGCAATCTGCCACGACTTGCCTTTCCCGATCGTTGAGACCGACTTCCAACAGTCACCTTCCAATAGTTTGTCACCGGCCCCACGGCGAAGTCGCCGACCCTCGGGAGCGAACTTAGAGCTGACCGCTCTGCACAACTTATCAGAGACGCCAATTTTCTGTCTTCTCACGCCAGGAGACAGCGTCCGCGCTCACTCCGGCATACTAACGCTCGCTCTGGCATATGGTTTCACGGAATCGATGAACTCAGTCCAGCGCGCTCGCGCCGAGCGCCTCGTCGACAAAGTCGTCCATCCGCTTGGCGACAGCGCGGATGTCGAACATTGTTTCGACCCGGGCGCGGCCGGCATGCGCGAGTTTCAGTCGAAGTTCCTGCGAATCCATGAGGGAGGCGAGTCCCGAGGCGGCGGCGTCGCGATCAGCGGGATCGACGATCACCGCAGCCGAACCGCAGATCTCCGCCAGACCGCCGAGCCCGGACGTGACGAGCGCGGCCCCGCTCGCCATTGCCTCGAGCGCTGTGCGGCCGAACGGTTCGGGCGTCTTCGTCAGGACCATGCCTATCTCAGCCCTCTCCCAGGCCGCCTTTACCTCGGCGTAAGGCACGTTGGCGTCGATTGCCACCCGCCCGTCGAAGACCGCGGCGGCCGCCTGCAGCGCCTGGACGGTCTTCGGCTCCCGGTCGGTGGCCGACAGGATGAAGCGAGCCCTCCAGCCCGGCCTGGATGGCAACAGCTTGGCGATTGCCCCCATCGCCTCGATGTGGCCTTTGTCGTTAAGCGCGCGGCCGACCGAAAGAATCGTCTTTTCCTTGGGCGTCCTGGACGACCAGTCCGTCATATCGAGTCCATTCGGGACGGCGCGGGTGGGCGCCCGCGCGCCGGGAAAATTGGCCTGAAACCGGCGGACGCAATCCTCGCTGACGAAAGCAAGGCCGGCCAGGCGGCTGAGCTCCGCATCGCGGACAGCGCGCTTGACCGCGCCAGACGGCGCCTTTTCGTAGGCGTGGCTGTGCAGGATTGTCGGGACGCCCGCCGCCGAGGCGATGAGCGCGGCGGCAGGAAGATGGTTCTCGACGATCGCCAGATCGGCGACCTTCCGGCGCAGGAGCCGTCCGACGCGCCACGCTTTCGCGAGGTTGCCGCCCGCCCAGACCTTTGGAACGGTCTCGGTTTCAATCCTCTCGAAAGGCTCGTCCACCTCGGGGCAAACAACGAAGGTCGAGCGCGCGTAACGGCTATGGCGGACGAGGTCGCGTACGCAAAGCTCAACCGAAGACGCCCGACGCGGGCCGAAATGCGCGTTGCGCAGCAGGACGTAAGCAATGGTCGGGGCGCGCGCCATGAGGAACTCGTTGACCGCTCTCGCGGGGAGGGGGTCTTACACGCGGCTCGGCCTATCGACAAATGGCGACCCCCGATTGCCGTACGGGACGAATTTTGCTTCAAGTGCGCTTGGCGGCCTCTC
This sequence comes from uncultured Alphaproteobacteria bacterium, assembly GCA_963820795.1. Classification (GTDB taxonomy): domain Bacteria; phylum Pseudomonadota; class Alphaproteobacteria; order Rhizobiales; family Beijerinckiaceae; genus Roseiarcus. The sequence goes on from CAWGBJ010000011.1 coordinate 201,223, forward strand.
TGTTCGGCCGCGTCCGACTGAGCAGCAGAGAAGAGGCGCGATGGGCTCTGCTCGAGATGAACACGCCAGCACTCTGACGCATCTCGGCGCCCAGGGCGAAGCGCGGATGGTCGACGTGTCCGACAAGGAGGCGACGCATCGCGTCGCGGTCGCGCAAGGCCGCGTCCATATGGCCGAGGCGACGCTGCGGACGATCCTCGAAGGCGACGCCAGGAAGGGCGACGTCATCGGGGCGGCGCGCCTCGCCGGGATCATGGCGGCCAAGAAGACATCGGAGCTGATCCCGCTCTGCCATCCCTTGCAGCTCACCAAGATCAGCGTGGACATCACCGCCGACGAGGCGCTGCCTGGTCTTAAGGTTCGCGCTGAGGCGCGGTGCCTCGGCCCGACCGGGGTGGAGATGGAGGCGCTGACCGCTGTCGCTGTCGCTTGCCTCACCATCTACGACATGGCCAAGGCGATCGATCGAGTCATGTGTATCGAGGGCTTGCGCTTGGTCGAAAAGCGTGGCGGCAAATCTGGGGAATGGCGCCTGCAGGAGCCCCAGGCATGAACGGGATGATCAGCGTCGAAGAAGCGCTGGCGCGCGTGCTCGCCTCTGCTGAGGCGCCGCTTGATGAAGAGCGGATTGCGCTGCAAGCCGGTTTTGGCCGGGTGTTGGCGTGCGATCTCATGGCGTTGCGCACTCAGCCGCCCTTTCCCAATTCGGCGATGGATGGCTACGCGCTTCGCGCGGCCGACTGCGCAAGCATTCCTGCGATCCTCCGCCTGATCGGCGAGTCGTCAGCGGGGCATGCGTTCGACGGCGTCGTCGGCTCGGGCGAGGCGACGCGCATCTTCACGGGCGCGCCGATGCCTCGAGGCGCGGACGCGATCGTCATTCAGGAGGACGTGCGCCGCGAGACCGACCGTATCATCGTTTCGGCCGCCGTGGCCCACGGCGACAACCTGCGGCCGGCTGGACTGGACTTCTTCGAAGGCGAGGCGCTCCTTCCGGCGGGACGCCGTCTCACCCCGCGCGACGTGGCGCTGGCTGCTGCCGCCAACCATACCGAGTTGCCCGTCCGGCGGCGCCCTCGAATTGCGATCGTTGCGACCGGCGACGAACTCGTGCCGCCGGGCGCAACGCTCGGTCCCTCGCAGATCATCGCCTCGAACAATTTCGCCGTGGCGGGGGTCGTCGAGGCGTGCGGGGGCGTCGCGATCGACCTCGGCATCGCTGTCGACACGATGAACTCGCTCGAAGTGGCGATCCGGCGGGCGCGCGACGTCGAAGCCGACGTGCTGGTGACGCTCGGGGGCGCGTCCGTCGGCGATCACGACCTCGTCCAGAAGGCGCTGGTCGCGGCAGGCATGGAACTCGGTTTCTGGCGCATCGCCATGCGTCCCGGAAAGCCGCTCATGCACGGCCGCCTTGGCCGCATGCGCGTCCTCGGTCTCCCTGGCAATCCGACGTCGTCGATGGTTTGCGCGATCCTGTTTCTTGCGGCCTCTGCTGTTAGCGTTGCAGGGGCAACCGACGCCGGCGCCGATGCGAGCGAATAGGTCAGCCTCGCGCGTGACCTTCCGGCCAACGGGCCGCGCCAGGACTACATGCGCGCCGGGCTGCATCGGGACGGCAACGGGATTCTCCTCGCGACGCCGGCCGAATCGCAGGATTCCTCTCTGGTCAAGACTATGGCCCGGGCCGAGGGGCTGATCATCCGGGCGCCCCACGCCGCGGCGGCGAAGGCGGGCGACGCCTGCCGGATTATCGCGTTCGAGGGAATGGGGGTCTGAGCGGAGGCTCTCGCATTTGTCTTGCCAGCATAGGCCGTTACATCATTAGAATCAATCAGATATGGCGTTATTCTCACCCAAAACGTGCGGCTGCGGGCGACTTCGCCTTGATATTTTTGACAATCGCGGTGCCGCGCCAGACCCATCAAGTCGGTCTGCCGCTTCGCGCTCTCCTGCCTGTCCTTGTTATGGGGCCTAACAGGCAGAATAATCCCCTGTTCCTTCCTTACCTTCCGCAGGAGCAAATCCGTTCAAACGAAACGAAAGACAACGGATTTGCGCGCTGGCGGGGTAGGCGCGGGACCGATTTGCCCTGTTGGCAGGGAGTAACAGGGAGGCCGAATCGGCTCGTTTTCGGCGAACGCGTCAGGCAAATGGAGGTTGCCGACACACTGCGCCCCCCGGGACGTCGGCCTCCGCAGCCGTGTTCTACGGTCCGAGGATGCGCTCGAAGTCGTCGAGCGCCTTCTCGCAGGCGCCTTTGTCGCCCTTGAGATCGGCCTTTCGCGCCTCCTCCATCGCCGCCGCCGCCGCCTTCGCGTCGGCTTCGGAGAGGTCGCCCACAGCCGCTTCCGCCTGCGCCACCGAACTTGGCGTCGGCTGGTGGTGGAGCAGCGCGCCGGTCGACTCCGCAGCCGGGTGTCCCCGCGCGGCGGCCACGTCCAGTCTTTTGTTGAGCGCGACTTGGTCGCGATAGATGCGGTCGGCGCAGGGGCCGGCGAGCGCTCCGGACGCACAAAGAAGCGCCGGCGCCGCTGCGCCAAGCGCCAACGCGTGTCGAACTCCCATGGCAAACCCTCCCGCGGCAGTCGTCGACCATCCTACACCTTTCGAAGGGCCTGCGTCAGCGCGGAACCTCATGTTCGCCGTGCGCCTCGAGCATCGCGTTGAGGCGGCTCCGCATCAGCATGCCCGGCCGGTCGGAGGGCATGTGCATCTCGAGCTTGCGGCTCATGTCGACGATCGCATCGGGGTCGGTCGAACTCGAGGATCTCGCGGTCCTCCTCGATGATCGCCCGGTCCCAGGCGCGCAGTTCCTCGGTCGAGCAATCCTCCTCGCGGTCGTTGCGGAAGAGGATCTGCACGAGTTGGATCGAGCCGTCGTCGATCGGCGTCGCCGAATTGAAGATGATGTGCCGGAGGCCCGAGGGATATTCCATGTCCATGGTGCGGCAGAACGGCATGTACCAGGCGTTGCGCATCTTGCGTTTCGTCCAGGGGTCGGTCGTGCCGGTGACGCGGGCGGCCTGCGGCGGGTTCTTCACCGGCACCACGGTCTCGGCGACGAAGCCGTAAGCGGTTTCCGTCAGCTCGTATTTTTCCGGCTTCGGCTGGTCGATGTCGCCGAACGTGCCCTTGTGGACGAAGGAGAAATGGGAATTGTCGAAGGAATTCTCCATCATCCTGAGGGCCGAGCAGTTCCAGGCATCGTCGAACTGGTGGATCAGGCGGAAGGCTGGATCGACCTCTTGCGGCAGGTCGGGAATGTCGAGGATCGGCTCGCCGAGGCAGACCCAGGCATAGCCGTAGCGCGCCTTCACCTGGAAAGCTTTGGCCCGCGCGTTCGGCAGGGGTTGGCCCATTGGGAATTGCGGAATGTTCCGGAGCTTGCCGGTTCGGTCGTATTCCCAGCCGTGATAGCCGCAGACGATGTGGCCCTGCTTGATCCAGCCCTTTCGACAGCTTGGCGGTGCGATGGCAGCAGCGGTCCTCGAGCGCCGCGGGCTCGCCCTTTTCGTCGAGAAAGAGGACGATCGGCTGGCCGAGCAGGCGGAACGGCTTCGGGCCGTCCTGGAGCTTGTCGATCGGCGCCGTCGCGTACCAGAAATTCCGCAGAACCTTTTGTCGCGTATTGAGCATCGGGGGCCTCGGTGAACCACGCGCGGTCGAAGCGCGTTGCAAGACATCAGCGCCGCCACGCTTAAGTCGCTTGAATGCAACCTAGCGCGCGTGCGACAATAAAGGCGACGCGTCAGCCACAGCCTGCCTCCGAGGGCCGCGATGAGCAAGATCGCAACCAAGATTCGGACGAAGACCGAAACGAAGGTGCAGCGTCCGCGCCTGCACAAGGTCCTTCTGTTCAACGACGATTACACGCCCCGCGACTTCGTCGTCGAGGTCTTGAAAGCCGTGTTCCGCCTCAATGAATCGCAGGCCCTCAACGTCATGCTGACCGCGCACAAGAAAGGGGTGTGCGTGGTCGCCGTTTTCGCCCAGGACATCGCTGAGACCAAGGCCGCGCGCGGCACCGAGGCCGGCGCCGCCAGGGGCTATCCGTTGCGCTTCGACACCGAGCCCGAGGAGTGAGCGCGCCGCCGTTCAGGAAGCGAAAGCTCGGCCGCGCCGATGTCAGCGTCAGCGAACTCGGCCTTGGCACGGCGCCCCTCGGCGAGCTTTTCGAGCGCGTCGACGACGCCGAGGCGGCGAGGCTGATCGAGGCCGCCTGGGACGGCGGGGTCAGCTATTTCGACACCTCGCCCTGGTATGGCCGCGGCCTCGCCGAACACAGCCTCGGCCGGGCGCTCTATCGCAAGCCGCGCGCCGACTACGTCGTCTCGACCAAGGTCGGCCGGGTGCTGCGCCGGCCGCTCGGCCCCGGGGCGATCAAGGACCAGTGGATCGGCGGCCTCCAATTCAAGCCGGTGTTCGACTACGGCTACGACGGCATCATGCGCTCGTTCGAAGACAGCCTGCAGCGGCTCGGGATCTGCTCGGTCGAACTCCTCCTGATTCACGACCTGGATCCCTGGGACCACGGCCCAGCCGCTCTCAGCGCCTATTTCGCGCAGCTGACGACCAGCGGCTGGCGCGCCCTCAGAGAGCTTCGCGAGTCCGGCGCGATCAAGGGGATCGGCGCCGGCTTCAATTCCAGGGAGTCGATCCCGCGCTATCTCGATACGTTCGATATGGACTTCTTCCTCCTGGCGATGCGCTACACCCTCCTCGAACAGGACGTGCTCGACAGCGAGTTCCCCCGCTGCGCCGAGCGCGGCGTCGGCATCGTTGTCGGTGGAGGCTACAATTCCGGCATCCTGGCGACCGGCGCGGTTCCGGGCGCGATGTACAATTACGAGCCGGCGGGACCCGCCGTCCTCGAGCGGGTGGCCAAAATAGAGATCGTCTGCAAGCGCTACAACGTGCCGCTGGCGGCGGCGGCGCTGCAGTTTCCGCTCGGCCACCCGATCGTCGCCTCGATCATCCCCGGGGCCGTTTCCGCCCGCCAGGTCGAGCAGAATCTCGCCGCCTTCCGCCGTCCGATCCCGCCGGACTTCTGGGCGGAGCTCAAGCAGGGCAAGCTCATCCGCGGCGACGCGCCCGTTCCAGCTTGAACTGACGTTGCAGTCGCCGCGAGAGCGCGCAATTTGACGCGCGCTCCCAACAACGTGTTACTCCAGCTTAGCTTCGTGAACCGGCTGATGCGGTTTGCCGCGAAGGCGCGAGGGAGACGCAAATGTCTTCATGCGATCCGACAAACGAGTGGAGCGCCTCTTCCGCAGGGTGTCTTTGCCGCACTCCGGCGTTCGCACGCCTCAACGCGCGCCTGACCGAGAAATTCTTTCGTCGTGGCTTTTTCTGCTCTACGGGCGCGACGATCGGCGCGTTGCCGAGCGGCGCGGGAAGCTCATCCTTGGGCGTTCCGGCGGCGCCTGGGTCCCCGATCGTCTTCTCCAACGTACGCGTGTTCGACGGCAGGTCGGATGCGTTATTGAGCGGACTCCAGGTTGTCGTCGAAGGCAAGACGATCACAAGCGTAGGGCCAAGTGAAAACGCCGCCGACGGGAAGATTATCGACGGTGGCGGCCGCGTGCTGATGCCCGGGCTGATCGACGCGCACTGGCATGCCATGATGGCGCCCTTGCCGCTGAACGTATTGATGACCGCGGACGTCGGTTACATCAACCTGGTGGCGGCGAGCGAGGCGCAGAAAACGCTGATGCGCGGGTTCACCAGCGTTCGCGACATGGCCGGCCCGACGTTTTCACTAAAGCGGGCCATCGATGGGGGCATTGTGACAGGTCCGCGCATCTGGCCCTCCGGCGCAATGATCTCGCAGACCGGCGGCCATGGCGACTTCCGCTTTCCCTACGAGATTCCCGCTTCGCAAAATGCCCGGCTGAGCCGCGGAGAGGCGATCGGCGGCGGCGCCATTGCCGACGGGGTGGATCGCGTCCTCATGCGCGCCCGCGAGCAACTGATGCTCGGCGCCAGCCAGCTCAAGCTCGCCGCCGGCGGCGGCGTGGCTTCGAGTTACGATCCCATCGACGTCAGCCAATACACCGAGCCCGAGTTCCGCGCCGCCGTCACCGCCGCCGAGAATTGGGGCACCTATGTCGCGGTGCACGCTTATACGCCGCGGGCTATCCAGACCGCGATCCGCGGCGGCGTCCGATGCATCGAGCACGGGCACCTGATGGACGAGGCGAGCGCGAAGCTGATCGCCGACAGCGACGTTTGGCTCAGCATGCAAGCCTTTCTCGACAACGAATATGCCAACCCGCCGCCCACGCCCGAAGCAGAGGCGAAGGCGCAGCAGGTCTATTCAGGGACCGACACGGCCTATCGCCTCGCCAAGGAATACAAACTGAAAACGGCCTGGGGCACCGACATCCTTTTCGATCCGAAAATGACGGAGCGTCAGGGCGCCATCCTTGCGACGCTCGCGCGATGGTACAGCCCGGTCGAAATTCTGAAGATGGCGACCGCGACCAACGCCGAGCTTCTCGCAATGTCGGGTCCGCGAAATCCCTATCCGGGCAAACTCGGCGTGGTGGAGGAGGGAGCGCTCGCCGATCTGCTGCTCGTAGATGGCGATCCGACCGTCGATATCGGACTGATCGCCGATCCGGAGAAAAACTTCGTCGTCATCATGAAGGACGGAAGCCTATTCAAGAATAGGCTTTAGCCTCGGCCGTTTGGCGCCGCGAGACCCGCCGGCACGCATGTCTTGCCCTTAACCTGCCGGTCCCGACCCCTCCGTCGGCGCGCCCGTGCGCGCCGCGTTCGCGTGGGCGATGGCGCTGGCGACGGTGGCCATCGTCGGCATGCCGCCGAGCTGCATCGATTCGACCGCGGTCGAGGGCACGATGACGATGGTCGCGTTCGAGCGCTTCAGGCCCTCGTAGAGCATATTCATCGCGCGCAGATGGAAGGCGGTCGGATTGTTGGCGTAGGTCAGCGCCGCCTCGGCGAACTTCTCCGCCACCTGGCGCTCGGAATCGCCCAGAATGACGCGCGCCTGGCGCTCGCGCTCGGCCTGCGCCTGCATCGACATCGCGTCCTGCAGTCCGAGCGGGATGAGCACGTCCTTGACCTCGACCGAGATCACGTTGATGCCCCAGGGCTCGGTGCGGGCGTCGATGATCCGCTGCAATTCGCCGCTGATCCTCTCGCGGCCCTCGAGCATGTCGGCGAGCATCGTCTTGCCGATCACGTCGCGCAGCGCCGTCTGCGACGCCCAGTTGATCGCCGCGACGTAGTCGGCGACGTCGAGCGCCGCCTTCATCGGGTCCATCACCTTCCAGAACAACACCGCGTCGACGTCGACCGGCACGGTGTCGCGCGTCAGCGTCTTCTCGGCCTTGAACGTGCTGGTGATGACGCGGATGTCGATCCGATAGGCGACCGTCTCGAGGATGGGAATGATGAAAAAGAGCCCCGGGCCGGCGAGCGAGCGGAACCGGCCGAGCCGCAGCACGACGATCCGCTCCCACTGATTGGCGACCTTGATCGAATTGGCGATGATCGAGGCGACAAGGAAGGCCACGATCGCGATCGCGACGGCCGTGGGAATTTCGCCGGCGGCGCCGCTGGTGTAGGCGATCAAGAGCCCGAGCGCGAAGAGGACAATGAAGATCAGCCCCGGAAACGCGTTTCGCTGTGGCATGGAAGTCTCCCGCCCCCTGGCGCCCGCCGGTCATATGGGTCCTTTCTGCATCGGGCGCCAGACGTCTGGGTTTTGGGCGCGGCGGCGCTCGGCGCCCGTTCCGTTCGTCATACTGCCATGCGCGCATTCGCGTGGTTGACTTTGCCGGGACGGGCCCCCTAGTCCGGTCGACCCGGCAGAATGTTTTTGAGGATGAACGACGTAGCGCGAACGAACGGCTTCAACACGCTTTCCATGGTGCGCGCGCTCGCGGTCTGGGGGCCGGGTCTGCTTGTGATGCTGGCCGACACCGATGCCGGCAATGTCGTGACCGCGGCCCAGGCGGGGGCGCAGTCGGGCTATCGCCTGCTGCCGCTCGTCCTCCTTCTCATCCCGATGCTCTATCTGGTGCAGGAGCTGACGGCGCGGCTTGGCGTCTATACCGGCCGCGGCCACGCCGAGCTCATCCGCGAGCGCTACGGGCTCGGCTGGGCGCTCGTCGCCGTTGCCGGCCTCGCGACGGCGGCGATCGGCTCGCTCGTCACGGAGTTCACCGGCGTCGCCGGCATTGGCGAGATGTTCGGCGTCTCGCGCGGCCTGACCCTGCCGATGGCGGCGGCGGCGCTGCTCGCCGTCGTCGGGGCGGGCGCCTACCGTCGGGTCGAGCGCATCGGCCTCGTCGTCGGCCTGTTCGAGCTGGCGTTTTTCGCCGTCGCCTGGACCGCCCGGCCGAACCTTAAGACGATGGCGGCGGACGCGCTCAGTTTTCCCATCGGCGACCGCCAGTTCCTCTATCTCGTCGCGGCGATCGTCGGCGCGACTTTCAATCCCTGGATGGTCTTCTACCAGCAGTCGGCGACGGTCGACAAAGGGCTGCAGCCGGCCGATCTCGGCCATGCCCGCCTCGATACCGCGATCGGCGCGGTCCTGACCCAATGCCTGACGGGGGCAATCCTGATCGCCGCCGCCGCGACCTTCGCCTACGGCGCCACGCCGGCGAGCCTTTCGAGCGTCGGCGAGATCAGCGCCGCGCTGACCCCGGCGCTCGGCGCGACCGTCGGCAAGATCGTCTTCGGCGCCGGCGTCCTCGGCGCCTCGCTGGTGGCGGCGATCGTCGCTTCGCTGGCGCTCGCCTGGGGCGTCGGCGAGATCGCCGGCCTCAAGCGCACGCTCGAGGCGCGGCCCTTCGCCTCTGGCTGGTTCTATTCGGCCTATGCGGTTGCGGTCGCCGGCTCGGCGCTAGCGGTCTGGGCGGTTTCCGACCTCGTCTGGCTCAACGTCGCCGCGCAGGTCATGAACGCCTTCCTGATGCCGCTCGTCGTCGGCTTTCTCGTCGCGCTGGCGGCGACCGCGCTCCCCGAGCCGCACCGGATCGGCGGCCGTCGCCTCGCCCTGATCGCCGGGCTCTCCGCCGCCGTCTCGGCGCTCGGCGTCATCGGCGGCTTACGGGCGCTGGTTTGAGGCAATCGCAATGGTCATGAGCGCCCCATTGTCCCGCCGTCGCGCCGCCTTGGGTCTTGGCGGCGGCGCACTCATGCTGGCTTTCGCCGGCGGCCAGCTGCGGACGGCGGACGCTGAAGGCCGCCCACTCCCCGAAGGCGACGCCTATGCGCCCTGGCGGCTGTGGGACGACCCGAGCCTCCGCGCAACGCCGCTGGCGCTGGTCGCGGCCGCCGTTTTGGCGGCCAATCCGCACGACACCCAGCCCTGGCTGTTTCGCGTGCGTGACGATGCGATCGACGTCGCCGCCGACCTGTCGCGCAACCTCGGCGCCATGGACGCCTATGTGCGCGAGATGCACCTCGGCCTCGGCTGCGCCATCGAAAACATGGCGATCGCCGCCGGACCGAACGGCTATCGCGCCGCGGTCGAGGGGGTCGACGGCTCGCTCATCGATCTCGTCGCGCGCACCGGGCAAGTCCTCGCCGCGCGCGTGCGCCTGGAGAAGATCGACGCGACGCCGCCCGATCCGCTCTACCGCGCGATTCCGTCGCGCCACACAAACCGCTACGCCTACGACCGCGACAAGATGCCGCCGGCCGACTGGCGTGCATTCGCCGAAAGCGGCGACGCCGGGACGAGCGTGCGCACGATCCTCATCGGCGAAGGCTCCGAGCGGCAAGCCTTCGATGCCGCTGTCGTCGAGGCGACCGAGGCGATCATCGCCGATGCCGCGATGATCGCTGACAGCGACCGCTGGTTCCGCGGCTCGCGCGCCGAGATCGAGGCGCATCGCGACGGACCGACCCTCGACGCCGCCGGCCTTTCCTTCCTCACGCTGGCCTATGCGCGGCTGTTTCCCGTCTCGCCTCGGACAAGTCACAACGCGTGGCTGAGCCAGACGCGTGACGTCCAGATCGCCTCCGCGCCTCTCGCCGGCCTCATCGCTGTGCGCGACCGCTACGATCGCCGGAGCGCCATCGCGGCCGGCCGCTTCTGGCAGCGGCTGCACCTGATGGCGGTTGCGCAGGGCCTCGCCTTGCAGCCGCTCAACCAGCCGATCGAGATGATCGACCGCGAACGGCAGGCCGGCCGCGGCGCCGATTGGTCGCGGCGGATCGCTGACCTCACCGGCAAGGACTGGCAGGCGACCTTTTCCTTTCGCGCCGGCTTTTCTTCCCATAGCGCGCCGCCGAGCCCGCGCCGCCGCCTCGCCGACGTCGTGACCGGGTGAGATGAAGGCGGCGAGCCAGGTCGGCTATCGGCGTAATGCGGTCGCCGGGGTAGGGTCGGAAGCGGGCCTTTCGACCGCCTTCCGGAACGAGAGCGCCGTCTCGCGCACGCCCGCCTCGAATGGCGTCACGTCCGACCAGAAGGCCTTGGCGAATTTCGCCGCGTCTGACCCGGTAGGGGCGGTCCCATTGGAAGCGCATCTCGCGCACTTCGCTCATGAAAGGCGAGAAGAGCCCGATCGGCGCAAGCAGGGCTGCGGGCAGGGTGCGGATGCGCAGCGGGACGCCGAGCGCGTCGGCCGCGATCTGCAGGATCTGTCGCGTCGTCAAGGTCGGCGCGCAGGGCATGTTCCAGGCCTGGCCGAAGGCGGAATCGGGCGCGTCGAGCAACGTCGCCGCCGCCCGGGCGATGTCCGGCACATAGGCGTAATCGTGCGGAATGTCCGGCGAGCCGATGAAAGTCGCAGGCTTGCCGCAGGCGAGCGCGCCGATGGTCGTCTCTCCGAGATAGGCCCGGGGGACGCCCGGCCCGTAAAAGTCCGGCGGCCGGAGCGCCGCGACGCGGGCCCGGCCGGCTGCGGCGGCCTCCATCCACACCCGGGTGGCGGCGGAGCGCGCGGCCGGTTTGAGCCCATACGACGTCAGCGGCATCGTCTCGACCAGCGGCGCCGTTTGCGGTCCGTACATGTAGAGATTGTCGATGAAGACCATCCGCGCGCCGGTCGCCTCGCAGGCGGCGACGAAATTGCCGATCGCCTTCGGCCAGACCTCGCGCCACAGCTTGCCGACATAGGGAAAGCCGATGGCGACGACGATCTGCTCGCTGCCGCGGGCGGCGGTAAGAACGCTCTCCCGGTCGAGCGCGTCCGCGGCGATGAATCTCGCGCCCCGCGGGAGCGCCGCCGGCTTCGATCTTTGGGCGATGACCGTCTCGCGTCCCATCGCCTCCAGACGCTTCGCCGTCGCCTGGCCCGTCGGCCCGTAGCCGAAAATCGTGATCCTGCCGCTCATCGCTCGCCTCCAATTCGAAGCGGGATATAGCGCCGCCTTGATCATATCAGAAATGCATAGTTTATATATCGATCATGCGCGAAGTGAATTTATCCGGGCTCGACCTCAATCTGCTGCCAGCGCTGGAGGCGCTGCTCAGGCGGCGCAACGTCACCCACGCGGCGGCCGAAGTCGGCCTAAGCCAGCCGGCGATGAGCCGGGCGCTGGCGCGGCTGCGAGACATCTTCACCGATCCGCTGCTCGTCCGCCTGCACGGCCGGCTCGTTCCGACGCCGCTCGCCGAGATCCTCGCGCCGAAGGCGGCGGCCGCGCTCGCTGAGCTCCGCAGCCTTTTTCGCCCCGAGGACTTCGATCCGGCGGCGCTCAAACGGGCGATCCGCCTCGCCGCCCCCGACTCCCAAAGCATCCTGCTGGCGCCGCGGCTGATCGCCCGGCTTGAGGCCGAAGCGCCGGGCGTCGATCTGCGGTTCGAGCCGATCGGCCGCGACATCATCGCCCACATGGAGCTCGGCGAGATCGATCTCTGCTTCGCCACCGCCGAGACGCCCTTGCCGCCGGGGGCGTTCAGCGAGCCGCTGGCGAGCGATCGGCTCGTCCTCGTCATGCGGCGCGGCCATCCCGGGGCGAACCGCCAATGGTCGCTGGCCGACTACGCGAGCTCTCCGCACGCAACCGTCGCCTTCTTCGGCGACGGCGTCTCCGAGATCGACGCGCGGCTCGCCGCGGCCGGCCTCGAGCGGCGGATCGCGCTGACGACGCCGCACTTCATGGCGACGGTCGCTGCGGTCGCCGGCAGCGACCTCGTCACGACGATCTCCGCCGCCTTCGCCCGCCGCTTCGCCGCCGCGCTCGACCTCGTCCTCAGCCAGCCGCCGTTCCCCGACCGGCTGGAGCTCACGACCGTCGGCTTGCGGCTACGCGCCGCCGATCCGGCGATGCAATGGTTCCGCCGGATGCTGCGCGAAGAGGCGGCGGCGGTCTATGCCGAGGGA
>CAWGBJ010000012.1:0-129060 GCA_963820795.1 uncultured Alphaproteobacteria bacterium
TCTGGGATCTCTTCGGGAAGATCTCCGGCCAGCCGATCGCCCAGCTGCTCGGCGGCTTCTCGCGCCAGAAGATCCGCGCCTATAACACCTGCGCCGGATCGGCCTACATGCGCGAGAACGCCGGGCAGACGACCGCCAACTGGGGTCTCTCCAAGGGCGCCAAGGCCTACGACGACCTCAACGCCTTTTTGCATCGGGCCGACGAGCTCGCCCTCGAGCTTCTCTCCGAGGGGCTGACGGCGATGAAGATCTGGCCGTTCGATCCGGCGGCCGAGGCAAGCCTCGGCGTCGACATTTCCAGCGCGGACCTGAAATCCGCCTTGAAGCCGTTCGAGAAGATCCGCGCGGCGGTGGGCGACCGGATGGAAATCATGGTCGAGTTTCATTCGCTCTGGCAGCTCTTGCCCGCGATCAAGATCGCCAGGGCGCTCGCGCCCTTCGGCCACTCATGGCACGAAGACCCGATCAAGATGGACAGTCTCGCGAGCCTCAAGCGCTACGCCGACGCTTCGCCCGCCCCCGTCTGCGCCTCCGAGACGCTGGCGACCCGCTGGGCCTTCCGCGATCTTTTGGAGAGCGGCGCCGCCGGCGTGATCATGCTCGATCTCTCCTGGTGCGGCGGTCTCTCGGAAGCGCGCAAGATCGCGGCGATGGCGGAGGCCTGGCACCGGCCGGTCGCGCCGCACGGCTGCACCGGGCCCGTCGTGCTGGCGGCCTCGACTTATCCTCTCGCTCAATGCGCCGAACGCCCTTATCCAGGAAACGGTCAGGGCGTATCACCGCACCTGGTATCCCGAGCTCGTCGACTGGCCTGCCGGAGATCGAGGCAGGCTATATCAGCGTCGGCCGCGAGCCGGGGCACGACGTCGAGCTCGCTTCCGATCTCGCGAGGAAATTCACGGTCGAATCCAGAACCACCGCGCTCAAAGATCTCTGAGCGCACGGCATCCGGCAAGAGGCTCAAAAGGGCCAAACTCAAGGAGGAACGAAAGATGACAAAGACTTCGACTGTAACCGCGGCGTTGTGCGGCGCGAGTTGCGGCCGCGCTCGCCGGTCTGGCTGCGGGTCCGGCCACCGCGGACGAAAAGCTCAACATCGTCTTTACCCATCATTCGTCGGCCTCGAACCCCTTCTGGCAGGCGGTGAAGAAAGGCTTCGACGACCGCCCGCCAGAAGATCCAGGCCAATTGCCAGATGATCTTCACCCAGACCGAAGGCTCGGTCGAGCAGGAGGTCGCCAACCAGCAGGCGGCGCTCGCCCGCAAGCCGGACGCGCTGATCACGACGCTGGTCGACAACAACGCTTTCCTCGGCAACCTGAAGGAGGCCAAGGAGAAGGGCGTTATCGTCATCGCCTCGAACGTCGATGCCGACCGAAGGACCCGAGCTCCAATATCGCCAGGCCTTCGTCGGCCAGAACTTCGTGCCGGCCGGCACAACGCTCGGGCGGCGGATGGCGGCGCTCTTCCCGAAGGAAGGTCCGATCCGCGTACTCGTCGGCGTCAACGCGCCGGGCCAGAACTGGTCGGAGCAGCGCGCCAAGGGCATCATGAACGGTCTCGAGGAATTCAAGAAGGCGAACCCGGACCGCCAGATCGTCATCGACAGACTCGACGTCAGCGCCGACGGCGCGATCGTCACCGATCGCGTCGGCGCCTACATCAGCGCGCATCCCGACACGACCGCCTATATCGAGACCGGCCTCTGGCATTCGAACGTGGCCCGCATGCTGAAGGACCGCGGCATCCCGCCCGGAAAGATCCTGCTCGGTGGGATTCGATCTGGCGGCGCAGGTGATCGAGCAAATGAAGGCCGGCTACATCCAGGTCGAGATCGACCAGCAGCCGTACGAGCAGGGATTCCTGCCGGTGATGCAGGTCTATCTGGAAAAGAAAGTCGGCCTCATGCCGTCGGACATCGATTTCGGCGAGGCGGTGTTCACCCCCGAACAAGCCGATCAGCTGATGTCGCTGGCGAAGCAGGGGCTCCGTTGACGCCCACGCCGAAACACGAAACGCACGAAACGCCGGCGATCGCCTCGGGCGGCCGCCGGCGCGCCGGCCAATCGGGCGCGGGACGCGCCGCGCTGAAAAACCTCTTCCGGATCTATCTGGAGAAGCCGGAGCTCGCGGGGATCGCGCTGCTTGCGCTTTTGACCGTGGTCTTCGAGCTGCGCTCCGACGGGGCGTTTCTGTCCGCCGACAATTTGCGCGGCATTCTCGGCCTCTTGCCGGAGGTCGGACTCGTCCGATCGGCGTGACGATCCTGATGATCTGCGGCGAATTCGACCTCTCCGTCGGGTCGACGTTCGCCCTGACGCCGATGGCGACGTCGCTGATGATCATCGCCGGCGTGCCGGCAGTGATCGCCATCGTGTTCGGGCTCATCATCGCGGGCGCGATCGGCTTCCTCAACGGCTTCATCACGCTGACCTTCGCCATCCCGAGCTTCATCACCACCCTCGGCATGCTGTTCATCGTGCGCTCGCTGACGGTCGTCATCTCCGGCGGCTTCCCTCCATTGTTGCCGGACGACCTCAACACCAGCGCCTTCACCCAGTTCGTCGGACCGGGCGGGCTCTTTCGCGCGTCGTTCGTCTGGTTTCTGGCGATCGCCGTGGCTGCCGCGGCGATGATGGCGCGCACCAATCTCGGCAACTGGATACGCGCCACGGGCGGCAATCTCGACGCGGCGAGCGCGATGGGAGTGCCGGCCCGCCGGGTGAAGCTCTTCTGCTTCGTGCTCTGCGCGATGATGGCCGGCTTCGGCGGGATCATGCAGGTGTTCCGCCTCCACTCGCCTCTGCCGTCAATCGGCGACGGCCTCGAACTGCAGGCGGTCGCGGCGGCGGTCATCGGCGGCACGGCGCTGACCGGGGGCGTCGGCACGGTGCTCGGCGCAATCGTCGGCGCGCTGCTGATCCGCGTCATCGACAACGGCCTGGTGATGAGCCAGGTCGACGCCAACTGGTTCAAGTTCGCGGTCGGCGCGTTGACGATCTTCGCCGTCGTCTCGAATGCCTGGCTACGCCGTGCGGCGCGGCGGATGAAGGTGGCGGCCTGAGATGGACACCCCCTCATCTCTGTCCGCGACCTGCATAAGTGGTATGCCGGCGTGCACGCGCTGAAAGGCGTAAACCTGGACGTCAAGGCAGGGGAGGTCGTCGGCCTCGTCGGCGACAACGGCGCCGGCAAGTCGACCCTGATCAAGATCCTGTCCGGCGTGCATCTGCCGGAGTCCGGGGAGATCCGCATCGCGGGCGAGCGCGTCGCGATCCATTCGCCGAAGGCCGCCATGCGACTCGGGATCGAGACCATCTACCAGGACGCCTCGATGGTGCCGACGATGTCGATCGCGCGCAACCTTTTCGTCGGCCGCGAGCCGTTGCGTCTCGGACTGGGGGGCATCGGCCTCATCGACCACGAGCGCATGCGCCGGGAATTGACGCAGGCGATCGCCGACGTCGATCTGCATCTGCGCTCGCCCGACGCGCTGCTCGCCGAATTGTCGGGCGGCCAGCGCCAGGGTGTGGCGATCGCACGCGCCATGCACTTCAAGTCGCGCGTGCTGATCCTCGACGAACCGACCAATCACCTTTCGGTCAAGGAGACCGCGAAAGTGCTCGGCTTTGTCCGCGGGCTGCCGGCGCAGGGGGTCACGGGGATCCTGATCAGCCATAATTTGCATCACGTGGTCGAATCCTGCGATCGGGTCGTGGCGATGGCGCGAGGCGAGATCGTCTTCGACAAGCCGGTCGGCGAGACCTCGGTCGACGAAGTCCAGGACTATCTGTGAAGCCGCCTATGCAAATGCTCGCCGGCAAGGTCGCGCTTCTGAGCGCCTGACGATGGATTCCGTCGTCATCTGCGACCGGCGCGCCGAGGCGGTCGCGCGGCATCCCCGGCCTCGGCGCCGGCCTCGCCTCCTATGACCTGATCGCCGGGGACCGTCGGGTGCCGCTTTTCAGACCGTGCCGGAACGCCGCCCAGGCGCAGCCGTTCGATCTCGCAATGAACCTGCTCGCGCCCTGGTCCAACCGCATTTCAGGCGGCGGCTTCGTCCATCGCGGCGCATTTCACCGCCTCGAACCCAATCTGCCGGGGGAGCCCTTTCCGATTCACGGCAACGCGTTTTCGAGCGTCTGGCGTGTCGAGCGAGCCGCGCCGTCCCGCGCCGCGCTCTCGCTCTGCTCGGAAAGGCCGGGACCCTTCCATTACGCTGGCTCGGGTCAGCTACGAACTCGAAGACGGCGCTCTGGACGTCGCGTTGTCGATCGAAAACAAGGCTTCGAAGGCGCTGCCGTATGGGCTTGGCCTGCACCCCTGGCTGCCGCGCTCGCAGCAGACCAGCCTTATGGCGCGCGCCGACCGCGTCGTGCTCGAAGACGCGTCTCATCTTCCGGCAGGCGAAATCCCGGTCGGCGAGCGCGTGGGGTGGGACTTCACCACGCTGAGAGTTCTACCCGACACGTGGATCAACAACGCCTTCCGCGGCTGGGACGGGCGGGCCCGGATCGCATGGCCGGATCGCGGTCTTCGGCTCGACATCATGGCCGAGCCGCCGCTGGCGACGTTCATCGTCTACGCGCCGGGCGCCGAGACGGACTTCTTCTGTTTCGAGCCGTCGACGCATCCCGTCGATGCCCATAACCTCACCGGCGACGACACGGGACTGATCGAGCTCGCGCCGGCCGACGCCCTGTCCGTGCGCTGCCGCTTCTCGCCGACGGAGCAGGCTTGCTGAAGCGATTTGCCGCTCTGCCGCGCTTTATCCGAACGGGAAGCTTGAATTTGACGAAATGATGGCGCAATTTGGGTGGAATTGCTCTTGACGAAAGCATGGCAATGCTTACGCGCTACGTATTTCTTGGTGTCGCGCGAGATCCTCAATCTCAACTTCCGGTGCAAGATGGCCCGTTCCCCATTGATGAGAGCCCTCGAGCGGCTGGCGCGCGAGCACGCAGAAGCCTCCCGCCGTGGCGTCGACGTTGTCAAAGTTCGAGAGGAACGCGCCGCCGCGTTCGTCGAGCGGCGAAAGTTCCTTCTTGGCGTTGGCGCGGTGGCCAGTGCGGCGCTCTTGAGCCGAACGCAAGCCGCAAGGGCGCACGGCAAGAAGCCGAGGATCGTCATTGTCGGCGCGGGCATCGCGGGGCTCAGCGCAGCGCTGACGCTGCAGGACGCGGGCTTGGCTTCGACGATCTATGAATTGTCGAGCCGCGTTGGCGGCCGGATGCACTCGAACACGACGACCTGGCTCAATCAGCAAAAGAGCGAGTGGTGCGGCGAGTTCATCGACTCGGGCCACACCACCATTCTGGCGTTGGCCAGCCGGTTCGACCTCACCGTGGTCGACGAGATCGCCGCTCAGCCGGCGGGGAGCTTCGATACCCTCTTTCTTCACGGACGTTATTACTCCCTAGCTCAGGCCGACCGGGATTTCGTGCCGGTGAACGCGGCCCTCCAGCGACAGATCAATGCCGCCCCCTCCACGACCTACAATTCCTTCACGCCAACCGGTTATTACCTCGACAAGCTCAGCGTCTACGAATGGATCGAGAAATACGTCCCCGGCGGTCACAAATCGCAGTTGGGGCTGTATTTGGACAGCGCCTACAACCAGGAATATGGTCTCGATACGCAAATCCAAAGCAGTCTCAACCTCGTCTATTTGCTCGGCTATCAGCCAGACTCCGGACCCTGGCAGATCTACGGCGAGTTGGACGAGCGTTACAGCATCCTTGGCGGCAACCAGCTCCTGCCGGAAGCGATCGCCGCTAGCCTGCCTGCGGGCAGCGTGATGACGCAGCAGGCGCTGACCCGGATCGAAATGACCGGCCGCGGCAGTTACAACCTGACATTCAAGACCCCGACCGGCCAGTCGATGGTCGAAGCCGACGAAGTGATCCTCACGCTTCCGTTCAGCGTCCTGCGCGGAATAGACTACTCGTCGGCCGGGTTTGACAGGCTGAAAGACGTTGCGATTCAGCAACTCGGATACGGCACGAACACGAAGCTGATCCTTCAGTTCGATCAGCGATACTGGAACACCAATGGGCCCTGGGGGATCGGCGACGGCAATATCTATACCGATCTTTTCTTTCAGAATACGTGGGACTTGTCGCGCGGCATCGGCAGTCCGGGCAGCAAGACCGGAGTGCTGACGGCCTACATGGGCGGAACCAACGGCGCCTCGTTCACCGCCGCAGCTTCCCCCTACGCGACTGCAACGACCGACCCTTCGGTGAAGACATACGCGCTAACCTTTCTCTCGCAGCTCGAGCATGTCTGGCCGGGCGTCAGCAAGTTCTGGAACGGCCGGGCGACCTTGAGCACGCCCTGGACCGATCCCAATCTGCTCGGAAGCTACGCCTGCTGGAAAGTCGGGCAGTATACGACCTTTGCCAGCTACGAAGGCGTACGTCAGGGCAATTGCCACTTTGCCGGCGAGCACTGTTCGATCAATTTTCAAGGTTTCATGGAGGGCGGCGCCGAGGAGGGAAGCCGCGCAGCACAGGAGATCATAGGCGACTACTCATGAAGCCGCTTCTGGACGGTTCCGGGAGGAAGCCCGATGTCGCGTTTCATTTCGTCCGCGTGGTGACGCTCGACTAAGCAGCCAACCAGCGCCCGCGGGCGCGCCATCATGGATGAAATCGGCGCCGGCCGTACGACCCAATTCCTCAGAGCTATTTTCATGGCAGAGATTCTTGGGCGAGCCAACGGATCAAGCCAGACCCGTTCGCCACAGAGAGGCGAAGCACGCTGGTCTTGCCCGCATAGGCAAAAATCGGCGCGGCGGCTCTCACGCAAACCGTAGTTACTTCCGTAAAATCAAGCAGATGTGGCGTTATCCTCGCGCAAAACGTACGGCGGGACCGGCGCCCGGCGGCTTCGTTTAGATATTCTTGACGATCGCGCGCTCCAGCGGACCAATGACGTCGGTTTTGCGCTTTGGGCCCCCTCCCGGTCCCTCCTGTTCATCGGCCTAACAGGGGCGATAATCTTCCTGTTCCATCCTTCCCTTCCACACGAGCAAATCCGCTCAACCAAGTGAAAGGCAAGGATTTGTGCAATCGCTCGAGAGCGGCGGGAAGCAATTGCCCTGTTGGCAGGGGTGCGCCGGGAGACCGGCAAGGAGTATGAGGTGAAAGTCCTTTACGGTGAAGGTTACGCGCACCACACCGGCCCCGAGCCGTGCGGCGTCGATCGCGAGGTCGGCGGCGAAGCGTCGGCAGGGGGAGGCGTAGGCCAGCCATTGAGCCGCGAAAGACAGGTAATTCCGGGCGCCGACGACGTCCCTGCGTCGGAAGGCAACACGAACCGTCGCGAACCCAGCGCGGGGACGGTTTGGCCTGGCGTGGTCTTAGACCCTGGCATGCGCTCAAGCTCCTTGCGCGGGAACCGGGAGGTCTCTTGTCCATCCGGGGCGCGTATGCGTCGCCGGATCGCGTCGGGAAGGCGAGGAGCCGTAGCCGACGATGAACGGGCAGGAGAAGTCAGACTCCGCCATAGTAGCTGGGAAGCCGACGAACGGAGCCGGGCAACCGGCCGAGGAGTTGGTGGAGCCAAGGGCGGGGGCCGAGGAGAAGGTGAGCCATCAAAGCACGCGCCGGGCGCAGTACTGGCGATGCGTGTCACAGGCGATGGAGCGCCTGCGGCAACCGCACGGGGCCCAGGTCGGCGTTGCGAGTCGCCGTCATTACATCCGAGGCAGGAGCCGTATGCGGGAAACCCGCACGTACGGATCTGTGCGGGGGGCGCGCAGCAATGCGCGTCCCTACCGCGATAGTAACAGGCGGAATCTCGTTTTCCGCGAACGCGCGTCGCTTGTGGTGAGAGTTCAGTCGAACCGCGCCTTCATCGGTCCATTCGTTGGGGTCGCTGAAGAAATCTGCCATGAAAATAGCTCTGAGGAATTGGGTCGTACGGCCGGCGCCGATTTTCATCCATAATGGCGCGCCCGCGGGCGCTGGTTGGCTGCTTAGGCTTGCCCGCCCTGGAGGGGTCCAAAGCGATGCCATCGGACGCAGCCTTTCCGCCTATTCGGCTTGGCTTTCGTCAGAATCTCGAAGGTCTCTGTTACGCGAGCGCCAGGCGCAAATAGGCGGAGACGAAGGCCGGCGTTCGGGCCTCGTCGATGTCGCCGGCGCGGCGAACGACGTGCATGCGCGCAAGCTCGGATTGGGGATCGAGGGCGAGAAAAGCGTCGATCCGCGCTTTCGCCTGGTCTGCGCTGAGCGAAAGCGTCATGAGTTTCATGCAGGCGATGCGCTGTGGCGTGAAAACAACTGTCCAGCCGTCCGTTATGGCCGCCTCGTCGGCGCTGACGCCGGTTTCCTCGAAAAGTTCGCGCCGGACGCTCGCGTCGAGGTCGAGCTTGCCGCTGAAGACGTCGCTCGGATCGGGCGTGCCGGCGGGAAAATAGATCCGTCCGCCGTTGTAGGTGTGCGGCGCCATCTCGCCGAGCAAAAAGGCCCCGTCCGCCGATCTCAAGGCCGCCATCGAAAAGCAACTGGAGACCGGTTCGCCAGGATGGCCGAAGGCGCGCCAGCCGATGAAATCGGCGTAGCTGGTCTCGAAGAACGCGCCCTCGAGCTTCGAACCGTTGCCGGCGAGCGTGCGTCGCTTCAACAGCAGCACGCGGCCGTTGTAGAGTTCCGGTTTCGCCCGGCGCGCCTCAGCCCAGTGAGCCGCGATGCGCGCCGCATGCTGTTCGGCGAATGTCCAGGGCGCCGGCTCGACGACGAAGTCGAGTTCGGCGATCTCGACGATTTCGGCGCCCTGACTCAAAGCGCGAGCGCGCCGCTGGAAATGATGACCGCCGAGCCGCCGACCGAAACCGCGCTGAGCGCCCCCTTGTCGACTTCGAAGGCGAGCGCGATCAGGCTCGGGCGGCCCATTTCAAATCCCTGTTCGATCACGAGCCTTTGCTTACCGTCGCCGGGCCGGTCGAAGGCGAAGGCGACGCCGGCGAAAGCGGCGGCGGCGCTGCCGGTCGCAGGATCCTCGACGACGCCCCAGTTGGCCGCGAACATCCGCGCACGGAAGGCCGAGCCGGTCCGCTCGCACTCCCGCGTGTACAGAAAGGCGCCCGGACCGTTCTTCTGCGCCCAGGCAAAGGGGCCGGGGCTGGCGCGCCGAACGGCCGCGAGCGAGCCGACCGGAACGAAGAGGTAGGGCGCGCCGGCGCTGAAGAGGCTCGGGCGATGGCCATCGAAGCCGATATCGGCGGTCGCGAGGCCGAGGCCTGTGGCGATCTCGGCGACAGGCGGGGGATCCGCATCGAGCCGCTCCGGCGGCTTCGGCAAGTCGAATTCCGCCGCGAGCGCGCCGCCGTCGCCGCCTCGCACGCGGCAGGAGATGTCGCCGACCTTCTCCTCGAGAACGAGGCTGACCGTTTGCGCCGTCGAGAGTTCGGCCGAACGGACATGGGCGAGCAACGCCGCGGTTCCGATCGTCGGGTGGCCGGCGAAGGGCAATTCCCGCCCGGGCGTAAAGATGCGGACCGCGGCGGCATTGGCGGAATTGTTCGGCGCGAAAACGAAGACGGTTTCGGACAGGTTGAACTCGCGCGCGATCGCCTGCATGCGGGCGTCGGCGAGGCCGTCGGCGTCCAGTACGACCGCCAGCGGATTGCCTGCGAGAGCCGTGTCGGCGAACACGTCGAGCGTGAAAAAACGTCGCGCCAGGCGAAGCCCCCGACTTTCAGAGCGCCCCTGGTCCGCGCGCCGCTACGGAACGCAGCAACCCGGCACGGTGAAGTTGTTCGGCAGCCGCTCGAGGCCGCGCTGGCCCACGAACGTGTGGTCGATTTCCGGCATGTGCGTCTGCGGACTGATCGTATTCAGCGCGTAGCTGTTGAAATCGCCCGGGCTCGCGCCCGTCCCCAGAGTCAAATAGGATTCGGGGGCGTGAACCGTGATCTGACGACCGGCCTCGGCGACCGGATGGCGGACATGGCCGACATGGCGGTGAACCGTTTGCGCAGTCGCGGCGCAGGTGAGGCCGAGCCCGATCGCAAGGGCTGCGCCAAACAGCTTGGCTGAACGCGTCATTGTTCGTCCTTTCGTCGGGGCGCCGGCCGCCCCGGGCGGCGTCGGGAGTCCATATATCGGCGACGCGTGAAGAAAGTAAATGCGTCGCCCTGAACTAAACGGCTTCCGGGCGAAAGAGTTTCGGAGGGTTGACGATTTCCTCCTGCGCGGCGATGAGCGCGAGCTCGCGACCGCTCGTGGCGAGCGTCGCGGCAATGACCGCGAAGACAGAGGAGGCCGCCAGACTGAGCGCCTCCGGCGTTGAGCGCCTCTCCAGCCAGCGATGGAAAAAGAGCGCCGCGAACAGGTCGCCCGCGCCGTTGACCGCGATCGGTAGTTTGGGGGTGCGAAGCCGCCAGAGGCCCTGATCGTCGCCAGCCAGAATATCGAGCGCGTCCGCCACTGTGTCCTCGAGCCGGAGGGAGGTCGCGGCCACAACGCTGGGGCCAAGCGCGCGAAGAGCCTCGATCGCGGCGCGCGCCTCAGCGAGCGTGGTCACCGGCCAGCCGGTCAGCCGTTCGAGTTCGAAGGCGTTGGGCGTGGCGATCGACGCTGCGGGGATGGCGCGATCGCGGAAGAATTCGGCGACCCCCGCGGCGACGTAGGCGCCGCGATCGACGTCGCCGATCACCGGATCGCAGGCGTAAGCCGCGTTCGGATTGGCGGCGCGGATGCGCGCGAGGGCGCGGAGCGCCGCCTCGCCGATCTCCTCCTTGCCGAGATAGCCGGTGACCAGGCCGACGCAACGCGGCAGAACCCCGATCGACTCGAGTCCGCCCATGCATTCGTCGATCATGCCGGCGTCGAAGGCGCGCCCGCGCCAGCCCGGGTACCCGGTATGGCTCGAGAACTGCACGCTCATCAGCGGCCAGACCTCGCGACCCAGTCGCTGCAACGGAAAGACCGCCGCCGAATTGCCGACGTGGCCGTAAACGACATGCGACTGGATGGAGAGGACGGGCGCGAGCATCGGATGCGACGAGACGCCAATTTGGCGGCGCGGTCAAAGGCGAGCATTGAACAGGATCGCCGGCAAAGGAGACGCTTGCCGGGGTCGGCCGCAGCTGCAACGTCAGCGGCTGACAATCGTAACCCTGATTCCCTTAGAAACCGAATCGTCGCAAGCCGTTTTTGGGGCTCCGCTGGGTCTCGCCGACGCGAACCCATTGCTTCGCGCCCGTGCCGCGTCTGCGATACAAGGAGCGGCAATGAACCTTCCCCTTCGCCAACCCGTGACGCTCGCGGAATTTCTCGCCTGGGAGGAACGGCAGCCTCTTCGCTATGAATTCGACGGGGTCGGTCCTGTCGCTATGACCGGAGGGACAGCCGCACACGCCGCCATCCAGGCCAACCTCGCCATCGCTGTTGGCGGCCGCTTGCGAGGTGGCCCCTGTCGGTTCTTCGGCAGCGACCTCAAGATAAAGACTGCGGAAGACCATATCCGCTACCCGGATGGCTTCGTCGTTTGCTCTCCGGTCGACAGGGCCGCAACGATCATTTCTGAGCCTGTCGTCATCTTCGAGGTGCTCAGTCCGAGCACAGGCGCGACAGACCGAATCGCCAAGGCCCGGGAATACCAGGAGACGCCGTCCGTTCGGCGCTATGTCATGCTCGAGCAGGATGGTATCGGCGTGACCGTCTACGCTCGCTCTGGCGACGGCTGGACGCACGAAATCCTGATCGCGGATTCTGTCCTCGCGTTGCCGGAGATCGGTGTCGAGCTCTCGCTTGCGGAGCTCTACGAAGGCCTCGTCTTCGACGCTGAAGAAGATGGTGATCCATCATCGACGGGCGAGCCCGGCTGAAAGTTGCTTCGGCGTGATGACTTGCGCGCTCGCCGATCCACCTCGGGCGCACGAGGCGTTCGTGCGGCTGGATGCGCGTACGTATTCGTATCACGCCGGGCGCCGTTACAACAGGCTCAGCGCCATGCCTCATGCATTCATCCTCGGCGGCGCCGGCCAGGCGGGCCGGGCGATCGCGAACGTCCTGCTCGTATCCGGCTGGAGCGTGACTCTCGCCCACCGGGGCCGACATCCGGTTCCGCCGGACCTCCTCGACCGCGGCGCTGAGGCTGTCCGGCTTGATCGCGACGAGCCCGGCGCGCTCAATCGTGCGCTCGCCGACGGCGCCGACGCTCTGATCGACGTCATTGCCTACGGGCCCGAACATGCGCGCCAGCTCCTCCAGGTTCAGAACGCCGTCGGATCGCTGATCGTTCTCTCTTCCTCCAGCGTCTATCGTGACGAGCGGGGAAGGACGCTCGACGAAGCCGCGGACAGCGGCGAAGCCGGCCGCCTTCTCGCATTGCCGGATGAGGATCTTTATCCGCCGACCGTCGGGTGGACGCCCTGGTCGGTCCAGCGGCCGTTCGTGCTCGACACGGCTGCGGCGGCGTCGCTCGGCTATCGACCGGCGGCGAGCTACCCGGAGACCGCCGCCTTCGTTTGCCGATGGCTGGTCTTGGCGACCGCCGGACGGAACTGGCGAGATCTGTTTCCGGCCTCGCGGCCTATCCTTGCGACCTTTTCGACTACCGGCTCCAGAACGTCGAGCTTGCGCGATTACAGCGTCAAAGCTAGCCCTCGCCTTCGGCGCAAGCCGGGACGGACGCCATGGATCCGTCTAAAGACGCTGTCCAGCGCAGGCAAGCGCCTGTGGGCCCTCGTCGAAAGCCAACTCCGGCAGCGCCCTAACTCTGCTTCGGATGCGGCGTGCCGAGGTAGGGGAACTCGCTCAGAGTGTCGGCGTGCGGCTTGAGGCCGTCGGGGGGAATATCGCCCTTCGACAGGAACGCAAGACGGTAGTTGATCACATCGTCGGTGAACACGCGCCCGTTGGGGTATTTCGCCGGCAATGAAGGGTTGTAGCGCAGCATGTCGGGCAGGGTGCCTTCCCTGTCGATCTCGGCGATTGCCTCCTCGCGCGTGTAATTGCCGGTATGACCCATCAGGTGGACGAACTGATCGAGCCAGCGTTTGCGGTCGTTGACCGGCTCGCTGGCGTTATATTCCTCCTTGGTGTCGTCGGTGTTGAAGAAGCTGCTGACGCTCGGATGGCCCGCGCGATCGACATGGATGAGCTTGCCGTCGCGCCGCAGGCTGCATCGTCCCCAGATGCGGATATCGGGGTTAGCGCCGAGTTCGCTCGTCGGCAGTTCGATCGCCGTCGAGAACACATTGGCCTCGGTATTTGAATCGACGCCGGTCCATGGAGCCTTGCCGCCCAGGTGGAGCGCGGTGAAATTTCTGCCGCCCCTGGTATCGAAGAAATTCTTGATTCCGTCGTAGTCAAAAAAGAAAGCGTCGCTGCGACTGCCGGCAAAGAACGTATACGCGCCCGATTTGACGATCTCGGGCTTGGCGCCGAAGGAGACCTCGGCGTCGGCGATTATCTTCTCCCCGGCAGCCTCGACGGAGCGAGCTTCCGCGCCCGTCGCCAGGAAGACGCTTGCTTTCTGCCGGCCGTTTTGCGGCGTCGAGAAGACGTAGCTGATCGCGATGTCCGTCAGCAAATCTCCGTCGTTGTCAATGTTGAGGCGATAGATGGCGTCGGGATGGAGCGCGTCTGCAGTCGGATTTGCATTGAGGATCAGCACGGTCCGCGACGGATCCGCGGGCGCCTGGAACGCGTAGAGGTCACAGAGGTCGAGTCTTTGGTCGCCGAGCGGCGGGCCGAGGCTCAGTCCAGTAAAATGGTTCGACATTTCTTCCTCCTTGGTTAAGGCGAAATCGGCGTATGGGGAGCCCCGTGCGAACAGTCGCAGAAAGATGCGCGGAGATCCTCATTGGATCTTTGTCCGAGCAGTGATGGTGCATGACGCGCTGATCCGGAGATGGTGGTTTTCTCCCCGACCTTGCCGGCGACGCTCGCGATAAACTCACTTTTCGTCGTCACGGTCCACTCCCATAAGTGCCGATTGTAGCGCGGCCGTAATCGCGTTCCCATTCCCCGCCAGTTCGGTGCGGGCGCGAACGTCCCGAGCGCCGTGACCCGGGAATTTGATCGACCGGAGGCGATAGACAATATTGCCGCCCGGTTACGCTAAGGAGCCTCCCATGAGCGACGCCATCGCCTTTCTCAGCCGTGCGATCGAGCAAGGGCAGGGGCTCGCCCCGGCCGACCTTGTGCTGAAAGGCGGGCGGATCTTTGATCTCGTCAGCGGCGAACTCAGGCAAAGCGATGTCGCCATCTGCGGCGATCGCATCGTAGGGACCCTCGGCGAGTACAGCGGCGTCCGAGAGATCGACATCCGGGACAAGGTAGTCGTTCCGGGTTTCATCGACACGCATTGCCATGTCGAATCGTCGCTGATCACGCCGCTCGAATTCGACCGCTGCGTGCTGCGGCACGGCGTGACCACCGCGATCTGCGATCCGCACGAGATCGCCAACGTGCTGGGGCAGCCGGGGATTCGCTATTTCCTCGAAGGCGCGATGCGCACCGTAATGGACCTTCGCATCCAGCTCTCGAGCTGCGTGCCGGCGACGCATCTGGAGACGGCCGGCGCGCGGCTCGAGGTCGCGGATCTCCTGCCGCTTGCCGATCACCCCAAGGCGCTCGGTCTCGCCGAATTCATGAATTTCCCAGGCGTGCTCGCCCGCGACCCCTCCTGCCTCGCCAAGCTCGCGGCGTTCCAAACCCGGCCGATCGACGGGCACAGCCCGCTGCTCGGCGGCCTTGCCCTCAACGGCTATCTCAGCGCCGGCGTGCGCACCGATCACGAAGTGACGAACCTGGCGGAAGCGCAAGAGAAACTCGCCAAGGGCATGCAGCTTCTGATTCGCGAGGGCTCGGTCTGCAAGGACCTGCATGCGCTGGCGCCAATCATCACCGAGCGCAATTCGCCCTTCATCGCCTTCTGCACCGACGACCGCAACCCGCTCGACATCGCAGAGGAAGGCCATCTCGACTTTCTGATCCGCACCGCGATCAAGCTGGGCGCGCCGCCGCTCGCCGCCTATCGCGCCGCCTCGATCTCGGCTGCGCGCATCTTCGGCCTGCGCGACCGAGGCCTCGTCGGACCGGGTTGGCGCGCCGACCTCGCCATCGTCGACGATCTCGAAAATTGCGCGGTCTCGATGGTAGTGGCGGCGGGCCGGGTGGTCGACGACGCGCTGTTCTCGACGCGCGGCGACCTGCCGGCGGTCGGGCGAATGAGCGTCAAGGCGCGGCGGGTCGAGGCGAAGGACTTCATCGCCAGAGGGCTGGGGCCTTCGACGCAGGCGATCGGCGTCATTCCGGGCAAGATCATCACCAACCGTGCGCCGGTGACGCTGCCGTTCAAGAACGGCGAACGCGGCGTCGATCTCGATCAGGACGCGATCAAGGTGTCGGTCGTCGCCCGCCACGGGGTCAACGACAATATAGCGACGGCCTTCGTTCAGGGCTTCGGCATGAAGCGCGGCGCGATCGCGTCCTCGGTCGGCCACGACAGCCACAATCTCTGTGTCGTGGGAACGAACGAAGCGGACATGGCCGCGTCGATCAACCGACTATCCGAGATCGAGGGCGGCTTCGCGGTGGCGGAGAACGGCAGAATTACTGCGGACTTGCCGCTGCCGGTGGCAGGGCTCATGAGCCTGCAGAGTTTCGAGGAGGTGCGCGAGCGGTTGATCCCATTGCGCAAGGCGGCTAAGGGCCTCGGCGTCACGCTGGCGGAGCCCTTCCTTCAGGTCGCCTTTCTGCCGTTGCCGGTGATTCCGCACCTCAAGATCACCGATATGGGGCTTGTTGACGTCGACAAGTTCGAGTTCGTCCGGGATTGAGCGGAGAGGAGCGGCTCCGCTCGGCGACGCCTACTCGAGCCCCCGACGGCTTTCCACGCTGGACTTGCCGGTGACTTGGCGCGCTTGCCGGTCGGCACGGATTTTGCCACGACATTGTCGCCGTAGACGAGGCAGAGTCGCTCGTCGACGCAAAGTTGGAAAGGACGCATTTGATGTCGAAGAAGAAGCCAACGCGAGGCGGCGGCAAGCGGCCTGCTGCGGACTCGAAGGTCGCGGCGCGCAAAGGCGGTCGCTCGGCGGGCTCGGCGGACAGCGGTCTTGTGGCCACGCCGGCGCCTGCCGTCGAGCCTGCGGCAAGCCCTCTCGACACCCTCGCTGCGTCGCTCAAGACTGCGGACGGCTTTTATTTTGCGCCGTCGCCGCCGGGCATCGGCGGCGTTCGCAAACCATCGAAGGTCGAGAGCGTCACGATCGGCGATGGCGGCGGGGGTTCCCTTCTCCTGCGGCTGGCCGGCGGCGACCCGAAGGCCGCATCGGCGGGCGCGACTGAAGGCTTTTCCATTCGCGTCCCGGATCCGTTCGAGCGCCAGGCCAGCGAGCGGACCGTTCGGGTGCGCGCGCTCGCCCGGTCGGCCGGCGCCGCGCCGACTCGCGTGGCGATCGCCTACTCGACCAACGAGGTCGGGAACTCCGGTTGGCAATGGCGCGACGTCGGACCGACCTGGGCTATTTGCGAGATGGTTTACAAGGTGCCGAAGATGAAGGACGGCCGAGGCGACTACATCGGCCTCCTGCCCGATAATCCGGGCGCGCACGGGGTAGAGATTCACTCGGTGAGCGCGACCATCGTTTGAACCGCGGAGGCGCGAGCCAGGTTCCGACGCAACAGCGCCCTCGGGGCTTCGCCCCGCTTGCGGCCTGCGGGGTCGGACCCGCGGGTTTCGTGGCGGATGCGTCGGCGTATGGCTCAAAGCCTGGCCCATACCGGGCTCAGCGAGTCCCGGAGCGCTTCGAAGACGGTTCGGCGGCGCGCCAGCAGGTCGGCCAGCTGGCGATCGGGCTCGATCCGCTTGCTGACGCTTGTCATCGCCGCGACGGCTGCCTCGAGGTCGGGATGGAGCCCGACGCCGGCCGCTGCGATGATCGCCGCCCCCAGCGCTCCGAGCTCGTGTACGGGCGCGAGTTCGAGCGGCAGGTCGATGGCGGAGGCGAAGATCTCGAGCCACGGCCGGCTGCGGGCGGCGCCGCCGGCAAAGCGCGCGGCGCCGGGACGCGGCCGACCGCTGAGAAGACGATCAATGTGGCCGCAATGCTCGAAGGCCACGCCTTCGTAGACGGCGCGGATGACTTCCGGCAGGCCGTGCCAGGACGAGAGTCCGATGAAGCACCCGCGCGCCTCCGGCTGCTCCAGCCGGCCGTTCAAATAGGGAAGGAAATAGGGATTGGCGTCGACCGGGCGCGCTCTCAAGACTTCCTCGTTGCAGAAATCGAACAGCGCGTCGCGGCTGCGGCGACTCGCATCCGCCGGGGCGAGGACCGAGTTGGCCAACCATTCGAAGGCACTCGCCGAGGTCGGCCCGGCGTCGGTCAGGACGAATTCGCCGGGCCTCGGCCCGAGGATGGGCGCGGAGATCGATCCGTCGGTGATCGGCGTCCGGCTGGAGAGCTGGTTCAGGCCCCATGTGCCGGCAATGACGCTAATCAGGCTTTCGTCGGTCGCGCCGAGGCCGAGGGCCATCGCCGGGCCGTCGGCGTAGCCGGCCGACACCGGCGTTCCGGCGCGCAGTCCGGTTTCAGCCGCGGCCGCGTCGGTGACGGCGCCGGCAATCGTCAGCGGCTCGACCCCCTCGCCGAAGAGCCTCGCATGACGCCCGAGCCCGAAAAGCTCGAGCACGGCCGGCGTCCACTTTCGCAGGCGCTCGTCGATCAGGCCGGCCGACGACAAATCGCTGATCTCGAGGCCGATCGCGCCGGTCAGGCGGAAGCGGAGATAGTCCTTGCACATCATCGCCCGGTCGGCGCGCGCCAGCGCCTCGGGCTCGTGCGCCTCGAGCCAGGCGATCAGCGGCGCCGGTTTGCCGGCCCATTGCCGCTGGTAGGTCAGGGGAATTGTTTGCGCCTCGACGCCTTCGGCGCGCCATCGCGCAACGATCGCTTGCGCCCGCTGATCGGGCGACAGGATGCCGTTGCGAACCGGCGTTCCGCGACCATCGACCAGGTAGAGGCCGTTGCCGTATCCTGTCAGGCCAATGGCGACGATTGCGGACGGCTCGACCCGCGCGGCCGCCAGGACCGCGTGCGCGACTTCGCAGACCGCTGACCACATCGCCTCGGGATCGCGCTCGAGCGAGCCCGGCGCCGGATGCAGGGGCGCCATCGTGATGCTGGCGACCGCGCGTTCCCCGCCGCGCTCGTCGTAGAGCGCGGCCTTGACGGCGGTGCCTCCGGCATCGAACGCCAGGATGTATCGCTGCGACATAGCCGACGGCCTCCCCCGTCCAAGCTGATTTCTTCAGCCACCCCAACGAATGATCCAATGAACGATCGCCAAAGGCCAGAGTGGAAGGGCCGGGCGAGGAAATCTTACCGATCCCTCGCCCGCCGGCCGGCTCTGGCGCGTTCGCGGAAAACGAGATTCCGCCTGTTACTCCCTGCCAACAGGGCAAATCCCCCCCGCCGCGCCTTGAGCTATTGCACAAATCCCTTGTCTTTCATTTCGTTCAGCGGATTTGCTCGTGCGAAGCGCAAAGTCCGAACAGGAAGAATATTCTCCCTCTTACGTTCCATAGCAGGAAGGGGCCGGGAGGAGACCGCGAAGCGGAAAATCGACTCCATGGGTCCGGCGCGAGAGCGTGATGGTCAAGAATATCTAAACGAAGCGGCTGGGAGCCTCTCCGCCGCATGTTTTGCGTGAGGGTATCGCCATACCTTATTGATTTTTCTAATGTACCTACGGTTAGCGACAGGGCTAGCTAGCAGTGGCGCTGTGGCCTGCGCAGCGTCAACGTGGCGAAGACGATCGCCAGCGCGAACCACGACGCGATCATCGCCGTTCCGCCGACGGGCGCCGCGAAGGGGAAGAGCCGGTCGCCAGAAAAGGCGCGCGCCGCGAGGTCGGCGGCGAACAGCGCGGCGCCGGCCTCCATGAGGAAGCCGACGATGAGGAGCGCAGGCGACGCGGCGATCCGCGCATGCGCCGCGATCCCGAGCGCCGCCGCGGCGTGCAGGATGAGAAACAACGCGGCGGTGCGAGCAAGATCGCCGCCGCCTTCGTGCGCTGCCGCCGCGGCGAGCGCAACGCCGGCGCCGCCGATCAGCGCGGCGATCGCCGCCAGAAGGAGAGAGGCGCGGGTCATCGGAGACGGCTCCATTGTGACGGGGGTAGGCGCCGGAAGCCAGGCCTTGCGGCGCCGCTTGTCAAGTCGGCCCAGGGCTCCGAATGTGCGCCTCCGACGGCAGGCCGGAGGCGGAGCGTGGCGGACTATCGGGTGCGCAACATCGAACGCGCGGATGGCCAGCAATGGGCGCCGCTATGGCGCGCCTATCTCGATTTCTACCGGACGCCCGAGAACCCCGAGGCGACCAGCGCGACCTGGGCGCGAATTTTCGATCCGCTCGAGCCGGTCTATGCCCTCGTCGCGACCCGCGGGGATAGCCTCGTCGGCTTCGCCCACTACCTGTTCCAGCGCTCGACCTGGCTGGTCAACCCGCGGTGCCACCTGCAGGACCTCTATGTCGGTCCGGAAGCGCGCGGGAAGGGAGTCGGGCGGGCGCTGATCGAAGCGGTCGCAGCTGCAGCGAAGGAGGCCGGCGCGGCGAATGTCTTCTGGAATACCCACGAGACCAACGCCGTTGCGCGACGCCTCTACGACGGGCTTGCGGAGCACACGGGCTTCATCCAATACCGCATCGAGCCGCTGTGACCGGCGGTCGCATCCGAAAGTCGGGCGCCCTCGAGACTTGCCGCCTGGGGGAACTTAACCCATGCTGCTGTCGTTAGGGACTGGGTTCGCAATTTCCCGGGCAAGAGCTCGAATTGCGAAAGCCTTCAGGGGATAAGCATGTCAACGAAACGTATGACGCAGCGTTCGCTCGCCTTCGCCCAAGCCAATGTGCGGAGCGGCGTCGATGCAGCGCTGACGATCGCGGCGCGCACGCAAAGCCTGATGGGGCCTGGGGAGCCGTCCGACAAAATGCGCGAAGCCCGTCGCATGGTGCAGGAGAAAGTGGACGCGGCAGTCGAGGGCGCATTCGCAGCCCAGGCGGCCTGGGGCGCATTCGTCCTCAAGACGGCTTTCGGCGGCGTTCGCTCCGCCAGCGACATCTCCATGGGATTGGCCAGCATCGCCGAGGCTGCGGCGAAGCCCGCGCGCCGCAAGGTCCGCGCCAACGCGCGGCGCCTCACCGGGGCGCGGACGCTCCCCTGACATGGAGGTCTTGCATCACCTGCAGGGCTATCTCGGGACCTACGGCTATCTGGGCATCTTCGTCATCGTCGGCCTGGAAAGCGCCGGCATTCCGATGCCGGGCGAGACCGTGCTGGTCGCCGCGGCGATCCTCGCCGGGCAGGGCAAGCTCAATATTTTTGGCGTCATCACAGCGGCCGCGGCGGGGGCGATCATCGGCGACAATTGCGGCTATTGGGTCGGGCGGGAGTTCGGCTTTCGCCTCGTCTATCGGTTTGGCCGCTACGTGCGCCTCGACGAGCGGCGCCTGAAGCTCGGCCAGTATCTGTTTCTCCGGCACGGCGGCAAGATCGTGTTTTTCGGCCGCTTCGTCGCGATTCTGCGCGCCTTCGCGGCGTTTCTGGCCGGCGTCAATCACTTTAACTGGGAGCGGTTCTTCCTGTTCAACGCCGCCGGTGGGATTGTCTGGGCGACGATCTACGGCACCGGAGCCTTTTGGCTCGGCCGCGCCATCGAGACTTATGCGCGGCCGGTCGGCGTGGCCCTTCTTGTCGCGGCCGCAATC
Source organism: uncultured Alphaproteobacteria bacterium (assembly GCA_963820795.1). GTDB lineage: Bacteria > Pseudomonadota > Alphaproteobacteria > Rhizobiales > Beijerinckiaceae > Roseiarcus. The sequence goes on from CAWGBJ010000012.1 coordinate 20,735, forward strand.
GGCATCATCGTCGGCGCTGTCTTCGTGCGGCGCCATGAGCAGGCGCTCGAGGATGAGGCGGAGAGGGCTTTGCCCGGGCCGCTTGTCGCGCCGAAGAACCGTGGCGCAAAATAGCGCTTCTGGCAGCCGACGACCCATGAGGACTCGCCTCCGAGCCGGCGCGCGCCCCGTCGCGCCCTGCGGCAGCGGTCTGACCTACGCGACTGGACGCTCCACCGGGCCGATCCATAGGCGCAAGCGCTCGGAGCGGCGCAGCAGGTCCACCGGAACGGTGCGGTTGATCTTCTCGGCGTCGAGCGCGCGCAAAAGGTCGCCGACGCTGGCCACCGGCTTGCCGTCGAGGCCGATGATGATGTCTCCCGACAGCATCCCGGCATGCGCAGCCGGCCCCGTCTGATCGACGCTGAGGATTCTCGCGCCCGTCGCCAGTTCAATGCCGAGCCTCAGAGTGATCCGGCGGGGGATCGGCGTCGTCGCCGCGCCGATGCCGATATAGGCGCGTCTCACCCGTCCATGGCGCGCGATCTCGCCGGCGACGAAATTCGCCGTGTTGGAGGCGACCGCGAAACAGATGCCTTGCGCCCCCATGATGACAGCGGTGTTGATGCCGATGATTTCGCCGGCCGAGGAGACGAGCGGGCCGCCGGAGTTGCCGGGATTCAGCGCCGCGTCCGTCTGCACAACGTCCTCAATCATGCGCCCCGTCCGCGACTGCAGCGAGCGCCCGAGCGCCGAAATGACGCCGGCGGTCACGGTCGCGTCGAAGCCGAGCGGATTGCCGATGGCGATGGCGATCTGGCCGCGCCTGAGCTGTGCGCTGTCGCCGAGCCGCGCGGCCGGCAGCGACACGTCGGCGTCCACGCGCAGAAGCGCGAGATCCGTGTCCGGATCGTCGCCGAGAACCCGGGCCTGCAGTTCGCGGCCCTCGAGCGTCGTCAGCGCCACGACGCGGCCGCCCTGGACGACATGGGAATTGGTCAGCGCCAGCCCATCCGACGACACGATGACGCCGGAGCCGGAGCCGGCGCTACGGCCGCCGCGCCTGACGTCGATCCGCACAACGCTTTGGCCGACACGTTCGACGACGTCGGCGACGACGCGCGAATAGTCGTCGAGCAGGACGGAGTTGGGAGAGGGCTTGGCGCCTGGGCCCTGGGAGGGGCTGTCGGAGTCGAGGACAGGGGTCGGCTGAAGTGGTTCAAACATGTCAGTGGATATGGGGAGACGGCGTTGGCGCGACAAGCGAGGCCTCTCAGCGAGCCTTCTCATCTTATCGCTACGTAGTTTCCCTAATTGCGCGGACCCCGGCTGTTTGGAATGCTCTGCCCTTAGGGGACGCGGCAGGTCCTTCGACCAAATCGTCGTTTCGCTTGCCCCGTTCGTCGCTCGGCGTGGGGCGATTTGAGTCGAAATTTTTGCGCTTAAGATGTCGTACTGTCGCCATTCTGTACGCTTCTCCCGTGAAGCCCACGACGTGCAAGACGCCGCCTCGTCGGTTGTCGCCGACTGCCAGGACCCGCCCAGAGCTCGAACTGAAGTCACCAACGGCGGATGACGGTCGTGGCGAGATTTCCGTTCCCCCCGCTCAGAAGCGCGCCAGAGAGGCCGGCTGGCCGAACTTCGGTTTGGTTGCCGCTCACCGCCGGCTTCCTCGCAGGCGCGGTGTTCGCGCTGGGCGTGGCTCAAGCCAACCGCGCCGCGCTCGAACGCGCCGCGCCGACGCTCCCCGACATCGTTCCGCCGACGGTGAGCCCGCATCCCTACATGCCCCAGGTCCGGATCGGCATGGGTCCCACATATCCGATTTCGGGCGCTTCCGCGCCCCCGCGAGGTTCCGCCGCTTTCTGGCGGGACGGAGAGGCGCCGGCGACCGCGGCCTTCTCCTTCATGATGGACACCGGTCAAAGAGTTTGAACGCCATGAACAAAGGGAAGGACTTCTGGGCGCCGCGCAGGCACGGCTTCGACGACGACGGGCCGGTGCCCTACGAACCCAGACGAGCCTCGCGTCCGCACGCCAGGCCCGACGCCGCGTTCGAGGAGCCGGGAGTGAATGGCTCACAACCCGACGCGAGCCAGCCGACCGTCGATGCGGTTGTGAAGTGGTTCAAGGATGAGAAGGGCTTCGGCTTCGTCGAGCTCGCCAACGGGCAGGGCGACGCGTTCCTGCACGCCACAGTCTTGCATTCCGCAGGCTATGACGGCGTAGCCCCCGGCGCAACCATGCGGGTCATCGTCGGCGCAGGCGCGAAGGGACCGCAGGTCGCCCGAGTTGTGTCGATCGACGCTTCCACTGTCATCGAACGTCCCCGCCGTCCCGACGGGATGATGCGCCCGCCGCGCCGCTTCGCGCCCGACCCTTCGACGGCGACGCCCCTCGAGGGCAAGGTCAAGTGGTTCAACGAGACGAAGGGCTTCGGCTTTGTCGCGGTGGACGACGGCGGCAAGGACATCTTCGTCCACATATCGGCGCTGAATGCGGCGGGCATCGCCCATCTCGACGAAGGTCAGCCGGTGAATATGCGCGTAGTCGACACGCCGCGGGGCCGCGAGGCGATCTCGATCGCGGTTTAACGACGAAAAAAGACCAGGGGGCGGACGTTCTCGTCCGCGGCAGCCCATGGCGTTCAGCTTGCAAGCCCGTCGTCTGGACGGGCTTTGTTTTTGAACCCCTTGTCCCGCAGTGGGGGAAGGCGACTGCGAAGTCACACAGTCGTGGGCTCGCCTTCGTCCTCGACCCGTTGTCCGGAGTACGTTCCGTCGGGTTGATGCGCCCGGAGCCCGATCCGCGTTGGCTTTTGCATTGTGCTACATTGCAAAGCGGCGGAGGGACGAATGACGGAAAGACGAAAGCTCGCGGCGATTCTGGCGGCCGACGTCGTCGGCTTCAGCCGACTCGCCGGCGCCGACGAGGATCGCACGCTCGCGCGGCTGCGGGCGCTCCGCAGCGACCTGATCGACCCGACGATCGCGGTTCACAACGGGCGCGTGGTCAAGCGCACCGGCGACGGCGCGCTGGTCGAATTCCGCTCCGTGGTCGACGCCGTGCGCTGCGCGCTCGAAATTCAGCACGCGATGGTCGAGCGCAACGCCGGCGTCCTGGCGGACCGCCGCATCGAGTTCCGCATCGGCGTTCATCTCGGCGACGTGGTCGAGGAGAGCGACGGCGACTTGATGGGCGATGGGGTCAACGTCGCCGCGCGGCTCGAGGGCGTCGCTTCGCCGGGCGCGATCTGCCTGTCTGAAGACGCGTATCGGCAGGTGCGCGCCAGACTCGACCTTGCGGTCAGCGATCTCGGCGAGACGCAGCTCAAGAACATTGCCGAGCCGATGCGGGTCTATGCGCTTGAAGTCGGACGGGCGGGCGAAGCCAGGCCTCCGGCCCCGGTTCAAACGCAGGCGGCGAACGCCAAGCCCGACAAACCATCGATTGCAGTTCTACCGTTTCACAACATGAGCGGCGACGTTGAGCAGGAGTATTTCGCCGACGGTATTGCCGAGGACATCATCACGGCCTTGTCGAAGCTTTCGCAACTCTTCGTCATCGCCCGCAACTCCTCCTTCACGTTCAAGGGCAGGTCCGTTCCCGTCCAGGAGATCGGCAAGACGCTCGGCGTCCGATATGTGCTCGAGGGAAGCGTTCGCAAATCCGGCAATCGGGTTCGGATCACTGCCGAACTCATCGACGCCGCCAATGACGGCCATCTCTGGGCGGAGCGCTTCGATCGCGACCTCACCGACATCTTTGCGGTGCAAGACGACGTGACCGGCCAGATCGTCGCCGCCCTGGCGCTCAACCTCAGCCGGGGCGACCGGCAGAGGCTGAAGACCGAGCAGACCACCAACATGGAGGCGTTCGATTGCTTCCTGCGCGGCCGCGAGCTTTGGTATGTTCATTCGAAGGAGTCCAACGCGCAGGCGCGGGAGCTGCTGCTGCGGGCTACGGCGCTCGACCCCGATTTCGCGCCGGCTTGGGGCTGGCTCGCCGGAGCGCATATCAACGACTACGTCAGTCAGTGGACCGCCTCGCCGCAGGAGTTGCTCGCGCGCGCCTTTGAGGCCGCGAACCGGGCGGTGACGCTCGACCCACAGTCGCCCTTCGCTTATTGGGCGCTAGCCTTCGCCAATCTCTGGATGCGGCGCCACGACGACGCGATCCGAGCCGCGCAAACCCAGATCGCGCTCAATCCGAATGACGCCGAGGGATACAACGCGCTCGGCATCTTTCTGCACTATGTCGGCCGGTCCGACGAAGCGCTTCCCCAATTCGAGCGCGCCATGGCGCTCAATCCGCTTTGCCCCGGAATGTGGCTGCACTTCCAGGGGCAGGCCTTTTATCAGCTCGGGCGCTACGACGAAGCGGAAGCGGTGTTGATGCGCAGAATCTTCCGCAATCCGGAGACGGACGCTTCGCGCGTGCTCTTGGCCGCGACCTACGGACAGATGGGGCGGTTTGACGATGCGCGCGAGCAGTGGCGCGATGCGCTCAGGGTCAACCCAAACTATTCCCTGGAGCACCGCCGCAAGGTGCTGCCCTACAAGAATCCCGCCGACTTCGAGGCCGTCGTCGCTGGGCTCAGAAAGGCCGGCTTGGTCGAATAGGGGGCCAGGACGGACGACCCGTCGATGCCGTCTGCGGCGATGCAAATGGACCCGAAGGAACGCCCAGGGTGACGAGCGCCGCTGCGTCTGCCAGCAGTGTTCCCTGACTTACCGCAGTCGACCCAACTGAGGCATCCCAGGCGCGGTCTCCGATCTCCGCTCGACTTCGAACTCCTGTCATCCGGTTCGCGCGTTGGACTAGCTTCCAGCGTCCTCGAACCGCGCCAGCGGCAGGGTGAAGCTGAATTTCGCTCCGCCGCCAGGATTGGCTCCGCCCAGATCGTCCCGTAATGGGCTTCGATGATCGACCGCGAGATCGACAGGCCGACGCCGAGCCCATTCGACTTGGTCGAGGTGAATGGCACGAAGAGTTCGGAACTCGCGGTGCCGGTCAGACCGCGGTCCGGTGTCGGCGACGTCGGTGCGGATCATGCCGTCATCGATGACGGTCGAGATCGTCAGCTTGCGCTCGCGTGAGTTCGTCATCGCCTCGATCGCGTTGCGGATCAGATTGACCATCGCCTGCTCGATCTGAATCCGGTCGGCGAGCACCATGTCCTCCGGCGGCATCGAGCTTGAGGACGATCTCGACATCGGTCTCCTTCGCCGAAGGTCGCGACCAGCTCGCAGGTGCGCCGGATCAGATCGTGCAGGCTCTGCTCGACCTTGTCGGGCTCGCCGCGCGCCATGAACTCGCGCAGGTGCGCGATGATCTGACCGGCGCGCAGCATCTGCGCCAGGCCTTGTCGAGCGCCTCGTCCACAGCGGGTCGACGGCGTCCGGGCGCCGAGCAGATGCCGTGCGGCCGAAGAGATAGTTCGAGGCCGCCGCGAGCGGCTGGTTGAGCTCGTGCGCCAGCGCTGTCGCCATGTCCGCCAACGAGTCGAGGCGATTGCTGTGCAGCCGGCTGAGCCGCGCCTCGAACCGGCGCCGCTCGCTGAGGTCGCGCATGAAGCCGATGAACAGCCGCTCGTCCGCCGTGGCGGATTTCGGACACCAACAGCTCCACCGGGAACGGCGAACCGTCCTTCCGTCTGCGCTTCGACATCGCGGCTCGACGCCGATGATCTTCGCTTCGCCGGTGCGGAGATAGCGCTCGAATGTAGTCGTCATGCTGCGAGTGGTCGGCTCGGGCGCAAGCACCTTGACGTTTTGCCCGATCAGTTCGTCCGCGGAATAGCCGAACATCGTCGTCGTCGCCGCATTGAGCGACTGGATGGTGCCGTGCTCGTCGATAGTGACGATCGCGACGGCGACGCCATCGATGACTGCCGCGCATGCGCGCTTCGCTGTCGCGCAGCGCGTCCTCGGCGCGACGTCGCTCGCCGATGTCGACGAAGGTGACGACGACGCCGTCGATCCTGTCCTCGACCGTGCGGTAAGGCCTCAGCCGCATCAGGTACCAGCCGCCGGTGCGGCTGCGCACCTCGCGCTCGATCGAGGCGAGATCGCGCAGCACCGTGCGCGCGTCGTCCGCCAGGCCGTCGTAGTCGAGGCTGTGGGTGAAGTCGGTGATCGACCGGCCTTCGTCGCCCGGCGCGATGTTGAACAGCTCGGCGATGCGCGGGGTGAAGCGGTTGATGCGCAATTGCGTATCGAGGAACAGGATGCCGACGTCGGTCGCCGCCATCAGGTTCTGGATGTCGCTGTGGGCGTGCGACACGCTTTCGAGCTTGGTCTTCAGTTCGCTGTTGACGGTCTGCAGCTCCTCGTTGATCGACTGCAGCTCCTCCTTGCTGGTCTCGAGCTCCTCGGCGGTCGAGCGGTACTCCTCGTTGATCGACTGCAATTCCTCGTTGGCGGCGCGCAACTCCTCGTTCGCGCCCTCGTATTCCTCGCGCGAGTCGCGCAGCTGCGACTGGGTGAACTGCAACTCCTGCTGAAGCTGCTGGATCTGCTCGCTCGGCGCGCTGTCCTCGATCGCGCGCGCTCCGATCGGCCAGGTCGCCGAGCGACTCGCCCTCGAAGAAGAACACGATCGCCGAGCGGCTCGGCGTTGGGATCGGCGCCGACCGGCCTCGCCTGCAGATAGACGCGCTTGGCGGCGCCGTTGAAGCGGACGGCGATCGGGCCGCTGAGGCTCGGCTCGTTGCGGGCGAACACGCGGTGCAGCGCGGCGCGCAGGTCGAAGCGCAATTCCTCGCGCGCGAGCTCGGTGATGTCGTTGACCAGGGTTCCGCCCGAGGGTTGCAGATAGCGCCCGGCCCGTTCCGACAGATGGACGACGCGATAGGACTCGTCGACCACGACGCTCGGCGGCGCGAGCCGCTCCAGCGCCTCGCGGTGCACGATCCGCCTCGTTCGCCGCGCGGAAGGTCGCCGGCGTTCTGGGCGGCAATGGCTCCGAACCGAAAGTCGGCGGCCCGATCCGCGGCGTCACCCGCACCTCCGCCGGGATCGGCGTGCGCTGGTAGATGCGCGCCTCGCGGTCGACGGCGACGGAACATGCCGACCGGACTGTCGGCGGTCTCCGACGACCCCAGGAAGAGATAGCCGGACGGCTTCAGAGCGAAGTGGAAGGTGGCGCAGACCTGCTGCTGCAGTTCGCGGTCGAGGTAGATCAGCACGTTGCGGCAGGAGATGAGGTCGGTGCGCGAGAATGGCGGGTCCTTGAGAAGGCTGTGCCTGGCGAACAGCACGATGTCGCGCAATTCGCGGGTGACCCGGTAGTGATCGACCTCTCGGGCTGAAGAAGCGCCGCAGACGGTCTTCCGTCATGTCGGCTTCGATGGCGAGCGGATAACGGCCCTCGCGGCCGACGGCGAGCGCCGCCTCGTCGAGATCGGAGGCGAAGACCTGGATCTCGGCACCGGATTTCGTGCTGCGGCCGCCTCCTCGAGCAGGAGAATCGCGATCGAATAGGCTTCCTCGCCGGTGGCGCAGCCTGGGAATCCAGGCGCGGATCGAGTCGCCCGCGCCCTTGTCCTCGAACAGCGTCGGAATGACGAGCGACGCCAGCTTGTCGAAGGCCGTCGGGTCGCGGAAGAACGTCGTCACCGAGATCAGGAGATCGGCGAACAGCGCCTGCGCCTCGGCCGCGTTTTCGCGCAAGATCGCAAGATAGTCGGCCATCGTCGGCGCGCGCTGCACCTGCATGCGGCGCGCGATGCGGCGGCGGATCGTCGATTTCTTGTAGTTGGAGAAATCGTGTCCCGTGCGGACGCGCAGGTGCGAGAGGATCCGTTGCATCGACGTCGCCGTCGGCTTCGTTCATCGCTTCCACGGCGACGCTGGTCCGGTTGCGGATGAGCTCCGGCAGCCGGAGGGCGATCTCGCTGATCGGCAGGACGAGGTCGGCGAGGCCGGTCGCAATGGCGCTGCGCGGCATCGAGCCGTATTCGGCCTCTTCCGGGTCCTGCACCAGAATGATGCCGCCGGTCTCCTTGACCGCCTTGATGCCGACCGAGCCGTCCGATCCGGCGCCGGAGAGGACGATGGCGAAATCGTCGCCCCGTTGCGCCGCGAGCGAGCGGAAGAACAAATCGATCGGCGCCCGCTGCCAGCGCGGCTCGTCGAATTCGGCGATCGCCAGATGCTGGTCGGTGACCAGAAGCTGCCGGTTGGGCGGAATGACGTAGACATGCCTCGCCTCGAGGCGGATGCGGCCGGTGACCTGGGTGACCGGCATCCGGGTGCGCGCCGCGAGGATGCTCGGCAGTTCGCTCTGGTGCGCTGGATCGAGATGGACGACGACGACGAAAGCGGCCTCTACGTCGTTGGGCAGGTTTTCAAAGAAGGTCTGCAAGGCGCGAACGCCGCCGGCCGAGGTGCCGATGCCGACCGTCGGGACTCGCTTCAAGCCGCCAGCGCCGGCGACTGCCTCGCCACCGGAGCGCGCCGTCTGGCCGTCGTCGCGGTTCATCCGAGCCTCCTCAGGCGCCGATGGAGGTCCCTATCCGACTCGCAGTAACGCTTGCGCCTGGCTCGATGATCCATTTCGCCAACGATTTACGCGCTCATTTTAGCAGATTGTGCGGCGGATTTGGAACGAGCGAGTGCATTCGGCTCAGACTATTGCGGCGTGAACGGCGGAAGCAAGTCATGCGACCCCGGCGCCGGAGGGGAAGCGACGGAGCCGGAATTGCCTCCCGACGTCGAATTGCCTGCAATCTAACGGTCGTATATTCGCGGGGTCTTCACCACCGAGGGGGTCCTGCAAAAGACCACAGCCGACATGTTCCCCAGGCCGTTTCGCGTCGGGATCAAGCTGGCCCTGATCGCCGTGTCGCTTCGCTCCTCGTCGGCGACAGCCGCCCTTTCGACAACGCCGTCAGGATGGCGCCCGCCCGGTTTCCGGCGAGAGCCGTCGCGACGTCCGGTCCGACTTTGAGCCGCCAGTTCGGCCGCTCGCGGTCGGTGCCGGGCAGGTTGGTGGCGATCGTCTGGCCGACGAGGTCGTCGTACTGGGCGCTGGCGAGGATCGAGCCAGCGCCGGCGATCAGCGCGTGGACCGCCGCCGCGAGCGCATCGTCGAGCGGCGCCTCCTCGTTGGGCGCGACCGCAATCAGTCCGGCGCCGAGCAGCGCCGCGACGAGACCTTGCTTATCGGCCCGCCGCTCGGCGATCTCCTCGCCCGCCGCGGCGAGCGACAGGCGGCCGAGCGACAGCCGCTCGCCGATGTCCGCGCCCTGCCACCATCCGGCGAGCGTCGCCAGATCGTGCGTGGCGACGCAGGCGACCGACAGCGGCGGATATCCGGCCGGCGGCAACACCTCGGCGCCCCGGCGCTCGAACCGCAGCACCCGCATGCCGGGGATGTTGGCTTTCGTCAGGCGGCTGCGGAAGCCCTTCGGCACCGTGCCGAGGTCCTCGCCGACCACCATGCAGCGCGCCCGCTGGCTCTCGAGCGCGACCTGGCCGATGAGATCATCGAGCGGATAGGCGAGATAGGCCCCCTCCGCCGGCTTGGCGCCGTCGGGAATGAGGAAGAGCCGCTGAAGGCCCATCGCGTGGTCGACGCGCAACATCCCGGCGTGGCGCATGTTGGCGGCATAGAGGGCGCTGAGATTCGCCCACCCATCGCGCGCGCCGGCGAGCGGGTTGGGAGCCGGCAGATTCCAGTTCTGCCCCTCGATCGCGAACGGGTCCGGCGGCGCGCCCACCGACACGCCGAGCGCGAGGTCCTTCGCATGCGCCCAGGCCTCCGCGCCGTCGGGCGCCGCGCCGATCGCGAGATCGCGATAAAAGCCGATGTCGAGCCCGGCTCCGCGCGCCTCCGCCGCGGCGCGCGCCAGCTGGCGGTCAGCGAGCCACTGGCAAAAGAGCGCGAAATCGAAGGCGAGCGGATCCTTGGCGATGGCGTCGCCGATCGCCTTCGGGTCGCCGTCCCTGAGCCTCTCGGGCCAGGACCGCCAGGCCGCGCCGACTCGGCCCGAAGCGATCGTCTGGAAGGCGGCAAAGCCCCGAAGCGCCGCGCCGCCGGCGCTGACGAAAGCCAGAAAGTCGGCGAACACAGGTTCGCCCGGCCGCGCCACCCGGGCCCGCGCGAAGACGAGATGGAGCGCCTCGAGCGCGGCCCGCTTGATCGCCCAGACTGCCGGGTAGCCGACGGTTTCCGCCGCAGAGGCGGAGGCGATGGCGGGAGCGAGCGCCGCCAGAGCCGCATCGAGCGCCTCGTCACGCGGCAGCCCGGCGCCCAGGACGTCGATGTAAATCGGATCGAGGAAGCGCCGGTCGGAAGGGTGGTAGGGGCTCGCGCGCAACCGATCGTGCGGAAAGAGCATGTGCATCGGGCTGACGCCGAAATAGGCCGCGCCCGCCCGGCCCGCCGCCTCGCCCGCCCGCTGAAGCGTGGAGAAGTCGCCGATACCCTGGTCGCCGGCGCGGCGAAGGGCGTAGAACTGCGCCGTCACGCCGAAGCGCTTGCGCAGCGCCGCCTCCGCTCCATAGGCCTCGGGCGGCGCGACCGTGAGCGCGCAATCGACTCCGTCGACGATGAGGCGATGGCGGCCGATCGGCAGGTCCGGCAGCGGCGCGGCGCGCTCGGCGACGACGCGCCCATCCGGCAGCTCGCGGCGCTCGCTCTCGCCCGCCGCGATGCGCCATTCGACGACGCGTCCGTCCTCGCATTCGATGCGTGCGCCCACGCTTTGCGGCTGATCGCGCAGCGGCGCAGCGAGCGGCTGATCGGCGGGGAGGGTGAGCGACGCCGGAACGCGGCGCCGCCGCGTCTCGTCGAGCACATGGTCAAGGCTTTCGAGCGCCTGCGCCGCGCTGCCGGCCTCAAGGCCAAGCGCCATCAGGAGCGCGATCCTGGTCTCCGGCGACACGACATTTCGCTTGCCGCCGATGTCCCACCATTCGGCCGCGATGCCGACGGCCTTGGCGAGAGCGTCGATGGCGTCCGCGCTCGGGGGCGCCGCGCTGAGGCCGCCAGCGACACGACCTTCGCCCAGGATGAGGCAGGAGCGGGCGACGAGCCGCTGCCGGTCGGCAAGCGCGGTTGGCCGCTCGGGCGAATCCGGGTTCGAGGTGTCGGCGAGCATGCGCCAGGCCATGCCGGCGCGCGGCTCGGGCAGTCGAAGATCCACATTGTCGCCGCCACGGTTCATCGCCACCGCGACGCGGTCGGCGCCGTCCCCGTACGGCGCGGCGAAGACCGCGACGAGCACCGCCCCCGCGCCATCGTTCCAGGCGGCGGGCGTCATCGGACCCTCGGCGTCGCGCCACTCGACATCGGGAAGTCCGGTGCCATCGAACGGTTGGCCGGCCAGGAAAGCGTCGCGCGACAGAGCGGGATGGGCCCGGCGGACTTCGATGAGGCGGCGGACGAAGGCGATCAGCGCAGCGTCGGCCGCCCCCCAGTCGATCGCGGTCGTCGCGTTGTCCTGTGCGTAGGCGTTGTTGTTGCCGCGCTGACTGAAGCCGAGCTCCGATCCCATCGCGAGCATCGGCGTGCCGCGCGAGACAAGGAGCAACGCCAGCAGATTGCGCTGATCGCGCGAACGCCCCTCGACGACGGCGGGGACGTCGGTCGGCCCCTCGAGGCCATGGTTCCAGGAGTAATTGGCGTCGGTTCCGTCGCGGTTCTGCTCGCCGTTCGCCTCGTTGTGCTTGTGCTCGTAGGCGACGAGATCGGCGAGGGTGAAGCCGTCATGCGCGACGACGAAGTTGACGCTTTTCGACGGCGCCGCCGCCTGTCGGAAGATGTCGCGCGATCCGGCGATCCGGGTGGCGATCTCGCCGCGCAGGCCCGGGTCGCCGCGCCAGAAACGGCGCGCCGCGTCGCGATAGCGGTCGTTCCACTCGGCGAAGCCGGGGCCGAAGGCGCCGAGCTGGTAGCCGCCAGGGCCGACGTCCCATGGTTCAGCGACGAGCCGCGCCTGCGTCAGGAGCGGATCTTCCGCGAGCGCCTGGAAGAAGAGCGCGTGCGGGTCGAAGCGGCCGTCGTTGCCACGTCCGAGCGTCGTCGCGAGATCGAAGCGGAACCCGTCGAACCCGCCGTGGATCATCCATCGCCGCAGCGCGCCGATCGCCATATCGACCACGAGCGGCCGTTCGAGGGCAACGCAATTGCCGCAGCCGGTGTCGTTGAGATAGACCTCCGGCCGGCGGGGGTCGAGACGGAAGAATGTCGCATTGTCGAGGCCACGGAAAGACAGGGTCGGCCCGAACTGGTCGCTCTCGCCGTTGTGGTTGAGGACCACGTCGAGGATCGCCTCCATGCCCGCTTCGTGCAGCGCGTCAGTCGCCGCGCGGACTTCGGCCCAGCCGCCGGGCGCGAGCCGCGGATCGGGGACGCCGAACACCACGGGATTGTAGCCCCAGGCGTTCGACAGGCCGAGCGGCGGCAGATGCCGCTCGTCGACGAACGCGTCGGCCGGCATGATCTCGGCTGCGGTTACGCCGAGGCCGGCGAGATGGGCGATCGAAGCGGGGTGCGCGAGCCCGGCGAAGGTTCCGCGCAGCTTTTCCGGAATGGCTCCATTGAGCCGCGAAAAGCCCCTCAGATTGAGCTCATAGATGACGAGCGCCTCCGCGGCGAGGCGCTTTCGCCCGGGTTCGCCGGCCGGCGGCGCGCCGGCGACCGCCTTCGGCGCATGTGGACCGCTGTCCTCGCCGAAGGCGAACATCGAGGGATGCAGCCGGAACGGCCGGTCGAACGCCCAGGCATAAGGGTCGGCCAGCAGCTTGGACGGGTCGAAGCGCTGACCGCGGGCCGGGTCGAATAGTCCCTCGACGCGAAATCCGTAGCGCGATCCCGCGCCGAAGCCCGCCGCGGCGCCGCGGAAGACGCCGCCGGCGTCGCGGCTCATGGCGGCGCGTAGGATTTCGCGATCACCCTCGTAAAGGCAAAGAAAAGCGCCCTCGGCATTGGGCAGAGCGAGCGCCGCCTCGAGGCCCAGCGTCGTTGTCGCGACGCCCAGACTGATCTCGGCTTTCGCGCTGGCCAGGCTCACGCGGCGGATCCGACGAGCGAGCGGTAGAGTTCGGCGTAGCGCTGCGCCGAGGCGCGCCAGGAGACCTCCGCCCGCATGCCGTTCAGCCTCATTCGCCGCATCGTCGCAGCGTTGCGGAACACTGTCAGCGCGCGCTCGACCGCGTCCGACAGGGCTTCTGCAGAGAGCGGCCAGAACTGGATGCCGGTGGCGACGCCGGCCGCCGTCGCCGCCTCGTTCGCGTCGATGACAGTGTCGTTGAGGCCGCCGACGCGGGAGACGATCGGCGCCGCGCCGTAGCGCAGGGCGCAGAGCTGGGTCAGTCCGCAAGGCTCGAAGCGGGATGGCACGAGGACGAAATCCGCCGCCGCCTGGTAGAGATGAGCAAGCCGTTCGTCGTAGCCGAAGACGCATGAAACCGAACCGGCGCTGAGACGCGGCGGCGTCGGCAAAACCCTGCTCCAACGCCGCTCTCGCCGGAACCGAGCAGCGCAAGTTGTCCGCCTTTGGCCACGACCCCAGGCAGGGTCTGCAACAGCAAGTCGAGGCCCTTCTGGTGGGAAAGGCGCGATACGACGGCAAAGAGCGGCCGATCGACGCTCGGCGTCAGTCCCATCTTGCTCTGCAGCGCAATCTTGTTGCGCGGCCGCATGTCGATCCGCATGGCGTTGTAGTTCTGCGTCAGCGCCGGATCGGTCGCAGGATTCCATATCGTGTCGTCGATGCCGTTGAGGATGCCATGGACAACGTCGGCGCGCGCGCGCAGCAGCCCGTCGAGCGCCATGCCGAATTCCGGCGTCATGATCTCGCGGGCATAGGTCGGCGATACGGTGGTGATGGCGTCGGCGAGCCTCAGTCCCCCTTTGAGGTAGCCGACGCCGCCGAAGTATTCGACGCCGTCGATCGACAGAGCGCTGTCGGGCAGGCCGAGTTCCCAGAACACGGAAATCGGGAAATGGCCCTGAAAGGCAAGATTGTGGATCGTCACCACCGACTTGGGCCGCCGCTCGGCGGCAAAGTGGAGATAGGCGGGCGCAAGCGCAGCCTGCCAGTCGTGGGCGTGGACCACGTCGGGCTCAAAGGCGTCGAGCGCGCCAAGCCCGATGTCGGCGCCGACGCGCGCCAGCGCCGCGAACCGACGCGCATTGTCCGGCCAGTCGAGGCCGTCGGGCCCGAGGTAGGGACTGCCGGGCCGGTCGTAGAGATGCGGCGCGTCGAGCGCAAAGAGATCGAGGCCGGCTGCCACGGCGGCCAGGAGGCGAGCCGGACCGCCGAAAAGATTGTCGTACTCCCGCGCAGTCGAAACGTCGGCGAGCTTGTCCCTGACCGCCGGATAGGCGGGGACGAGCGTTCGCATGACGACGTTCTCTCGGCTGAGCGCGCGCGGCAGCGCGCCGGCGACGTCGGCAAGCCCGCCGGTCTTGACGAGCGGGAAAATCTCCGACGCAACCGAGAGAACTTTCAGTTCGCTCATTGCATGAGTTTTTCAATCATTGGGCCGGTGATCAGCGTCACACCCTCCTCTGTGCGCCGGAAGCGTTTGGCGTCGAGTTCGGGATCCTCGCCGACGACGAGGCCGTCTGGAATGTTGACCTCGCTGTCGATCACGACCTTGCTCAAGCGCGTATGCCGCCCAATGCTGGCGTAAGGCAGAATGACGGCCTCGTGGACCGTCGAATAGGAATGCACGTGAACGCCGGTGAAAACCAGCGATCGGCTGATGGCGGCGCCCGAGACGATGCAGCCGCCCGAGAGCAGCGAGGAGATCGCGAGACCGCGCCGGCCGTCGACATCGTGGACGAACTTGGCCGGCGGCGTGATCTCGCCGTAGGTCCATATCGGCCAGGCGCGATCGTAGAGGTCGAGATCGGGCACGATGTCGGTGAGGTCGATGTTGGCGGCCCAATAGGCGTCGACGGTGCCGACGTCTCGCCAGTAGTGCTTGGCTTCCTCGGTCGAGGTGACGCAGGACTGCGAGAAGTGATGCGCGACCGCTTTGCCGTTCTTGACGAGATAAGGAATGATGTCCTTGCCGAAGTCGTGGCTCGAGTTCGGGTCGGCCGCATCGCGTTGCAGTTGGTCGACGAGAAACGTGGTCTCGAACACGTAAAT
This sequence comes from uncultured Alphaproteobacteria bacterium, assembly GCA_963820795.1. Lineage (GTDB taxonomy): Bacteria > Pseudomonadota > Alphaproteobacteria > Rhizobiales > Beijerinckiaceae > Roseiarcus. The sequence continues at coordinate 35,826 of CAWGBJ010000012.1, forward strand.
CCCCATGCTGCAGAGCGCAACGTCCGGTTTCCCGGGCATGTGCGGCGGATTCTTGGGCTTCTCGAGAAAGGAGAGGATCCGGTTCTGGTCGTCGACATGCATCACGCCGAAGCCCGTGGCCTCCTCGAGCGACGCCTCGAGGCAGCCGACGGTGACGTCGGCGCCCGAGTTGACGTGCTGCTGGAGCATTTTCTCGTAGTCCATCTTGTAGATGTGATCGCCCGCCAGCACGATCATGAACTGCGGACCGTAGCTCTCGATGATGTCGATGTTCTGATAGACCGCGTCGGCGGTGCCAAGATACCACATCGTCTCCGACACCCGCTGCGAGGCGGGCAGAATGTCGAAGCTCTCGTTTCGCTCGGGGCGCAGGAAGTTCCAGCCGCGTTGCAGATGCCGAATAAGGCTGTGAGCCTTGTATTGGGTCGCGACCGCCATCCGCCGGATGCCGGAGTTCAAAGCGTTCGAAAGCGCGAAATCGATGATGCGCGACTTGCCGCCGAAATAGACAGCGGGCTTGGCGCGCCGGTCGGTCAGCTCGAGGAGGCGGCTGCCGCGCCCACCCGCGAGGACATAAGCCATGGCATGGCGAGAGTAAGGCGCGGAAATGCCGAGCTCCTTGGCTGTCTTCATCCTGGGCATGAGGGTCTCCTTGTCAGCGCGCCGCCTCCTCGGCGCCAGGCGGGCTGAAGGCTAGGTACAATGTCGAAAGCGGCGGCAGCGTCAGGGCCGTCGAGGCGGGGAAGCCGTGCGATGGTCGTGCTTCGGCGAAGACGCCGCCGAAATTGCCCATATTGGAGCCGCCGTAGGCGGCCGCATCGCTGTTGAGGACCTCGCGCCAGTGACCTTCGAAGGGCAGGCCGACGCGATAGTTGAGGCGCGGCACCGGCGTGAAATTGCAGACGACGGCGACAGGCGGGTCGTTCCGCGCCCCGCGGCGCAGGAAGGCGAGCACGGATTGGGCGTCGTCGTTGACGACGATCCAGCGGAAGCCCTCCGGCTCGCAGTCGCGTGCGTGCAAAGCCGGCGTCTCGCGGTAGAGGCGGTTGAGATCGCGGATCAGCGCCTGCACGCCACGGTGAGGCCAGTGCTCGAGCAGCCACCAGGGAAGCGATTCGCTCGCATTCCATTCGTTCGTCTGGCCAAACTCCTGACCCATGAACAGGAGCTTCTTGCCCGGGTAGCCCCACATAAGGCCGTAGAAGGCGCGCGCATTTGCGAAGCGGCGCCATTCGTCGCCGGGCATTTTCGAGACGACGGATGCCTTGCCGTGCACGACCTCGTCGTGCGAGATCGGCAGCACGAAATTTTCGCTATAGGCGTAAAGGAGTCCGAACGTCATCTTGTCGTGGCTCCAACGGCGATAGATCGGGTCGCTCGACATGTAGTCGAGCGTGTCGTGCATCCAGCCCATGTTCCACTTGAAGCCGAAGCCGAGTCCGCCGTGGTCGGTCGGCCGCGAGACGCCGGGGAAGGCGGTCGATTCCTCGGCGATGGTGACTGCTCCAGGGAAAAGGCCGTAGACGAGTTCGTTGGCGTGGCGCAGGAAGGCGATCGCCTCGCGGTTCTCCCTGCTGCCGTCCGGGTTGGGCAGCCACTCGCCTTCGCGGCGGGAATAATCGAGGTAGAGCATTGAGGCTACGGCGTCGACGCGCAGGCCGTCGATATGGAAACGGTCAACCCAGTAGAGCGCATTGCAATAGAGGAAATTCGCCACCTCGTGCCGGCCGAAATTGTAGATTGCGGTGTTCCAGTCCGGATGGAAGCCCTTGCGGGGATCGGCGTGCTCGTAGAGTGCGGTGCCGTCGAAGCGCGCCAGGCCGTGCTCATCGGTGGGGAAATGCGCCGGCGCCCAGTCGAGGATAACGCCGAGCCCCGCGGCATGCGCGCGATCGACGAAGCGGGCGAAGCCGGCCGGCTCGCCGAAGCGGCGAGTGGGCGCGAAGAGGCCGATCGGTTGGTAGCCCCAGGACTCGTCGAGTGGGTGTTCGCTGATTGGCAGGAGCTCGAGATGCGTATAGCCCATCTCGGTCACGTAGGGGATCAGCTGGTCACCCAACTCATCGTAGGTGAGAAAAGATCCGTCCGGATGACGTCGCCAAGACCCGAGATGGACCTCGTAGATCGACATCGGCTTCCGCCGCGCCTCGCCCTGGCCCCGGTTGGCCATGTATTCGCCGTCGGTCCAGACGAAATCAGCGCTGTCCGCCACGACCGACGCGGTCGATGGCCGGAGCTCCGCCTCGAAGCCGAAGGGATCGGCCTTCAGCGGCAGAAGCGCGCCGTCCGGCCCGGCTAGCTCGTACTTGTAAACGGCGCCTGCCTTCAGTTCGGGCACAAAAAGCTCCCAGATGCCGCTGTCGACGCGCTTGCGCATCTGGCAGCGTCGGCCGTCCCAGCGATTGAAGTCGCCGACGACGGAGGCGCGGGTGGCGTTCGGCGCCCAGAGCGCGAAAAGGACCCCCATGACGCCCTCGTGCACGGTAAGCTGGGCCCCCAGCCGCCGGTAGAGCTGGCGATGGGAGCCTTCTCGGAGAAGGTGGTCGTCGAGCGGTCCAAGCGCCGGACCGAAGGCGTAAGGGTCAAGCGAGGTGAACGTTCCCGACGCCGTCTCGATCTCGACCATGTAGGCGGGGCGCTGCTTGAGCGAGGGGATCAGCGCCTCGAAGAAGTCGTCCTTGCGCCGCGGCAGCTCTGCCAGAAGCTTGCCGTCGCGCGTCAGCGCCCGCACCCGAACGGCGTCGGGAGCGAAGACACGAATCACCCATCCTCCGGGGGTCTCATGCGGGCCCAGGACTGCGAACGGATCGCCGCTGCGCGCCGTTTGGACCGCGGCGACGTCGGCGTCCCGCGCTCTCCAAACCTCCATGACGACCTCCCCGTCGATGACTTCAGCTTAGCGGCACAAACGGTGCGTTCCAGATTTCCGTCGCATATTCCGCGATGGTGCGGTCGGAGGAGAACCATCCGACGTTGGCGGTGTTGAGAATGCTCGAACGCATCCACTTTTTTTGGTCGCGCCAGGCTTCATCGATCCGCATTTGCGTCTCCCAATAGGCGGCAAAGTCGGCGCAAACCATAAAATAGTCATGGTGCGTCAGCGTATCGACCAGAGCCCGATAACGTGTCACGTCGTCGTTGGAGAAGACGCCCGAGGCAATCTCGTCGAGCGCTTCTCGCAGCGCGGGCGAGGCCGCGATGCGGTCGCTGGCGTCGATCCCGTGGCTTCGCGCCGTCTCTACCTCGGACGCCGTCAGCCCGAAGATGAAGATGTTGTCGCCGCCGACGAGATCGCGAAGCTCCACGTTGGCCCCGTCCAGCGTGCCGATCGTCAAGGCGCCGTTCAGCGCCATCTTCATGTTGCCAGTGCCCGAGGCCTCCATGCCTGCTGTCGAAATTTGCTCAGAGAGATCGACCGCGGGGATGATCGTCTCGGCGAGCGAGACATTGTAATTGGGAAGAAAAATCACCTTCAGAAGACCGCGCACGGTTGGGTCGGCGTTGATTACGCGGGCGACGTCGATCGCAAGCTTGATGATTAGTTTGGCCTGGGTGTAGCTGGCCGCCGCCTTTCCCGCGAAGATCTTCACCCGCGGCGCGAAGTCGATCATTGGGTTGGCGCGGATGGCGTTGTAGCGCGCGACTGTCTCGAGGATGTTGAGCAGCTGGCGCTTGTATTCATGGATGCGCTTGATCTGCACGTCGAACATCGAGTCCGGATCGACGCGCTGGCCAAGCTGGACAGCGATGTGGCGAGCGAGCGCGACCTTGGCGGAATGCCTTGTTAAGGCGACGCGCTCCTGCATGGACACGTCGTCGGCGTAGGCGGCGAAGCCTTTCAGCGCCTCAGCGTCGTCGAGCGCGCGCTCGCCGATCGTCGCGCGGATAAGTCCAGTCAGCCCTGGATTGCATTCGATCAGCCAGCGGCGGAAGGTGATGCCGTTCGTCTTGTTGACGATGCGGCCTGGATAGACCGCGTTCAGGCTATGGAATACCGTCTTGCGCATGAGATCGGTGTGGAGCGCCGAGACGCCATTGATTTTGTGCGAGCCGACGAAGGCGAGATTGCCCATCCGCACTCGGCGACCCGCCTGTTCGTCGATCAGGGATATGGAGGCGAGGAGGTTCGGGTCGAGGAAGCCCCGCCTCCTTGCGCTGTCGAGGTGAGCCGCATTGAGGAGGTAGATGATCTGCATGTGGCGCGGAAGGAGGCGCTCCATCAACGGAACCGGCCAGGTCTCGAGCGCCTCGGGCAAAAGTGTGTGGTTGGTGTAGGAAAAGGTGGCCAGCGCGATCGTCCAGGCCTCGTCCCATTCAAGGCCGTTGAGATCGACCAGAATCCGCATGAGCTCAGCAATCGCGATCGCCGGATGCGTGTCGTTGAGCTGGACGGCTGCGTGCTCTCCGAGCGAGCGCACGTCCTTATGCTGCTTGATGTGGCGGCGAATAAGATCGAGCAGCGAAGCCGAGGCGAAGAAGTATTCCTGCCTGAGGCGCAGTTCCTGGCCGGCGGGGGTGGCGTCGCTCGGGTAGAGGACCTTGGAGATGGCTTCGGCGCGCACTGTGTCGGAAAAGGCGCCGACATAGTCGGCCGCGTTGAACGCGTCGAGCTTGAACGGGTCCGGGGCGCGGGCCGACCACAGACGTAGCGTGTTCACATGCCGGCCGCGCCAGCCTGCGATCGGCGTATCGTAGCCGACGGCTTCGACCGTCTCGGCCGGATGCCAGATGTGGCGGGTACGATCGTCCTCGCCCTGCACCATCTCGACCGTGCCGCCGAAGCCGATCGCGTAATTGCATTCTGGCCGCTCGAACTCCCACGGATTGCCGTTAGCGAGCCAATCCTCCGGCGTCTCCTGCTGCCACCCGCCGCGAATGATCTGGCGGAAAAGGCCGTTGTCGTAGCGGATGCCGTAGCCGTGCGCGGCGATGCTGAGCGTCGCCATGCTGTCCATGAAGCAGGCGGCCAGTCGCCCCAGGCCGCCGTTGCCGAGCGCGGCGTCCGGCTCGATGCTGCGCAACTCCGTTAGGCTGACGCCAAGCTCATCGAGCGCCTCCGCCATCGGCTCGGCGATGCCGATATTCGTCATCGCGTCGAAAAGAAGCCGGCCGATCAGGAACTCGAGCGAAAGATAATAGACCCGTTTGTGGCCGTTGGCGTAGGCGCCTGCCGTGGACCTCATCCACCTGTCGACGATGATGTCGCGAGTGGCGTAAGCCACAGCGAGGAACCAGTCACGCTTGCTCGCAACCTCGGGGATCTTGCCGACGGAATAAGTCAGCTTGGCCAAGACCGCCGCCTTCAACTCTGCGACGTCACGCGTGTCCGCGACGGCCGTTTTCAGGCGGGTTCCGGTCTCTGCATTGAAATCGTCCATGGTCCTCTGCCCCTCGCCGCGGGATGCGGTCGACGCCGCTTGCACGCGCATCCAGAAAGGTTTGTAACACGCCCGTCGGTCAGGACAATCTGTCAGATCGGGGTCGATGGGACCCACTCGCTTCACGGCGACGGGTTGGGCGCGGGCTTGGCGTCGCGGATCTGGTTCTGCAGCGTGTTGAGTTCGGCCGTCGCCGAATTGATCTGGCCTTGGATGCCCTCGAACTGTTTTTGCGCCGCGGCGGTTTCACTCTGCGCCTGGGTGAGGGCCGCGCGCGCAGCGTCGACTTGGCTCTGCAACCTGGCCGCCTCTTCCGCGAGGGACTGCTCCTGCGCCTGCATCCCGCCTAGGCGATCGCCCTCGTCCTTGAGCCTGGCATCGACCGACTGCAGATCGCGCGTCTTCGCGCTTGCTTCCTCCTGCGCCCCGGATATTGCGAGCTTGGCGTCGCTGATCTGCTTCGTCAAATCCGCGAGCTCGGTTTGTGCTGAAGCGCGCGCCGACGTCGCGTCCGAAAGCGCCTTTTCGGCCTCCGACGCCTGCACCTTGAGTTCGGCGGCCGTTCCCGCCGCTTTCTGGAGGTTCTGGAGGTCGGCGGCGAGCGACTCGCGCGCGCGCTCGGCCGCGTGCAGCAATTCTTTCATCTCAGACTCGGTCTGCGCCGCCCGCGACCAAAGAAAGGCGGCGAGCAGCCAGCCGATGACCGCTAGGGCCGTCAGCGCCAGCGGGATCGGTCGACGAAACTCGTCGCCGACGTCGTGGGCCATCGCGGTGCTCCCTTCTAAGCTCTTTTGCCATTTCGCCGGCGGTCGGCCTCAAGAGCGTCTTCATAATGAACGGACGGCGGCGCCGCGCTCAAGCGGAAAAACGTTCGGAGCGCTCAGGGTCACTGCGTGGGCGGGAATTTAATCAAGCCACCCGTAGCTGATGAGCCAGAAGCTTGGAAAAAAAGGTCTGGAGAGCGCGGATTGAACCGGTCGGACGGATTGTCGCAAGTGGCTCGGGCGGAATTCGCCGTTTTCCACTGACCCATCGCCGGCTGATAAAGAGGGTGGTCGCCTGGAGACGAGCCCGGAGCATACGACCTTCGCGGTTCCTGCGATTCCGGCCGGGCCCGCGACGAAAGGACGCAGCGCGCGCGAGGTCAAGCAAATATGATTGAATTTTTCGTTTGTCATTCCTCGCACTCGCCGTGTATCGTCCCGCAAAAATCAGAGGCGATACAGCGGCTGGACAGGGGATTAGTCCAGTCTGCACCAGAGGCCGGTTCATATGGGTCGACACTTGTTTGGGGTTCTTACAGGAGCCGCGTTCGGCGCGAGCGCACTGGCCGTTGCGGCGAACGCCGCGATCATAGGGGCGCCGGAGCCGGGCCACATCGGCTTTCTGCCGGCGAACAGCCCTATTCAGTATGACATCGAATGGTTCCACAACGCGATCCTCTTGCCGGTGACGATCGGCATCTGTGTTCTGGTGCTCGGGCTGCTCGGCTACGTCGTTTTCCGCTTCAACGAGCGGGCCAACCCGACGCCCTCGCGGACAACGCATAACGGGCCGCTGGAGATCGCCTGGACGATCATCCCCGCGCTGATCCTCGTCGTCATCGCGGTTCCCTCGTTCCGCCTGCTGTCGGATCAGCTCATCATTCCGGCGCCGGACATGACGCTGAAGGTGACCGCCTCGCAATGGCATTGGAACTACGGCTATCCCAAGTCCGAGGGCGGCTTCTCCTTCAATTCGATCATCAAGGAGGACAAGGACCTGAAGCCCGGGGAGATTCGCCTGCTCACGGTCGACAACGCAGCCTACGTGCCGGTCGGCAAGATAGTCGAAGTCGACGTCACCTCGCAGGACGTCATCCACTCCTTTTCGGTTCCGTCGTTCGGCGTGAAAATCGACGCGATCCCCGGCCGCCTCAACAAGGCTTGGTTCAAGGCCGAGCAGGAAGGCGTCTTCCACGGGCAGTGCTCCAACATCTGCGGCATCGACCACGCCTTCATGCCGATCGAAATCCATGTCGTCAGCGAAAGCGCCTATCAGGCCTGGCTCGCCGACGCCAAGAAGGAGTTCGCCCACGCGGACGGCGTCGATCTCGCCGAGGCGTCGCAACTCAAGCAGTGACGGCGGCCCCCGCCGCCTCCGTCCGAGAAAAAACGGGAGCCCGACCACTATGGCGTCAGTCAGCGGATTCACTCACTCGGGAGCCGAGGTCCACGAGGTGCACGGCCATGAGGAGCACGGCCACCCGACCGGCTGGCGGCGATACCTGTTTTCGACCAATCATAAGGACATCGGAACTCTCTACCTCGTTTTCGCGATCTGCGCGGGCATCATCGGCATGCTCCTTTCGATCGCCATCCGCGCCGAGTTGATGTTCCCGGGAGGCCACGTTTTTCCGGTGCTGTCGGCAATTCTCGACGGCGACGGTTCGCATGACGCCGGTAAGAACCTGTACAACGTGTTCTTCTCCGCCCATGCCGTCATCATGATCTTCTTCATGGTGATGCCAGCGATGATGGGCGGTTTCGGCAACTGGATGGTGCCGCTCTTGATCGGCGCGCCCGACATGGCGTTTCCTCGGATGAACAACCTGTCGTTCTGGCTGCTGGTCGCCGCGTTCGTCATGGCGATGATTTCGATGTTCGTCGACGGCTCGCCGGGATTCAAGGGATTCGGCGGCGGCTGGGTCCTCTATCCGCCGATTGCGTCCACCGCCGGGACGCCGGGTCCTGCGGCCGACTTCTTCATCCTTTCATTCCACCTCGCTGGCATGGCGTCGATCATCGGCGCGATCAACTTCATCGCCACGATCTTCAACATGCGCGCCCCCGGCATGACCATGTTCCGCATGCCGCTCTTCGTCTGGTCGGTGCTGGTGACCGCGTTCCTGCTGCTGCTGGCGCTGCCGGTTCTCGCCGGCGCGCTGACCATGCTGCTGACCGACCGCAACTTCCACACCACCTTCTTCGAGCCCTCCGGGGGCGGGGATCCGATCCTGTACCAGCACATCTTCTGGTTCTTCGGCCATCCGGAGGTCTACATCCTGATCATCCCGGGCTTCGGCATGATCAGTCAGATCGTCGCGACCTTCGCGAAAAAGCCGGTTTTCGGCTACGCCGGCATGGTCTATGCGATGCTGGCGATCGCGGTGCTCGGCTTCGTCGTCTGGGCGCACCACATGTTCACCACCGGGATGTCGCTGAACGCCCAGCGGTACTATGTCCTCGCCACCATGGTGATCGCGGTGCCGACCGGGGTGAAGGTGTTCTCCTGGATCGCCACCATGTGGGGAGGCTCGATTTCGCTCAGGCCTCCGATGCTCTGGGCGATCGGCTTTATCTTCGTCTTCACCGTCGGCGGGCGTGACCGGCGTCGTGCTCGCCAACGCCTCGATCGACCGGTACTTGCACGACACCTATTACGTCGTCGCGCATTTCCATTACGTGATGTCGCTCGGGGCGGTGTTTTCGATCTTCGCCGGCTTCTACTACTGGTTCCCGAAGATGACCGGCTATCTCTATGACGAGAGGCTGGCGAAATGGCACTTCTGGGTGTCCTTCGTCGGCATCAACCTGACGTTTTTTCCCCAGCATTTTCTCGGTTTCCAGGGGATGCCGCGCCGCACCATCGACTATCCCGACGCCTACTGGTTGTGGAATTTCGTGTCGTCGATCGGCGCCTTTATCTCTGGCGCGGCCACGCTGGTGTTCCTCTATCTCATCTATGAGGCCTTCAAGGCCAAGCGCGCCGCTCCGGCCAACCCGTGGGGCCCGGGAGCCACGACGCTCGAGTGGACCGTGCCATCGCCGGCGCCGTTCCACACTTGGGAGACTCCGCCTCACATTCCACGGCTACGACGAGCACGGGGCGGAGCCTGCGGTTGCAGCGCCGGGGAGCGCGCATTGAATGCTCCTGACGACGACCTCGCGCGACGCAACCGGCGCTTCGCGCTTGGCGCGGTGGCGTTTGGCGTGGGAATGCTGGCCCTCGCCTACGCGGCAGTGCCGTTTTACTCCGCCTTTTGTCGCGCGACCGGCTACGGGGGGACGCCGCAGATCGCGAAGGCGGATGCCCCGGCAGAGGGACGTCGAATGATCCGGGTGGCCTTCGACACGAATGTCGCGCCGGGCCTCGCCTGGAGCTTCGAGCCAGAGACGGACAGCGTCGTCGTCCGTACGGGAAAGACGGCGACGGTCTTTTTCCGCGCCCGAAACCTCAGCGACCAGCCGACGGCCGCCAATGCGACGTTCAACGTGACGCCGGAAGTGTCGGGCGCGTGGTTCGACAAGATCCAGTGCTTCTGCTTCAGTGAACAGCATCTCGGGCCGCACGAGAGCGCGGAATGGCCGGTGGTGTTCTTCCTCGATCGCAAGCTCGAGACGGACGAATCGATGGCGAAGGTCGATTCGATCACGTTGTCCTACACGCTGTTCGCCGCGCCGCCCGCGCCCGGGTCGAACCGCGACGCCAACCACCGTCTCGGCCCGGCCGGATAATATGAATGGAGCGAAACGATGACTGACGCGCCGATGCCGGTTCGGCCGGGGTTCCATCTGGTCGAGCCGAGTCCCTGGCCGATCATCGCCGCCGGGTTCGCGCTTATGACCGCGATCGGCCTCGTCCTGTTCATGCATGGGGTCGGGGTGGGCCGCCTGGTGCTCGCGCTCGGCATCGCCGGCGTTCTCTTCACCATGGCCGGCTGGTGGCGCGACGTGGTCCTCGAGGCGCAGCACGGCTACCACAACGCGATCGTCCGTCACGGCCTGACGATCGGCATGCTCCTGTTCATCGCCTCCGAGGTCATGTTCTTCGTGGCCTGGTTCTGGGCGTTTTTCGCCTCCTCGCTTGGCGCCGGCGATCCGCAGGTTTACGGCCGGCTCGATTTCACCGGTGGTATGTGGCCGCCGAAAGGCACGGAGGTGCTCGACCCCTTGCGGCTGCCGTTGATGAACACATTCGTGCTCGTGACCTCGAGCTTTGCCGTCAACGTCGCGCATGACGATTTGCGCCAGGGCGACCGTCAGGGCTTCAAGAACTTTCTCGCGCTCGGGATCGGGCTCGGCGTCGCTGTTCGTCATCACGCAGGCCTACGAGTACATCCATGCGCCGTTTGCCTTCAAGAACTCGATCTACGGCGCGACCTTCTTCATGGCGACCGGCTTCCATGGCGCGCATGTGATCATCGGCGTCATCTTCCTGACCGTCTGCCTCGCGCGCGCCTGGGCGGGGCAGATTCACGCCACGCCAGCACCTCGGCTTCCAGTTCGCCGCTTGGTATTGGCATTTCGTCGACGTCGTGTGGATTTTCCTGTTCACCTGCATTTACCTTTGGGGCTCCTGGGGGGCGCCGATCGAAGGCGCGCTCGGGGGCGGCTGAAGAACGGATGACGGAGCCGCTCCACGACGTCGAGCCCGGCATGGTCGGCAGGGCGGAGGTCAGCGTCACGCGCGAGCTCACTGTCGGCGCCCATGTCGAGGGCATGCCGCTCGTCTACGCCACGCCGATGATGATCATGCTGATGGAGAAGGCCAGCGGCGCGGCGGTCGCCGGACATCTTCCGCCAGGCTGGGTCAGCGTCGGCAGCGAAGTCAATGTCCGCCACCTCGCCCCGACACCGCTCGGTCGCACGGTTGTTGCGACCGCCCGCGTCGTCGCGGTGGAAGGCCGCAGCATCTTGTTCGCCGTCGAGGCGCATGATGGCGAACGGAAGATCGGCGAGGGCGTTCACCGGCGCGGCGCGGTCAATCTGGAGGCCTTCGCCAGGCGCCTGGGCGGTTAATACCAGGCTCGATGGCATAGGGCGCCGTCAGAGCAGTCGCGACGGATCGCGAGTCGGCCGGGACAGTCCGCACGAGCTGCGTCGGAGGCATGTCGGCTGCTTCCAGCGCCCGGCGCGCGGCGTCGAGCACGGTTCGCTGGATCGAGCCGATGCTCGATCGTGCGCCGCCCAGAAGCGACAAGTCACGAGCGGCGCGTCGGCGTTCCAGCTTGTCGACGAACGCTTCGGGCGGCGGCGCCGCCAGGACGCCTGGCTCGGCGGCGATCGCTCTCAGAAGGACGGTCCGCGCATGCTCGACGTCCGCATCCGGGGCGATTCCCACGTTGAAGCTGACAAGGCGTCCGGAAGTGCGCGAATGGTTGCGCAATGGGGATGCCCAGATGGTCGAGTTCGGCGCGAATACGAAGAGGCCGTCGTAGGTCTCGAGCAGGCAGGCGAAGAGCCCGATCTCCTTCACCGTGCCGGAGAGCGGGGTTCCGCTGACGATCTCGATATAGTCGCCGACGCGGAAGGGCCTGAGCCAGAGCAGCATGATGCCCGCCGCGATATTGGCCAGGGTCCCTTGCAAAGCGAGGCCGATCGCCAGGCCCGCGGCGCCGAGCGCGGCGAGCAGCGAGGCGGTCTGCACTCCGAGTCTGGCTCAGCGCGGCGACGAAGGCCAGGATCAGCACGCCGTAGCGAGCGGCTGCGGCGAGCGCTGGCCGGGCCGTCTCATCGATCCGCCCCGTCTCCGCCAACGCCCCGCTGACCGCGCGCGCCACCCATCGTGCGACGAGCGCGCCGGCGAAGAGGATGAGAACCGCCAGGAAGAGCCGGGGCAGCAGAGTCGCCGCGGCTGCCCAGGCGAGCGCCGAGGCGTTGTCCATAAGGCCCGACGCGGACGACATAGCGCCTTGTCTCACAGCTTCGCGACGACAGGCAAACGCCAAGGCCTTGCCAGGGCTCCGGCTCGAGACCGGGCCGACCTCCGGCTTGGACTTTCTCCAGCACGTAACGGAAGGTCGCTCGGCTTACGGGCGAAAGACGCCGACGCCAAGCGGGGACGCCGCCGACGGTGAGTCATGCCGTGCTAAAAGACCTGTCTGTTGCCGTTTTGGGCGTTTTCGGGTCGAACCATTCGATGCGCGGTTCGGAAATCCCCGGCGACTTAGCTCGAACAGATGAGGCGCTCGCAGGCGCCCGCATCCGTCTGCTATGAAGGAGCCTCAGGCGCGAGAACGCCGCGACGTCTGTGGCTGAGGGAGAAAAACGATCATGTTGGATCGAGTTCAGGACGCGCCGGCGGACACGCTCGCCTTGCGCGCCAGCGGCACCATCGTGGCGCGCGACGTCGAGGCTGCGATCGAGGCGGCGATCGGGGCGTCGACGGCTTCGACGGGCGTCGTGATCGTCATCGACCGGGACTTCGACGGCTATTTCGCCGAGCTCGCGCGCGGACTGGCGAATTCCTCGCTCGCGCACAAGAATCTCGTCAAGCTCGCCGTGGTCACGGACGCCGACCGCATGGACGAAGCCAAACTCAGCGGCTTCGACGTCTCCGCCGTGCCGATCCGTCTCTTCGCCGCGAACCAGCGCAGCGCCGCGTACAACTGGGCTGGAGCCGCGCGTCGGGGGGAATGAAAAAGCTTCATGACCTTTCCCGTCGGCTGACGTACTCAGCATAGTCCTGCAGACGCTGCGACAGATCGGCAAGGTTCGCGCAGAGCTGCTCAAGGGCGAAACCAAGCGCAAACAGCCGCTCAACCTCCCCGGTTGAGAGAGCGCGCGTCAAGCCCTCGCCGCGAAGCGAGGCGACCTCGGCTTCATAGGCCTTGAGAGACGCTTCCACCGGCTCGAGCGACGGCGGACCGCGAGGTTGCGTGAGCGCCGCCCCGCTCCCGCGCAAAAACTCGCTCGCCTTCGCGCCGAAGGAGACAATGAGCGGACCAAGCCGCTGCGGGAATGGCTCGGGGAGCGGCGTGGCCGCCGCGCGCCCGAGGATGACGAGATCGTGACGAAGCCTGAGCAAGGTTCGCGAGAGCGGCGCGGGATCCGGCTCGCGGGTGAGGGACACCATGCGCTCGCGCTTCGTCTCGGCGATTAGCGCCTGAAAAGCGGCCACCGCCGCTCCGAGATCGCCCTGGATGCGACTGGTCTCCGCCGGATCGGAGTTCCGTACGAAACCGCCCAGCAACTTCGGGAGGGCGTCGGCCATCAATCCGAGAACCCGGGCGGCCGCCTGCAGTCCCAGTCTGTGTGCGCGTTCCGGGAAGACGAGCACCGAGACGAGGACCGCGACCCCGCCGCCAAGGGCGACTTCCAGCACACGGGTAATCGCCGACTGCAACGGACTCTCGCCGAGCTCTCCGCCAATGAGGAGCACGAGCAAGGCGGAGAACGGCGCGACCCGAAAGGTCGGATTGATCGCCGCCGCAAACGCCAACGGAGCGACTGCGAGCGCGAGAACGCCGGCCTGTGCAGCAGGCGTCGCGTGGGGAATGAGCACGCCGATGGCGGCGGCGTAAACGGCCCCGCCGATTGTCCCGACGATGTACTCGATCGTCGCACGGAGCGAACCTCCGACGCTCACTTGCGAGACGACCACGGCGGTGAGAACGGTCCACAGTCCGTGCAGCGGAAAGGCCAAACTTCGGGTGAGCGTGAGGGCCAACAGGGCAGCTACCGTCACGCGCAGGCAGTAGCGTAGCGGCCCCCTATATGCGCCGACCCGATTGCGAATCCGTTGCCAAAATGCGGGGAGAACGATCCGGCGCTGAGCGCTCAAGACGCTTATCGTCCGCCGGAAACCGTGATTTTGACGGCGATGGAATAGCCGTCCGCCGCCAGGTGTCGGCAGATCGCGGCCCCGATGCCCCGCGAAACTCCGGTAACGATGACAAAGCCGTCAAGCATTGCGCGAGGTGCTATACGCGCCGGCGAACCGCCGTCAAGGCGGAATGGCGCAGCGTCTCACGGCTTCAGCCGCCATCCGGTGCGGAAGATCCAGACCAGGATCGCGAGGCACGCCGCGATGAACAGCGCCGTGATGCTGAGGCTCGCGGCGACGCTGACGTCGCCCTGGCCGTAAAAGCTCCAGCGGAAGCCACTGACGAGATAGACGACGGGATTGAAGAGGCTGACCGTCCGCCAGAGCGGCGGGAGGATGTCGATCGAATAGAAGGCGCCGCCGAGGAAGGTCAGCGGTGTGACAATCAGCGCCGGGATGATCGCGAGCTGTTCGAAATTCCGCGCCCAGATGCCGATGATGAAGCCGAAAAGGCTGAACGCGATCGAGGTCAGACAGAGGAACGCCACCATCCAGACCGGGTGTTCGATGCGCACCGGCACGAACAGCGTCGCGGTCAGGAGGATGACGAGGCCAATGCCGACCGATTTGGTCGATGCGGCGCCGACATAGGCGATGACCGTCTCGATCGAGGACAACGGCGCCGACAGGATTTCGAAGATCGTTCCGGTGAACTTGGGAAAGTAAATGCCAATCGAGGCGTTGGTGATGCTCTGTGTTAGGAGCGACAGCATCATCAGCCCCGGAACGATGAAGGCGCCGTAGCTGACCCCGCCGAACTCCCGCATGCGCGAGCCGATCGCGGCGCCGAAGACGACGAAATAGAGCGCCGTTGTAATGACCGGCGTCGCCACGCTCTGCCAGATGGTGCGCCAGGTCCGCGAGAGTTCGTAGCGGTAGATTGCCCAGATGCCGCCGAGATTGAGTCCGCTCATGCCGCGCGCCCAACCAGATCGACAAAGATGTCCTCGAGGCTGCTCGTTGTCGTCTCAAGGTCATTGAAGTCGACGCCGAGTTCGCCGAGCCGCCGAAGAAGCGTAGGCACGCCGGTGTCCTCGGATGCCGCGTCGAAGCGGTAGGAAAGCTTCCGGCCCCCGTCTTCCAGTTCGATCGGCCAACCGGCAAGCTGAGCGGGCACCGCCGGCAAGGGGGTCTGCAGCGCCAGGGTCAGCCGCCGCTTGCCAAGCTTGCGCATGAGCCGCGCCTTGTCGTCGACCAGCACGATGCGACCTTTGTTGATGACGCCGACCCGGTCGGCCATCTCCTCGGCCTCCTCGATGTAGTGGGTGGTCAGGATGACCGTCACGCCGTCATCACGCAGACGCCGCACCAGCGCCCACATGTCGCGTCTCAGGTTGACATCGACGCCTGCGGTCGGCTCGTCGAGGAACAGCACGTCAGGCTCGTGGCTCAAGGCCTTGGCGATCATCACCCGCCGCTTCATGCCTCCTGACAGCTCGACGACGCGGCTCGACCGTCTTTCCCACAACGAAAGATCGCGCAGGAGCCCCTCGATAAAGCCGGGGTCAGGCGGCCGGCCGAACAGGCGGCGGCTGAACGACACGGTCGCCCACACTGTTGCAAAAATGTCGAGGGCGATTTCCTGCGGGACAAGGCCGACCTTGGCGCGTGCGGCGCGGAAGTCCTGGACGACGTCATGGCCGGCCACCAGAACCTTGCCGGAACTCATCGACACGGTTCCGCAAATGACGCCGATCAGCGTCGTTTTGCCCGCCCCGTTTGGCCCAAGCAGCGCGAAAATCTCGCCTTTCTCGATCGCGAGATCGACCGAATCGAGCGCCAGTTCCCCGGTCGCATAGCGCTTGGTGACCGCGGCGGCTGAGATCATGGGCGGCATCGGTCTTCTCGCAGGGACGGGAGTCCCTATGTAGTCGGCGCGCTTGAACCCGTCACCTCGCGAACCCCGCGGGAGGTTGCCGCGGGAGCCAATTCCGCGCCGATGCGTTGTGGTCGCGGCCCCAGGCTGTACGCTCCTCAAGGAAACACGGTTTGGAATCCTGATGATCCGAAGGACCTGACAGCAGCGCCCGCGAAGGGCGGACGCAACATCGCTCTCGGGATTGAACGGTTCGGGCTCATTGCATTCCGCTGGCCGGCGGCGTCGATTCTGCTCGCGCTTGTGCTTGTGGCGCTGGCGATTCTGGGAATCCAAAGAATCAAGATCGACGACTCGCTGAGCCAGTTGTTCCGCTCGAATTCGGCGGAGTTCAAACAGTACGAAGAGGTGACGCGCGAATTTCCTTCGAGCGAATATGACGTTCTGATCGTCGTCAGCGGCAAGTCGCTCCTCGAGCGCGATTCGGTCGAGAAGCTGCGCTCCCTGGTCACCGATGTGCAGCTGATCGACGGCGCGCGCGGCGTTATCTCAATGTTTTCAGCCCGCCAGCCGGCAGCGAAAGGCGGCCTGCCGACGCCGCTCTTCCCCGAAGAACTGCCGGAGGGCGCCAGTTACCAGGCGCTCGTCGACCGGGTGAAAAGCAACGAGCTCATCCGCGGCAAGCTCCTATCCGACGACGGCCGGCTGGCGCTCGTCGTCCTGTCGCTCGACCCCGCCGTCGTGGACAGCGACAAACTGCAAACCGCAGTCAACGACATCCGCCAGACGATGAACGAAGATCTGCAGGGAACCGGCCTCACGGCGGAACTTTCGGGCGTGCCGGTCATGCAGCTCGAGATTCGCCACGCGCTCGAGCGCGACCGCATTCTCTACAACGCCGTTGGCTTTGCCCTGGGCTGCGTGATCGCGGCGCTGTTCTTCCGCCGCCTGTCGCTGATGATCGTCGCCGCAGGACCGCCGCTGATCGCGATCGTCTTTGCGCTCGGGGCGCTCGGCTGGATCGGCTTTCGCTTGAACATGTTCCTCAACGTGATGACGCCGCTCATCATGGTGATCAGCTTTTCCGACAGCATGCAGCTCACCTTCGCCGCCCGCGACCAGCTGATGGCCGGCCGCGACAAGCGCACCGCTTTCCGCAACGCGATTCTGATCGTCGGCCCCGCCTGCGTCCTCACCCACGCTGCGGCAGGCCTGTCGCTGCTCGGGCTCCTCACCTCGTCGAGCGATCTCATCCGCGGCTTCGGCGAGGCGGGGTTCTTCGCGACCGTCGTCGCGCTCGTAACCGTCCTGTCGCTCGTTCCCGTGCTCGGCGTCCTCCTGATCCGCGACGAGGCGCGCTTCGTCGCTGCGCTCAAGACCGCAGATCCCGGCGTGACGGCGCTGCGCCGCTTCTGCGCCTGGATCGCCGGGCGCATGGTGCGCCGGCCGGAGGCGTTCAGCCTCGCGGGCCTGGTGGTCGTTGCGGCGCTCGCTTTCGTTTATTCCGGACTGCAGCCGAGCTATCGCCTCGCCGATCAGGTTCCCGACAAGGAGCAGGCGACCGCGGCGAGCCGTCGCCTCGATGCGGAGCTCACCGGCTCGAACCCGATCGACGTCTTGATCACGTTTCCGCCCGGAGCCGGCCTCTATGCGCCTCAGACGCTTGCGACGATCGCCGATGTGCACAAGACGCTCGAAAGCGAGCCCGGCGTCGGCAATGTCTGGTCGCTCGAGACGCTGAGGCGGTGGCTCACCGAAAAGATGGGCGAATCGGGCGTCGACGAGCTCAAGCAATATGTCGACCTGCTTCCCCGCTATCTGGTGCGGCGGTTCATCAACAAGGATCAGACCGCAGTTGTTGTCTCCGGCCTCGTTCCGGACAAGAACCTGGCCAACCTCGTGCCGATCGTCGACCGGCTCGACGCGCGGCTTAAGGCGGTGCGCGCCGCCCATCCCGGCTATTCGATCGCGGTCACCGGCCTTTCGGTGATCGCGGCGCGCAACAGCGCCAGCATGATCAACCGGCTCAACAGCGCGCTGACCGTGGAATTCGTCTTCATCGCCGCCTTCATCGGCCTTGCGTTCCGCTCTGCCGTCATTGGGCTCGCGTGCCTCTTGCCGGGAATCTTCCCTGTCGTCGCGGCGGGGTCGATTCTGCGCCTTCTCGGCTATGGTCTGCAATTCTCCGGCGTCGTCGCGCTGACGGTCTCGTTCGGGCTTGGCTTGAGCGCGACGATCCACTTCCTCAACCGCATGACGCGCGAAATGCGCGGGTCCGACGATCCGGCGATCCCCGTCGAGCGCGCGACCGTTCTCGTCGGGCCGGCGCTCATCCTGACGACGCTCGTGCTCGCCTGCGGGCTGGCGGCGCTCGTCTTGTCCAATCTTCCGGCGCTTCGCCTCTTCGGCTGGCTGAGCTCGGTTGCGATGCTCGCCGCGCTCGTCGGCGATCTCCTGATCCTCCGGCCCGTCATCACATTCCTCTTGCGGCTCCGGCGGCGCTGGAGCCGTCCGCAGGCCAAGATCGTTTGACCAAAGTCCAAAAAGGAGGCGACAATGTTCGAGTCAGCAGTTTCTCGCATCCCGCACGCGACGGCGTTGGCCATCGGCATCGCGCTCGGCCTCGCCGCGCCGGGGCCGGTCGCGGCGGCGGTCAGTCCGTTCCAGAGATTCGTCGGCGACTGGGCCGGCGGAGGGCAAGTTACCGGCTCGAACGGCGCGAGTGAGCGCATCCGCTGCCGCGCGCGGTATTCCGAGTCCGAACAGGGCGACGCGCTCAATCAATCGATTGTCTGCGCAAGCCAAAGCTACCGGATCGACATCACGAGCTTTGTCCAAGCGTCGGGGGAGTCGGTTCAGGGCGACTGGAGGGAAGCCACACGCGACATTTCCGGCCATTTGACGGGGCAGATCGCGGATGGCCGCTTCGAGGGCGCGGTCGTCGGCCCGGGCTTCTCCGCGCGGGTTTCGTTGAGCTCGGACGGGCGCCGGCAGGCCGTCAACATCGAGCCCAGCGGTGGCGACATTACCGACGTTCGCGTTGAACTTCACCGGCGCTGACCGGCAGCCCTGCTTCAAAATGCGGCAGCGTAGGACCACGCTGCAAACGATTTCAGCGACCGGACGTGGCCCGGCGGGGGAAGACGCTCTTCGCAGGATCAAACTGCGCCCCGGATCCGCCGGGGCGCGGATCCGGTCAGAAGTCCATCGGGACGAAGAAGCAATAGACGCCGGACTGCGACCCGCCGCCATCGTCGCGATAGAAGATCCAGTAGTCGCCGTCCTGGCTCGGCAGCGCCGAGCTCGCGGGGATGCGCTGATGATACCCGTCGACCATGTAATAGTCGGCGGAGATCCGGTGCACCTGATCCGGGGTTAGATGATGCACATCTTCCGGGCCGCAGCAGGCCGCCTTGACCCAGGCGGGGACTACCCTGCCGTTCGCCCAGACGTCGTGCGCCTGAGCGGCCCCGCTCGAAAGAAAGAGTGCAACAACAGCAATTTTGCCAATCATTAGAGCATTCTCCGCACGGATGATCCTCGTGGGGCGCTCCTCCTCGGCAACGATTCGCAAGAACCTTACCAGCGCGACCGGACGAAACTGAGTTTGCCTGTGGATAACCTTGCGCTCAAGGCTCCCGGCACGGGAAACTGTCCCGACCCTGTCGGAGTTCCAGGGCCGTGCTTCCAAAAATGATGTAACGCCTGCACACCGCCGGCCTCCGTCCGGTTGGCGTCGCTTGCCGCGAACTCAAGGCGCGGTCTAACTCCGGGGCATGGCCAAAGCCGTTCCGCCTCCGCCCACGCCGCCTCCGCAAGCGCCGATCGACGTCAATCTGCGCGATGCGCTCGAGGAGCGCTATCTCGCCTACGCCCTATCGACCATCATGGGCCGGGCGCTGCCCGATGCGCGCGACGGGCTGAAGCCCGTCCACCGCCGGATCCTCTACGGCATGCACATCCTGAAGCTCGACCCCGGTTCGGCCTTTAAGAAATGCGCCAAGATCGTCGGCGACGTGATGGGCTCGTTCCACCCGCACGGCGACCAGGCGATCTACGAGGCGCTGGTGCGGCTGGCGCAGGACTTCGTCTCGCGCTACCCGCTGATCGAGGGGCAGGGCAATTTCGGCAATATCGACGGCGACAACGCCGCCGCCTACCGCTACACCGAAGCCCGCATGACCGATGTGGCGCGCCTCCTGATGGAGGGCGTCGAAGAGGATTCGGTCGCCTGGCGCGACAACTACTCGGGCGACACGCAGGAGCCGATCGTCATGCCCTCGGCCGTGCCGAACCTGCTCGCCAACGGTGCGCAGGGGATCGCGGTCGGCATGGCGACTTCGATCCCGCCGCACAACATCGCCGAGCTCTGCGACGCGGCCCTCTATCTCATCTCCCATCCCGGGGCGGAGACGGAGGCCCTGACCAACTTCGTCAAGGGCCCGGACTTTCCGACCGGCGGCGTCGTCATCGACCCAAAGGCGGCGATCGTCGAAACCTACCGCAGCGGCCGCGGCGCCTTTCGCCTGCGCGCCCGCTGGACGAAGGAGGAGACCGGGCGGGGCGGCTGGGTCGCGGTGGTCACCGAGATCCCGTACGGGGTGCAGAAGTCGCGCCTCATCGAGGGGATCGCCAACCTGATGAACGAGCGGAAACTGCCGCTGCTCGCCGACATTCGCGACGAGTCGACCGAGGACGTGCGCATCGTGCTCGAGCCGAGAAGCCGCACGGTCGAGCCGGCGACGCTGATGGAGTCGCTCTTTCGCCTCTCCGAGCTCGAGACGCGCGTCTCGGTCAACATGAACGTGCTGGTCGATGGCGTCATCCCGAAGGTCGTTTCGCTCGGCGAGGCGCTGCAGCAATGGCTTGACCATCGCCGCGTCGTGCTCGTGCGCCGCTCGCGCCACCGCCTCGCCGCGATCGACAAGCGGCTCGAACTGCTGGCCGGCATGATCGTCGTCTTCCTCAACCTCGACGAGGTCATCCGCATCGTCCGCGAGGATGATGATCCGAAAGAGGCGCTCAAAGCCCGTTTCGGCCTGACCGAGCTGCAGTCCGTCTACATCCTCGACACGCGCCTCAGGAGCCTGCGACGCCTGGAGGAAATGGCGCTGCGGAAGGAGGAGGACGACCTCAGGCAGGAGAAGGCTTCGATCGAGTCTCTGCTCGGAGCCGAGCGCAAGCAGTGGCAGATGATCACGGTCGAAGTCCGCGACGTGCGCAAGAGGTTCGGTCCCGAGACGAAGCTCGGCAGGCGGCGGACCACGTTCGAGGACGCGCCGGACGTCGTCGTCGGCGACCTCGCCGGGGCGATGATCGAGCGCGAGCCGCTGACGATCGTGGTGTCTGAGAAGGGCTGGATCCGGGCGATGAAAGGCCAGGTCGCTGACCTCTCGACTGTCTCGTTCAAGGCCGACGACGGCTTGAAGACGTCGTTCTTCGCCGAGACGACGTCGAAGATCCTCGTCATGACCAGCGACGGCAAGGTCTTCACCCTCGACGCCGCGAAGCTCCCCGGCGGACGGAGCCAAGGCGAGCCGATCCGCCTTATGGCCGACATCGACGAGAGCGCTTCGATCGTCGCCGTGTGGCCCTACGCGCCCGGAGGCAAGCGCCTGATCGTCGCTTCCGACGGCAACGGCTTCCTTGCCGACGAGGACGATCTCCCGTCCTCGACGCGGAAGGGCAGGGCGGTCCTCAACCTGACCGGCCCGGCCAAGGCCGCCCTGATTGTTCCCGCTTTCGGCGACTATGTCGCCGTCATCGGCGAGAACCGCAAGCTCCTCGTCTTTCCCGCTTCCCAGCTCAACGCCATGGCGCGCGGCAAGGGCACCCGGCTGCAGCGCTACAAGGACGGCGGCGTTTCCGACGCCAGGGTCTTCGCCATAGCCGACGGGCTGACGTGGCGCGATTCGGCCGGGCGCACCTTCACGGTAGCCAGGCCTGAGCTCAACGAATGGATCGGCAATCGCGCCGAAGCCGGTCGCCTGCCGCCGAAGGGCTTTCCGAAGAACAACCGGTTCGAGGGGTAGGGGAAAGGCCACGAGGCTGGCGCCGATCAAGCGCTTTCAATGCGTTAGGCCCGAGAACTTGTCACCTTTTTAAGCACGGGGAGTCCTGAAAACTCTCGGGTGCAGACCCAGCGATCAAGCAATTCACACGTAGAGTACGGTAAATCGCCGCGGCAACAATGCGCTCGCCAGCCTATAGCTCGGCTTGGAGTTCGGCCGCTTTCTCACCTTCGGCCGCAACCGGCTCGAGGGGCGGGGCGGCGAAGGTCAGAGCGAGGGGCGGCGCGGGCAGGGGCGGGGCCGCTGAAGCGTTCGACTTCAACGCAAGCTTGTCCGCGAGCCCGTGATAGCGATCGAGCGCGGCGACGACCTTCACCAGGGGGCCGACCGCCTTCAAGTCCCCCCGCCCGATCGCAACGTCGGCGAGGCGGAGCGCTTTGGTCAACCTGAGAACCTGCAGATGGACGTAGCGTTCGGGCGCATCGAGTCGCCGATCGTCGAGGGCGCGGTCGACCTCGCGCCGGACCGTCCGGACGCTGATCTTGAGCATTTCGGCGATCTGCTCGACGGTCCACCCGGCGGTCAGCGCCTCGAGGCAGCGCTGGCGCCGGATTGCTGCGGCTCCGCGCCGCGCCTTCGCCGCCGTTCGCTTTTCAGCGGCATTTGAGGCGGGTTCGGATTCGGCAGTCATCAATGTGTCTCCTGGGAGCGGCTATCGCTTTGGGGTTCTCAGGCATTGTACGTCATTTTCTGATTTTCGCAAGATAAAATGCTTGGAGAGGATGCTAAGCCTCGGAAATATCGAATGATTTGCACTTCCGTCATCTTTTGAGAAGGCAAGCGAGAAGCCCGGCATGACGAACCGAGCTGCGGCAACGCGACTCGCGGCGCAGGTCGCTTGCCCCGTTGAAAATTTTCCGTGATCTGGCGATCCGGCGCCTCACGTCATACGTTGAGGAACGGCGGGCTTTTACCCCGCTTCCACCGCGAGCCAATGGTGTTTCAGCCATGCCCCGTTCGACGCTCCCGGTGAATTACAGGCTGGGAAGCCTCTATTCGGTCTGCACCGCCTTCCTTTATGCGACACAGGAGCCGTTTTCCTTTCCGGCTGCCAAGCATCTGAGCACAATACAATTCGTCTGCCTGACCCAGATCGCGCTTTTGATTTCCATTCCGCTGGTGACCTGGCGGCCGGCCAGTCGCCGCGACTTCATCGCCCTTATTCGCGATCCATCGAACTACGGGAAGCTCGCGGTCATCTTCGCCATCGGCATGACCGGCTTGCTCTTGTACAACTTCGGCCTGAGCAACGCCCATCCGATCATCATCTCGGTCATCCTCAACCTGTCGCCCTTCTGGGCGGCGGCAGTGGCGTATGTCCTGTCAAGAGTGCCGATCCCGGTCTCGCCGACGATCTTTTTCGGTTGTTTCGCCGGCGCGTTTTTGGGCGCGATGGCGGTCGCCTGGAGCCAGCTCGGCGAGGCAAACCGGCCGACCATGGGTCAGTTGGCGGACAACTTCCTGCATGGCAGCTGGGTTTACGCCATCCCGATACCGCTGGCTTCGGCGCTCGGCGGAACGCTGGTCGGCAAATGGTTTGCAAAATACGAGGAATTGGCCGCCGTCGCCGCGAATTTCTTCGCCGCGAACCTGATCTTGATCCCGACGACTGTTTTCATCCTCTACCGCCGTTCCGAGCTGCAGTTCGGCGGCGATATCGTTGCGGTCCTTCTCATGATCGCCGGCACGATCATCGCCTCGTCGATCGGCCGCGTCATCTATCAAATCGCGCTGACCGTCACCGGCGGCGACAATGGCTTCGTCACGATGTTCTGGAATCTGGTGCCGGCGCTCACCGCCCTGGTGTCGCTTATTTTGTCGTGGTGGATCGCCGAGCTGCATTTCGCCGCCGATCCCATGTTCTTTTTCGGCCTGTCGCTCGTCGCCGCGTCGCTGCTGCTGTTCTCGCTGAAGTCCTGGCAAATGCCACCGAAGCGTGCGTGAAAAAGTGCTTCTAGGGCTTCATAAAGTCGACCGCCAAGCCGGTAGCCCAAGCAAATCGCATTGATGGTCGGGAAGCGAAGCCAATTTATCCAGCGTACCCCAGCTCGCTTCGTGCCGGCGGCCTCTTCGCGCCCGCACGCTTGCTTCCGGGTCAGCGATCTCCAGCCTTGGGCTGCCAAAAGATTCAATGAGTTTGCGGCTTTGCAATTCTTGGTCGTGCGTCAAGCATCCCGAATTAGCGGACACTCTGAACCGCGGACCGCGCAGCTACTTCTTCAGGAAAGCCTCCAGCTCCGACCATGATTGGGTCGCAGCCTTCTCGTTGTAGCCGAAAGTGCCGTATGGTCCTGTAATCGGAGTGGTGACGGTGAACTGGTCGAAGGAATGAGCCGCGTCGGGGTACTCGACGACCCGCATCGACTTGTTGTCTAGAGCGTCCTTAACCAAGTCCTTGCACTGGGCGAACGGCGCGATATTGTCGGCCAAACCGACGAACGTCAGCACTGGCGTGGGCTGCTTCCAAGCCAGAGCGCCTTTGCAGAAGGGGAAAAAGGCGACGACGGAATTGATTTTCACGGACTCACGCTCCGCCAACGCGAGTGCAGAGAACGACGCGCCTCCGCCGAAGGACCAGCCAATCAAATGGATGCGGGTCGGATCGATCGAGCCGTCCTTGGCGAGATCGGTCACGGCGGTCACGATGTCCTTGGCGTAGTCCTCCGAGGAAATGAGAAATCCTTTGTCGTTGGCGCAACCCGGGATATCGTGCGCTTTGGTAAAGTCTACATTGATCACTGCGAACCCGTCATCGACCAGACGCTTGCGGTATTTATCGAACACCGGTGGGGAATATTCGTCGTGAAAGCCACCGCAGCCCGGAGCCAGAACGACTGCCGGAAATGGGCCCTTACCGGCCGGCTTTGCTAATTCATAGAAGTCCGCGACCGATGCCGCCTGAGCGCTCTGAGCTATGGGGCCGATCGCCAATGCGCCCAATACCAACAATTTATACGGGACGCGTCGCATGCTTGCCTCCTCGCTCGAAAGCTTTCCTCGCGCAGGGACGCGGCGACCTTCGACTAAACTCTCCATGCACTGAAAGCCTAGGCTTTCCGTCAAACCGACATTCGCCAGATCGCCATCTTGCGGTTAGGCTGCGCCCGCAGCGATACTTTGACAAGGCTGAAATGTCGTTGAGACCCCGCCGCGGCTTGTAGATTGCATTTCGGGAAGCACCGGCTCGCGGTCGCACGCCGAGAGCTGCTGAATTTTTCTGTCGTCATGCGAAAGTCGCGGCCGAGATGCGCCAACGCGCACCGGTGACAAGTCCGACAACGGCATTCTTCAGACCGCGAAAATGCCGCAGACCGGGAAAATGCCGCGCCGAAGAAGTGAACGGCAAAACTTATGCGTCGATCGACGAGGCCCGAACCGATATCGGCGGCTTTCTCGGAAACGTCTATAATCGAGGCCGGCTGCATTCGGCGCTCGACTACAAACCCCCAGTAGAGTTCGAGCGAGCTCCGCCAACTGGAAACCGTCTGAAAGGACACAACCAAGCCTCTGTCACTCAAATCCAGTGTCTCAGCCCAAGGGTGCAGTTCAGTTACCTTGCAACTGATATCGCTCGGTGACGCCGGATTCCCTTAGCTCGATCAAGTATCAAATCTCTTTCTTGCGTCGGCGGTGACCGGGGTGAAGAAATTGATCAGATTTCCGTCCGGGTCGCGAAACAGCAAGGAGCGGTTTCCCCAGGGCATGGTTGTCGGCCGCTGAACAAAGTCGCCGATGACTTTGTCCAGTCGCTCGTATTCCTTGTCGACGTCGTCGACGCGGAACTCGATGATCGCGCTATGGTTTTCCGCGGGGCGGGCCGCCCCGGCCGCGAACCTCTCCATGGTGCGCTTGCTGCCGATCGCCAAGGTGCAGGAAGGCGTCGCCAATTCAGCGAAGTCTTCAGTCAACCACCTGGGCGATAGACCCGTAACCTCTTGATAAAATTCAACCAGGCGCTTGATGTCGCCGGTGATCACTCGCGTCGAAACGTAATCCATAGCAATCTCTTTCCGTAGCTTCATGCCCTCGCGGGGGCCGCGTCGCTCGGCTTGTAGCCAAGGCCTGCTGACAGCATAGTGTCAGCATGGAGGACCGCCGTGCGCCCAGCCGACCGCCTGTTTCAGATCATTCAGATCCTGCGGCGTTCGACCCGGCCGGTCACCGCCGGCATGCTGGCTGAGGAGCTAGAGGTATCGACGCGATCGGTTTACCGCGATGTCGCCGACCTGGTCGGGCAGAGGGTGCCGATCCGGGGCGAGGCGGGCGTGGGTTATGTCCTCGACCGCGACTTCGACATGCCGCCGCTGATGCTGACGCCGGATGAGATCGAAGCCGCGGTGCTTGGCGCGCAATGGGTCGCCGAGCGCGGGGATCCCGTGCTCGCCGGCGCGGCGCGCGATCTGATCGCCAAGATTGAAACTGCGGTGCCGGAACGTCTGCGGCCCTTCATCGCCGAGCCCACAATTGGCGCGCCGCCCGGCAGTGTGGCAGCCGACGGCCTGGACATCGCCCAGACCCGCGCATGGATCCGCAGCGGGCGCAAGATACGGATCCGCTATCGAAACCAGCTCGCTCAGGTGAGCCAGCGCACCATCTGGCCGGTGATCATCGGCTATGCCGAGACGCTGCGGCTGCTGGCGGCCTGGTGCGAGCTTCGTCAGGATTTCCGGCATTTCAGGACAGACCGCATCATCGCCGCCCAATTTCTCGACGAACGCCACGGCTCTCGCCCCGCCGACCTCAGGACCCGCTGGAAGCGCCACGTGGAGAATGAGCGTGGAGTACGCTTGCCGTAGCGTCAGGCGCCCTGTTCCGGCTTGCGCTGGCCGATCCGTACCGAGAACATCCGCCCGGCGATCGCGCCGCCGAGCGCCGGCGTCACCTTGAACGGCAGGCAGGCGTCGACCGCGCGCTCGGCGTCGTCGAGAAATCGCCGTCGCGCCTGCTCGTCGCCCTCGAGATGCGAATAGGTGATTCGCGGCTTGCCAAAAACTGAGCCGTCACGCTTCATCATGAAAACGAAGGTCACCGCAGAACCAACGGGGCCGACAGGCTTTCCGGCCATGCAGGTTTCGAGCTGACGACGCATGTCCATGAGCGTGTTGGCGGGCGCCGCCTCCTCAGCGGCGGCGTTCGCCACCGACAGCGTCACGGTCGCCCAAGCCAAAATCCGATAACGAGTCATCCACCGTCCCTCAAATCGTGATCAGCGCGGCGAGCTTCGGGAGCAGGGGAACGAAATCCAACGCCGCCGTCTTAGCAAGACCGCCGCAGTTCAAGACCGGCCCGGCTGGCGCTTGGCCGGCTTGCGGCCCCCCCAACTTGTCGTAAAAGTCAATAATGCTGGTCCAGTAATGCGTGTCCTCGTAGCGTCGAATCGTCAAGCATGGGCTTCGTCATATAGCCCGATTGCAGCAGCGATGGCGTCAATTCCTGTAGCGTACTGGTCCAGTATGTGGCCCAATCCGACCGGCCGTTGAAATGCGAGGTGTGTCCTTCTCCGACATTCTGGCCAGCGGGCTGCCAGGCGGCCGACGGCGTGAACAGCGATCTTCCCTGGCCGCACCGAAACCGAAGGGAAATCGACCATGGCTTTCTATGTGACGCTCGCCCGCTTCACTGAAAAAGGGCTTCACGACGTCAAGGACACAGTCAAACGGGGCGAGGCCTTTACGAGCCGCGCCAAGACATATGGCGCAACAGTCAAGGAGTTCCTGTGGACGCAGGGCGCTTTCGACATGGGTGACGATCATCGAGGCGCCGGACGACGAGACCGTGGCGGCGCTGGTGCTCGACGCGCTGAAGCTCGGCAATGTGACCTGCGAGACGTCGCGCGGCTTCACCGCGTCCGAGATGGAGAAGATCCTGGCAAGGATGCGCTGAGCCGGCGCAAGCCGCCTCGGTGAAATGCGGCGGATGACTGCCGGAACGCGACCCGTCCTGCTTCGCCCGGATCGGTCGGCGTCCGTCGTCGCCGGCCTGCCGCGTCCTTAGGCGCTTCGGCGCAGATTCGAGCGCCAATCGGGGGATATTTGGAGGATCGTCCCGACGCTCACCCGGATCGGCCATTATGATCGCGTATCCGTGATCGACTGCCGTTGAAGCGGTGGAACGAAGAAGCGCAGCATACGTTGGGCGAGAGGCGGCGGCGCTCTTTCGACGGGCGCCGATCGGAATGTTGTATCAAAAAAGCGTGACGAATGCGACGTCCCGTTGAGGCTTGCGGGGGAAGCAAACGTGATTAGCTTTACTCGGTCCGGGAGGATCGCCCGCGGGGATCAACCTGTGGAGTTCTCGATGAAAAACATCCTGACATCAGCCCTGTCGGCGGCGGCGGTTTGCGCCTTTCTGGCCGCTACGCCTGCTTTCGCCCAGGATACCGTCACCGGCGCGCCTGCGGGCACTGCGCCAGCGACCGTTGAGGGGTACGGCTCCTCCTTGCCTGGCTCGCCCGGCTACGGCTATAACGGCGCGCCCGCCTATGGCTATGCGCCCGAGCCGGCGTACGGCTACAACTACGCACCTGCCTATGGTTACGGATGGGGCCCGTTCGCGCCGGTTGGCGCGCTCGCGGCCGGCATTGGCGCCCTTGGGGCGGACGTGGTCGGCGCTACCGGCAATGCGGTTGGCGCGACTTTAGGCGCTCCGGCCTATGCGGTCCAACCCCACGCGGTGTGCCGGATCCACCACGATCGTTACGGCAGGCGCTTCTGCGGCCCCTGATTCGGCCGCGGTTGAACGCGCGAACAGGCCTCCTGTAACGGAGGCCTGAGAAGAACGTCCCGGCATTGGCGCTGAACGCGCTGAAGCCGGGACGTCGCGTGAGACGTCGCGCAACTTCCGAGTTCCTGGCGCACCGCGGATCGTTTGGTTATGGCGCCGCTCTCGTCCGGTTCGGGGCGACAGCTCGGTAACGCGCAGGGTCAGGCGAAGATTGCCTTGCGGCGCGCGAGGCTCTCCGGCGGCCAGAGCGTCTTCGGATCGTAATAGGCCTCGAACGCTGGAACATTGGCGGGCAGGGCGATCCACGGCAGCTTCGAGCGGGTGTAGATATGCACGTCGGGCGGGAGCCCCGCCGGCGTGTCGAGCGTCCCGACGCGAACGTAGCTTAAGCGCAGTCGGCCGCCATAATGGCTCCAGAGCGCGATTTTGCACGCTTCGCAGCGATGGATCGCATGCGGCCGGCCACTATCGGTTGGGACCTCGACGGCCTCGGTCTTGCCGGACAGGATCTCGACCCGTTCGGTCTCGATCAGGGCGTTGATGACGAAAGCGCTGCCGGTCTGCCTCTGGCAGTCGCGGCAATGGCAGCAATGGACGAACATCGGCTTAGACGCGAACCGAAAGCGCGTCCGGCCGCAGGCGCAGCCGCCTTCGAGCCTGGACTCCATCTTGACTTTCCTCCGTCAGATTGCCGATTAGCGAGACAAACGCTGGGCAACCCCCGATTGGGCGACGATTCCGAGCGCCTGGCGACGCAAAGCGTCTCCGGAAACGGTTATCTGCGTTTCACCCCGAGCACGCTCAAGGCCGCAAGCAGCTTGGCGGCATTGTAGGGCTTGCCCACGACGTCGGCCAAGCGGTCGCCGACGAATTTGGCGCGTAGCGCGTCGGCGGGGCCGTCGCTGGCGATGAGGAGGGGCAGATCGGCGTGCATCGCCCGAAGCTCGATTGCCAGCGCGTCTCCCGCCTTCTCGGGCAGGTTGGCGTCGAGGATTGCGGCGTCATAGCGCCCTTGCGCGGCGCGGATCCGCCCCATCGCCTCGGACGCCGTAGCGGCTTCATCGACCGCGAATCCAGCGCCCTCCAACGCCTCGACCCCGAACATCCGCACCGTCGGGTCGTTCTCCGCCAGGAGCACCCGCCCGGTGCGGCCCGTCTCGAGGATGTCGCCGATCTTGCGCGCCAGGGTCTGGTAGGTGAAGGGTTTGGCGATCATCTCGACTCCGGCGTCCAGCCGGCCGCCGTGCACGATCGAGTTGCGCGTATAGCCGCTCGTGTACAGTACCTTGAGGTCGGGCTGCAGCGCCCGCGCCCGGTCCACAAGCTCGCGGCCGGACATGTTCGGCATGACGACGTCGGTGAACAGGAGATCGATGCGCCCCGCTTCACGCTCGATCACCCTCAGCGCTGCCGCCCCATCGGGCGCGTGCGCGACGCGATAGCCGAGCTCGCGAAGCATTTCGACGGTGTAAGCCCGTACGTCGTCGTCGTCCTCGACGACGAGGATCATCTGTTTCCGACCTGTGGGATCCGGCTCCACGGCCGGAGCGCGCGCCTCTTCGGCCCCGGTCATCAGCCGCGGCAGATAGATCTTCACCGTCGTGCCTTCGTTGGGCTCCGAATAGATCTTCACGTGCCCGCCCGACTGCTTGACGAAGCCATAGACCATGGAAAGGCCCAGCCCAGTGCCTTTGCCGACCTCCTTCGTCGTAAAATAGGGATCGAAGGCGCGCGCGAGGACTTGCTTCGACATGCCGTGCCCGGTGTCGGTGACGCAGATCACAACGTAGCCGCCAGGCGTCACCTCCGCGTGCGCCGCTGAATAACGCTCGTCGAGCCATGCATTGGCGGTCTCGATGGTGAGCTTGCCGCCATCGGGCATGGCGTCGCGAGCGTTCACCGCAAGATTGAGGATCGCGTTCTCCAATTGGTTCTGGTCCGCCTCGACCGACCAGAGCCCCGGGGTCGAGACGGTCTCGAGCCGCACGGTCTCGCCGAGCGAGCGGTGCAGCAGGTCGGCCATGCCGGTGACCAGGCGATCGATGTTGACAGGCTTGGGCGCCAGCGGCTGCCGGCGCGAGAAGGCGAGAAGCCGTTGGGTCAGCGCGGCGGCCCGTTCCGCCCCTTTCTGCGCGCTTTCCATCGATCGGGTCGCCCGCTGGGGCTCGCCGGCAAGCAGCGCGCGCCGCGCCGTGTCGACGTTGCCCGTAATGACAGTGAGAAGGTTGTTGAAGTCATGTGCGATGCCGCCGGTGAGCTGGCCGACCGCCTCCATCTTCTGCGCTTGCCGAAGCGCCTCTTCCGCCTGTTCCCGAGCGGCGACGGCGCTGGCGACGCGCGTCTCGAGCGCCTCGTTGAGCTCTCGTAAGGCGGCTTCGATCTGACGCCGATGGTCGATGTCGATCAGCACCCCGGGAAAACGCGTCGGCTCGCCGTCGGCGGCAAGATCAACTCGTCCATTCGCCTCGACCCATCGGAACGGCCCGCCCCCCGACCGAACGCGGTATTCGCAACGGTAGGCGCCCCCGCGCCGAAGCGCCTCGGCGATCGTGTTGCGGACGCCCGGGCGATCGTCTTCGTGGATGGCCTCCATCGCCGCGTCGAGCGGCAGGCCCCGGCGGCAAAGTTCGGGATCGAGGCCGAACGAGCGGGCGAAACGTTCGTCGCCGACCAAACGGTCGTCTTTGACGTTCCACACCCAGGTTCCGATGATCGCACCGGCGTCGAGCGCGAGCTGGATCCGCTCGGCCTGTTCGTGCGCCAAAGCTTCGCTGGCCCGGACGGCCTCTTTCGCCTCACGGCGGATCGACGCCATCGCGATGACAGCGGAAACGCGCGCCAGAAGCTCGCGGGCGGAAAACGGCTTGATGAGGTAGTCGTCAGCGCCCGCGTCAAGGCCCTCGACCTTGGCTTCCTCCCCGGCGCGCGCAGAAAGGATGACGACCGGCAGGTCCCGCAGCTCCGGGTCCGCGCGCAGCGCGCGCAGGAGGCCAAAGCCGTCAAGGCGCGGCATCATGACGTCGGTGACCAGGAGGTCCGGCCGGGACGCGCGGGCCGACTCCAACGCCGCCATCCCGTCGACGGCCGCTTCGACCTCGTAGCCGCGATCAGTAAGAAGGCGCCCGATATAGGAACGCAAATCGGCGTTGTCGTCGGCCAGCAAGATGCGTCGCCGCTCGCGGGGACCCGCTGGCATGCTGCCGACTTGCTCTGCGCCGGCCTCGAAAAGGATGTCTGCGCCGGCGCCGCCGGGCAGCCAACGCAGCGCCTCCTCGACGAAGGACTGGGCGCGCACGGCGACCGGCGCGTCGTCCTGTGCGACTTCGACGCGTTCGGGCGGCAGATGCGACGCCCCGAGCGGCGCCACGACCGTAAAAACAGAGCCGCGACCGACTTCGCTCTCGACGCTGATCTTGCCGCCATGCTGTCTGACCAGCTCCTGGACGAGCGCCAGACCGATGCCCGAGCCTTCGAAGCTGCGTCCGCGCGCGCCCTCGACGCGGTGGAAGCGATCAAAGAGCTTCGGCAGTTCGCCGGCCGGAATGCCGACCCCGCTGTCGCGCACGATCAATCGCACGTTTTCGGTCTCTTCGCGCAGCTCGACGCCGATCTCGCCATCGAGGGTGAACTTGAACGCGTTGCTCATCAGGTTGAGGACAATCGTCTCCCACATGTCGCGGTCGACGTAGACCGGTTGCGACAGGGGTTGCGCGTCGACGACGAGGCGCAGTCCCGCCCGTTCGGTGGCTGAGCGGAAAGAGGACGCCAGTTCCGCCGTTATCGCCGCCAGATCGGTCGGCCGGAACGTCATTTGCAAGCGCCCGGCTTCGATCCGCGAGAAATCGAGCAGCGAGTTGACGAGACGAAGAAGCCGGAGCGCGTTGCGGTGCGCGATCTCGAGCCGGTCGCGCAGTTCACGCGTCTCCGCCTCGCCCAGCGCGTCCTCGAGCGGCCCGAGCATCAAGGTCAGCGGCGTCCGGAACTCGTGCGAAACGTTGGAGAAAAACGCCGTCTTCGCACGGTCGATCTCGGCCAGCGCCTGGGCTTGCGCCCGCGCCCGCTCATATTCGTCTGCACGGGCGATCGCCGCCGCTACCTGCGCGGTCAAAAGTCCGACGAATCCTCTGTATTCGGCATCGAGGGCGCGGTGCGGGTTGAGACCGGCGACGAGATAGCCGACGGGCGCTTCGCCTTCAGCGCTTCGGATCGGCGAGGCCAGCGCACGCCGGGGAGGAACCTGCCAATGGTCGAGCGGAAGATCGGCGACCACTCGCGACGGGACGTCGATGAACGTCGGTTCGTTGCGCGTCGCCCGCGTCAGCGGCCATGGCGGGTCGGGATCGTCGACCGGGATGCGTGCCGGGATGCCCGCGGCGGTTGCGGCGAGCCCATGGATGGCCGCCAAATCGAGAACCTTCGGGTCCGGGGCGGCGAGATAGGTCAGCGCGAACGGCAGATCCCGGGGCTCGGCGGCCAGACAGGCTTCGAGCGCTTTCGTGACCTCCGCGCGCGTCGGCGAGGCGGCGAGCCGGGCGCCGAGGTCGCGCAGCGTCGCGAGCTGGCGCTCGCCGATCACGCGGTTCGTCACCTCGGCGACGACGCAGAGCATGCCGTTCGTCGTGCCGTCGTCGTCGACGAGCGGCGAATAGGAGAAGGTGTGATAGCTTTCCTCGGTGAAGCCGCTGCGTTCGAGGTAGAGCAACAGCGCTTCGTCCCAGGTCGCTTCGCCGGTGGTGAGCACATGCCGGATGCGCGGTCCGATGTCGGGCCAAATCTCCGCCCAGACCTTGTCCGAGCGGCTGCCGATCACCCAGTCGCGCTTGATCCCGACCGTCGGAAGATAGGCGTCGTTGCAGAGGAAAGTGAGCTCCTGACCCCAGGCCATCCACATCGCAAAGCGCGAGGTCAGCATCACCTGGACGACGGCTCTGAGGCTGGATGGCCAGGTGTCGGGAGAACCGAGAGGCGTGGCGGCCCAATCGCAGGCGCGCATCAGCGCTCCCACCTCGCTGGTTCCTGCGAACAGCGGCGATGGAGTTGCTTCGGGCGATCTCTCAAGGTCGCGCATCGGGCGCGGCTTCCCCTCGTCGGTCCGTTGCGTGTCGAGTTCCTCTCGAAGCTTGGAGCGCCGCGCTTCGGCAAGCGCCAGTTCCTTGGACCGCGGCGGCGGCTTGTCAACTGCGGCGCAACTCGGCGCAATGAAATTTGTGTGAGGCAGCGAAGCCCTATTTAGCAAGAAAACGTCGCGCCGCGGGGATCACCGGGTCCGGGCTCGTCGTTTCGCGGATGAGGCCGGGCGTGCAGAGAGACGGACTGCACGCGCTCCCTAAGCCGGCCCGGAACGACGAAAGGCCATGCTCCTGGATTGCCGCGCGATCGGCGAACATGCAAAAGTGGCGCAGGCGTTCATGCAAGACAGGTCGAAAAAGCTTCGCCAGGCCTATGCCGCCGACATCACCCGTCGCGGCGGCGTGGCGGACCCGCGGATCGAACAGGCTTTCGCCGCCGTGCCGCGCGAGGATTTTTCCGGCCCGCCGCCCTGGTCCATCTCGAGCGGCGGGTTCGGCGCGTCGGCGGAGACGGACATCGCGCGGCTCTACGACGACGTGCTGGTGGCGATCGACGCCGGCCGCGGCATCAACAACGGCCAGCCGTCGCTGCATGCGCGCTCGATCGAGGCGCTGGCCCTGAAAGAGGGCGAGACGGTCCTGCACATCGGCGCCGGCGCCGGCTATTACACCGCGATCCTCGCCCGGCTCGTCGGCCCGGCCGGCAAGGTGATCGCCTACGAGATCGAGCCGGACATCGCCCAGCGGGCGCGGGCGAATCTCGCCGCCTACCCCCAGGTCGAAGTCCACGCCCGTTCGGGGGTCGGGGACGACCTGCCAAAAGCCGACGCCATCTACGTCAACGCCGCGGCGTCCCACCCGGTCCGCGCCTGGCTCGATGCGCTTAACCCCGGCGGGCGTCTGCTCTTCCCGCTCCAGGCCGAGCGTTCGACCGGCGCGATGCTGCTCATCACCCGGCCCGATGCGGGCGACGCCTGGCCGGCGCGGCTGCTCTGCGGGGTCGTGTTCATCGCCTGCGAGGGCGCCCAGGACCCCGTGATCGGCGAACGGCTGGACGAGGCGTTCCGGCGCGGCGGCGCGAACCGCGTCCGCTCGCTCAGATTCGGCGTCGAACCGCGCAAGTCCGACTGGCTCAGAGGCGACGGCTGGGCGCTGTCGACTGAGCCGGCAGGGTAGGGCCCGCCGTTCGCGGGAGGCGAGTTTCGGTCTTAAGCTTTTGCGCGCTTGCCGCTAAGCTCCCTGCGAAGGGGCGGCATTGGTGGCATCGGCATGGCTCAGTGGCGTGAAACGTTAGGCCGGGCGGCGATCGGGGGGATCGTCGCGGCGGCCGTCCTGGCGATGACGATCGGCGCCGCAGCGCCTGAAACATCGCCGACGCTGGCGCAAGTGAGAGCGCGGGGCTCGCTCATCTGCGGGGTCAATGAAGGTTTGCCGGGCTTCTCAGCCGTCGACGACCGCGGCGCCTGGACGGGCTTCGACGTCGACTTCTGCCGCGCCGTGGCCGCCGCCATCTTCGCCGATCCGAACAAGGTCCAGCTGGTTCCGCTCACCGCCGACGCTCGTTTTCAGGCGCTGCATGACGGGAAAATCGACCTTCTCTCGCGCAATTCGACATGGACGATGGCGCGCGAAAGCGAGTACGGGCTGACCTTCATCGGCGTCACCTACTACGACGGGCAGGGGTTCATGGTCCCCCGCGCGATGCACGTCAATTCGGCCCGCGAGCTCGACGGCGCGAAAGTCTGCGTGCAAAGCGGCACGACGACGATCGACAACCTGGCCGACTTCTTCTCGATGAACAGCATGGCGCTTCAGGAAGTCGTGTCCTCGTCGACGGACGACTCGATCAAGAAATACGGCGCCGGGCTCTGTTCGGTCCTGACCAGCGATCTCTCCCAGCTCTACGCCCTGCGCCTCCGCCTGGCGAAACCCCGCGATCACGTCATCCTGCCCGACGTGATCTCGAAAGAGCCGCTCGGTCCCGTCGTCCGCGACAACGATCTGCAATGGATCGAGCTGGTGAAATGGGTCCATTTCGCCATGATCAACGCCGAGGAGCTCGGCGTCAGTTCGCGCAACATCGACCAGGCGTTCGCCTCGCAAAAGCCCGAGGTGAGGCGGCTGGTCGGGACGATGGGAGATTTCGGCGAGAAAATCGGGCTGAGCAATGCCTGGGCGGCGAACATCATCCGCTATGTCGGCAATTACGGCGAGGTTTTCGACCGCAATCTCGGCGCCAGAACGCCGCTTGGCATTCCCCGCGGCCTGAACCAGCTGTGGACCTCGGGCGGCATCCAGTACGCGCCGCCGATCCGCTGAAGGATCGGGACCCAAGCGTCGGAGGCGAGGTCAGGAGGCCGCGTGCCTCTGATCGGGCGGGGGCCCAACCTGGGGACGCGACACATTGACAAGATGGTCCCGAGTTCTAATATTTTCGCCGCAAAGGTGATGGAGTTCGCCTGCTAACCGCCCCTTTGGGCTGATGACTCCTTTCCGCGTCGTCTCGACGATGAGAAGGGGTTTGCATGCGGACCTACAGACGGCGTCATGCGTCCCTCTGGCGGCTGCCCTTAGCCACGGTCTTGGCCGCAGAGGCGCGAATCGGTTGTGTCGCCTCTGACCCTCGCGCTCGCCCATATTCATCGGTCTTTCTCGACCTCGGGCGACGTCCGCGCGCCGGTCGGGTGTTCCCTTCAGTCGACACCCGGACGATCTGCTCGAGGTCGAGCGGCGACGGCATCGGCCGAAGTTTCAGACGGCGTCTCGTATCGAAGAAATCGGTCTTCGTGCTCGCTCACTCCATCCATCCCTCACATCCGGGGCGAAGGGACTGAGGTGTTCCCGTGACATTCCACAGCATATTGTTTCGTAGCCCGGAAGACCGCCCGCCCAGCGAAGCCTTGGCTACGCCTGACTTTTTTATCGACTTGAATCTTGATCAGGTTGTCCAGGCAATTACCGCGGGGAAGAGCGAATATAACCTCACTCCATTTTTTCATTGGCCGCTCCGCGACGTGGACGCGGTCCTGTATCGGCATGAGGTCATCCGCGATCTCGAAGACCCCGTTGTCTTCGACGCGATAAAGGGTTTCGCGACGGCCCTGCGCTCGATGCGCGAGACCTTCAAAGAACTCGGAAAGCGTCACTACCGGCATCAGAAGGAGGCCTTGTTTCTCGCCGCCGTTGATGCTTATTGCGCCGCAATCGCCTGCCTGACGCGCGATTTGGACGTCGCGAATCTGCACTCGCGAGGCCTCCTGTCGTTCCGTGAGTATCTGACCGAATACGCAGCGTCAGATCGGTTCACGTCTCTTCTGGTGGAAACGACAAAGCTCAAATCCGACTTGTCGACTGTAAAGTACACTCTCGACATCAGCGGGAGCAGTATCACGGTTCGCAAATACGATTCAGAAATCGACTATGCCGCCGATGTCGAGGAAACTTTCCACCGATTCCAGCAAGGCGCAGTAAAAGATTACAATGCAAAATTCAATGATTTCCTGGAAATGAATCATGTAGAAGCGGCCATTATAGAGCGAGTCGCCAGACTGTATTCTGACATATTCATGCGATTACACATATACCGTGAGAACAACTCTGGATATCTGAACCAAGTTATTCAAACTTTTGATCGAGAAATACAATTTTATATATCATATGTTGACTATATTACGCCACTCAGGCGCTCTGGATTGAATTTTTGTTATCCGGCGCTTTCCAGCGAGAGCAAAGAACTTTGCGCGCTTGGCGTCTTCGATTTGACCTTAGCTAAGGCGCTTTTCGCCAAGGGGACGACGGTCGTCTGCAATGATTTCCATCTCAAAGGTAAAGAACGCTTATTCATCGTCTCCGGTCCGAATAACGGTGGCAAAACCACTTTTGCTCGCATGTTTGGCCAGCTCCATTATCTGGCAAGCCTCGGATGTCTTGTCCCAGGCGCCAACGTCAAGCTTTTTCTCTTCGATCAAATATTGACTCATTTCGAACGAGAGGAGGACATAAGCAATCTTCATGGCAAGTTGCAGGACGACCTGGTTAGGATACACGGCATTCTAAATCGAGCGACGCCAAGTAGCATCCTCATAATGAATGAGATTTTCAGTTCGGCAACTCTACAAGACGCGATATATTTAGCGACGAAAGTCATAGAGCGAATCGTGCGACTCGACGCGCTATGCGTCTGCGTGACTTTCATCGACGAGCTCACCCTGCTGAGCGATAAGATCGTCAGCGCGGCCAGCACGGTCGTCCCGGAACGCCCCGCCGTGAGGACATATAAGATCGTGCGAAAGCCCGCCGACGGGCTCGCATATGCGATGTCGGTCGCCGAAAAGTACGGCCTTACGCGCCGGCAAATCCTGGAAAGGATCAGGTCATGAAGGCCTTTCTCATGTATCGGGATCGCGATTTCGATTTTGAGGCGCCGTTGCCGTCAAACAGCGAAGCGCTGATTCAGGATCTGGAATTGGACGTTCTGTTTGCCGTCATGGCGCAGGGCGACAAATATCTGTACGAGGTGGCAAGCAGGGCCGTGTTGCAAATTCTGCGGAATGAGGACGAAGTGCGCTATAGGCAGGACGTCCTTCGCGACGTTCTCGCCAATCCGATTTTGGTCAGATTCCTGTATGACTTGACCATCGAGGCGCATGAGAAGCAGAAAAAAGCCCACTCTTGGGGCTACCTCAAATCACCGAGCGCGATATTGGGACAGTCGGTTGACGTACTGCAGATTTTCGTCGCGTTGCTCAAGCAATTGAGAGGGGTAGGAACCTATAACGCCAAGCGATTTTCCTCCGAGGGCATTTGCAACATTCTTTGCGATGTTGGACAGAGAACTCAATGACGATTACTTTGTTAGTATCCA
This sequence comes from uncultured Alphaproteobacteria bacterium, assembly GCA_963820795.1. Taxonomy (GTDB): domain Bacteria; phylum Pseudomonadota; class Alphaproteobacteria; order Rhizobiales; family Beijerinckiaceae; genus Roseiarcus. Next base: position 74,333 of record CAWGBJ010000012.1, read on the forward strand.
GGACCATCTCAACCGATTGAAGTTCCGTAACGGGGTGTTGATGAGCGCAGTGCTGGGAACAGGCTTCAAAGCGGCGAATTACACGCTTCGCAAGCCGAATGACCGACCGGGAACTTGGATAGAACGGTTGATGACGCCGAAGCCCCCAGGGTACACATGGCGTCTTCCGCCACGCGACGAACAAGGCGCGAACGCTCTCGGGGAATTAAGAGACAGGGGGCTCAACCTTGTCGCCAACGCGCTCGCCCAATCCGACGATCATATTCTCAGCTTTTTCGCGATGCTTCGCACCGAGCTCGCGTTCTATATCGGCTGTTTGAATCTGCATGAGCAACTGCTCAAGTTGCGCCAGCCGATCTCCTTTCCGGAGCCGGCAGCTCACGATGAACGCAAGCTGACATTCGGCGGATTATACGATGTGTGCCTGACTTTTAAGGCGACACACGCTATCGTTGGCAACGATCTGAAGGCTGACGGCAGAGACTTTGTGATCATCACTGGGGCCAATACGGGAGGCAAGACGACATTCTTGCGCAGCGTCGGGTTGGCGCAATTGATGATGCAGTGCGGCATGTTCGTCGGCGCCGAATCCTTCAGCGCCAACATGTGCACCCATATTTTCACGCATTTCGTGCGTGAGGAAGACACGACCATGAAAAGCGGCAAGCTCGACGAAGAGCTCAGCAGGTTCAGCTCTATTGTCGACAAGATTACACAAGATGCGCTTGTGCTGTTCAATGAATCATTCTCGGCGACGAACGAAAGGGAAGGATCGGAGATCGCGAGGCAGATCACTTCGGCGTTGCTGGAAAAGCGCGTCAAGATATTCTACGTCACCCACCTCTATGATTTCGCGCACAGTATTTATGAAAAGCGTAGGGCGTCATCTATTTTCCTGAGGGCGGAGCGGCAAGCAGACGGAAGCCGAACTTTCAAGTTGACGGAGGCCGAGCCGCTTCAGACGGGTTACGGCGTGGACTTGTATAATGAGATATTTGGCGCAGATGCGTCTGTCAGTGGAGAAACGTCCGGCGCCACGGCAATGAATTCGGCTTAATTGAACTGTTGGCGGAGGGGGCGGGATTCGAACCCGCGATACGGTTTCCCGCATACACACTTTCCAGGCGTGCGCCTTCGACCGCTCGGCCACCCCTCCTTCGGTCGCGCCGGATGTCGGGGCGCGAGGCAGGCGGAATATCACCGGGGGCGGCGCGGGCGCAAGACTCTCATGGCCCTATGCATCGCATGGACATTGGCTCGGTCGTCACGCTAGAACGCCGCGCCGGAGCGAGGATGAACGGCGGCGATGCGGTTTCTGGCGCGCTTCTTAGGTCTTATCGCCCTCGCCGGCGCCTTCGCCGGCGCCGTCGTCGACGGCGCGCGCTGGGTTGCCGCTGGAACCTGGGACCCGACGTCCGCCGGCGCGGCGCTCTACTGGCTGTCGCCGAGAGCAGTGGCGGACGCGCAGGGATTCGTCGAGACGAAGCTCGGCGCCTGGGCCTGGGACAACCTCATGGTGCGCGCGCTGCTCGCGCCCGCCTTCGTCGATCTCACCATATTGAGCGCGCTGCTCTTTCTCGTCTCGCGCAAGCGGTCCGGCGACAGCGTGGGCTCGCGCCGGGACTGGTGACGAACCGCAGCCGCTCCGCGGCGCGCAGCCGACGGCCTGAAGACGGCGAAAACCCTGCGGTCGCCGCGGATCCGCAACTATTTGTACTCCCATTCGGCGCCTACGCCGGCGCTCGATCCTCCGCTTGCATCGACGCCGGCCTGAAGCCGGATATGACGGGTGACGTCGAGATTGACGGAGGCGCCGTTGTCCTGCGGCCTCACGCCAGTCGACACGTCGAGGCTGATTCGATCGTTGATGGCGCGGCCGAAACCAACCAGAGGGCCGCCGCCCGTGCTCGAACCGATGTTCAGGCTGTTGAAGCCCAGCGATCTCCGCAGATTCTCGAACGCGTCGCCGCGGCCGGAGAGCGACGCGGCGGCGTTGGCCAGTTCCAGCGCCTGGAAAGGCGACAGGCTTCCGGACGACCTTTGAAACAGAACCCGGGAGAGAATTTCGTCCTCCGGCAGGCTGGGCATGGAGGTGATCGCAAACGTCGGCTGCGAGGCGGGGCCCGTCACCTCGACGCGCGCCGTGATGTCTCCGGCGCTCGTCTCGGCGACGAGATCGAGATCGGGCGTCACGTCCCCATGGAAGCGAACGATTCCGCGGGTGAAGACAAGGCGCTTGCCGAGCAGCGACAGCGAGCCGCGCAAGAGATCGAAGCCGCCGGTCACCTGCGGGTCGCGCGCCGATCCGGCGACGTTGAGGTCGCCGGCAACTTCCGCATTGATGCCGCGGCCGTGAATGAAGATCCGGTTGGGCGCCGATACGATCAGGGCCAGCGTCGCGTCGAACAGGGGAGTTCGCGCGCGCGCCGTCCTGGCCCTGGCGAGTTCCGCCAGCCGCGCCCGCGCCGTCGGCGTCGGATTGAGGTGCTTCGTGCCGGGGATCGGAGCCGCGACGCTGTTGAAGCGATCGGGGACGGTAATGTCCATCGAGACGATCGTGATGCGTCCGTCGACTTTCGGCTTCTGGCCGAGCGGGCCGGAGATATTCAACGCCATGTCCGCCGTCGCGGCGACGGTGTCGTTTGCAACGACTTGCGCGTGTCTGCCGGTCAGGCGGATGGAGCCGGGGAAGCCGGCGGCCGGGTCGAGCCTGACCTCGCCGCTGGCGGCGATCGAGCCGCCGTCCGGCGTCGTCCCGGCGAGCCGATCGATGCGGATCCTATCGTCGTCCGCCTGAATGAGCCCGTTGACCGCGGAGAGCTTGAACCCGGTCTGGTCATCGCGGAACCCGCCGTTCATGAGCCGGATCGACCCTTGCGCCTGCGGCTTGGCGAACGTGCCGCGCAGTCGCATCGCGACGGCGAGCGAGCCGGACGCGCGCCGCCCTGAGACCGACAGCGTGGCGTTGGCGAGGCCGGCGTCGAGCTTGCCGTCGATGCCGACGTCGAGCGCGCCATCGGCCGAGAGCGGCGCCGAACCGGTCAAGCGGACGGAATTGCCCGCGCCCGCGCTGACCGTCGACGTCGAGCGACGTGCGGCCTCCGCTGAGCCGCCCGGAACCCGAGACGTCCAGCGGCGGCAGGGAGGCGCTTCGCGTCTGTGGCGCGCTCACCCGCGTCAGGCGCAGGCGCCAGTCGCCAGACGGGTCGGCCGGCGTTCCGCGGACGGTCGCCTCGCCGTCTGCGACGCCTGACAGGCCGACGCCGGCCGAAACGAAGTCAAGCGCCGCGAGCGGCATTCGCGTCGCAGACGCTCGAAGGTCCAGCGTCGAGCCGGCGCGGCCGGAGAGCGACAGGCGCCCGCCATCGACGCCGAGCCCGAAATTCCGGATGTCGAGGCCATCGCTTCCATAGGTCAGGGTCGCCGGACCCGTGAGCGCGAGCCGCCGGCCAGCTCCCTCTGCGGTGAAGCTTGCAAGGTCGAGCCGGATCGGCGGGCCGCCGATGAGCCGGGCGCGCGCTTTCACCGCCAGCCGGCGCACGACGCCCGAGAAATCGACATCGCTGACGTCAGCGTCGCCCGTCGCCGTCAGTCGGACGTCGGCGATCGACTGCCCGGCGACTTCGGCCCGGGCCAGCCTCGCCTCGCCGGAGACGCCCCGGGCGGCCCAGAGGTCGTCGACCGTCAGGTTGACCCTTAGGCCTTCGACGCGGTTGGCGCCGAGGCTCATCCTGTCACTGGTTGCGGCGATGGAGAGCGCCTGCCGGCCGCCGGCGCTGGCGGCCTCCACCCTGGCCTCGAGCGCGCCGCCGAGCTTCGTCAGAACGAGCGGCGAGAGATCGTCGAGATTCGCGGCGCTGAAGCTCACCGTCCCGTTGGCGAGGCGATCCGCGTCGAGCGTCAGATTGCCAGCGAGACGCGCGGAGGCGAGGCTCAGCGCGAGATTGTTCGCAACCCATCCTCCGTCGGCGCGCCTGGCGACATGGGCTGAACCCTGCAGCGGGCGCCCGTCGACATCGCCGGTCAGCGTGGCGTTTGCGTCGACAAGCCCCGAGATGTGGCTGACGCTGGCCTCGAGCGCGAGGCCGGATGTCCTGCGGTCGAGCAGACGGCCGTCGCCGAGCGTGGCTTTCAGATTCGCGCCGAGATCGGAAGGCGCCCCGGCCAGCGAAGCGACGACTTGCGCCTTCCCGGCGACGCGCGGATCGAGAACCTGAGCCTCCGGAACGTCGACTCTGGCGTTCAGATCCACCTTGTCGCGTCCGTAGTCGCCGTTGAGCCGGGCGGAGCCGTGCTGCCCGGCGGCGACGAGATCGGTGAAGCCGAAGCCGCCGCCGGGAAGCGTCCGCGCAGCGCCGGCGAGCTTCAGGTCTCCGCCGGTGATCCTGTCGAGGATCGGAAAGTTGGTGACCAGATGCGTCGCTTGGGCGTCTACGGTGGCGGTCAGCGCCCCATAGCGCGGCGCGCCGTCGAGTTCGGCGGCGAGGCGGGCTTCGCCTTTGAGGGCGCCGCCGATGAGCAGCGCAAAGCGGCTGAGATCCCGTGTGGCGATCTCCAGCCGGCCGTGCGCCTGCTTCGGCGACAGAAGCCCAGAATAGTGCGCCTCGAAATCCGGCGCGGCGAGGTCGAGCGCGTCGAAGGCGATGCCGCCGCCCGCGGATGCCGAGCCGCGCAGCGCGAGCGCGATCTCCGCGCCGACGGCGCGGGCGAGCGCCGGATCGGCGAGCCTGAGGCCGCTCACCTGCGCCTGGCCCTTGAAGGGGATCCGCGTGGCTTCGTCGGTCAGGGAGCCGTTCGGGACCGCGCGGAAGCTCGCCGAGACATGGTCGAGCGATCCTTCTGCGACATGAATCTGGCTCGCGTCGAGGTCGCCTTCGACGGTGGCGGCGTCGAGCGGTCCGACGACCGAAGCGTTGAGATCGAGCTTTCCGATTTGCGCCGCGCCCGGAATCGCGCCGGCATGGACCTTGAGCCCGAGAATGTCGTCCGCGGACTTGCCGCCCTCGATGTCGAGCCGGGCGTTCGCTGAAACGAGATGCAGGCCCGGAACGGCGATGCTCGAATCGTCGTTGAACAGGACAACGCCCTTGAGCGTCGTTTCACCGGCGAACACCGGCCGGATGACGGCAGGCGTCAGGCCTTCCAGTCGCGAGTTCATATCGAGCTTGAGGCGCCGGCCGGCTCCCTCGCGCGCGACGACGACCTCGCCGTTCGCCCAGAGGTCCGCGCCCGCCTCGAAGTCGAGCTTGGCGTTGAAATTGTCGAGCGGTCCGACGCCGTTAAAGGCGAGCTTTACCGGCGGCAAGCCCGGAATATTGGCGAAATGAGCAAAAAGGCCGCCTGCCGGCTCGTCGGAATCGACGTTGAGCGTGAGAATGTCAGTGGCGGGAACGTAGGTTAAGAGCGCCTTGAACTCACCTGGCGCATCGAGCCGTCGCGATGTCAGGGTGAGGTCGAGGCCCTCGGACGGCGGCCCCAGCGTCGCCTTGCCGGAAATGTCGAGCCGCGCCGCGATGCCGATGACCGGCTCGCCGAGCGAGAGCTCCTGCACCGCGAATTGCTTGACGATCACCTTGACCGGCAATTCGGGCAAGATCGGCTGAGGCGGGCCTGTGTCTGGCGGCGGGCTCTCCGCGGCGAGGGGACGCCGCAGAAATTGCATATGGCCGATCGTCAGCTGATCGACTTCGAGGCGGCGGCTCAGCAAAGCCAGACGGCTCCAAATCAGCCGGACCTTGTCGATCTTCAGCCATGGTCCGTTGCGATCGGAGAGCACGATGTCCCTGATCGACGCGTCGGAGGACAGCACGCCGTCGACCGCGCCGATGGAGACGCTTGTCGTCTTCGAGGACAGCGCCCTCGAGATGAGGTCGGCGAGGATGCCCTTGTCCGCGTCGGCGGCGCGCGGCGGCGCGCCCGCGACGATCAGCGCGACGATCGCCGCCGCCAACGTCGCCCATCGGATGCGGAGAAGAAATGGCGCCATCAGAAAGCCTGCCCGATGCTGACATAGACCGCCACCGGGCCGCTGCCGGCGCGGCGCTCGACGGGAAACGCGACGTCGACGCGGATCGGGCCGATCGACGTATAGTAACGAAGCCCCAGACCCACCGACGAATACAGAGGCTCGCTGAAATTGGGGAAGGTCGACGCGAAGGCGTTGCCGATGTCGAAGAACGGCACGATCCCGATCGTGTCGGTGACCTTGACGCGCAATTCCGCCGACGCCTCGAACAGGCTGCGCCCGCCGACCACCGCGCCCCAAGGGAGGGTCGGCCCCAGGCTGTTATAGGCGTAGCCGCGCACCGAGCCGCCCCCGCCGGCGTAAAAGCGCCAGTTGGCCGGAATGTCCGCGAGTTCCGGGCCGCTCATGGCGCCGAGCCCGATCCGTCCCGCCAGCACGAAGCGCTGGTCGGAATCGAGCGCATAATAGGCGGAGGCGCGCGCTTTGGCCTGCACGAGATCGAGGCTCGATCCGAGAAAGGTCGGAAAGCCCGCGGCGGAGGCGTTGAGCCGAAACCCGCGCGTCGGATCGAGCTTGCTGTCAGTGTCGTCGTAAGTGACGGAAACGGGAACGCCGACCAGAGTATAATCGACCTTGCCGAGCGCATCCGTCGCCGAGCCGGTCTGCCCTTCGAAGCCGCCCTGGATCGAGAAGGCCTGGCTGAACCTGTGGCGTACGGCCGCCGTCACATCCTCGTCCTCGACCTCATAGCCGACGAAGCCCGCGCCGGCGGTGCTCACGCGCTCGCCGAGGGCGTCGATCAGCAGATCGTTCCGCGTGCCCCACAGGGCCGGCTTGAGGAAGCTTGCCGAAACGCGCCCTCCGAGATCGTTGATCGAGAAGTTCCGGATGCTTTCGGACGTCACGTACCAGGGCGGCGCGTAGAACAGATCCGCCTGCAGGCGCAGGCGCTCGGCGCCCCCGAACACGTTGCGGTCCTCCCAATAGACCTGACCGGCGGGGCCGTTCGTGGTCGAATATTTCGCTGAGGCGCCGACCGCATAAGGCAGACGGTCCTCGACATCGACCTGATAGGGCAGCTGGCCGTACGCGTCGAGCGCAGTCGCTTCGGTGATGCGCACGCCGCCGACCGCCGGGATTTGGCGAATGCTGCTCCTCGCGTCCGCGAGCGCGCGGGGCGAATAGGGGTCGCCCGGTTGGATATAGAGGTACGAGCGCGCAATGGCGGGATCGAAATCATTTGGCCCGATCATCTTCGCTTCGCCGAACGGCGCAACCGGACCCAGGTCGACCACCAGGGTGACATCCATCGAATGCGCCGCGTGATCGACGACCGGAACGATCGATTGAATTTTGGCCAGAGGCCGGCCCTGGCCGCGGAAATAGTCGACGATCCGCGCTTGCGCCGCGCGCAGGTCGCTGGCCGCCGCCGGGTCGCCGGGCCCGAGACCGACGATCCGGGCCGGCAGCTCGGCTTTGGAGATCTCCACCCCGGCGGCGCTGAGAACGCGGATCGAGCCGAGCTTGAAAAGCGGGCCGGGCTCGACCTTTATGGCGATCGGGACGACGGCGCGGTTGCGATAGCGTTCAGCGGCGCGCGCGAACGCCGCGATGTCGCTCGAGGCGATGGTGAGAGCAGCGCCGTCGATCGCGATCGTCACAGTGGCGTTGTAGTAGCCCGCGCCCCAGAGCGCGTCGATCAGCGGCGCGAAATCGCTCGTGGCCCGCCGGGCGAGCGATTCGCCGTCAGGAGGGGCATCCTTGATGAGCTTGTAAAGCGACGAAGCGTCCTTCACGGCTCGCGTCAGCCCTCTGTCGCCGCCCGCGACGTCGATCGTCACGATGTACGGGAGGGCTGTCCGCGAGACCGGCGGCGGGGCTTCGTCCGAGCCCCAGAGTCCAAGGAAATCGAAAGCCTGAGCGGTGTCTCGATCGCCTAACGCGACCACGCTCGCCGCCAACGCGACAATCAGACGAACACTCACGCGATCGGGTAGGCGTCGGGAACTCCCGCCCATTTTACTCGAACGCCTTTTTCGCAGACCAATCCAGGCATATCCGCCCGAATGATCATTTCTAGATCAGAACAGTTTCGCGCGCGTCAAAGTCAGACCGGGAACGTCCGTCTGAGTCAAGGCGCGCCCCGCAGCAGGGATAATCTCTGCCTATCCGGTTGACGCAGACACCCACTACATATGGACGTAGCGGGGCAGCACATCGAGACTGCCCGATCAGTCGCTTTCGACCCGTTGCAGCCGTTGCTGGTCGGTCCCGGTACGGGCGGAGAACGCCAGAAAGCGCCCGTAGGCGCTACGGGCAGGATGCACAGAATTCTACTGTCCTTGCTGCAAACGCATTATCCGGGTAGCGCATCCGCCATTGCGGCGCAGACTGGCTCGTGCGCGCCGACGCCGTCGCCCTCTTCGAACACGCCCGTATCGCCCTGCCGCCGCCGCGCCGGTGAACTTCGCCGTTCACCAACAGGCGATGAAAGGGGGTAGCGCGTCAAGAAGGAGTAGCGTGTCAACTCCCACATGCGCGACGATGCGAACGGATGCGACGCCTCTTGCTTTCGTTGCGCCAACATCGAAGCGGACGTACGGTCGAACTGCATTAGCAAGCCGTTGAAAAAGTCCTTTGTTCGGGTAAGGTTCCCGAACAAAGCTGAACTAGAGACGGACAACTTGGGCCGGGAGTGATCGAAAGGATGCTTTCCCCCGCTTGTTACGTACTGGGCTTGTGCCAGCTGGACCCAAGCCCAACGAGGCAAACGTGAAAAGCCTTGTCCTCTTCATCCACGGCCTCGGCGGGTCGACCGAAGCAACATGGGGCGATTTTCCCAAGCTCATCGAGCAGGACGGGGATCTCGGCGCCCGTTATGACGTCCGAGCGTTCGACTACCCCAGCGCAATGCTTGGCTTGACGCCGTCCTTGCAGACTTGCGCAGAGGCTCTGCGGACGGAAATCGAGACGCGCTATTCGAGCTATTCATCGATCGCGCTTATAGCGCACAGCCAAGGCGGGCTCATCGCGCGCTGGCATGTCGCCGACCAGATCAACAGCGGGCGGCCACTGCGCGTCGATCGTTTGCTCACCTTCGGGACACCGCATCATGGCGCCGGCGGAGCGAGCATCTTGAGTTGAATTCTTCCTTGGGCCAGTCGGCAAACCAGGGCGCTCGATCCGAATTCTGAATTCATTCAGGCGCTGGGCCTCGCATGGATGCAGTCGAAGGCGGATCAGAAGGTTGCGACGATATACGTTCACGCCGACACCGACCGGTTCGTAGGTCCAGTGAGCGCAACGGGCACGGCGACAAGCACAGCCGTGGTCAGCGGCGCTGGACACATTGACATTGTCAAGCCCACGTCCGCTGATTCAAGCAGTTTTTTGGTCGCCAAGACTTTTCTGCTCGACGATTCCCGGCGGCCGAGCGGCGTCGAAGCGGATTATCGTCCGCCGACGCTTCGCCTCAATCAGTTGGAAATAAGCGAGGTGACGCGCTTTAGGTACGGCGCGCGCGCTCTGCCCTTCATCGGTCGTGACGCCGAACTGAAGGAGATCGACGCCTTTCTAGGTGAGCCGACCAAGCTGTTTCGCTGGATGCTGCTGCACGGTTTGGGCGGGGTCGGCAAGAGCCGCCTTGCGATGGAGGTTTGCCTCGCCGCACAAGGAGAATGGCACGCGGGCTTCCTACCGAGAATTCGCAAGAACCGGACTGGACGCGCTGGTGGCCGATGACGCCGACGTTGATCGTCATCGATTATGCCGCGCGAGACGCAGCGCATGTTGGCGAGATTGTTCGTGCGCTTGCTGGCCGTATCGCGCGTGATGGTGACGTCCAGCAACTCGCCGCGCCGGTCCGCCTCATTCTCCTTGAACAAACCAGCGGCGGAGATTGGCTCGACAGAATAATCGATGCCGACGCGCACACCGAGTTGGCGCGAGCGCCGGATTTGCCGCTGAAGACGGTGAGCGATCCCTGGCCATTCTTCGAGCACGTTTTGGGTGAAGCGAGAAAGCCGCTGGCAGAAAAAGAAGCGACCTTGGCCGCACTTGCGAAGATCGACGTAGAATGTCGACCGCTGTTTGCCCATTTCATGGCCGACGCATTAGCCGAGGGGCGAGACATCCGTAGCTTTGACGCAGGCCGCCTTGTCCAGGATGCTATCGGCCGGGCGCGCGCCAAATTTTGGCGACCTCAAGGCGCGGGACCGAAAGAAGAGCGTCTGCTCGCTCTCGCAACGATCTGTGGCGGCTTACCGAGGGGCGCAATCGCGAGTTTGCCCGCCGCTTGGGCGCTGGATTGGGATGTTGACCGTCATCCCACAATCTTCGCCACGATGACTGGCAGCCCCGCCGCCGAGGGTGTGCCACCGCTTCAGCCCGACATCGTGGGCGAACATTTCGCCCTAGGTTACCTCAGTGACCCAAAACTGCCCGATGCGTTACGTCACGATTTGATTACAGCCGCATGGGCCATCAACCCGTTCGGCACTGCGGGATTTAGCGTCCGCGCCCATCGCAACATCCCAGCTTCGGCGATGCTGGCTTGGCTCAGAGGGACGCCACAGGGTGTCGTAGCCGAACTTGTCTGGGGGATGGCCGGCGTGGACTTGGTGAGGGAGCTTAGCGCTCGTGATCCGCAGGCCGCTCGGACCCTGCTCGACGATATGCGCGCGCTCGCTGACAAGCCATACCGGCCCGCCTCGAGGGAACAATGGGCCAGGGCGGTGACCAATATTATGATCGACCTCGGCGTTCGCGATCCCGAGGCCGCGCGGACGCTGCTCGACGACGTCCGCGAAGCCGCCCAAAGGCGAAACGATCCTGCCCTGTGGGAACATTGGGCCAAGTCGGCATTCAATCTCATCTACCACCTTCTCGCCCGTAATCCGCAGGCTGCGCGGGCGCTGCTCGACGACATGCGCGAAGTCGCTGACAACCGAAACGAGCCTGCCTTGTGGACACAATGGGCAAGGGCGGCGTTCAATCTCATAAACCACCTTCGCGCGGGCAATCCGCAGGCTGCGCGGGCGCTACTCGACGACATGCGCGAAGTCGCTGACAACCGAAACGAGCCTGCCTTGTGGGAGCCATGGGCCAGAGCGGCGACCAATATCGTGGCCGACCTCGGGGTCCGCGATCCCCAGCCCGCGCGGGCGCTGCTCGACGACATGCGCGAGATCGCCGACAAGCAAAATTCGCCCGCCCTATGGGCACAATGGGCGAAGGCGGCGATTAACCACGTCATTGCCCTTCGCGCCGGCGATGTGGGCGATATTGCGGCCGGGCAGAAGCTGCTCGGGGACGTAGCCGAAGTGGCCATCAAGCGAGACGAGGCCGCCTTGTGGGAACATTTGGATAGGCTACCCCATCACATCCTAGTCCGCGACAAAAGGCCGGGCTAGACTCCGAAGTTCGGCTCAGAGCGGACAGCAAGTCTTCCCTGACGGCCCTTGGACGCCCGCTATCCCGACCGTTCCCGTCGTTCCGCCAACGCCCGTTTCCCACCCTTTGCCGTCGTTACATGGATCGGACTGCCCCCTCTATATGTGGTGGGTGTCTGCATTAACAGGATAGGAACGGGATAATCTTCCAAAACACGTCGGCCGCCGTTTCCCGAGAGCCTCGGCTCTCAGCCGTCCGGCACGGTGAAGACGGCGCATGGCTGCGCGATGCCGCGGAGCGCGTGCGTGCCGAGCGGGATTAGCGCCGCCGCGGTTTCGGCCGCGGCCGCGCCCGACACGAGGACTGCCCGGTCGAGCGGCCGGCAGAGCCCCTCGAGCCGGCTGACGAGGTTGACGGCCGGGCCGATCGCGGTGAAGTCCAGCCGATCGGCGGCGCCGATATTGCCCCACAGGATCTCGCCGAGATGCATCGCCGCGCCGAAGGGCAGAGGCGGCAGGCCTTCCCGCGTCCGCGCCGCGTCGAGATGCGCCATTCCGGCGCGGGCGGCGGAGATGGCGCGGAGCGCCGCGTCGCAAGCGGCGCCGGGCGAGCCGCCGGCGACCGGAAAGATCGCCAGCATGCCGTCGCCGAGGAATTTCAGCACCTCGCCGCCGAAGGCGTGCACCGCGCCGGCGATGCGGTCGAACCAGGCGTCGAGGGCGGCGATCACCTCCGCCGGCGGCGCGGCCTCGGAGAGGGCGGTGAAACCGCGCAGATCGGCGCAAACGAGGGCGGCGCGGATGGTCTCGTGCACCCCCCGGCGCAACGGGCCCGCCAGCACCCGCTCGGCGGTGCGCCGGCCGAGATAGGCCTCGAGCGCGGCGGTCAGCGTCGCCCGCGCCGACAGGGCCGCGAGCGGCGCCGCAGCAAAACGGGCCGCCTCGCGAAGCCGGCCGGTCTCCCGGGTCGTGAACGGCTGCGGCCCGATCCAGGACAGCGCCGGCGCATCCGGCCCCGGCCCGACGATGTCCTCATGCGCCGCCCCGCCGCCGAGGCCCGCGAGCCAGCCCCGGCCGTTGTCGCCCGGCGGCCCCATCAGCTCGGCGCCGGCGAGCCCCGCGGCGAAGCCTAACGCCTCGATCACCGCGCCGGTCTCCGACCTCCATAGCCAGGTCCGGCGGGCGATGATCGGGTGCGGCGAAGAGAGCGTCAGCGCCCCGCCGGCAAGCGGCACGCCGTCATCGATCAGCCGCGCGCCCAGCTCCGCCAGGAACCGGTCGGCGTCAGTCGATGCGCCGGCCTCGTCGACCAGCCAGGCCAGCGCCGGGGATAGCTTCATCAAGCCGATCATGCGGGGCGCGGCCAACCCTTGTCACCCTCCTTGACCGTCCTCCGGACCGTGTCCTGCTGCGGGTCGTTTCAGACGATTAATTTAGGCGACGATTTCGTCATCCTCTCGTGATGCAGCATGCGCATCCAGAAACCCGCCGGACTGACGGCGCCAAAGCGCGGCGTAGATCCCGCCGTGGGCGAGCAGCTGCCGATGGGCGCCGGTCTCCACGATTGCCCCGTCCTCAAGCACGATCAGCCGGTCCATCGCTGCGATCGTGGACAGGCGATGGGCGATCGCGATCACGGTCTTGCCCGCCATTAGCGGCTGGAAATTTTCCTGGATCGCCGCCTCGACCTCGGAATCCAGCGCCGACGTCGCCTCATCGAGGACGAGAATAGGCGCGTCTTTCAGGAGGACGCGCGCGATGGCGATGCGTTGACGCTGGCCTCCCGACAGTTTGACGCCCCGCTCGCCCACAAGCGTGTCGTATCCTTTTCGGCCATCGGGATCGATCAGCCCCATAATGAAGTCGTGGGCATGCGCCTGCCGCGCGGCGGCGATCATCGCTTCGTCGCTCGCGTCGGGCCGGCCATAGCGGATGTTCTCGCCGATCGAGCGGTGCAGCAGGGACGTATCCTGTGTGACCATCCCGATCTGCTGGCGCAGGGTGTCCTGTGTCGCCGTGGCGATGTCTTGCCCATCGATCAGGATCCGCCCGCCCTCGACGTCGTAGAAGCGCAAGAGCAGATTGACCAGCGTCGACTTGCCGGCGCCCGAGCGCCCGACCAGCCCGACTTTCTCGCCAGGCGCGATGGTGAACGAAAGGTCGTCGATGACGCCGCCGGCCTTGCCGTAGTGGAATCGCACATTCTCGAACCGGATGGCCCCCTTCGAAGCCGAAAGCGGACGCGCGTCGACGCGGTCCGACAAGGCGCGCGGCCGCGCGATCGTCCGCATCCCCTCCTGGACCTGTCCGATATTGTCGAAGACGCCGATCGCGGTCCACATCACCCAGCCCGACATGGTGACGACGCGGAGCGCGAGGCCCGTCGCGATCGCGATGTCGCCAAGGGTTACGGCGCCGTGCGTCCATAGCCAGACCGCAAGGGCGCCGACGCTGATCAGGAGGACGTTGTTGCTCGCCGAAACGGTCAGGTTCAGGAACGTGATCAGCCGTGTTTGGCGATGAAAGGCGGCGGTGTGATCGGCGAGCGCCTCCCTGGCATGCTCGTCCTCGCGTTCGTGATGAGCGAAGAGCTTGACCGTTTGAATGTTGGCGTAGCTGTCGACGATGCGGCCCGTGACCGTCGCTCGCATGTGCGCCAGCTCTTCCGATCGACGCCGAATCCGGGGAACGAAAAAAGCCATCGCAGCGACATAACCCCCGATCCAAAGCGCCAGGGGACAAGCAAGGCGCCAATTGGTCCCTGCGAAGACGATGAGCGCGCTTACCGCGAAGACGGTCACGAACCAGAGCGCGTCGATGATCTGCACCACCGATTCCCGCAGCGAAGCAGCGGCCTGAACAATGTTGGAGGCGATGCGGCCGGCGAAGTCGTTGGCGAAATACGTGACCGTCTGGCGAAGAACATAGCGGTGGGTTTGCCAGCGGATGAGATTGGTCATGCCCGGCGCGATCGCCTGTTGGACCACCAGATCGTGGGTGAAGCTCGCCAACGGACGGCCGATAAGGATCAGGAGCGCAATGGCCAGAAACTGCCGGCCATGAGCCTGAAGCAGGTCGTTCCGGTTTGTCTCGCGGAGGATGTCGACGAGGGCGCCGACGGAGCGAAGGATGGTGACTTCGATGAGCGCGATGACGAGACTGATCGCCAGCATGGCGGCTAAAAAGGGCCAGACCTGACGACAGAACCGCCCGTAATAGCCGATGAGACTCGAGGGCGGCATGCTCGGGTCGTGTTCGCGAAACGGATCGATCGCGGTTTCAAAGAAGCGTAACATGGTTCAGAATCCACCGGGAATCGCGGCAACAGCCGGATTCAAAAGCGAAGCTGCGAACAAAAGGATGAGAACGGAAACGATGCGGGGGTGCGGTTTTCGCCGCCCGGACGCTTCGACGTCAAGTCAGGCGGCGATCACCGTGAACGCGTGGCCGATCGGGCATACGCCAGCGGTTGGAGCCGACGGAGTCCGAAATTGCGTCGAATCGAATTCATTTCGGCCTCCTCGTGTTCGTGTGTTCGTGTCCAACCGGATCTCGCGAGGCCCGTCATCCGCGCGAGAGGATCCGCAGATACATGGGTCAACAGCCGAAGTCAGCCGGAATTGTCATCTGAGGCAAGTTCCGGCGAAGGTGTTGTATGTCGGTGACAGTCGCCGCGGCGATGAACCTGCGCAGCAATGTCATTCGCTTCCGGCGATTGAGGCGGATGCAAGGGAAGTTCTGTGCATTCATGGGCGCCCGCGGGGACTTGCGACGCCTTGTTGCGCCGCAAAGAGCCGCACAAAAGATGTCGGGCGGCGGCGGGCTCGCGCGTTGTAGCGTCAGAACAAGCAAACAGGAGGCTTTCGATGAACGAAGCGCTCGTCGTCCGGCGGGAGAGCCACATTGCGGCTCCGCCCGCAACGGTTTTCGCGTTCCTGACCGACCCCGACAAGATCCTGCGCTGGATGGGGACGGAAGCGACCACCGAAACGCATCCGGACGGGCTTTATCTCGTCCAGGGCATCGACCGCGGCAGTCACGCGCGCGGCCAATTCCGCGAGGTGGTGCCAGTCCATCGCCTGGCCTACAGCTTCGGCTGGGAGGGTAATGAGGAGGTTCCGCCCGGATCGAGCCTGGTCGAGATCGACCTCGTCCCCAGGAATGGCGGCACGCTCCTGCGGATGACCCACACCGGACTGCCGAATGACGAACAATGCGCCAGCCACGCGCGGGGTTGGACCCACTACCTCGAGAGGCTCGCTGTCGCCGCTTCCGGCGGCGACCCGGGGCCCGATCCAGGCGCCCAGCCGCGGCCCGTAACAGCCTCGCGCGTCGCAACGTCATAGGAAACCAAGCAGGAGGCTTTCGATGAACGAAGCGCTTGTCGTCCAGCGGGAGAGCCACATTGCGGCTCCGCCCGCAACGGTCTTCGCGTTTCTGACCGATCCCGACAAGATCCTGCGCTGGATGGGAACGGAGGCGACCACCGAGACGCATCCGGGCGGGCTCTACCTTCTCAACGGCGTCGGCGACCGTCGCCGCAACGCGCGCGGTCAATTCCGTGAGGTCGTGCCGGTCCACCGCCTCGCCTACAGCTTCGGTTGGGAGGGCGACGAGGCCGTTCCGCCCGGATCGAGCCTGGTGGAGATCGACCTGATCCCCCGGAATGGCGGCACCCTCCTGCGCCTGACGCAGACCGGCCTGCCGGATGCGGCTCAGTGCACGGGCCACGAACAGGGCTGGACCCATTATCTCGGCAGGCTGGCGGTCGCCGCCGCCGGCGGCGATCCGGGGCGCGATCCATGGTCCTACGGAGGGTCCGCGTGAGGGCGAGTCACGGGAATTGCTGCGATGGGCAAGTGGACGGCGCTCCGGTTCGGCCTCAACGACGCGGACGGCTGCGGCGCTTGTTCGCCATTCCTTGCCAATGTCGCGCCGCGCCGGTTCGGCAAGAGCTCGACTCGACGCGGAACCGGCTGCCGGCGGCTTGGTTTAGATATTCTTGACGATTACGCGCTCGCGCCGGACTCATGAGGCCGGTATTCCGTCTCGCGCTCTCCTCTCTGGTCTCTCCTGTTCATCGGCCTAGCAGGGAGAACAATCTCCTGTTCCGTCTTCCCCTTCCGTAAGAGCACATCCGCTCAACGAACTGAAATACCATGGATTTGTGCAATCGCTTGAGGCGCGGCGGGAGCGATTGGTCCTGTTGGCAGGGAGTAACAGGCCGAGCAGCTTTGTTTTCCGCCAACGCGTCAGAACCGGCGGCGGCAAGGGATCGGCAAGATTTCGTATTCGGTCCTTAGGTCGGCGGCGCCGCGATGGCGTGAAGCTGGGTTAAGCGCGCGAGGACGGGTCCGAACGGGTCAACTTGATCGGAACCCCCGCCAGCCAGCTGACCCCGCATCACAACACGTGCGCCCCGTCGCCCGAGCGCTTCGCCGCCTTCTGGAACTTCTTGATCACCCGGTCGCGCTTGAGCTTCGAGATGTGGTCGATGAAGAGGACGCCGTCGAGATGGTCGATCTCGTGCTGCAGCACGGTCGCCAGCAGGCCCTCGGCGACAATTTCGCGCGCTAGGCCGCCGCGGTCGAGATAGCGGGCGCGGACCGAGGCGGGGCGCTCGACCTCGGCGTAGTATTCGGGGATCGACAGACAGCCCTCTTCGTAGGTCGAGCGTTCGTCGGACGACCAGACGATCTCGGGGTTGACGAACACCTGCGGGTTCGGCGGCTCCTGCTTGCGGGCGACATCGACCACCAGGAGGCGGATCGGCTCGGCGACCTGGATCGCCGCCAGACCCACCCCGGGCGCCTCGTGCATCGTCTCGATCATGTCGTCCATCAGCCTTTTCAAGGGCGCGTCGAAGCGCTCGAGCTTCCGGCTGACGAGGCGCAGCTTGGGGTCGGGCAGAACGATGATGTGGCGGAGGGCCATCGGCGGATCCAGGGAGTGGATCGGTTCAGTTAATCGTCTGGACGGACGCGGTCAAACGTGTTCTACTTTTGTTCGATTCGACCTTTGCGGAGGGCGCCGACCCGATGACGATCAACCCGGCCTCGCCCATCGCCGTCATCGACGGCCTGCCGATCTTTCTTGACCAGGCGCTCGCCGCCGCGCTGGCCGCGCTCGCTTGCCTGCTGCTCCTGACGCTGATCGCGCTGATGCGCCTCGGCGCGGCGCGCCAGCGCGAGGCGGAGGCGGCGCTCGAGCGGCAGGAAGCGATCGAGGCGCGCTTCGCCGGGCTGGCGCAGGCGAGCGCCCAGCTGCACGGCCGTGTCGCCGGCATGGCGGAGCAGCTCGGCTCCCGCCAGACCGATCTCGCCCGCCTGGTGGCTGACCGGCTCGATTCGGTCGGGGCGCGGCTCGGCGCGGGGCTCGAAGCCCAGGCGCAGACGACCGGCGAGAGCCTCGGCAAGCTCAACGAGCGCCTCGCGGTGATCGACTCGGCGCAGGCGAAGCTCACCGAAATGACGCGCGAGGTCGTGTCGCTGAAGGACGTTCTCGCCAACAAGCAGGCGCGCGGGGCCTTCGGCCAGGGCCGCCTCGAGGCGATCGTGCGCGACGGCCTGCCGGCCGGCGCCTACGAGTTCCAGGCGACGTTGACCAACCGAGCGCGGCCCGATTGCGTTATCCGCCTGCCGGGCGACCCGCGGCTGCTGGCGGTCGACGCGAAGTTTCCGCTCGAGGGCTTCTCGGCGCTGCGCGCCGCGCGCGACGACGAGGCGCGCAAGGCCGCGCAGACGAGGGTGCGCGCCGATGTGATGAAGCATGTCAAGGACATTGCCGAGCGCTATCTCCTGGCCGGCGAGACGCAGGATGTGGCGCTGATGTTCGTGCCGTCCGAGGCGATCTATTCCGAGCTTGTCGAGCTTTTCGACGACGTGGTGCAGAAGGCGCATCGCGCCCGCGTCGTCATCGTCTCGCCGACCCTGATGATGATGGCGATCAGCGTCGCCCAGGCGATCCTGCGCGACGCCCGGATGCGCGATGAAGCCCAGCAAATTCAGACCGAAGTCGGCAAGCTGCTCTCGGACGTGCGCCTTTTGCTCGAGCGGGCGGGCAAGCTCGAAACGCATTTCCGCCAGGCGCAAGAGGATCTGACCGGCATCGGCGTGACGAGCGTCCGGATCGCCAAGCGCAGCGAGCGGATCGAAGCCCTCGATTTCTCGGGCGAGGGCGAAGCGGCGCCGCCCGCAGAGGTGCTGCGGCTGGCGCGCGGGGCTGAGTAGGCCGTACCTTCCTGCCGCTCGTGCAGCTGCCGCCAGACCTTCACGAGCTATAGGCTCAGTAGGAGCATTAGAAGCAACAGGGGCGGCACGACCAACAGGCGCCAAAGGCTCCACAGGACCGGCATGGACGACAGGCAAAATAGGGCCAGCACGAACTGCAGACGGTAGGGGAGCAACCGGCGCACCGGGCGCAGTCGAAGCCGCAGGCGCGACTGCAGTGACCCGCGCTTGTTGCCCGACCGCGTCCGCGATGTGATCCTCGGGCTCATCGCCGCATTCCTGATGGCGCGAAGCGCCGCATGAGGACCAAACTACACTCGAAATCACGTTGGCGGCGAGGATCGCGGCGAGGCGACGGGCGGCGGTCATAGTTCGGGGACTCCGGCCTTGCGCATGCCTTCAAGAATGCGCTTTGCCCCGGCTAGATACGTCGGGTCGTCGCTTATCGCGGTCCAATCGGCGCGGGCGCGCGAGATGGAGAAGGCAGAGTTGAGCGCGAGGCCGGCCTTCACAGCGGAATACGCCTCGTCAAGTCGATCAAGCTGCGCGAGGGCGGCAGCAGACGAGAAATGCGCAAACGGATAATTTCGGTTGGCCTCGAGCGCCCGTCGACACCATGCGACCGCTTGCTGGCAACTGCCGAGTTGGAGCTTCGCAATAGCCGCGCGAGGCATCCAGAGGTAAGCCATCGTATCGCGCGGACTGAGGCGCAGGGCCTCGACCGTATGAGCTTCGGTTTCTTCGGCGTGACCGATGAAAATCTTACCAAGTCAGATGCCGGAATGTGCGTCTGCGAGATTTCGATCCAGCGCCAACGCATATTCGCATTCGGCGATGCCTTCCCCCGCGCACCTGGTTCACATGTCGACAAATCCCAACAGCTGATGGCCGCGGGGCATGGTCTGGCCCGACGACAGGGCTTTGGTCAATTTCGTTTCGGCCGCGGCGAACGCCGAGATGGGATCGGTAGCAAAGGAACTTGAGGCGTCAACCGCGTCGGCGCCCGCCGATCCAATCAGCGCGTCGACCTGACGATAGGCGTCCTCGGAAAGACAGATCGCGCCGGGCTTCGCGATGCCCTCCAGGCGCGCGGCGATATTGACGCCGTCGCCCATCAGATCGCCGTCGGCCTCTTCGACCACGTCGCCAAGATGCACACCGACCCTGAATTCGATACGGCGCTCGGGCGGCACGCCGACATTGCGTTCGATCATGCCGGTTTGGATTTCGACGGCACAGCGCACCGCGTCGACCACGCTTCGGAACTCGACGAGTGCGCCGTCGCCGGTCAGCTTGACGAGCCGCCCTTTGTGCACGGCGATGGTGGGGTCGATCAAATCGCTGCGCAGAGCCCTGAGTCGCGCCAGCGTACGATCCTCATCCGCGCCCGCGAGCCGGCTGTAGCCGACCACGTCGGCGGCGAGGATCGCGGCAAGCTTCCGGCTCTCGGGCACGGCGTTCCTCCGCTTTTGACAAGCTTATCATGAATGACGCATCGGTGCGTTTGCGCAAAGCTCGGCGTCATGCGACCCGAGGCGAAGCCGCGCGAGCCCGGAGGGACCGCCGATGGACGATCGACCGAGAAGCCCTCAGCCGGTGTTTATCGATGAGTTGGATGCGCCTCTCGACGGCTGGGACGATTCGGTCAGGGGGCGTATGCGCTGGCGGACCCTGTTCTCGAAGGGCGGCACGCCGACCGACGGCGTCACCTGCGGCGTCGCCGAGCTTCAAGCCGGCGACTGGTCGGCCTGCATCGGCACGCGCCGCTGGAAATCTATTACGTGTTGGCCGGCGCAGGCGTCGTGACGCTGAACGGCAAGGAGGTTGCGGTGAAACCGGGCAGCGCGGTGTTTATTCCCGGCATGGCGGAGCATGGCGTCCGCCAGACAGGGGCGGAGCTCCTGCGCTTCTTCTACGGGTTCCCGGTCGACTCGCTGGACAAGGTCGAGTACCTGTTCTCGCCCGTCCCGAGGATCTGATGTCGGTCGTGTCTCTCCATCCCCGCGTCGCGATCATCACCGGCGGCGGACGCGGCATCGGCCGGGCAATGGCGCTGGGGCTCGCCGAGGCCGGCGCGCGCGTCGTCGTCTCGGCGGCGCGCGAGCATGACGAGATCGACGGTGTGGCCGCCGAGGCCGAGCGGCGCTTCGGCGAACGGCGGATCGTCGCCGAGATCGCCGACGTCACACGCGACGACGATTGCGCGTGTCTCGCCGACGTCGCATTGGAAAAGTTCGGCCGGCTCGATATTCTCGTCAACAATGCCGGCCGGGGCATGAAATATGTGAGCGAGACGTTTATCACCGAGCCGACCCGCTTCTGGGAAGTCGCGCCTGCGACCTGGCGCCTGGTGATCGACACCAACGTCGTCGGGCCTTTTCTCATGGCGCGCGCCGCCGCGCCGTACATGCTGGCGGCGGCCTGGGGGCGCATCGTCAATATTTCGATGAACCACGAGACGATGCGCCGGCGCGGCTTCTCGCCTTACGGGCCGTCGAAGGCTGCGCTCGAATCCGAGACGATCATCTGGGCGCAGGATCTGGCCGGGACAGGCGTGACGGTCAACGCCCTCCTGCCCGGCGGCGCGACTCTGACCGGCATGATTCCGGATGGGGTCTCGCCGGAGCTCAAGGCCAAATTCCTCGATCCGGCGGTCATGGCGCCGCCGCTCCTCTGGCTCGCCTCCGAGGGCTCGGACGGCGTGACCGGACGGCGCTTCGTTGCCTCGCGCTGGCGGGCCGACCTGCCGGCGAGCGAAGCCGCGGAAGCGGCGGCTGAGGAAGCGGGCTGGACCACGGGGTAGGGGTCGGCGCCTCGATGGAAAAAGGATAGCGGAGCCGCCCTCGCAGGGGAAGTCGGCTTGCCAGCACCCCCGCGTCGCGATAGCGGGTGGGGCGATGTCCGCGCCTTCCTTGAGCTTCATGCCATATGCGGCCGCGTCGGGCCGCGCCTGCGGGAGCTGCACTCTCTGCTGCAAGGTCTATGCGTTGCCGGAGCTGGAAAAGCCGCCGGGCGCTTGGTGCAAGCATTGCGCGCCTGGCAAGGGCTGCGGGATTCACGACGCCGCGCCCGAACAGTGCCGGCTCTTCTTCTGTCTGTGGATGACGGACGGCAAAATGCCGAACGAATGGCGGCCGGACCGGGCCAGGTTCGTCCTGTCGATCTACCCGCAAAACGGTTTCGTCTATGGCCAGGTCGACCCGGGTTCGCCCGGGGCTTGGCGAAGGGCGCCCTATTACGATGGGCTCAGGGCGATGGCGAGGACGTTGCTCGGCGAGCGGCGCCATGTCGTCATGTTCGTCGGCAACGAGGCGACGCTGATCATGCCGGACGAAGCGCTGCCGCTCGGCAAGATGAGCGCGCGGGACAGTTTCCGCATCGAGCAGGTCTTCGGGCCCAAAGGGCCGACCTGGCGGGCGGCCAGGACGTGACCGCCCCGGTCGGTCGCCCGCCGTGCATCGACCGTTCGGACCAATTTTTTGCCCTGCGAGACGATTTCGGGAACAGGGGGATACCCTAGACGAACAATCGCCGCAACGTAGTTCTGCCGGCGGCGCCGGTCCGCGGCGCGGGATGATCAGACAGGAGGACAGCATCTTGAGACCTTTCCTTCTCGCCGCCAGCCTTGTCCTGGGCTCAGGCCTGAGCTTCGCCGAGCCTGCGGTCACGACCACGCCGTCGACCATGCACCGGGCTCCGAATCCCAACTCGCGGATCGTTCAGGAAATTCCGGCCAACGCCCAGATCGACCTGTCGAATTGCGCCGGCGACTGGTGCCGCGGCTCCTGGCGCCATCTCTTCGGCTACATTCCGGCTTTCGCGGTGGCGTCGGCAGGTCCGCCAGGCGGCGTCGAGCCTCCCCCGTCGCCGTTCGTCGCCGCCGCGCCAGCCGTCGTCGTCGCCCCGGCGTTTGGCTGGGGCGGGCCCTATGTCGGCTTCGGCTGGGGCTGGCGGCGCTGGTAACCCGCGCCCCTACCATTCCCGCGGCCCGGGGCTTATATCCCGTTACCCCCGAACGAGGAGACGCTGCGCGTGACCGAAAGTCGCGAGGCCGAGAAAATTCCCGTCACTGTCCTTACCGGCTACCTCGGCGCCGGCAAGACGACCCTGCTCAACCGGATCCTCAGTGAGCCGCACGGCAAGCGCTATGCGGTCGTCGTCAACGAATTCGGCGAGATCGGCATCGACAACGAGCTCGTCATCGGGGCGGACGAGGAAGTGTTCGAGATGAACAACGGCTGCATCTGCTGCACCGTGCGCGGCGACCTCATCCGCATCATCGAGGGCTTGATGAAGCGCAAGGGCAGGTTCGACGCGATCATCGTCGAGACGACCGGCCTGGCCGATCCCGCGCCGGTGGCGCAGACCTTCTTCGTCGACGAGGACGTGCAGAAGGCGGCTCGCCTCGACGCCGTGGTGACGGTCGCCGACGCCAAATGGCTCGCGGCGCGCCTCCGCGACGCGCCGGAGGCCAAGAACCAGATCGCCTTCGCCGACGTGATCATCATCAACAAAACGGACCTGGTGACGCCGGCCGAATTGCGCGAGGTCGAGGCGCGCATCCGCGCCATCAACCCTTACGCCGCCCTTCATCGGGCGCAAAAATGCGACATTGCGCTGGCCGAGGTGCTCGAGCGGCGAGCCTTCGATCTCGATCGCATTCTCGACATCGAACCGGAGTTCCTCGTCGTCGAGGATCACGACCACGACCACGACCACGACCACGGCCATGACCATCACGGCCTCAAACACTATCACGACGAGGACATGCAGTCGGTCTCGGTACGGCTCGAGGGCGACGTCGATCCGGCGAAGTTTATGCCCTGGATCAACCGCGTCACCCAGGAGCAGGGGCCGAACATCCTGCGCTGCAAGGGCATCGTGGCGATGAAGGACGACCCCAAGCGCTTCGTCTTCCAGGGGGTGCACATGATGCTTGATGGCGATTCCCAGCGCGAATGGAAGCCGGACGAGAAGCGGGAGTCCAAGGTCGTGTTCATCGGCCGCAACCTGGAAGAGGGGCAGATCCGCAAGGGCTTCCTCGGCTGCGCCGCGTGACGGCGCGGCCGCGCGCATGACCTCTGCAGAAGTCCCGAGCTCTCTCGCGCAACACGCACGCGCCTTCGAGGCGGGCGCCCATGTGGTCGCTGCGGTCTTCCTTGACGAAGCGCCGGCCCTGGCGCTGGCCGACGGCGTCATTCTCGTGGGCGAACCGGAGGAGCAGAACCGGCTTACTGCTTATCCCGACGCCGCGATCCTGACGGCAATCAGCGACGGCCGGACCCTGGTTGCTGGCGGCGACGATGGACGGGTGACGGCGGTCGGCGCTGACGCCGTCGTGCATGAGATCGCTGATGAGAAAGGCCGCTGGATCGACGGTCTCGCGCTTCGCGGGCAAGCCTTCGCCTGGAGCGCAGGCAAGCAGGTCAGCGCGCGCGACGAAGCGGGCGCCGTCAGGACCCTCAGTGCGCCCTCGACGGTCCGCGGTCTCGCCTTCCAGCCAAAGGGCTACCGTGTCGCGCTGACCCACTATAACGGCGTGTCGCTCTGGTTTCCGAAGGTCGAGGGGCCACCGCAGACGCTCGAGTGGAAAGGCGCGCATCTCGACACGACGTTTTCGCCCGACGGGAGGTTTCTCGTCAGCTCGATGCAGGAGAACGCGCTGCACGGCTGGCGGCTCGCGGATTCGCGCAACATGCGAATGACCGGCTATCCGGGCAAGACGAGGTCGCTCAGCTGGTCGCATGACGGCGCCTGGCTGGCGACCTCTGGGGCAGACGCGGCGATCGTCTGGCCGTTCAAGGACAAGGACGGCCCGATGGGCAAGGCGCCGCGCGAATGCGGCGTGCGCGACGCGCGGGTGACGAAGGTCGCGTTCCATCCACGGGCGCTCGTCGTCGCTATCGGATACGCCGACGGCCTCGTGCTGCTTTGCCGGCTTATGGACGCCGCGGAAATCCTCGTCCGCCCCCCCGGCGGCGGACGGGTCAGCGCGCTTGCCTGGAACGCCAGCGGCGCGCGCCTTCTTTTTGGCCTGGAAACCGGCGAGGCAGGTTTGTTGAACCTGCCGGGCTAAACCGGAAGCAAGGCAATACGACTTTGCGGCGATGCGGCCTCTGCCTGGACGCTTGCCAGCGGCGGCGGAAAGACCCAATTTCCCCGCCATGAGCGAGGCCTATATCGGTGTAGACGTCGGCACCGGCAGCGCCCGCGCTGGCGTCTTCGATGAAAAAGGCGGCCTCGTCGCGAGCGCCAGGCGCGACCTTGCGATGTGGCGCGGACCGGGCGCCGTCGTCGAACAGTCTTCGGCCGGCATCTGGCGGTCTGTGGCGGAGGCGACGCGCGCGGCGGTCGAGGCGTCTGCCTTGCCGCGCGCGGCCTTCGGCGGCATCGGCTTCGCTGCGACCTGTTCGCTCGTCGCCCTGAACGCCGATCTGCAGCCGCTGTCGATCAGCCCGACGGGGGCGCCCGAACGCGACGTCATCGTCTGGATGGACCATCGCGCCGCCGCGGAGGCCGACCGCATCACTGCAGGCCGCCATGAACTCCTGCGCTTTTTCGGCGGCGCAATGTCGCCCGAGATGCAGGCGCCGAAGCTCGCCTGGCTCGCGCGCAACAAGCCCGATGCCTATAACAGCGCAGCGCACTTTCTCGGGCTGACCGACTATTTGTCGTTCCGGGCCACGGGCTCCTTGCAACGTTCGCTCTGCACGGTTTCGTGCAAATTCGGCTATCTCGCGCATGAAAAACGGTGGCCGAGGGAATTTTTCGATAGCGTCGGACTTCAGGCGCTCGCGGCCGATGGTTTCGCCCGGCTTGGCGCGGACATCGTTCAGCCCGGAACGCCGGTCGGGCGCGGGCTGACGAGCGAGGCTGCCGCGGCGTTGGGGCTCGATCCGGGGACGCCGGTCGGGGCCGGACTGATCGATGCGCACGCCGGCGCGCTCGCGACGCTGGGCGCGAGCGACGGTGGACTGGCGGTCGATCCGCGCCGCCGCTTGGCGCTGATTCTCGGCACCTCGTCGAGTTGCATGGCGATTTCCGATGAGCCACGCTTCATCGAAGGCGTATGGGGACCGCATTTCTTGGCCCTGACGCCCGGTCAATGGCTGATCGACGGCGGACAGTCGGCCTTTGGCGCCGCCATCGATCATCTGCTGCGACTGCATCCGGCCCGGGCCGGCGCTTCGCCGCCAGGGTTCGAGGCGCTTGAGACCGGGATCGTCGCGCGAGCCGGCGGCCTGTCCCAGGCCGCGTCGATCGCCGAGCGGCTGCACGTGCTGCCATCGTTCCTCGGCAATCGCGGACCGGTCGCCGACGCCGCGGCGCGCGGCGCTATCGTCGGTCTCGATCTCCGCGAAGACGCCGCGAGTCTTCAGGAGCTCCATGTCGCCGCCCTTTGCGGTCTCGCCTATGGCATCGCCGGCATCGTCGAGGCGCTCACCCGGGCAGGCTACGGGTTCGACGCCATTGTCGTCAGCGGCGGCGCGTCGCGAAGCGCGCTTGTGCGCCAGATCATCGCCGACGCCTCCGGAATCCCGGTCGCCGCGCCGACGACGCCTGAGCCGGTGCTGCTCGGCTCGGCGATGATCGGCGCCGTGGCCGCCGGCCGCCAAACGATCCTGTCGGCGATGGCGACCATGTCGTCGCTCGCCGAACGCGAATGGCCCGCAGGCGGCGCCGTCGCCGTCCTTCACGCGCGCAAGCGGCGGGCGTTCGAGATCCTGGAGCGGGCCGAGCGCGATGTCCGGCAGGCGACCCGGATTGCGCGCTGGCCGGAAGTCGTTATTTTCGACTGCGACGGCGTGCTGGTCGACAGCGAGCTCATCGCGCTTGCGGCGACCCGGCGCATGCTGGGCGAGGCCGGCCTCAACTTCAGCGACGACGAGACGCGCGAGCGTTTTCTCGGCATGCGGCAGGATTTGGTCCTGCAGCGAGTCGAGGTTGAGTTGGGGGCGCCGCTGCCCAAGGATTTTCCCGATAAACTGTCGCGCGAGATCCTCTCCACCTTCGGGCGGGAACTGAAGGGCGTCGAGGGCGTGCGCCAGGCCATCCAGGGGCTCGAGGCCCGCGTCTGCGTGGCGTCCTCCAGCGAACCGGACCGTCTGCGCCTGGCGCTGCGGGTGACGGATTACGAGACGTTGTTTTCGCCGAACATCTTTTCCGCCGCTCAGGTCGAACGCGGCAAGCCCCATCCCGATCTCTTCCTGTTCGCGGCGCGATCGATGGCCGTCGCTCCTCGCGACTGCCTCGTGATCGAGGACAGCGTCGCAGGCGTCAGGGCCGCGCGCGCCGCCGGAATGACGGTGTTCGGCTTTGCGGGGGGCAGCCATTTCTCCGGGCCGACCCAGGCGGCGGAATTGACGGCGGCGGGCGCCGACCTCATTTTCGACGATATGGCTCGTCTGCCGGAGATCCTCGCGCGACGGTCCGTGGAAGCGGATGCGAGACGCGAGTGATGGCGCGCAAAGGCGATCAGGACGATCTGAGACTGGACGAGGCGGCGCGCGCCGGCTGGCTCTATTACGTCGCGGGCAACACCCAGGACCAGATCGCTCGCAAGCTCGGCATTTCGCGCCAGGCGGCGCAACGTCTCGTTTCGCTTGCTATAACCGAGCGCCTCATCAAGGTCCGTCTCGACCATCCGATTGCGCGCTGCATGGAGCTCGCCGCCGCTCTCAAGCTGCGCTTCGATCTGCGGTTTTGCGACATTGCGCCGACCGACCCGGACTCGACGTCGTCGACGCTCGGCATCGCCCAGACCGCCGCGGCCGAATTCGAGCGCTGGCTGCGGAGGCCGGAGCCCGCGATCATCGGCATTGGCACCGGACGCACAATGCGGGCGGTGGCCGATCAGCTGCCGGCGATGGAATGCCCGCAGCACAAGCTCGTCGCATTGGTCGGAACCACCAAGACCGACGGCTCTGCCTCGTTCTACGACGTCATCATTCGCGTCTCCGACACGGTGCGCGCGCCGCATTACCCGATGCCGCTGCCCGTTATCGCGCGCTCGGTCGAGGAGCGGGAACTGCTGACGAGCCTGGCGTCGGTGAAGAGCCTCTTCGACCTGGTCGAACGCACCGATGTCAGCTTCGTCGGCGTCGGTCCGGTCGGCGATTCGGCGCCCCTCGTGCAGGACGGCATCATCACCCGGCAGGAGGCGGAGGCGCTGCGCCATCTCGGCGCGGTCGGCGAGATCACCGGCTGGGCTTTCGACGCTTCCGGCCGGGTGCTGACCGAGGGCACGAACAAGCGCGTCGCCGGGTCGCCGTTGCGCAAAGCGGGGAACCGGCTGGTGATCGGGGTGGCGATGGGGCCCTCGCGGCGTGCGCCCCTGCGGGCGGCGCTGACCGGGGGATTGATTTCCGGTCTAGTGACAGACGAGGCGACGGCGGAGCATCTGCTGCAGAGGTAGCAATCTCATTTTTTGATTTCGATGGAATATTGGCCTGATCCGAACGCGAAGGAATGGCCTTCCTGGCCCTTCGGCGGAGGCAAGAAGGGTCGAGCGCGGATGGCGAGAAGCGATCGATTGGCAGCGAGGAAATCTTGACGATCGCTTGTGCGCTGCTCACAAGTTCGCCAAACGGGATTCTCCCTGTTACTCCCTGCCAACAGGGGGAATCGCCCGCGCCACTTCCGCATCTTAGCAGAATTAAATTTTAATTTCAGTAGGTTGAGAGGATCGGCTGATCTGGCGGAAGAGGAGATTACAGGGAGATCGTTTTCCCTGCAGCGCCACATAACAGGAAGCAAAGCCGAGGCTCGCGAGAACAGGTGAAGGAGAAGAGAGAGGAAAAGCAGGAAAGCCTTCCGACGCCGAAACCGCCGCTGGCCGGCGCTCGAGGCGGAGCGCTGCGTCAGGACGACAGCGTGCGAGAGTTAGCCGATGCTAAAGAATTTCAGAAATCAATTGTGCAGCGCAGCGACGATTGCCGGTTGACTCCGGCCTATTGATGGGCCGAATATTCGCCCGCTACTGTAGCAATTGCCCAAAATGGCATTGCTCATCGGAGGATACGTTCATGAAGGTTCTCGTGAAGGGCCTGCTCGGGGCCGTTGCGCTAGCGGGCTTCTCGCTTCCGGCTTACGCCGACACCACGCTAACGATCGCCACCGTCAACAATCCAGATATGATCCGGATGCAGACGATGACGGACGATTTCACCAAGGCCAATCCCGATATCAAGCTTAACTGGGTCACGCTCGAAGAGAACGTGCTGCGCCAGAAGGTGACCACCGACGTCGCCACCAAGGGCGGCCAGTTCGACATCTACACTGAGGGCACCTACGAGATTCCGATCTTCGCCAAGAGGAAATGGCTGGTGCCCCTCGACAAGCTCGGCGCCGACTATGACGTCGACGATCTGCTTCCGCCCATCCGCGCCGGTCTCTCCTATGACGGCAAGCTCTACGCCGCTCCGTTCTACGGCGAGAGCTCTTTCACCATGTATCGCACTGACCTGATGGAAAAGGCCGGCCTCAAGATGCCCGAGAAGCCGACCTGGGATTTCATCAGGCAGGCGGCTGACAAGATGACCGACAAGGCGGCCGGCGTCTACGGCGTCTGCCTGCGCGGCAAGCCCGGCTGGGGCGAGAACATGGCGTTCCTGACCGCGACCGCCAACTCGTTCGGCGCGCGATGGTTCGATATGAAGTGGCAGCCGCAGTTCAATACGCCGGAGTGGAAGAAAACATTGGACTTCTACGTGGCGTTGATGAAGGCGGATGGCCCTCCCGGCGCGTCCTCGAACGGCTTCAACGAGAACCTTTCCCTGTTCAGTGACGGCAAATGCGGGATGTGGATCGACGCCACGGTCGCGGGTTCGTTCGTGACTGATCCGAAGCAGTCGAAGGTCGCGGACAAGGTCGGCTTTGCGCTCGCGCCCGACGACGGTCTCGGCAAGCGCGGAAACTGGTTGTGGGCGTGGTCGCTGGCGGTGCCCGCGAGTTCGACCAAGGTCGACGCCGCGGAGAAGTTCATCTCCTGGGCAACGAGCAAACACTACCTCGATCTGGTCGCCTCCAGGGATGGCATCACCAACGTTCCTCCGGGAACCCGCACGTCGCTCTACAAGAACCCGGCCTATCTGAAGGCGGCGCCGTTCGCGCAACTGACGCTTGAGTCGATCGAGTTCGGCCGACCCGCTGCATCCGACGGTGAAGCCGGTTCCCTACACAGGCGTGCAGTTTGTGGCGATCCCCGAGTTTCAGGGCATCGCGACGGACGTCGGTCAGGACTTCTCGGCCGCGCTCGCCGGTTCGATGAGCGTCGACGACGCGCTTGCCAAAGCCCAGGCGAGCACGGAGGCCGCGATGAAGAAGGCCGGCTATATGAAATGACCGGAGGCTGAACGCCTCGCCGGCTCGCCTGCGGGGCGCACGCCGGGACGCTCCTCCCCGTCCCGCCCCCTCCTCGGTCGCCCGAGGAGGGGGAAAATCGGGCGGGCGTCGAGGCCGTCAAGGGTGTGACGCGCGCCAAACTCGCCGCCAACGCGCCGAATGAGCAAGGCGTCGACCGCCGGAATTGCAATCCCGCATCGAAAAGACTTGCGGGCGACTATCACGGGGGAGGGTCAAGAAGCGATGGCGACACAGCAAACCACCACCGCGGGTCGCATTCTCGTCGCGCCCTCTGTCATCCTCCTCTTTGCGTGGATGATCGTACCGCTGGCGATGACGCTTTACTTCTCGACCTTGCGCTACAGCCTGCTCGATCCGGACAACGTGAGCTTCGTCGGGCTCCAGAACTACACTGCATTTCTTACCGATCCGGATTTCCTGACGGCGCTTTACAACACGCTTGTCCTCGTCGCCTCGGTGCTCGTCATTAGCGTCTGCGGCGGCGTTCTCGTGGCTTTGCTGATGGACCAGCCGGTCTTCGGGCAGAATGTGCTGCGGCTGATGGTGATCGCGCCATTCTTCGTTATCCCGACGGTCAGCGCGCTGGTGTGGAAGAACCTGCTGATGAATCCCGACTCCGGACTGTTCGCCTGGATCGCCCGATCGCTTGGGTTCAGTCCGATCGTCTGGTTCACCAACTGGCCCATGCTGTCGGTGATCATCATCGTCGCATGGGAATGGTTGCCTTTCGCGAGTCTCATCCTCCTGACCGCGCTGCAGTCACTTGACGAGGAGCAGAAGGAGGCCGCCCAGCTCGACGGCGCCGGCCCAATTTCCTACTTCGGCTATATCGTGCTGCCGCATATCGCGCGCGCCATTACCGTCGTCATCCTGATCGAGACCATTTTCCTCTTGAGCGTGTTTGCTGAAATCTACGTGACGACATCCGGCGGTCCAGGCGTCGCGACCACGAACATTCCCTTCCTCGTCTACAAGCAGGCGCTGCTCAACTTCGACATCGGCGGTGCGTCGGCCGGCGGCATCATCGCCGTCATTCTCGCCAACATCGTTGCGATCTTCCTGGTGCGCATCATCGGCAGGAACCTGGAGGGCTGAACGATGGCGATGAAGCAATCAACCGGCAAGCGCATCGGGGTCACCGTCCTCGCCTGGGTCGTCGCATTCCTGATCTTCTTTCCGATTCTCTGGACGTTCATCACCAGTTTCAAGAGCGAGCTCGACGCGATCGCGATGCCGCCGAAATTCCTGTTCTTCAACTGGACTCTCGAGAATTATGTCGAAGTTCAGCAGCGGTCGAACTATTTGAAGTTCGCGGGGAATTCAATAATCCTGTCGATCGGGGCGAATCTTGTAGGTCTAGCCATAGCCATTCCGGCGGCCTGGTCGATGGCTTTTGCGCCGACGAAGCGCACCAAGGACGTCTTGATGTGGATGCTGTCGACCAAGATGATGCCAGCGGTCGGGGCGCTGGTGCCGATCTATTTGATATTTCGAAATTTGCACCTGCTCGATAGTCTACTCGGCGTCGGTTCTGTGTTGCTATTGATCAATTTGCCGCTGCTGATTTGGATGCTTTACACCTATTTCAAGGAAATTCCTGTTGACATTCTTGAGGCGGCGCGCATGGACGGAGCGTCCCTGCTCAACGAAATCGTTTACGTACTAACGCCGATGGCCGTGCCTGGCATCGCCTCGACGATGCTGCTTGCGATCATCTTGTCGTGGAACGAGGCGTTCTGGACGCTCAATCTGACGACCTCGAACGCCGCGCCGCTGACCGCGTTCATCGCCTCGTACTCGGCCCCGGAAGGTTTCTTCTGGGCAAAGCTTTCCGCGGCGTCTACGCTCGCGATCGCGCCGATCCTCATCCTCGGCTGGTTCTCGCAGAAGCAGCTCGTCCGCGGTCTGACGTTCGGCGCCGTGAAATAGGCCGGCAGAAGGGAGAATTGCAGTCATGGGCAGCATCCAGCTGACGTCGGTCAGGAAGGCGTTCGGCCCCGTCAACGTCATCAACGGGGTCGATCTCGGCATCGAGGACGGCGAATTCACGGTGTTCGTCGGCCCCTCCGGCTGCGGCAAGTCGACGCTTCTGCGGCTTATCGCCGGCCTCGAGGACCTCACCGACGGGCAGATCCAGATCGATGGCAAAGACGTCACCAATGTCGGCCCGTCCAAGCGCGGGCTGGCGATGGTGTTCCAGTCCTATGCGCTCTATCCGCATATGAGCGTCCGCGGAAACATCGCCTTCGCGCTCAAGATGGCGGGCCAGAGCGCCGACATGATCGACCAGAAGGTGCGCAAGGCGGCGGCGACGCTGAACCTGACGGACTATCTCGACCGCAAGCCACGCCAGCTCTCCGGCGGCCAGCGTCAGCGGGTGGCCATCGGACGGGCGATCGTGCGAGAACCGAAGGCGTTCCTGTTCGACGAGCCGCTTTCCAATCTCGACGCGGCTCTGCGCGTGCAAATGCGGGTCGAGATCGGCGAACTGCACAACGCGCTGAAGACGACGATGATCTATGTCACGCATGATCAGGTCGAAGCGATGACCATGGCCAACAAGATCGTCGTCCTCGATCGGGGCTCCGTCGCGCAGGTCGGAACGCCGCTCGAGCTCTACAACAGGCCGAATGGTCTCTTCGTCGCCGGCTTCATCGGCTCGCCGACGATGAACCTGATCCGGGGGCCGAGCGCGGAGAAGCGTGGCGCTGCGACGATCGGCATCCGTCCGGAGCATGCCGACGTCTCGACGACTGCCGGCGAATGGGCGGCGACAGTTCGCCTCGCCGAACATCTCGGCTCCGACACCTTCGTCCATGCGGAGGCCGACGGCATCGGCCCGCTCACGCTGCGCCTCGAGGGCGAGGCGCCGCTGAAGCCGGACCAGCGCATTTTCGTCACCCCGCGAGAAGAGCACCTGCATCGCTTCGACAAGGACGGCAAGAGGATCGGCTGACAGATCGCTTCGCTCGAAGCCGGAGCGCGGCAGAGCGTCATTTGCATGAGTGGGCAAAAGAGAGATGAGCGTCAGACTTTCCTTGGCCTCGCTTGCGAACCTGCCGCCAGGCGTCCGCGTGCCGAGCTACAAGCGCTCCGATCTCAGCGCCGGGATCCTGCATATCGGGGTCGGCAATTTCCATCGAGCGCATCAGGCCGTCTATCTCGACGATCTCTTCAACGCGGGGGTCGATCACGACTGGGCGATCGTCGGAGCGGGCGTGCGCGAGCCGGACGTGCAGATGCGCGAAAAGCTCGCCGAGCAGGATTGGCTGACCACCGTCGTCGAACAGGAGGCGCTGGCCACGAGCGTGCGCGTAACGGGATCAATGATCGATTTCCTGAAGCCGTTCGACGTCGAGTTGGCGCTCGCGACCCTGACGCGCCCAGAAATTCGCGTGGTTTCGCTGACGGTCACCGAAGGCGGCTATTACATTTCTCCGGCGACCCAACGTTTCGATCCGACCCATCCCGATATCGCCCACGACATTCGAAGCTTCGCCGCGCCGAAGACGGCGTTCGGCCTGATCGCGGCGGGCCTGAAGCACCGCCGGGCCGCACGTCTTCCTCCGTTCACCGTGATGTCCTGCGACAACATTCCGGGCAACGGCCATGTCACCGAGAATGCGGTGGCCGGTGTCGCCGAACTGGCCGATCCGCCGTTCGCCGCCTGGATACGGGCGAACGTCGCATTTCCGAATTCCATGGTCGACCGGATCACGCCGGCCACGAGTGAGCGGGAGCGCGCGATCCTGCGAGACGAATATGGCGTCGAAGACAACTGGCCGGTGTTTTGCGAGGAGTTCCGACAGTGGGTGGTCGAGGATAATTTCCCGTCAGGCCGGCCGAGGCTCGAGAGGGTCGGAGTGACCTTCACCTCCGACGTTGCGCCCTACGAGTTCATGAAGATCCGCATTCTCAACGGCGGGCATGCCGCGATCGCCTATCCCGCCGGACTTCTCGACGTCCATTTCGTGCACGAGGCGATGGAGGACGCGCAGATCGCCGCATTCCTCGCGACATTGACTCAGCGGGAAATCATCCCCGTGGTCCCGCCGCCGCCAGCGGTCGATCTCGAAGCCTACCGAAAGAAGGTGGCCGAGCGCTTCGCCAATCCGAAAATCGGCGACACGATTTCGCGCCTTTGCTTTGACGGCTCCAATCGGCAACCTAAGTTCGTCCTGCCCACGGTCAGGGACCGGCTCGCGGCGGGCTCGAGCGTCACCGGTCTTGCGCTCGTCTCTGCGCTTTGGTGCCGCTACTGTTACGGCGAGTCCGAGAGCGGCAAGGTCGTTCCGCCAAACGATCCGAATTGGGAACGTCTGCAGGCGGCGGCTAAGCCGGCGCGCCATAATCCTGAGGCATTTCTGGCGATGCGGGACATCTTCGGGGAGCTTGCCGAAGCGCCGGTCTATGTCGCGGCCTTTGCCAAAGGATTGTCGGCGCTGTGGTCGAAGGGCGTTCGCGCGACGCTCGACGACTATCTCAGGGATGCCCCCTGACAGACGCGCTGGTTCAATCGACGAAAGCGGGGAGCATGCGGCTCGAGGATAAAGTCGCCATCGTCGCCGGGGCGCCCGCGGCATCGGCGCCGCGGTGTCTCTGGCTTCGTCCGACAGCAATAGTTGTCGTCGCGCAGACGCTCAACATCGATGGCGGCAATTGGATGAGCTGACCCGGACCGTCCGGAGGGCCGTGTGCATGTATCTCGACCGCTTCAATCTCAACGGACGGGTGGCTGTCGTCACCGGCGGTGCGCAAGGGATCGGCCTTGCCTGCGTTGAGGCGCTCGCGGAAGCGGGCGCGCACGTCTATATCGCTGACTGCAACCCCAAGGAAGCGGCCCAGGCGCGCGCCGCGATGGAAGCCAAGGGCTATGCGACCGACATCATCGAAATTGACGTGACGAAGTCCGCCGCGGTCGACGCCGCGGCGGCGCGCGTCATCCGAGAGATGGGGCGGATAGACGTTCTCGTCTGCAACGCGGGCATCGCGCGCTCCGAAGTCGCGGCCGAGGACGCGACAGACGAACGCTGGCTCAATGTCATCGACGTGAACCTCAACGGGGTCTTCTGGTGCTGCCGCGCGTTTGGCCGCCACATGCTGGCTGCCGGACGCGGCTCGATCGTCAACATCGGCTCAATGTCCGGGTTCATCGTCAACCGGCCGCGGCCGCAGGCCTACTACAACGTCTCGAAAGCCGCTGTTCATCACCTGACGAAATCTCTCGCCGCGGAATGGGGCGCGCGCGGAGTGCGCGTCAACGCGGTCGCCCCTACCTATATCGATACGTCGATGACGGCCCTCGCCAAGACCAACAAGGCGATGTTCGACGCCTGGATCGACGGCACGCCGATGGCGCGGATGGGCGAGCCCGACGAGATCGCGGCGGTCGTGCTGTTTCTAGCCTCCGACGCCGCGAGCCTGATGACCGGCTCGATCGTGCTGGCGGACGGCGGTTACACCTGCTGGTGAGGGGAACGGGACGCATGGACCTCGGGCTAAAGGACAAGGTCGCGGTCATCACCGGCGGCAGCGTCGGGATCGGGCTTGCGATCGCGGAAGGGCTGGCGGCAGAGGGCGTCAATCTCGTTCTCGCCGCGCGAGGCATCGAACGCCTTCGCGAGGAGGCGAGCCGCATCGCCCGCAAATACCGCGTCCGGGCGGATGGCGTGGACTGCGACATCGGGACGCGCGCTGGGACCGACCGGTTGATTGCGGCGGTCAAAGAAGCCCACGGCGGCTCCGACATCCTGATCAACAACGCCGGCACCGGCAGCAACGAGACCGTGATGGAGGCGCCGGACGAGAAATGGCAGGCCTACTGGGACCTGCATGTGATGGCGGCGGTGCGGCTGGCACGCGGCCTTGCGCCGCTAATGAAGGCGCGCGGGGGCGGCGTCATCCTGCACAATGCCTCGATCTGCGCCGTCCAGCCGCTCTGGTACGAGCCGATCTACAACACGACTAAAGCGGCGCTGATGATGTTTTCGAAAGTGCTCTCGACCGAGCTCGTCGGCGACAACATCCGCGTCAATTGTGTCAACCCCGGCCTTATCCTGACGCCCGACTGGATCAAGACGGCCAAACAGCTCACCGCCGACAAAGGCGGCGACTGGCAGGCCTACCTCGACGGCGTTGCGCGCGAGCACGCGCCAATCCAGCGCTTCGCCACGCCGGAGGAGCTGGCGAATTTCTTCGTCTTTCTCTGCTCGGAGCGAGCGAGCTATTCGGTCGGCTCGACCTACTTCGTCGACGGCGGCATGCTGAAGACGGTGTGAGCGCCTCAAGCCCGGGGTTGAAGGCCTCAACCGTTTCCCGCCATAGCCGCCGGCGCATCCGAGGTCGCGAGACGGATCCGATTGGTCACACCCACGACGCCGGGAACCTTGCGCGCGTCAAATTCGGCGCAGGCGCGCTGATAGGGAAGGTCGACGATTCCCGACATCGTCACCCAACCGTGCTCGACGTCAACCTTCAACCGGTCGCGAGGGACCGCGAGATCCCAGTGGAGAGCGTTCAGGACTCGCATCTCTACATCATCGCTGAGCCAATGCATGGCTTCCTCCTCCTCCCAGAAATAACTTATCATTCTTCAATCGAATTTTCCTGCGACCTACTGACGCGGTCGCCGATGGTAAATCATAGCGGATCAGTTCAGCGGAATTGCGGCTGCCGACCCGAATAGCTCTGCGTCGACACCCTGGCAGGCTCGCGCTACATCTGCTGGGGAGGGCCCGAGGCGGCCTCGCCGAGCACAGTTTCGTCGACGCTCATGGCGTTGCCCCGCCAGACAAAATGGTCGCGGTTCCAGGCCTGCGCCCAAAGCAGCGGCAGAAGGAGGTCGCGGATCATCCAGGCCGGAGGGCTTCGCCAGCCGAGCGGCCACCCCGCGGCCAAGGCAAGCAACGCCTCGGCTGCGTACCACCAGAACGCCGCCAGCGCGACGCTCTCCCAGACGCTGAGACCGAAATCCGGGGCCGCAAAGCCGGCCGCTACGACGGTCAGAAGGCTCGTGGTCAGGATCTCCGGCACAAAGTGCAGCGGGAAGGTCGCCCGTCTGAGCCGCGCCCAGCGGAGCTGCCGGGACCATACGTCCCGCATTCGGCGGGCTCCGAGAGGCTGCTGGAAAGGCTGGCTGACGAGATGGGCGTCGAAACCCTGCGCGCGGACGAGCTTAGTCGCCGCGGCATCCTCGGCGATCTCCGCGCCGAGCGCCTCGATTCCGCCGCCGGTCTCGAGGATGTCGCGCCGCCAGAGCATCGTCTTTCCCTGGGCGAAACCGAATCCCGCGGCTTCCCCGGCATATTGCCATCGAGCCTCGTAGGTATTGAGGAAGGCGCACTCGATCTCCGCGCCGAACGTCTCAGGCCGCGTTCCGATCGGCGGCGCGCAGACAATCCCGGTATCCGGACGCCAGCGGGCCAGCAAGCGCTGGATATAGTCGGGAGGCATCAGCACATTGGAATCGGCGATGATGACCCAATTGCGCCGCGCGGCCCTCCATCCCTTCACGACATTATTGAGCTTCGGATTGCCGCTGATTCGGTCGTCGCCGATCAGAAGCCGCGCCGGGCGCTCAGGATGCGCGGCGATCGCGCCGAGCACCAGAGGCGCAATCGGGTCCTCCTCGCGGGCGAGGCAAAAGATGATCTCATAGTTCGGATAGTCCAGCGAGAAGATCGACCGCAAAGTCTCGCGCGAGAAAGTCTCGACGCCACACAACGGCTGTACGATGCTGACGGCGGGCGCGTCCGCCGGAGGGGGTACATGACCGGAACGGCGCCGGCAACGACCGGAAGCCAGCGCGACACTCAAAACATGGATGCCGCCGCTCGCGACGCAGACCCCGGCAGCCAAAGCGCTGATCGTCATTATTCAATCTTACTCAATTCGCGAATCGGCGCCAGCAATATTGCCGATCCGGCGCGACGCTTCTATGAAGGCCAATGACTTCCCCACCGGTCGTCCGATTTGCCCCGTCTCCGACCGGACGCATTCATATCGGCAACGCCCGCACGGCGATGCTCAACTGGCTCTACGCCCGCCAGCATGGCGGAACCTTCGTCCTGCGCTTCGACGATACCGATCGCGAACGCTCGAAAGCGGAATATGCCGACGCGATCGAGCAGGATCTCGCGTGGCTCGGGGTTAGGCCCGGCCGGGTGCGCCGTCAATCGGAGCGGATGACCGCTTACGACGCTGCGGCCGAGAGGCTGAAGGCGACCGGGCGCCTTTATCCGGCCTACGAAACCGCGGAGGAACTCGATCGCCGGCGCAAGCGCCAGCAGGCGCTGGGCCGTCCGCCGATCTATGATCGCGCCGCGCTCCGCCTCTCCGATGCCGACCGGGCGGCGCTCGAGGCGGCGGGCCGCAAGCCGCATTGGCGATTTCGCCTCGAGCCCAGGACGGTGGGCTGGGACGACATGGTGCGCGGGGAGAGCCATATCGATTGCGCTTCGCTCTCCGATCCGGTGCTGAGGCGCGAGGACGGAACCTATCTCTATACGCTGCCCTCCGTGGTTGACGACGTCGATTTCGGCGTCACGCATGTGATCCGCGGCGAGGACCACGTCACCAACACCGCGGTGCAAATCCAGATCTTCGAGGCGCTCGGGGCTGAGGCGCCGCGGTTCGGCCATCACAATCTCCTGACCGACGCCGGCGGGGAAGGGCTCTCCAAACGCTCCGGCGCGCTGTCGATTGCTTCCCTGCGCGAAAGAGGCGTTGAACCGCTCGCCGTCGCTGCGCTCGCGGTGCTGGTCGGTTCGGCCGAAACGGTGCGCCCGGTCGCCTCGCTCGACGAGCTCGCGGGGATGGTCGAGCTCCGCCACCTCTCGCATGGCGCGGCCCGGTTCGACGAGGCGGAACTCGACGCGCTGTCGGCGCGGACGCTGCATCGCCTGCCTTTTGCGGCAGTCGCGGACCGTCTCGCGGCGCTCGGAATCGCTGGACCGCGGGCGGAGGCCTTCTGGATTGCGGTGCGCGGCAACCTCGCTCGCCTCGAGGAGGCGACGGCGTGGCGGCAAGTCGTCGAGGGCGGCATCGCGCCGGTGGTGGAGGACGCGGAATTCCTGCGCGTCGCCGCGGCGCGCCTGCCGGAGGAGCCTTGGGACGGATCGACCTGGGGCGCCTGGACAAATCGGGTCC
Source organism: uncultured Alphaproteobacteria bacterium (assembly GCA_963820795.1). GTDB lineage: Bacteria > Pseudomonadota > Alphaproteobacteria > Rhizobiales > Beijerinckiaceae > Roseiarcus. Next base: position 113,428 of record CAWGBJ010000012.1, read on the forward strand.
GGGAGGCGACGGGCCGCAAGGGCCGAGAACTCTATCATCCGCTGCGCCTCGCCCTGACCGGCCTCGGCTCGGGGCCGGAACTGGCGACGCTGCTGCCGCTCATCGGCCGCGCTAAAGCGCTGGCCCGACTATCCGCACCTTGCGATTGACGCCGTCGGGACCCTTTTCCGTCACCGTCTCGCCCTGGCCCACCCGGTAGCTGGTTCCCGACTGCGCGTCGCCGCCGGCGATGCCCGAGGTTTCGCGGCTGACGGTCGCCGCCGCGGCGCTCAGCGCCGTTTCGGCGCCGTTGGGATCGAGCGCCGCCGCCGACGCATCCAGCGCCGGGGTTGAGCCGGCGGCGGATGCCGAGCTTCCCGCGGGGGCGACGTTGGCCGGTGAGGCATCGGCCGGCGGCGCGGCGACGATCGCCGCGGCATTGCTCTTCGTCGGCTTCGTCTTGGCGTCAGCGGCGACCTTGGCGATGATCGGACGCGACATTTCCAGGGATTTTTGCGGCGTCACCAGAATGTCGTGCGGTTCGTGTCCGTATCGCGCCTCCGCCGCCGCCAGGGCCTCGGCCCAGCTCTCGCCTTTGCGGCGGCAGGAACAGGACGAATCGTACGTCTGCTGGAACTTGAGCGCGTTCGGCAGGTCGACATAGCGCTCGCCGGTCGGCGACACCGCCTCGTTGATCGTTTCCCCGAACGGGAACGAATAGAGGGCGACGTCGGTGTTGGGGCAGAGCGACCGGCAGACCTCCTCCAGGCTGTCGGCGCGGTTCGCGCCGGAATAGGAGGCGGGGAAGAAGCTGCCGTCGCAGGTGCGCACGCAGACCGCGTAGGAGCCGGCCGAGACGTGCGCGCCGTTCTTTTCCGATTCGATCGACTTCTCGATCATCTGCTGCTGCTCGTCCGCCGGCGGCAGGAAGTCTGGATTGGCCGACTGCGGCTCCGCCTGCCTGGCGCCGCCGCCGAACAGGGCCTCGAAGATGTTGGAGGGCCCCTTCGGCGCGTTGACGCATTCGGCGTTGTAGCGCGCGATCAGGTCGCCGCGTCCGCCGCCGGCGCGGGCCTGCAAGTCGCCGAGGCTCGCCTGCATGCGGGCGATCCGCCCCTTGATCTCGCCGCACTGCGGCGGCGGCTCGGAGCCGAAGAAGAGAAACTTCTGATTGTCGCAGCCGATGGAGTGGGCGTAGGCGTTGGCCTGGTTGAGCTCGACGCGCTGGCGCTCGGCCGCGGCTGCATATTGCCCGCCGCCGCGCGGGGCGGCGGCGATCGCCGCCTGGAGCCGCGCGCAGTCGGCGCCCTGGGCGAGGGCCTCGCCAACCGAAAAGAGGCCGGCCAGGGCCGCCGCCAGAACTCGCAGCGCCGGAAATTTCCGCCGGCCGAAGCCGCCCGCCATGCGCATCATCGCCGCTCTCACCTTCAATCCCCGCCGGCCTGCCGGCAATCAGCCCGCGCTTCGCCTCAAAGACCCGGGCGGTTAGAGTGCGGGATCGCGGCGCGAAGATGGCGCCGGCCGGGCGGCCTTCTACGGCCTTTCCGCGCCCGACGCCATAGGCGCGCTGCAGCGCGCCCTTGCAAGTCCCCCGCTTTTCTGGCTTCCCCCGGCGCGTTCAGGCATAATCGAGCGCATGGCCGAGCCGGACGTGCGCGCGACCAATGCGCCCGAAATCACCGTCAGCGAGCTCTCGAACGCGCTCAAGAGCGCCATCGAGGACCGATTCGGCTATGTGCGGGTGCGCGGCGAGATTTCCGGCTATCGCGGCCCGCATGCCTCGGGGCACGCTTATTTCTGCCTCAAGGACGCGGGCGCCCGGCTCGACGCGGTCATCTGGCGGACGCCTTTTTTGCGCATGCGGGTGAAGCCCGAGGAGGGGCTCGAGGTCGTCGCCACGGGCAGGCTCACCACCTTTCCCGGCAAGTCGACCTACCAGATCGTCATCGAGCAGCTCGAGCTCGCCGGCCTCGGCGCGCTGATGGCGCTCCTCGAAGCGCGCCGCAAGAAGCTGGCCGGGGAGGGGCTGTTCGACGCGGCGCGAAAGCGCCAGGTCCCCTTTCTGCCGAAGGTGGTCGGCGTCGTGACCTCGCCGACCGGGGCGGTCATCCGCGATATCCTGCATCGCCTCGCCGACCGCTTCCCGGTCCGGGTGGTCGTCTGGCCGGTCCGGGTGCAGGGCGAGACCTCGGCCGCCGAGGTCGCCGCGGCGATCGACGGCTTCAACGCTTTTCCCGCCGGCGGCCGGGCGCCGCGGCCCGACGTCCTGATCGTGGCGCGCGGCGGCGGCTCGCTCGAGGACCTCTGGAGCTTCAACGAGGAGATCGTCGTCCGCGCCGCGGCGCGCAGCGCCATTCCGCTCATCGCCGCCGTCGGCCACGAGACCGACTGGACGCTGATCGATCACGTCGCCGACCGGCGGGCGCCGACGCCGACCGCGGCGGCCGAATTCGCCGTGCCGGTGCGCGCCGAGCTCCTGGCCTCGCTGGCCGAGCTCGACGGCCGGCGGCGCGGCGCGATCCTGCGCCTCGCCCAGCGCCGGCGGGCCGAACTGCGCTCGGTCGTCGCGCGCCTTGAAGAGCGGCGAGGCCCTGGTCGAGGGGCCGCGCCAGCGGCTCGACCGGGCGGGCGAGACGCTGATCGTCCGGGCGCGCGCCGGCCTCGACCAGCGCCGTCTCAGGATGGCCGGGCTGGCGCGCGGGCTCGCGCGCCATTCGCCGCGCGCCCATCTTATCGGCTTGCGCGAGCGCCTGCGCGGCCTCACCGGCCGCCTCGGGCGGCTGCCGCCGGCGCTGATCGAGCGGCCGCGCCGCGCGGCGGAAGCGGCCAGCCGGGCGTTCGCCCGCGAACGGGCGGTCATCGGCCGGGCGCCGGCGCGAGCGCGCCGCGGCGCTCCTCAGGCTCGAGGCCCGCATGACCCGCGCCTATGCCGACCGCCTGGCGGCGCGCCGCGCCCGTCTCGCCGCCGTGGCGCAGCTCCTCGGCGCCGTCGGCTACCGCGAGGTGCTGGCGCGCGGCTTTGCGCTGGTGCGCGACGAGGCCGACCGGCCGCTCCGCCGGGCGGCCGAGGTCAAGCCGGCCCAGCCGCTGAGAATCGAGTTCGCCGACGGCATCGTCACGGCGACCGCCAGCGGCCGGGCGACGACCCGGGAGGCGCCGCCGCCGGACGCCGTCGCGGCGGCGCCGAAACGCCGGCGCCGCGAGCGGGAGGCGGAAGGGCAGGGGTCGCTTGTTCTAATGCGCCGGTTCCGACTTTCTGGCCAAGCCGAATTCCCAGCTTGCAGGGAAACCTACTGGGACTTTGGCTTTTTGGGCCAGCGAGGCTCCTTATTGACCCTAAAAACGAAAGCTGGCTCAACACTTTGCAGAAAATTCCCTGGGCAATCGGAACAGGGCGTCAATTCGGCCGAGCAGGGAATATATTTTCGCTCTTCGCCGGAAAACAGGAGTTATCCGCGCGAGCGCGCTTCTCCCATGGCGGGCGCAAAAGCCGGCTTCTCAGACGGCTATTCGGCGGCGACGCGGCCGGCCCAGGCGATTGTCGGATCGAGCGGCTCGGCGACGCGCGCCCGCTCGCCGGCCGCCGCCGGCCGGGCCGGCGCCGTCTGGCCGAGCCGGCCGTCGAGCCAGGCCGGCAGGAAGGCCTCGAGCCAGGCCGCCACCCGGCCGTCGTGCTGGAACCAGCCCTCGAGATGGCCGGGCCGGCCTTGCGCGCCGGGGCGGGTCAGCCGCTCGGCCCCGCGCAAGGTCCACCGGCACATCATGTGGTAGGTCACCTCGGGGTGGAACTGCAGCGCCACCGCCCTGCCGCAGCGATAGGCCTGGTTGGGGAAATCCTTGCCGCCGGTGGCGAGAAGTTCGGCGCCCGCCGGCAGGTCGAAGCCGTCGGAATGCCACTGGTAGACCGAGCGCGGGAAGGGCGCGGCGCAGAGCGCATCGGCGGCGGCATTGGGGCAAATCGGGAAATAGCCGATCTCGCTCCGCTTGTCCTCGTAGGAGAAGACGCGGGCGCCGAGCGCCCGGGTCAGCATCTGCGCCCCGAGGCAGATGCCGAGGAAGGGCTTTTCCTCGGCGAGCGGCACGTCGAGCCAGTCGATCTCGCGCTGGATCCATTCGTGCGCGTCGTTGGCCCCCATCGGCCCGCCGAAGACGATGACGCCGTCGTGCTCGGCCAAGGTCTTCGGCAGCGGCTCGCCGAGGCCGGTGCGGCGGATGTCGAGCCGCACGCCGAGCGCGCGCAGCGCCATGCCGACGCGCCCAGGCGTCGAATGCTCCTGATGCAGCACGATCAAGACGGTCGGCGGACGAGCCGGGCTCGCCATGGCGTTTCAACCTCGAATTTACGGCGGCGTCCCCGCGCGCCCGTCCTTATATAGCTAAGCAATTTCCGCGCCGAAAGGTTAAGCAAGGCTGAACGGCGCGAAAAACGCTTGGGGGAAAATGCCTGGGCCGACGCCTTGCCTTCGCCGCGCGCGCGCCGATATAGAAGACGGCTCCAGCCGCCAAAGGCTCCCATCGTCTAGCGGCCCAGGACGTCGCCCTCTCACGGCGAAAACAGGGGTTCGAGTCCCCTTGGGAGCGCCAACGAAAACAGAGGGTTACGACAGATCGCCGGCCCGCGGGTCTAAAATGGGTCCAATATCGCGACGGGGGAAACCTGCTGCCACGCGACCGTTAGCGAACCCGTCCCATGATCCGCATCGCCATCACGCCCGCCGCCTATGACGCCCTGACCGCGACGTTGCCCGAGGGCGCGCCCTTGTGGCCGGTACAGCGCCATGGCGGCCAATGCCTTGATCCACCTTGAGTCGGCCGTCGTCGCCCGTCAGGCGGCCATGCGCGCGGCGGGAGAGGACTATGGCGAGGTGATCCAGCGTCTCGCTCGGGTTGAGGCGGGGAGTTGAACGGGCAAAATCTTGACGCTCGCCGCCCGCATGGATCGGCGGCCGGAGGGCCGGAATCGACCCGTTGCTGCCTTTCAAGATCGGCCCTGTGAACGGGCGGGAAGCACGAGAAAGCGGTCTTCGGCTGAAGGCGTGGGTTGCGGCACGGATTAGCGTTCAACCCTCTTCAATGTCAGCTGAACGCGATCAGGACCTCGTGGCCGCCCATAACTTGCTGCGCGCCATATTCCTTTATTTTACTTTCAACGACGGTTCAACGGCCGAGGTAAATTCTTTGAAGATGTTCTTGACTAGTTCTACACCATTTGCGTCGCAAAGCGTCTTCCGGCTAATATCGCTATCTAGATAGCGTTCAGCACACTCAAAAATTCCATAATCGCTATTGAAAGTTCCTGTTTTCCTTGCCCCTTCAGGTGCCTTCTTTAGCGCGTCCAGTACGTTTTTGCCCGTCCCTCTAGTCGTCGTTCGATTGCGGCCAGAGTAATAAAGCCCGACAGAAGGTCGTTCATCGCTTTCCGCAGTCAGCCATCCAATCGATTTCGGTACGAAAGCTAATACGTATGGTCCTACTTCAGTTGCATCGTCGTAATAATCCTCCAAGGCCCAGTAGACATTGTAACCATAGCTGTCGGAGGAAACCGGAAATAAAGAGTAGAACTGAGATGTTCTTTTACCGTTAAGCTCAGAAATTGCTAATTCAGCGGCCAATTTTAAGAAACATAGCGAGTTGGTTAGGTAAGTCCACTTCTACTGTCGCAATCCACTTATAGAATGCGGCTATTTGATCGAGGTTATCGATATACCACCCTGCGTCCTTGCTGAACAATTTAGCCCCTCCCATAGTAGTTTATGAAGCCAAGTATTGAGTTAGCCACAGGTGTACGTTGCCTCGATTTCAGGCAACTGATCAATTACGGCCGCGGCGACAGCATCAGACTGATCTTCGACAGTTGTAGCCCGGGTGTGGCTCGTAACGCATTGATATAGTTTGCCTCGATGAGCGGCGAGCCCGAAAGTGTAGTGCCACGTTGTCGCCGGTTTAGCTTGATTTTTAGGAATGCCTGGCAGAGTCTGTGCGCACCAGGATCGAATCGGCGTCAGGCTCCCCGTCATGTACTTCCGCAAGAAAACCTCGGTCGGTCGCGCCTATCTGCAAATCGTCGAGAGCCGGCGCGAGGGCTCGGCGGTCCGCCAGCAGGTGATCGCGACGCTCGGGCGGATCGACGAGTTGCAAGCAAGCGGGCAGCTGGAACGCCTGCTGCGCTCGGGGGCGCGGTTCGCCGAGAAGGCGATCGTGCTCGATGCGCTCGACCGCGGCGAGGCGACGGTCGTTTCGACCCGGCGCATCGGTCCGGCGCTCGCCTTCGAGCGGGTGTGGGAGGAGACCGGCTGCCGCGGCGTGATCGAGCGCCTGGCGAAGGCGCGCAAGCATGAGTTCTCGCTGGAGCGGGCGGCGTTCCTGACCGTGCTGCACCGCCTCGTCTGCGGCGGCTCGGACCGCGCCGCCGACCGTTGGCGCGAGGATTATCGCATCGACGGCGTCGACGGGATCGAACTGCAACATCTCTATCGCACGATGGCGTGGCTGGGCGAGGAGCTTGCCGAAGACCAACAGGACGGCGCGACGCCGTTTTCGCCGCGCTGCGTGAAGGACGTCCTGGAGGAGGAGTTGTTCGCCTGCCGGCGCGACCTTCTGACCACGCTCGACATCGTGTTCATGGACACCACCAGCCTCCATTTCGAAGGCGCGGGCGGCCAGACGCTGGGGCGGCGCGGCTTCTCCAAGGATCATCGGCCCGACCTCAACCAGATGATCCTGGCCGTGCTTCTCGACGGCGACGGCCGGCCGGTGTGCACCGAGATGTGGCCGGGAAACACCGCCGACGTGAACAGCCTGATCCCGGCGATCGATCGCCTGCAGCGTCGCTTCCGCATCAACCGCGTCTGCGTCGTGGCCGACCGCGGCATGATCAGCGCCGAGACGATCGCCGAACTCGAAGCGCGCAGGCTTCTCTACGTTCTGGGCGTGCGCGAGCGAACCGACAAGCTGGTGCGCGAACTCGTCCTCGACGATCCCGCGCCGTTCGTGCCCTTCGTTCTGATGAAGGAAAGGCGCGAGGTCGACTATGAGGCGAAGGCCGTGACGCTCGCCGGCCGGCGCTACATCGTCTGCCGCAACCTCGACGAGATCCACAAGGACGCCGCCAATCGCGCGACCATCGTCGCCGCGCTGGAGCGGCAGCTGAAGAAGGGCGACAAGAGCCTCGTCGGCAACAAGGGATACCGCCGTTTCCTCAAGAACCCGGAGGGCGACGGCTTCGCCATCGACCGCGAAAGGATCGAGCAGGACGCAAAATTCGACGGCGTGTTCGTGCTGCGGAGCAATGCGAATCTCTCGCCGCTGGAGGCGATGCTCGTCTACAAACAGTTGTGGACCGTGGAGCGGACGTTCCGCACGGCAAAGAGTCTGCTCGAGACGCGGCCGATCTATCACAAACTGGATGAGACGATCCGCGGCCATGTCGCCTGCAGCTTCCTCGCGCTCGTGCTGAAGAAGGAGCTGGAGGACCGCCTCGCCGCCGCCGACAGCGGCGCCCGCGCCTCCTGGCCCGCCGTGATCGCCGACCTCAACTCGCTCACCGAGACCGAGGTCGAGCAGGACGGCAAACGCTTCCTGCTGCGATCAGCCCCGCGTCCCGCCGCCAGCCTCGCCCTTTCCGCTCTCGGCGTCGCCCCGCCGCCAACCTTGCGTCATATCGCCGACGCCTGATCCCACGCCAAAACTCCGTAATGTAGTGCCACGGCGGCGCTCCAGCGCGCTTTTGCGCGCATAATCAATAATTTGGTTCCACGCACTGTCGAAGATCAGTCAGAAAATTCTCTAAAAGAGAGTGAGCAGAAGTGGCAACTCGCTGGTGGTTCGCCACTCGGACTCAAAAAAATTCCAACAACGTTCTCCGATTTTATATTGAGCTGGTGCGCACGCTCTACTGCGTCAGTCCACAAGCGATCTGTTTGTTTCTTCCCTCTAACGTAAGTTTCCACGCCTCCCCGTAACTTGTGTTCGATACGTACGAAAATCGCTCTAACGCCACGCGTGTGGACATCGATATCCGCGCGGCTTGAACTCCCGCGCCGCTCACGACGTACATTTATTCGCGGCAACTCCTCCCCGATGGTCCATTGAAGATCCTGGTATATTGAGACCAAGTTTGGATTACGTGACGCTAACGTATTTATGACCCGCAGAAGAATTCCTGTCCCAAATGAATGTCCCCATCGTGTGTCGAACAATGCCGCTATGACGTCGCTCAAACGATTTTCGTCAGGCTGCCATCCCGCAATGCTCACCCAATCGAAAGGTTGAATTTCACGCAAAAATTTCTTGAGGAAGACACGATGGCTCCATTTGGGCTGGAGAGACGCTTGGAATGCATCCAAGAATTGGCCCGTCCAAAGGTTCAGCAGTAAGGTTGCGTTGCCTGCCCCGAAAGTCTCGTCCCAATCTGTAAGCAACCTTGCGGCGCGGCTAGCAGTAATTCACTCACTTCTCGATGCATTGCTGCCCGGGCTACCACTTCGTATGTCAGCGACCACCGCAATCGGCCCCGTTCGAGCAAGCCGTCAATAATTCTCCGGATTGCCCGGCTAAACTGTGCATAGTGCCACGAGGCGCTTTTTTCGGCAAGCCGCGCGGCGAGCCGGATCGAGCCGGATAGCCTGGCACTAATTGAGCGCCCTGAGCCGTGGAATTCTCTCTTAAGGGCGGTGAGGCGTACTCCGCGCTCGCAATGGAATGACGGCTATGGCGCGGACTTGGTCTTTCCTGAGGCGACCCTTGTAGGCGCACTTCCCGCCCATTTGCGACGTGCCCGGGAGCCCGCCATGGTCGCATCGGCTTCCGCCAGTCGGTCAGCTTCCTCTCCGCGTCGGAGCGATTGCAGCATCATCGCGCGACCATCCCCCAACCCTCGCCGGTTTGTTGGCGGCTGCCCTCTTCGCCTTCGCCGCCGCTCGCCTCGCCGAGGGGCCAATCGGCGGGCTACGGTGTTGTCGAGGAGTGCCCTCCGACGAGTCCGGGCCACCTCAGGACTTCCGCAAATCAGCGGCCGTCGGAGCACGGCCTTGCGGGCTTTTTCCGGCATGAGCGCGGCGAAGGTGGTAAGTATCACGCACCCGCCCGGCCGCTTTCGCCAATGAGCCAAGCCAAGCGGCTGTCCCCTCAAACCCAAATCGTCATCGGCAGTCCAGTCGTATCGGAAGGGACGGGCTCAATCAGACTGCGCCCCTTTCCATCTGCAAGACGGAGCGCAGACCAACATGCGACGGTAGCATCCAGGATGTCCTCAAGAGGCAAACCCTGCTTTCGACCGGAGTCGAGGATCGCGTCCAAACCGGAGAAATATCGATGGAGTGCTCGCTGCCGCTCGTCCCGTCCTTTTTGCTTTTTCTTCGAATACTCCATCGGGTGGCCGACCAGCTCGCAGAAGCTCACTTCAGGATGCACCTCACGGATCACCTCGCGCAGGTTGGGGCGCGCGCGCAAAAGGTCATCAACTTCTCTGATCTTGGGTAAGATGAAGAAGGTTTGCTTGCTGATCGCCTTACCGCTCGGCGCGCTGGCCCGCGAGCGGGCACATGCGTCCTCGAACAAGGATGCTGCGAGAACAGGTCGAACGGGAGCCGGGAAGACGCTACTGGCCCGCTTCTGAAGACGCTTTCTCGCCTCTCGATCGCAGGTGCGTCCGCCGGTCTCGTACGCGTCGCAGAGGCCGATTGGAACATCAACCCCGACGACTTCGAAACCGCAAATCACTGTCGAAAATTTCGGACAGAGTGCGCACCTTCCGAATGCTCCATCGGTCCGTCCCAGTGATAACGACTGCCCAACCGTCGCGGGTGCCATCGACGCCTGCGACACGAACCATGGCGACACCTCAGTACCGGAGACTATCCACCCCGACTTTATGCCGGTTCGCTTCGCGACGATGATCGCGACGCGTCGCCAGTGATCCGGCGACCGCCGTGAGTTGTCCCATCCGGCAGGGTAACGTCACGCTCGCGCTGGCGGGCCTCTCCACAAGCCTCGGCCCCGCGGTCGCGGATCAGCGCCTCGGCGTCGGCTTGCGCCAGCCGGTCAGCGCTTCCTGGCGACGCCGGAGCCATTGCAGCATCATCGCGCGACCATACCCTAACCCTCGCCGGTTTGTTGGCGGCGGCCCTCTTTCGCCTTCGCCGCCGCTCGCTTCGCTCTTCCGCGCGGCAGCCGTTACAAAGCACTTGCGCCACCGCCCTGTCGATCTTAAATCCGAGGCTCGGTCGCGCGTCGCGGCGTCTCACGCCCGCAGAGCCAAAGTATCCTTAGCGGATCAGCGCCAGCCAAAGTTGAGCCGCGACCATCCTCTCAAGTTTTCGCGCTCGCCGCGACGATTTTGTCGCGCGCGCAAGAAGGATGGTCGACATGACAACATCTGATCCCGTCAAACGCGTTCGCAATGACGCCTTTGAAAAGGCCGCGCCCGAGCTTGCCCAACATGCGGAAGCGATCCGGGCGCTTGGGCGCCGCGCTTTGAGCGATGTCGTCGAGATCGGCGAGCGGCTGGCGAAAGCCAAACAGCTAATCGGTCACGGTCACTGGTTGGCATGGCTCAAAGCCGAGTTCGGCTGGACGGACGAAACCGCCCGGCGGTTCATGGATTCGCTCACGCCGGGGACTCTTCAGATCCGGCCTTGGATCGCCTCGCGAAAGTCGACCTGTTCGCTTTTGGTGGAACGGGCTTTGCCGGAGTGATTTCACGTGGAGAAAGAGACTATCGAGTCATTATGTCTCGCCCATCGGCCGAGGTGGATTTCGAGAAACTGTTCGCCGTCGGCAACGCCCAGGCCAAGCTCTATGCGCTCGTAGGGATCCGGACTCTCGATCGGAGGCGCTTCCAGCGAATCTCTGGTCCTCTACGCAACTCAGCGGAAGAAGTCGTGACGCAACATGGTTGCATCGTTGACCATGAACCCTTCCGAGCCGTTCTCCAACAAATTGAGGCCGGAAACTTCTCCGTGTATAGCGGCGCTAAGGCAACTAGTCCTGAACCCGGAATCGACCCTTGATCATTGTGATTCCGATCACGTTTAGGCTGTGGCGTGGTTTACAATATAGTTCCAAGCATTCATCCCATTCGTACCGGAGGATTCTCATGAAGCTCACCCCCGGCAAACTTGCCGGTCTCAAGAAAGTCTCCAACGAACGCGGCGTCATCGCCGCCGCCGCCATGGACCAGCGCGGCTCGCTGCAGAAATCGCTGGCCAAAGAAAAAGGCGGCGAAGTCACCGACGCCATGATGGAAGAATTCAAGACCCTGGTCACCGAAGTGCTCACCCCGCATGCCACCGCCATCCTGCTCGATCCCGAGTGGGGACTGCCCGCCTCGAAGCGCCGCGCCAAGAATGCCGGCCTGCTGCTCGCCTACGAAAAGACCGGATACGACAAGACCGGCCCCGGCCGCCTGCCGCGACCTGCTCGATGCACTGGTCCGCGCGCCGCCTGAAAGAAGCCGGCGCCGACTGCGTCAAGATTCTGCTCTACTACACGCCCGATCGATCCCAAGGACGTCAACGACAAGAAGCACGCGTGGGTCGAGCGCATCGGCGACGAGTGCCGCGCCAACGACATCCCGTTCTTCCTGGAGTTCGTCGGCTACGAAGAAGGCGCGGACGAAAAGGGCCTGGACTACGCCAAGAAGAAGCCGCACATCGTCACCGAGAGCATGCGCGAGTTCACGCAAGGACCGCTACGGCGTCGACGTGCTGAAAGTCGAAGTGCCGGTCAACATGAAGTTCGTCGAAGGCACCAAGTCGTTCGGCGGACAGAAGGCCTACACCAAGAAGGAAGCCATCGACCTGTTCCACAAAGCCGCGAACGTGGCCACCAAGCCGTTCATTTATCTGTCGGCCGGCGTCAGCAACGCCGAGTTCACCGAGACGCTCGAACTCGCCGGCGAATCCGGCGTGAAGTTCAACGGCGTGCTCTGCGGCCGCGCCACCTGGAAAGACGGCATCCCGATCTACGCCAAGCAGGGCGCCGCCGCCTTCCGCAAGTGGCTCGAGACCGAAGGCGTGAAGAACATCAACAACGTGAACGACAAACTGAAAGCCGCGACCACCTGGCACTCCATCTACGGAGTGGAACTGGTCCACGCGTAAACCAAGAAGTTTGTGTGGGCGCGGGCGACTCGCCCGCGCCTTTTTTGCGCATCTACCATGCGTAGAGACGTAGCTTGCTACGTCCAGGGGCGATAATATTTGTAAACGTAGAGACGTAGCTTGCTACGTCTTTTTCGCCACGAGGAGGACCCCCGATGCTTCCAGCCTCTTTGTTGATACTGCTGGCCACCCTGGCCACCGTTCCCACCACCATTCGGGCCACGGTTCCCAACTTCCGCGACCTGACCATCAAGATCCGGGAAACCCGCGGCCTCTCCCACCCCATGGTGCATGCCTACTATTTCAAAGGCCCGCGCGAGCGCACAGAAATTATTCCTGAGGGAGGAATCGTCACAGGATTCAGCGCGACCCTCATGCAGTGCGACCTGAGAGCGGTGGTTCATTTGAATCCGTCCTCGAAGTCCTACATCGTCTCTAACGGACCCGCTGCCGACCGTAGCCCAATTGGGCCGATGCGAATCCGGCCGCAACTGCCTGATGGCCCCGACGTCAACGTCACCATGGATTCGATTGGATACTGGCGAGCGCCGTCAGGTGTCAGGTTTCGAAGCCCGCCACCTCAAGAGCACCATTGCCATTCAGCCCAGCAAAGACGCCTCTACACTGCCCGGCAAGGTCCAACTCGATACCTGGTATCTCGACCTGCCCGGGAAAGCTGCCACGAATCGATTCCGCGCTCCATGGCTTCGATCTTCGGAGGGATGTACAAAGTTGGACCCACCGGCCACCGAGATCACTTCGTGGTTCAGTACACCGGTGTACAGCCCACCGGTTTAATCATCGAGGAGCGGTCGACTCAGAAGGAAGGTGGAAACACAATCCTCAGCAAGACCGAACTGCTGGGTGTTTCTGAAGAGACCCTCGACGAATCCCTTTTCGAAATCCCCCCGGACTATTCGCAACACCAGAGCCCGAGGCCGAAGATGGGAACGGTCGCCGCCCCGCCCGTGGATGTCCGCTAGCGGCTTTTACCATTTGCGGAGACGTTATCAGCCCAACGTGGTTGCCCTCCGCGACTCTTCAGTCTATGGCAGCAGATTCCTGAAGCCTCCAGAGCGCAATTAATCCCAGCAACATGAGGTTGGGAAAGAGGAACGGTGCCAGCGGGGGCGCACCGTAAATGAAATTCCTGAAAGGATGCGTGGACGGCCCACGCAGGTTTCTCTCGGCATGCAACACAAATCCCCAAACCCCCACCACTGCCTCGGCCAGCATGATCGCTGCGCAGAGCCAGATAAATTTGCGCGAAACCCGGACCAGCAACGGAGTCGCCAAGAATCCCACTGCCACTGCGCTCGCGCCCACCGCCACCCACTCCAGGGGATAAAAGAAACCATTCTCGGCATGGTCCGAGAGGCTGAACACAAAGTTTCCGACAAATCCCCCCAGGGCCAGCAACAGAACCCACTCGGCCCACTCGGTGGACTCGGGGTCGACCATCCGGTTCAGTACGATGAGAAATCCCAAACCCGTATAAGCCAGCGGAGCCGCGAACGGCGCCGAATAGGTCAAGCTCTTGATCGTTCGCTCGTAGAAGAATGAGCTGTCAAGGTGCAGGACGACGCCTGTCAGCCCTACCAGAATCGCGCCCCACCCTACCAGGTACCCTAGATCCGTCCACACTGCCTTCCATCGTCGCCGCAAGACCAGTCCGATCACCAACACGATCGGCGCCAGGGCAGAAAAATACAGCGGAATATATTCAGGCGCCTTCCTGAAATCATTGATGGAATGCGCAAGGTAGATGTCGAAGGTCAAGAATCCAAGATTTACCAGCGCAAAGACCTCGAGCTGCAACCATGCCTCGGCCCACCATGCCTTATTTGGCTCGAGCATGGGCGCTCCGCAAGTCGTCTGCCATGGCTTTGAGTTCGGCGGTCTTGCGGAGCATCGGGTAGTTTCCATGCCACTGCACGAAGTCCGCTCCGCCCATGAAGGCACCGTGTTTCGCCGTGCGCCCGTCGTAGTGCCAGAAATCGAAGTAAACAAAATCAATGGGCTGCGAGAACGGCGGCCCGTTCAAGACTCCATCCTTCCGCAGACCATCGACTAGAGCCTTGGCCGCGGAGACTTTCTCGTTCGTGGCCTGCACTACTTGTTCCGCCCTCTGGTAAACCGGGTCGATGATCGAGGGGTATGACACTGCGCGCAGATCTGCTTCATCTTGGCCTGCGCCGCGGCGTAGTTCGGACGCTTCTCGCTCACCGCATTCGCCAGGTAGTACGACAGCCTCTCCGATGGATCATGCGTGACACCCAGGCCGTTGATGCCGCTCATATGACACGTGGCGCAGGTTGGAACGAACATATCGCGCGTCGTCAGGCTCTTGGGAGCGACACTCAGGTTGAGCAACTTCTCTTGCGCCGCAAACATTACACCGTGCTTGGATTCTCTCGATAGATCTCCATTTGCGAATGATCGGGGCCTAGGTGACATTGCCCGCAGGCGCGGGGTAAGCGCGCAAGCGCGACGGAACTCGTATGCCGCGTATGGCAGGCGGTGCACGTACCGAGAGTCCCGTCTGGGGATTTGGCTTCCGACGCTGTGGCACTGCTCGCACCCGCTCGCCATGGCCGGTGCCCCTTCCGATAGCACAAACGGGTGCGGGGGACGTCGCGTCGCACCCGGCTGGTATGTCTCAGAAAACTTCACCTGCTCTGGCGTCAATCCCTTTTCGCCGTAAATTGCCGCCCAGGAGGGCGCCGCGTGCCGGCTGCGGACAAATTGCTGGTAGATCTGCTCGTGGCAGGCTCGGCAGTTCCCCGCTGTCGAGCCGCACACTGGCGATCACAAACCCGTGATGATCTTTCTTGTCTTGTCCGGGCGCTGGCTGGTGGCATTCGAGGCAGCTCACCCCCTTCTGCGCGTGCTTGCTCATCTCGTATTCATGCACCACCGAATACTGCAGCCGCAATGGCACTCCGCGCACTTTCCCTGAGGCTCGCACGAGTCAGGAACCGGGCTGCTCCGTTTCAGCCTTCGGCCTGGGGCTCGGTTGATCAGAAACGCCGCCATACAAGACCAAACGCAATCACAATCGCGATGAAGACTCGGCGGAGAGACATCGTAGGCCTCCCGTTGTTGGTGAACCGGAAAGATCAGCCATATTTTCAAATGAAATGGATTGGCGCAACGTAGTGTAGCGCAAACGTGAACGCGAGGATCAGGACCGTTGTGTGGCTGTCGCGGATCGTAACGATCCTTTGTCTGCTTCGACCGCGTCCGTGGTTCTCATCGCTATTAATCCAAAGGTGTATAAAAGGTTTCATCAGCGCATCGAGCAAGCAGCCGCCGGCACTCATCACCGGCGCTTCCGGGGGCATCGGATACGAACTGGCCAAGCTATTCGCTCGCGATCGCCACAACCTGGTGCTCGTCGCGCGCAGCGCCGACAAACTCACTCAGATCGCCACGAAATTGCAATCCTTCACGGAATTACGGTTAAGACCATCGCCCTCGATCTCGCCGCCCCGCTCGCTCCGAAGTTTTTGTTCGATCAGTTGCACGGCGAACCCATCGACATCCTCATCAA
>CAWGBJ010000013.1:0-50008 GCA_963820795.1 uncultured Alphaproteobacteria bacterium
TCAGGCGGAGCCGCGCGTCTCGAAAGCGGCAAAGGCGAGGGCCTCGCGCGGCGGACGATCCGCCCAGAGAACGAACTGGAAGGCTTGGTAATACGTTTCGCAGGCGTTGACTGCGGCGTTGACGACGGCCCCGCACTGCAGATCGCTGGCGGTCGCGCCGCCGGCAAGGCAAGGGAGGTGGCGGAACATCACGAGGTCCTGTCCGCTCCACAGGTCAAAATGGCCGAGCCACAATTGCTCGTTGATCAGCTGCGCGAACTCGCGGATTGCCGGGCGTCGGCGCGGCGGCGATTTGAGATCGAAGCAACAGCTGACGTGCAGCGATTCCATCTCCGGCAACCAGGTGAAGGAGACGTCGTAGCTCGCCCACCCGCCAGAAACCAGGATCGAGATCTCGTCCTCGGCGGCGCGGTCGAAAGCCCAATGATTGAGGGCCGCGAGACGCTCCACGGCGTCGACCGGATGTTCGACGCGATCGTCGGCGACAGTCTCGATCAGGCTCATCAGGGGTCTTTCGGCTCGAGATGGAAGAGGACTAGACGCTTGAGCGGCGGCCGGCTTCCACACCTGAACCGCCCGTCCGCTTTGCCCGGCTCAGGCGAAGCGAACGGGCGGCAATCTCGATGATTCGCAGCGAATCGTAAACCCTGACCATCTCATTCGTCCACAGAACCTGAAACGAATCAAGACTCTGCGGAAAGATTCGAATCCTATCAGGGCTTTGGCTCCGGGAGCCTCGCCTCAAGCGCGGCGATCCGCGCGGCAAGCTTCTCGTTCTCCTCGCGGGCGCGCGCCGCCATCTCGCGCACGGCGTCGAACTCTTCGCGGCTGACGATGTCCATGCCCGCCAGCATGCGCTCAAGCTGGCTGCGGGCGAAGGTCTGGGCTTCGCGCCGGGCTCCGTCGGCCAGACCTGCCGCGTCGGTCACCAGGCGGGAGAGATCGTCGAAAAATCGGCTGCTGGTCTGCGGCATGTAAGACTTCGATCAGACGCCGCGGCGGGGGTCGCGAGCGCAAAACGTATGTGGCGCGAACGATCGAAGGCCGCAAGGGCGATGACAATGCCGCCTCGGCGTTGCTACCATTCGTGCTGCACCTTTGCCTTCGAGACGAGGTCCCATGCGAGTAAAGCAGCCGTCCTCGGCAAGACCGGCGTACCGCCGCCCTACGCGGTGTCGCGCCCGCTCGAGCTCCTCGATCTCGACCTCGCGCCACCGGGGCGGGGCGAGATTCTGGTGCGGATTAAGGCGGCGGGGCTCTGCCATTCTGATCTTTCGGTCATCGACGGATCGCGGCCGAGGTCGACGCCGATGGCGCTCGGGCATGAGGCGGCCGGAATCGTCGAGGGGCTTGGCGAGGGTGTCGACGACCTGTCGGCCGGCGATCACGTCGTCCTCGTCTTCGTGCCGAGTTGCGGCCGCTGCGGCCCTTGCGCCGCTGGACGTCCGGCTTTGTGCGAGCCGGGCGCCAGGGCCAATGGCGCGGGGACCCTGCTCAGTGGCGAACGGCGGCTAAGCTTTCGCGCCGAGCCGGTCTATCACCATCTCGGCGTCTCGGCCTTTGCGACGCATGCGGTGGTGGCGCGCGAATCCTGCGCCGAGATCGACCCCGGCCTGCCGCTCGACATTGCGGCGCTGTTCGGCTGCGCGGTGCTGACCGGGGTCGGGGCCGTCGTCAACACGGCCAAGGTCGCGCCGGGCGCGTCGGTCGCGGTGGTGGGTCTCGGCGGCGTGGGCCTGAGCGCAGTGCTCGGGGCCAGGCTCGCCGGCGCGCGCCAGATCGTCGCCGTCGACCTCGCCGATGACAAGCTCGCCTTCGCCCGGGCGCTCGGCGCGACCCATGTCGTCAACGCCGGCGGGAAGGACGCGCTTCAGACGATCCGCTCGCTCTCTGGCGGCGGCGTCGAGGTCGCCTTCGACATGGCCGGGGCGGTGCCGGCGCTCGAGCTCGCCTATGCCGCGACCGCCCGCGGCGGCACGACCGTCACCGCGGGGCTGCCGCACCCCGACAAGCGCATGACGCTCGCCCCGGTCACCCTGGTCGCCGAAGAGCGCACGCTGAAGGGCTCCTACATTGGCTCGGCCGCGCCGTTGCGCGACGTGCCGCGCCTGATCGCGCTCTTTCAGGCCGGCAAGCTGCCGGTCGACGCGCTGCTGACCCACCGGCTCAGGCTCGAGGAGATCAACGACGGCTTCGACCGGCTGCGCGAGGGGATCGGGGTCAGGCAGGTGGTGGTGTTCGACTGAGTTCGGCGTCGGCGCACGGTGGCGGGCCCGTCGGGCTCGGGTCCACCGGGCCCGCGACTGTCGAGGCCCGTAGGCGACACGCCTCCCATCGAGACCGCTTCGATCATCGAGAAATCTGGCGCAAGCCTTCCACGTCTCACCAAATTGTGTCCACGCGACCCGGATTGGCTTCGCGGCCCTGCGTTGACTTCGCGGGGCCCGGTCGACTAGCCGTATCTACCGCCGAATCCTCCCCGATCACGACATCCGGTCGCGAACCGTCCTTCGGCGCTCATCCCGCCCGGCGAGATCGACGCGCGCTTGGCCGCAGCAACGAGGCCGCTTTGACAAGGGACCCCGACCGCTCGGCCTTCTTCATCGCGCTTGTCGTTGTCGACGTGCTCGTCGGGCTCGCGGACGCCATCTCCGGCCCTTACACCATCCTCTTTCTTGTCGATCAGGCGGGCCTCGGCCCCCTATCCTTAAGCGCGATCCTGACGGCGAGGGCGCTCAGCGGAATAGTCTTCGCCACGGCGTTCGGCGCATGGGTCGACAGAAGGACGAGTGTCAGACCGCTGCTTCTCGCGCTCGCAGGGTCCTCGGTCGGCTACGGACTGCTTGCGTTCACGACGAAATTTGCGGGCCTGCTCTTCATCGCGGCAGGCCCGATCGCCCTGGGCGCGGCCGCGTTCCCCCAATCGATCACGCTCGCCAAACGACAATTCGAGCGCAAGAGTCTTCACACGACCAGCCGCGCCATCGGCGTCCTGCGCGCGAGCTGGTCGCTCGCCTGGGCCATCGGGCCGGCCATCGGGGCGCTCGTCGTCGGCCCGTTTGGCTTTCGCGGCGTCTTTCTCACGAGCGCCGCGTCCGGCGCGATCGCGCTCTTGACGCTGGCGCTGGCGCCGGCGAGGCCGATCTCCAAAGCAACGGGGCGCGGCCATCCGGCCAAGCCCGCGAACGGACGTCCGACCATCGCGCTCGCCTTCGCGGCCCTCGCCCTGTTTCATACCGCGATGTTCATGGGATCGATCCCGCTGCCGATCGTGCTGACCAGGACGCTCGGCGGAACGGAGACGGACGTCGGCCTCGCGCTGAGCCTCTGCGCCGCTCTAGAGATTGTCGTCATGGGCGCGCTCATCTGGCGACCGCTCAAGCGCGGCGAGCGCCCGGCGATCGTCGTCGGCTTCGCCGCTTTTGCGGCGTATTTCGTCGCGCTCGCGCTGGCGCGATCGGTCAGCGCGGTCCTGTGGACCCAGATCCTCCGGGCGGCCGGAATCGCGCTCGTTTCCTATCTCGGGATCAGCTTCCTGCAATCGCTCCTGCCGCATCGCGCAGGCGCAGCGGCGGCGCTTTTTTCCAACGCGGGGCAGGTCGGCTCGGTGGCCGCCGCCCTCGGCGCCGGCTTGCTCGCGCAGGCGTTCGGCTGGACGTCCGTCTTCGTCGCCTGCGCCGTCCTCAGCGTCGCGGGCCTCGTTCTGGTTTGGCTGGCTGAACCGGAGCCGAATTAAGCAGAAGCCCCCGGTTCGGCAGGGTTTGTGCATCGCCACCGGCCTCCGGAAGTCGACGGCGGGTGGCGTCGAAGGCTGAGACGCCAACCGGTTCCAGAAACGGCCGGCGGAAGAGAGTAGGCCACATGCCGTTGAAAGAACCCAAGAAGTTGGAGACGCATCCCTGGCACACGTTCGCTCTTTTCTTCTGCGGGTGAGATCGAGACTCGCGGCCGTCTATTAACAATGACCGTTGATTATATCAGCGGCAAGTCGGAATGCCGCGTTCCTCTTCGGGGCGAATTGGGGCAGTATGGGGAGCCGCTGCAGTCGGCCTGGGGAGGCGGAGCCTCAGTGAGCTCCGCCAGAATGAAAAGGGAGCCGTCATGAATTGGTCAAACGCGGCGGCAAGCGCGGCCGCCCTGGCGCTATTGTCATTCGCGCCCGGCCCGGCCAGCGCGCTGGACTCGGGGGCTGGGACGTTTCCGGCCGCTCAAATAAATGACGGCTTCGTCCAGAAGGTTGTTATTGTCCATGGCGCCCACGGCGGAACTTATGTCGGCCATCCGGGCTATCACGGGGGCGTTCACGCTTACCGTCCAGGCTACCGTCCTGGATATCCCGGCTACCGGCCGGGATACCGTCCTGGATACGCCGGTTACGGCGGCTGGGCGCGTCCGGGCTGGTACCGCTGGGGGGCCGGAGGCGCGATTGCCGCCGGAGCGGCGATCGGTTTCCTCGGCGCGGGCGCCGTCGCCGCTTGGGCAGGCCCGCCGCCGGCGCCGGGCCTGTGCTGGTACTACACCGATCCGAGCCAGCGGCAGGGCTTCTGGGACGCCTGCCCGTAAGGCGCAATATCGCCCTCATCCTAAACCTTCTCCCGCGCAGGCAGTGCGCAAGCGGGGAAGGAGGGTCAACGCCTGCGGCTGGCGTCGAGCAGGCGGAGCACGACCCAGACCGGCGCTACCACCATCGCGCCGGTCAGGAAAACGCGGCCGATTTGCTGTACGTCCGTGAGCCCGTATTCGAAGATGTGCCGCAACGCCCGCTCGGCCTCGTCGAACAGGCTGACCGGATCGAAGCCGAGCGCCTCGAGAATGAGCCCGACAACGAACGAAATGACGATCAGCCGCAACAGAGCCGCCATCGGCGATCCGCCGACGAAACGCGAAAAGGCGTTGCTGTTCATGGCCGGCTCGCATCCTTGAAGAAACTGTGGCGAAGCCTGTAGGATTCGCTGGCCGAGCGCCACGTCTCGGGGCGCCGCGTGCCGATGTTACGACTTCGGGAACGGAACGATTGTCGGCTTTGTGGTCGCCGCCTCCGTCTCCTCGCCGCCGACCGGTTTTCCGTTGATGGTCAATTTCCCCTGGGCGGCGCCGATCTTGACGGTCAAGCCGTCGCGGATCTCGCCGGACAGAAGCATTTGCGCCAGCGGGTCCTGCACCCATTTCTGGATGACGCGCCGCAACGGACGGGCGCCGTAGGCCGGATCGTAGCCCTTGTCCGCCAGCCACTGCCGCCCCTTGGCGTCGAGCTGGAGCTTGATCTTGCGGTCCTCGAGCAGGCGTCCCAGCCGGCCGAACTGGATGTCGACGATCGCGCCCATGTCCTCCCGCCGCAGCCGGTGGAACAGGATGATCTCATCGACCCGGTTGAGAAACTCGGGCCGGAAATGGGCGCGCACCACCGCCATCACTTCCTTTTCGACCGCCTTCGTATCCTCGCCTTCCCCGAGGTTCACCAGGAACTCGGAGCCGAGGTTGGACGTCATCACGATCAGGACATTGCGGAAATCCACCGTACGCCCCTGACCATCGGTGAGCCGCCCGTCGTCGAGCACCTGCAAGAGGACGTTGAACACGTCCGGATGCGCCTTCTCGATCTCGTCAAACAGGACAACCTGATAGGGCCGTCGACGGACCGCCTCGGTCAGGGCGCCCCCCTCCTCATAGCCGACATAGCCGGGAGGGGCGCCGATCAGGCGGGCGACCGAGTGTTTCTCCATATATTCCGACATGTCGATGCGCACCATGGCGCTCTCGTTGTCGAAGAGGAACGCCGCCAGCGCCTTGGTGAGTTCGGTCTTGCCGACGCCGGTAGGACCTAAGAACATGAACGAACCGATCGGCCGGTTAGGGTCCTGCAGCCCGGCGCGGGCGCGTCGCACGGCGGTCGAGACCGCGGTCACGGCCTCTTTCTGGCCGACGACGCGGCGCATGATCTCCTCCTCCATCTTGAGGAGTTTTTCGCGCTCGCCCTCGAGCATCTTGTCGACTGGAACGCCCGTCCAGCGGGAGACCACCTGGGCGACGTGATTGGCCGTCACCTCCTCGGAGACGAGCGCGCCTTCGCGTTGCGTCTCCGCCTCGGCGAGCCTCTTCTCGAGTTCGGGGATCGTGCCGTAGGCGAGCTTGCCGGCCTCGGCGAAGTCGCCCCGGCGCTGCGCCTGGGCGAGCGCGGTGCGCGCCGCGTCGAGTTCCTCCTTCAATTTCTGCGCGAGGCCGATCTTGTCCTTCTCCGCCCGCCAGCGGGCGGTCAGCGAGTCGGACTTCTCCTGCAATTCGGCCAGTTCGGCCTGGAGTTTGTTCAGCCGGTCCCGGGAGGCCGGATCTGTCTCCTTCTTCAGCGCCTCCTGCTCGATCTTGAGCTGCATGATCCGCCGGTCGAGTTCGTCCAGCTCCTCGGGCTTCGAGTCGACCTGCATGCGCAGCCGGGCCGCCGCCTCGTCGATGAGGTCGATCGCCTTGTCGGGCAGGAAGCGGTCGGAGATATAGCGATCCGACAATATTGCGGCCGCGATAATGGCGGGGTCGGTGATGCGGACGCCATGATGGAGCTCGTACTTCTCTTTGAGGCCGCGCAGGATCGAGATCGTGTCCTCGACCGTCGGCTGGGAGACGAACACCGGCTGGAAGCGCCGCGCCAGCGCCGCGTCCTTTTCAACATGCTTGCGATATTCGTCTAGCGTCGTCGCGCCGACGCAGTGCAGTTCGCCGCGTGCAAGGGCAGGCTTCAGCAGGTTCGAGGCGTCCATTGCCCCTTCCGCCTTGCCGGCGCCGACCAGCGTGTGCATTTCGTCGATGAACAGGATGATGCCGCCTTCGGCCGCCGTCACTTCGTTGAGCACCGCTTTCAGCCGCTCTTCGAACTCGCCGCGATATTTGGCCCCGGCGATCAACGCGCCCATGTCGAGGGCGAGCAGCTTCTTGTCGCGAATCAACTCGGGCACGTCGCCGTTGACGATGCGCAGCGCAAGCCCCTCGACGATCGCCGTCTTGCCAACTCCGGGCTCGCCGATCAGGACCGGATTGTTCTTGGTCCGGCGCGACAGCACCTGGACCGTGCGGCGTATTTCCTCGTCACGGCCGATGACCGGATCGAGTTTGCCGGCGCGGGCGGCCTCGGTCAGGTCGCGGGTGTATTTCTTCAGTGCGTCATAGGCGTTTTCAGCGCTCGCGGAATCGGCCGTCCGGCCCTTGCGCAGGTCGTTGATAGCGGCGTTCAGAATCTGCGGCGTAACCCCGACGTTGGTCAGGATTTTGGCCGCCTCCGAGCCTTTCTCCATCGCTAGCGCCACCAGCAGGCGCTCGACGGTCACGAACGAATCGCCGGCTTTCTGGGCGATCTTCTCGGCGTTATCGAAGATCCGCGCGGTGGTCGGCGCCATGTACAGCTGTCCGGCCCCGGAGCCTTGCACCTTCGGCAGCTTGGCCAGCGCCAGTTCGACCTGCCGGCGCGCCTCGCGCGAATTCCCC
This sequence comes from uncultured Alphaproteobacteria bacterium, assembly GCA_963820795.1. Taxonomy (GTDB): domain Bacteria; phylum Pseudomonadota; class Alphaproteobacteria; order Rhizobiales; family Beijerinckiaceae; genus Roseiarcus. The sequence goes on from CAWGBJ010000013.1 coordinate 7,474, forward strand.
CCGGCCCTGTCGATCAGGCCGGCGCAAAGCCCTTCCTCGTCGTCGAGCAGAACCTTGAGGATGTGCTCGGGCGTGAACTGCTGATGGCCTTCGCGAAGCGCCAGCGACTGCGCGCTCTGAATGAAACCGCGAGCCCTTTCTGTATATTTTTCCAAATTCATGGGTCAATTCCTCTCGGCGCCGCTCCCAGCCCCGTAGCGACATCGGGTGGCCCGCTTGATCCGACCGCTCAAACGGCGGCTAGGCGTGGATGTAGGTTCGCCTACGCGCCGGCGGAAGGGCTCATCTTTCATAAAAGCAGCCGCGCAGATGCTTAGGAGGTCGATCGTTTCAAGAACTCGTGGAGCCACTCGGCGTTCATTCCCGCGATCGGCAACCACGCGCGGAACAGGGTCTCGGGGGAAAAGCGCTCGAGCTCGACCATCATGCGCCTTTCGATCTCCGCCATGGCGGCCTTCTGCATCGGCTCCACGTCCGGCAGCCCCATGAACTGGCGCGCCTCGAGCGGCGTGCAATCGACGTTGATGGTTATCTTCATCGGATGATCAGTTTTCCTGCCTCTTTTCGCCAGTTGTCCTAATCCATAGCCCGACATTGTTACCGTTTTGGACTTTTTGCATGGCCTCCCAATTTGAGCGAAGGCGGTTTGCTAAATGTGATGGAACGCCAACCAGTCCTGCGTCGTTTGTGAAATCTTTTGTTGAACAATGCGCTCTAACGCCTATCATGTCGACCCTACGCGGGGTACACAATCACCGCTTGCGGCCTCGGGGCGGCGCCGCAGGCAATAACCTGAGAGAAAAGCGATGGATATGCCCCGACGTCCTTACCGCCACGGAAACTTGCCGAACGCCATGCGCGCCGCAGCGCGCGCCATTCTCGATGAAGCCGGGCCAGACGCGGTCGGCCTCAGGGAGACGGCCCGCCGTGTTGGCGTGTCCGCAACGGCCGCCTATCGGCATTTCACCAGCAAGGAGGATCTTCTTGCTTCGGTCGCCGCGGAGGGATTTCGCGAGCTTGCCGCGTCGATGGAATCGGCGGCGAGCGAGCCGGACCCGTTGATCGCAGTCGGGCTTGCCTATGTGGAATTCGCCCTGCAGAAGCGCGGTCTGTTCCGCCTGATGTTCGGACCGATTCTGGTGGAACGGGCAAAATACCCGTTGCTCAATGAGGCCGCCGGCGCTGCCTTCGACATTCTGCAGCGCGTCGCCGGACCTGACGAGCGGCCTCGCGAGGAAAACGCGGCAACGATGGCGGCCTGGGGTCTGGTCCATGGCCTGTCGGGCCTCCTGATCGATGGTCTCGTCCCCGAAGCGCGCGCGCGCGACCTCGCCGAAGAGATTCTCGTCTGGGCCGGGACGGCCAAGCCGGAGCATCGGCCCGTCGCCTGAGGCGGAGCCAGCGGCGAATTCTGCTGGGGTGGGCAAAGTGGCGCAAGGCGGTGGCCCATCGCCGAGCGAAACGACGAGCCTTCGCCTTAGACACAGGTGATGCTATCGTTATACTGTTTTGCAGAATTACCAGACCCTTCCGCCTAGCCGCCTTCGCTCTCCTGTTGCTCGCCCCGGCCGGCGCGAGTGCGGATCCGGCGTGGATCCTGTCGCCCTTCGCCACCGCGCTGCCCGTTGTCGCGAAGCACGGCATGGTTGTGACCCAGGAGGCAGCGGCCTCGAAGGTCGGCCTCGACGTCTTGCGGCTCGGCGGCAACGCGGTCGACGCGGCGGTGGCGGTCGGCTTCGCGCTTGCGGTGACCTTGCCGCGCGCCGGCAACCTCGGCGGCGGCGGCTTCATGCTTATCCATCGGGCCGACCTCAACACGACGACCGCGATTGACTATCGGGAGTCTGCGCCAGCCGCGACGACGAAGGACGTCTTTCTCGACGCCAACGGCGAGGCCGACCCGTTCAAGTCACGCTATTCCGGGCTCGCAATCGGCGTACCGGGGACGGTCGCCGGGCTCGAACTCGCGTGGCGCAAATACGGCTCGGGGAAATTCAGCTTCGCCGAACTCATCGCGCCCGCCGCCGCGCTCGCCCGCCAGGGCCTCACCGTCGACGAGGACGTCGCCGACACGTTACCCTTCGCCGCGCCGGTCTTCGCCAGGCATCCTTCTTCCGCGCGCATCTATCTCAGGCCAGACGGCAGCGCGCCGCAGACCGGCGACCATATCGTGCTTGACGATCTCGCCGCCACTCTGGACACGATCGCGAGCGAGGGCGCCGCGGGGTTCTACACGGGGCCTGTCGCTGCGAAGATCGTCGCCGCAGTGCGGGCGGCCGGCGGCCGGATGACCACAGACGATCTCGCCAGCTATCGCGCCGTCGAGCGGAAGCCGGTCAGCGGAACCTATCGCGGCTATTCGATCGCCTCCATGCCGCCGCCCTCGTCCGGCGGCGTGCATGTCATCGAGATTCTCAACATCCTCGAAGGCTATCCCTTAGGCGAACAGGGCCTCAACTCGGCTGCGTCGCTGCACGAGATGGCGGAAGCGGAAAAGCTCGCCTATGCGGATCGAGCCGCCTACCTGGGAGACCCGGATTTCGTCAAAATCCCGCTCGCCGGACTGGTCTCGAAGACCTATGCCGAGAAATTGCGTGGGCTCATTTCGCCGACCCGTGCCCGCCCCGCGCGCGAGATCCGCCCCGGCCAGCCTGAGCGCTATGAGAGCGATCAGACGACGCACTTTTCGATCGTCGACAGCGACGGCAACGCCGTCGCCAATACCTATACGCTGAATGTGCCGTACGGCTCCGGCCTCGTCGCCGAGGGAACCGGCGTCCTGCTTAACAACGAGCTGGACGATTTCGCCGCCAAGCCCGGCGCCGCCAATGTCTACGGTCTGATGGGCGGCGACGCCAACGCACCGGGCCCGATGAGGCGTCCGGTGTCGTCGATGACTCCGACGTTGGTGTTCAAGGACGGCAGGATCGCGCTCGTCACCGGCAGTCCGGGCGGCTCGCACATCATCACGACCGTCTTGCAGGTTATCGTCAACGTCATCGACCACGGCCTCAATGTCGCGGAAGCGGAGAATGCGCCGCGCGCGCATGACCAGCTCTACCCGGACGAACTCAGGATCGAACGCGGCGTTTCCGAAGACACTGTGCGCCTCCTCGAGGCGATGGGCCACAAGATCGTGGTGCGCGAGTCGATGGGCTCGGCCAACACGATCGCGCGCTCGCCCGACGGCGTCTTGACCGGCGCATCCGACCTGCGCCAGCGGGGCACGCTGGCGGTAGGATTTTGAAGGCTGCGGTCGCCGTCCTGCCACGGGCGAAGAAGGAAGAGCGGATGTCTTTGAATGTCGGCGTCATCGGCGTCGGTATGATTGCTCAGGATCATCTTCGCCGGCTGACTACGGTCCTGGCCGGCGCCAACGTCGTTGCCGTCAGCGACGTCAATGCGGGGCAGGCGAAGGACGTCGTCTCTCGCCTCGCCGGCGCAAAGGTTCATGCGACCGGCAAGGACCTGATTGCCGCCTGGGAGATCGAGGGGGTGATCATGACCTCCTGGGTCTGACGCACGCGGCCTATGTTCTTGCAGCGATCAAGGCGGGCAAGCCGGTTTTCTGTGAGAAGCGAACCGGCGGGCGCGAGACGCTCAAGCTTCGCGAACGACCGGCGCTCTGTGCGTAACGTTCGGCCTGCAGAGCCTGCCTCAGCCACCTCGCTCCGCCGCTGACTCGTCCATGGCGCTGTAGAGCGTCCGCGCCTCGGGCGCGGGGCCGCGGCGCACCCCGAGCGCCTCGACCCGGACCGCGAGCCATCGCGGCCCTTGCGCAAAGGTAAGAACGTCGCCGCAGCGCACCGCGCGACTGGGCTTATCCATCGGCGCCCTCGACCCGGCGCGGGAAAGGCGGACGCCGCCTTCTTCGATGACACGTGCTGCGAGGCTGCGCGTCTTGAAGAACCGCGCCCGCCACAGCCAGACGTCAACGCGGCAGCCCTCGGCCGCCTCGCTCAACTCGGGATCCCGGCCGCTGCGGCCGCGCGACGCCGCGCCCGCCAGCGGCGCGTCCGGCGATCTGGGGCGGCGGGTGGTTTCGCGCGCGGCTGACCGGCGGGCGGAGCCGCCGGGGCGCTTTGAGCTGTAGCGCGCATGCCGATCGATCGCCGCCGCCACTGGCTCGCTCCAGCGGCGTCAGCCTTGCGACTGCGGACGAAGCCCAAGGCGCGCAGGATCTGTTCCGCCTGCCCGAGATCCCAGCCGAGCCGGGATGCCAGGCTCGCCGTCAATTCGATGATCGGAGGGCCACCCGAGCTGGCGCGCGCCAGGGCGTCAAGCTCTTCGAGCGCGAGCGCCGGAGCGGCGAAGCCGGCGACCGCGCGAAGACCGCGGAGGCTCAGGGCTTCGGGCGGCGGTGGAGGGTGCGGCAGGACGCTCAGGCCTTTGTCGGCCGGGCGCCATCGCGGCGCGGCCAATTCGGCGAACGCCGCGCCGATTGCCTGCGCTTCGGGCGTAAGCAAAGCCGGAAGAAAGAGCGAGAACGCGCCGAACCGCACGCCCAGGCTCTTCAGTACGCGACGTTCGTTCCGGCTGAGCGCCCGGATATGCTCGTCCGCCCGCCGGCGGTCCAGGATGCCGAATTGCTCGACCAGCTGATAGGCGACGCCCCGCGGAAGCCCCCTCAACTGCCCGTCCGAAATGGCCTCTGCAAGGCGCTTCAGCGGCGCCAGTCTGCGGCTCGCTTCGCCCGCCACGTAGGCCTCGAGCCGCCGCGCCGCCCGCTCGCGCGCCGCGTCAGCGCCGATTTCGCCGATCAGGCGAACCCGCGGCTTGAACGGCCCTCCGCCGCAAATCTGGCCAGCGGCAAGTCCTCGCCACGCCACGACGCCGCCACCTTCGAGCGCGAATGCCTCGTCGGCCTCGGCCGCGAGCTCGCCGAGCCTGCGCGCGATTTCGGGAGCCACGACCTTCTCGACGGCGCCGCGCAGCGCCCGGTTTTCGAGATCCGACTCGCCCCGCTCGGGCTCAAAGCAGACGCCCATGAGCCGGCCGACGATATGACCCTCGACAGTCACAGCGCCCTCGGGGCCGATGCCGCCAAGGATGGGCCCGGCGTGCCGGTTGAGCGACCGCAAGAGCGAGCTCGTGCGGCGGTCGACGAAGCGCTGCATCAGCGATTGATGCAACGTGTCGGACAGCCGGTCTTCGAGGTCCCGTGCGCGGCTCTGCCAGGCTTGCGGGTCGGCAAGCCAGTCGGCGCGATTGGCGATATAGGCGAGCGTCCTGACCCGCGCGAGGCGCGTCGAGAGCGAGTCGATGTCGCCGTCAGTCCGGTCCAGCACCGAGAACTGGCCCTCCATCCAGTCCTCGGGAATGCGCCGGTCGCCCTGGGTGAGGTGCTCGAACAGGCTGCCGATCAGGCGGCTGTGCTCGTCCTGCGTCGTCTTGCGAAAATCGGGCGTCTGACAGGCCTTCCACAGGCGCATGAGATTGGCGCGGTCGCGCGAACGCCGGGTGACCATTTCGTCGCGCGAAAGGAGCCTGAGGGTCGTCTCGTCCTGGCTTTCCTCCGAGAGCCGCAGTCCCGTCGTCGGCGGCGGCTGCGCCAGCGAGCGCATGAGGCCCTGCAGCGACCCGAAATGGAGCTCGGAGTTACGCCATTCGGCCGCCGGCGCCGCCGGGAAAGCGTGGCTTTCGACTGCTGCGACAATGTCGGGGTCGAGGTCGGGCGCTTCGCCGGTGACGCCGAAGCCGCCGTCCTTGCGAAACCGCCCGGCCCGCCCTGCGATCTGGCCGATCTCCTGCGCGTGCAGGCTCCGCGTGCGGCGTCCGTCGAATTTGCGCAGGCCGGCGAAAGCGACATGGTCGACGTCCATGTTGAGGCCCATGCCGATGGCGTCGGTCGCCACCAGGAAGTCGACCTCGCCGGACTGGAAGAGTTCGACCTGCGCGTTGCGGGTGCGCGGGCTCAGCGACCCCATCACAACGGCAGCCCCGCCGCGATGGCGACGGATCAGTTCGGCGATCGCATAGACGGCCTCGGCCGAGAAGCCGACAATTGCGCTCCGCCGCGGCAGTCGCGTCAGCTTCTTCGGACCATTGTAGCGGAGCGTCGAAAACCGCTCGCGGAACTGGATGACGGCGCCGGGGCAGAGACGGCGGATGAGCGGCGCCATAGTCGCCGCGCCAAGGAGCATCGTTTCCGCCGTGCCTCTGGCGTGCAGCAGCCGATGGGTGAAGACGTGGCCGCGTTCCGGGTCGGCGCAAAGCTGAATTTCGTCGACCGCCAGGAATTCGACCTTACGGTCGAGCGGCATCGCCTCGACCGTAGAGACAAAATACTGCGGATTGGCTGGGACGATTTTTTCCTCGCCGGTGATCAACGCAACGCGGCCGGTTCCGCGCGCCGCCGCCACCCTGTCGTAGATTTCCCGCGCCAGTAGCCGCAGCGGCAGACCGATCATGCCTGTCGCATGCGCCAGCATGCGTTCGACGGCCAAATAAGTCTTTCCGGTGTTGGTCGGCCCGAGGACGGCGACGAGACGCGAGCTGAGCGGCGAGTCGTTCATGAGCCCGAATGTGGAGGAGGATGCGCGACGGCGCAAGACTTTGCGTCTGTGACGATTGATTGGATCTTGTCCGGCCAGACGCCAAAAGGCTCGCCGGCTTAACTAAACGGGCACGGGTCGCGGGGCGCCGGGGTCAGTTTATGCCCGCGACCCTGGTCGACGCCAGTTGCCCCCCCGAGGCTCCGGACGGCGAAGCTGACGCCACTACGCTGCCAGCGGACCCAATCTCACCGCGGCGATCCCGAAGCTCGCGGCCGACCTCGGCAAGCCTTGACGGTCTTGCGGTCCGCCGCCAACTGCGTCACGCTTGTGCGCAATTTAAATTGGGAGGGACTTGCGATGCATCATGGGCAAATCGAGGGAACGAGCATCGCCGTCCTCGATCCGCGCTTCAAGGCGTTGTTCGCCGGCTATGCGCGGGTCGAGCGCCACTGGACCGGCGCTGTCTGGTCGGAAGGCCCCGCCTGGTTTGCCCCGGGACGCTATCTCGTATGGTCCGACATCCCGAACAATCGCATGCTGCGGTACATTGAGTCCGCAGGCTCGGTTTCGGTGTTCCGCGAACCCTCCAACAACTCGAACGGCAACACCGTCGATAATCAGGGGCGCCTCGTCACCTGCGAGCACCTGACGCGGCGCGTGACCCGCACCGAGGTCGACGGCTCGATTTCGGTCGTCGCGGACAAATGGCAAGGCAAGCGCCTCAATTCCCCCAACGATGTCGTGGTCAAATCGGACGAACTCGATCTGGTTCACCGATCCCGCTTATGGCATCGACTCGGACCTCGAGGGCGAGCGCGCGGCACAAGAGATCGATGGCTGCCACGTCTACCGTGTCGATCCGGCGAGCGGCGCGGTCGAACGTGTGATCGACGACATGGTGCGGCCGAACGGTCTGGCGTTCTCGCCGGACGAAAGTCTCCTCTATGTCGCCGACACCGGCGCGACGCATAAGGAGAATGGGCCGAGGCACATTCGGCGGTTCACGGTGTCCAAGGACGGAAAGGGCGTCAAGGGCGGAGAGACGTTCGCCGAATGCACCGCCGGCCTCTTCGACGGATTCCGGATCGATCGGCACGGGCGCATCTGGGCCAGCACCGACGAGGGCGTCCATTGTATCGATCGCGACGGGACGATCCTCGGTAAGGTCCTCATTCCCGAGATCGTCGCTAACGTCACTTTCGGCGGGGTCAAGCGCAACCGTCTTTTCATTTGCGGCACGACATCGCTCTACTCCGTCCAGTTGATGACCAACGGGTCGAAGCTCGGCTGATCAATCGCGATTCAAGGTCTTTCGCTCGAATTTCGAACGCATTGAGCGAGGTCAATGCGCCGGGCGCCGCCTTCGGCTTTACCGTCAGCAAGTGAGGAGAAGGACTTTGGACGAGCGCGTGAGGCCTGTGTATGCTGTCAGTGCGAAGCCGGAGGCCGTCCAGCCGGCGCCCGGACGGACGCTTCCGCCGCCGCTCGCGCCGGTAGAGCGCGAGAATGCGCTGGACCGTGCGGTGCATGCGAATATCGCTGGTCTCTCTGGCGGCTTTTCGCCGATCGCGCTGGCGCTGGCGGCGTCCGACTGGGCGTTGCATCTGGCGGCCTCGCCGGGACGTCAGGCGACTCTCCTGATAAGCGCGCTGTCCGAGCAGGCGGCGCTGTTCGCGGAGATGCCAGTTAACGCGCTGGGACCAGTTACCGCGCTGGGACACCCTGGCGAGCCGTCATCCCGGCCGAAACGCGCCGAGGACCGCCGTTTCCGCGCCGAGGAATGGCAGGACTGGCCATTTTCGCTTTACGCCGACTCCTTCCTCGCGGCGGAGCGTTGCTGGGACGAAGCCACCTCGCAGATTCATGGGACGACACGCCATCATCTGGCGGTGCTCAATTTCGTCGGCCGCCAGGCGCTGGACACTGTGTCTCCTTCGAATTTTCTTCTGACGAACCCTGTCGCGCTGAAACAGACCCTGCGCGAGAACGGGATCAATCTCGTTCGGGGAGCGATCAATTACGCGACCGACGTCGGACGCCTGGCGCGGGGGGAACGGAGCGACGCCGAAAAGGCTTACAAGCCGGGGGAGACGGTCGCCATCACCAAGGGCGTCGTCGTCAGGCGCACGAAACTCGCGGAAATCATCCAGTACGGTCCGACCACGGCGACGGTGAGAGCGGAGCCAGTCGTCATCACGCCAGCCTGGATCATGAAATACTACATCCTCGACCTCAGCCGGCAAAACTCGCTGATTCGCCATCTCGTCGACAGCGGCTTCACTGTCTTCTGCATCTCCTGGCGCAATCCGACGGCGGACGACCGCGACATCGGCTTCGACGATTACCGACGCGAGGGGGTGTCGGCGGCAATCAACGCGGCGCTCGCCATCTCCGGCGCGTCTCGCGCCCATCTCGTCGGCTATTGCATCGGCGGCACGCTGGCGGCCATCGCAGCCGCGAGCATGGCCCGCGACAACGACGAGCGCATTCAGTCGCTCACCCTGTTTGCGGCGCAGATGGATTTCGAGGACGCGGGCGAACTTAGGCTTTTCATCGACGAGAGCCAGCTTGCGCTGCTCGAAGATGTGATGTGGAAGCAAGGCACGCTCGAATCGAAGCAGATGGCCGGCACCTTTAACCTCATGCGTTCGAACGATCTCATCTGGTCGCGGGCCATTCACCATTATCTGATGGGCGAGCCGGGTCGGGTCGACGACCTGGCCGCCTGGTCGTCCGACGCGACCCGCATGCCCTACAAGATGCACAGCGAGTATCTGCGCGAACTCTACCTCGACAATGATCTCGCGGAAGGCCGATTCAGGCTCGAGGGCCGGCTGGTCGCGCTGCAAGACATCCGCGCGCCGATCTTCGTCGTCGCAGCGGAACGCGACCACGTCGCTCCGTGGCGCTCGGTGTTCAAGATTCACTTCGAGACGGATGCGGACATCACTTTTGCGCTCGTCAACGGCGGACACAACCGCGGGATCGTCGCGCCGCCGGGCCAGGGCGATCGTCATTTTCGCATCGCGACGACGGCGGCGAAGGATTCTCGCCCCGATCCTGAGGCTTGGGTCGCGGCGGCGCAATTGCGACAGGGATCATGGTGGCCGGCCTGGTTCGACTGGCTCGCCGCCCATTCCGGCGGCATGGTCGAGCCGCCGCCGCTCGGCTCTGTGGACTTGGGCCTCGCGCCGCTGGGCCCCGCGCCCGGCGACTATGTCCGTCAATAAGCGTCGCCTCGCGCCCCTCGTCGCCGGTTTTAGCAACAGGGAGGATAAAATTGATGAGCAAGCCCAATCTCGGCGCTGCGCTGCGGGTCGGCGAGTTCGTGGTCGCGCCCGGCATCCACGACATGATCGCCGCCGTCATCAGTAACAAGGTCGGGTTCGATTTCGTCTACGCGTCGGGATTCTGGCTGACGGCGTCGGCCTATGGCCTTCCGGACGCGGGGATCGCCACCTATACGCAAATGCTCGATCGGGTGTCGACGCTCACCCGCAGCGTGTCGGCAGGCGTCATCGCCGACGCCGACACCGGCTACGGCGGGCTTCTCAACGTGCATCACACCGTGCGCGGCTACGAAGACGCGGGCGTCGTGGCGATCCAGATCGAAGACCAGGAGTTTCCAAAGAAATGCGGGCATACGCCATACAAGCGCGTCGTGCCGATCGAGGACATGGTCGACAAGGTGAAGGTCGCCTGCGAGGCGCGGCGAAACCCGGCGGGAATGGCGGTCATCGCCCGAACCGACGCCCGGCAGCCGGAAGGCTTTGCTGGGGCGCTTCGCCGCGGACTGGCCTACGGCGAGGCCGGCGCGGACATCGTCTTCCTCGAGGCGCTGGAGAGCGAAGCGGAAATGCGCGAGGCTTGCGCCCGCATCAGGAAGCCGATGATGGCCAACATGGCCGACGGCGGCAAGACGCCGATCCGCTCGAAGGCCGAGCTTGCATCGATCGGCTATGCGCTGGCGATCTTCCCCTCGATCACGGGTCTGGCGTCGGCGTCGGCGATCGAAAACGCGCTGGAGATTCTCAAAGCCAAGGGAACCAGCGTGTCGCCGGAGCTGCCGCTGTTCAATTTCGGCGAGTTCAATTCGCTGATCGGCTTCGAGGACGTCTGGGCGTTCGAGCGGCGGTGGGCCCGCAAGGAAAAGGAGGCCTGACGGCCAGAGTTCCCTGCTAACAGCGAATACAACAGGTAGATGCGGCCCTTGGGGCGGTTCGGCCGGCCGGGCAGGTCGAAAAGGGCCGGCAGGCCGGCAGCTCGGCCAGGAAATTCCCTTGGCGATAGGGCAGGGAATGAATTCGGCCTGGCAGGGAAGGAATTCGCCCGCCCGAGCCGCATCAGGGGGCCGCGATCGGCAAGCCGCGGGCAGGAACGAATTGGCAATCTGCAGCCGCTAACGTGCGGGAAGGCGCCGGCAAGCAACCGCGTTCGACGAGGCGAAGCGGACCGTCGATCGCCTGACCCGGCGCCGGGAACGATTGGCGGCCCCTTGATGCAGTTCGACGTCAGCTTCAGGCGAAACGAGACCTACGAATGCGGCGCCGCGCTGCTCGTCGTCCTCGCCTGTCCGCCGGAAACCGCCGACCAAAGGCGCCTCGAGCTCTATCGGTCGTTGTGCGGCAAGGCGCTGCGGCTCGCCTATGACTGCGACCCGGACAATGGCGCCCCGATCACCGTCAAGCCGCAATACGTGTTTCGCGACCGCGAGACGATCGCCCGCGACCTACACTTTGTCGAGAAGCGGCTCGGGGAAAGGATGGTCGCCGCCCGCATGGCGATTCCGCTGCTCCGGATGGGACTGCCCGGGAGTCCTCCTCTGCCGCGGGAAATCAAACGGCTTTCAATCAACGAGTTGGCGCAGTACGTGCTCGAGGACGCCGGGCAGACGGATACGACCAATGTCCAGCGGCGCTTCTGGGCGCCGAGCCGCCCCGTCATCCACCTCGCCGCGGCGGCCGCCGTCGTCCACCAGATGCGCATAAGGGCCGGGCAACTCGTCGCCTTCGAAAGCCTTCTCATCAATCGCGCTCACATCGAGGCGGTCGTCAGGCTGGCCGAGGAACTGGAAGGGCTTATTGCCGGCAACCCCAAATTCCCGGTCAGGGCCGAGCAATTGATCCAGTTCCGGCTCGGCTGACTGGGGTCATTTTTTTCTTCTGTTTCTGCCGTCGAGAGCGGACCGGAGGACGGGCATACTGAGGGCAATGCTGGTTCGCATGCGCCATTGGGGCCGCCGGCGTCGAGGACACCCAAACCTATGCCCGCTGCTTCGTCTGGGTCGAAGTTGCAGTCGTCCGGCCGACCGGCGCTATCGATAGCCTACCTCTCCCCGGATCGGCTGAAGCCGGATCCCGAAAACGCGCGCCGGCACAGCGCCAGGCAGGTTCGCCAGATCGCCGACAGCATTGCGACGTTCGGGTTCAACGTCCCGATTCTTGTCGACGGCGATCTCAACGTGATCGCCGGCCACGGACGCCTGCGGGCGGCGCGGCGTCTGCGGTGGAGCGAGGTTCCAACCATTCAGCTCGAGCGTCTCTCCGAGACACAGCGACGGGCTTTCGCGATCGCCGACAACCGGCTGACGGAGGTCGCCGCATGGGATGACAGGCTGTTGGCCGAGCAGTTGCTGAAGCTGACGAGCGTCGCGCTCGACTTCGACATCGAGACGATCGGCTTCGACATCAGCGAGATCGATTTGCGGATCGAATCGCTCAGCGCAACAACGACGAGCGCTTCTGAGCCGGCCATTCCCGACGTCCGAGGCCCAGCCGTCACCAGGGTCGGCGAGCTCTGGCTGCTCGGACGGCACAGGGTTCTCTGCGGCGACGCTCGCGAGGCGGCGGCGCATGCCGAGCTGATGGGAACCGAGCGCGCGGCGGCGGCCTTCTCAGATCCGCCATGCGACGCCGCGATCGACGGCGCTGGCTCCGGCCTCGGCAGGGCGCCCCGCCGGGAGTGCGCGACGGCGGCCGGCGAAACGACGTCAGAGGCGGCCTTTGCAGAGTTTCTGGCCGTGACCTTCGAGCGGATGAAGGCGTCCAGCCATCCTGGCAGCCCCGCCTTCATCTGCATGGATTGGCGGCGTCTGGTCGAGCTTCTCGCGGCCGCCGAGTCGGCCTCTCTGGACATGCTCGACCTCTGCGTCTGGGCCAAGCCGAACGCGGGCAGGGGCAGCCTCTACCGTTCGCAACACGAACTGGTGTTCGTGTTCAAACTCGGAACCGGCCCGGACCGCGACGATGTGCAGCTTGGCGCCTGCGGGCGGAAGCGCAGCAACCTATGGGCCTATGCCGCGGCGCCCGGCTTCGGCCGGACAGGAGAAGAGGGACGGCTTGCCGCTCTCCGTCCCACGGTCAAACCCACCGCGATGATTGCCGATGCGATCCTCGACGTGACCCGCAGGGGCGACATCGTCGTCGATCCGTTCCTCGGCGGCGGCGCGACCCTGATGGCCTGCGAGCGGACAGGACGCCGGTGCTGCGGGATCGAACTCGACCCACTCTCCTGCGACGTCGTCGTACGGCGCTGGCAAGCCCACACTGGCGGCTCGGCGCGCCTGGCGGGCGCCGGAGACCGATTCGACGACGTGTCGACAGCGCGAGGCCGGGCCGCGGCGGACGAAGAGGCCGCCCCGTGAGCGGAAGCGAGGACGAACAGCGCGATCTCGCGGCAGTCGCGGAGGTCGAGCGCGTCGGCTATTGCAGGCCGCCGATGGCGACCCGCTTTCGTCCCGGCCAGTCCGGCAACCCCCGGGGCCGGCCGAAGGGCGCGCGCAACCTTGGCACGGTCGTCGCCGCGGCTTTGAACGAACGGGTCGCGGTGCAGGAGAACGGCGAACGTCGGCAGATCACAAAACTCGAGGCGGCAGTCAAGCAATTGGTCAATCGCGCCGCCTCGGGCGAAGCGCGAGCAACCCAGCTGCTGCTGGCGCTCGTCCAGGCCAACGAGGCCAAGCCGCCGCAGCAGGGCGTCAATCGAGTCGGCGACGACGATGCCATCGTGATGGCCGAGTTGGCGCGCCGATGGCGAGAGCGCGCATCATGACCGATGTCTCTCCGGCCGAATATCAAGCGGCGCTGCGGACGGATTTCTATTCCTTCATGCTGCGCTGCTTTCTCGAGCTCAACCGCGGCGTGGCGCTTCTGCCGGGCTGGCATATCGAGGCGATGGCGGCGAAGCTGCAGGCGGTTGGCGATGAGCGCATACGCAGGCTCATCATCAACATCCCGCCGCGCCATTTGAAGTCGCTGGCCTCTTCGGTCGCGCTGCCGGCCTGGCTGCTCGGCCGCGACCCGACCAGGGCCATCATCAATGTCACCTACGGCCAGGAGCTTTCGGACAAGTTCGCCCGCGACTGCCGGGCGATCATGACGACCGGCTGGTACCGCGATCTGTTCCCAACCCGACTCCATTCGGCGCGGCCGCCGCTGCAGGAACTCGTCACGACCCAGGGCGGGTTTCGGCTGGCGACGTCGGTCGGGGGCGTTCTGACCGGCCGCGGCGCGGATCTCATCGTCATCGACGATCCGCTGAAGCCGACCGACGCCATGTCGCAGAGCCGACGGGTCGCCGCCAACGAATGGTTCGACGCAACCCTCTACTCGCGCCTCAATGACAAGACCCGGGGCGTGATCGTCATCATCATGCAGCGCCTGCACGAGGACGATCTCGTCGGCCACGTCTTGAAGCAAGAGGCGTGGGAGTTCGTGTCTTTTCCGGCGATCGCCGAAGTCGACGAAGAGCACGTTGTCGATTCGCCGTTCGGCCCAAAGACCTTCGTCCGGCTCACCGGGACGGCGCTTCACCCTGCGCGCGAATCCCTTGAAACGCTGATGCGGATCAAATCGACCGTCGGCGAATACAACTTCGCCGGGCAATACCAGCAGACGCCGGCGCCCGCCGGCGGCGGCATGGTCAAGGAGGCCTGGTTCCGTCGCTATCGCCCGGACGAGCGCCCCGCAAGCTTCGACCGGATCATCCAAAGCTGGGACACGGCGAACAAGCCGACGGAGCTTGCCGACTATTCGGTCTGCACGACCTGGGGAATCAAGGGGCCGAACTTCTATCTCCTCAACGTGCTGCGCAAGAAGCTCGACTTTCCCAGCCTCAAGCGGGCGGTGCGTGAACAGAGCGACCTCTTCAACCCGACGGCGATTTTGGTCGAGGACAAAGCGTCGGGGACCCAGCTGATCCAGGAGCTCATCGACGCCGGTCTTTCGCGCGTCACGCGATACAAGCCCGACGGCGACAAGATCATGCGCCTGCACAGCCAGACCGCGACGATCGAAAACGGCTTCGTCCACCTGCCCGAGACCGCCCATTGGCTCGCCGACTATCTGCAGGAGCTGACCCTGTTTCCGGCCGGCCGTTACGATGACCAGGTCGACTCGACGGCGCAGGCGCTGGCCTGGACGAAGATTCGACCGCCCGGATGGGGAATAATGGAATACTACCGTGGATAAGCGAGCGGGGAGGGGAGCCCCTTCGCGCCCGGCGCTTCTGCTTCGCGAAACTTTGCCGCGGTTTGTGAGGCTTCATTCGTCGCCCGGCGCGATTGCTGCAATATCTCAGGTCGCCTCCGCCTGCGGGTCCTGCGAAGGCGGGGCGATCGTCAACGCGTTCAACCGAGAGGGCGAGCTGAGAGCATGGCTCGCGCTTGGGAAAGGGTTGCCGCCAATGCAGCGTCTTGCCTTCCTGTCGCACTTCATTCTGTGCCTCGCCATCGGCGCGATTGCATGGTTCGCCTATCTTAACGGCGTCTTCGCCAATGTCTGGGCCAACGACCAGAGCATGATGACCTCGGTCATCGCGGTGGTGTTTCTCGGCACGGCGGTGTGGCTCGGCTGGCAGGCGTGGCGCGTCGACGCCGCCGATCCCTCTTTCGGTCACCTCGCCGAGCGCCTTCTCCCGATGCTCGGGCTCTTCGGCACCGCGTTTGGTTTGAGCCTTCAGGCCAAGGCTCTCGCTGCCGGAGGCGCAGGCTTCGCTCCGCTCGCGACCTCGCTTTACTGCACCGCCTGCGGGGTGCTTGCCGCGGCTCTGGTGGCTGTGATGACCTTCAACCTCGAGGCCGGGATCAGGAGGGCTCAGCGGTGACCGACCGCTCCCCCGTCTGGATCGGCCTTTGCGACATGGCGCTTGCGGTTCTCGCCGTCGTCATCGTCGCCGTCAATCCGCCGAAACCGGCAAGCGGCGTCGAGATGAAGGCGGAATTCCTGGCGACGATCGAGTGGGACAAGAACATCGACGCCGACGCCGACATTCACATGATGACTCCACGCAAGAAGCCGGTGTTCTACGCCGCGCGCGACGTCGGCTGCGCCACGCTCGATCGCGACAGCCGCGGCTTCATGGACAATTGGATCGCGCTCGCTGACGGCTCGACCGTCAAAGTCGACAGCGACAAGGAAACGATCGCCATCCGGTGCCTTGAGCCCGGCCATTATGACCTCGCGGCCAACCTCTACGCCTATCGGGTGAATTCGCTCAATCAAACCGACCGCAAAGACCTGGGGCTGAAAGTGCACGTCGAAATCCTCGGCCTCAATCCCTCAGTTCGGGTTCTTTTCGCCAACGACATCGTCCTCAATCGCGTCGGCGAGACGGTCAATTGGGCCTCGTTCGATATGGACCGAAGCGGCCACATAACTCTGGTCGATCCGCCTTTGACCCCGATCACCGCCACCTATCAGAAGCTGGACCAGACATGAGCCCCTACCTCAACTTTGTCGTCAGCTTCGGCGGGCTTCTGGCGCTCATGTGCGTCATTGCGGCGTGGCTCTTCCGCACCGCCTCGGCGCCGCTCTCAGCCAAGATCCTCATCCCGACTCTCGCCGTCGGGCTCGGCTGCTATGCGCCCTTCGCGGTCAGCGGGATGATGGGCTTTCCCGTCGCCGTGGGCATCGCCGGGCTTCCCGACCACGCCGAACTGGTGGCCTTCGTCGCCCACGATGAGGATAAGATGGTCGATCTCTGGCTACGCGACGGCGACGCTTCGGCAGGCTCGGCTCAGGCCGTTCCTCGCGCCTATGAGACCAGGCTCACGCCGGGCATGAAACAGACGCTGCGCCAGGCGGCAGAGGCGCTGGCGCGCGGCGGACGCGCAGAGCTGAAGAAAGACGGGCCGGCTCGACCGAAAAACTCCGGCGGCGACAGGCTCGGCATCGGCGACGACGATCAGCGTGTCTACGAGCTCGACCAGAGCGCCTTGAGCGCGCTGCCGCCGAAGGACTGAGCAAGGGGTTTTTTTGTAAGGGGCAAATTCCCGGGGACCCGAGTCTGTCGTCATGGCCGGGCTCGACCCGGCCATCAAAGCGGTTCGCTTCCCGGTTTCCTGGAATCCATTCAGCTGGATCGAAACGCCGTTTCCCAAATCTTCTCGCCTGCCAGCCTGGATGGCCGGGTCAAGCCCGGCCATGACGATCGGAAGAATGCCCGGAAATTTGCCCCGCTTAGGTTTTTCTCTCGCAAGCCATGGAGGGCTCGCATCATGGTGAAGGTCGCAATCTCGGTCGTCGCTCT
The DNA here is from genome assembly GCA_963820795.1 of uncultured Alphaproteobacteria bacterium. Classification (GTDB taxonomy): domain Bacteria; phylum Pseudomonadota; class Alphaproteobacteria; order Rhizobiales; family Beijerinckiaceae; genus Roseiarcus. The sequence continues at coordinate 24,498 of CAWGBJ010000013.1, forward strand.
GGCGCTGATGGGAGGCTCCGCGGTCGCCGCGGAGAATGAGACGCCGCAATCGTTGGCGGAGCTTTTCGCGCCTATAGCCAATGGCGACTGCATCGCCGTCAAGAAGGCGCGGGCCGCGACCGCCTTCGTCCAGCTGACGCCCGAGCAATTCCAATTCGTCCGAGCCTTCTGGATGGCGACACCGCCGCTCAGCCGAGAATTGCCCCCGGGGGACAAGGCGTTCCGCGCCAAAGACCGTGATGGCGACACTGTCTTCGGCCTCTACGATGACGACCAAATCTGTTCGGTCATCCCGGCGCCGGACTGGCTTCAGCATATCATCGACGAGGTCGGCAGCGGCGACGTCGGCAAGCGCGGCAGCGACCTGTGACATCAGCCGATCCGCTGATCGTCTGCGTCTTCGGCTGCATCCGGCGCGCCGCTGCGATGTCGCGCGAAGTCGCGGCCAGGCTCGGGTTTCCGTCACGGGCGCATCCCAATGTCCGCGCGCCCTTCACTTGGGCACGCAGGACAGTCCTTTCGATCTCCGGGGCCCGCGGCTGCTGTTCCGCTGTTGGCGTCGCGGGACGAAGGAGAGCCATCTACTAATTTAGCGGATCGGAATCCGAGACATGGGCCGCCATGGGGATTTCAGCCGTGCCAAAGATGAGGCGGCGTACGACGGCTCTGCGCAAGGAGCGGGCGTTGACGGTTGGCTTGGCGAACAAGCCGTATCCGACCCCGTTGCTGCCCTTCTCGGTCGCTCCGGCGCAGCAGGAGGGCGCCAGCAAAGAGACATTCCGAACCTGAGCCGCAAACGTGCCCCAACTCGACTTCTAGCTGCCCTCAAAAGCTTGCGTATCCGAGGGGCCGGACATTCAAGAAGGCGGCGCTCAGCAAATCGTCGATGGCGGGAAAGCCGCTGAGAGTAAGAATCGCGCGGTCCAATAACGTGCGAATCTTTGCAAAAGACAAGAGGTAGCGCTTGCGTTATTAATGCGTTGTTAAATGGTGTCGCTCTTTTCATGAAGGCTTGAATTTGTCCGAACCGGACGTCTACTTGCTTGGGCGCAGCGGAGGCGAAGAGGAGCGCCTCAAGCGGCAGATCGCTGACCTCGCGCCGGATTCCGACGCCCAGTTGGAAAGAGTCGGGATCAAGCCCGGAGAGAGGGTCGTCGATATCGGATGCGGCCCGGGCGGCGTTCTGCACCTTTTGGGCAAGCGTGTCGGTCCGACCGGTTCGGTTCTCGGGATCGACCGCAGCGCTCGCTTCGTCAACTCGGCGCGAGATTTCGCGCGTGACCTCGGACTGAAGCAGGTCCAGGTTCGCGAGGGTGACGCCTATAACACCGGATTGCCCCGCAAATCCTTCGACGGCGCTCATATGCGCCTCGTCCTGGTGAACGTGCCGAGGCCGGAATTAATCGTTCGCGAGATGGTCTCGCTGGTTAAGCCCGGAGGCTGGGTCGCAAGTTTCGAAGCGGCGTACTCCATGCCGCATATCACTGAGCCGCCGGCGCCGGAATATTCGCGTCTGCGGGCGGCTTACGAAGCGTATGCGCATTCGGAGGGAAATCGATCTGCATATCGGCCGTAAGACCCGCCGTCTCTTCCGCGAGGCTGGACTGACGGACGTCGATGTCGACGCCGTCCTCCCTGTCTATCCCGTTGGGCACAGCCGCCGCTCGACCTTCCGGGATTTCGTCAACAATGTTCGGGACAAGCTGATCGACGGCGGCTTCATCTCGCGCGCCGAGTTTGAGGCGGACCTCGGTCTCTTCGAGGAAAAGCTGGCTGACCCCGAGGTGCTGGTGACTTCGCAGCCGTTCTTTCGGCTTTGGGGACGCGTCCCAGCGGTCGCGGCAGACTAGAGGCGGTAGGCAGAACATGACAAATCGTCGATCGTTTCTGCTATCTGGCGCAGGCGCTTTTGCGGCGGTCGCTCTTGGCGACCGGCCGACGCAGGCAGCCAATGCGCCAGGGATCACCGACACCGAGATCAAGATTGGTCAGACGATGCCCTACAGCGGTCCCGGCTCCGCCTATGGCGCCATCGGCAGGACTGAGGTCGCGTACTTCCAAATGGTGAATGACACGGGCGGCATCAACGGCCGCAAGGTCCGCCTGATCAGCCTCGACGACGGCTACAGCGCGCCGAAGACCGTTGAGCAAACTCGCCGTCTTATCGAGCAGGAGCAGGTCGCCTTCATATTCGGAAGCGTCGGGACGGCAACGAACGCAGCGATCCGTCCTTACCTCAACGACAACAAGAATTCCGCAGGCTTTCATCGCCAGCGGCTTCAGCATGTTCGCAGATCCGCAGCATTACCCCTGGACGATCGCCTTCAATCCGAGCAACCGGACCGAAGGACACGTTTTCGCGAAACACGTACTCAGCACCAGACCCGGTGCGAAGATCGCGGTCCTGTATCAGAACGACGATCTTGGCAAGGATTATCTGAACGGAGTGAAAGACGGCCTCGGCTCCAGCCACACCCCGATGCTGGTCAAGGAAGCGTCTTACGAAGTGTCGGAGCCAACGGTCAATTCGCAGGTGATCACCCTGCAAGGCAGCGGCGCGGACATCTTGATCATCTGCGCCAACCCCAAGGCCGCCTCGCAGGCGCTACGCAAGGCCTATGACCTCGGCTGGGCGCCCGAGCGGTATCTGGGGAGCACCGGCTCTTCGATCACGTCGGTGCTGAGACCGGCGGGGGTCGAAAAGTCGAAGGGCGTTATTACCAACTATTGGCGGAAGGATCCCGCGGACCCACGCTGGGCTGACGCTTCCGACTACAGAGAATGGGCCGCGTTCATCGACAAATACATGACGCCGGCGGACCTCACTGACGGCTTTGCGGTATTTGGTTTCGCTTCCGCAGCTCTTATGACTTATGTCCTCAAGCACTGCGGCGACGATCTATCGCGCGACAACATCATGCGTCAAGTGACCAGCCTCAAAGACTATGTCGGACCAATGGGTCTTCCTGGCGCGAAGGTTAATACGTCGCCCACTGACTACCGCGTCACCAAACAGCTGCAGCTCGCAAGGTTCAATGGCACGAGCTGGGAGTGGTTTGGCGACATCGTGACGGACGAATGAACGCGCCAGCGCCTTAGCTGTGGTAGTCGTCTTTCGGGCGCACGGATCGCGAGGATGGGCCGGGACCTATGGCTCGGGCGGCAACCGCGCCTTTTCAGAGCCTCTCGTAGGTCCGCTTCCCATCCCACCGGTGACGTTCTTGGTCGCGCCCCGCTGGGTCCCGCTTTACTTTAGTCCACACGTCGACTCCAGTCACGCGCCACGCGGGCCCGACTAGATCGACGGGAACGGTCATTGGAACCTCTATGGAACCTGACAGGCAAGATCACCTCGCCGGCGAAGATCTTGTCGTCTCATTCACATCAATTATATCAAGGTGTTAGGCGTCTTGTCTTTTTTTCGGTCCCGGATCGCGAGAGCGCCTCGGGCGGCCTCAAAGCCGGCGATCGACCACTCGGGCGCGGCTCGCACATTGAGCGGCCTCCCCAAGGATCCGTTGTCGCCGTTCGAGCCAGGCGTCCAGGCGGGCGAGATGGGGCCCGCGCCAGTCAAGCGGGGCGCGGCTCGTCTTGCGCGACCGGGGCCATAGGTCGGGCTGCGGAGTCGTCAAGCGGAGCATCGAAGTCTGGGCCATGGGTTTCTCCTTCCTTGCCAAGCGAGCAGTTGCGTCGGAGCAAAGTCACGAGGTTAGACGTCCTGCTCGAAAATCCGCGCCTCCCCGGTCGGGCTGATTAGGAGCTGCGCCGGAACGCCGCCGCTGAGCGCGTGCATGCGGCCCTCGTCGGCGTACGAAAGCTGGTTCGTTTGGCTGGCGTCGGAAGCCTGGAGCAGCTTCGACGCAAGCTTGCTGACCTCGTCGGCGCTTCCGATCAGTCGCAAGAGCATGGCCCTGAGCTCGACATCTTCCATCGGCGGCAGCAACGCATGCCCGGACGGCGGCTCCTCGACAATCGAGATTGGCGCGACAAACCGGTAACCCTGCCCGGGAGTCGTGACCAGATAGCGCTTGCCGCGCTGACCGTCGTGCAGGGCCCGCCGCAGTTTCGCCATTTGGACCGAGAGATTGGCGTCGACCACGGCAATCCCGGGCCACACGCGCGACATGAGCTCTCTCCTGGTGACCAGCTCGCCATGACGTTCGGTGAGGGCAATAAGAATATCGAGGGCCCGGCTGCCGAGAGGAACCGGCAGATCCGCCTCCAGTAAGAGGCGTTGCTTGGGAAGCAGGCAGAAGCCGTCAAACCGGAAGGCGGCTGCAGAGGAGAAACCGGGCCGTTCCTCCATCGATGGCGCAGGCCGGCCGGCGTGTGGGTTATCGAGTGACGGTCCAAGGCCGCCGGGACCAGCTTTCAGCAGGCGGGCGCGGTGCGTCGAGAAGTCGATGGCCACAGTCATGATCAGCTCTCGGTGCGTGTTTCAGGAGACGGTATTGCGGCTAAGCCATCTCGCCTCCATCCTGCCGCGGAAGATACCACTGCCCGAGAGACGGAGCCCATTCTGCAGTGGTCGCTCAACCCTGCACTGAAGCAGAAGGGCTCTTATGCTTTGGTTGGGGTCGCGCGACATCCGGCTTACAGGGGCCTGAACGAGAGGCGGGTGGAAAGCTGGATGCGCTTCTCGAGTTCAGCGAAGGCTGTCGCGCCGAGTTACACGCCTTAGGTCTGCGTCATTCAGCGTGACGCCAAGCCTCGCTTGACGGGCTCAGCCGTCAACAGAGCGGCGATCGGCCAACCTGCTCCGTGAAATCAATAGCCGGCGCCGTAGTCGTCGGTCAACGTGGGCACGCGACTGATCGTTACGCTGGCGGCCACGCCACAGCCGATCGTGAGGGCGACAAGCAGGGCCAGCAGTTTGCGCATCTTCGCCTCCAGGGACGCGCGACTGTCGCAGCCGTCGCGGTGAAGGACGAGTAAAGGCTGGCAAATTCAGGCAAAGCTTCGCGAAAACAAGCCGCCGATCGTCGCCGCGCTTTTTTCGCTCGGCTGCGCTCAACGAGACTGAAAAACCTGCAGCCTCAAGACTTAGGATGGTGGCGGACCCAGTCCGGCCAAACCGGTCTCGGCGGGTCAAATTTTGGACGCCGATCCCCCGCCTCAGGGGGTCACTTTTCTGGACGCCGATTGACACCACATCCGCGTCGCATCGAAACAGGAACTCAAGCAGCGCATCATCGCCGCAATGGACGAGTTCAACCGACACCCCGTCGTCCATACTTGGTCCTATAAACTCGACACCGCCGCTTGATATGATTCGAACTTTGGAAACGATGAACTAGTCAATCGGCCCATCAGCCCCGCTGGTTTGAGCGGCAGACCCGATACGACGGCCCTCGCCCATTCGACATAGGGCCGGTTTCCGATCCGTGGGGCCATGGCGGCGGGCTCTTGGCGATAGCGAGCAGGTAACGGGATGAGCCTCGCCAATCACGAACCAGAAACGAGGAATGGCCAGAAAGCTTCCGCCCCTTCGCTTCAAATCCCATCGCTCCTGCATTAAGCAGACAGGCTCCTAGGCAGCGGAATGCCGAGACGGCGCGATATGGGAGACGTCGCATGGCGATTGTAAGATTTGTGCTTGTCGCTCTGAAGCCGGGTGCGAATAGGGACGACTACGAACGGTACGAGCGGGAGGTCGACTATGTCTTCGCCGCCAAGATGGCCTCGATTGTCAGCTACCGGACCCATCGGCTGACTGATGCGCCGCCGCTGCCCGGCGGTCCCTGGGATTATGTCGAGCGGATCGAAGTCACCGACAGGGCCGCCTACGAAGCAGAATGCGCGACTCTAGCCAAGGGCCTTCTCGACGAGCTTCATGAGAAGTATCTGGACGAGTCAAAAGTGACGTCGTTCTGGACGGAATCGGTCGACCCATGACCGCTCCAGCGCGTAGCGTCGCCGGAAAGGTGTCGCTGGTAACCGGGGCTTCATCCGGAGCGGGGGCCGAAATCGCCAACGAGCTTGGGCGGCGCGGCGCTACTGTCGCTGTTCATTGCCGAGCTTCGATGGGCGATGCCGCTTCCGTCGTAGGTCACATCGTCGCGAGCGGCGGCCGCGCGGCGGCTTTTTCGGCCGACCTGTCGCTGTCGAAGGCGCCTTTCGATCTGGCGACGAGGGTCGAGGAGCAGCTTGGTCCCGTGCAGATCCTCATCAACAATGCTGGCCCATTCACCGACACGCCTTTCCGGTCCTTGCCGTCTGCCGACTGGGACTACGTCATGGCGGTGAACCTCAGGGCGCCATATCTGCTCGCTCAGCGTTTGGGCGCAGGCATGGAGGGGCTTGGTTGGGGGCGTATTGTCAATATAAGCGCAACATCGGCATATGTGAGAAGCCACTCTGCTTACGGTCTGGCAAAAGCGGCGCTGCTTCACTTGACCGAGAGCCTTGCTCTCGAATTCGCGCCACATGTCACTGTTAATGCAATCGTTCCCGGCCAGATTGCAAGCCTTCGGACGGACACGATGCCGATCTACAAGGCGGCCGTCATCGACGAGACGCCCATGCGCCGCCTGGTGACCGAGCAAGAGGTCGCGGCTATGGTCGCGCTGTTGTGTGCGCCCGAATTCGATTTCGTGACGGGACGCGCGATCGTCATGGACGGAGGCCGCTCGCTTCCACGGGTACCCCGAATCGGTCCGGGGCTCCCCGGATCGGGTTAGCGTCACCCCGAAAGCTAGAGTTTCGGCAGGACTTCGCGGCCGATGACGTCGAGCTGCTTGGTTAAATCGTGAGTGGGGATGACACAAAGGATCACAGACGATGATCCGGCGTCGAACAGCGCATTTATTAACGCAGCGACTTCGACCGGCGTGCCGGCAACCCCGAGCCAGTCGAGCCATGCGTCCGGCATGTCGTGTTCCAGCGCCTCCACGCCGCCCTTTTTGAGGATCTCGGACAAGGCGTCATTGACGCCATAGACTTCGGTCAGAAGATTTGGGCCTGCCGCCGCCATGTAGAACGAGGCGACCTTGCGCAGTTCGCGTCTGGCCTCTGCACGGTCTGGACCAACGCAGGCCAAAACGTAGGTCACGATCGTGAAGTCAGGCGGCAGTCCGGCCGTGGCGCGCGCCGATCGAATGCGGTCCGCTACCGCCCGAACGTATTGAGGCCCAGCCAGCACCGAGATCAGCAGCCCATCCGACACCGTTGCGACAAGGTCGACCGATTTCGGACCCACCACGGCGCCCATCACCTTCAAGTGGGGCGCTTTGTGAGCCAACGTGACCTTATCGAAAGAATAATAGACTCCCTCGTCCGTCAGCGTCTCGCCTTTCAGCAACCGGCGTACTCCCAATATGCATTCCTTGAATGAGTTGAGCGGGGATTTCGGCGCCAGCTTCATCTGCTTCATCCACGCCGGAACGCCATGGCCAATTCCCAGGCTGTAGAACCGATTTGGAAACGCGTTTGCGAGCGTGGCCGCCTCCATGGCGGTCACCGCCGGGTGGCGGACGCGGCTCGCGACCGCGCCGATGCCCACCTTGACAGATTGCGTTGACTGGAGCGCGATTCCGGCGCTCGCGAAGCCCGACAGCATGAAATAGTCCTCGGAAAGCCAAAGCTCGGCAAAGCCATTGTCTTCGACCATCCGGGACATTTCTGCGATCTCGCCGGGCGGCAATTCCCCCAGCAGAAGTACGCCGATCCGTTCCGAATTCTTGCTCATCATCATCATCATAACTTCGCGGTCGGGGGTGGTCGTCGCGTCGCGGAACCGACAAAGTCAGGCGTTGCGCTCGCCTTCCATGATCGCAGAAAGAACCGCTTCCGGCGTTATGGGAAAATTCCGGATCGGGCACCCGATGGCCTCGCTCACCGCGCAAGCGATGACCGCCGCCGGCAACACGATCGGCGGCTCGGCGGCCCCCTTGGCGCCGTAAGGGCCGGACGACGATGGATTTTCCGTCAGGATCATTTCGACACATGGAATATCGACAGCAAGGGGAAGCCCGTAGGCGCCCAGCGACTTTTCGCTCACCTCGCCTTTGGCGTCGATTTGCAAGCTCTCGTAGAGCGCAAAACCAATCCCCTGCGTCACACCGCCCTGAACTTGCCCTCGGATAGCGAGCGGATTGATGGCTTTGCCGACTTCTTGGGCGACGACGTATCTCAATACTGTCACCACACCTGTCGTCGGATCGACCTCGACCTCGCAGTAATGGACGTGATAGGTCGGTGACGCAAAAAATGCGAAGAGCAGGCCGCTGGCGCAGCCCGGGTTGAACGCCGGCGCGTTCATCAGCGACCAACTCCCGCTCCCGACGAGAGTCCCGGTCCCATGGGTGGACGCCTCCCAAACCGCGCTAAACGACACCCGCCGTTTCGGATACGCGCGGACCCTCACGAAACCATCCGCCAATTCGAGATCGCCCGGCTGCGCCTGCAACAATACTGCCGCCGCCTTCTTGATTTCGGCGGCGAGCTGACGCGACGCCATTTGCGCGGCGCCGCCGGAGACATGGGTGTTTCGGCTGCCTTGCGAACCCGCATCAAATGCGCCGATGTCAGTGTCCGGGTCTGGGATGATGACATTGTCGGGGTCGATGCCCAATTCTTCCGCGACAATTTGTCGAAAAGCGGTGGCGACCGATCCCGTGCCGTTTTCGTTTGCTGCGGTGATGAGAACGACGGAACCATCTTCCTGGAGCTTGGCGGTCGCCGTTCCCGGAAGCGGATTGACAAGCCACACAGCAGGGGAGATGGCGCGTCCACGATATTGTTTCTTGCCGTTCCCGTTCTTCCAGGGCACGACAGCTTCAACCGAACCGAACTGCTCCTTGAAGATCTTGGCGTCCGACAGAACCTGGCCGTTCGGGAGCCTGTCGCCCGAAGTGAAAATGTGGCGCAGTCGATATTCGCGCCGGTCTACTCCCAACCTTGCGGCTATGCTGTCCATATGGAGTTCAAGCGCCGCATAGAGCGGAACTCCGCTCACACCACGCATGGCGGCAGTCGGGGCGGTGTTCGTGTACACGAGCCTGCCGGCAGCGCGATAGAGTCCGATGCGGTAGTTTATCCCTAATATGTGGAACGGAAAGCAGGCTAGCGACGCCAATTCTCCTGTATAGGCTCCATTGTCCAACAAGCACTCGACATCGCGCGCGATGATCTCGCCGTTTTCGTCGATGGCCGATCGCATCCGTATTACGGTCGATTCCCGAGAGTTCGAAGTGACGATGTCCTCGTCACGGGCGTTGACGATCTTGACGGCGCGCCCGCCGGCCGCCTTCGACAGCGCGATGGCGTGAGGCTCTAGACAGGCGTCCAGCTTGCCCCCGAATCCCCCTCCAAAGGGATGGCCTATGACCCGAATCTTTGCGGCCGGAACGTTGAAATACTGACTTAGCCGCGTCCTCACATTGTAGGGAAACTGCGATCCGACATGTGCGATATATCGGCCCTCGTGAAATATTCCGAGCGCGTTCTTCGGTTCGAGGTATCCCTGGTACTGACGCTGGGTGGTGAACTCGTCTTCGACGACAAATGCGGCCTGCGTGAACGCGGCTTCGAGCAGTTTCGGATCGGCAAGCGTCACCGACTCCGAGGCGATGTTCGCATATCGGGGAAAGGGCGGAAGAGCGTCGTCAGCGAGGCGATAGCTCTGCAAGTCCGGATGAATCAACCTGGCGCCCGGGGCGACCGCCGCTTGCATAGTGACGCACGGCGTCCACTCTTCGATCTGAAGCACGATCGCATCTCGCGCGCGCCGGGCTTCGTCCAGCGAATCTGCGGCAACGGCCGCGACGGGTTCGCCGACGTAGCGCACGACGTCGCGGGCGAACATGGGCGTATCGCGGATAATCCAGCCGGCGAGAACTTTCGGCACGTCCGCATGACAGATGACGGCTCGCACGCCCGGCATGACGCGGGCCCGCGAAAGGTCGAGACCCACGATGCGCCCGGCAGCCACTGGCGAGCGCAGAATAACTCCGTAGAGCATCCCAGATACAGAATAATCGCTGGAAAAAATGGTCTCACCGCGAGTTTTCGCCGCGGCGTCAGGCCGAACGAAGTCAATCCCGATCGAAGTCATTGGACTCTCGCTCGCAGCCGCTCGGAGGCCAAAAGGACTGCCTCGACGATTTGCGCGTATCCCGTGCAACGGCAAAGGTTACCGGACATCGCGCGACGGACCAACGTTTCATCAGGGGCAGGGTAATCGCGTAGAAAGCTCGAGAGCATGACGACAAACCCCGGAGTGCAGAAACCGCACTGTACGGCCCCGGCACGGGCCATGGCGTCCTTAAGCACCAGAGAGATCACGTCGTTGAGCCCTTCGACAGTCAGCACCTGACGGCCGACGGCCGCTCGCGCCGGAAATAGGCACGAGTTGACCGCGAGACCGTCGACGAGAACTGTGCAGGCTCCGCACTGTCCCTCGCGACAAGCGTCCTTTGCGCCGGTCAGTTGCAATCGATTTCTCAGGGCGTCCAGCAATGTTTCGAATGGCGCAAGATCCAGTCGTTCCTCGCGCCCGTTGACGACGACAGCTACGTCCGACATTCGGTTATCCTGAGGCTTTGGTGGACAAATGAAGGCCTGCGCTCGCTCTCTCCGCCGATTGACGCAACGCGCGTTCGAAGACGCGCGGCAGAATGGCAAGGCGATAGCTCGCGGAGGCACGGGGGCTCGTGATCGGCGCTGCGCGCCGCAAGATCGCCTGCGAGGCTTCCCTGATTGCGTCACCGCAAGCCAGTTGACCAACAAGGATCGACTCCGCTTCCGTCGCTCGAAAGGCGGTTGGACCAACTGCGCCGACCGCGATCCGTATGTCGTCGATCGTGCGTCCGTCCTCGCGTAGCGCAAGACGAACTGCGAGCGACACTGCCGCGATCTCCATGGCCCCGCGGTGTCCCACCTTGACCGTCATATCGACCGCGTCGTCAGGCATAGGATCGACGTCGACCGACACCAGCAATTCATTCGGTCGGCGGTCTATGCGCTCCGGACCCGAAATAAACGTATCGAGCGCGAGTGTCCTCTTGCCGCCTTGAGCGCTCTCGAGATTCACGCGAGCACCGTGAACAAAGAGGGGCGGCAAAAGATCAGACGCAGGGGACGCGTTGCAGATGTTACCGCCCACCGTCCCGACGTTTTGTGTCTGCCAGCCGCCGCACGAGGCCGCAGCGACACGAAGCGAATCGTATCGCGCCAATGACGACGAGGTCGCCAGTTGTCGAAGAGTGACGAGCGCGCCAATGTTGCCCGCCGCAGCGTCGATCCGGCGAAGATCCTTGATCGGCTCTATGGAGATGATAGCAGCAGAGTTCTGTCTACCGCGTGCGATTCTTCCCATCATCGACGTACCGCCCGCCATGAGCGCGGATTGGTCGCCGAACCGGCCGAGAAGTTCCATGGCCTCGTGTTTGCTCGCGACAGACAGAAAATCCACGATCACCGGCTCCGAAAATCTGACGTCAAGAAATATCAGGGATATCCGGCCAGAGGGATAGGTGCCAAGCTAAAGCATCCGCAACACAGGACGCCGAGGACGCATTCAGTGCTTTTGCGCGGATCACGTCGCCTCCTTCAAGCCAGATGACAGAGCACGCGATGCCCCGGGGCCACTTCCCGAAGCGGCACGGGCTCTGCGCAAATCGGTTGGGCCAACGGACAGCGGCCGCGCAACCGGCAGCCGGAGTAAACTTTGGTCGGGCTCGGGATCTCACCTGACAAGATGAAGCGCTCCGGCCGAAAATCCGGATCGGGCACCGGAACCGCGGAGAGGAGCGCGCGTGTATAGGGATGACGCGGCTCGGCGAACAGCGAAGGGTTGTCGGCGTCTTCGACGATCACCCCGAGGTACATGACCGCGACGCGCCGGGCCAGATATTTGACGGTCGAAATGTCGTGGGAAATGAACAGGTAGGTCATTCCATGGCCGCGCTGCAACGCCTCCAGGAGGAGAATGATCCTCGAGCGGAGCGACACGTCGAGCGCCGAAGTCGGTTCGTCAAGGACGACGAGACGCGGGTTTGTGGCGACGGCACGTGCGATGTTCACGCGCTGTCGCTGGCCGCCGGACAGTTCATGCGGATAACGGTTGGCGAGTTCCGGCCCGAGGCCGACCTCGCCCATGATCTCGTCGCATCGTTCTCGCCGTTCGGCCGCAGTCAGGTTGAGATGGAGATGGAGCGGTTCCTCGATGGTTTGGCGCGCATTGAGGCGCGGATTGAGCGCCGCGGTGGGATCCTGAAACACCATCTGCATGTCGCGCCGGGCTTGGCGCAGTTTCGACTCGTCGAGCGCGGTAATGTCCTCCCCCATCAGACATACCGTGCCGTCCGTCGGCTCAACCAGCCTCATCACGCAGCGGGCGACGGTGGACTTGCCGCAACCGGACTCGCCGACAAGACCGAGCGTCTCGCCCGCTGCGATGGACAGCGATACGCCATCGACCGCGCGAACGGCCGGCCGCTCCCCTCGCAGCCGCGCGGCCCATGTCCGAGGGCCGCTCAGGGCAAAGGCCTTGCGCAGGCGCGACACTTCAAGCAGCGGCGTCATGGCGCGCCTCGAAGGCGAAGCAGGCAACCTGATGGGAAGCTCCGGCTACGAACGCGTCAGGCTTGCGAAGGCGACAGACCTGCATCACGTCCGCGCAACGGTTCTGGTACCGGCAACCGGGCGGTGGATGACGCAGTGACGGAACCGATCCGGGGATCGGCTCCAGTTTGACGTCCACGTCGATGCGTGGGATCGAGCGCACCAGCGCGCGCGTGTAGGGGTGCGCGGGAGAATGGAAGAGCTCGCGCACCGGTGCGGCCTCGACCAGCTGGCCGGCGTGCATGACCGCGACGCGGCCGCAGGTCTCGGCGACGACGCCAAGGTCGTGGGTGATCAGGATGATGGCCGCTCCCGTCCGCGCGCCGAGCTCGCGCAGAAGATCCAGTATCCGCGCGGCGATCGAAACGTCGAGGCCGGTGGTCGGTTCGTCGGCGATCAGGAGTTCGGGCGAAGTCGCCAGCGCCATTGCGATCATCACCCGTTGGCACATGCCGCCCGAGAGCTGGTGTGCATATTGTTTCGCGCGCCCCTCAGGATCGCTCACGCCGACAAGATCGAGTAGTTCGATCGTGCGCCGCTGAGCAAATGCCCGCGATCGTCCCTCGTGGATTTCCACCAGTCGGGATATCTGACGCCCAACCGAGATGACCGGATTGAGCGCGGTGCGCGGACTTTGCGGGATCATCGCGATCCTGCGGCCGCGATAGGTTCTCATTTGGTCTTCGCTCAGGCGCAGAAGGTCGACGCCGCCAAAACGGATCGCGCCGCCGACGATCCGGCCAGGTCGGCGGATCATGCCTAGCATCGCGGTTGCGCTCACCGATTTACCGGAGCCAGACTCGCCGACGAGGCCCAGAATCTCCCCCGCATCGACGCCGAAGCTCACCTGATCGAGCACTTGCACAGTGCCGCCGTCGACATCGAAATGTACGCTGAGGTTCTCGATCTCGACCAGCGGATTCATCGGATGCCGCGCATTTTCGGGTCGAGGAGATCGCGAAGGCCGTCGCCGACGAGGTTGAAGTTCAGCACCGTCAGCAGGATCGCCAGCCCGGGAAACAGCGACAGCCACCATTCTCCGGTCACCATCAGGCTTGCGCCTTCGGAGGTCATTTCGCCCCACTCGGAACCGGGCGGCTGAATGCCGAGGCCGATGTAGGAGAGCGCGGCCAGCGTCAGCAGCGCGAACCCCATGTTCAGGGTCGCCTGCACGATCAGCGGCGGGAAGCAGTTCGGGAACAGATGGACGAAAACGATCCGCCCTGTGGAATTGCCGACGGTTCGCGCCGCCTCGGCGTATTCCATTTCGCGGACCCGCAGCATTTCGGCGCGAAGCTGCCGCAGGTAGACCGGGATCTGGGTCACGGCGATGACAAGGATCAGATTTGTGATGCTGTTCCCCATCGCCGCGGCCATGCCCATCGCCAATATGAAGGCTGGAAACGCCATGACCGCGTCCACGATGCGCATGACGATTTGATCGAGCCAGCCGCCGCGAAAACCGGAAATTGCGCCGATCAACGAACCAATCACGAGCGCGAGAAACGTCGACGCAAACGGAACGAGAAGATCGACGCGTGAGGCGACGATGATGCGGGACAGCTGGTCACGACCGTACTGGTCCGTGCCGAGGAGGTGGGTCCAGGTTGGAGCCTGCAGAACCACCGCGGCGTCCGGTTCGTCAGGATCAAAGGGCGTGATCCACGGGGCAAGCAACGCCACCGCCACGATCAAGAGAATCACGCACACGGCGAAAAACGACAGCTTGTTGTTGAGCAAGCGACGGCGAGCAAAAGCGAGCGTATTCGCGGCGTCAGACTTGTCCAATGCGACGTCAGCCACGGTCGCGCTCTCCGCGGTCATCCCACGCGGATCCTCGGGTCCGCGAGGCCGTAGACGAGATCAATGGCGAAATTGACCAAAAGGTACATGACCGCAACAAACAGAACGAAGGACTGTATCGGACTCGAAGTCTTTCAGCATCAGCGCCTTGACGGCGTAATTGCCAATCCCGGGCCAGCCAAAGACGCTCTCCACGACGGCATTGCCTGCCATCAAGAATCCGAAAACGAGGCCAAGCGCCGTGACCACCGGAATGACGGCGTTTCGGAGCGCGTCGCCATAGTAGATGCGCCGGCGCGGCAACCCCGCCGCCCATGCGGCCTTGATGTAGTCGGTCTCCAGGATTTCCAGCATCGCCGCCCGCACCATGCGTGCCAGCGGGGCCATCACGCTGATCGCGAGCGTGATCGACGGCAGCGCCAGCTGGGCAAGACTCGATTGGAGGGCGCGCCAATTCCCGCTCGCGAGAGAATCAATGACGTAGAGGCCCGTGAGGGGTGTCGGGGGAAGGAGGCCCGTCGCGAGCCGGCCCAATGGCGCTGGCGCGATATTCAGCACGTAAAAAAACAAGTAGATGAAGATGAGCCCGCTCCAGAAGCTCGGCATTGCGACGCCGACCACCCCGAAGATCCGGCCGAAATGATCGATTGCGGTGTCGCGATGAATGGCCGAAAGCACCCCCAGAGGTACGCCGATCAGGATGGCAAGGATCAAGCTCGCCAAGGTCAGTTCAAGTGTCGCCGGCAGCCGCTGAATGAAGTCGACAAGCACCGGGCGCCCGGTCGCCGAGCTTTCGCCAAGATCGCCGTGAAGAAGCCCGGTCACATATCGTTCGTATTGTATGTAGAGGGGCTGGTCGAGCCCCATACTGTGTTCCATCTCGGCGACATATTGCGGCGTGGCCATTGAGCCAGCCTTCACCAAGGCAGGGTTGCCCGGCAGCAAATAGACGAGCAAGAAACTGATGACGCTAACGCCAAACAGCGTCGGCGCCAACATCGCCAGCCGGCGGATCGCGAAGAGGAGGTAGTTCATCGCCCTCGTTCGGCTCGCAAAGCGCCCTCGCGACTTACTACGCGAGCTTCAACTTATTGAAGCGCTCGAAGGAGTCCCAGAGCTTCTCGACGCCGACCATGTCGGACCGCATGACCCGCGCCCAGTTATCGTACCAGAGCAGGCCCCAGACGGCGTCCTCGAGCAGAATTCTCTGGGCTTCCTTAGCGCCAGCGTCGCGCTTTTGCGGATCACCTTCGCGGATGTTGTCGTCCAGCAATTTGTCGATGGCGGGGTTTGAGTAGAAGCCCTTGTTGGTGAAGACCGCCTTGCTGTGGAAGTTCCAGAACATGTGATAAATCGGATCGTTGATCCAGGACTGCCACGACTCGATCGAAAGCTGATGGTCGCCCTTCGATGACAACTGCCGAAACGTAGCGTCGGTTTCCTTCACGATGGTGACCTGGAACCCAATCTTCTCGAGTTCGTGCTGGATCCACACCGCAGCCTGTTCGTGGGGCTCATAGCCGACCCGCACCGCGAGGTTCACCGCAAACGGACCGCCGGCGACGCTAGCCTCCTGCATCAGCGCCTTCGCTTTTGCGATGTCGTATTTATAGGGCGAAAGGGACCCGTCATATCCCGGCGTCTGACTAGCCACCGGGCTCTTCATCTGGTCGCCGTAACCATAGAGGACATTGGGAATGATCGCCTGAATCGGGATTGCGTAGTTGATCGCCTGACGCACCTTCACGTTGTCGAAAGGCGCCTTCTTCGTGTTCATGCACAGGAAGTTGCAAACGGTGTCAGGTAGGTTCACGACCTTGAGGCCCGGTTCACCCTCCAGGCTCTTGAGATTCTTGGGCGACATCGAGTTCGGGCCGATGACCATGTCGACCGCCTTTCGCTTGAGGAGCAAAATGCGATCCGCTTCGTTCGGTGTGAATTTGGCGACGACTCGTTTGAAATATGGTTCCGCGCCATAGTAGCCCGGTGTCGCCTCGAGTACGACTTCAACGCCGGGCTCGTTGCTGACGAGACGATACGGCCCGAGGCCGGCCGTATTGCGCTTCAGCCACTCGGCCGCCCAGGGATCGTCGGTCGTTCCATGCGCCTTCACCTCGTCTGGATCGAGCAACGCGTTGTTCGACAAGGTCACGGTGTCGAGCAGCATGGCGCTCGGCCCCGGCATATTGATCGCGAACGTGTAATCGTCGCGAACCTCAAATTGCTCGGGTTTGGTGACGGCGATGAGCGTCGGGAAGATGATTTTCATATAACCCGGCGACTGCAGACCGCGATCGAAGAGATACTTGACCGCGGCAGCGTTTATCGGCTTGCCGCTCGGAAACTTCAGCCCGCGGCGAATGTTCAAGACCAGTGTCTTGCCGTCGTTCTCGAACGCCCAGCTTTCGGCAATTCCGCCGAGAAACTTTCCGGGCGCCGCCATGGAAAGTCCGGGAGCGCCAGGAATGGGAACCGCGTCCCATTGCAGCACCGTGTCATAAATGTTGCACTGGACGATATAGGAACCGTCCGATTTGAACTGCGCCGGATCGAGCGTGTCGATGTCCGTCCCCCACGCTACGGTGAGCGTTGGAACAGCCTGCGCGGCCGCCATCCGCGGCAGCACTCCCGCGGCGCCGACCGCGCTTCCAGCGATGGCCGTCAGCTTAACAAAGTCGCGGCGAGACACTTTGCGGTTCATTGCCATCCACCTCCTGATAGCCGTCGAATTTTGAAGACGGTCATCGTTCGTGCGCGCGCTATTCGGGGACCCCCCTGCGGTATGGTCGCGAACCGCCGCTGCATTCCGTCCGAGCTGCAAAGGCCATCGTATGCCTTCTGGCTGTCTTGGCAATTCCTGTTTTGTGCAGCAAGCGCCCAAAAATCTCGCATGGTCGCGGGTAAATGTCACATGCGGATTGAGATAACGACCGCTTCGGAACCGTGGCGGAGGACACGGGATGTCGTCGTTTGGAAATCAGAACGGCCGAAATCGTCTTCCCGATTCATAAGCGGAGCCATGTTGCACGGGAATACTGCGGCCCTGGTTTGCCGCATCGCTCGACGGGTGCGACGGAAGCCTGTATTTTAAATGCGGCATGGGCCCAGCGCTGCTCTTGCAGGTCGGAGAGCGGAGATGCCGGTTCGGTTTTACATCTGCACGCTGAAGCCCGGGGTCGATCCCGCGGAATACGAGGCATGGTTGATCGCGCACGATCGGCCATTCACCTATACGCACCCAAATTTCAGGAGTTACAACGTCGATCGAGTGTTGGGCCCAATTCAGGGCCCCGGGGCGCAAGGTTGGCAATATGTCGAGAGAATAGAAGTCGACAGTTTGGAACAACACGAGCGGGATCTCGCTTCGCCTGAGGGCAAGGCGATCATCGAGGAAATCGAGAGGCGCTTTGTCGACGCTTCGAAGACACTTTCTTTTGCTTGCGACATCATCGCCTAACGGGCAGGACGGGCGGACGGGTTCGCGGGCATTCCGGAGGTCAAGGTCCGCTCGGATGCGGAAGCGCCGCCCAACTCGACACTTCGAAAGAACCTCGTCATTCTTTGAGCGCGGTGTAGGTTGTAGACGAGCGGTCAGGCTAAACCTGGCGCGCACGTTTTCGCGGCCGCGCATCAGGAACGCGCTCTGATACATTCATTGCTTGATCCTGCCGAAAGGATGCTCGACGACCTCGCGGCGACGGTCGAGAATATGCGGCCTCACTTTGAGGCGAGCGCGTCAGCGTTCTCGAACCGGGAAACCGAGCGGGTGTCGTTCGTGCATCGCGCGCGCAGGGGACAGGCGCGGCAGGCTTTCGGGTTGGCGTAGTCGATCCTTTCGAGGTCGCGCAGCCGGCCGTGGCGGATCGGCGTCAGCAACTTCCCGGCCGGGCAGACCTAGGCGTCGCGCTCGGCGTCGTATCGGAACTCGTCCTTGCGATACAAGGCCCTCGCGCGCCGAGGAGCCGCGCTGCGGCCTGGGAACGTGGGGAATGGAGCCGGCCTTCTCGCAGGCCTCGGTGTCTTCGATCTTGAAGTAGCCGCGGTCCGCGACGACGTCGATTGTCTCGACCCCCAAGGATTTCGCGGGCCGGCTCCGCAGTCTGCGCCAGCAGGCCCACGTCCACGACCTGGTTGGTCACCGCCTGCTCGGCGATCAGCTTGTTCTTCGCGTCGACCACGACTTGAATGTTGTAGCCGACACCGACCTTCGTATGCGCGGCCATGGCGCGGCTGTCGGGATCGGTCAGCGAGGCGCGATGCTGGCCTTCAGCGCTGCGATGCCGCCGGCGGCGAAGTCGCTGCGCCACAGGCGGAACCGTATCCTCCCGCACGCCAAACGCCTCCGCGATCTTGGGGCTGGTCCAACCAGCCAGCGTCAGCAGCACGGCGCGCGCCCGGTCCGCCTCGCCGCGATCACCGTGAACCGGCAAGAGCCTAGCAGGCTGCTGAAAAAGTCACTGCGTTTCCGCAATAAGGCGGGCAAGCGGGAATTTTTTCGTCTGGGATGGGTTCCTCCTACGGGAAGGGCCTCGGCGCAGGGTCATTTTCGCTTTCTTTTACGCGGTTGGACACACTTCGCCCGTCGAAGCCAGGAGCTTGGGCAGGCGAACAAGATTATAGGCGGCAACGCCGAAGACGAACACGGCGCGGACCTTGTCGAGGCCGCGCACTTTCACCTGCGCGAGCCCGCCCACCATCTTGCCCCAGCCGAAGCATTCCTCGATGCGTTTGCGCAGCCGCTGGCTGATCGCATAGCGAAGACTAGCCGCGACCTCGCCGGGGACGGCGGTCTTGCGCACTTTGCCGTTCTTGCTGACCGTCCCGTTGATCGCCACATGCGGCTCGATCCCGCGCGCCTTCAAGCCTTCGACGAAGGCCTCGGTGTCGTAGTTCTTGTCGGCGCCGAGCGTCGCGCCCTCAGGCAACCGCTCGCTCAAGGCCGCTGCCGCCTCCCGTTCCGCCGTTCCTGTCGCCAAAGTCGCCTCGGCCGCCACCACAAGCCCGTTGCGGTTCTCCATCAACGCATGGCCGAGATAGGAAAGACGGCTCTCCTGCCCGTCGCCTTTCCTGAACAGGCGCGCATCCTGGTCCGTCGTGGAAGCGTGCGTCTCGTTCGACCGCTGCGTCTTGCGGAAATCCGCTTGCCCGTTGCGCCCGGGCGACGGCGGCTCGCCAGAGCCGTCCTTGGGCCGAAAGCTCTTCATCGACGCCCAGGCCTTCAGCAAAGTCCCGTCGACGGAAAAATGCTCGGCGCTCATAAGCCCCTTCACTTCCGGCAGGGCGAGCAGCGAAGACAGAAACCCTTGCGCGATCTCGTGCGTGAGCAGGCGGTCGCGGTTCTTGGAGAATGTCGATGCGTCGAAAACCTTTTCGTCGATCGACAGCCCGACAAACCAGCGAAACAGCATGTCGAACTCCAGCCGTTCGACCAATTGCCGCTCCGAGCGGATCGAATAGAGAAGCTGCAACAGCGTCGCCCGCAGCAGGCGCTCCGGTGGGATGGATGGACGCCCGAACCCCTCGTAAAGCGCCGAAAACGTCCCGTCGAGATCAGCGAGCGCCGCGTCGACCAATCGCCGCATCGCCCGCAACGGATGCCTCGATGGGATCCGAGCCTCAATGTCGACGTAGGAAAACAACGCCCTGCTCGTCCGATCCTCGCCCCGCATCGATCCCTCGCGAATCAAGCCTACCCAAGGGAATCATGCAAAGACAACAAACACCAGCGACTTTTCGGCCGACTTTTTCAGCAGCCTGCTAGAGGTCGGCGCGTTGTTCATCGCTCGCCGTAACCGGAGATTTTCCCGGCATGCCACACACCTTGCGAATCGGCGCAAGGCAGCGAATCGCAAAACACCTATCCGTTGGTTAACCAAACAGAATCTACTTAGCTTGCTAGCAAACAACGGCCTCGCCCAGTCGGCCCTCAATCCGGTTTTCGAAACCGCTCGGACCCGTGACGCCGATTACCAAAACGCGTACGAATTGGCGCTGCTTCGGAGCGCCGCGATGTACCTGCCGAATTTCCTCGACGGTTTCGACCGGCACATCGCCTTCGACGCGGAGACGACTGGCAAGCGCACACCCGACGCCGTGTTTATTCGCAAGCAGCCTTTTGCCTGGAGAGCTCCTGGCATCATCATCGAAGTCGGTTTCGTCGAAATGCTGCGCGAAGGCGAGGGCTGGCGGAAGGGCGAGACGTGGAGCTCCAGGGTCAACCCGGATGGGCCAATCAACCCCGAAGCCATCAAGATCCACAGGATTCGGCCCGCCGATCTCAAGAACGCTCCACGGTTCCAGACGATCCTCCCGAAAGTGAAAGATTTCGTTGGAGAATCGCCGATCGTAGCGCACGCTTACAAGAACGAGCGAGATTTCCTCGACTATGAGTTCGCCCGGGCCAAGGTGATCAAGCGGGGCGAGTGCGCCTACGCTGAGGAGCGGTACATTTGCACGCAGGTCCTGTTCGCGCAGCTTTTCCCATGCGCCAGTAAATCGCTTACGTCGATGTGCGATCGGCTGGTGCTTGACAGCAGCGAAAGAGACGACCGGCACGGCGCATTGCTTGACGCCGACATGACTGCCGATGCGCTCATCCTGCTGGAGCGCCAACTCAAACACGGTGAGAGCGGTGCGCCGAGATCATGGACCTCGAACTGACACGCATGATCGCAGCGTCGATAAGCATCATTCAGCCAATTCGGCTCAGATTGAGCGGTAGACCGCTTGCGCGGCACCCTCAGAGTGGCGCTCGAAGAAAAGAAAAGGCGATCCTGGCGCCCTCATGAAGCCGGCCAAGCGCATCACCGACGCCTCGGCCGAGCAGAAGGTCGTCCGGGAGATCATGGTCTTCCTGCACAGCCACGGGGTCGGCACCGCCCGGGCGGTTCGCATCTTCAAGACCTACGGAGCGGACGCAGTGCAGGTCATGGCCGAGAACCCCTATCGGCTGGCCAGGGACATCCGGGGCATTGGTTTCAAGAGCGCCGACGCGATCGCGCGATGAGGCTCGGTATCGAAAAGACCGCCATGATCCGACTGCGCGCCGGGATATCGTACGCGTTGACCGAGGCGTTGGATGAGGGTCACTGCGGGCTGCCGACGGATCAATTGATCGCGCTCGCCGAAGAACTACTCGAAGCGCCGAAGGAATCGGTTCTGACGGCCCTCGAACTCGAACGATGCGACGGCGCGGTGATCGCCGACAAGGTTGGCGACACCGCCTGCACCTTCCTGGCGGGTCTCTACAGGGCCGAGCAAGCGATCGCCGATCGGCTGATCCGCATCGTGAACGACAGGCTGCCCTGAGCACTGGATCGACGAAGCGAAGGCCGTGCCTTGGTTTGAAAAGCGGAGTGGTCTGCAGCTTGCCGACAGTCAGACGGCTGCGATCCGGCTGGCGCTGATGGC
Organism: uncultured Alphaproteobacteria bacterium; assembly: GCA_963820795.1. Classification (GTDB taxonomy): domain Bacteria; phylum Pseudomonadota; class Alphaproteobacteria; order Rhizobiales; family Beijerinckiaceae; genus Roseiarcus. Next base: position 46,275 of record CAWGBJ010000013.1, read on the forward strand.
GAAGACCCTCGTGATCACCGGCGGGCCACGCGTCGGCAAGACGACGATCGTCAATTCGATCCTCAAGATTCTCGCGGCCAAAGGCGTGCGATTATTGCTTTGCGCCCCCACCGGCCGCGAGCGGCGAAGCGCATCACCGAAGCGACAGACGTCGAGGCGAAGACGATCCACCGGCTCTTGGAGGTCGATCCAAAGAGGGGGCGGTTTCAAACGCAACGCCGGCAATTCCCTCGAGTGCGATCTGCTTGTCGTCGACGAGGCCTCGATGGTCGATGTCACGCTGATGCAAGCGCTCATGAAAGCGACGCCAGACAACGCGGCGCTGTTGATCGTCGGCGACATCGACCAACTGTCATCCGTCGGACCTGGACAGGTGCTGGCCGACATCATCGGCTCGGGCGCTGTGCGCGTAGTGCGATTGACCGAAGTGTTCCGGCAAGCCGCCGCAAGCCGGATCATCACCAACGCCCATCGAATCAATCAGGGCGCGATGCCTGGTCTCAACGCGCCTCCCGGCGAAAGCGATTTCTACTTCGTTCCGGCCGAGGATCCCGAGACCGCCGTTCAACGGATCTTGGAGTTGATGAAGACCGTATACCCAAGCGCTTCGGCTTGAATCCGATCCGCGACATCCAGGTGCTCTGCCCGATGAACCGCGGCAGCGTTGGCGCGCGATCGCTCAGCATCGAGCTGCAGGCAGCCTTGAACCCCGCCGGCGAACGCAAAGTGGAGCGATTCGGCTGGACCTTTGCGCCAGGCGACAAGGTCATGCAGATCGAGAATGACTACGACAAGGAAATCTACAACGGCGACATCGGCTATATCGACGACGTCGATCCCGAGGCTGGCGAAGTCAAGGCCAGCTTTCGGCGGGCGCTCGATGACCTACGGCTTCGGCGAGCTTGACGCGCTGGTTCCCGCCTATGCCGCCACCATCCACAAGAGCCAGGGCTCCGAAATCCCGCCGTGATCATCCCTGCCCTCACCCAGGATTACGCCAATGCTGCAGCGAAATCTCCTCTACACCGGCGTCACGCGTGGCAAGAGGCTTGTAGTTCTCGTCGGCCAGAAAAAGGCCATCGCGATTGCGGTTCGCAACGTATCTGGCCGGCGACGCTGGTCAAAACTCGACGAATGGCTCCAGCTCGGCGTGCCCCGCACGTCATTCGATGCGTCGAAGGCGGGCCGCGGTCGGCCCTTACGTTAGGCAGTCAACGACCCACCTGTTCGTCGGAAAAGCGACGGCGGCGGCGGACCGTTGATCTTGCATTCGTTGCCGTCTCGAAGCCCCTCGCCGCGCGCCGCGTCCAGCGCAATTGGCGGTTGGTTCAACGCGTCATTTGTTGGACGACGTGACCGCCGCTGCGCTACTAAGGCAAGACGCTGAGTTCGCGCCTATGTGACCCGAGGCGAAAGTCAGCGCGAAAGCGAGCGACCAAACCATGATGATCGTCGCAAGAGCGACCATCAAAGGTCGCTCGTTGCGGTCGTCGATGAGAATTCCGTCAAAGGGACTGAACTGCCTGATATTGCCGAACATCGCCGCGTCTCCGCTTGAACCGCCATATCGCCCTGAAAATGGCGGCTCCTCCTAAGGGGTTTATTGGAGCATGATCCCCAGCGCAGCGCTGCGACGGACGTCACAGCGCGAACGAGGATGCGAAGCGCCAGGCGCCTCACTCCGTCGCTTCCCAAACCTGGTGTCTGGACCGGCATGGTTTCGGCCAACACCTTGGCGCGCCTGTCCATATACGTCCAGACAAATCGTTGACGTTGACGTCGACTCCGGCCTTGGGCCGGAATGCGCAAATAGCGGCCATTCCCTGGCGGACGGGGAACGGGCCAAGTCGACCCAACGCATTTGTCCGAGATGCGAACCCAAGAACCAACGGGCGCCGATCGAATTGCACGTTGATTTGGCTGACGTCAGAGTCCTCGAGTTCAACGAACTCGTCTCCCCCACAGATGACCCGATGCAAGTCATCGTGACCCCGCCAATTCGAAAGAGCAGCGCGGGATGCCATTCGAAAGCCGCAGCGCCTCCGCCAAGCGGGCCGCGCAAACGCCGGAGCGCGGCGCATGGCTAAAGGCCGAGCGTGTCTGTTCCCGCCCCTGAGGAGCCTGGTGCGCATGAAACGCTTGACATCGAGACGGAGGATTCCAGACGACCATTATGCTAAATTGATTTTCCACGCTGATGTGGACCCGGCGTGAGGCACACTATGGGCGAAGCACGGAAACTTGCCGCAATCATGGCTGTCGACGTTGTCGGCTACTCCAGCCTGATGGGTGAGGATGAGGCAGGGACGGCGAAGGCGGTGCGCGAGCATCGCAAAGCGGCGGCTCCGATCGTTGCGGGTCTCGGCGGCCGGGTCGTCAAGACCATGGGCGACGGTGTGTTGCTCGAGTTTCCCTCCGTCGTCGCCGCCGTCGAATGCGCTGTTACGATCCAGAACATGATGGTCGAGCGCAACGTCGATACGCCTGAGGCGAGACGGATCGTCTATCGCATTGGCGTCCATCTCGGCGACGTGCTGATCGACGGCGATGATATATTGGGCGAGGGGGTCAACATCGCCGCGCGGCTCGAGAGCATCTGCGAGCCCGGCGGCGTCTCAATATCCCGGGCCGTCTATGATCAGATCAGCGGAAAGCTTGCTCTCGGTTTCCGAACCCTCGGTCTGCAAAAACTGAAAAACATCGGCAAGGCGGTCGAGGTATTCGCAATCGATTATGTGGACAAAACGGACGACGCCCCTACGCCCGACGCCGCGAACGTGGCGCAGACGATTAAATATTGCCGGGCGCCTGATGGAGTGCGCCTTGCCTATGCGATTTCAGGCAGCGGGCCGTTCCTGGTGAAGTCAGGAAACTGGTTGAACCATCTGGAGTACGATTGGGTAAGCCCGATTTGGCGGCATGTCTTTCGCGGGCTGTCGCGCGAGCATACGCTGGTTCGGTACGACGCCAGAGGCAATGGCATGTCCGATTGGGACGTCGATACGCTCTCGCTCGACGCCTGGGTGACCGACCTTGAGACAGTCGTCGATGCGGTCGGCGTTGAGCGCTTCCCGCTCCTCGGAATATCCCAAGGCGGCGCCGTGGCCGTCGCCTATGCGGTGCGCCGCCCGGAACGCGTGTCGCACCTTATTCTGTATGGCGCGTTCGCGCTCGGCGGAAAGAAGCGCGCTCCGGCGGAGAAAGAAATGCGCGATGCGATGACGACTTTGATGCGCCTTGGATGGGGCGCGGACAATCCGAGCTTTCGGCAAATGTTCACCGCGCGATTTATTCCGGGGGCAACGCACGAGCAGGCGGACTATTTCAACGAGCTGCAACGGAAAACGACCTCTTCCGAGTGCGCCGCTCGCTATTTCGACGTCGTCGGCGATTTCGATATCATCGATCTTCTCTCCAAGGTGAAGACGCAGACGCTTGTGATGCACGTGCGGGACGACCAAATGGTTCCACTCGAGGCCGGGCGCCAGGTGGCCGCCGGCATCCCTCACGCCCGTTTCGTCGCCTTGCCCGGACGAAACCATTTGTTCCTGGAGCATGAGCCGGCTTCCAACCGCTTCTTCGAAGAGATCAGCCTTTTCTTGAGAGGCTGACCGAAAGCGGCTCCGCGCAGTCGGACTTCGGCGCTGACGTGAACGATTGGTTTACCCCGACTGCGACGTTCACCTCGCGACCAGCGACGACCGCTTCACGTGACTCTGGCCGTCGGCTGTGCG
>CAWGBJ010000014.1:0-147741 GCA_963820795.1 uncultured Alphaproteobacteria bacterium
GCGCAAGCTCTTCGGCAAGCTGAACCTGACGCTTGATCAGATGGATCTGGTCGAGATCAATGAGGCCTTCGCCTGCCAGGTGCTGGCGGTGTTGAAGGAGCTGCGCTCGGGACGATCTCGATCGGCTCAACGTCAACGGCTCCGGAATTTCGCTTGGCCATCCGATTGCGGCGACCGGCGCGCGGATCATGACCACGCTCCTGCACGAGCTCGGGCGCCGCAAGGGCCGCTACGGCCTGGAGACGATGTGCATCGGCGGCGGCCAGGGCATGGCCGCCCTGTTCGAACTGGCGTGAGCGGCGCCCGCACGAGACCGGTCGGCTAGCCTTTGATGAAGGCGAGTAGATCGGCGTTGATCGTCTCCGCCTGGGTGGTGATCATCCCGTGGGGAAAATCCTTGTATGTTTTCATCGTCCCATGCTTCAAGAGCTTCGCCGACATCGGGCCGGCGGCGACGTAAGGCACGATCTGGTCGTCCTCGCTGTGCATCACCAGCACCGGAACATTGATCTTCTTCAAATCTTCGGTGAAGTCGGTCTGGGAGAAGGCGACGATGCCGTCGTAATGCGCCTTGGCGCCGCCCATCATCCCCTGGCGCCACCAGTTCCAGATCGTCGGCTCCAAAGCCTTCACGCCCGGCCGGTTGAAGCCGTAGAAGGGTCCTGCCGGCAAATCGCAGTAGAATTGCGCCCGGTTGGCGGCGAGCTGCGCCTGCAGGCCGTCGAAAACCTCCTTGGGCAGGCCCTTCGGATTGGCCGCGGTCTTCACCATCAGCGGCGGCACCGCGCTGATGAGCGCCGCTTTCGCCACCCGGCTTTCGCCGTGGCGCGCCAGATAGTGCGTGACCTCGCCGCCGCCGGTCGAATGGCCGACGTGGATCGCGTTCCTGAGGTCGAGATGCGCGGTCAACGCCGCGAGGTCGTCGGCGTAATGGTCCATGTCGTGGCCGCCGCCGGTCTGGGTCGAGCGGCCGTGGCCGCGGCGGTCATGCGCGATGACGCGATAGCCCTTCCCGAGGAAGAAGAGCATCTGCGGATCCCAGTCGTCGGCCGAGAGCGGCCAGCCGTGGCTGAACACGATCGGCTGCCCATTGCCCCAGTCCTTGTAGAAAATTTCGACGCCCTCGTTGGTGGTGATCGTAGGCATATCTCTAATCTCCACAGCCAAACGGTAAGCCCAGGCTTCCGTTGGGGTAGAGCTATAGGACGCCTGCCGCAATGGCGACTGACAAAATCGCGCTGGGCAAGCTCAAAGAGAGATGGCGTCAGGGTTATTGGCCACGCCGCTCGGAACCGAAAGGGTTCTTTAATCTGACGCCCAAACCCTCGAAATCCCTGACATTGCGGGTCACCAGCGTCAGATCGTTGATAAGAGCGATCGCCGCGATCTGCTTGTCGAGCGCATGTTCGGGATCGGGGACTCTGAGACGGCCCCAGACCTGCGCCGCATCCGTGTCGAGGCCGAGAATGCGCTCGCCGAACTCATCGACGACTGTCGCCAGCCAGGCTTCGAGGCGCCCGGCCTGATCGGTGTCGCCGCGCCTGCGAATGAGCTCCACGCCCCGCCGCAATTCGCCAATGGTGATCGAGGCGAGAAAGGCGAGGTCGCCGGAGGCAGCGAGTTCTCTCAAGAACGCGACGACGCCCCTGTTCGCCCTCGCGCCCTTCCGCGCCTCGCTGACGACATTGGTGTCAATCAAGTACATTTTGCGCGGTTTCGCCGACATCCACCCTCTCGAAATCCGCATCAAGTCCAACCGGCGGCATCGCCGCCAGAACCTCGGCGAAGCTCCGCCGTTTGGGGCGCGTCAGGGCGGCGGCGAGAATGGCCCTGTGCTCGGCCTCAGCGCTGCGGCCATGCGCGCCGGCCCGCTCCTTGAGCGCCCGAACCAGCTCCTCGTCGACCCCGCGCACCAAAAGATCAGGCATGTCTGCGCCCCTGGGACCGATATCAACGATATCAACCGTTCGCGCCCGCGTCAAGCGCGTCTATCCGGACGCCGCCAGGACCAGTTCCGCGTCGTCGACAACATAGCGGACATGACAGTAGTCGCGGATGAAGCTGATCCGACCATCCGTCCACTCCAGCCACATCAGGTAGCTGGGCTTCGCCGCCTGAGGATCTTCCCAGACCGCGATCACCTCGCGGCCCTCGAGCCAGGCGGGAGCGAGCCGCGCCGGAGGGCTGCGGGCGTAGATGCTGAAAAACATGCCGACCTCGGCGGCGCCGGCGCGCGGCGGGTGCATCGACTGGATCAGCCGCACGTCGTCGGCCAGCATCGCGCGGAGCCCGTCCCAATCGCGTCGGTTGAACAGGGCGACATAGCGGACCACGGCGGGCGACGGCGGGCGGGGTACGGCCTCAGCCGGCGCCTCAGCGTTGATGGCCTTGAGCCGGGCCCGCCCGCGGGCGAGGTGGGCTTTCACCGCGTTGACCGAGAGGTCGAGCATGGCGGCGATTTCTTCCAGCGACTGGTCGAGCACGTCCTTGAGGACCACCACGCTGCGCTGCATCGTCGGAAGCTCCACGAACCGCGACACCGCGGTTTCGAGCGCCTCGCGACGCATCAGCGCCTCCATAGGGTCTGGGCTCTCCGGGTCAGCGATCTCGTAGGCCGCCTCGATGGGCTCGGCCGCGCGGATGGCGCGGCTGCGCATGAGGTCCAGCGCGCGGTTGTGGGCGACCCGGAACAGCCAGGCGCGGAGCGATGCCGCCTCGTGCAGCTCGTCCACGGCGACGAAGGCTCGGGCAAACGCATCCTGCACCACATCCTCGCCCTCGATCACCGAGCCGATAAGGCGGGCGCAGTAGCGGTGAAGCTCAGGCCTCAGCTTGCCGGCGAGCGCCACGAGCTCGGCGCGGCGCGCGGTCGGCAGCGAGGATTGGCCTCCGCTCAAGCCGCCTCTTCCTCGAGGACCGAGATCCCCGTATCGCCCTTCAGGCCAAAGGCGAGGCCCGCGGCGTACTGCGGATCGTCGAGCACCGCGACCAAGAAGTCGCCAAACCTGCGCGGCGGCATCGGCGCGCCAAACCGGGCCAGGAACGCCTCGCGGTCGATGCCCGCCGCCCGGGCATAGACTTTGGACGCCTCGTCGCCGACCCCGGTGTCGCCGATAATCTGCTGAGGCACGATCGCCTGGAAGCGGATGCCCAGTCCCTTCTGCCTGGCGATCCCATTGGCGTATTTGGCCATCAACCAGAGCATGCGCTTGGCGCCGGCGTAACCGCCGGAAAGCGGCGATCCGTTTTCGGCCGCGCCGCTCGAGCCGACGAGAACACGGGCGCCCGGCTTGAGCGGCAGGTTGAGGGCGGCCTGCATCCAGTAGAGTCCAGCCTTCACGTCGGTCTCCCAGATCGCGGTGAAATCCGCCCAGCTCAACTGATCGAGGCGCCCCATCCGGGGGGTCGCGCCGGCGTTCAGCGCCAGGATGTCCGGGCGGACCTCGGCAAGGATGCGCCGAGCGGCAGTCTCTTCCGTTACATCGGCGGAGATCGTGGCGACGCCCAGCCGGGCGCGGACGGACTCGAGCGCGTCAGCGCCGCGGGCGACAACCGTCACCCTGGCGCCCGCAGCCACCAGGGCCTCGACCAGTCCCAGGCCGAGGCCACGGCTCCCGCCGGTGACGACGACAATCTTGTCTTTGAGGCTCATCGTTTCCGCTCCACTATCTTGATGTAGACAGGACGATCGAGGCACGGAAAAGGAGTCAGGCCAGCGGTCACCCACGGACCTCGTTCTGAGCCGCGGCGCAATGCGGCGCGTGCCGAAGAGCCTGCCCCGAGCTTTTCGAGGGGGCGTTAGCCCTTCCGAACGCTTCCATCGACCTTCCGAACTCTGCCAATGAGCTGCAAATTTCTGCCAAAAATTGCAATTTCTTACCCGGAATCCGGATTTATCAAAGGCTTACGGGCAGATGTAATGGGAAAAGCGAAAGTGGAGCTCCTAAGCCGTACGGCGGAATTCGGTTGGTCACCCGCGGGCCTCGTCCCCCTAGGCAGCGCGCAGAACGAGGTCGGCGGCGGATGCGCTTTGTCGCATGACGGCATTGTAGATAACATTCTGGTTTTCTGCAAGAGATTGTTGCCCCAAATATTGTCAGCCTATGGAGGCAGGCCGATCCTTCGCGGATCAACGGCCCGTGCAACGGAGACGCTACGCCGTTCGAGCCCACTCGCCTTTGCGGAAGACCGGCGTGCGGCCGCCGTCGGCGTCGAGGCCGTCGATGTCGATCTGGTCCGAGCCGATCATCCAGTCGATATGGATCATGCTCTTGTTGCCGCCCCTGGCGGCGATCTCCTCCGGACTGAGCTTGTCGCCGTCGACGAAGCATTTCGCATAGCATTGTCCGATGGCGATGTGGCAGGCGGCGTTTTCGTCGAAGAGCGTGTTGAAGAACAAGAGACCGCTTCGGGCGATCGGCGAGGAGTTCGGCACCAGCGCCACCTCGCCGAGCCGGCGCGCGCCTTCATCGGCGTCGAGCACTTTTTTCAGCACCTCTTCGCCGCGCGCCGCCTTCGCCTCGACGATGCGTCCCGCCTCGAACCTGACCGCGATGCCGTCGATCAGCGAGCCCTGATAGGAGAGCGGCTTGGTGCTGACGACGCGCCCTTCGACCCGGCGCGCGTGCGGCGTTGTGAAGACTTCCTCGGTCGGAATGTTCGGATTGCAGATGATGCCGTTCTTCGCCATCGCGGCGCCGCCCTGCCAGTCGTGGCCGTCGGCGAGCCCAATGGTCAGGTCGGTGCCCGGGCCGGAATAGTGCAGCGCGCGAAACTTCCTGGCGTTCAGCCATTCCGTGCGGCGGCCGAGCGCCGAATTGTGCGCCGTCCAGGCTGCGAGCGGGTCGTCGTTGTCGACGCGGGAGGCGGCGAAAATCGCTTCCGCCAGCCTGCCGACGGCGACGTCGTCCTCTTCCCCGAAAAAGACCCGCTTCGCCCAGGACGCCGTCGGATAGGCGACGATGTTCCAGTTGATGTCGAAGCCGGCGATCTTCTCCAGCGCCGGCTGATAGGCGATCGAGTTCGCCTTGTTGGCGCGGGCTACCTTGGCGGGATCTTCATGCGCGAGCAGCATGGGATCTTCGCCAACGATGGCGAGCCGCGCGGTGTTAGAGCCGAACGCCTTGCCGACGCCGTCATAGAGCCAGCCGGGCGCGCGGTCGAAGCTCTCGTCCGGCGCGAAGTGGAAGCGCGACAGCGTCATCTCCTCGTCGGAGAAGATCGGCGTCACGAGACCTGCGCCGGCCTTGTAGGCCTCCTCGGCGATCCGCCGCGCCAAAGGCAGAGCGGCGACCGGCGCGGTAAGGAAGAGATCCTGGCCCGGCTCAAGCCGCAATCCAACCTTGATCGCGGTTTCGGCAAGCCGATCGAGCTTCACGGGGTCGATCGACGCGGGGACGTTGCGCTCGTGCGTGTTCATTTTGGGGAGCTCCGCCTGAAGGGATTGTCTTCGCGGTCCTGTCCTAAGGTAGTCGTGTCAGCGCCGGCGAAAAGGCCTCGCGGAGAATTTGCTCAGCGGGCCGCGGTGCGAGCAAAGGCCTCGCCGAAATAGGGGAACTCGTCCCGCATCCGGGTTCTGTCCGGCTCGACCGCGTCGACCAACGGGGTGTTTGTCGCCAGGGTCAGCATCGCCTGAAAAACGTCGTCCGCCAAGGCCCGGCCGTTGAACCTGTCGGCGCCGAATTTCGCCGCTGTGTCGAGTTCGTAGGGCAGCACGACCGGGCAAAGCCGCTCGATCAGCTTGTGCCCGTAGTCGGCGGGGTCCGCCGCAGATCCGGCTAGGCGGGTCGCCTTGGCGGCGACGTTGGCGATCTGAGCCGAAAAACGCGGAATGTCCTCGACTGGGGCGCTGCGGTTGAAATCCTCTCGCATGCCAAGATCCGGCATGAAGACATGGGTGATCAGCGGCAGCCCCCATCGGCAGACCTGGGTCTCCGGCGCATGACCGTGAAGCGACGCCGTCGCCCAGCCACGCACGAGACCTTGTCCGATGAGCGGCGTCGGCGCCTCGAGCACGAGCGCCGTGACGTTCCGGCCGGCAAAGAAGTTCTTCCGGTTTTGGAACGCGCCCGGATCGAACCTGTCGTGCTCGAAAAATGCGGTCTGGAATTCGTGCAGGGCCATGGCGTCGCCCGCGAACAGATCCGGAGCCAGTCCGGCGAACACCTTCACGCCGGAGTCCGTCTCGACCACGCACCCGGTATCCCCGGCGGCGATCAGGTCTCCGTCCGCGCCGCTCGCAGCGGCCGGACCGGTGGCGCGCCGGACTTCGAAGCTTTGCACGTGAGCATGGTCCTGACCATCGGAGTGAAGGACGGCGCCGAACCGCACCTTGAAGGACAGGTCTTCGCGGGCGTCGCCATCGAGATCGAAGCGGAAAGCGTACAGGCCTTCGTCGCGGAACGTATCCGGAGCGGATTGACCCGCATCCGGATTTACTGTCATCGCCATGACGGTCGATCCCGGGCGCCCGGGGAAAAGGTAGAAGTCGCAGACGTTGATTTGGGGATCTTCCTGGGCGGTCGGGGTGTCGAAGTGGTGGGACATTCGCGCCTCCACGCATTGAAGGGCGCCGAGACCGATCGAGCCGAAGGCTTTGCGGCGACGGCAGCCCAGCTTGTGGCGCTGACTCTAGCGCCGTCCCCTGTTTAACAGGAAAACAGGCTCCGCAAGGGCGCCGGAGGGGAACGCGAACCATGCGCAAAAACTGGGGCCTCGCTGCCCTATGCTTCCGTGCCGGTTTCGCGGCGGGATACCGGCGCTTCAGCGGCAGTCCCGGCTGGGTGCGGTCGAGCGCCTGGATCCGGCTCTTATCGTCCACCCCGGCACGGTGCAGACTCATCCGAGCCGGGCTGCCTGCGCGATGAGAAACAACCCTGTCCCGACGGCGACTGCGCCGGCGCCCCAGGCGACGCGTTCGCCGGCCGGCGCCAGACGCTCCATCGTGATGGCCGCCGCCACGACAGCCATCGCGCGAAGATCCATGACCCCGACAACCAGGAGGATCGCCATCGGCCCGAAGCAGCACTGGCTGCAGTTCAAGCCGAGGTTGAGGCCGTATCGCCATGCCGTGCCGGCGTCGGCGGGAAGCGTACGGCCGAAGCCGGGCGTCTCCCGGCAGCAGGCCAGGCAGCGCGTTTTCCACGCGCTGAACTGGAGAGCGCCGGCGACCAGGACGACCACGCCGACCGCGACCGGGACGGCGCGCGCCAGCGCCTGCTCATGCATCTCGACCGCCGCCACTGCGACGCCGAGCGGAAAGGCGGCCATGCCGAACATTGTCCAGACGAAGAAGTAACCTGCGCCCACGAGCGCGGTCAGCCCTCCAAGCCGCATCTCGCCCGGCGAGCCGACAGCCTGGCGGTAGCGCTGCAGCATCGGGACCAGGGAGGGCAGCATCATCGCTGCCATCATGACGATCCACATGCAGAGGAACGCCGCCGCCGCGCCGGCCCATGTCTGCCGCGGCATCCGCATCCACGCCATCGACATCGTCCAGCCGCCAGGCATCGGCATGTCGCCCATCGCCGACATGCGCGCGCCCCAGACGACGGTCAGCGCGGCGCTGGAGATGAAGACGAGCGCCGCGACGCCGAAAAAAGCCTGTTCGGAAGTTCGCGCGTAAGCCATGCGACCGGGGCTCAGCCGTTGTCGTACTCGTCATGGCGGCGCCACCAGACGCCGGTCTCGTTGCGCCCCTTGGGCGCGCGGTCGAGCCACTGGTACATGCCCCATAGGCCGTCCAGGCCGCGCGCGTAGGTCGAGTAGGTGTGGTAAACGACGCCGTCCTCGAGCGCGAAGGCGCTCATGCCCGGCCTTTCGCGCGTGTAGGTGGCCGGGTCGGTCCCGGTCATGGCCGCGTTATCGCCGACCGGCGTCCCCGGCATGCGGTTCGGAATCCCCTCGTCTGTGCGCGACTGCCACGGCGGCTCTCGCCGGTAGTTGTATTCGATGCCCCCCACTCGCTGTTGCTCCTCGTCGAAGGAGACGCTGAAGTCGGCGTTGAAGTCGCCGCCGAAGGAGGAGGCCCAGGGAAACGCCCACCCCATCCGCCGCTTGTAGGCCTGCAGCTTCGCCAGCGGCGCCCGCGAGACCGCCCAGAGCATCACGTCGTGGTTGGCCAGGTGGACGGCGAAGCCGTCGAAGCCGTCCGCGATTGTTGAGCAGGTCGCGCACCCCGCTTTATAGTCCGGCCCGAACATGTAGTGGTAGACGAGGAGCTGCGATCGCCCCCGGAACAGGTCAATCAGGGAGGCGCGCCCCTCGTCGGTCTCCAATCGATACGCCTTGTCGACCCGGACCCAGGGCAGCTCCTGACGTCGCCGCGCCATTTCGTCTCCGCGCCGTGTCAGCTCTTTCTCCTCATCGAGAAGCTTAAGCCGGGCTGCGATCCACTCTTCACGAGTTCCGGTCCTGTGGTCGCTCATCGTGTCTTTCCTTTGGTCGGTGTAGCTTGATGGCTTTGGTCCGGGGACATGCTGGTCAGTGGACCGATCCCCGAAAGGTCGCCGATCCTGCCGACGACCCCCTTCCAGCCCTGGCTCATGTTCCGGAATGCGGTTTCGTTCTTCGGGGTGACGAAACCCGAATGGACGAGGCGAAGGCGCGTGCCGCCGTCGGCCTTGACGAGAGTGAAGGTGACGATCGTGTCGAGAAGCGAGCCATATCGGCCATTGTTGCTGTCGTCGCCGCCTCGCCACGAAAAGGACAGCCGCTCGTTCGGGATCACTTCGAGCACTTCGCAATGGATGACGCCGTCCCAGGCGCCGGCCGGCGTCGTCTGAAAGGTGAAGCGCGCGCCTTTCACCGGCTCGAACCCAGTCGGCGTCATCAAGAGCCAACGGCCGACGAGCCCGCCGTTCGTCAGGGTTTTCCAGATCGTTTCCGGCGCATGCGGAAACGCCTCCTCGACCACGATATCTTGCGTGTCGTACTTCATCGCGGCGTCGTTCATGGATCGATCTCCTTGAGAAGGGTTCGGAGGTTGGCGAACCGCTCGCGCCAGAAGACGCCGTAGTGGGTCATCCAGTCGACGAGCGGGGAGAGGCCCTCGGGCTCAGCGCGGTAATAGACGTTGCGTCCCTCGGGGCGCTCGGCGACGAGGCCCGCCTGCTTCAACAACTTCAGGTGCTGGGAGATGGCGCCCTGTGTCACGCCGCTGCCTCGCGTCAGTTCGGCCACGGTGATCTCGTCGGACCTGACGACCCGCTCGAACACCGTGCGCCGGGTGGGGTCGGCAAGCGCGCGCATGACAGTGGTGATGGCGGCGGCTTCGGTCATTGACAAAGACATTAGCTGATACTAATGAATTAGTCAAGCCTAATGTGTTGCCGCAACTCCCTCAGGCGCCATGGTCGCGTTTTCCGGCATCCAGGATCCAGGTCCGCTCGGCGAACGCGACATAGATCCGTTCCTGCCCCAAGGCAGCGCCGAGTTCGGCGGCAAGCTCGTTGAGCATCGCTTCGATCGCCGCGTCCGGCAGGTGACCGAGATAGGCATGCACGGCCTCGCCGGTGAACAAGGCGACGGGCTCGCGGTCCGACCCTACCGTGCCGTCCTCCCGCGGCCACGCGTAGGTCACTTCCGCACGGGTGAACATGCCTGAAAGCGCAGGCCGGCCGGCCTCGACGCGGCGCCTCATCCAGGCGCGCGCGGTACGCACCGCTTCGGAGACATCGAAGACCCGGCCCTCCGCGTCCCAGCCTTCACGCAGGCCGACGCTGATGCGAAAATCGCGGCGCGGACCGTCAGAGCCGTCGACGACGACATAGTCTTCGGGTCTTGGCGCGGACAGTCGGATGCTCGGCGTCTCGGGCATGGGTGGGGCTCGCTTTCTGGTCAGACTGTATCAAGGTCGCCGGGCAGGCGATTTGGATCCATCGCACATTCACCCATGGCGCACCCATAGCGTGCACGGGGACGCAATATAGACGTGGCGCCGGAGCGAGGCGATTTGCGTCTGGGCGGAGGAATCCGTATCGACGCCTCTGATGACAGGACCCCTCTTTGGCGGTCCTTTTGGTCGATTGCGCCAGGCGGCAATGGCAGAGCGCTGATTTGGATCATTTTCTCGGCTCATCGGCGCTGCTTGAGACTCAAGCGCTTCTTGTCGGCCTCTTCCATATAGCGATCGCCGCGGCGGTCACTGTGCATGCGCTGATGACCAAGCGCGAGGTGCCGGCGGCGATCGGATGGATCGGGATGGCGTGGCTCTCGCCTGTCCTGGGAGCGCTCCTCTATGTCGGTTTCGGCATCAACCGGGTGAGGCGCCGCGCCCGTCGGCTGAGGGGATCGGTTCAGAGCGTCGACCCTCTCGTCACCGGCGACATTGCCTCGGAGGACCCGATCGAGCGCCTCAAGACCGCCGTCGGCAAGATCACCGGCCAGGAGATGGCGAGCGGCAAGGTCGTCGCAACGCTCGAATGCGGCGACCAAGCCTACCCACAGATGCTCGCGGCGATCGAGAGCGCCAAATTTCAAGTTCGGCTCTCAACCTACATCTTCCGCACGGACGACGTCGGCCTGCAATTCATTGACGCGTTGGTCAGGGCCCATCGCCGCGGGGTGAGAACCCGTGTTCTGATCGACGGATTTGGCGGCGGATTTGTGCGCTCCTCCGCCTATCACGCTTTGCGGCGGCAAGGCGTTCCCGTCGCCCGCTTCCTGCACTCGACGCTGCCCTGGAAGATGCCGTTCCTCGATCTCAGACTGCATAAGAAGAGTCTGATCGTCGATGGGCAGAGCGCGTTCGTCGGCGGATTGAACATCGGCGCCGAGAACGTGATGGCAAAGCGGCCGAAGGCGCCAGTCCGCGACACCCATTTTCGTGTCGAGGGAACGATCGTCCAGCAGGTCGAGCAGGAGTTCGACGACGACTGGTCGTTCACGACCGGTGAAGAGGCGATGGCGGCGGGCGCGGCGCGGCTGGAACCGGTGAGCAGCGCATCGGCGGCCCGCACGATCGCCTCCGGGCCCGACCAGGAGGTCGATCAGCTGGTTCTGGTCCTTTTGTCCGCCGTCAACCTGGCGCGGCGTTCGATCAGGATCGCCACCCCCTATTTTCTGCCGGACGAGCAACTGATCACCGCGCTCCGACTGGCCGTCCTGCGGGGCGTCGAAGTGCATATCGTCTCGCCGCAGAAGAACAACCATTTCCTGGTCGCCTGGGCCGCTGAGACGCATATTCGCCCGTTGTTGGAGACAGGTTGTCATCTCTGGCGCAGTCCGCCGCCGTTCGACCATTCGAAATTGATGACGATCGATGGCCGATGGAGCCTCATCGGCAGCGCCAACTGGGACACCCGAAGCCTTCGCCTGAATTTCGAACTGATGGTTGAGTTTTACGACAAAGACCTGGCGGAGAAGCTCGCCGAATTCATCGACCTCCGCTGCGTTCAGCCGATCACCTTGGCGGAAATCGACAAGCGCCCGCTCCCGGTGAAGCTTCGGGATGCGGCGGCGCGGCTCGCGATGCCCTATATATGACGGCCGATAGACGAAAGCCGATGGAATCGAGGTCTCGCTTGAAGGTTGCGTCCTACAACATCCACAAGTGCCGGGGCTTGGACGGCGTCACGCGGCCCGATCGCATCATCGGGGTGATTGGCGAGCTCGGCGCCGACATCATCGCCCTTCAGGAGGTCGATCGCCGCTTTGGCCGCCGCGGCGGGCTCCTCGATCCGGCCGCCATCGAGCGCGAGACCGGAATGCAGCTTCTGGTGCAATCGGACGATTCGCGCCGCCACGGCTGGCACGGCAACGCCCTGCTCGTGCGCGGAGAACCCGTATCCTACAGCCGATCGCGCCTGAAGCTGCCGGGAGGCGAGCCTCGCGGAGCGATCGTCGCCGAACTGGATCTCGGCGACGGGGAGTTTCGCGTTATTGCGGCGCATCTCGGGTTGCTTCGTCTTTCACGGCTGGATCAGGTCAGCGCGCTGATGACCGCCTTCCGGGATCTGCCGCCGATGCCGACCATTTTGCTTGGCGATCTCAACGAGTGGCGCCGACGCGGGCGGTCTGCGTTGCGCGGGCTCGAGCCGATGTTCGGCGTCGCGCCGCCAATTCTCAGCTTTCCTTCGCGCCGGCCCATTTTCGCGCTCGACCGGATTCTCGGTTGGCCCGACGGCTTCATCGCCGATCTCGCGGTTCATGACAGCCCGCTGGCGCGGCAATCGTCCGACCATCTTCCGCTCACCGCCCGAGCGAACCTGAGGGCGGCCATGCCGGCGGAGAAAGCCGCGGCGTGAGGAGGGGGATTTGCCCGCGCTCAGCCGAGCGAATGGAGGCGCACGGATTGACGCCCGCTCGATCGCCCCGACACGTTGTCGGCCAAGGCGGTCGGAGCGCCCTTGACCTCGGTGATGAAAGGGGCCATGCGCCCCTTCCGAGGCCGCAGAAGGTCGAGGTTCCGTCCGCCTCGCCTACGGGCGGCGCGTTTCGACGGAGCCCGTCTCGTTGATGCGATCAAGAGACCCGAGAGCGTTCATCCTTGCCGCCGCAGCGGCTCTCATTCTCGGCGCTCCAGCCGCGCGGGCGCTCGAATGCGGCAAGAGCGCCGAAGGCTTCGGCGCATGGCTGAGCTCCTTCCGGCAGGTGGCGATCCTGGACGGCGTCTCGCCCGAGGTCGTCGACGCGGCGCTCTCCGGCGTCGCTTATGATCATTCGGTCAAGGGTCACGATCACGGGGCCGCCGCTTTCGGCCACAATTTCGAGGGATTCGCCGCGAGCCACATCACCGCCGGCGGGATCGCGCGGGGCAGGGCGCTCTTAAGGACTTACGCCGGACCGCTCAGGACGATCGAGGAGCGCTACGGCGTTCCCGGGCCGGTCCTGGTGGCGATCTGGGGTCTGGAAACGGGCTTCGGCTCCGACAACGGCAATTATCCGACGTTCAGCGCCCTCGCCACGCTCGCCTGGGACTGCCGCCGCCCCGAGCGCTTCCGGGCGGAACTCGTCCAGGCGCTGATGATGGTCCAGCACGGGCTCGTGCGGAATCCCAGACAGCTCAGAGGCGCCTGGGCGGGCGAAATCGGCCAGACCCAGTTGATGCCGTCGGCGGTCCTCATGTTCGCCACCACGCCCGACGGCGGCGGCGAGCCGGACCTCATCCACAATTCCGCCGACGCCTTGGCTTCGACAGCGAATTTCCTCAAGAGCCATGGCTGGCAGCCCGGCGCCGGCTGGGACGAGGGCGAACCGAACTTCGCCGCCATCCTCGAATGGAATTCCGCGCAGATCTACGCCAAGACGGTCGCGCTCTTCGCCGACCGGCTGGCGGGGAGGTAGACTCCCCCCGCCCAGATGAAGATCGAGCGCCGCAATTGTCGCGAAACCCGAGGCGATCTCGGCATAGATGTTGGGGGTTGATCTCGTCGCGATTGGCCGCATCGCGAGAGGAGGACCTGCAACGACCATGGTGAAAATGCGTCTCGGTTTCATGTGGATCGGAGCGATAGTCTCGAGTCGACTTCCGGCGATAACAGCTCAAATCCGAATCGGGATTGTTCTCTGCGCGACGATCCCATTTTTCGGGCTGACCGACTTGGTGCGGGGTGCGTCGCCGCTTGCGATCTCTGCTTCAACGTCAGGTGCAATCACGGCTCCCCTGCGCGCTCTTTCAACCAATCCCAACTACTTCAGCGATGGCGCCGGCAAGGCAGTCTATTTGACGGGGTCTCACACTTGGAACGATTTTCAGGATTGGGGAACAAATGAGTCCCCCGTGCCGTTCGATTTTGCTGCGTATGTGAACCTGCTTGTCGCGCACAACCATAATTTCACGCTGTTGTGGCAGACAGAACTTCCGAGGTTCTGTGGATTGCCAACCACCGCCAGTTCGCCGCCGGATTTTACTGTGACTCCGCTGCCCTGGCAGCGCTCAGGTCCGGGGAACGCATCGGACGGTAAGCCGAAATTCGATCTCGCCAAATTCAACCCAACATACTTTGATCGGCTTCGTGCGAGGGTCCAGCGTTTGGATGCGGCTGGTATTTACGCCGGCGTCTACTTCTTCTCCGCCCAGTGGCTCCTTCGTTTTCGCTGTCCCGGTGACGGGTATCCCTTTACGGGGTCAAATAACATCAACGGAATTGACGATGGCGGCGGAACCGGTGCGGTGACGATGACTGCTCCCAATGGGGTCACGGCCATTCAGGATGCCTTCGTCGAAAAAGTTATCGACACGCTTAATGATTTGCCGAATGTCCTCTGGATCGTGTCTAATGAAGCCCCTCCAAGTTCGACCTGGTGGAACAGCCATTTAGTCACCCTTGCCCGCTCGTATGAGGCTGGGAAGCCAGTTCAGCACCCCATCGGCTATGCAGTGCTCGCCGACTTCAACAACTCCGTTATTCTCAATAGCGACGCCGACTGGATTGCTCCCGCCGCCGGAATCCCGCACTCTCATCTTCGAAACTTTCTTGGCCGACGAGTCACGGAGGGTGCGCTCCGATGGTTGATCGATAGGTGGTTCCCGACCACTAACTGCGGAAACGGTCACCCGTCTTGCAAAGTGACCGTCAACGATTCTGACCATAGTTACTTCGGGATGTGGAACGACTCCCCGCAGCTCAACAGAAATTTCTTCTGGATCAACTTCACCCAGGGAAATAACACTTTGTTCATGGATCCCTACGTTGTTTATTATCCGCGCGAAAGTCGTAATATTTGCCTATCGCCTGTTAATGGCGTCTGTTCGGAGCCTGATCCTCGTTGGGATAACGTGCGTAATACCATGGGCTTTATCAGAGAATATGCCGAGCGGATGAATCTGGCCGCCATGACCGCACAGGGGAATCTTTCTTCAACCGGCCACGCTCTCGCTAACGCCAATGCGACGAATGCCGAATTCCTGATATATGCTCCTGCCGGCGGCAGCTTTACTGTGAATCTGTCCGGAAATATAGGTCAATTCGCCGTCGAATGGATGAACCCGGCGACGGGCGCCAGGGCCGTAGGCCCAAGTGTGAGTGGAGGTGCGCTGAGAACTTTCCAGCCACCCTTCAGTGGCGATGCAGTGCTGTATCTGGCGATGGTCGCCGTCACGACGCCGCCCCCTAAACCCGCGTTGGCAAGATGAGCATGAATCCGAGAGCCTGAAGCGCGATTCAGCTTTCATTCTCAATAGCATATTAGCCAGACTATTCGTGACGTGGTCCGGTGCGACGCGAATTGGCGGGGTACGGCTTCAGTGAGGCGACGCAGAGCGATATTCGAGTTTCAAGAGTTGATGTGGCGTTCTTTCACTCGCCCGGCCGGGCGACAGTGGTGGAGTATTGTCTCGATCAGGCCCAAAGGACCCAAAACCTGGAGCGACTGCGAGCCGCTGCTCGCGACCCTCGCGGGGGCGGGCGCACGCGGATTCCGAATGTGACTGAAGTGACGATCGGCAGAATCGGCGCGATGGCGGCCATGCGCTTCTGCGGCGCTCTCGCAGCCGCATGGGCTGCCTGCATGACGGCCCCGGCGTTCGCGGCGCAGACCCCGCCGGTCAGCGACAACGCGCTGGCGACGCTCTGCGGGATCGTCGAGACCGCGGCTATGGGCGAGGGGTTGCCGATCAATTTCTTCACCCGGCTAATCTGGCGGGAGAGCGCCTTCCAGCCGGGCGCGCTGAGCTCGGCGGGCGCGCGAGGGGTCGCGCAGTTCATGCCGAATACCGCTTCCGAGCGCGGGCTTGGCGACCCATTTGATCCAGCGGCCGCGATCCCGGCGTCGGCGAAGTTCCTCGCCGAACTCGCGCAACGGTTCGGCAATCTCGGCCTGGCGGCGGCTGCCTACAACGCCGGGCCGAACGCGGTCGCCGACTGGATCGCCGGCCACGGCTCCATACCGCTCGAGACGCACGAGTATGTGCTTGCGATCACCGGACATGAGGTCGAGGAATGGCGGGGCGACAAGCCTCCGGCCTCGGCTTCGTCCGAGCCGGCCGAACGCTGCCTGACGTCGGTCGCAAAGCTGCGCGTTGCGCACGGTCCTGAGACATCGCCCGTGGTTTCCGGTCTGTTCGCGCCGTGGGGTATACAGATCTCCGCCAGTTTCTCGAAAGGCTCCGCGCTCCGCGCCTTCGCGCGTACCCAACACGATTACTATAGCGTTATCGGAAGAATGACCCCGTTCGTCCTTGGCTCCGTTTTGCGGAGTCGAGGCACGCGCCCGTTCTATCGCGTGCGCCTGCCGGCACAGACCGAGAGCGAAGCGCAAAAGCTTTGCGACCGCCTTCAGGCCGCCGGCGGCGCCTGCGCCGTGCTGAGGAGCTGAGCGCCTTTCTGACTTTAAGCCGCCATGCGGATCGCCTCGATGTTGCCCGCGTAGGCGCTGGCGTCGCCTTCGAACACCGCCGAGCCGGCGACGAAGACGTCCGCTCCGGCGCGCTTCAGGAGCGGCGCGGTCTCCGGCGATACGCCGCCGTCGACTTCGATGTGGATCGCCCGGGCGCCGATCATCCGCCTGACCCGGGCGACCTTGTCGACCATCGCCGGGATGAAAGCCTGGCCGCCAAAGCCGGGGTTGACGGTCATGACGAGGATGGTGTCGAGCCGGTCAAGCACGTATTCGATGGCGCTTTCCGGGGTGGCCGGGTTGATCGCCACGCCGGCCTTCTTGCCCAGCGCCCGGATCTCCTGAAGCGAGCGATCGAGATGGCGTGTCGCCTCGGCATGCACGGTGATGCGGTCCGCCCCGGCCCTGGCGAAGGCCTCGAGGTAGGGATCGCAAGGCTCGATCATCAGGTGGCAGTCGAACGGCTTCGTCGTATGCGGCCTGAGCGCCGCCACGACCGGCGGCCCGAAGGTGATGTTGGGGACGAAATGCCCGTCCATCACGTCGAGATGGATCCAGTCGGCGCCGGCCGCCGCTACGGCTCGCACCTCCTCGCCGAGCTTTGAAAAGTCCGACGCCAGGATCGAGGGGGCCATGAGGACCGGATGGGTCATGACGCGTCATGCCTTGGTTCGGGGAGAATAGGAGATGGCGGTCCGGCCGCCGCGAGTCAACGTGCCTTCGGTGTGCCTTCGGCTGCCATGATTGTGCCGCCGCCAAAAGCCTGCTAACGCTTCGCCTTTGAGCGACCACATTTCCGATTCTGGCGAAGACGAGGCGGAACACAATCTTTCCGGGAGCCTGACTTGATGTTGGACACGCCCAAGCGCCGTAGATTTCTGCTTTTCCTGATCAAGCCCTCGCATTACGACGACGATGGCTACGTCATCCAGTGGTACAAGTCGGCGCTGCCGTCCAATTCGCTCGCCTGCCTGTTCGGCATCGCGCAGGATTGCATGCAGCGTCAGGCGCTTGGCGAAGACGTCGACATCGAGATTTTCCCCATCGACGAGACCAACACCCGCGTCCGGCCAGACCGTATCGCCCGGCAGATTCAGGACAATGGCGGCTTCGGGATGGTCGGCTTCGTCGGCGTCCAGTCGAATCAGTTTCCGCGCGTGATGGACTGTGCCCGGCCGCTGCGGGCAATCGGGGCGCCGGTGATCATCGGCGGTTTCCACGTCTCCGGCTGCCTATCCATGCTGCCTGAGACGCCCGATTCGCTCAAAGAAGCGCTTGACCTTGGCATTTCGCTTTATGCGGGTGAGGCGGAAGGGCGGTTCGATGAAGTATTGCGCGACGCTGCAGCGGGAAAGCTCAAGCCGATTTACAATTACCTCCATGATCTGCCAGGGCTAGAGGGCGCGACGGGCCCCTACATGCCGCCCGAGCGCGTGGGACGGACGCTCGGCATGATCTCGAGCTTTGACGCCGGACGCGGCTGTCCGTTCCTCTGCTCGTTCTGCACCATCATCAACGTGCAGGGCCGCAAGTCGCGCTACCGCAGTGCGGACGACGTCGAAGCGCTCGTGCGCGTCAACCACGCCAACGGCGTCCGATACTTCTTCATCACCGACGATAATCTGGCCCGCAATCGCAACTGGGAATCGATTTTCGACCGGCTGATCGCGCTGCGCCAGGAGGGCATCTACTCGCGCTTCATCATCCAGGTCGACACGGCGTGCCACAAGATTCCCCGTTTCATCGACAAGGCGGTGGCGGCGGGCGTCAAGCGGGTGTTCATCGGGCTTGAGAATATCGATCCTGACAACCTCGCTGCGGCGAAGAAGAAGCAGAACCACATCGCCGATTACCGCGAGCTGCTGCTCGAGTGGCGCAAGCACCGCTGCATCACCTATTGCGGCTATATCATCGGTTTCCCGAACGACACGCCGCAATCGCTCGTCCAGCGCATCCAGATCATCCAGCGCGAGCTGCCGGTCGACATTCTCGAATTCTCCATCCTCACCCCGCTGCCCGGCAGCGAGGATCACGCCAGGGCGGTCGCGAAGGGGGTCGATATCGACCCGGACCTCAACAAGTTCGACCTCGAGCATGTCACCACCGACCATCCGCGCATGTCGCGCGAGGAATGGCAGGAGGCCTATCGGCTGGCCTGGCGGACCTACTACACCGAGGACCACATCAAGACGGTGATCCGCCGCGCGGTCGCGGGCGGCCCGCGTCCGGACACGGTCGCCTATCTGCTCACCTGGTTCTGGGCGAGCTTTCACTTCTACAATATCTATCCGCTGGAGACCGGCATGATCCGGCGCCGGTACCGCCGCGACCGAAGGCCTGGGCTGCCGGTCGAGAACCCGCTCCTTTTCCACGCCCGCCATTGGGGTGGGCAGGTCGTCACCTACGCCAGGATCCTTGCGATGTTTGCCAGGATCCACCTATGGGTGCGTAGGCTCGAGCGCGATCCGAACGCCAAGAGCTACACCGACGAGGCGCTGAGAACATTCGACGACTACGAGCATCAGGAAATGTATCAGCTTTCCGAAGCGGCCCGGAAGGCCGGCGAGAAGGCGAAGCGGATCGAAGAGCACAGACACCACGCCCCGGCGCCGGCGAGGGCCGACGCGGCGGAGTAGCGGGCGGGCGGGTCGGAGCCGCCCTGGCGGTCATGGGCGGGCTCGTCCCGGCCACGCACGCCGGGTTTGGCCTGACCGATATCAAGCCGCAAACTCCACGACAGCGCCCCTTGCCCGGTCCGCCGCGGTTGGCGGAACCGTGGAGATGGCCGGGACAAGCCCGGCCATGACGGTTGAGGCAGGAGGTGAGCGGCGGCGCCACGGCGAGGGACCCAATGCATTCCTTGAGACGCGCGATCGCCTTCGCCGTGGCGCTGTTCGCCGCCAGCGTCGTCGGCATGCTGCTGCAATGGATCGTGCCGGCGCAGGTTCTGACGGAGGCCAAGGGCACGGTCGGGGCGATGGTCGGGCTCGTCACCCTGCTCCTGGCGCTGGTCCTCGGCCTCCTGGTCTTCACCGCCTTCTCAGTTTTCACCACGCAGCGGGACGAAGCGCAGTCGCTGGGGCCGATCATCGTCGAGCTCGATCTGGCGCTTGAGCGCTATGGGCCCGAGGCGGCGCTCGGACGCGCCGGCTTGCGCGCGGCGCTGGAGCGCTCGCGAGCCCGCTTCTTCGGCGACGCAAAGCGCGGGCCGCAGGCCTACACCATTGAGGAGATGCGTGCGACGCTGCATGGGCTCGGCAGCTATTTCGACAGCTTGCGGCCCGCTACCGACACGCAGAACAAATCGCTCGATTCCGCCCGCGACCTGGCGAGGAAATTCGCCGACACGCAAATGCTGATGGCCCGCCAGCTCGCCAATCCATTTCCGCCTTACGTGCTGATCGTCGTGGTCTGTTGGGCCTCGGCGCTTTTCCTCGGCAACGGACTGGTGGCGACGCCGAACGCGGTTTCGGTCGGCGCGCATCTCTTGGGCGCGATCGCCATCGGCAGCGCCATTTTCCTGATGCTGGAACTGAGCCAGCCCTACACCGGCGTCATCAGGCTGTCTTCCGCCGGCGTCGACAGGCTACTGCAGGTGCTTGGCGAGGCCGACGCGAAGGGGGGCGCCTGAGCGCGTCGGATGCGACCAGAAATTGTCTGGGCGGCGCCGACGTCAAATCTTCCGCATTTTTGCGAAGTCAGGCGCCGTCGCCGGGGGTGGAGGGGAGTCCGGGGCGCTCGTCAGCCGGCCTCGGCCGGGCCGGCGGTCGGCGACCGCGAAGGCCTCATCCGGCGTCTCCGGCTGCCGTTTCCCGTCGGTCGCGGCCGCGGCGGACGGCGATGATCTCGGCGAGGATCGAGAGGGCGATTTCCTCCGGGCCGACCGCGCCGAGATCGAGCCCGGCCGGTGAGCGGAGCGCCGCCAGCCGGCGTTCGTCGACGCCGCGCCGGGCGAGCGCCGCCTTCAGGGTCTCGGCCTTCCGGCGGCTGCCGACAAAGGCGACGTAAGCGGCGTCCGCAGCCAGCGCCCCCTCGAGCGCCGCCTCGTCGCCGCGGCTCTGGGTCGAGACGACGATGAAACGCTCGCCGTCGTTCGACGCCGGCGGCCGATAGCCGTCGATCCGCCGTTCGACCTCGGCGAAGGCGCCCTGCTCGGCGCCCGGGGCGCAGACGGTCACGTCGAAGCCGATCCGGCGGGCGAGATCCGCAATCGCCACCGCGACCGGGCTCGAGCCGCAGAGCACGACCTCGGGCCGAGGCAGCACAGGCTCGACGAAGATGTCCATCGTGCCGTGGCTCGGGCAGGCGTTCCGGGCGAAGCGCACCCCTTCGCGCTCGTCGCCGGGGCCGACCCCATGCTCCTGCAGAACATCGAGCGGCTGCACCGAAATGAGCCGCGCCTTGCCATCGGCGATGGCTTCGCGGGCTGCCTTCACCACCGCGCCGCGGGCGCAGCCGCCGCCGATCCAGCCGTCGGAGATCGTGCCGTCGGAGCGGACGATCGCCTTCGCCCCGGCCTTCGCGGCGGTCGCCGCGACGGTGCGCACCACGGTCGCCAGAGCAAAGGCCTCGCCCCGCGCTTTGAGCGAGGGCACGAGCTCGAGCACGTCGGAGGAGCGTTCCATGGGTCAGATCCTGATGAGATAGGGTTCGAGCGCCGCCAGGCTCTCGAGATTGTGCGCCGGCGCGAACAGATCGATGTAAGGCAGGGCGGCCTGCATCCCCCGCGCGGTCGGCGCGTAGTCGCGCCAGCCGATGAGCGGGTTGAGCCAGACGATGCGGCGACAGCGCCGCTTGAGCCGCCGCATCTCGTCGGCGAGCAGCGCGGGGTCGCCGGTGTCGTAGCCGTCGGAGACGATGATCAGCGCGGTGCGCGAAATGAGGACGCGCCCGGCGTGCCAGCGGTTGAAGTCGGCGAGGCTTTCGCCGATCCGCGTGCCGCCGCCGATGCCCTGCGCCATCAGCGCGAGCCGGTCGACCGCGCGCCCGACGTCGCGGTCCCTCAGCGCGCTCGAGACATGCACGAGGCTGGTATGGAAGACGAACGCCTCGGCTTCACGGAAGGCGTCGACCGCGGCGTGAATGAAGCGGACGAAGAAGGCGGTGTAGGGCTCCATCGAGCCCGAGGCGTCGAGCAGAATGACGAGCCGCAACGGACGTCGCTTGCGCCGCCGCCAGACGAGATCGATCGGCGTGCCGCCGTGGCCGACGCTGCGATGGATGGTGCGCCGCACGTCGAGCCTGCGGCCGCTGCGACGCGCCCGTTCGCGGCGCACCAGCCGCGCCCGCATGCGCTGCGCCAGCCGCTCGGCGAGCGCATGAACCTTCAGGACCTCGTCACGATCGGCGATGTGACGCAGGTCCCTGGACGAGAGCGCCCGGGCGCTCGAGGCCTCGTCGCGCGCATGAGAGCGCGAGTCCATGTCGCCGCCGCCCTCCCGCGAATCGCCGTCCTCCGTCGTCTTATCAATGTCGGGCGCAAGCCCGCTCCGATGGCCGGGCTGCGCCGTACGGCGCTTGTCGGCGGCGGGCGAAACCAGGAGGCGACGCACGCCGACGCCGAGCCAGAAGGCGTCGAACAGCGCATCGAAGCGCAGCCAGTCCGTTCGGGTGGCGCAAAAGAGCGCTCTCAGCGCCGGCCGCAGCGCCGACGGACGGCGCCCGAGCGGCGACGCCAGAACCGCCAGCGCGTCGCGGCTTTCGGCGAGCCCGGCGGCAAATCCGTTCTCGCGCAAGGCTGCGGCGAAAGCGGCGATGCGGGCCGCCGCCCGGCGGTCCAGTTCGCGTCCGTCTTCAACTCCGGCGAATGCGGCCATGGGCGCCTCAAGCGACCTTGCCGAGGAGGCGTTCTGTCGTCTCGCGCGTCATTCGCGCGCGGTCCTCGTGCGTTTTCAGGAGGCAGATCAGCGTCTCATGCACGATCTCCGGCGCGTCGCGCAGGTCCTCGACATGAAGACCGGCGAGGGTCGCCGCCCAGTCGAGCGTCTCGGCGACGCCCGGCGTCTTGCGCAGGTCCTCGCGGCGGATCGCCGCGACCATGCGCGCGATCTGCGCGGCGAGCGCCGCAGCCACTCCCGGCGTGCGGGCGAGGATGATCGTCGCCTCGCGCTCGACGTCGGGAAAGTCGACATAGTGATAGAGGCAGCGGCGCCTCAGCGCGTCCGAGAGTTCGCGCGTGTCGTTCGAAGTCAATACGACGCGCGGGATGGCGATCGCGGCGATCGTGCCGAGTTCGGGAATCGTGACCTGGAAGTCGGACAGGAGTTCGAGCAGGAACGCCTCGAATTCCTCGTCGGCCCGGTCGATCTCGTCGACCAGCAGCACCGGCGATTTTTGCCGGCGGATCGCCGCCAAAAGCGGGCGCTCGAGCAGATATTTCTCGGAGAAGATCTGCTCTTCGATCCGCTCCGCCGCCTCGCCCGCCGCCTCCCGCGCCTTGATCGCCAGGAGCTGCCGCTGATAGTTCCACTCGTAGAGCGTCGCGTTCTGGTCGAGGCCCTCGTAGCATTGCAGCCGGATCAGCTCGGCGCCATGCACCGCTGCGAGGGCCTTGGCGACCTCCGTCTTGCCGACGCCGGCCTTGCCCTCCAGCAACAGTGGCCGCTTGAGAAAGTCCATCAGCCAGAGCGCGGTCGCGAGATCGCGGTCGGCGATGTAGCCGACCGCGGCGAGCCGTCCTTCGATCTCTTCTCGCCCGATGGGCATCGGCTGTCCTTATCGGCGGGCGACGCGACAGCGGCCGGCGCCGTCCTCAGGCTGCGTGCAGCCCCAGCCGGTCGGCCGCCTCCCAGGTTCGCCAGGCGTCGTGCGGCATTGGAATATGCGTCGAACCGAGGAAGGCGAAGGCGTCGTTGACCGCATTGGCGAAGCACGGCACGCCGCCGACGTTGGGGCTCTCCCCCACCCCCTTGGCGCCGATGGGATGATGCGGCGAGGGCGTCGTCGTCCAGTCGGTCGTCCATTTCGGCGTTTCGACCGCGGTCGGCAGGAAGTAGTCCATGAACGAGGCGGTGAGCACGTTGCCCTGCTCGTCGTAGCGCAGCTCCTGGCCCATGGCGATGCCGAAGGCCTCGGTCAGTCCGCCGTGAATCTGACCCTCGATGATCATCGGATTGATGCGCGTGCCGCAATCGTCGAGCGCGTAGAACAGGCGAAACTTCGTCTCGCCGGTGTCGACATCGACGTCGGCGACGCAGATGTAGGCGCCGAACGGATAGGTCATGTTCGGCGGATCGTAGTAGTTGACCGCCTCGAGACCCTTCTCGACGCCCGCTGGGGTCGAGTTGTAGGCGGCCCACGCCAGCTCCTTCATGGTCTTGAAGCGTTCGGGCGCGCCCTTGACGCGAAAGCGGTCGATATCCCACTCGAGATCGTCGTCGTGCACCTCGAGGAGGTGCGCCGCGATCATCTGGGCCTTGGCCTTGATTTTCCGCGCCGCCATGGCGGTCGCCGCCCCCGACACCGGCGTCGAACGGGAGCCGTAGGTGCCCAGGCCATAGGGCGCGGTGTCGGTGTTGCCCTCCTCGACCGTGATGTCGTCGGCGGGAATGCCGAGCTCGCTGGCGATGATCTGGGCGTAAGTCGTTTCGTGGCCCTGCCCCTGCGACTTCGTGCCGAGGCGGGCGATCACCGACCCCGTCGGATGGATGCGGATTTCGGCGCTGTCAAACATGGCGATGCCGAGAATGTCGCAATTCTTCGACGGTCCGGCGCCGACGATCTCGGTGAAGAAGGAAACGCCGATGCCCATCAGGCGACGCGTCTCGCCGCGCCGGAAGGCGTCCTGCTTCGCCTTCTGCTCGGCCCGCAACTGCGCATAGTCGACTGAATCCATCGCCTTCTGCAAGGCCGTGTGATAGTCGCCCGAATCGTATTCCCAGCCGAGCGCCGACTGATAGGGGAATTGCTCACGCCGGATGAGGTTCTTCATCCGCAGTTCGGCCGGATCCATTTCCAGCTTGCGCGCCAGAATGTCCATCGCCCGCTCGATGCAATAGGCGGCCTCGGTGACGCGGAACGAGCAGCGGTAGGCGACGCCGCCCGGCGGCTTGTTGGTGTAGACGCCGTCGACGGCGCAATGGGCGACGGGGAAGTCATACGACCCCGTCACGATGTTGAAGAAGCCGGCCGGCCATTTGCTCGGATCGGCGCAGGCGTCGAAGGCGCCGTGATCGGCGAGAACATGCACGCGCAGGCCAGTGACCTTGCCGTCCTGGCGGGCGGCGATTTCGGCCGTCATGTGGTAGTCGCGGGCGAAGGCGGTGGTCGAGAGGTTCTCGATGCGGTCCTCGACCCACTTCACCGGCCGCCCGGTCACGATCGAAGCGACGATGGCGCAGATGTAGCCGGGATAGGCCCCGACCTTGTTGCCGAACCCGCCGCCGATGTCGGGGGCGATCACATGGATCTTGTGTTCCGGAATCTTGGAGATCAGCGACGCGACCGTGCGGATGACATGCGGCGCCTGAAAGGTTCCCCAGACCGTCAGCTCGCCGCGGATCTTGTCGAACGAGGCGACGCACTGACAGGTCTCCAGCGGCGAGGGATGCACGCGCTGATAGGAAATCAGCTCCTTGATTGTCACCTCGGCCCGTTCGAAGGCGGCGTCGGTCGCGCTCCGGTCGCCGATCTCCCAGGTGAAGATATGGTTGTTGTGCTTGCGCGGTCCATGCGCCCCCTCGAGCTTGTCCCTGATGTCCTCGCGCAGGACCGGCGCGTCGGGCGCCATCGCCTTGAACGGATCGATCAGCACGGGCAGGGATTCGTAGACGACCTCGACGAGGTCGGCGGCGTCGGCCGCGGCCTCGCGCGTCTCGGCGACGACGAAGGCGACTTCCTGGTTCTGGAACAAGACCTTGTCCTCGGCCAGCACCGCCTGCACGTCGCCCGCCAGCGTCGGCATGTAATGCAGCGCCAATGGTTTCAGGTCAGCCGCGGTCAGGACAGCCAGCACGCCGGGGACCTTCATCGCCGGCGAAACGTCGATCGACTTGATGCGGGCGTGGGCATGCGGCGAACGGACGAGATCGCCGTAAAGCGTCCCCGGCAGTTTCAGATCGTCGACATAATTGCCTTTGCCCTGGACGAAGCGGATGTCCTCGACGCGCTTGCGCCGGCAGCCGAGACCTTCGAGCTTTTCCGCGCGCTCCTGCGACGTCGGCGAATTCGCATTCATTCGGCCGCCTCCTTAAGCTCGCCGCCGCCCAGTTTCCCTGCGGCGTACTGGATTGCCTTGACGATGTTCTGGTAGCCGGTGCAACGGCAGAGGTTTCCCGAAATGCCGAAGCGGATTTCCTCTTCGCTAGGGTTCGGGTTTTCCTGGAGCAGGCGATAGGCGCGCATGATCATGCCCGGCGTGCAGAAGCCGCATTGCAGACCGTGCATCTCGCGGAAGCCCTCCTGCAAAGGATGCAGCGAGCCGTCAGGAGCCGCCATGCCCTCGATCGTCAGGATCGAGGCGCCGTCCGCCTGAACAGCGAATATCGTGCACGACTTCAGCGACTTGCCGTCGAGATCGACGGTGCAGGCGCCGCAGTGCGTCGTCTCGCAGCCGATATGCGGCCCGGTCAGGCCGAGTTCGTCGCGCAGGAAATGGATGAGTAGCGTCCGCGCCTCCACCATGCGCTCGACCGGCTTGCCGTTGACCGTCATCGAAACCGGAATTTTGGCCATCGGTTCCTCCCTATCGGCTGGCGCGGGACACGGCGCGTTCGAGCGCCCGCGCCAGCATCACCCCGGCCATCTTGGCGCGGTACCGGGCGGGGCCGCGCGTATCGGAGGCGGGGCTCGTGATCGCCTCGGCGGCGGCGACGGCGCGCCGGACGGTCGTCGCATCGAGCGTCGATCGGACGAGGAGCCTCGCGGCTTCTTGGGCCCAGAGCGGCGTCTCGGCGACATTGGTCAGGCCGATCGAACACGAGGTCACGCGGCCCGACTCGAGCGTCAGGACCACCGCGGCCGCGGCAGTGGCGTAGTCGCCAATTTTTCGCTTCAGCTTCTCATAGGCGTAGCCGTGTCCGGCTTTCGGCGTGGGAACACGGATCGCCGACAGGATCTCGCCCGGCTCGAGCGCGGTGAAATAGGCGCCCTGGTAGAAGTCCCGCGCCTGGACCGTTCGCTCGCCGTCCTTTCCGACAAGTTGGTAGCGAGCGTCGAGACACATCATGACCGCAGGCATGTCATTGCCGGGGTCGCCGTTCGCCACATTGCCGCCGACAGTGCCGACATAGCGGACTTGCGGATCGGCGATGACCAGCGCCGCTTCCGCGAGCAGCGGCGCCCTAGCCGCGACGACCGGCGAAGCGAGCAGTTCATGCTGGGTCGTGGTCGCGCCGATGACGAGGTCCGGCCCGTCCTCGCGGACGCCCTTGAGCTCGGCGATCGCGCCGAGATCGACGAGATCGGAAGGCTTCGCCAGCCGGAGCTTCATCATCGGGATCAGGCTGTGGCCGCCCGACAGCGGACGGGCGTCTTCGCCCAGATCGGAGAGCAGGGCGACCGCCTCAGAGATCGACTTCGGCCGGTGATAGGCGAAGGCGGCGGGAATCATGGATCCATCCTCCCTGAAGCGCACGGCGCGCGCCGAGCCTCGGCCCCGCCCGCATCGACTTCATTTGGTTCAAAAATGTCGCGCTTCGCGCCTACCCTCAAGCCGCCGATCACGGACCGCGCGGTTCCGGCGCCAAACGCGGCGCTTCTGCATGAATTGCGTCAGTGCGGCTGACTGAAATCGCCTATTCCGCCGCTTTCCGCCCCCCGGCGAGCCGGGCTCGGGTCTGCGCGACGCGGGCGCGACTCACGGGCACCGAAACCCGGCCGCTGCCCGCAAGCTCGAGCGTGCCGCTGTCGCCGTTGAAACGGGCGCCGATGACGCGGGCGAGGTCGACAATATGGCTGCGGTGGACGCGCGCGAACCGGCGGGGATCCAGCCGGTGCTCGATCTCGCCGATCGACAGCGAGCAAAAATACGACGTCTCGCCGTCGAACACCTTGGTGTAATGCGCGTCGGCGTGGACCGCGACGATCGCCTCGACCGGCAGCTGACGAATGAGACCGTTGCGCTGGACCCGGATATGAGACGCCGCCCGCCGCGGCGGGCCTCCGGCGCCGCCCAAAGGCGGAAACGCCCCGAAGCCGTCGGGCGCGTCTTCGGACGGCGCGGCCTCCGGCGCCGGCGCTTCGGCTTCGGTCAGAGGCTCG
Source organism: uncultured Alphaproteobacteria bacterium (assembly GCA_963820795.1). Taxonomy (GTDB): domain Bacteria; phylum Pseudomonadota; class Alphaproteobacteria; order Rhizobiales; family Beijerinckiaceae; genus Roseiarcus. Next base: position 27,478 of record CAWGBJ010000014.1, read on the forward strand.
CCCGTCCCTCGGGTTCCCTCCGGCAAAAGCAGCAGCAGGAACCCACCGGAGACCAGAAAGGCGACGATGGCGACGACGACCGCCAACAGATCCGGCGACAGCGCCGGGTCCTGAGCAAAGCCGACGCGGGGATAGAGCGACAGGCCCCTCATCGCCGTGTAGTGCATGCCCGAGATGGCGAGGCCCAGCGCGACCGCGGACCACGGAAGCGAATGCGAGACGCCGCCGAAGGCGAGCCACAGCGCGAACCCCGAGGCGGCGATAGCGACTGCCGCGCTCGCGGCGACCAGCCACGGCGAATTGGTCATCTCGGCGCAGGCGCTGAGCGTCTGCATGCCGATGTAGTGCATCGCGACGATCCCGAGCCCCATGAAGACGGCGGCCGCGCCGATCCGCGGAACGGTAGGCGGCCCGGCGCTCGCTGCGAGCACCGCAGCGCCGACGACGATCACGCAGACGAGGAACGAAATCAGCGTCGGCAGGACCAGGTAGTCGACCGGGAACGGCGACCGCTCGGCCAGCATGCCGACGAAATGCATCGTCCAGACGCCGAGCGCCAGGCAAATGGCGGCGCCGGCAAGAAGCGCCCGCTGCCGCGCCCCCTCCGCGCCCGCCACCTGAACGGCGAAGCTCAGCCCGACATAGGATCCCTGAACCGCCAGCGCGATGGAAAGCGCGACAAGCCAGGGCGAGTATGACACCGCCATCTTGCGCACCGTCGGCCAAAGTTATGCGTGTAACTATAGAGCACAACGCGGCAAAACGGTGAAGCGCTCCCGCCTTGGGTCCAAAGTCTGGAACGACTCCTACGAATATAACGACGACCCGTAACGGCAGCAAATCGAACCTTACTCACCCAAAGATCGATTGAAGAGGCGGCCTCACGGCCCTTTCTTTTCGATCAGGGCGATGTCTGTCGAGCCATAGCGGTCGAGCATTTGCTGTTGTGCGGCGACGCTGACGGCCGCTATCCACGGCAGACAGGTCTTGTTGCCCTCTCCCTTGCCGCGGCCGCCGAACGCGGTGCCGGAGAACATTGGATCATCGGCAAACCACCAGGAGATCAACAGTCCTTCTTCCTGAAGCCCAGGCATGGCATAGCCCCACGTTTTTGTCGGCAGGGCGACGGTTTCGTTGCAGCCGGCCTGGAGCAATTCGGCAGCGCGGAAGAACAGGGCCTCGCCACTCGCCAATCCGAGTTCAACGAGGTCCGGAACGACCAGGAGGCCCATCGGATGGATATAGCCCGCGCCGGGAGAATCGCAGGCCATCCATCCGGTCGATCGGAATCCGAAACGCGCGAGCGTAGATCGTGGCGGCAACGGCACATCCCAGAGGCAAACCCAAGTGACGACGAGACGCCCGGCGCGCTGCGCGCCATCTAGATAGTCGGCGCTTTTTGTCGCCCGATACAAACTTAGCAGCGCTTGCATCGCGAAGATGATGCTCTCTCCGTCGACGAGTTGCGGCTTAGCGTAAATCGAGTCGTGGATGCCGCCGTTGAACTTCATGCGCTCGACGAAGTGGAGCCGCACAAACTCTCCCGCTCGGCGAGCAGCCTCCAGGAAGCGCTCCTCGCCGGTCGCTTCGTAGAAATCGACGAGCAGAGGAACCGGAACGGCGGTTGAGGACTTCTGTTGAACTTCGGTCTGGCCGAACCAGGCTGCCGGCTCGGTGATTGGCGCGCCATCAGGCGCATAGGCGCGAAACCAGGAACCGTCGGAGTTCTGCGCCGAAACCAGGAACTCGGCGAAGGCGCGGCAAAGCGACAGCCAGTCCGCACGATCGGCGGCGCGCCCAGCCTCGTATCGATAGGCTGAAAGCATGGCGGCGTATTCCTCAACGACACAACGCAGGTAGATGCCGTCGCGGCCGGCTAGCGCCTCGATCACTTCACGCAAATGCCGATAAAGGGGCCCCATCAGCCCTTCGAGGTCGCCGCCCGGTTCGGCATAAGCGAGCGGCAGGATCAGGCCCGTCCACCAATTGCCGAATTTGCGTGTGTCGGCGTTGTAATAACCGGGGATCAGCCCAAGCTTGGACCGCGAGGCCACAGTGGCAAAGAAGGTCAGGACCGACATCGCCTTGCGTCGACGCTCGGGGTCGCCGTCGCGGTCGGCGGCGCGCAGCAGATTGAGCGCATGGAGGTTGTTCTGGCCGGTGAACCCGAACTGAATGACATTCGAGAGTTGCTTTCCATCCTGGGGATGACAATTCGTGACGAAGCCGGCGGCAAAGGGTGGATCCTTCTCTTCGATGAAGAAGCGAAGCATCGCATCGATCCTATGGCGTTCGATTGCTTCCAGACTCGCCCCCAAAGCGACCGGACTCGGCTGCAACTCCTCGAATTTGCGACGCCACATCGACCAAAGAGCCGCGTGGACGTCCGCGGCCGCTTCGACGCGGATGTTCCATGATCCGGTAAGGACATCTCCCTCGGCTGCCGGCCAGAACGCTGCAAAGGGGGAGCGCTCTCTTACCATAAGCGCGTTGCTGCGCGTCCTCTCGGCGAACGGATAGGCGGCGATCAGGGCGATCTCGCCGTTCTTCGGCTCGAAACCGAGGCTCCCGATGTCGGTCCGCTGCAGGAAAGCTTTTTGCCCCGGGCTACGTTCTGGAGTCGGGTCGAACTCGGGCAGGTCGGCGCGCGACAGGCTGAAGCCAAGTCCAGCGTCCGGGTTGTAAGCGAGGATCGACAGGAGATTGAGGCGATCCTCGCGGTAGTGGAGGCTTCGGGCGTCGAGATAGTCTTCGACGCCGTCCTCATTCAGATCGTTTAGATCATAGAGCGCGGGCGGGGCGAAATAGCGGAAGTCGCCATAGGCGCGCTTGGGCAGCGTCGGAACCAGCTCAAGGATCAGGCGCACGCCGCACGCCTGTCTTACGGAGAGGATTTCCAGACGACGGTCGACGCGCCAGCCGTCGTCGGCGAACGGTCGCCAACTGTCCGTAAGGCGAGCGCTCAACCAAGGTAGATCGATCTCGGCCTCGCCAATGAGCGCGCCGCCGAGTTCGCGGGTTTGAGAATACGGCGCCGAATGCCGCTGGCCATCGACCGTCAGATTGTTGGCCTCGGCGAGCTCGACTTCGACCGCAGCCGAAAGCGCGAGGACCTCGCTCTCGCCGCGCTTCCAGGTCAGTCCGACGCCGCCCTCTCGTTCGGCGCGGCGGAGCTCGACAAAGCCGGCCGGCATTGATTCCTCCTCTTCCAGCCTGATCGATTCTGCTCTTCAGGCCTTGACCGCGCCGATCATCAGACCGCGCACGAGACCTCGCTGGGCGATCAGCGTCACAGCGAAAACGGGCAGAAGATAGATCGCCGCGACCGCCATCATCTCGCCCCACTGCACCTGGAACTGCGTGATCAAGGTCGAGATTCCGACCGGCATTGTTTGGCCGGCGGGCGTTCGCGTCAGAGTGAGCGCCAAAATGAATTCGTTCCAGGCGATGAGGAAGCCAAACAGCGTCGCCACGCCAAGACCCGGCAAGGAAAGCGGGATGACGATGCGGATGAGCGTCTGAACGACACCGAGCCCGTCCATTTTGGCGGCATCCAGGAGTTCGTCAGGAAAATCGCGAAAGAAGCCGTGCAACATCCAGATCATCAGCGGCAGCACAATCGGGACGTAGGCGATCGCCAAGCCCCACGGACTGTCGGTCAGGCCAAGGGCCCGGAACTGTAGGAAGAACGGCAATGCGAGGGCGATCGGTGGGAAAACGCGTGAGATAACGGTAAACGAGAGAAGAGTTTCCGATCCCGGGTAAGGGAATTTTGCGAAGCCGAATCCTGCGGGAATGGACAGTGCGAGACCGATCGCCGTCGCGCCGGTCGCCGCGATCAGGCTATTGGTCAGGTAGGCGCGGAAATCGCTGGAAAGGGCAGTCGCATAGTGCTCGAGCGTCAGATGTTTTGGCAGCAATGTCATTGGCGTGACCAGAATCTCCGGCGTCGGTTTCAGCGACGTCGAGAAGATCCAAAAGATCGGAACGATGAACCATAAGCCGATGACCACGAGGACCAGGTAGCTCGCGAAGTCGCCGGCAGTCGAGCGGCTTCGAACAGGCATTTGGATCAGCTCTCTTGCTCGCGTTCGCGAGTTGCGGCGACGACTGCCAGTGAAGCGAGCGAAGTGACGATGACGAGCAGCACCGACGCCGCAGCCCCGCCGGCGAAATGGAAAGCCGAGAACATCTCCCGGTAAATGAAGGTGGATAAAACATCGGTCCCGTTCGCCGGGCCACCGCCCGTCAGCACATAGACGACATCGAAAATCCTGAAGGCGTCGGCGACTCGGATCACCAGGATCACGGCAATGACCGGACGCAGGAGGGGAAGGGTCACATGCGTCAGGATTTGCAGGGGCGAGGCTCCGTCCACCGTCGCGGCTTCCAAAGGCTCCTGCGGCAGATTGGCGAGGCCGGCGAGCAGCACCAGGATGTCAAACGGCAGGGCCAGCCAGAGATTGGCGATGACGATCGTCGCGCGCGCCAACCAGATATTAGAAAACCACAACGGTCCGGAAGCGCCCAACATGTGGGCAACCGAGTCGATGAGGCCGTAGCCCGAGGCGAACATGAAGCGCCAGGCCAAAGCGCCCACGACCGGAGCGACCATCAGGGGGAGCGCGACAACGGCTCTGAACACCGTCGCGCCTTTGAGGCCTCGATCCAGCGCCAGCGCGACGGCGAGCGCGATGATCGCCTCGAGAAGGAAGCTGACTGCCGTCAGTCCGAGAGTCTGGCGAAGCGCCTTCTGAAAATCAGGGCTCAAGGCGACTTTCACAAAATTGCTGAGGCCGACGAAGTCGGGCGCGCCCTGAAAGACCGTCCTGTCCGTGTTGACACTAAGCCAGACGGTCCACCCGATGGGATAGAGCATGGTCAGCGCAAGCGCGACGACGGCGGGACCGGTCAGGGCGATCCCGACGCCCGTCTTCCAGCGGGCGTTCGGGGCGGAGCCATGAGTTGTTTGGCCGTCAGGCGCAATGAGGGCCGCTCCTACGCCGTCTGGCTCCCCGCCTTCGGAGCGACGCTGTCCTCCCGCCACGACTGCGCCGTTCAGCCCTTCATGACCGCCTCGGCTCGGGCCTGCCCGTCCTTAAGGGCGGCCGCGATCGTGGTGGCTTTGGACATCACGCCGGACTGCATGACCCCGAGGACGTCAAGCAGTTGCGAGTATTGTGGGACCATCGGCATGCTGAGGCCCTGCGCGGCCGACGTCGCAAAGGCCTTGATCGCCGCCTTATCCTCGCTGGCGATGTCGGGATCGGCGTCGATTTTCTCGATCGCCGACTTCCTCGGCACCGGGTTCAGCCATTCCTTGCCGAAATTATAGAGTTGCTCGGTGCTCGTGGCCCACTTCACCCACGCGGCGGCGGCCTCAGGGTTCTTCGATCCCGTTGCCGCGGCAAATCCCCAAGAATACACGGTTCCGGCCGGCCTCTTCAGCCCCGGCGCGGTCGCAATGGCGAATTTGCTGTCCAGCGGCTTTTTCGAGAGGGAGTAGAGATAAGGCCAGACGGGCGCAAGCGCGAGTTTGCCGTCGAGCCAGGCGCCCTGCATGTCGGGAAGTTCGAGTACGCCCTCTGGCGCCGCCTTGTCGGTGAAGACCATCGAATACATGAATTCGAGGGCGTCGCGACCGGCGTCGCTGTCGATCGTGGGACTGCCGCTACCGTCGAGAATGTCGCCGCCGGCCTGTTGGTAGAACGAATTGAGGCGCGTCGCGGCCTCGATGCCCTGCTTCGACAGGATCATTGTCCCCCACACGCCGTCCTTGGTCGTCGCCTTCGCCATTTTGCGATAGTCGTCCCAGTTCGATGGCGGGGAGTCGAAGCCGGCCGCGGCCAGGAGATCCTTGCGATAGTACATCGCACAGTTATGGACCATGATCGGGAGCGCAACGATCACGCCCTTGTACGACACCGTCTGTATCGCGGTCCTGGAAAAGTCGGCCTTGTCGGCGTCGCTGAGTTGATTCGAGACGTCGGCTATGAATCCCTTCTCGTAGAACTCCGGCAACCAGACCTGATCGGCGATATAGACATCGTAGCCGCCCGCGCGAGACAGCGCGTCCTGGACGAACTGCTGACGGATGCTGTCATGAGGAATCGCGTTAAAAGCGACGGCAACACCAGTCGCTTTTGTGAACTCGGGCGCATGCTTTCGATAGAACGTATCGTAAGGGGACCCTGCCTCGGTGCCGATCGTGATCTTTCCGCTTGCGGCATGGGCTCGGCGCAGAGCCGGGGCAGCAATCGCGAACGCAGCGCTGGCGGCGCCCCATGTCAGGATATCTCGACGACGCATTTGCCGTTTCATGGCGTTCCTCCTTTTTTGCAAAGCGTAGTACAGATAGCGGCGAAAAGGTGGACTCCTTTCCATATCGACGCAAGATTCGTAAGCGACTACCCCGGTCGGGCGCTGGGGACCGATCCGAACTGGGATCGGTCCGGCTTCAGGTCCAAAAGCGGCGTGCCGTCGACGCAGTCGAGCCCTTTCACCCGAAGCACCGCTCCCTTGCGACCGATGAGCTTGACGACTGACGTTCCGATCGGGTTCGGCCGGATCGGCGAGCGGATCGCAAATGTGGCTTTTGTCGAGCCGTCTCTGCCCGGACTTTGGCGGATCAGATCCCGGCGGGCCTGATGCAGCCAGTAGAGCACTTCGATTCGCTCGAAAGCCTCGATCCCCTCAAGGGCGGCGACCCACGGTTCGCTGACCTCGATGCGGCAGACGGGACCTTCGGGACGACCGTAGTGCGGGCACTCCGCGCGCGAGGCCCAGGGCGTTCTGATGACGCCGACAAAAACCAGACAGGCGTCGGTCCGATCGGGCCACGCAACCGCAACCTCGTTTGGGCGGATCTCATGCTGCAGCGCCACGCCTACTCCGCCCATCCCTTCAGTTCGCGCCGCGCCACCGTTTCGATGACGGCCATGCCCTCGGGGCTGTCGTTGAGACAGGGGATGGCGGCAAAACTTTCGCCTCCGGCCTCGCGGAAGTAGCCGGCATTCTCGACGCCGATCTCCTCGAGCGTCTCAAGGCAGTCGGCGGAGAAGCCCGGCGTAACGACGGCGAGACGCTTGATGCCGCTTCCGGCCAGTCGGCGAACGGCGTCGGCAGTGTACGGCTTCAGCCACTCGGCGCGCCCGAAACGCGACTGGAACGTCATCGGCAGGCGATCCTCGCTCAAGCCGAGCGCCTGGCGCAGGAGCCGGGTCGTCTTGGCGCAATGACAATAATAGGGATCGCCTTTGTCGAAATAGGATTGCGGAATCCCGTGATAGGAGGCGAGCAGGATCTCCGGCTCGAAATCGAGCTTCGCAAGTCCGGCGCGCGTCGAACGCGCGAGCCCCTCGATGTACGCGGGGTCATCGTAGTAGGGCGCCGCGATCCTGAGCGCCGGCTGCCAGCGCATCGCGCTCAGCGTCTCGAAGACTTTGTCGCCAACAGTTGCGGTCGTGGCGGCGCAATATTGCGGATAGAGCGGGATCGCCAGAATGCGGTCGCATCCTTTCTCCTGCAGCGTCTGCAGGCGCTCCGGGATCGACGGTAAGCCGTATCGCATCGCCCAGTCGACTTCGACCTGTGGGCGCAAATCTTCGAGCGCGGCCTCGAGTTTCCCGTTCTGCGAGCGGGTGATCGTCTTCAACGGTCCCTCGCCGCGTTCCTGGTTCCAGATCGCGGCGTAGTCGCGACCCTTGGCCGCGGGGCGCCGGAGCAAGATGAGTTGAAGGATCGGCAGCCAGATCGGCCGCGGCGCTTCGATCACGCGCCGATCGGACAGGAATTCCCGCAGATACCGCCGGATGGACCAGTAATCGGTCCCTTCGGGCGTGCCGAGATTGACGATCAGCACGCCGACGCGGCCGTTCGGCGCGACCGGATGACCGGTCGGGCGGTGCGAATCGGCCTCGCGGGCCGGAACCGCCAAGTTCATGCGCCGCTCGCCCCGCCGACCGCCGCAAAGTCGCTCGTCATTGTCATCGCTCGGCCGGCGTAAAATTGGTCGCGACCCCGTTGATGCAATAGCGAAGCCCCGTCGGCGGCGGTCCATCCGGGAAGACATGACCGAGATGCGAGCCGCAGCGAGCGCAATGCACCTCGGTGCGCGCCATGCCCCAGCTTCGGTCGACCAACTCCTCAACGGCGCCCTTGACCGGCGTGTTGAAGCTCGGCCAACCGGTGCCGCTCTCGAATTTCATCTTGCTCTCGAATAGCGGCTGGCCGCAGCCGGCGCAGGAAAATACCCCCGCGCGTTTCTCGTAGTTCAGCGCGCAGCTCCCCGGCCGCTCGGTGCCGTGTTCGCGCATGACGGCATATTGCTCGGGAGTGAGCAGGGCGCGCCACTCGACGTCCGTGTGGGTGACCGGGAAATGGCCTTGGCTCATGAAGCGTCCTCCTCGGAAGATGCTCATATATAGGGCGCGACGGGCGGCGCCGCATTTGTTCGTCGGGCAATCGCCAAGCTTACGCAGGGATCGCGCCGGCTGGATCATGAGACAGTCCTGCTCCCTGCCGCAGGGTCCAGAACCAGCGCCGCAAGGGTTGCTAAGTTTACGGTTGCTTCCATGTCTGTTTTCTGGCAGTAGTCGTGGACCGGACGTCGTCGGTCGTCGGCCGGTCGTTGGGGAAAGCCTTGCACCGCTCCTGGCTCTTTGCGCTCGGCGGATTCATTCTCGGGTCGACGGCTGTCGTCGGGCCGGGAAGCGTCTTGGCGCAGAATGCCGCGCCGCCATCGGGCGCGATCCTCGATTTGAACGGCCAGATCATCGACCCTCTGACGCCTATGAACTACATGGTGTCGTTCACGGCCGACGCGGCGCTCATGAACATCGCCTTCGCGTTCCGCGACGATCCATCGTATATCGAGTTCACCAACGCGTCCCTGGTCGATTTGACGACGTCGTCTACGGTAAACCTCTTGATGAACGGGGCTTTCGATCAGGGCTCCTCGAACTCCGGCATGGGCGTCCCGCTTCCGAAGGATTGGGTCTACACCGTCCTCTCCGGGTCGTCGGACGCGGGTTTCATCCAGAACTGCGGCGCGGCGCATTGTTGGGTCGACGGCTCGATCCAGGGCTACGACGAGCTCAGTCAAGCGGTCCAGACGACCGTCGGCAACGTCTATGAAGTGTCGTTCACCGCCGAAGTGGTCGGCGGCGTCGCCGCGTGGTCGCGGGTCAGCACCAATGGCGACACGTCGGACGCCGGCGGAAACGGCGCAGACATTCTGGTTTACGCAAGGCTGCGGCCGATCCCGGAACCGTCGACCTGGGCCATGATGGCGCTCGGATTCGCCGGGCTCGGCTTCCTCGGCTGCCGTCGCCGCGGCGCCGTCGCGCCGCTCTAAGGACGCTGTCTCGCCAGGGCGAGGAGCTCTGGCGTAACCCGTAGCTGCATCCGTAAAGTCAAGCAGATATGGCGCCATCCTGACGCAAGGCGCGCCGCGGACCGGCTGCCGGGGCGTCGTCGCCCGTGATGAATTTTCCGTCGAACCGCGCCGTGCCCTTAGCCGGCGAAGACCACCGTCTTGCCGCGGTTGAGCAGCACCCTGTCCTCGAGCACGTTCGCCAGGGCGCGCGCCAGCACCCGGCGCTCAATGTCGCGCCCCTTGCGCACGAGCACCTCCGGCGTGTCGCGGTGGCTGATGCGCTCGACGTCCTGCTCGATGATCGGACCCTCGTCGAGATCTGAAGTGACGAAATGCGCCGTCGCGCCGATGAGCTTGACGCCGCGCTGATGCGCCTGGTGGTAGGGTTTCGCGCCCTTGAAGCCCGGCAGAAACGAGTGATGGATGTTGACGCAACGCCCCTGCAGCTTGGCGGCGAAACCGTCGGACAGAATCTGCATATAGCGGGCGAGCACGACCAGATCGGCCTTCGAGGTCCGGATCGTTTGCCAGACCTGCGCCTCCTGCTCCATTTTCGTCTCCTTGGTGATGGGCAGGTGGTGAAAGGGAATGTCGTCGAAATCGATGTGGGCGTAGCTCTCGCGCGGGTAATTGGCGATGATCGCGACCGGCTCCATCGGCATTTCGCCGCTCCGCCAGCGGTAGAGCAGATCGACCAGGCAATGATCGAATCGCGACACCATCAGGGCGACGCGCTTGCGCTCGTCCGCGCGGCGCATGGACCAGGTCATTGCAAGACCGGCCGCAATCGCCTTGAACGAGTCGCGCAGGACCTCGACGTCCGCGGCCGAGTTGGCGGCGTTGAACTCGACCCGCATGAAGAAATTGCCGGTTTCGGTATCGTCGAACTGCTGCGCGTCGAGAATGTTGAAGCCGCCGTCGAACAGCGCCGCCGAAACCTTGGCGACGATTCCCGGGCGATTGACGCAGGACAGAGTAAGAATATGGCGCGCGCCCGACATTGAAGCCCTCCAGGCGGCGCCGTACGACGAAAGGCTCCGCCAGCGCTAGCTACGGCAGGGCGAGCGCTCTCCGCAACCCGCGCAAGCTCGATCCTCACCGCTTCGCCCGCTGCAGAAGGTCCTCGACGGCAGGCAGGATCCGGCTCACGATGACGGCGACGCCCGCGACGGTGGGATGCATGCCATCCGGTTGATTGAGCTTCGCATCGCCGGCCACCCCATCGAGAAAGAACGGATAGAGCGTCGTCCCGTGGCTGGCCGCGAGCTGCGGATAGATGGCGTCGAAGGCCTGATCGTATTCGCGGCCGAGATTGGGCGCGGCCCGCATGCCGGCGATGAGCGTCGGCAAATGCGCGGCCTGGGCCTTGTCGAGGATGGCCGCGAGCGCCTTTTTCGTGGTGTCCGGCGACTGCCCACGCAACATGTCATTGGCGCCGAGTTCGACGATCAGCGCGTTTGCATCGGCCGGCACTGCCCAGTCGTAGCGCGCGAGCCCGTCTTCCGCGGTGTCGCCCGATACGCCGGCATTGACGACGTCGACATCCCATCCTTTCGCCTTGAGCGCCGCCTCGAGCTGGTCGGGAAACGCCTTGCCCGGAGGAAGGCCGTAGCCGGCAGTCAGGCTGTCGCCGAGGACGACGAGCCTGAGCGCGTGCGCTTGCGCCGGTCCCGCGGCGGCAAGCGCAAGCAGGGCCGCCACCGCCAGCGCCTGGACGAAGCCGCGCCAATAACCATATGAGGGCGACCCCGCCTTCAGGAATCCCGACACGATGAGCCTTCCCGCAGTCGATGATGCGCGGCATCGATCTCAGTCTCGGTCGAGGCGCAGCCCGCGTGCATATATTGCGAGACGTCGGGCTGACAATCGCCCGCGGGGAAGCAGTCGGCATCGTCGGCGCCTCCGGATCGGGCAAATCGACCTTGCTGATGATCATGGCCGGGCTCGAGCGGGCAGACAAAGGCGAGGTCGAAATCGACGGGGTTAAACTCGGCGGCCTTGGGGAGGACGCGCTCGCCCGCTTTCGCGGCCAGCGCATCGGCATCGTTTTCCAGTCGTTTCACCTCATCCCGACCATGACGGCGCTCGAGAATGTCGCCGCGCCGCTCGAGCTTGCCGGAGTTCGCGATGCGCTCGCGCGCGCTGGCGCCGAACTCGAGCTGATCGGCCTCGGCGATCGCCTGAACCACTATCCGGCGCAACTTTCGGGCGGCGAGCAGCAACGGGTGGCGCTGGCGCGCGCGCTCGTTCCGCGCCCCTCGCTGCTGATCGCCGACGAGCCGACGGGGAACCTCGACGAGACAACCGGCCGCGCGATCATGGAACTCATGTTCGATCTCCGGGCCGATCGCGGGGCGACGCTGGCGCTCGTCACCCACGACCCGGCGCTGGCGCTACGCTGCGACCGCATGATCCGAATGCGTTCTGGAATTATCGAAGACGCCGCTCTTGTTCCCATGTCGGCATGAACGCGCCGGCCGCGATCCGAAGGACACACGACCGCTGGCCCATGGGCCGGTTCGCGCTGCGCGACCTGCGCGGCGGGCTCGCTGGTCTCTGGATCTTCCTGCTTTGCATCGCCCTTGGCGTCGCCGCGATTGTCGGCGTGCAGAGCCTGGCGAAGGCGCTCGATGACGGCCTTGGACGGCAGGGGCGGGTCATCCTCGGCGGCGACGCGGCGTTCTCGCTGATCAACCGTCGCCTGACGCCGCAGGAGCAGGCTTTCCTCGAACGCCACGGCTCGCTGTCGACGATCGCCTCGATGCGCGCGATGGCGCGGATCCCGGGCGATGCGGCGCTGGTCGAGATCAAGGCGGTCGGGCCGTCGTGGCCCCGGATCGGCTCGGCCGTGCTCGACCCGCCGATGCCGCCCGCCGCGGCGCTCGAGGAGAAGGACGGCGTTTTCGGGGCGGCGGCGGAGGAGACGCTGCTCGCCCGGCTCGATCTGAAGGTCGGCGACGTCTTTCGCCTGGGCGAGGCGAAATTCGTCCTCAACGCCGTCATCACGAGCGAACCCGACCGCCTCGCGGTCGGCATCGGCCTCGGGCCCCAGGTGCTGATCTCCGAGGCGGCGCTGAAGGCGACGCGGGCTCGTGCAGCCGGGATCGCTGGTGCGCTGGACGACCCGGGTCATCATCGGCGGTCCCGACGCCGCGCCCGATGAGAGCGTCGTCAAGGCCCTTGTCGCGGCGGCCAACCGCGCAGTTCCCCGAAGCCGGCTGGGAGACGCGCACGCGTCTCAACGTCGCGCCCGACTTCACCCGCGACCTCGACCGCTTCGCCGAATTCCTGACGCTGGCGGGCCTCCTGTCGCTGGTCGTCGGCGGGGTCGGGGTCGCCAATGCCGCGCAGGGCTTCGTCGAACGCAAGCGGGCGAGCCTCGCCATACTGAAGGCGATCGGGGCGACCGGGACCAGCGTCGTCGGGCTCGCGCTCTTGGAGTTCCTGATCGTCGCGACGGTCGGCGCCGCGGCCGGCGCGGCGCTCGGCGCGGCGATCCCGTTCGCGGTCAAGGGGCTCTTCGCCGATCTCTTGCCGATCCCGCTCGCGCCTTCGATCGAGCCCGGCGTGATCCTGCTCGGGCTCGCCTTCGGCCTCCTGACGGCGCTCGCTTTCTCGATCCTGCCGCTCGGCCGGGCGCACGACCTGCCGGTGACGACGCTGATCCGCGATCTCGCCGAGGAACGCCAGGGCTGGCCGCGCGCCCGCTATCTTGCCGGCGCCGCGCTCGCCGGCGCGGCGCTGATCGTTCTCGCGGTCGCGACCAGTCCCCAGCCGACGATCGCGCTCGCGGTCGTCGGGGCGACGCTTGCTGCCTTCGTCCTTTTGCGTCTCGTCGCGCTCGCCATCGCCGTCGTCGCGCGGCGCTGGCCGGGCGCCTCTCCGGTCGAGATGCGCATGGCGCTCGCCGCCATCCACCGGCCGGGCGCGCTCACCGTCTCGGTCGTCCTTTCGCTCGGCCTCGGGCTGACGGCGCTGGTCGCGCTGACGCTGATCGACTTCAACATGCGCGCCGAACTGCAGGCGGGCGAACCCGGCGTCACCCCGAGCTTCTTCTTTCTCGACGTGCGCAGCGCCGATGCGGGCGCCTTCCTCGATTTCCTCAAGCGCGAGGCGCCGGGCGCCAAGGTCGACGAGGTCCCGATGCTGCGCGGCCGGTTCGTTACGATCGACGGCGTCCCCGCCTCAAAGGTCAAGGCGAGCGACAAGGTGGCCTGGGCGCTGGAGGGCGATCGCGGCGTGACCTTCGCCCTGAAGCCGCCGGAAGGCTCCGAGGTGGTCGCCGGCCGCTGGTGGCCGCCCGACTATGCCGGCCCGCCGCTCGTCTCGATGGAAAAGGAAGTGGCGGACGGCCTCGGCATCAGGGTCGGGGATACCGTCGTCGTCAACGTGCTCGGCCGCGACATCGAGGCGAAGGTCGCCAACCTGAGGAAGGTCAACTGGCGCAGCTACGCCATCAATTTCGTGCTCGTCTATTCGCCCGACACATTCAAGGGCGCTCCTTACAGCGAGCTCGTCTCGACGGCGCTGCCCAAAGAGGACGGCCCGGGCGAGGAGATCGCGCTCCTCCGCGCCGTGGCGCGTGACTTTCCCAACGTCGCCAGCGTCAGTGTCCGCGACGCCCTCGACCTCGTCGAGGCGCTGGTGGCCAAGCTGGCGCTGGCGATCCGCGCCGCGACCGGCGTCGCGCTCTTAACCTCGGTCCTGGTGCTCGCCGGCGCGCTCGCCGCCAATCGCCGCGCCCGGCTGGCCGACGCGACCATCCTCAAGATCCTCGGGGCGACGCGTCCGCGGCTGATCGCGATGTTCCTGACCGAATACGCCATCCTGGGCGCGGCGACCGCGGCCTTCGCCATCGGCGCCGGGACGCTGACCGCCTGGCTCGTCGTCACCCGGATCATGCTGGCCGACTTCCACTTCGACTGGCGCGCCGCCTTCGCCGCCGCTTGCGGCGGCTTCGTCTTCACCGTCGGCCTCGGCCTGATCGGCGCCTGGCGGGTCCTCAGCCAGCGGCCCGCCGCGTTCCTGCGCGAATTATAGGCGCCCGGCGGCGCGTCCCAATTCCGTTTCTTTCCGGAAGCTGCCGAAAGCTGCGATTTGCTTGCAAAGGCTTGCAAACGGCCTGCAATTTCTTGCCAAAGATTGCAATTTCTGGCCCGGATTCGGGACTTATCAAAGACTTACGGCCGAACGGCAGCGGCAAATAACTCCCAAGCTTGGGGTCCCCCACCGACCTCGTCCGGAGGCGCCGCGTAGCGGCCTCGAAGGACGCTTGCTCGAACGCCCCCTCGACAAGCTCGGGGCAGGCTCTTCGACTCGCGTCGCTTCGCGCCGCGGCTCAGGACGAGGTCCGTGGGTGACCCAAGGCCAAATTACGGCGGACGGCTTGGGAGTTACGCGGCAAAAGTTTGCGCCCTTCTTCCGAAGCCTAAAGCTACGCCGTTCTGTAAAACCTCGCGTTCTTCCGGGCCTTTCCATCGACGCAGGTCTCGAACCGATCGCCTCATCAGGCGCCATTGTAAATTGGATTTTGATTTCTCAGCAAGTAATTTGTCCGAGGCTCGTGGCGCGCCTCGCGGGTCTCCGGGCGCTTCGACGCCGTCATTCGCGACTCGCTGCCGGGCGCGGATCAGCAGCGCGAGAGGACAACGTAGCCGACCCCGCGATCGCCCACAGTCCCACCAACCCTTGGAGTGTGAGGGGGATCACAGCGGCTGCCACCATTCCACCGTATGGCAACAAACGGACGAGCAGAGGTTCTCGCGTCAGCCGCCGGGGCCAACGCGGAACATCATCGCGAGACTCGAGAGCTTCGCAACACGAGTGCAGGAGTGCGCATATGACGACCTTGTCGGACGCGGGGATGCGAGACTTCGCCGCCAAATTCAAGGGTCGGGCGCTGAGGCCCGCGGACCCCGAGTACGATTCCTCCCGCGCGCTCTGGAACGGCGCCATTGACCGCAAGCCGGCGATCGTCGCGCGCTGCTCGACCGCCGAGGAGGTCGCGGAGGCGGTCCGCTTCGCGCGGGCTTGCGGCCTCGAGATCGCGGTCAGGGGCGGCGGGCACAACTACGCCGGCAACGCGGTCTGCGAGGGCGGCATGATGATCCATCTCGGCGACATGAACCGCGTTGCTGTGGACCCGGAAGCGCGCCGCGTTACATGCGGCGGCGGGGCGACCTGGGGCGACGTGGACGCGGCGACTCAACAGCATGGCCTTGCGACCCCCGGCGGCGTCATCAGCCACACCGGCGTGGCGGGCCTTGCGCTCGGCGGCGGCGTCGGCTGGCTTACGAAGGCGGCGGGGCTCAGCTGCGACAACCTGCTTGGGGCCGAAGTCGTCACGGCCGACGGGCGGATCGTCCGCGCGTCGGACAAGGAGAATCCCGACCTCTTCTGGGCGCTGACCGGCGGGGGAGGAAATTTCGGCATCGTCACCTCCTTCGACTTCGCTCTGCATCCTGTCGGGCCGCTCGTCCAACTGGGCCTCTTCTTCGCCCCGCTCGAGAACGGAACTGAAGCCCTCAGATTCTGCCGCGACTACGTCGATTCGCTGCCCGACAACGCAACGTCGCTTCTTGCGATTGGCTTGAGCGCGCCGCCCGAGCCCTTCGTGCCTGAAGAGCATCGCTTCAAGAATGGCCACGCGCTCATCGTCGTGGGATTCGGCTCGCCCGAGGACCACGCCAGGGCGATCGCGCCCGTACGGGAGGGGATGAAGCCGCTCTTCGAACTCGTGACGCCCATCCCCTTCGTAGCGCTCCAGCAGATGCTCAACGACAGCAGCCACTGGGGCACGCTCGCCTATGAAAAGGCGCTCTATCTCGATTCCCTTTCCGACGCGGCAATCGCGGTGATCGGCGAGCACGCGCCGAAGAAAAAGTCGCCGCTGTCGTTCGTGCCCACCTTCCGCCTCGACGGGAAGTACCTCGCAAGGCGTGACGCCGACAGCGCCTTCGGGGGGAGCCGCTCGGGTGGCTACGTCCTCAACATTGCGGCGCACGCTCCGCCCGGGTCGTCCCGCGACTTGTACGAAGCAGACCGGGCCTGGGCGCGGAGCTTCTGGGACGCGATGCGGCCGCACGCAACCGGCTCGGGCAGCTATGTGAATTTCATGGCTGACATTGAGGAGGATCGGGTGAAGGCCGCCTATGGCCCCGAGAAATACGCCCGCCTCGCCCGCGTCAAGCGCGCGTGGGACCCGGACAACGTCTTCCACCTGAACGTCAACATCAAACCGGCGTGAGGAGAGGGCGGCGGCGCTTCCGCGACGCCGCTCGGCTACGAGCCGCCGCCAAAGTCACGCAGAGTCGCGCGCGTTCGATGTTGCTCCTTTGCTGGCTTCGGCAGGCTCTCGGGTGATTGCCCCTTACTCGGGCTTTCGAGATCGCCGCGGGGCGTCGACGCCTGCGCGCGCGACGTTCTGCAAGATGGACCAACTTGAGGAACTCCAGCGGATTTCTCCGCAAAAAACCGCTCGCCAAAGGTGTATGCCCGACCGAGCAACACCGCACTTGCGCGGACTCCTACCGATCGATCGGCACGACGAACGAGACCGTTGCATCGGATTGCGGTCAATGGCCGAACGCGTTTGGTTGGGCCAGCATCGACTGTTCCTGAAGAAGCTTCGCTCGAACCGAGGTGCAACATTCGTCCTGAACAACTGAACGACGCGAATCGGATGTTAAGCGGTCGGTGCAAATCGCATTACGGGGACGAGATATGAATTCCCCATATCAAGGGGTCGACATAGGCGGGCGGCGACATTTGCAATCATGTCCCCCGAAATCTCTGTAATCTACAATACAAAATAGGCCTTATTGTGGTTCTTTACCCTGCACCGCATAGTCAAGGCACCCGAGGGCGAGGGCTTCTTTAGTATGTTTCTCCGCGGCCTTGATCTTGCCCGGATCCACGCCGGGCAGCGCATCGCCGCCATGATCGCTGTTAAAGGCATCAATAAGTACCATAATGGGGTCGTTTTTATCATCCTTGTTCGCGGCCTGATAAACCGGAACAAACTGTTGGACATCCTCCCCGGCAAGAGTGCCGCTGTTTCTACTCAGTTCTCCAAGCGCCGCCACAATCTGTTCATGGCTCATGGGCGGCTTGGGCGCCCGCAGAATCCCGGGCGGCAGATAGTCCTTGATATCATTCCATGTAAACGTCGAGTCGGGAATGCCGTGGCTGCACGGCGCCACTTTGACGGCCTCGCCGTACACGACGAGCGGCGCCCCGGTGGCACGGTCCGTTTCCGCGGCCGTCCTGCCGTACACGGCGAGCGGCGGCACGGCATTGGCGCGGCCCGTTTCCGCCGGAGGCGCGACCCCACCCGCCGCCGAAACTTCCGGCGGAACGCGGCCGCGGGAAAGGACAAGCGACCTTCCCTGCAGCCGCCATACGACGCGCTCAACGCGCGCGGCGTCGTGAGCCCGGATCTTGTAGTCGACGACGAGGGCCCTCTTGTCGGCGGAATCGAAGAACCACTTCGCTGTGACCTCGATCGACTTGCTCGGGTCGGTCATCGCGCCCGAATTGTCGTCGGCGATAGGGATCGGAGTGGTATTGAGACTGACGAGTTGGCCTGCGTGGAAGGCATAGAAGTCGACGCCCGTAAAAGCGTAGCCCTGAAACATCCCGCCGCTCTCGATCGCCATGCCGTCGTCGCCACCGATCTCGATGGCGGAAATGTCTCCAACGGCGCCAAACGTCCCAAGCGTGGCGAATTGGCGATAACGGCGGACAGTCTGGAAGCCGCCATTGACCCGCCGGACCACATAGGCCGACAGCGGCGCCCCGCAGCCGTGGCAGCCTCCGCCGGGCTCGCCGGCCTGGAAAACGAGGACGTCGGCGCTGGCGTAACGCAGAACTTGAAGCGGATAGAGGCAGTCTTCGCCCGTCGCTTTGAAAGTCGCCTTGCCGAATACCGCCGCGACTTCCGCCGCCAGCCGCGGGTCGGCGTCGAGTGGCTTTTTCGCGGCAGCGCAGAAGGCAGCGGACTCGCCGGCTTCGTCGCCGTGCTTCGCCTGATTCGCATAGACAGGGTTGTCGGCGAGGGCAGGTCCGGACGTACCCGAAAAAACGATACCAGAATCAGTTATTTCAACGTTGGGAGTGGACGGATTTGCAAACACGACTCCAATACAATTATCATAATCATCAGTAATAACCCATGGATGGGTGACTAAACTATTTCGTGATTCCACTGAGCCAGGCGTCACGTAGAAATGCTGCGCGCGCTTTCCCGCGTAGTCTACCCAGTATATATTGGCCGCATGGCTTGAATTATTAACAAATGTTATAATCGCAGGTCTGCCTGTCGCCGTTGACCTTAATGTGGCCTGGTCTAAACAACTTATGCCGTTGCCGATCGCCGTCACCGGCATGACCAGAGAAAAAACCAAGGCAATGATGAGACTTCGTACACCACGCATGAGCGCGCCCCGATGCTCAGCGGGTTGCAAAGAAGCTGGCCGCCTTCTCGGGATTGTGTCCGCGCCGATCATACAGCCTGGTTCTGCTCGGATCGCGATGGGTGAAGAGGGTCAGAGAGGCTTTCATCTGATGCTCCGTGTGATGCCACCGTCGCAGACATTGCTCCAATGGCATCGATCAATCAACGCCCACAGAAAGCCGAAGGGATACGAGCGCTGGACTTCTCAAATTCTTGCAGACCGTGCGAAAACTCGATGTGTACGGTCGCGCAGAGAACCGATTTTCGCGATCTTTTCTGCTCTGCTCTCTCCCAGAGGCCGCGAGATTCGGGCTGCGATTGCGGCTTCTTGCGCACTCCGGCCGTCCCGAGTGGCGGCTCCGGATGATCGAAATCCACACTTCGCGATGTTCCGACCGCGGATCGATCAATGCCGGCTCAGGGGGGACTATACGCCTACATGGGCTGCCCGGAGCGGCGCGCTTCCCGCGCCGTTCCTGCCGTTCGGCCTACGGCCGCTATCGCCATACCCGAAATTCAATCTGAGACACGACCGATCCTGAAGGTCCTTTGGAACCCCCTTGTAAACTGTGGTAGAAAGATCGGCCGATCGCGTCGGCGCGGTCGATGACCAAGGATCCCGGGACGAGACGCCATGGCCCTTCTGACGCAGTCCTATGTGCATGGCGCGAGTTCGACGCCGCTCCTCGGCGAGACGATTGGCGCGCTCCTTCGCCGGACGGCCGGTGAAGGTCCGGGCCGGCCGGCGCTCGTGACGCGTCATCAGGGGGTGCGCCGGACTTATGCCGATCTCCTGCGCCGGTCGGAGGATCTGGCGGTCGGCCTCATGGCGCTCGGCCTTAAGAAGGGCGACCGCATCGGCATTTGGTCGGCCAACACGAGCGAATGGGTGCTGGCGCAATTTGGCACGGCGCTCGCAGGCCTCATCCTGGTCAACATCAATCCCGCCTATCGCTCGCACGAATTCGACTATGCGATCAAGAAATCCGGCTGCCGGGCGCTGATCCTCTCGCCGGGACATCGCAACAACGACTATTTCGCCTCGCTCCGGGCGAGCGCGCCCGAGATCGACGGGTCGGAACCGGGGAAGCTGCGGTCGAACGGTCTGCCGAAGCTCGAGACCGTCATTCGTCTCGGGGCCGAGAAGACGCCCGGCATGCTGAATTTCGACGACGTCGCCCGTCCCGCCGGCGACGATGAGCGGCAGGCGCTGGCCGACTTCGGCGCTTCGCTGCAATTCGACGACCCGATCAACATCCAGTTCACCTCCGGCACTACGGGGGCGCCGAAGGGCGCGACGCTGACGCACCACAACATCGTCAACAACGGCTATTTCATCGGCGAGGCGATGCGGCTCACGCCGGACGACCGGCTGTGCATCCCGGTGCCCTATTATCACTGCTTCGGCATGGTGCTGGGCAACCTCGCCTGCGTCACCCACGGCGCCTGCATGGTGAGCCCGGCCGAGGCGTTCGATCCGGCGGCGACGCTGGAAGCGGTTGAGGCGGAAGCCTGCACCGGGCTGCACGGCGTGCCGACCATGTTCATCGCCATGCTCGATCATCCCGAATTCGACCGATTCGACCTCAAGACGCTGCGCACCGGCATCATGGCCGGCTCGCCTTGCCCGGTCGAGGTCATGCGCCGGGTCGTCGACCGCATGCATATGAGCGAAGTGACCATCGCCTACGGCATGACGGAGACGAGCCCGGTCAGTTTCCAGAGCGCCTGCGACGATCCCCTCGACCGCCGCGTATCGACCGTCGGGCGGATCCAGCCGCATATCGAGGTCAAGGTGGTCGACCGTGACGGGCGGATCGTTCCGCCGGGCGTCCCGGGCGAATTATTGACCCGTGGCTATAGCGTCATGCGCGGCTACTGGGACGACCCCGCCGCAACCGCCACAGCCATCGACGAGGCCCGGTTCATGCATACCGGCGATCTCGCGACCATCGACGCCGAAGGCTATTGCAACATCGTCGGGCGGCTGAAGGACATGATCATCCGCGGCGGCGAGAACATCTATCCCCGGGAGATCGAGGAGTTTCTCTACACCCACCCGGCCGTCGCCGACGTCCAGGCCTTCGGCCTCCCCGATCATCGCTACGGCGAGGAGCTCTGCGTGTGGATCCGCCGGCGCGAGGGCATGAGCCTCAATGAAAACGAGGTGATCGCCTTCTGCCGCGCCTCGATCGCGCATTACAAGGCGCCGCGCTACGTGCGCTTCGTCGACTCGTTTCCGATGACGGTCACCGGAAAAGCGCAAAAGTTCTTGATGCGTCAGGCGATGATGCAAGAATTGTCGCTAGTCGAGGAAAAAACAGCCTGAGGCTTCGACAGCGCAACAACGGGAGATACGGGGGCCGCGCCGCCAAAAGGCTGCAATTGAGGACTTCACTTCGAATTGAAAGAACTCTCGGCTTCTCTTGGCATTTTAATAACGCGCGCTTAAATGGACGCGAGGATTGGACCGGGCAGCGGCTGGAGCTCGGCCGGCGCGGCGCCGTGGCAGGAAGACGATGAACGCCAATTACCGAAATTTCGCCCTGTGGGTGATCATTTTCCTGCTCGTCCTGGCTCTGGTCACGCTGTTCCAGAGCCCCGGACAGAAATCGTCGACAAGCGAGATCACTTTCAGCCAGCTTTTGAGCGACGCCGACGCGGGCAATGTCAGGGATGTGACGATCGCCGGACCCGAGATTTCCGGGCACATGAAGGACGGACGTACGTTCCAGACCTATGCGCCGAACGATCCGAGCCTGGTGCAGACCCTTTACAAGAAGGACGTGACGATTACGGCGAAGCCGCCGTCCGACGGCAACAACTGGTTGTTGACGATCGTCTCGAGCGTTCTGCCGGTGCTGCTGTTCCTCGGTCTCTGGGTCTATATGACCCGGCAGATGCAGGGCGGCGCCGGCAAGGCGATGGGCTTCGGCAAATCGAAGGCCAAGCTCCTGACCGAGGCGCAGGGCCGCGTCACCTTCGAGGACGTGGCGGGGGTCGACGAAGCGAAGGAAGACCTGCAGGAGATTGTCGAATTCCTGCGTGACCCGCAGAAGTTCCAGAAGCTCGGAGGGCGGATTCCGCGCGGCGTCCTGCTGGTCGGGCCGCCCGGCACCGGCAAGACCCTGACGGCGCGCGCGGTCGCGGGCGAAGCGAACGTGCCGTTCTTCACCATTTCCGGTTCGGACTTCGTCGAAATGTTCGTCGGCGTCGGCGCGAGCCGGGTGCGCGACATGTTCGAGCAGGCGAAGAAGAACGCGCCCTGCATCATCTTCATCGACGAGATCGACGCGGTCGGCCGTCATCGCGGCGCGGGCCTCGGCGGCGGCAATGACGAACGCGAGCAGACCCTGAACCAGCTCCTGGTCGAGATGGACGGCTTCGAGCAGAACGAGGGCATCATCATCATCGCCGCGACCAACCGGCCGGACGTCCTCGACCCGGCGTTGCTGCGTCCGGGCCGTTTCGACCGGCAGATCGTCATATCGAACCCCGACTTCATCGGCCGCGAGAAGATCCTGAAAGTCCATGTGCGGAAGGTGCCGCTGGCGCCCGACGTCGATCTCAAGGTGGTGGCGCGCGGCACGCCGGGTTTCTCCGGCGCGGATCTGATGAATCTCGTCAACGAGGCGGCGCTGCTCGCCGCCCGCCGCGGCAAGCGGGTCGTCACCCGCCAGGAATTCGAGGATTCCCGCGACAAGATCATGATGGGCGCCGAGCGGCGCACCCTGATCATGACCGAAGAGGAAAAACGGCTGACCGCCTATCACGAGGCGGGACACGCGCTCGTTTCCGTCTCGATGCCGGCCTCGACGCCGATCCACAAGGCGACAATCATTCCCCGCGGCCGGGCGCTCGGCATGGTGCAGTCGCTGCCGGAACGCGACCAGATCTCGCAGAGCTTCGAGCAGCTGATCGCCATGCTCGCCATGTCGATGGGCGGGCGGGTGGCCGAGGAACTCGTCTTCGGCAAGGACAAGGTCACCTCCGGCGCCGCCGGCGACATTCAGCAGGTGACCAAGATCGCCCGCGCCATGGTGACGCGGCTCGGTTTCTCCGACAAGCTCGGCGCCGTCATGTACGGCGAGAACCAGGACGAAGTGTTCCTCGGTTATTCGCTCGGCCGCCAGCAGAATATATCCGAGGCGACCGCGGAGACGATCGATCAGGAGGTCCGCCGTCTGGTGCAGGAAGCCCATGAAACCGCGACTCGCATCCTGACCGAACGCCGCGGCGATCTCGAGACCCTGGCGCTGGGCCTCATGGAGTTCGAGACGCTGACCGGCGACGAGATCGTCGGGCTGCTGCAGGGCGTGAGGCCGACGCGCGAGTCGGCGTCCGACCGCGAGCCGCCCGCCGCGCCCCGCGCCGCGGTGCCGTCGACCGGCAAGCCGCGACCGATCGGGCCCGATGCCGGCGGCCTCGAGCCGCAACCGCAAACCTGAAGCCGCTCGGCGCGCCTTGCCCCCGCCGCCGTCTCCCCGTGGGGCCCTTGCGGGAGAAAAGTGGCGCCAACGAAGGGAAGCCATCGAGGGGGACCGCGCGGAGCGCGACGGCTTCGCCGAGCGCCGCTAAATGACATTGCATCGCCTATCGCCACTGCCAGTTCCGTCAACGCTGTCACAGGCTCGCTCGGCAACCGGAGAACGCGGTTGAACGTGAGCCAGCCATCGCGCTCCGCGCGATTCCCCTTATCCGTTTTTGCTTCGCAGCGACACCCCTCGACAAGCTCGGGGCAGGCTCTTCGCCCACGAGGGGGGCAGGGGCGCGGCATGCGAATCGAGGCCCGATGGCGCTGATGGCGACGCCGGAAAACCCGGCGCCCTCTGGCGGCATCGAGGAGCACATCCGTGCCGCTGACGGCGTGCGCCTCAGAACCGCCCGCTGGCCGGCGATCGCCGAGCCGCGCGGCACGATTGCAGTTCTTGGCGGAAGGGGCGAGTTCATCGAGAAATATTTCGAAATTGTACAGGATCTCCTGTCCAGGGGATTCGCGGTCGTGGCGATGGATTGGCGCGGACAAGGCGGTTCGGAGCGGCCGCTGAGGAATGCCCGAAAAGGCCACGTCGACGATTTTTCCCTGTTCGAGCGCGATCTCGAGGCTCTGGTCGGCGCAATCCTGACGCCACACTGCCCGCGCCCCTGGTTCGGCCTCTGTCATTCGATGGGGGGGACGGTGCTTCTTCTTGCCGCAGAGGCTGAACGCTGTCCGTTCGAGCGGCTTGTCCTGACCTCGCCGATGATCGCGATCAAGGGAGTGAAGCACCGGGGACCGACGCGATTTCTCGTCGAGGCGCTCGACGCCTGTGGGCTGGGCGGGGCGTTTGCCCCAAGAGCGGGCTCGGACACGCTCTGGTTGCGCGCGTTCCAGGGCAATGTCCTGACATCGGACCCTGTCCGGTTCGACCGCATCGCCAAAGTTGTCGCGGCGGCGCCGGACCTTCGCTTGGGCGGCCCGACGATCGGATGGATTCATGCCGCCTTCCGCGTCATGACTCGCTTCGAGGACGTGAATTTTCCGCGGGCGATCCTGACGCCGGTTCTCATCGTCGCCTCGGGAGCCGATCGGGTTGTCGACGTCGCCGCCACGGAGCGCTTCGCATCGCGGTTGCGCGCCGGCCGCATCGTCGTCATCGAGGGGGCCGAACACGAGCTGATGGTCGAGCGCGACCTATTCCGGGACCAGTTCTGGGCCGCGTTCGATCAATTTGTCCCCGGCTCTGCGGCCAGTCCACGGACCTTGGCCGTGGCGCGCTGAGCGATAACGGCCGTGACGAGAACAGAAGCCGATCGTTGCGCCGCCGCGATGATCGCGGGATTTCTCGTCGCCCGGCTCGTCTTTGCGTCCCTGCTCGGCCCGGGAATCGACGAGAGCTACACGATCGCGATCTCGCGAACCCTCAGCCTGTCGTACTTCGACCACCCGCCGTTGCACCAGTGGATGGCGCATTTCGCGGCGCTTGCCCTCGGCGAGGGGTCTGCGACCCGATTGCCGTTCATCCTCCTGTTCGCCGCGACCGGCTGGATCTATTACCGCCTCAGCTGCCATCTCTTCGGCGGCCGCGCGGCGATCGTGGCGTTGTTCGCACTGAACGTCACGCCGTTCTTCTTCGCCTCCGCCGGCAGCTGGGTGGTGCCCGACGGCCCCCTGCTATTTGGCCTGGCGCTAGCCGCCTCGGCGGCGGCGCGAATCTTTTTCCCGGCGCCGAACGACAGAAGCCGAGCCTGGCTGCTCTGGCTTCTCGTCGGGTTCGGCTTTGGCCTCGCCGGGCTTTCGAAATACAGCGCCGCGCTCTGCGCCGCGGGCCTCGCGGCGTTCGTCGTTCTTGCGCCCCGACAACGGCATTGGCTCCGACATCCCGCGCCCTATGCGGCGGCCGCTCTGGCGCTGGCGATGATCGCGCCGGTCGTCGTGTGGAACTCTGAACACGGCTGGGCGTCGTTTGCGTTTCAGGGTTCGCGCGGAGTGTCCGGAGGGGGTCTGAAGCCGGTCCAACTCATCGCGATGGCGCTCGGCGAGATCGCCTATCTGTCGCCCTGGGTTTTCGTTCCCCTGGCGGCCGGCGTCATCTGGGCGTGGCGCCGTCGGCACGACGAGCGCAACCTCTTCCTGCTCTGCCTCGCCCTGCCGCCGATCGTCGTCTTCACGATCACGCCGCTCTGGGGCGCGCGCGGCTTCCCGCACTGGACGACGCCGGGATGGTTCTTCGCCTTCGCTCTCATGGGCGCCTGGATCGATCAGAAGGCTTTCGCCGCCCGGACGTTGCGTCGCTCAGCCTTCGTCTCCGCCGGTCTTCTCGCGGCGATCGTCGCCGTCGTCGTCATCCAGACTTCGACGGGCTGGCCGTTGCGCCTGATGCGCTTGCGGCCCGGGGTCGCCGATCCGACTCTCGAGGCGTTCGGCTGGCGAGCGTTGCGCGCCGCCCCTGCCCTCAACCCCGCGCCCGCTTTTGTCGTCGCGGTCAATTGGCGGGATGCTGGCAAAATCGCCTTGGCGCTCGGTCCAGAGACGCCGGTCTTTGTCATTTCCAACGATCCGAGGGGATGGGCCTTCGTCAAGGGCGGCGAACGATTCCTCGGCCGCGACGGCGTTCTGGCGGCGCGCGCGGCCGACCTGCCGTTCGCACTCGATGCGGCGCGGCTCGACTTCCGGCAGGTCGGCAAGCCGCAGTCTTACACGTTGACGCGCAACGGCGCTGCCGCCGTCGCGCTCGCGCTCGTTCCGGCCCAGGGCTTGACCCGCAGCCTTCCGTTACCCTATCCGAGCGCCCTCGGCAGGTGACGTCGTTTGACATCCTATGAGACAAGCATAGCCGCAGCCGTCGGGCCGAGGCCGAACTTGAGCCCGACTCTTTCGGTCGTCGTACCGACCTACCGGGAAGCCGCCAACGTTCCAGTGCTGTTCGAGCGCGTCGAGGCGGCGCTGCGCGGCGTGCCGTGGGAGATGATCGTCGTCGACGACGACTCCCCCGACGGGACGTCCGACGTCGCCTTTGCGCTCGCCGCGTCTGACAGACGCATGCGATGCGTCAGACGAGTCAACCGCTCGGGCCTCGCCGGCGCAGTGATCGAAGGCTGGCTCTCGTCCAGCGCCGATCTCGTCGCGGTGATCGACGGCGACCTCCAGCACGACGAGGCCATCCTGGCGAAGATGTACCGGGCGCTCGCCGCGGACGAGGGCAATCTGGCGATCGGAACCCGCGCGGCGGATGGCAAGAAAAGTGGCCTTTCGCCGGCCAGGCAAGCGCTGAGCGATCTCGGCGCCTGGTTCTTCCGACGGATCGCCGGAGCGGCGGTCGCCGATCCGATGAGCGGCTTCTTCATGATACGCCGCGAGATCGTCGCCGGGCTCGCGCCCCGGCTGTCGCCGGACGGCTTCAAGATCCTGGTCGACGTCATCCTATCCGGCGGCAGGGAACTGAAGATCGTCGAAGTCCCTTATCTTTTTCGCCCGCGGCTCGCGGGCGAGTCGAAATTGACCCCGCTCGTCGCCGTCGATTTCCTGGGACTCGTCGCCCATCACGCCAGCGGCGGTCTCGTGCCGACCCGCTTTGCGCTGTTCGCGATCGTCGGCGCGATCGGACTGGTCGTCCACGTGCTCGCGCTCTCGGCGTTTCGTCACTGGATCCCCAAGGCGGACTTCGATTCGGGTCAGATCGTCGCCACGCTGGCGGCGATGGCGAGCAATTTCCTCCTCAACAACGAGATCACCTATCGCACCTACCGGTATCGCGGTCCGAACATGATTCTGGGGTTCGCCGGATTTGCGCTGGGATGCAGCGTCGGCGCGCTCGCCAATATCGACATCGCCTCTTGGGTCTACCGAGCGAACCAGAGATGGTGGATTGCGGGACTCGCCGGCGCGCTGCTCAGCGTCGTGTGGAACTACGCCGTCAGCACCAACCTCGTCTGGCGCCCCGGCCGCCGACGCTAGCCGGGTCCCCCGATGCTGGCCCTCGCGTTCGACTCTTTCGCTGAGATCTTTTCGCCGCCCTTCCGCCGCGTGATGTGGCAGTCGCTCGGCCTCACCACCGCAATCCTCCTTCTCGCCGGCATCGGCCTCGACCGTCTGGCCTTGTCGCTTGTCCATGTCGGACCGACGTGGCTCAATGCGATGCTGTCGGCCGCCGTCGCTCTCGGCCTCGTTGTCGGCATGCTGTTTCTCGCCGCGCCGACCGCCTCGCTCGTCGCCAGCTTCTTTCTCGACGATATCGCGGCGATCGTCGAGCGCCAGATCGATCCGTTGGCGCTGCCCGGACGGCCGCTGCCTCTGGTCCGCTCGCTGGCGATCGGTCTGCGCTTCGCCGTCCTGTCGCTGCTCGTCAATATCGTGGTCCTGGCGCTGACCCTCTTCACCGGCGTTGGACTGCTCTCGTTCTTCGTCCTGAACGGCTATCTGCTCGGGCGCGAATATTTCGAGTTGGCCGCGATGCGCCATCTGCCGCCCTGGCAAGCAATCGCGTTGCGCCGGCGGCGCATGGGAGACGTCTATCTGGCCGGCCTGATCATTTCCGGCTTCGTCGCCATTCCCGTTCTCAATCTCCTGACGCCGCTCTTCGCCACCGCCCTGATGACACGTCTCTACAAACGCCTGGGCTGAGCCCGAAAAGCGGCGCAAAGCCTCGCGCCGCTGCCCGGTTCGCCGGCATGCCGGCCATTGCCAACGGGTCCGAGTTGCGTTTATGTGC
Organism: uncultured Alphaproteobacteria bacterium; assembly: GCA_963820795.1. Classification (GTDB taxonomy): domain Bacteria; phylum Pseudomonadota; class Alphaproteobacteria; order Rhizobiales; family Beijerinckiaceae; genus Roseiarcus. The sequence continues at coordinate 55,499 of CAWGBJ010000014.1, forward strand.
CGCCGCGGGACGCTCGAGCGGGCGCGGGGAGGAAAGCAGCGAATGGAGCCGGCGGCGCCCGACTTCGCCTCGATCGTGCGTCTCGAGGGCGTGCAGAAATATTTCGGCGCCGTGCATGCGTTGCGCGACATCGATCTCATGATCGGGCGCAACGAGATCGTCGGACTGATCGGCGACAACGGCGCCGGCAAGTCGACCCTGATCAAGGTCATGACCGGCGTGCTCGCGCCGACCGCCGGCAGGATTTTCATCCGCGACCGCGAGATCCAACCGGGCGAATATTCCGTGCGGATGGCGCACGATCTCTCGATCGAAACCGTCTACCAGGACAAGTCGCTGGCGGAGAAGCAGCCGCTGTGGCGGAACTTCTTCGTCGGCCGGCAGATCGCCAACCGTTTTGGCTTCATCGACATCAAGCGCGAGAAAGAGGTCGCGCAGCAGATCCTGCTCGACGTCATCGGCTTCAGGGGGGTCGGCATCACGGTCGACTCGACCGTCGCCAACCTGTCGGGCGGCGAGCGCCAGGGCATCGCAATCGGCAGGGCGATGCATTACAACGCCGACCTCATCGTGCTCGACGAGCCGACGGCGGCGCTCGGCGTCGCTGAGGTGCGTAAGGTGGTCGATTTCGTCCGCCGGATCAAGACGTCCGGCCGCGCCTGCATCTACATCGAGCATAATCTGGCGCATGTGCATGAGGTCGCGGAGCGGCTGGTCGTGCTCGACCGGGGTCAGATCGTGACCGAGATCAGCCCGAAGGCAATGACGGTGCCCGAACTGACGGAGTACCTGATCGACATTCAGCATAAGGCCTGAGGGGGCTTGAACGAGATGGCTCAGCGCTCAGGGGCGTCGATCGTGCAGCGCTTCGAGGCCCTTCCGATCATCCTGGTCTTCATCCTCCTGCTCGCGCTCTTTATGTATACGGCGCCGGAGGTCTTCCTCGCCCCCTACATCTACACAACATTCCTGTCGACGCTGCCGCCGCTGATCCTTCTTGCCGTCGGCCTCACCTTTGTTATCGGGGCTGGCGAGATCGATCTCAGCTTTCCCTCGATCATCTCCTTTTCCGGTTTCGTTTTCGCCGTCCTGTTCAAGGAATACGGGTTCGGCTGGTTCGCGGTCATCGCCGGCCTGGCGTCGGGCGTGCTCGTCGGCTTCGTCAACGGGCTCATCATCGCCAAGATCGGCATCCCCTCGTTCATGACAACGCTGGCGACGCAATTCTTCTGGGCGGGCATGGCGACCGTGCTCTCCGGCGGCAAGTCCTATGCGCTGCGCGGGGCGGAGGAGAGCTCGGTCTGGCAATGGATCGTCGGGCGCCCGTTCGCCGGCCACACCAGCATCGTCTGGCTGCACGAAGCCTCGATCCAGGCGGTCTGGACGGCGATCATCGTCGGCTTCCTCTGGCTCATCCTGACGCGCCACCGTTTCGGCGAACACACGCTCTTCATCGGCGATTCCAATGACGTCTCGCGCGTCGTCGGCATCGACGTCGACCGCGAGAAGATCAAGATCTTCACCCTGATGGGCTTTCTCGCCGCCTGCGCCGCGATCCTCTTGACCCTGGAGAACAAGAACTTCTTCGGCAACCAGGGGCAGGGCTATCTATTGACCGCCATCGCCTCGGTGCTGATCGGCGGCACCTCGATTTTCGGCGGCCGGGCGACCGTCGTCGGAACGGTGTTCGGCTGCTTCATCATCGGCATGATCGAGGCGGAACTCGTCGCCTCGGGACTCACCGGCGCCTGGGTGAGGACGGTCCAGGGCCTCATTTTCCTCATCGCCATCATCTTCTACATGTATGTCGACGAGCCGCAAAAGAGGCGGGCGGTCTTCGCCAATTTGCGGACGTTGGGAAGGTTCGGCGGCGCGCGCGCCGCAGAATAGGGGCTCGCCGAAGGGGCGGTCCAAACCATGACAGGGAGAAACGAACATGCGTCTGGCTAATATTCTTCTCGCCGGGGCGGCCGCAGCCGCGCTCGCGAGCCTGGCGGGTCCGGCTTCGGCCGCCGATCCAATTGGCAAGGGTCTGGTCATGTACATGCAGATGGGCGGCAACCCCGGCGACGGCGCGACGCTCGCCCGCCAGACCGGCGCCGCGCAGGCCGCGGCCGCTTTGGGCGTCGAACTGAAGTCGCAGTTTTCGGCATGGGCGCCGGAGACGATGATCTCCCAGTTCAAGGAGGCGCTGGCGGCGAAGCCGGCCTGCATCGAAATCATGGGGCACCCCGGCAGCACCGCGTTCCACGATCTCGTCAAACAGGCGGTCGACGAGGGCATCGTCGTCACCGACGGCAACTCGCCGCTGACCGACCTGCAGAAGGAGTTCGGGCCCAAGGGCTTCGGCTATGCCGGCGTCGATCTCTATGCCGGCGGCGCCCTGACCGCCAACGCCATGCTGGCGCAGGGCCTGAAGGCCGGCGACCAGGCGATGGTCTATGGCGTGTTCAGCCAGGCCGAGCGCGGACAGTCCGAGAAGGGGCTCGCCGACACGCTCGAGAAGGCGGGGCTCAAGGTCGACCGGCTGGAGATCACCCAGGAGGTCAACAGCGACACCTCGCTCGGCGTGCCGATCCTCGTTGCCTACATTGAGGCGCATCCCAACCTGAAGGCGATCGGGACGCAGCACGGCGGCGTCACCGGGACGATGGAGGAGGTTTTGAAGAAGGCCGGCAAGAAGCCGGGCGACATCATCGTCGGCGGCATCGATCTCGCCCCGTCCACGATCTCCGGATTGAAGTCGGGCTACATCAGCGCGACGCTCGATCAGCTCTTGTATCTGCAGGGATTCGTGCCCGTCGTGCAGTGCGTGATGTCCGCCAAATACAAGATGCCGGGCTTGTCGCTCAACACGGGCGCCGGCACCGTTACGCCGAAGTCGATCGACGCGCTCACCAAGCTGATCGACGAGGGGATTCGCTGAGGCGTCCAGGCGACGCCAGAAAGACATCGGCGGGAGCTGCGGCGGGAAAGCCCGTCAGTCGGCTCTCGCCGCCTTCAGCTTTTCAATGCCGAGCAGGTTGAGGGCGACCGATTCGTAGAATGGCTCGCTCTCGCCTTTGCGCATCTTGCGCAGGAAATATTTCTCGAAGCCGATCTTGGCGGCATGCACCCATTTGCCTGACGAGGACCAGTTGACATTGCGCGGCGGGATCTGCGGCTGAGCGACAAAGGCGATGCCCGAATCGCCGAAGTCGGCGAGGCATACGGCGTTCAGGCTGCCCTCAAAGGACGGCTTGCCGCCGCGCAGCATCTGGCCGACGTTGCGGGCCGTCGCGGTCACCATCGATTCGATCATGAAGCCCGTCTTCGGCACCCCGCACGGCACCGGCGTCGGGCCGACCGGCGGGATCGCAATGCACACGCCGACGGAGAAGATGTTGGGAAACGCCGGGTTTTGCTGATGCTTGTCGACGATGACGAAGCCGCGCGGATTGACGAGGCCCTCGATGCCGCGCAACGGCCTGATGCCGCGGAACGCCGGCAGGATCATTGAGAAGCCGAACGGCAGTTCGCGCGTCGCCTTCACGGCGCCGTCGTCGCCGACCTCTTCGACCGTCATTTTGCCCGGCTCGACCTTGCTGATGCGTGCGCTAGTGATCCATTTGACGTGACGGTCGCGCAGCTCGCTTTCGAGGAGCCCCTTCGTGTCGCCGACACCGTCGAGGCCGAGATGGCCGATGTACGGTTCCGCGGTGACAAAGGTCATCGGCACCCGATCGCGGAGCTTGCGGCGCCGCAGTTCCGTCTCGAGGATGAACGCGAACTCGTAAGCAGGGCCGAAACACGAGGCGCCCTGGGCCGCGCCGATCACGACCGGACCGGGATTCCGGCAGAAGGCCTCGAACGTCTCCGCCGCCTTCTCGGCATGGTCGATATGGCAGATTGAGGCGGTGAACCCGTCCGGTCCGAGACCTTCGACCTCGTCGAACGCAAGCTCGGGGCCGGTCGCGATGATCAAGTAGTCGTAGGGGAGCGAGGAGCCGTCCGCCAATCCGATGGTGTTGTCTTTCGGCGCGATTTTGGCGATCGGGTTCGCCTTGAAGGCGATGCCCCGTTTGGCGAAGGCCGGCGCGAGATCGACCTCGACCGCCTCGCGCTTCCGCCAACCGACAGGGATCCATGGGTTCGAAGGAACGAAATGATAAAGCGGATCTTTCGTGACGACAGTCAACCTGTCTTCGCGCCGCATCTGCTCCTTCATCTCATAGGCCATAAGCGCGCCGCTCAGGCCGGCGCCCACAATCACGATCTCAGCCACCTCGTCTCCTCCGCTTTGTATTCATACAATCGAATATATGCATGTTTGGAGGGAGTCAATTGGCTGCGCGAATATGCCGCGGCGAGCCTTCTTTTCACGATTCGCCGTGGCTCCAGCTCTCGAGCCGCGTGGCGACAGCTTTTACGCCAATGTGCTGGAGCGCGACACAGGAAGCTGCCAGTTGAGCTTCTCATGCAGCCGAACCACCGTCCCGACAATGACGATTGAGGGGCCTGTCACGCCGGCGGCGCGCGCTTCGGCCGCGAGCGTGCCGAGCGTGCCGACGACGATCCGCTGATTGTCGCGCGTCGCATTTTCGACGATCGCCGCAGGAAGGTCCGCGCGCGCGCCGCGCGCGACGAACTCGGCCGTCAGCGGCTCCAGATTGCGCAGTCCCATATAGACTGCGACGGTCTGACGCGGCTGAATAAGCGCCGTCCAGTCGAGGTCGATTCGGCCGTCCTTGCCGTGCCCCGTGACAAAAACGCAGGCTTGCGCATGGTCTCGGTGCGTCAGCGGAATGCCGGCGTACGCCGACGCGCCGATCGCCGCCGTGATGCCTGGGCAGACCTGGAACGGGATTTCGTTTTCCGCCAGCTTCTCGATCTCTTCACCGCCGCGTCCGAACACAAACGGATCGCCGCCCTTCAGACGAAGCACGCGCTTGCCCTGTCGTGCGAGTTTGACAAGCAGCGCGCTGATTTCTTCCTGCGGCAGTTCGTGGTCGTCAGGCCGCTTGCCGACATAGATCCGCTCGGCCTCGCGCCGCACGAGATTCATCGCCCGGTCGTCGGTAAGCCGGTCGTACAGCACCACGTCCGCCTTCTGCATGAGCCTCAGGGCGCGAAAGGTCAAAAGGTCGGGATCGCCCGGTCCGGCTCCGACCAAATAGACTTCACCTTGCGGCATCGCGGCCTCCGCCGCCACGCTTTCGAGCGTGCGAGCGAGATCGGCTTCGGCGGCGCTCTCGTTTCCCGCCAGCGCCGCCTCGGCGATCGGGCCTTCGATGACGGCCTCCCAGAAGCGGCGTCGCATCGTCGACGAGGGGATCGCCTCAGCGACTCGCGCGCGAAAGGCGCCCATCAGATCGGCAAGTCTCCCGTACGCCGCCGGAATCAGCGTCTCGAGCCGCGCCTTCAACATGCGCCCGAGGATGGGCGAAGCCCCGCCCGTCGAGATGGCGATCACAAGCGGGCTGCGATCGATGATCGCGGGCATGATGAAGTCGCACAGTTCCGGCCGGTCGGCCACGTTGACCAGCACCCCTGCGCTCTTCGCTGCAGCGCGTGCAGCCTGCATCAACCGTTCGTCGTCGGAGGCGATGAAGCACAGCGCGCAGCCGCGAAAGTCCTCTATCTCAGGATTCCGGGCCACATGGTGAAAATCAGGCTCGGACCGAAGCTCGTGGAACTCGTCGCTGAGTTCGGGTGCGAAAGCGGTCACTCGGGCGCCCGAACGGACGAGCAATTCCGCGCGGCGCGCGGCGACCAACCCGCCGCCGACCACGACGGCCGGTCTATCGCGCATCGCAACGAAGATCGGCACATCGCCATGGGCGCCGTTTGCCGTCGGTTTTGCTCTCGGCCGTGAGTTCATGGCGCCGCTTCTGGCCACGGAGAAATGACGAGCATAGCACGGCCAGAAAGAGCCTGCTTAAGCCCAAGCCATAGCGGCGCTGCCTTGTCCTTCCCTTCGAGGGGAATGCACTGACTTGACAGACTGACCGCGGACCTCAAGCTTCGCGCTTACACGGGCTCAAGAACAAGGGCGGAGACCGAATGCAGCTGATCGGGATGCTTGATTCTCCTTATGTGCGTCGCATCGCGGTCGCGCTGATCGTCGCCAAGGTTCCGTTCACTCACCGGCCGATCTCGCTCTTTCGGCACATGCCTGACTTCTCGGAGATTAATCCGCTGCTGAAAGCGCCGACCATGGTCGCCGACGACGGGACCGTGCTGATGGATTCCGGCGTCATCCTCGACTATCTCGCCGCCGCCTATCCTCGGCTGCAGGCGCTGACGCCGCAGCGCGCCTCTCCGCCGCTCCGCGCGTTCCGGGCGACCGGGCTCGCCCTGACGGTAATGGAGAAGGCCGTGCAGCGGCACTACGAACGGTTGCTGAGGCCCGCTGAAAATCGGCACCCCCCGTGGATCGAGCGCGTGGAACGGCAGCTCGAGGCCGGGTTGGCGGCGCTCGAGTCCGAATTGCCGGCAACAGGGTGGATCTCCGGCGAGCTTGGCGTCGCCGACATCACCGCGGCTTGCGCTCTCGGTTTTGTGCGGCTCGTTCTTGCGGACATTGTCGATCCGAGCCGGTATCCGAATCTTGGCGAGTTCTGCGCCCGCGCCGAGGAGCTTCCGGCTTTCCGCGCCGCCCCTGCGGAAGATGGCGTGACCGCGCCGCTTGCGATCGCGGACTGACGCGGGGATTGTCGAGACCGAAACCTCGTTCGGGAGATGCAGGATTGAGCATTCGAACCCAAACGATGCGCGCCGTCGTCGCCGCGAGGCCCGGCGGTCCGGACGTGCTTGAAATCGCCATCCGCCCCGTGCCGGTCCCCGCCGAGGGTCAGATTCTCATCAGGGTCGAGGCCGCTGGCGTCAACCGGCCCGACATCCTGCAGCGCATGGGGCAATATCCCCCGCCGCCCGGCGCGGGCGACGTGCTGGGGCTGGAAGCGGCCGGCAAAGTGGCGGCGCGCGGTCCGAACGCCGGGCGCTACGCGGAGGGCGCCGCAGTGACGGCGCTCCTTCCCGGCGGCGGCTACGCCGAATATTGCGTCGTCCACGAGAGCAACGCCCTGCCGGTTCCGGCCGGTCTGACGGCGATCGAAGCCGCGGCGATCCCTGAAACCTACTTTACTGTCTGGACCAACGTTTTCGATCGCGGCCGGCTGAAAGCCGGGGAGACCTTGCTGGTCCACGGGGGAACCTCGGGCATCGGCACGACCGCAATCGCTCTGGCAAAGGCGTTCGGCGCCCGCGTCGTCGCCACAGCGGGCTCGGAAGAAAAGGCCAGGCAATGCGAGCGGCTCGGCGCCGATCTCGGCGTCGACTACCGCGCCGAGGACTTTGTCGCCCGGACCCTGACTGCGACGGATGGTCGCGGCGCCGACGTCATTCTCGACATGGTGGGCGGCGACTACGTCGAACGGAACTACGCCGCCGCGGCGCTCGACGGGCGGATCGTGCAAATCGCCTTCCTCAGTGGCCAGAAGGCGACGATCGACCTGCGGCCGATCATGCATAAGCGTCTCGTTCACACCGGCTCGACCCTGCGCCCGCGTTCGCCAGCGGAAAAGGCGGTGATCGCCGAGGCGCTAAGGAGCCGCGTGTGGCCCCTCCTCGAAGCAGGCCGTTTGCGGCCGGTCATCGATTCGGTTTTCCCGCTCGCCGACGCGGCAAAGGCGCATATCCGTATGGAAAGCTCGGCGCATGTCGGCAAGATCGTGCTGACGACGTGAGCGCCGCGCTTACGGCTTGAAAAGCCGGCGGCGACGCCTCATCTTTCGGCGAGGCGACAGGCGAATCGGTCCTGTCGCCCGTAAGGAAAGCGCCGCTGACACTCACGTCTCATTCCGACGCGGGCCCTGGCCCCCGCACGCCGCTCGCAGGCGCCGCACCCTCGGCGTCCCTCTCGCAAACCATCGTCGACGGGCTTGAAGACGCCAAGGCCGAAGACATCGTCTCCATCGAGCTTTCGGGCAAAACGACGCTCGCGGACTGGATGATCATCGCCACCGGCCGCTCGACCACCCACGTCGGCGCGATCGCCGACAGGGTCATCAGGGCGTGCCGAGACGCAGGTTATCCGACCCCAAAGGCCGAGGGACTGCGGGTCTGCGACTGGGTGCTGCTCGATGCGCAGAACGCAATTGTGCATATTTTCCGTCCCGACGTGCGCCAGTTCTACAATCTCGAGAAGATGTGGAGCGCCGACCGCCCGGGAGAAGGGCAAAAGCGCTAAAGACGAAGGCGCGCCGGCGGTGCGGCTCGCCCTCGTCTGCGTCGGACGGCTGAAGGCCGGACCGGAACGCGAGCTGTTCGATCGCTATTTCAAACGAACGAGCGAGAGCGCCCGAGGCGTCGGGATTTCCGGCGTCGATCTGCGCGAAATCGACGAATCGCGCGCGCGGCGGCCGGAAGACCGGCGCGAGGAGGAGGCCGCGGCGATCGCCGCCGCCCTGCCGGCCGGCGCCTTCGTGGTCGCGCTCGACGAGCGGGGACAGTCTCCGACCAGCGAGGAATGGGCCGCCGAGATCCGCCGGGCCCGCGACGCGTCGCGCGCCGCCTTCGCTGTCGTTATCGGCGGCCCGGACGGCCTTTCCGGGTCGTTTCGCGACAAGGCCAATCGGGTCGTCGGTTTCGGGGCGGTGACGTGGCCGCATCAGCTTGTGCGCGTGATGGCAGGCGAGCAGCTCTATCGTGCGATGTCGATTCTTGCTGGCCATCCCTATCACCGCGCATGACCGCCGCGATATTGGCTAGATTTGATGATCTTGGACCCCGCGATGCGGATGAGGCTGTACGAGGGTAAGCGATTCGGGCTCGGCGCAGCCGCGCTCGGCGCAGCGTTCGGCTGGCCTCTGGACGCGCGCGCCGATCCGGCGACGCCCGCTCCCGCTCCTACCGAACAGCAGCGGGCGGAAAAGGAAACCGAACTGCGGGGCGTCGAGGATACGATGCGCGCGTCCGACGAACAGCGTCGGGCGATCGAAGCTCAAATCGAATCGATCCGCGCCGACCGTGCGAGACTGTCCGCGGCGCTGATCGAGACGACCGCGAAGGTGCAGGAGGCGGAGCGCGGCGTCGCTGCAGCCGATGACCGGTTGACCAGCCTCAACGACAAGGCGGATCGTCTTGTTCGCTCGCTCGAGAGTCGCCGCGACCAGATCGCCACCGTCTTGGCGGCGCTTCAGCGCATGGGGACCCATCCGCCGCCCGCGATCCTGGTCAAGCCGCAGGATATGGCGGAGGCGATCCGGGCTGCTTCCATCCTCGGCTCGTTGATCGTCAATCTCAGATCCGAGACCGAGGCCTTGTCGAAAGACATCGACGATCTTGGCAAGACCCGCCAGTCGATCGCCCGTGAACGCGAGGTCCTGGCGCGAACGAGCGCCTCGCTGGCGCTCGAGAAAGCGCGCCTATCCGCGCTCATCGAGGCGCGCCAGAAGTCGCTGTCCTCAGCCGAGGAAGCGCTCGGTTCGCAGCAGAAGCGCGCTGCCGACCTCGCCAGACAGGCGACTTCGCTGAAAGATCTGATGGCGAAGCTCGATGCCGAGGAGACGCAGCGCAAGGCGGCGGCGGATGCGGCGCACATCGTCGCCGAACAGACAGCGCGCGAGATCGAGGCGAAAGCCGAGGCCCCGCGCGGAGGGGAACCAGCGCGTCTGAAACCCGAAGTCGCCTTCGCCGACATCAAGGGCCGCGTCCCTCTCCCGGTCGCAGGCGCGATCCTCAAGACATTCGGTGCGTCCGACGGGTTCGGAGGAACGGAGCATGGCGTGTCGGTGGCGACTCTCGCCGGCGCTGTGGTTTCCGCGCCGGCCGACGGATCGGTGCTCTTTTCTGGTCCGTACCGGACCTACGGACAACTCTTGATCATCAACGCGGGCGGGGGCTATTATGTCCTGCTAGCCGGAATGGATCGTATCAATGTAGTGCCTGGCGAGTTCGTTCTGACCGGAGAACCCGTCGGCGCTATGGGCGACGGGTCGAGACGAATGGCGACGGCGGCCGCAGTGGGCGCCGCGCAGCCGGTTCTCTATATAGAACTGCGGAAGGACGGAACGGCCATCGACCCGGGGCCCTGGTGGGCAAAGTCAGACATGGAAAAGGCGCGCGGATGAATTCGGAAATATGGTTACCTCGGATTGGGCGTGGTGCTCGGAGCAGCCGCGACCGTGTCGGCGCCGCAAGCGCTTTCCTTTGTCAGCCCTGCCGCCTATGCGGCGGCGGCTGATACCTACCGCCAGCTCAACCTGTTCGGCGACGTGTTTGACAAGATCCGCAACGACTATGTCGAGAAGCCTGACGAATCCAAGCTGATCGAAGCCGCCATCAACGGCATGCTCTCGTCGCTCGACCCGCACTCGAGCTACATGGACGCCAAGGCCTTCAAGGACATGCAGGTCCAGACGAAAGGCGAGTTCGGCGGCCTCGGCATCGAGGTGACCGAAGAAGACGGGCTTATCAAGGTCGTCACCCCGATCGACGATACGCCTGCGGCGAAGGCCGGCATCCGGTCGGGCGACGTTATCACGGCGATTGACGACAACTCGACCCAGGGTCTGACGCTCGACCAGGCAGTCGAAAAGATGCGCGGCACGATCAACTCGCCCGTCAAGCTCAAGGTCGTTCGCGGCCCGAAAAAGGAGGTCAAGGAGTTCACCCTCGTTCGCGACCTGATCCGGGTCCAGTCGGTTCGCTCTCACGTCGAGGACGGCGACGTCGGCTACATCCGTATCACCCAGTTCACCGAGCAGACGGCCGACGGCCTGAAGGCGGCGATGGAGAAACTCCATTCGGAAATCCCCGCAGACAAGTTCAAGGGCTACATCCTCGATTTGCGCAACAACCCCGGCGGTCTGCTCGACCAGTCGATCGACGTCGTCAATTCCTTCGTCGACAAGGGCGAGATCGTATCGACCCGCGGCCGGACGCCGGACGAGACCCAGCGGTTCGACGCGCGACCGGGCGGCGACCTCTCCGGCGGCAAGCCGCTCGTGGTGCTGATCAACGGCGGTTCGGCCTCGGCGTCGGAAATCGTCTCCGGCGCGCTGCAGGATCACAAGCGCGCGACGCTGATCGGCTCCCGGTCGTTCGGCAAGGGCTCGGTTCAGACGATCATGCCTCTGGGCCAGGACGGCGCGCTCCGGCTGACGACGGCGCGCTACTACACGCCCTCGGGACGGTCGATCCAGGCCAAGGGCATCGAGCCCGACTACAAGGTGCTCGAGGACGTGCCCGACGATCTCAAGGGCAAGGAAGACATGAAGGGCGAGGCGGCGCTTAAGGGCCATCTGACGAACGGCGTCGAGGACACTTCCGGTTCGCAGGCCTATGTCCCGCCGGACGAGAAGGACGACAAGCAATTGACCGCCGCGCTCAACCTTCTCGAGCATGGGGTCAAGCCGACCGAGACTACCTCGGCCGCGGCGGAACCGGCTCCGACCAAGACCAATTCGGCGAAGAGCGAAGCCGCCCCGGCGGCAAGCGCGCCTGCGGATGCGGCGAAGCCTAATTGATGTCGCGAACCGAGGTCAAAGTCGTCCAATGACCAAGGGTCTCCCCTTCCTCGCCCTCGGATTGGCTGCGGGCGTGGCGCTCGCCGGTATCTCCGAGGGCGCGCTTCAGGCCGCGGCGGTCGGCACCGACCGCCTCGCCCTTTTCAACGAAGTCTTCAACAAGGTCCGCGACAATTACGCCGAGAAGCCGGACGACGCCAAGCTGATCAAGGCGGCGATCGACGGCATGCTCGCCTCGCTCGACCCGCATTCGACGTATTTCGACCCCAAGGCCCTGCAGGACTTCCAGTCCAGCATGAAGGGCGAAGAGTTCGGCGGCCTCGGGCTCGAGGTCATGATGGAGGACGGCCTCGTCAAGGTAGTAAGCCCGATCGACGATACGCCGGCGGCGCGCGCTGGCCTGCGGTCGGGCGATCTCGTCGTCCAGATCGACGGCAATCCGGTCAAGGGCCTGACGCTCAAAGAAGCCGTCGACAAGATGCGTGGCCCGGCCAAGTCGAGCGTTCGGCTGACCGTGCTGCGCGGCGCCGACAAGAACGTGAGGGAATTCACGATCGTTCGCGAAATCATTCACGTCCTGTCCGTCCGCTCGCATCTCGAGAGCGGCGACATCGGCTACATTCGCATCACCCAGTTCAACCAAGAAGCCTATGACGGTGTGCGCAAGGCCTTCGATCACTTCCGCGCCGATCCGGGCTCCAGCAAAATCAAGGGCTACATTCTCGATCTGCGCAACAACCCCGGCGGTCTGCTCAATCAGGCGGTCGAGATCACCAACGCTTTCGTCGACAGCGGCCAGATCGTCTCGACGCGCGGCCGCACCGCCGAGCAGGAGCAGCACTACAGCGCCCGGCCGGGCGTCAATCTCTCGCAGGACAAGCCCCTCGTCGTACTGATCAACGGCGGGTCGGCGTCGGCCTCGGAGATCGTCTCGGGCGCGCTGCAGGACCTGAAGCGCGCGACGCTGATCGGCACACGCTCCTTCGGCAAGGGCTCGGTGCAGACGATCCTGCCGCTCGGCGAGAACGGCGCCCTCAAGCTGACCACGGCCCGGTACTACACGCCGTCCGGCCGGTCGATCCAGGCGAAGGGAATCGACCCCGACATCATCGTGCTGGAGAACATCCCCGACGATCTGAAAGGCAAGGTGTCCAGCCTCGGCGAGGCCTCGCTGTTCGGCCATTTGAAGAACGGGCCCGAGGAGGAGAAGGGCTCGGACGCCTATGTGCCGCCGGAGGAGGACAAGGACACGCAGCTCGAGGCCGCGGTCAAGCTGCTTCACGGCGCCAGTCCTGCATCGCTGAAGAGCCCGGGCGCGACGGTGACGTCGGAGTGAGGCTGGCGGGCTGGCTTCTGGCGGCGGCGCTAGCCATCGGGCCCGGTTTCGCCGCCGCCGAGGAACCTACCGGTTGCTCCGCGCTCAAGTGGCCGCTCGACCACGAACGCGCCGCGCTGGCGGGCGTCAACAAGCCGGCAATCGAGAACGGCGGCGGGCTCGCCTACGATGTAGCGGCGACGCTGAAGCTTGCGCCCCTGGCGGCCGCCGGGCTTCCCGTGGCGCCGGAGCGGGCGCCGAAATTCTCGCCGTCCAACGCCGGGCATTTCGCGCTCGGCGCCCCAGCCAGGCCCGGCGTCTATAAAATCACGATCGCCTCGGAGGCGTGGATCGACGTCGTCGACGGCGGCCAGTACCTGCATCCGAAGGCCTTTTCCGGCGTGCTCGGCTGCGAGGGGGCGCGCAAGAGCGTCAAGTTCGAGCTTCCGGCGCGGCCGGTCGATCTTCAGTTCAGCGGCGTCAGGGCCGGCGAGATCGCGGCGATCGTCTCGCCGGAATAGGCGCTAATTAGTCCTTCGCCCGCTCGACGTAGCTGCCGTCCTCGGTCTGGATCACGATGCGCGTGCCCGGCGAGATGTGTGGCGGCACCATCGCCCGGGCGCCGTTCGAAAGCTTCGCGGGCTTATAGGACGAGGACGCCGTCTGTCCCTTCATCGCCGGCTCCGTCTCAGTCACCTCGAGGGTGACCCGCGGCGGCAACTGGATAGCGACCGGCGTCTCGTTGAAGATCGACAGGATGACCTTCATGCCCTCCTGCAGCCATTGCGCCTGGTCGCCGATCACCTCCGCCGGAACGGCGATCTGGTCGAAAGTGTCGGCGTTCATGAAATGGTGTCCGTCGCCGTCGCCGTAGAGATAGTCGAAATTCTTGTCCTCGACGAAAGCGCGCTCGACCTGCTCGGTCGTCTTGAAACGATCCGTCACCTTGACGCCGTCGGAAAGGCGGCGCATGTCGATCTGCGTCGTCGGCGTGCCCTTGCCCGGATGGAAGCTTTCAGCCGACAGAACGACGCAAAGCTGGCCGTCGTCGCGCTCGATGATGTTGCCCTTGCGAATCGAGCTGGCGATCACTCTCACGGGTCCTGGTCCCTCGGAATTGGCGCGCACCGGTCGCCGCGCTGAGGCGCGAAATCGAAGCGGCGCATTGGCGATTGATCTGCGCTATATAGCGAATCCCGCGGCAAAGGCCAGCGGGCATCCGCATTCACTCGCCCTTGCACCCATTATTGCCGTTCCCGAGACCCGCTTGACTTCGTCTGCCCCGTTCTGGAACCCCGACCGTCACGCCAGCCGTCGCCATCGCCTTCTCGCGCGAGCAAGGATCGCCGATTTCGTCCGCCGCTGGTTCAAGGCCAGGGACTTCATCGAGGTCGACCCGGCAGCGCTGCAGGCCTCGCCCGGCAACGAGACCCATCTGCACGGCTTTCAGACCACGCTCATGCGGCCGGACGGTTCGGCGGCGTCCCTCTACCTGCAGACCTCGCCGGAATTTGCGATGAAGAAGCTCATCGCGGCCGGCGAGACCCGGATCTTCGCGCTGACCCATGTGTTCCGCAACCGGGAGCGCACCGCGCTGCACGCCCCCGAATTTGCGATGCTCGAGTGGTATCGTACGGACGCGCCGCTCGCGCGGCTGATGGACGACTGCGCCGCGCTCGTCGCGCTCGCCGCCCACGCGGCCGGGGCGAAGACCTTCGCCTTTCGCGGCCGGGAGGCGAGCCCCTTCGAGCCTCCCGAACGCATGAGCGTGCGCGAAGCGTTCCTCCGCTGCGCGGACATCGACCTCTTCGACTCCCTTCCGCCCGGCGCTGCCCCCGACTCGCCCCGGCTCGCCCAGCTCGCGCAGGCCGCGGGGCTGAGAGTAGCGAGCGACGACACATGGTCGGACCTCTTCAGCCGCCTCCTCAGCGAGCGCGTCGAGCCCTGTCTCGGGATCGGGCGGCCGACGATCCTGCATTCCTATCCGGCGAGCGAAGCGGCGCTGGCCCGCTTGAACGCCGACGACCCACGCGTGGCGGAACGCTTCGAGCTCTACTGTTGCGGCGTCGAGCTCGCCAACGCCTTCCGCGAGCTGGTCGACCCGGGCGAGCAGCGGCGGCGGTTCGCCGCCGACATGGCCGAGCAACAGCGGATCTACGGCTTGTCCCACCCGATCGACGAGGATTTCCTCGCCGCGCTCGCCGCAATGCCCGAAGCAAGCGGCGCCGCACTGGGCTTCGACCGTCTGGTCATGCTGGCGACCGGGGCGGAACGGGTCGAGGACGTGCAGTGGACTCCGGTCGTCGATCCGGAGGCGGGGGCGTGAGCCCCGACTCGCCCTTGATGGCGAAGGCGCGCGCGGCGCTGACGCGCGTCTACGGCTTTTCCGCCTTTCGCCCCGGCCAGGAGGAGATCCTCGCCGCGACGCTCGCTGGCAGGGACGTGCTCGCCGTTATGCCGACCGGCAGCGGCAAGTCCCTCTGCTTCCAGCTTCCGGCCATCGTGCGCGAGAGCCTGACGGTCGTCGTCTCGCCGCTGATCGCCTTGATGCGCGACCAGGTGGCGCAGCTCCGGGAGCTCGGCGTCGAGGCGGCGAGCCTCAATTCCTCTTCCGACGCCGGAGAGCGCCGCAGGATCGCCGAGGGCCTGCGCGATCGGACGCTGCGGCTTCTCTACATCGCTCCCGAACGGCTCCTGCGCGACGACGCGCTCGACAAATTGCGCGGCGCTTCGATCGACTTTCTCGCCATCGACGAGGCGCATTGCGTCTCGCAATGGGGACACGATTTTCGTCCCGAATATCTGCGGTTGCGCGAGGTCGCCGACGCGCTGAACGGCGTCCAGACGATCGCCGTCACGGCGACCGCGGACGCGCCGACCCGCGCCGAGATCGCCGCCAGGCTTTTCGTGCGCCCGCCGCAGGTCTTCGTACGCTCCTTCGACCGGCCCAATCTCTTTCTCGCCATGCGCGCGAAAACCAACGCGACCCGCCAGCTGATCGAGCGCCTCGAAAGGCGCCGGGGCGAAAGCGGCATCGTCTACTGCGCTTCGCGCCGGCGCACCGAGGAGCTGGCAGGGGAGTTCGCCGCGCTCGGCCGCCGCGCGCTGCCCTATCACGCCGGCCTCGCCCATTCCGTGCGCGCCGCCAACCAGGACGCTTTCCTGCGCGAGGACGGTTGCGTCGTCTGCGCCACCGTCGCCTTCGGCATGGGCATCGACAAGCCCGACGTCCGCTTCGTCTTTCACGCCGACATGCCGTCCTCGATCGAGGCCTATTACCAGGAGATCGGCCGCGCCGGCCGGGACGGGCTGGCGGCTGAGGCCTTTGGCCTCTATGGCGCAGGGGACATCGAACTGAGGCGGCGGCAGATCCTCGAGAGCGGCGCGCCGGACGAGCGCAAGCGCATTGAGATGGCGAAGCTCGACGATCTCGTCGCGCTCTGCGAGACCGCCCGCTGCCGGCGCCAGACGCTGCTCGGCATGCTCGGCGAAGAAATCGCCGCCTGCGGGCATTGCGACGTCTGCAAGGGGGCTGTCCGCCTGATCGACGGCCGGGTCGAGGCGCAAAAGGCGCTGTCGGCCGTGTTGCGAACCTCTGGGCGCTTCTTCTTCGGCCATCTCGCCAACATTCTCGCCGGCAGGATGACAGAGGCCGTCGAGCGGCACGGGCACCACCAACTCAAGACCTTCGGCGTTGGCGCGGACCGGAGCCCGGCCGACTGGCGCGGCGTGCTGAGGCAGTTGCAGTCGGCGCGGCTCATCGAACGCGACGCCGAAGACCGCGACCGGCTGACGGTTACGGAGGAGGGCAGGAAAGTGCTGCGGGGTGAGACGCCGTTCGCGCTCCGCGAGGACGTCGTCAACGCCAAGGCGCGACGGACCAGGCGCGGGGTCGCTGAGCCGGGGGATGCGGACGCCGCCCTGCTCGCGGCGCTGAAGGCCTTGCGCGGCGCGATCGCAGCGGCGCAAAAGCAGCCGGCTTACGTCATTTTCCCGGATCGTACGCTGATCGAGATGGCGCAGACGCGCCCGGCCGCGTTCGACGATCTCGCCGGGATTTACGGCATCGGCGCCGTCAAGCTGCAGAAATATGGCGCAGCCTTCCTCGCCGTCATCAGGGATCATCCCCGTGGTTGAATTGCCGCATGCCTGAATTGCCGGAGGTCGAGACGGTCCGGCGCGGGCTCGAGCCGGCGGCAGTCGGCGCACGCATCAAAAAGGTCGAACTGCGGCGCGGCGACATTCGTTTTCCGTTTCCGCCACGCTTTGCCGAGCGCCTTCAGGGACGGCGGATTGTCGCGCTCGGCCGCCGCGCCAAATACCTGCTGTTCCGGCTCGACAGCGGCGACACGCTGATCGCGCATCTCGGCATGTCGGGCTCGTTTCGCGTCGAGTTTGCGCTTGAAACCGAGATACCGGGCGTTTTCCACCGCCAGCGTTCGAAAGACCCGAAGCACGACCATGTCGTGCTGCATCTCGATAACGGCAAGCGCGTCACCTACAACGATCCGCGCCGCTTCGGCTTCATGGACCTGGCAAGCGGCCCGTCGCTCGAAAGCCATCCGAGGCTCAGCGGGCTCGGCGACGAGCCGCTGGCGCGAGAATTCGACGCCGCGCGTCTGGCGGCGCTGTTCGCCGGATCGCGGGCGCCCCTGAAGGCGGCGTTGCTCGACCAGAAGCGCATCGCCGGGCTGGGCAATATCTATGCCTCGGAAGCGCTGTTTCGCGCCCGCCTGGCGCCGTCACGGCCGGCCGGCGACCTCGCCAACGCGCGCGGCCGCCCGACGCGCGCGGCGGTTGCATTGGCCCGCGCCATCCACGATGTCCTCGAGGAGGCCGTCAAAGCCGGCGGCTCGACCTTACGCGACCACCGTCAGACGAACGGCGACCTCGGCTATTTCCAGCATGCCTTCGCTGTCTATGACCGCGAGGGCGCACCCTGCCCAAGACCGCGCTGCCGCGGCACGATCGTCCGCATGACGCAGGCCGGCCGGTCGACATTTTACTGTCCTGTCTGCCAGATATGAGCCCGGCCGGCGGCTGCGCGAACCGCCCTTATTCATTGACAAGGCCCGGCGCGGCTCCTATCTCACCGGCAGCCCTGTCAGCGCGAAAAACAGGCGTTTTGGCCTCCTTTTCGCGCTTTTTGTTGTCTCCGTCGGCAATCGGCGCGCCAAGCGCTCCCGCGAGCGAGCGAAGCCGCCGGCGGACGGCACTGGAAAGGTCGAAAATGCTCGGCGCCGTGAAATTCGACTCCGTCATGAAGAGGGTCTTTGGCTCGTCCAACGACCGCCGCCTGAAAGGCTACCGCCCGCAAGTCGCGGCGATCAACGCGCTCGAGCCTGAATTCGAAGCCTTGAGCGATGAAGCGCTGCGGAACAAGACCGACGAGTTCCGCGCCGAACTCGCTGCCGGCAAGACGGTCGACGACCTCATCGCGCCCGCTTTCGCGGCGGTGAGAGAAGCGGCCAAGCGGACGCTCAAGCAGCGCCATTTCGACGTCCAGCTGATCGGCGCGCTCGTCCTGCATGAGGGCGCAATCGCCGAGATGCGCACCGGCGAGGGCAAGACGCTCGTCGCCACGTGCGCCGTCTATCTCAACGCGCTCGCGGGGCAGGGCGTGCACGTCGTCACCGTCAACGATTACCTCGCCCGCCGCGACTCGGAGTGGATGGGGCAGATCTACAAGTTCCTCGGCATGACCGTCGGCGTCATCGTCCACGGACTCGACGACGATCAGCGCCGCCAGGCCTACGCCGCCGACGTCACCTACGGGACGAACAACGAATTCGGCTTCGACTACCTGCGCGACAACATGAAATACGACATGGCGCAGATGGTGCAGCGCGGCCACGCCTTCGCCATCGTCGACGAGGTCGACTCGATCCTGGTCGACGAGGCGAGAACCCCGCTGATCATATCGGGTCCGTCCGAGGATCGAACGAACCTCTACGTCGCCGTCAACGCCATCATTCCTGAGCTCGTGCGCGAGGACTACGAGCTGGACGAGAAGCAGCGCACCGTCAATCTTACCGAGGTTGGCAACGAGCACGCCGAGAAGCTCCTCGACGCCGCTGGCGTCTTGAAGGAGGGCTCGCTCTACGAGGCGGCCAACGCGACGCTCGTCCATCACGTCAATCAGGCGCTCCGCGCCCACAAGCTCTTCCAGCTCGACAAGGATTACATCGTCCGTAATGACGAGGTCGTGATCGTCGACGAGTTCACCGGGCGAATGATGCCGGGCCGGCGCTATTCCGAAGGTCTCCACCAGGCGCTCGAGGCCAAGCAAGGCGTAACCGTCCAGCCGGAAAACGTGACGCTCGCCTCGATCACCTTCCAGAACTATTTCCGCCTCTACAAGAAGCTCGCCGGCATGACCGGCACGGCCGCGACCGAGGCGGACGAATTCGCCGAGATCTACAAGCTCATCGTCGTCGAGATTCCGACCCATCGCCCTATCGCGCGTCTCGACGAGGACGATGAGGTCTATCGCACTTCGGAAGAAAAAATGCGCGCCGTGGTGCGCGAGATCGAGACCGCCAACGCCAAGATGCAGCCGATGCTGGTCGGCACGACCTCGATCGAGAAATCCGAGGTGCTCGGCGAAGTGCTCGAACGGCAAGGCTACAAGAAGATCGATTTCGCCAAGCCGAACGCGCTGAAGGCGCTCTACGCGGCCGCGCGGGCCGGCAAACCGTCGAAGAACTTCGCCATCCTCAACGCCCGTTTCCATGAGCAGGAAGCCTTCATCATCGCGGAGGCGGGCGTGCCCGGCGCGATCACCATCGCCACCAACATGGCCGGCCGCGGCACCGACATCCAGCTCGGCGGCAACGTCGAGATGCGCGTCAAGCAGGAGGTCGACCTCACCGCCTCGCCGGAGGCGTGCGAGGCGCAGGAGGCCGCCATTCGGGCGGAGGTGGCGGAATTCAAGCAGAAGGCGATCGACGCCGGCGGGCTCTACATCATCGGCACTGAAAGGCACGAGAGCCGCCGCATCGACAACCAGCTGCGCGGGCGCTCCGGCCGTCAGGGCGACCCCGGCCGGGCGAAATTCTTCCTGTCGCTGCAGGACGACCTCATGCGCATCTTCGGCGCCGAGCGCATGGACGCCATGCTGAAGCGCCTCGGGCTCAAGGAAGACGAGGCGATCGTCCACCCCTGGATCAACAAGGCGCTGGAGAAGGCGCAGCAGAAGGTCGAGGCGCGAAACTTCGACATCCGCAAGAACATACTCAAGTTCGACAACGTGATGAACGACCAGCGCAAGGTCGTCTTCGAGGACCGGCGCAGGATGATGGCCTCTGAGTTGCTCGAGGAGACGATCGAGGACATGCGCACCGGCGTGATCGACGACCTCGTCGCCAAGCACATCCCGCATGACGCCTATCCGGAGGCCTGGAACATCGCCGAGCTGAAGCAGGAGGTTGGCGCGAAGCTGAACCTCGACCTGCCGGTCGACGCATGGGCGAAAGAGGAGGGCATCGCCGACGAGGAGGTCGCGACCCGGCTGCACAAGGCCGCCGCCGACGCCTACGCGGAGCGCGTCCAGCGCAACACTCCCGATGCGATGCGCTTTGTCGAGAAGCAGGTCATCCTGCAGTCGCTCGATCATCTGTGGCGCGAACATCTGGTCACCCTCGACCATCTGAGGCAGGTCATCGGCTGGCGCGGCATGGCGCAGCGCGACCCGCTCAACGAATACAAGTCGGAAGCCTTCGAGCTCTTCCAGCAACTGATCGCCCAGTGGCACGAGGCCGTCATCGCCCAGATGTCGCGGGTCGAAGTGCGCTTCCAGCAGCCGGAGCCGCCGCCCCCGCCCATGCAGTTCCAGCATCTCGATCCGACAACGGGCGAGAACGAATTCCCGTTCGGTCCGATCAACGAGCCGGTCTCGGCGGGGCTGCTCGCCGCGGCCTCCGGCGTGGCGGTCGCTGAACGCGATCCGAAGAACCCGGCGAGCTGGGGACGGGTCGGCCGAAACGAGCCTTGCCCCTGCGGGTCGGGCAAGAAGTTCAAGCATTGCCACGGGCAGGTCGCTTGAGCGATGCCGGCCTCGGCGCGGCGACGACGCGCGCCGAGGCCCTGGCCGGCCTGATCGATCGGTTCAGGCGATCCGGGCTCGACGACGCGGGCCGGGAGGCTCGCTTGACGCTCGAGGCGGCCTGCGGACTTTCGCCGCTCGCGCTCGTCGTTGCGCCGGAAGCGCCCATCGGCGTTTCCACGGAGCGGCTCGAGGCGTTCGCAGCGAGGCGACTGAACGGCGAACCGCTGTCGCGGATCGTCGGCAAGCGCGAATTCTGGGACCTTCCGATTGAGCTTTCGCCGGACGTGCTCGACCCGCGGCCGGAAACCGAAACGATTGTCGAGTTGGCCATCGCCCTCTATTCGGACCGCCGCAGCGACGCCTTGCGGATCCTCGATCTCGGGATCGGGTCGGGCGCTCTCCTCTGCGCGCTGCTCAGCGAATTCGTGAACGCGACCGGGCTCGGGATTGACGTCTCCGCTGCCGCCGCGTCGATCGCCCGGCGCAATGTCGAGGCCTGCGGCTTCGAAGCGCGGGCCGCAATTCGCCTCGGCCGCTGGACCGAAGGTCTGTCTGGCCCGTTCGATCTGATTGTCTCGAACCCGCCCTATATACCGACCGGCGACATCGCCGGGCTGCCGCGCGCGGTGCGCGAATTCGACCCGCGCCTCGCCCTGGACGGCGGGGTCGACGGGCTCGCCGCCTATCGTTCGATCCTGCCCGCGGCGGCGGCGCTCCTGTCGCCCGCGGGCTGGCTCTTGATGGAGGTCGGGGCAGGGCAGGCGTCGGACGTGCTCGCCATCGCCGAAACGGCGGGCCTCGCCGAGTGCGCCGCCAAGCGGGATCTTGCCGGCGTCGAGCGTGTGGTCGCCGCGCGGTCGCCGCGGCCCGTTCAGGATTATCGGGTTTGCTGCGAGGGGATGAGCGGCCGTGAAAGGGTCAGAGCGTTCGGGTGAGGCGGAGCCGCGCGGGGAATTGACCGTGCGGCTGATCGCCATGCCGAGGGACACCAACGCCAATGGCGACATTTTCGGCGGCTGGGTCTTGAGCCAGATGGATCAGGCCGGCGGCATCGCCGCGGCGGAAGCGGCTCGGGGACGGGTCGTGACGATCGCGATCGAGGCGATGACATTCATTCGTCCGGTCAAGGTCGGCGACGTTCTGTGCGTCTACACCGCCGTCGACGCCATCGGGCGGACTTCGATCAAGATGCACGTCGAGGCCTGGGCCCGGCGCTTTCACACCCATCGGCGCGAGAAGGTCACCGATGGGACCTTCACCTTCGTCGCGATCGACGATTCGGGTCGCCCCAGGCCCCATTCCGCCGGCGACGGCAGAGGCGCAAATTAACCGTCGTCTCGGCAATGCCGGTAGTGTCTCAGTTTGAATTCCGGTTATGGCGATAGCGGCCGCTGGCCGAACGGCGGAAACGGGCCTCTCCGCCCAGCCCCTATAGGCCCGGCGCCGGCCCGAAGCGGGAGTTCGTCGCGACCGATTCAACGTCGCGAATCGACGTTGAGCGGACATCGCGGATGGCGACGGTGGACGTCGCTGGTGGAAAGCGGGCACTCGCGCTCGCCACTTGACCAAAGGGTCCGAGCCGGAACAGATTTGCGAATGCACCACGTTTGACTGCGCAGTGGGATAGGAACTCTCCCTAGTGCCCGCCAGTTCCGTTCGAGAATTCACAGACCCTGACGACTATTCCTCCTCGTTCCGGGATTTTCAGTATGAGCTGAACGTCACCGTTGGCGGCGGCTTCGCGGCCGAGCATATCAGCGTCGATCTGAATGCACTTCGGCTGCAGCACTATTCGAGCAATCTCCCGTGGGTCGCGCATACGGCGATTCCGGACGGTCGCGCCGTGTTTGCGCTTCGCGCCGAGCCTGGGCCAAGCCTGCTGAGAGCCGGCAAGGAAATCGTGACGACCAGCATCGAGCGGCTTGCCCGCGGGCAAACGATCTATACCCGTTCATCGGGAGCGGTGTCGTGGGGGACGATCTCGCTTTCCGTGGGTGCGCTGGCTGCAATCGGCGTGTCGACGTCCGGGCGCGAGTTCAAGCCGCCTATCGACGTGACGACGGAAACGCCGGAGCCGGAAATGATCGAGCGGCTCCGGCGGCTCTATTCGGCCGCCGGGCGCCTTGCAAGAGAGGCGCCGCATATCCTCGCTCACCCGGAAGCCGCTCGTTCGCTCGAGCACGACATCGTTCGCGCGCTCGCCGCGTGCCTCGGACCCGCGACGAACGACGAGGACGCCGTCGCCAAGCGCCGTCATGCGACGATCATGCGGCGTTTCCACGCTCTGGTGTCGAACAGTCATGATCGTCCGGTCTACACGACCGATCTGTGCGCCAGGATCGGCGTGTCGGACCGGACGCTGGAGGTCTGTTGCCGGGAGCATCTCGGGATGAGCCCGCAGAAATATCTCCGGTTGCGGCGAATGCAGCGCGTGCGTCGTGCGCTCGCGTTAGCCGATCCCGCGAGCGCAACCGTGACCGCAATCGCCACTGCCCACGGCTTCTGGGAACTGGGGCGCTTCGCAGGGGTCTATCGCTCGTTCTACGGCGAATCGCCGTCGCAGACTCTGGCGGCAGACCCGGCGAAATTTTCGGAAAGTGCATAGTCGGCGCGCTTCCCTTGCGCTAACACTTCGATGATCGTTCCTCATCAAGAGTGGTTGGCATGGGCGTGGCGGGGAACGGGGTCGGGGCCGTTTCTGCAGCACGGACAAGCGCCTTAGTCGTCGTAATGGCGATCGCGGGCGTCAGTAATCCGCCCCCCGTCTTCGCCTGCGCCTACGAAGATCCGACCGCGGCGGACTTTCAGCAGGGCGTCATCAGCGCGTTCTACCCGAAGTCGCTCTACGTGCTGGGCGCGCTGACCCAGGCGCAACTCAACGGGATCATCCCGTCGGAACCGGCACCCCGGGCGAACTATCTTGCGGGTTACCTCAAGACGGATCACGCTCTGCACGTCTTCGGCGACGCGCTCAGGGATCAACGAAGCGAAGACGACGCGCTGGCGTTCACCCTCGTACTGATCGAGCCGATGCTGTGGACCCGCTTCGTTTTCGACGGGGGGCGCGCGACAACCTTTGTTCACGTCGACGGTCCGGACGCGGGCGACGTCGTCGTCTGGACGGCGGAAGCGGCGGTGCGCCAGATCGCCGACCATCGCCTGACCTTCGCTCGCGCGGAGGAACTGGGGCTCGTGCGCTTCTACGGGGATGACGCCAAAATCGCCCGCGTGCGCAAGGCGATCGAGTTTCGCTGGAACGATCTGAAGCCCGAGAGCTCGCTGTGACGAAGCCGGAAATTGCCCATCACATCCTGAGTTGGCCACCGGCGGCGCCGACCGACTGCGTACGAAAGTTTCCGACCGGAACTTTCGTATAAGGAAGCTGATGAAAGCTCGCGATAATGGCCTCACTCTTACGTGTCTGCTGACGCTGGCGCTGGCGTGCTCGCTGTCCGGTCCTGCGAGCGCGCATATCGTCGCCGGCGAGGCAGGGGGATTTCTCTCCGGGTTCAAACATCCAATCTCGGGGCTGGACCATATCCTGGCGATGGTGTCGGTCGGCCTTTGGGGCGCGCAGCTCGGCGCGCCGGCCGTATGGCTGTTGCCGGTCACTTTCCCAATCGTCATGGCGTTCGGCGGATTTCTCGGGCTCATCGGCGTGCCGTTCCCCGGCGTCGAGGTCGGCATCGCCATGTCCGCGCTGCTGCTCGGCGCGGCGGTTTTGAGTCAATGGCGTCCGCCTCTCTTTGCCGCTGCGGCGCTTGTCGGGGTGTTCGCGCTCTTCCACGGTCACGCGCACGGCGCCGAACTGCCGCCCGGCGAAAGCGGGCTGCTCTATAGTGTCGGCTTTGTGATTGCGACCGGCCTTCTGCACCTGGTCGGCATCACTGTCGGCACGGTGCATAAGTGGGCTTGGGGACGCCGTTTGTTGCAAGCGGCGGGCGCCTGCGTCGCGATGGGCGGCGTCTATTTCCTCTGGCAGGCGGTCCTCGCGTGACAGCATCGCCCCGCGCCAGACCTGGGATTGCGCCGAGCCTTGGCGCGATCACGTCGGCGTTGAGCGCGGGGAGTGCCCACGCCCATATGATCACGACAGGCCTGGGGCCGATCTACGACGGCGTCGCCCACTTTGCGTTGACCCCCGAGGATCTCATTCCCGTTGTAGGGCTTGCCGTTCTCGCGGGATTGCGCGGCGCAAAGTACGGGCGTTGGGCGCTGTTCATCCTTTCCGCGTTCTGGTTTGTCGGCGGAGCCGCCGGAATGGTGATCGCGCGGCCTGCGAATAACTTGGTCGCGCCCCTCTCGCTGCTGCTGGTCGGCGGCCTCGTGGCCGCGGATGCGCCTCTGTCCCTATGGGTCACGGCTGCGGTGGCCGCGCTTCTCGCGGCGACGCACGGCTATGCGGATGGCTCGTCTCTCCCAAACGGCGGCAGCGGCCTTCTGATGGTGTTGGGGATGAGCGGTGCGGTTTTCGTGACCTTCGCGCTGTTCGCCGCGACTTTATTGCCGCTGCGGTCGCAGCTCGCCCGAATCGCCATGCGGGTCTCCGGAAGCTGGATCGCCGCGAGCGGTCTCTTGCTTCTGGGCTGGTCGCTGCGGGCGGGGCTTCGAATTGCGGCTCAGTGAATGATCGTGGCTTCCGACGGGAGAAGACGATGAACCGGATAGCGAATGGCGTTTCCACTTTGAGGATTCCCGCTCTCGCATTGTCGATGCTTCTGTCCGCAACCGGGAACGGCGCGGCTGTTGAAGCGGACGTCAGGCAATTAACGAAGCCGGCAGAACCAACGCCCGAGGACTATTCCCCCTTCGTCAACCAGAATTTCCCCGACAGGGTCCTCTGGGGCGCCACCCACATTCACACCGGCCTCTCTGCCGACGCCGGCCTAACGGGGGTCACGCTCTTGCCGGCCGACATGTTCCGCTACGCCCGGGGCGAAGTCGTCACCATCGACAGCGGGCTGAAAGTCAGATTGGACCGGCCGCTGGACTGGTTCGCGGTCACCGACCATGCCGAATACTTGGGTCTGGCCGATCAACTTCGCCGCGGCGACCCGGCGCTGCTCGCCGACCCGACAGGCAAGAGATGGTACGAGATGTATAAGCAAGGCCCGCAGACGGCCCTCAAGGCCGCGTGGGAAGCCATCAACTCCATCTTCCTCAACAAGCCGGAAATCCACAACCCTCAGCTCGCGGCCGGGGCTTGGGCGGAGGCCACCGAGGCGGTCGAGAAATACAACGACCCGGGCGTTTTCACCACCCTGCACGGCTTCGAATGGACGTCGGCGCCCGAAGGCAACAATCTCCATCGCACCGTCATTTTCCGCGACGGCATAGACCGTGTGAAGCAGATCATTCCGTTTTCGTCCTTCGATGGCCAGGATCCGGAGGCCCTCTGGAAGTACATGGACCGTTACGAGAAGCTGACGGGCGGCCAGGTCCTCGCCATTCCGCACAACGGCAATTTGAGCAATGGTCTCATGTTCACGGCCGAGACCAGTGACGGGAGGCCGATGGACACGGCTTACGCCGAGGCGCGCATCAGTCACGAGCCGGTGATGGAGGTGACGCAGGTCAAAGGCGACGGCGAGACCCACCCCCTGCTCTCGCCGAACGACGAGTTCGCCAACTTCGAACGGTGGTTCGACGTTGGCAATATCGCCGGCAAACCGACGCCGAAGCAAAGCTGGATGCTGCAGTACGAATATGCGCGCTCCGCCCTCAAACTCGGGCTGAAGCTGGAAAACGAGCTCGGGGTCAATCCTTATGCGTTCGGCATGGTCGGCGCCAGCGACCAGCACACCGGCGTGTTTTCCTTTCGCGACGACAACTACCTCGGTCAGTTTCGGATTTCTGAGCCGTCGCCGACGCGCTGGCAGGCCACCTTGCAGAAGTTCGCGGACGGCAAGGTTGCGACCTCGGTCTGGATGGAGCAGGCCGCCGGCCTCGGCGCGGTGTGGGCGCGCGAGAACACCCGCGAGGCGATCTGGGACGCTCTGAAGCGGAAGGAAGTCTACGCCACCTCGGGCGATCGGATCATCGTTCGCGTGTTCGCCGGCTGGGGCTTCGTTCCGGAGGACCTCGTGCGCTCGGACTTCGCCAAGCACGGCTACGACGGAGGTGTGCCGATGGGCGGCGATCTCAGCAAAGCGCCGGCTGGCAAGAGCCCCGTCTTTCTGGTCCGTGCGCTTCGCGATCCGTATGGCCCCAACCTCGACCGGGTACAGATGGTCAAGGGCTGGCTCGGCAAGGACGGTGAGACGAATGAGCGCATCTACGACCTGGCGGTCTCCGACGGTCGCACGATCGGTCCGGATGGGCGCTGCATGACCCCCGTCGGCAGCACGGTGGACGTGGCCGACGCGAGCTACACCAACGCCATCGGCGCCCCGTTTCTGACCGCCTACTGGGAAGACCCGAAATTCGATCCGACGCAGCACGCATTCTACTACGTGCGCGTGATCCAGATTCCGACACCGCGCTGGACCGCCTATGACCAGAAGCGTTTTGGCATCAAGATGGCGGACTACGTGCCGATGACCGGTCAACGTCGCGCCTACACATCGCCTATCTGGTATAAGCCATGAGGCGATGGCTCGGCGAGCCGCTCGTCCACTTTCTGGCGATCGGCGCGTTGCTGTTCGGCATCTATGCGTGGCTCCACCGAGGCGAACTCGGGCGGTTTGGGCAACGGTGCCGGCCCGGTCCGCGTCACCGCCACGGAGATTTCGTACCTCACGCAGACGTGGGAGCGTCTGCAGCAACGCGAGCCAGCGCCCGAAGAGTTGCACGCCCTCGTCGCGGGGTACCTCAAAGAGGAGCTGCTCGGCCGCGAAGCGCGGGAATTGGGCCTCGATCAGAACGACCCAATCATCCGCCGCCGTCTCGCGCAGAAGGTCGAATTCCTGGTCAGCGACACGGCGCGCCTCGCTGAGCCCACAGACGACGACCTGCGCCGCGTCTATGAAGCGAACAGTGAGAGCTTCCGCACGCCCGCGCGAATTTCGTTCATTCACGTCTTCTTCAACTCTCAGACGCGCCGGGACGCCGCCGGCGACGCGAAGGGCGCGCTCGCAGCGCTGTCAATCGGGGCGCCGATCGCGAACTTTGGCGATCCGTTTCCGATCGACGCCGAAGTGCGCGACGACATATCGCAGAACGTAGCGGGGCAGTTCGGAGACGAATTCGCGAAGGCGGTTTTCGCCCTGAAGCCCGGCGCATGGCAGGGCCCGTTCGCCTCCAGCTTCGGCCTCCATCTGGTGCGGGTGACGGAGGCGAAACCGGCGCGACAGCTCGCATTTTCCGAGGTCGAACCGCAGGTGCGCGAACGCTGGCGTGACGAGCACCAGCGCGCGGCCTACGAACAGCATTACGAAAATCTCATGAAAAAATACGGCGTCGTCGTCGACGAGGGCGTCAAGCCGATCATCGGCTCGCTCGATGGGTTCGCTGCGCTGGCGAGCAAGACCGTAACGCAGCAGCCGGAGGTCGCGCAGGAGCCGGCAGCGACGCGGGCGTCGCCATGAAAGCGCTCCTCTCACTGTCGCTGCTGCGGACGTTGATTGCGCTGGGGATGCTGATTGGCGCAGCCTCGGCCTTCGCCGATGCGATCCGCCCCGCGTATCTCGGGCTGACGGAAGGAAAGCCGGGCGAGTTCGGCGTGCTGTGGAAAATTCCCATGCTTGGCGACGCGCGGCTGCCGGTCGAACCGGAATTCTCCGGCGACGCAAGAGCGGTGACGCCGGTGACGACAAGAACCCCGCCCGGCGCAGCGATCGAGCAATGGACCTTGCGCGCCCCTGCGCTGCGCGGACAGACGCTCAGAATTCGCAGGCCTGGACGGTTCGAAAACCGACGTGCTGGTCCGCATCGAATTTGCCGACGGCACAAAGTGGGTGCAGCGGCTGACGGGGCAGGAGACATCGGCGAGCATCCCGATGCGGCAAAGCGGCTGGTCGGTAGCCGGCGTCTATCTCAAGCTCGGCGTCGACCACATCCTCTTCGGCGCCGATCACGTGCTGTTCGTCCTCGGGCTGTTGCTGATCGTCAAAAATCGCTGGATGCTCCTGAAGACGATCACCGCCTTCACTCTGGCGCACAGCATCACGCTCGGGATCGCGACGCTGGGCTACGCCAGCGTGCCGGATGTCCCGCTCAACGCCGCGATCGCCTTCAGCATTCTTTTTCTCGGGCCGGAAATCGTTCGCTCGTGGCGGGGACAGACGAGCTTCACGATCCGTCATCCATGGATCGTGGCATTTGCGTTCGGCCTTCTGCACGGCTTTGGTTTCGCCAGCGCACTAACCAGCGCCGGCCTGCCGCACTCGGACCTACCGCTGGCGTTGCTCAGCTTCAACGTGGGCGTGGAAATCGGCCAATTGAGCCTCGTCGCCCTGGTTCTGTTGTTGGAGCGCTCTTTCCGCGTCCTGGAGATTCGATGGCCGCGGTGGGCCGAAATGCTGCCCGGCTACGCCGTAGGAACGCTCGGCGCCTTCTGGACGATCCAACGAGTCGTCATTCTTCTCGGCGGCGTGCAGTGAGGAGCGCGGGACGACGCAACCCATGCACGATTGACGCCGGCTGCGCGGTCCCGAAGTTCGCCGATTTGACCCTTTCGCCGCGCCCTCGGGAACGACTTCTAATTACCGCTATTTAGCGCATTGTGGTCGTCCCCGACGGGCGACTGAATGAGAGCAAGTGGCGCAACCCCACCGTAGCGCCTTCGTCTGCATGCGGCGCATTCCTTCCGTATCGGGACCGATCGGGAACGGGGCAAAAGGACGAAATCCGAATTTCAAACTGAGAGACTACCGCAATGTCGCACCGTGAACTTTCCGGCGACTGTTGGCCCGACCCTGGTCGAGGCGTGCTCCGTTGCAGTCCTGGCGCGCCTCGAGCCGCTGCGGCGCAACCTTGGGGGCGCGGGCGTTCCGTTCGCCGAAAGCGCCTTCCTCATTCCGGCGATGTCGGCGCTGCGAGCCCGATCGCCGGGCGATTGGGGCTCTGGCGACAAGGCGCCCTCTCGGGTCGTCCTCATGAACGCACGACCGCGCCACGGCGCTCACGCTGCCGCTCGCCATCGCCGCGCCGGGCAAAGACTTTCGGACACAAACAGATCAAGAGGCTCGTCCACGCATTGCGGCGACTGCGCGAACCTCGCGTCTGGCGGCGAGCCGCAAGAGTTGGAATACATTCGTAAAATCAGAAAGATAGCGCGTCATCCTCAGGCAAACTCGCAGCGGAACCGGTTGCCTGCGGCTTGGTTTAGAAATTCTTGACGATCGCGTTCTTTCGCCGGACCCGCGAAGCCGGTTTTCCGCGTCTCGCTCGTTCCCCTCACATGGGGTGTTTCCGGTCAAGCTCATTCGTTTGGGCCGGCCGCTGGCGTGTCACCGCGAAGCGGGGCGAAGCGCAGCGGAGCAGGGAGCGAAGCGACCTTGACGCGCCGGCGGCCGGCTACACTGTCAGGAGCGAGCGCGCCGTTGCGCGCTCTTGGCTGCCTCTGTGGCCTCTGCCGCACTCATTCATTTTGGCATTGCGTCTCCTTTGCATTTTGGCCTTGCGTCTCCTTTGCCTTTGGATCCGAAGCGTGAGCCCGTCTTTCGCATGCAGCCGCGACGGCCGCATCACCTCACATCCGGTCGAGCTTGTCGGGCTCGGACCATAATCCCTCATGCTCGAGGGCGTCGGGCTCGGGTTGGCGGGACCATCCTGTTAGGCGGCGTGTTTCAGCCAGGGGGAGCTCCGGTCACCGCCCGCCCGGATCCGGCGAAGCCGTCGCGTTCAGCTTCGCTGGAAGGGGGTCAAGTCGCTAAGCCGTCGTTGGAGTGTTGGAGTGTTGGAGTGATAGAGCCATCGGTCAGGCCGCCTTGAACACGGCGCCTTCGGGAACGACGCCTTGGGTGACAAAGCGCCACAAGGCGACGAGCAGTTTGCGGGCCAGCGCGACGATGGCGATCCGGCGGATCCGTCCCTTGGCGGCGCCGACCCGCGCCTGAAACCAGCGGCTCAACGCCGAGTCCGGCTGATGCCGCAGCCAGAACCAGGCCAGCTCGATCATCGTCTTGCGCAGGCGGCGGTTGCCCGATTTCGAGATGCCCTGATCCCGTTCGATACTGCCGCTCTGCCAGGGGCTGGGCGCCAAGCCGCTGTACGCCGCCACCTGGCGTCGGTTGCCGAAGCTGCGAAACAACGATTCCAGCCAGAGGAGCGAAGCGAACTCAGGGCCGATGCCCTTGAGCTTGAGGAGCAGGGTGCCTGGGTTGTTCGGCTCCGGGGAGTTCGGCTCCTCGGCTTGCGTGCGGATGAGCGCGTCGCGGGCCCGTTCGACCGCAGCCAGTTGCCTCGTCGCCAGCGCCATCCGATCGAGCTCCCGGCGGATCTCCGCCTTCAACATCGGCGGCAGCTCACGACCGTCGCCGGTTCGCAGCGCCTCCAGCCGTTCAAAACGATCGCGCCGAAGCGGATTGTAATCCCGGATGCCCTGGCCGCTGAGCAGGCCCTTGACCCGATTGGTGTGCTGAATGCGTTCCTTGAGCAGCGTGCCGCGCTCGCGCGTCAGCCGCCGGCGATCCTCGTCTTCCGGGCTGGGCGCGCGAACCATGGAACAGACCCGCCGCTCGCCGCGAGCCCACGCCATCAGCGTCCGCAACAGCGTCTCGCCGTCGATCGAATCGGTCTTGGCCCGCCGATGCCGCCGGGCGACGGCGATCGAAGCCGCATCGACGACGTGGCTCTCGATCCCCTCGGCGAGCAGCAAGCGATGAATCCAAAACCCGTCCAATCCCGCTTCCTGAATGACCACCGTCTTGACCCGCAACGCCATAGCCCTGCTCGGCCTTCGCCCTCGACCGCGAAAGAAGGTCGAGCAGGCCGGAGCCGTCTCCACCCTCAACCCCATGCCTGGAAAACTTCTCGCTGCCCGGACTGTTGATCGTCACAACCCATTTCGATTTGCTCAATTCGAGCGAGGCGAACAAAGTGATATCATGCGCCCGGGCGGTGGTCGCGACGACGGTCGCGGAGGTGACAAAATTCATCGGTTGCCTCCTTGCTGGTGGAAGCTCAGCCTACCAAGTCCGGCCGCCGTCCACCCGCATAGGATCTGTTAAGTGAGCCCGCAGGGAAAATCATTTCCCTGCCGCGTCTTTCCCTTCCGCACGAGCAAATCCGCTCAACCAGACGAAATACCATGGTTTTATGCAATCGTCCGAGAAGCGGCAGGGGACATTTTCCCGCTTACCAGGCATTATCAGGGAGGAAAAGGCGGAATGACCGCGTTTCCAGGAACGCGTCAGAATCGCCGGCGGGCAAGGGATCGGCAAGTTTTCCTTACTCGATTCTTCGCTCCGGCCCGCGGCGACGGCAGAAGAAATCCGCTTAGTCCTCGAGCTTGCGCGCTTCTTCCGGCAGCATGATCGGCACCCCATCCCGGATGGGATAGGCGAGCTTGGCGGCGCGCGAGATCAGCTCCTGCCGCTCGGCGTCATAGCTCAGCTCGGCCCGGGTGACGGGACAGACGAGAAGCTCGAGCAGGCGCCGGTCGGCTTTGGCGCGCGGATCGCTGCTCTGCGCCTTCGCTTCCCCATGCGGATTGCTCATCCGATCGCTCCCGCCCCTCGCCGCATCGCGACATTCTCCCCCGCGCGCCGCGGGTTGGCAAATCGATCGAATTTGAGGGCGACTCCGGAGATACGTTCAGGCCCGCTCAGAAGCGCAACGCGGTCGCCTGACGTACGCCCTTCAGTTTGCCGACCTCAGCCAGAACCTTTGCCGGCGCCTCGCCGTCGATCGACACCAGCGCGATCGCCGAGCCGCCCTGCTCATCGCGCCCCAGAGCGAAGGTGGCGATATTGACGCCGGCGTCGCCGAGGAGACCGGCAAAACGGCCGATGAAACCGGGCCTGTCCTCGTTGGTGACGTAGATCATCGAAGGGGTGAACTCGGCGTCCACCTTGATTCCCTTGATGGACAGAATGCGCGGCTTGCCGTCATGGAAGACCGTTCCGCCGATCGAGCGGGTCTGCCCGGCGGTGGCGACGGTCAGGGTGATGAAGCTTTCGTAGTCGCCGTTCGAGGCCCGGGTCATTTCCTCGACGACGACACCGCGGTGGGCGGCGAGGCTCGGCGCGGAAACGACATTGACGTCGACCAGCGAGGGCCGAAGCAGACCGGCGATTGCGGCCGAGGTCAGCGCCTTGATCTTGAGATCGGCGACCGCGCCCTCATAGGTGATCGTAACCTTCTCGATCGGCGCCTCGGTGAGTTGCCCGGCGAACGACCCAAGTCCTTCCGCCAGCGCGATGAAGGGCTTCAGCTTCGGGGCTTCCTCAGCGGTGATCGAGGGGAAGTTGATCGCATTGGTGATCGCCCCGCGGATCAGATAGTCCGACATCTGTTCGGCGACCTGCAGCGCGACGTTCTCCTGCGCTTCAGCGGTCGACGCCCCGAGATGCGGCGTGGCGATGAAATTGGGATGGCCGAACAGCGGATTGGCCGTCGCCGGCTCTTCGGCGAAAACATCGAAGGCGGCGCCGGCGACGTGGCCGTTGTCGAGCGCCGTGCGCAGCGCCGTTTCGTCGACCAGGCCGCCGCGGGCGCAATTGATGATGCGCACGCCCTTCTTCGTTTTCGCCAGGTTCTCGGCCGACAGGATGTTGCGCGTCTGGGCCGTCAGCGGCGTATGGAGGGTGATGAAGTCGGCGCGGGCGAGAAGGTCGTTCAGCTCAACCTTTTCGACGCCGATTTCGGCCGCGCGCTCGACGCTCAGAAAGGGATCGTAGGCGATCACCCGCATCTTGAGGCCGATGGCGCGCGAGGCGGCGATCGAGCCGATATTGCCGCAGCCGATGACGCCCAGCGTCTTGCCGGTCAATTCGACGCCCATGAATCGGTTCTTTTCCCACTTGCCCGCCTGGGTCGACAGGTCGGCGGCCGGGATTTCCCGCGCCAGCGCGAACATGAGCGCGATTGCATGTTCCGCGGTCGTGATCGAATTGCCGAACGGCGTATTCATCACGATCACGCCGCGCGCGGTCGCGGCCGGAATGTCGACATTGTCGACGCCGATGCCGGCGCGGCCCACCACCTTCAATTTGGCCGCGCGGTCGATGAGCTTGGCGGTGACTTTGGTGGCCGAACGGATCGCCAGACCATCGTAATCGCCGATGATCCTGGCCAGCTCGTCCTTGTCGAGTCCGGGTTTGACGTCGACCTCCACGCCGCGCTCCTTGAAGATGGCGACCGCGGCAGCAGAGAGCTTGTCGGAAATGAGGACGCGAGGAGCCATGCTGAGAGCCTCGGGAAGGGGCGGCGTTGAAGCGGCCGCACGAGTTGCAAGTGACTTTGGGGGGAGGAAGACGCCGGAACCCGCTGAAATGCGAACTCCGGCGGAATGGACGCTTGCTCAGGCCGCCTTGGCGAGCTTGCCCTTCTCCAGGGCGAACGCATAGTCGAGCCAATCGGTCAGCGCTTCGATGTCGGCGGTCTCGACTGTCGCCCCGCACCAGATGCGCAGACCGGGCGGCGCGTCGCGATAGGCGCCGATGTCGAAGGCGATCCGCTCCTTCTCAAGGAGGCTGGCCAGCGCCTTGGCGAAGACCGCCTGACCCTCGGCCGGCAGCGCGATCACCAGCGGATCGACCACCTTGAGGCACACGCTGGTGTTCGAACGCGTCGCTGGAATGCGAGCGAGAAAATCGATCCACGGAGTGCGCCCGACCCAGTCCGCGATCGCTCTGGCGTTGGCGTCGGCGCGCGCGAAGAGCGCCTTTACGCCGCCGAGCGACTTCGCCCATTGCAGCGCGTCGATATAGTCCTCGACGCACAGCATGGAGGGGGTGTTGATCGTCTCCCCCTCGAAGATTCCCTCAGTGAGTTTGCCGCCTTTGGCGAGCCGGAAGACCTTCGGCAGCGGCCAAGGCGGCGTGTAGGTCTGAAGTCGTTCCGCTGCGCGCGGACTGAGGATGATCATGCCGTGAGCCGCCTCGCCGCCGAGGACCTTCTGCCATGAGAAGGTGGCGACATCCAGCTTCGGCCAGTCGAGGTCCTGAGCGAAGGCGGCGGAGGTAGCATCGCAGATCGTGAGACCGTGGCGATCTGAACGGATCCAGTTCCCGTCGGGCACGCGCACGCCGGAGGTCGTTCCGTTCCATGTGAAAACGACGTCACTGTCGAAATTGACCTCAGAAAGGTCCGGCAATTCGCCGTAGGGCGCTTTCAGGGTGCGGGCGTCCTTGACCTTGAGCTCCTTGACGACGTCGGTGATCCAGCCTTCGCCGAAGCTTTCCCAAGCTAAAACGTCGACGCCACGGGCGCCCAGCAGCGACCAGAGCGCCATCTCGAACGCGCCGGTGTCGGACCCGGGCGTGATGCCGATGCGGTAGTCGCTCGGGACGCCGAGAACCTCGCGAGTGAGATCGATCGCGAGCTTGAGCTTGGCCTTCCCAGGCTTCGCCCGATGCGAGCGGCCGACGGCTGCGTCCTTCAACACTGCGGGGGTCCAGCCGGGGCGCTTGGCGCAAGGGCCGGAAGAAAAATATGCGTTCGAAGGCCGAACGCCGGGCGTTCTGATCGTCATGACGGTCCATCCTTTCAGATGGGCGCCTCTCGTTGGGGAGAGGTGTCCCGCCGCGGGCCTTAGCGCAAAGACGAAGCGATGGCAAGGACAGGCTTGTTCGGCGGTTTTGTTCTCGCTCAGGCCCGGCGTCGCCGCCGTGTTCGGCCGAGCCCGCCTTTGCCGCCGTCGCGTGGCGAATCGGGCGGGCATGCGGCCTTCGGCTCTTCGCTTCGCTGATACCGAACGCCGGTGAAGAACAGGATCTTCGCGCCGCCGGGGAGACCCTCGGCGCGAGGCGAGGCGCGCGCGGGTCGAAAAGGAATGAGATCGCCCATCGTTGATCAGCCGCCATCCACAGGACCGAATCGAAATCTCGGCGACCGAGAGTTAACGTCTCCTCAACGCGCCGCTGCTAATTCTAAGCAAAATCAGTAGCAACCCCTGGCCTGTTCGTGCGCGATCTGACGCTTGCAGACTTTCCGTTTCTGGCGTCTCTCGCCGCCAGCAACAGTCCGAAGGACCGCCGCATCTGGGTTCGCGTGGCGAGCGACTATTTCGTCGCGGCAGAGCCGAACGATCCCGCGGCGATCGAGAAATTCTCCGACGCAATGGCTGTGCAGCTGGGTGCCGGGGACGCCGGGGCCCGCCTCGACATGGCCCGCAAGCTCGCCCCCTGCCGGCGGACGCCGCAGAGCCTGCTGGCGAAACTCGAATCTGCCGAACCCGAGGTCCGTGACTACGTTCTCGAGCACGCAGTCGCCTATGCGACACGAGACCTCGGCCTGGCCGCGGCGAGCGGCGGCCGGCGAGCCGTCGCGGTCGCCAAGCGCAAGGATCTCGATGCAACGCTTGTGCGCGCGTTGGCTGAAAGCGATGATCTCGACGTCCTGATTGCGCTTGCCCGCAACAGCGCCGCTCAGCTCGACGCCACGGCGCTGGCGCAACTTCTCAGCCTCAGCCGGCAGCGCGCCGACGACGCCAATGACCACCGCATGGTCGAGGCGCTGCTCGAGCGCCGGCCTGTCACGCCGGAGATGGCGTCGCTCTTCCTGCATGCGAAGCCGGAACAACGGGTCGAAATCCTGCTGGCCGTACAGCGCATGCAACTGGCGCGTCCGCTGAATGCGCCGCCGCTCAATTCGACCTCGCTTGATGAACTCGAGCTCGCGGCCGTTGGGCGTCAGCCCGCCCGGTTCGTCGCCGTCCTAGCCGAGGCGTTGGAGTGCGGGCCGGGCCTGGCTCAGCGGATCGTCGACGATCCGTCGGGCGAACCGCTCGCGGTCGCTCTCGCCGCGCTCGGCGCAGCCAACGAGGTCCTGGTTCGAGTGCTGATCTCCAACGATCTCCGAGCGGGGGCCAGCTATCGTCGGATCCGGGCGCTTGCCCGTCTGAGCACCGCCCTCGACTGGAACGCCGCGGCGACCGTTGTCGCCGCGCTTCGGGACGGCTTTGTCGGCCGCCGTCAGCCCGCGTCGCCGAGCGGCTCCAGGACCTTGGGAGCGAGGCTGCGCGCCTCTCCGGCTCGCCAAGCAGCTTCTCCGCTGGGCGAGCCGGAGAGGCGTGTCCTTGCGGAAGCAGCGCAGCCGAAAGTCCCTCTGGTCTCTAGCCGATGAAACCCAGGACGGTCGGAGCGAAGAAGCCGAAGGCCGCCAGGGCGACGCCGATCAGGCCGAGCACGGCGCTGAACCATACCAGCAGGGTTATTCCGGTGATGATCGCTGCCGACGCCAACACGATCGCGATCTGGGCCAGCCCGCTGCCAAGCTCGTAGTGCTCGAGCCGTCGGTTCGCCAGCTCCCGGACCTCAAGCGCCGCATTTCCCCGCTCCTGCAGCGCCTCCAGGCTGTCTTCAGGGTTCTTAGGATCCTTTTCGAAGCGCGCGACCGAAGCCTTCAAATCGCCGATCTGCTGTTCGAACGCCTCCTGCGCTTTGGGATCGGTCAGGGCGGCGCGTTGCGCCTCGAGTGTTTGGGCGGCCGTTTCGGCGACCGTCGAGCGGATCCGTTTGGCCTGGTAGAAATTGAACAGGTCGGATGCCTCGATGTTCTTTTCCATCGAAAGATGCTCCGCCTTTTTTGCCCCCGCTTCGGCCAGCGCCAACAGGAGTGCGAGAATGGCGATGATCAGAGCGACCGTGCGGTCCTTTTCCTTGGCCTCGACTGCCAATTCCGCCGCTTCTTCCATCAACTCGGTCCCCTCGTTGGCCAGCCGACATGCAATTGAAAAGAGCTGGGCGTCAACGATCTGGGGCGTGTGAGCGGGCGACGAGTAGACTGGAAGCCTCGGCCAAACTGTGGCGCTCCCCGTTCGACGGCTCAACCGATGTGCCGACGGGCCCCCGATCGATGGCTGGCCGGTCCGAAGGCGCAGGAACTTGGCCTCGGGCCGCCTCCTGGGCGGAAAAAAGCTGATTGACCTCGCGTCCGAGTCGTTTGATGGCCCCCCTCAGCGCCGCGTCCTCAGCCGAGGCGGCGGCCGCAGTCAGTGCGGCGATCTTGCCCCGGAGCGCTTCGTTCTCGCGTGTCAGCGCGTCACCGTTGACGCGAGCAGCCCGGAGCGATCCTTTCATTGTCGCCCGCGCCGTGCTCGGGCTCTGCTCGCGTTGGGCCGCAGCGATTCTCTTCGCCCGCGCAGGCGCGGCGACCGTTGCGTGGCTGGCTTCCAGCTCGTCGGCCCTGGCTTGGGCGTTCTTCAGCGCGGCCTCGCGGTCGGCGATAACCGCAAGCTGGCGGCCGTTTTCGAGCAAGGTTTCCTCACGCACCCGTTCGCTGGCGGCCAGCCTCGATTCGAGATCCTTTATTTGATTCCGGCTATCCTCCTGGCTCGCCTCAATATTAGAGAAGGTCCCCGACATCTTTTCGTTCTGCGCGCTCGCCTCTCGCAGGCGCCGTTCGAGGTTGCTGGCCCGCGCGCTCTCAACCGCCAGCGCGGTCCGGGCGGCCTCCGCTTTGTCCGCGGCGGCTTTGGCCGAACGGATGAGATCGCCGTTCCGCCCCTCCAGGCTTTCGGTGCGGGCGACAAGAATTGCGATCCTCGCCCGATCGCGGCTCGCCTCGGCCTCGAGCGCGTTCTTGCGAGCCAATGCCGCCGCCTCGGCGGCTAGCGCTCGGTCCCGCTGGGAGAACACGTCGTTGAGCGCAATCTGGCTCGCGCCGAGCGCCGCATCGAGCTCGCGACACTCTGCCGCGAGCCTGTCGATCTCCTCACGCTGCTCGGAACTGACGCTTCGCTTCTCCTTGAGGTCGGCCTCGAGGGCGATCACCTTGACAGAGTGTCGGCCGACCTCGGCGCGCAAATGGATGGCGGCGTCCTCGGCGAGTCCCAGGCGGCGCTCCAACCGGGCATGGTCGACGGCGTATTGCGCGCGCAGGGCGTCCCGATCGGCGATCGCTTGTGTCTCGGTGGTCGGCGCCTGCAGCCTGGCGCGCCTCTGGGCGAGACGCATCGCGCGCCGGGAAACCACCGGCAACCCGGCGATTGCCGCCAGCGACGCAACGAGAAATCCGATCGCGAAGTAGAGCGCTTGCTCGATCACACTGGCCCGTCCCAGGCTTACGGCCCGCATCATCTTCGCACAAGGCCACCCCGCTGCATAGTAAAACGCTCGAAAGCCGAATGCCGCTTCGTCAGAACGGGTTCCAGGTCGGACGCTCAGTGAATTTCAGATAATTGACGTTGACCCCGAGCCGGGCTCCGATCCCGGTGCGGATCGGCGCCACCACAACCCCTTCGGCGCCCAAGGCGGTGAAACCGAAACCGCCGACGAAGTAGGCGGAACCGTCGATCCCGCCGAATCGGCGATAGATCGCTCCAACCGCCGGCAGGTTGTACACCAGCATCATGGTGCGGTCGCCGTCGGCCCCTGCGTCAAAACCGACCGAGGGGCCTTGCCAGTAGATGGCCTCATCGCCGGCGTTGCGCGTATACATTTTTCCTTCGCCGAAACGCAGACCGCCAATGAACGCCCCCGAGGCCTCCTGTCCGAGAATGTAAGCGTTGGGCAGACCCCAGCGCCGCGCCGCTTCCTGAACCGCCTCAGCCAGGCCACGGGCGAGTGAGCCGAAGAACCGATGTCCGTTATCGACGATCTCGTCTGCTGTAAAGGCCGCGGGCGCGTCCGCCCGAACCGGAGATGCGAGCGCAAAGGGACTGACGGCCGCCGCCGCCAGAAGCTCCCGACGCGTCAAGATCGTCATCGTGCAAGCTCCTTCCGCGCATGGCGCTGACGCTTCCGCGCTGCGCCTGGGATAGCGGCGCCTGCCGCGCGGCCCGCCCGCTCCGCAAAGATCGCCCCAGTCTGCCCCACGTTTGTTAATCGATTGTTAACGATGGCCGGCCTGTTTCGCGGCATCGATGTCGCCCCAAGCAATAAAGGGCGGATTGCGCAGCCCATGTTCGACCTTGCCGTAAACAAGAGGCGCGCCGGAAAGACCGAGGACAACGCCTCCTGCAGCCCGCAAGACCGCATCGCCCGCCGCCGTGTCCCATTCCATCGTAGTCCCGAAGCGCGGATAAACGTCTGCCGCTCCTTCGGCGATGACGCAGAACTTCAGCGACGAGCCCCTCGACAGCCGCTCGGCGATCGGCAGCGTTCGCAGAAAAGCCTCGGTCTCCGGGTCGGCGTGCGACCGGCTCGCCAGTGCGATGAGCCCAGGGGGCGCACGGCGAGCCCGAACGACTCGCCGCCGTTGCGGGTCCGGTAGGTCAGCGCCGACCGGAACCTCGCAGACAAACGCTTGATTCCCTCCGAGCCACAAACGGCCAAGCGCCGGCGCGTAAACGGCCCCGGCGATCGGCCGGCCGCGGTCCACGAGCGCGACATTGATGGTGAACTCGCCGTTTCGCGCGATGAACTCGCGCGTTCCGTCGAGCGGATCGATGAGCAGGAACCGGTCGGCGCGCGTCGGGGACATTCCGGTCGCCATTGCCTCCTCGGCCGCCATCGGCGGAGCATGAAGGGCGTGGTGGAGATGATCGCAGACGATCGCCTCTGCCCGCTGATCGGCGATGGTGACCGGGCTGCCGTCGCCCTTCACGCCGATCTCGCAGCCGTTCGTGTAGACCTCCATGATGGCCGGCCCGGCGGCAATCGCGGCCTGCGCCAGGAACGCTGCGACCGCATCCGGCGTTGCGCAGCTGAAGTCGAAGGGGCTTGAAGACAACAAACCTGGACCTTCTCTCTTTGCCTCCGTCGCGGTCGGTCCGCGAATCAGATAGACAGCCTGATGAATTTAAATCGTCGCCGGGCCGTCAGTTTCTGGTTTCGGCATTGACCACAGGATCAGCGCCTTGACAATCGCCTCTCTCGCTCCGCTCGACCTCGCCGCCTTGTTGTGCTCGCGCGTTTGTCACGACGTTATCAGCCCAGTCGGAGCCATCGTGAACGGCCTTGAAGTGCTCGACGACGAAGATGACGAGGAGATGCGCAAGATCGCAATGGACCTCATCAAGAAAAGCGCGCTGTCGGCGTCCGCCCGGCTCCAGTTCTGTCGGCTCGCCTTCGGCGCGTCGGGATCACTAGGCGCTGCGATCGACGTATCAGACGCCGAGAATGTGGCGCGCGGTCTCCTCGCGAACGATCGCACCACCTTGCAGTGGAACGTCCCGCGCCGCCTCGCGCCAAAGAACGCAGTCAAGCTTCTGTTGAATCTGTGCCTCGTCGCGGCCAGCGCGGTGCCGCGCGGTGGAGTCATTTTCGTCGATCTCGAAGGCGAAGGCAGCGAAACGGCGATGCGAGTCGAGGCGCGGGGCGCCAACGCCAAGCTGCCGCACGGCGCAGCCAGTTTCTTCTCCGGCGGTTTCGTCGAAGCGATCGACGGACATTCCATTCAACCCTACTATGCGGTTCTGCTGGCAGAGGCTTGCGGCCTGACGATCAAAGCCACGGCGGCCCCTGAAAGCGTCACGCTGACCGCCAGCCCCGCGGCGCCGGCCGAGGCGCTCGTTGAGTCGGCACCGACTGCGATTGAGGCGCGCATCGAGCCGTAGCAGCCGGCCGCAACGATTTCGCAGTTCCAGCCTGTCGGGGTCCGCCTATTCGCCGACCGGCGTCTCGTCGTCGATCGGATTCTGCGCTTGGTCGCCGATGTCTTCCTGCGGGGCGTTGAACCCGTAAGGCGACCGCAAACGGCGACGCCTGCCCCGGCCCGGAAAGCGACCTTCGGCCGGCGGCTGCGCGCCGAAAAATCCTTCGGTCTCGGTCGGCTCGGCAGGCGCGGCGGCGGACGGCTCGACAGGCGTCGGAAGCCCTTCTGCCTCGCCGGCGCCCGGCCGCGGCCCAGCCGTTATGAAGGATGGAAGAGGCGTCGCTCCGGCATTCTCCGTTCCGCCTTCGCGCGCGAGCTGGGGCGCAGGCGCAGGCTCGCGAAACGGCCGGAACTCGCGGGGACGATTGTCGCGATTCTGTCGATTGTCGCGATACCCCTCGTTCCGGTCGCCGAACGGTCGGTCCGGACGCGGCCCGCGATCTGGAAAGCGATTGCCTTGTCGGTCCTGCCGCTCCTGGCGATTGGGAAAGCCTGGCCGCTCGTTCTGGCGCTCGCCTTCGAACGGTTGTCGCTCGACGAAGGGTTGCGGGGCGTTCGGGGCGGCGCTGGGCTGGCCCTGAAACCCGTTCGGCGGGTACGTTCGCTCCGACGGCGAAGCGAAACGGTCCGACAGAGAGCCCGTGTCGTCGTCCTCCTCGAGATCGTCGATCTCGCCTTCGCCCGCAGGCCTTGCCTGCCCGCTCTGCGCAAGGGCCTGCGCCGCCTGGGCCGCCGCAATCAGGCGGAAATAGTGCTCTGCGTGCTGCAAATAGTTTTCGGCGGCGACCGGATCCCCTCCCGTATGGGCGTCGCGCGCCAGCTGGAGATATTTCTCCGCGACGTGATTCGCGTTTCCGCGGATTTTGACATCGGGACCGTTCAACTCATAGGAGCGCGTCAACGGGTTGGGGCCGCGGCGGTTGTTGGTCGGCCTGCCGCGCATCCGCTTGTTCTGACCTGGTCTCATTGCTTTTCCAATTTAACGTGGGTCGTGCCCGTCGCGCCGCGTTCGAGCCGACCTGTTGCTGTCGTCCTGGCTACGGCGGCCGCTGGCCGCCGACTTGCTTGATGCCCGCAATGGGCAAATGCTACCTCGACCGCGAAATTCCCGACGCCCGCTTCGATCGGTCCGCTCAAAGCCGATGCCGGCCAAGCCTAATCGAAGCGGGTCTGCTGTGTGGGCCGTCGCGCCAGCGGCGCGCTCGTTCGAGCCGGCGAACTCTCTGCAATCGGCTAGACCACGTACCGTGAGGCTGGTTTCTCCGCCTTGGGCCATTCGGCCGAACCTCAAGGCAACTCCCCGACTCACAAGATAGCGGCTTTTCCCTTCGTCGCCAAGCGGTGATTGACCGTAAACTCGGGAAACAATCGGCCCAGGCGTCACAATATCGTCAGTTGGACGCCTGCCCGGTCGCCGTCACGGGAGCCCGATAACCTTTCGGCGGATCCGTCAGCCATTCCCGGTCGGGCTCCGGCCCCAGCGGCCTGTCGCTCTTGCCGACGCCAACCCAGCTGAGGGGGTTGAGGTTGCTGAGAATGGAGGGCGGACTCTGGCAGCCGCCGTTCGCGCAACTCGCGCCGTGCACCTCCTGATCGGTCGGCTTGACCGTCACCGGAGCGTTCGGATCGAACGGATGCGTATAGCGCAGCCGCGCATTCCCCTGCCCGGCTATTTCCTTTTTCGTCGCGTCCTTTTTTAGCTTCTTCCGCTGGGTTTCCTGGTTAATCGGCCAGGCTCCCGCATCGGCCGTCGGCTCTGCGGTCGGCGGCGGGAGGTCGGCGTTCGGCGGCACGACGATTTTTCCGTGTTCGCGGTAATCAATCGGATCCTTGTCTTCTTTGCCGAAACCGAGACCGAGCCCGCCGAAAACCGAGCCTATGCCGACCCACAAGGGGGCGGCGCCGTCATCGCCGGCGCGAGCCGCAGTCGATCCAAAGCAGACCACTGTCACGACAAACGCAACCGCAGCCGAAAGCCCGCGTAACCAGAAGCGCATGCGCTCTCCCCAAAGCCGTCTTGGCGGCGGCGGCTCGACTGATGAATCTCCTTGCCGCAAATTCAGGCTATTCCGTGACGCAGCGGATCTTCGTGTCAAAGGGTAAAGGCTCCGTTATTCGAGGGCGGGCGCACTACAGTACCGACCCTAATGCGATATCAGGGGCAGAAAAAGGCGCGATCCCCGCTCAACCTTCCAGCCGCGCCGGATCCTCCGTTTCCCTTCGGCGCAACCGGCCGCTTTCCATGAGCCAGGCCGCCACGGCCGAGCCGAGCAACAGCGCCAGGCCGAAGAAGCCGGACGCGAGCGAGACAGAGCGTGCCCCGGTCGCCTCGCTCGAACCCGTCCGCTTGATCCCGATATAATCGGCGCCGCCGTAGCTCGGCGCCGGATTGAGGCCGACAACCCTTGGCATCGCGATCGAATCGCCCGGGCCCGAAGCCAGGCGGCGCACCGTTCCCCCAGTCGCTTCGGCGATCGGACGCAGTTTCTCCGTCGTCGAAACGACGTCCCGCATCTCCAGCGGATTCTCGGGACCGACATTGACCAGCGCGACATGCGCCCCGTCCTCTGCTCGGTAAAGTCCGTAGCGATCGACCTTGAGATGCGCTCGGCTGAGCCCCGGAGCAACAGGTGCGAGCGCGAGGCGAGTCTTGGCGCCGTCAGGCGCGACGAGATCCGTCTCGCGCTCCTGCCCGCTGACGCTCTGCCGCTCGACGGTGATTTCGCGTCCTTTGGCGCTGGCGCGCAGCGCCTCCTCCTCCAGTTCCGGCTCCTTCATCAGCCAATGGGCCAACCGGCGCAGCAGATCGAGGTAGGGTCCGCCGCCGTCATAACCGCGCGCCCAGAGCCACATCTGATCGCTCAAAAGGAGAGCGACCCGTCCCTTGTCGACGCGTGAAAGCACGAGCAGTGGCTTGTCGTCCGGGCCGTTCATAATCGACTGTCCACCCGTGGTTCTCGCCCCGATGAGCCGGAACCACCGACCCCAGGAAGAGTCGCCCGTTTCGCCGTTGAAGCCTGGCAGTCCCCGCGTAACGGGGTGACGAAGTCCTTCCTCGGAGATCTTGGCCTTGAAGGGCGCCTCGACGTCGTCCCCCGTAGGCTCCGCCGGCGCGACTGCGCCGAGCGGCGAATAGAACAATCCGTCCGGGGTCGAGAATTCCGGTCCCTCTGCCATCAGGAGCGCCCCGCCTTCCCTGACGTAACTGGCGATGTTGTCGAGATAGGCGTAGGGTAGAATCGACTGCTGGGCGTAGCGGTCGAAAATGATCA
Source organism: uncultured Alphaproteobacteria bacterium (assembly GCA_963820795.1). Classification (GTDB taxonomy): domain Bacteria; phylum Pseudomonadota; class Alphaproteobacteria; order Rhizobiales; family Beijerinckiaceae; genus Roseiarcus. Next base: position 100,226 of record CAWGBJ010000014.1, read on the forward strand.
GATCGAAATCCTTGATCTTGCGGCCGAAGAGGTCGGCCACCGGGAATGCGATCAGCGACAGCTCATTGATCGGCGTGCCGTCGCCGCCTTTTTCCGGCGGCCGCAGAATGGTGAAATGCACCAGATCGACGTTGGGGTCCGACTTCAGCAGGTTGCGCCACATGCGTTCGCCCGGATGCGGCTTGCCCGAGACGAGCAGCACGTGCAGCTTGTCGCGCACCCCGTCAATGCTGACCACGGCCCGGTTGCTGTCCGTTGCGAGTTGGTCTTCGACCGCGGCGACCTCGAGCTCGACCACGTTCGGGCCGGCATGGGTGACCGGCGCTTTGACCTCGATCCGCTCTCCAACCTTTGCCTCGATGTTGGCGATCGTCTCGCCATCGCGCCGCACGGTCAGCTTGACCGGCTCGCCCTTGTCCGCGCTGTCGAGGACGCGCGCCGCGATCACCTGATCCTTGCCGACGATGCCATATCTCGGGGCCTCGAGGAGTTCGATGCGTCGCTGTCTTTCGCCCTCATGCCCGGTGACAAGGACATGCAAGGGCGCATTGAAGCCGAGCGCCGCGACCGACTTGGGGATATCATGCACGTCGCCGTCAGTGACCAGGATGGCCCCGCCGATCCGCTCGGGCGGCGCATCCGCGAGCGCCCCGCGCAGGGCTGAGAAGAGCCGGGTGCCTTCGGTATCCGATTCCTCGCGCGACGTCTCGACGATCCTGACGTCGACGTCGCCGAGCGCCGCCAGCTTGGCCTTCAGCGCGTCGCGCGCCTCGTCCGTCTGGCGCGGCCTTTCGCCTATGTTTTGGCTTTCGGACCGGTCGACAACCATTGCTACGATGTCTTTCAGCGGTCTTCGGTTCTCTTGCACGAGGTTCGGATCGAAAAGACCCAGGATGAGGAGCGCGAAGGTCAGTGCCCTGAGCCAAGCGCCGCGCACGCCGCGCCAGATGAGAATGGCGCAAACCACCAGCGCCAGCACCGCCAGCCCGTAGAGGACCGGCGGCGGCAGCAACGGCGAAAAGGCGATCGACCATACGCTCAACGGGTGAGCCTCTCGATGATGTCTTTGGCGTGGACCTGATCGGCTTTGTAATTTCCGGTGAGCGTGTACATGACGAGATTGATGCCGCTGCGGAAGGCGAGCTCGCGCTGACGCGCGCCTCCCGGAATGAGCGGATAGAGCGGTCGCCCCTCGGAGTCGCCCGCCCAGGCGGCGGCGAGATCGTCGGAGGCTATGATGATCGGCGACACGCCGTCTCCCGCTCGCGCGGGCCGCGGATTGCGGTCATTGGGATCAACCGGCGGCAGCGCCTCGATCCAGGTCTCGCCGACCGCGGTGCGACCGACGATGCGGTCCAGGAGGTAGAACGTCTTGGTCAAAACGTGGTCGCGCGGCACCGGCTCGAGCTCGGGCACATCGACGCCCTCGAGCAGCGCCCGCAGCCAGAGCGCTTCCGGCGTCGGCGAACCGCCCGGACGCGCCATGAGCGCGTCGCGCGTGTCGAAGACAACCGTTCCGCCGTTTTTCATGTAGGCGGCGATCCGGGTGCGCGCCTCGGCCTGCGGCTGGGGCGCGCTGGCGACGATCGGCCAGTAGATCAGCGGATAAAAGGCGAGTTCGTCTCGGGCCGGATCGACCGCGACCGGCTCGGCGAGTTCGGCCGAGGTCCGCGCGGCCAACACTCGGGTCAGCCCGATGAGCCCCTGTTTCGACGTCTCGTCGACCGTGGCGTCGCCAGTCGCTACATAGGCGAGGCGGGTGGAAAGGGCAGCGTCCATGTCGCGCTGGCTCGCCACGACTTCCGCGGCGCGAAGCTGGCCCGGCGGAGGCAGCGCGGCGAGCGCCGCCGCGAGCATCAGCGCAGCGAGCGCCTTGGGCCGTCGCAAGGGAGCCGCGCGGGATAGCCAGGCGGAGATCAGCGCGTCGATCAAAAGCCCGATCAGCGCGGCCGGCAGCAGCCACCTGCGCAGGTCGATCGGCGGCGCGACGGCGAGCGCTCCGGATCGAACGGCGAGGGGGCCATAGTCGGCCCGCGCCAGCGTCTGGTCGGGCGCGAGGGCGTTCACCGCTCTGAGTGAATCCTGCGGGCCGTAAAATCCCGGCGGATGCAGAGCATCGCCGACGCCGGCGAAATCATCGCCGATCGGTTCGGCCTCCGCGGGCGGAGAGCCGAGCACCCCGAATCCGCTCAGCGTCCGCCAGGGCGGACGGGTCACGCCATGCTCTCCGACCGCCGCCTTCTGAGCGACCTCGGCCGGGGAATCGGCTTTGGCCACGATTCTCCGCAGCATGTCGACGAAGAGTCCGGAAAGTGGCAGGTTCGACCAAGTCGTATCGGCCGTCACATGGAAAAGGACGATCAGCCCCTTGCCCCGGCGCGCGGCCGTGACCAGCGGAGTGCCGTCGGCGAGGCGCGCCCAGGTCTTTTCGGCAAGCCCCGGCTCAGGCTCCGCGAGCACCTGCCTTGAGATGGCGACCTCTTCCGGTGCAGCCAGTCCGAAGAAGGGGCTGCCCGCCTCGAACGGGGCGATATGTTTCGGCGTCTCCCAGGAGAGCGCGCCGCCGAGCAGACGACCGCCGCGTCGCAGGTCCGTCGGCGTCAGGTCGTCGTCGCCGGCGGCAAGCCGCGTTCCGGCAAAGCGCAACAGCACTCCGCCGTGATCGAGAAACTGCTCGATCGCCTCGTGATCGGGACCAGGCGCGACGCTCATGTCCGCGAGCGCCAGCACGGAAGGCTTCTCCGCCAGCAGCGACAGGATCGGATCGGCGGACGAATCATGCCATTCGCTGATGTCGGCGAAAGGTTGCAGCGCGCGCTTGAGATAGTAGCTCGGCGCGAGCAGCGGTTGCGCCACATCGGCGCTCGCGCCGGAAGCAACGGCGACGCGCCGCCGGCGCGAGCGCTCGTCGACCAGCCAAGTCGCGCCAGCTGATCGTTCGCCGTCGATGACGACGCGGGAGATGTCGTTGCGCAATTCGACTGGCAGGTCGACGCGCGCTTCAGTCGCGAGATTCTGCCCGAGGTCGAACGGCGCGCGGCCGACCTCGCGACCCTGTTCATCGAGAGCGCGCACGAATCCCTTCGCCGGGTCGAGAGAATCGGAGCGCGTAATGCGGACAGCGAGGGCCCCGGCTTCGTTGTCGGCTCCGGCGACGGCGCGGGTTGCGCCGCCGTCGGTCACGACCTCGATCGAGCGGGTCAGCGCAGCAAGGCGCGCGGCAAAATTGCTTGCCGAGCCGAGTTCGACGCCGTCGGCGATCCAAAGAATCTCCGTATTGGGCTGCCGCGAGAGAAACTGCTCGATCGCCGGCAAGGCGGCCTCGCGGTCCGGCGCATAGGGCACTGGGGCCAGCGAGCGGAGCCGCCCCTCGATTTCGGCCATGTCGAGCGGGGTGACGTTCTGTCCGCCTTGCGACATGGCCTTGACTGCCACCGTCCGACCGGCGCGGGCGGCCGCCTCCATGCGCTGGCGGGCGAACTCGACCCGTTTTTCGAACGACGGCGCTGAGGGCCAGCCGTCGTCGATAAGCACCAGCAGCGGCCCGGAACCGGCCAGCGCAGCGACGCCGTTCCACAGCGGCCCCGCCATGGCCATAATGATCAGCGCGCCGACCGCGAGCCGCAACGCCAGGATCGGCCAGGGCGTGCGCGCCGGCTGCGTGTCCTTCGGATCGAGGCCGATCAGCAGACGCAAGGGCGGAAAGAGGGCCTGCCTCGGGGACGGCGGCGTGACACGCAAGAGGTAATAGAGCGCGGCAAGACCGATGAGCGCGACCAGGACGGCCGGCGCGGCGAATGCGAGGGGCAAGCCGAACATCCTCAGGCGCTCCGGACGCCGGCGCCGAAGTCGGCGGTGGAAAGGCGCGCGCGCAAGCCGAGCAGGGTCTCTGCCGCCGAGCTGTCGGTGCGGTGCAGGCTCAGGATCCAGCCGAGCCTGCCGCAGATCTGCCGGAGCGCCTCGCGGTGCGCTGCGAGGCGGCGGAGATAGGCTTCACGCAGGTTCTGCGCCCGGGGGCTGAGCAGCCGCATGGCGCCGTCCGGATGCAGGAACTCGACGTTGCCCGAGAAGGGATAGGTCTCCTCGATCGGATCGACGATCAGAACGAGTTCGCCGACGGCCCCCTCGGCGCTGATCGAGCGAATGGCTTTCTCGGTCTCGTCGGGCTCGCAGAGGAAGTCGCCGACGAGCAGCGTCATGGAACGGGATGGGGCCGGCGACGGCGGCGGCAGAAACGCCTCGGTCGCGCCGTGCAGGCGTTCGTCCGTCGCGATGGCTTCCGCGAACCGTTCGATCACCCCCTGGGTCGCCAGCGGCCGTGTGAGCCCAATGAGGCCGGCCCGCTCGCCGCCCCGGACGCAGAGGTCGGCGAAAGCTAGCGCGATCACCGCGGCGCGGTCGATTTTCGTGGTCGCGGACAGGGTCGAGCCGAAACGCATCGAGGCGGACCGATCGAACCAGATCCACACCGTGTGCGCGGCCTCCCATTCCCTTTCGCGCACGAAGGCGTGCTCGCCGCGTGCGGAGCGGCGCCAGTCGACCCGTGATGACGGCTCACCGGAAATGAACGGCCGGAATTGCCAGAACGTCTCGCCCGATCCAGCCCGCCGCCTGCCGTGCACCCCGTGGCGCACGGTTTGCGCCACCTTCCGCGCGGCGATCACCAGGCTCGGCAAGCGCGCCGAGAGGGTCGAGGCCTCCTCGCGGATGAACGGAGAAATTGTCATCGAACCAACCGCCTTAACTTCCCAACGGCGTCAGCGGACGAACCTCTCCGCCAGGCGGGCGATCACCGCCGATGTCGTTTCCCCTTCCGCGCGCGCTGCGAAAGTGAGCGCCATGCGATGCTTGAGAGCCGGTTCGGCCAGCGTCGCGATGTCCTCGAGCGAAGGCGACAGGCGGCCGTCGACCAGGGCTCGGGCGCGAGCGCCCAGCATCAACGCCTGCGCGGCGCGCGGCCCCGGGCCCCAGGCGATCCCCCTGGTCAGCTCGGGGTCGCCTTCGCCGGGCCGACCGCCACGCACGAGGTCCAGAATTGCTTCCACCACGCGTTCCCCTATTGGCGCGCGGCGCACCAGGCGCTGCGCCGCCTGCAGATCCATTGACGTCATGGCGGGTCGGGCCTTCGCCTCGCGCTCGCCGGTCGTCTCGATCAGAATGCGGCGCTCCGCCGTCCGGTCCGGGTAGCCGACGTCGATCTGAAGCAAGAAGCGGTCCAACTGCGCCTCGGGCAGCGGGTATGCCCCTTCCTGCTCGAGAGGGTTCTGCGTCGCCAGGACATGAAAAGGGCTCGGCAGGTCGTGACGGGCTCCGGCGACTGTGACGTGGTGCTCCTGCATCGCCTGCAACAAGGCGGACTGGGTGCGGGGACTGGCGCGGTTGATCTCGTCGGCCATCAGGAGCTGCGCGAAAATCGGCCCGCGGATGAAACGGAAGGCCCGCTTGCCGTCGTGCGCCTCCTCCATGACCTCGGAGCCGAGAATGTCGGAGGGCATTAGGTCGGGGGTAAATTGCACGCGCAGCGCATCGAGGCCCATGACGATCCCGAGCGTCTCGACCAATTTCGTCTTGGCGAGGCCGGGCACGCCTATCAAAAGCCCGTGTCCGCCGGCGAGCAGCACGGCGAGTGTGAGATCGACGACGCGTTCCTGGCCGAAAATGACGGCGCCGATCTCCGCCCGCGCCGCTGCGATGCGCTCGAGGGCGGTGTCCACCTCGCGGGTCAGGAGGCTGGGCTCTGCGGTCTGGGTCACATTCATCCAAATGTCCTTCGCGACGCATCGCGTCCGGTTTCGCTTTGCGGCCTGGCGCACTAGATTGACAGGCATCCGTTGCAGGGGAGGCCCGTCGAACGCCAATGTCCCAATCGCTGCCGAACAAGCGCCATGATATGGCAGAGTCCGGAAAGGCTCCAGAGGAAGCGCTGAAGGGGCTTGGCGAGGCGAGGGGCCTGACCAAGCGCGGTCTTCCCCCGGTTCACCTGTGGAATCCGCCCGACTGCGGCGACATCGACATGCGCATCGCTGCCGACGGAACATGGTTTTATTGCGGCTCGCCGATCGGCCGACTTCCGCTTATCCAGCTTTTTTCTTCAATTTTGCGCAAGGACGAGGAGCGCTACGTCCTGGTGACGCCGGTCGAGAAGGTCGGGATCAAGGTTGACGATGCGCCGTTCCTCGCCGTCGAACTGAGCACGCTAGGCGAGGGGGACCGCCTCAGCCTGTCGTTCCGGAGCAATGTCGAGGATGCCGTGACGGTCAGTAAGCAGCATCCCTTGCGATTCGAACGCGGCGCGGCGGAGGGCCTCAAGCCCTATGTGCATGTTCGCGGCAATCTTTGGGCTTTGGTCAAGCGCGCGCTCTATTATGACCTCGTGGCGCTGGGGACAACCGAAGACTGGCAGGGCGATTCGTGGTTCGGCGTGCGCTCCGGCGGCGTCTTCTTTCCCATGTGTCCGGCGAGCGAAATCGAGGGTCTTTGAGCGCGTTCCTGGCGTCCGTACTCAGCGCCGAAGCGTTGCGCGCGCTGGCGCTCAGAAAGCTGACGCCGGAACTCGCCGTCAAGGATCTCATGGCCGACGGCTCTCCGCGAGCCGGCGACTTCGCCCTCTCCGGCCTGCCGCCGGCAGAGGACGTGCTGGCCATCGCCCGTCCGGCCGCGGTGCTGGCGCCGATCGTTCCCCGGCCGGCGGGCTTGAGCGTGCTCTTGACCCAGCGCGCCTCGCATCTGCGCGCCCACTCAGGCCAAATCGCCTTCCCCGGCGGGCAGATCGACCCGGGCGAGACGCCGCTTGCGGCGGCGCTGCGGGAGGCGAGTGAGGAAATCGGGCTCGACCCGCGGTACGTGGAGCCACTCGGCTGGCTCGATCCCTATCTGACCGGAACCGGTTTCCGCATCGCCCCGCTCGTCGCGCTGGTCAATCCGGCCTTCACGCTGGCGATCAATCCGCTGGAGGTCGACGAAGCGTTCGAAACGCCGTTCGCCTTCCTCATGGATCCGGCGAACCATCGGCTCGACGAACGCGAATGGCGGGGCAGGTTGCGCAAATTCTACGCCATGCCGCACGAGGGCCGCTATATTTGGGGCGCGACTGCTGGCATCCTCAGAAACCTGTATGAGAGGCTGTCTTCCTGATGGGACGAGCCGTCTTCGAACCGCTCGCGCTGTTTCTCACGCCCTTCGCCGTCTACGCGCTCTATCTCGCTCTGCGGGCCCGTTTTCCGCTCGCCATCGAACACTGGACATCCTGGCGGGTCTCCGTTCTCACGCTCGTGGGCCTTGCGGCGGCGGTCCTCGGTCTCATCTCTCTCGACCTTTTCGCGCCGCGCGGTCACGGGGTCTACGTGCCGGCGCATGAACAGAACGGAAAGCTGGTCCCGGGGCGGATCGAATGACGGGCCTTCGCGGTCTGGAGGCTGGTCGGCTCAAGAACCTCGCGCCGCTGACGGGCGGCGCGCTGGCGCGGGCGATCGCCGCGCTGAACGGCGGCGGTGAGGAGACCCGTATTGTGGGCGGCGCCGTGCGCGACCTGGTCCTTGGCGAAAGAGCCAGCGACTTCGACCTGGCGACGACGGCGCTCCCCGGGGAAGTAGTCCGGCGCGCCGAGGCGGCGGGATTCAAGGTCGCCCCGACCGGGCTCGCCCACGGCACGGTCACGCTCTTCATGGACGGCGAGCGAATCGAGACGACCACCTTGCGCCAGGACGTCGAGACGGACGGACGCCACGCCAAAGTCGCCTTCGGACGCGACTTCGCGGCGGACGCGAGCCGGCGGGATTTCACCATCAACGCGCTCTCCCTCTCGGCCGACGGCCGCGTGCATGATGTCTTCGGCGGGCTGGAGGATCTGGCCGCCGGCCGGGTGCGCTTCATCGGCGACGCCGACGCGCGCATCCGCGAGGATGCCCTGCGCATTCTGCGCTTCTTCCGCTTCTCCGCCCGCTTCGGCCGGGGCGCGATCGATCGCGAGGGCCTGGCGGCCGGCGTGCGCGGCCGGGCCGGCATGGATCGGCTGTCGCGCGAACGGGTGCGCGACGAGCTTCTCAAATTGCTGGTTCAGCCGCGTGCGGACGAGGTCGTGCGCGTCATGGGCGAAGCCGGATTCCTCGAGCCGCTTATCGGCGTCATGGCCTTTCCCGGTCGCTTCGCGCGGCTCATCGCGATCGAATCGGCCCGTCAGGCGCAGCCCGACGCGCTCCTGCGTCTGGCGGCGCTCGGCGTCGCGATCGTCGAGAACGCGGAGCGCCTCAGCGACAGGCTGCGGCTGAGCAAGGCCGAATTCCGCCGGCTCTCCTTCGCGGCGTCGGCGCTCGAGGGCTTGCACGGCGTCGCGGCGCCGCCGGAACCGCAGGCGCTGCGAGTCCTCTTGTTTGCGGTCAAGCGCCGGGCAGCGCGGGACGCGCTGATGCTGGCTCAGGCCGAGTCGACCGCGGCCCCGGACGATCGGGCGTTCGTCGAAGCCGACCGGTTCCTCGCTGCAGCGCGCGAGCCCAAGCTGCCGATCGGCGGCGCAGACCTCGCGGCGCGCGGGATCGCCGAAGGTCCGCGCGTCGGCGAAGTCCTGGGCGCGTTCCAGGCGTTGTGGGCGGCTGCCGGCTTTCCGGCCGATCCCTCGAGCGTCGATCGGCTGGTGACGCAGGCGGAAAGGGGCGAGGGTGTTGCGACGCCCAACCGCTCCTGACGATGATCGACCCCTCGGCGTCCTTACGAAGGATCTCGCCCAGACTCGCCACGACGAATCCGTCCGACCGCATCCTCCTGCACGCAGGCTGACTGGCGCCAATTCGGCCGTGCAGATTCAAGTGCAATCGGCCTCTTTCAACCACTTAGGCGCCCTTTTTGTAACCGGGGCAAATTCCCGGGCACGCACTTGCACAAGAGGTTTTGCTGCGACTGCGAAGTCAAGTAAAAACAATCACTTGCGGGTACGCCGGACTGGTTTAAACGGGTCTACTCTGGCTTTTGCCCGGGAATTTGCCCCGGTTACCCCTTTTTCGCAACGTTGCACACTGCAACTCCCAGGCCGAGATTGCGGAAGCCCATACACAAGTTACATATGTTTTTTGTTCCAGCCTGCCGAACAACAGACGGTGAGACCCGGCGCTCATGCCAGGGATCGGCTGACAGATCCGCTCTCGCCTTGGCCAGCTTCTTCCAGACCCTAGGCCGGCGCTTCGGCGCGGCCTGCGACGAGTTCGCCGGCGAGCGCCTCGGCGATCAGCGCGCGCGTCTCCTCGAGGCCGTAAAGGGCGATGAAGGAACCGAGGCGCGGCCCGCGTTCCTCGCCTAGCAGCACTGCATAGACCATGTTGAAGAAATCGTTGGAGACGCCGGGTCGCTCGGGCGAGGCGCCCTTGGCCTTGAGGTCCTGGTAGCGCGGGATCGGCCGGGCGATGTCGTAAAGCGCGTGCTGGATCTCTTCGGCGCTCGCGCCCGACGGGAGCTCGGCGAGCTTCGCCGAGAGTCTCGCAAGCGCCTCGCGCTCGACCTCGTCGGCAAGCCGATAACGCTTCTTCGGCGCGACGAAATCGCGGAAGTAGGCGACGGCGTAACGGACCAGCGCATCGAGCCGCGGGTGGTTGTCGGGCGAGGCGGAGGGGGCGTAGCGGCGCAGGAACCCCCAGAACACCGCGGGATTGTCGCTGTTGGCTACCGCGGCGAGATTGAGCAGCATGGCGAAGGACATCGAGGTCTGCCCCTCCTCGCCGTGCGCCAGCGTCTCCGGCGCGGGGGGCTCGCCCGAATGAATGTGCCAGACGGGATTGCCGAGCCGCTCCTTCCAGTCCTGCCGCGGATAGGCTTCGAGAAAGCCCAGATAATCGTCGACGGTTCGCGGGATGACATCGAAATAGAGGCGCTTGGCCGCGGACGGCTTCTGGAACATGAAGAGCGACAGGCTTTCCGGACTGGCGTAGGTCAGCCATTCGTCGATCGTCAGGCCGTTGCCCTTCGACTTGGAGATTTTCTGCCCCTTCTCGTCGAGAAAGAGCTCGTAGTTGAATCCCGCCGGCGGCTCGGATCCCAGGACCCTGACGATCCGCGAGGAGAGCTTGACCGAGTCGATGAGATCCTTGCCGGCCATTTCGTAATCGACGCCGAGCGCGTGCCAGCGCATCGCCCAGTCGGGCTTCCACTGCAGCTTGCTTTTGCCGCCGGTCACCGGCGTCTCGAACGCTTCGCCCGTCTCCGGGTCGCGCCAGCGGATGGTTCCCGCCTTGGCGTCATGGGCGAGCACCGGCGCCTGCATGACGATGCCGGTCAGCGGATGGATCGGCAGGAAGGGCGAATAGGTCGCCGCCCGCTCAGCTCGGAGCGAGGGCAGCATGATCGCCTGCACTTCGTCGAAGCGTTCGAGCATCTTGAGCAGCGCCGCGTCGAAGCGGCCGCTCCTATACGCCTCGGTCGAGGAGATGAATTCGTAGTCGAAGCCGAACCGGTCGAGAAAGCGCCGAAGCATGGCGTTGTTGTGCGCGGCGAAGCTCTCGTATTCGCCGAACGGGTCGGGGACCCGGGTCAGCGGCTTGCCGAGATGCGGCGCAATCAGCTCGCGGTTGGGGATGTTGTCGGGGGTCTTGCGCAGCCCGTCCATGTCGTCGGAGAAGGCGATGAGCCGGGTCCTGACCGAATCGCCGGTGAGCACGCGGAAGGCGTGCCGCACCATCGTCGTCCGCGCGACCTCGCCGAAGGTGCCGAGATGCGGCAATCCCGACGGCCCGTAACCGGTCTCGAAGACGACCTCGGCTTTGGGGGCGCGCTCGAGCCGCGCGATCAGTTTGCGCGCTTCCTCGAACGGCCAGGCCTTGGAGACCTCGGCGGCCTCGCGTAACGGGGGCAATGCTTGATCCTGTTGGGACGCCCGGCCTCGGCCGGCCGGAAAACGCGCATTACTCTGTAATCAAGCGCGGCGAGTCAAATGGGCAAGGGCAAGGGTCGGCAAGGGCCGGCGCCGCTTGTCTTCGTCGGCGCAACCGGCTTTCATTGCTGTGGAGGCGACAACCTGTCTCGCACCGGAGGCTGCATGGCGTCGTCGTCAAGGGAACGCGCAACTGAATTTTGCCGGCGGTTCGGCCTCGATGCACCGATCCTCCTGGCCCCGATGGCGGGCGCCTGTCCACCGTCCTTGGCTGTCGCAGTCGCCAACGCGGGCGGCATGGGCGCCTGCGGGGCGGTTTCGCTCGAACCCGATGCAATCCTCGAATGGCTGAGAGACTTTCAGCAAGGCAGCAACAGATCGGTTCAGATCAATCTGTGGATCCCGGACTCGGCGCCGCGCCGGGACAGGGACCATGAGCGAGACGTCGCCCGCTTTCTCGCCGGGTGGGGTCCAGGTGTGCCGGAAGACGCCGCCGACGCGCCGCTAGCGGACTTCGACGCCCAGTGCGAAGCGATGCTCACCGCCCGGCCGCCGGTCATATCCTCGATCATGGGTCTCTATCCGTCCGCCTTCGTCATGCGAATGAAGCAAGCGGGCATCGCCTGGTTCGCCGCCGTTAGCTCCGTTCGAGAGGCAAAGGCGGCAGAGGCGGCGGGAGCGGATGTGGTCGTCGCCCAAGGGTTCGAAGCCGGCGGGCACCGCGGAGCATTCGAGCCTTCGCTGGCCGAGCGTCAGGCTGTCGGCCTGATGTCCTTGCTCCCTGCCGTCGCCGACGCGGTCGATATCCCCGTCGTCGCCGCGGGCGGCATCGCGGACGGACGTGGGATGGCCGCCGCGCTGACGCTCGGCGCGAGCGCGGCGCAGATCGGAACCGCCTTCCTCAGATGTCCGGAGGCGAAAATCGATGCCGCGTGGGCCGACGCGCTCGGCCGGACGCTGCCCGAGGACACCATGGTGTCGCGCGCATTCAGCGGGCGGCCCGGGCGGAGCATCGCGACCGATTACGCCCTTGCCGCGAGCGGTCCAGAGGCGCCGGCGCCGGCGCCCTATCCGATACAGCGCGGGCTCACAGCGCGTATGCGCCAAGACGCCCAGGCGAAGGGCGATCTGCAGCGCATGCAGGCCTGGGCGGGACAATCCGCCGCGCTGGCGCGCCAGGAAGCGGCAGCCGCGGTTGTCGCGAGGCTGTGGCGAGAAGCGCAAGCGCTGCTTCCCTGAGGCTTGCCGAATGTCGCGGAGTTGGAGGCGTTCTCCTTCCCCCTTCGCGCGGAAGGTGTCGTTGCGAAGCAACGACGGATGAGGAGATCGCGCGGAGCGCGATGGCTCCTACGTTCAAGAGCGACGCGTGACGCAAGATAAGCGGCTGCCTGGCGAAGCCGTCGCGCTTCGCGCGACCGCCCCCGTCATCCGTCGCGCCGTCGGCGCGACACCCCTCGGCAGGCTCGGGGCAGGCTCTTCTCCCGCAAGGCTACGGCATTCACACAAGTCATCGAGCCTGCAGGCGGCCGCCGCGCCCCTTTCTCCGCGAAGCGGGGAAGGTGTCGCCGAAGGCGACGGATGGGGTGTGAAAAGCAGGGCGCTTGGACCGCAAGTTCGCGGTAACGGTCGTGCAATCCGACTTTAAGCCGAAGCAGCGGGCCACACCCCATCCGGCGCTTCGCGCCACCTTCCCCAGCAAACTGGGGAAGGGGTTCGCACGGCGATTTGAGATGTGTGAATACTGTAGTCCGCGAGGGGAGAAGGGGCCTCCCGAGGGCAGATCTTGTGTGAATCCGGCAAGGCGCGCGTGTGAGAGGCGCATCCGTCGCCGATTGCGCCTATGTCACCATACTCCTACCCCAGCGCCTTCTCCAGCACCCGCCTGAGCCGCGCGGCGAAGGCCGGCGGGTCTTCGACGCTGGCCCCTTCGAGGAGCCGCGCCTCGTCCAGCATCAGCCAGGCCGCGTCCTCGACCAGGGGCTTGTCCTTGCCGTCCCGGAAGCGCTGCGCCAGCGACAGCGTCAGCGGGTGGGTCGGGTTGATCTCCAGGATGGGCTTGGCCCGTTCGGAGAGCCGGCCGTGCGCGGCGAGCATCTTTTCGAGCTGCCGGTCGGGGCCGAATTCGGGGGCGATCAGGCAGGCGACGCTGTCGGTCAGCCGATCGGAGCCGCGCACTTCGGCGACCTCCTTTTCCAGCGTCTGCTTGAAGAAGGCGAGGAGGGTCGCGACTTCGCCGGTCGCTTCGGCTGGCGCAGTGGCTCCCTCGACGAGCGCGATCGACTTGATGTCGGCCGCGCCCTGGCTCACCGACTTGAACGGCTTGCCGTCGAAACCGGCGGCGGTCGAGACCCAGAACGAATCGACCGGATCGGCGAGCAGCAGCACCTCGACGCCGCGGGCGCGAAAACCCTCGAGCTGCGGGCTGGCCGCGAGCCGCTTGGCGTCTTCGCCGGTGAGGTAATAGATCGCCGTCTGGTTCTCGCGCAGCGAGGCGACATATTGCGCTAGCGTCCGGTCGCCGTCCGGATGCGCAGTCGAGGCGAAGCGGGCGATCTTGAACAGGCCGTCCCGCCGCTCCGGATCCTCGTACAGGCCCTCCTTGATGACAGGGCCGAAATGCTCCCAGACCTTGGCGAATTTCTCCGGCTCGGCCTCGGCGAGCTTGCCGAGCTCCTGCACGATCCGATTGGTGACGCCCTTGCGGATGGCGGCGAAGACCGCGCTCTCCTGGATCATTTCGCGCGAGACGTTGAGCGGCAGATCGGCGCTGTCGACGACGAGGCGGACGAAGCGCAGCCAGCCGGGCAGGATGTCGGCGTTCTCGGTGATCAGCACCCGCCGGACGTAGAGTTTGTTGCGGCCCTTGCGGGTCGGGTCGAAGAGGTCGAACGGCCGCGAGCCGGGGACGAAGGCGAGCACGGTATATTCGTGCCTGCCCTCCGCCCGCCAGTGTAGCGTCAGCGCCGGCTCGTCGAACTGGCCCCCGAGGCCGCGGTAGAATTCGGTATAGTCCTCGGGCTTCACCTCCGACTTGGGCTTCGCCCAGATCGCCGCGCCGTCGGCGATGCGGCGCGGCTCGGCGCCCGGCTTCTCGATGAGGTCGATCGGAACGGCGACGGCGCCGGAATGATCGCGGACGATTCGCTCGACCTTCCAGGTTTTGGCGTAGTCGTGCGACTCCGCGTTGAGATGCAGGATGACCCGGCTGCCGCGCGCCGGCGCGGCGTCGAGGGCGAGGGGGGCGATGCTGAAGGAGCCCTTGCCGTCGGACGACCAGCGCCAGGCCTCACCTGCCCCGGCGGGACGCGTTTCGACCACGACCTCGTCGGCGACCATGAAGGACGAATAGAAGCCGATGCCGAACTGGCCGATAAGAGCCGAAGCTTCCTTGCTCGCTTCCTCCGCCGCCAGGCGGTCGAGGAAGGCCTTGGTGCCGGAACGGGCGATGGTTCCGAGCCCCTGGGTCAGATCGTCGCGGCTCATGCCGACGCCGTTGTCCGAGATGGTCAGCGTCTTGGCGTCGGGATCGAGGGCGACGGCGATGGCGAAGGGGGCGCCGTCGGCGATCAGGTCAGGCCTGGCGATCGCCTCGTAGCGCAGCTTCTCGCAGGCGTCGGCGGCGTTGGAGACGAGCTCGCGAATGAAAATGTCGCGGTCGGAATAGACCGAGTGGACCATCAGATGCAAAAGCCGCGAAACGTCGGCCTCGAAGCTCTGCGTCGTCGCGGCTTCGGTCGTCGGGGTCTGGGCGTCGGCGGTCAAGTCTGTGCCTCGTGTCAGAACGGGAAAGGGACGGGCCGGGCGTCGAAACCCGGCCGGCCCCGATATCGTCGCCTAGCCGCCCGGATTCAAGATTTCATCGCGCGCCGCCTCGCCGGCTTGGGGCTGAGCGCGTTCCGGACGGCGGAGGTCGCGATGTCGAAGAACCTCTTCGCCGAGATTCACCGAATGCTCGCGGAGCTGCGGCCTCAGCCCTGGCGAAGTCGGCAAGCGTGACGGGTTCGGCTCAAACGGAGGGGAGACGTGCGCCCTGACGGAGCCGGACTGGACGGACGTTACCATGCGCCCCGTCGTCGCTCGTAGCTATCTCCGCGGCGAGCCCGTCGAGAATGAGCGCCGCAGGATATAGGCTACGAAAGCCACTCCGCCGGCACGTTTAAAGCCTGCGCGAGCTTGGCGATTGTCTCGGGGGTTCCCGCACGGCGCCCGCTTTCGAGATCAGACAGATAGCCCTGAGCGATGTCCGTCTTGAAACTCAAGTGCAATTGGGTGTCGCCGCGCCAGTTTCGAATCGCTTTCAGCCGACTGTCGCCTCGAAGAATCGCAGCGCTCACTTCCGGCGGCAGCACGACGCCGTTAGCAACCAATTCGGCCTTCCGAGCATCGTAGATGGCGACGTCCTCCGCATCCTCGGCCTCGTGATCGGCGCGCTCGACGAGCGCCTCATATTCGGCCCGGGGCAGCACAACCAGCTCTTCGCCATTGGGCGTTCGAATGATCTGTGGCGGGCTCATAGCCTCAATTCCTCTTGTAAGAGTTCGTGGCCCGGCGGCCGATTGCGATCGCCAGGATCGTGCCTGCATCCTCGTCGAAGATCACCCGGTAGCCGCCAATCCGGAGCCGGTAGCCATCCCGGCCCCGAAGGGCCCTCACGTCGCCTTGGCCGGTCAGGGCGTAGCGGTGAAGCCCAATCTCCACTTGCTCGCGAGCGCCTCGGGGAAGAGCGTCGAGATCTTTGGCGGCAGCCAACGTCAGGATGATCGTTTTCACAAGCGATAATATCGCTAAAATCTGAATTGCTCAAGCGATAATATCGCTCGCTTCGATCGTCTCAGGGCCTCACGCCCCTGCATCCGCCACACCCATAGGCTCAGCACGACGACGGGAATGCCGGTCGCCGGTGGCGAGGAAGAAGAGGGGGGGATATACTGAGAGTTGGGGTTTTATGGTTCCGTGCCGACCTGGCGGGACGAGCCGTATTCGACGACCGTCACCCGGTTCAGCAGGCGCCCCAGGCTTTTGAAAAAAGCCTTTCTCCGCAGTCTCGCCGATTATATACTATATTAATTAGCTATTTCGGTCAATACCCAATTCATGTATGAACTTTCGCCGCGGGCTGAAAGTCCAGAGGGCGAGAGCCGGCGTCAATTGCGAAGACCATCGACGGCTGCTGCGGATTGCCGCATTGGCGCAGCCGTCTTTCGCTGCAATAGGCGCGAGGCGAAATGGAGAAGGGACCGGATGAGTGCATTTCATCATGAGCGGGTGGTCAGCGTCCGTCATTGGACGGAGCGGCTGTTCAGCTTCCGCACCACGCGGACGCCCTCGTTCCGCTTTCGCAGCGGCCAGTTCGTGATGATGGGCCTCGAAGGCGACGGCAAGCCGCTGCTGCGCGCCTATTCGCTGGCGAGCGCGCATTACGACGACGAGCTCGAGTTCTTCTCCATCAAGGTCCCGGACGGGCCGCTGACCTCGCGGCTGCAGCATCTGAGGGAAGGCGACGAGGTGCTGATCGGCCGCAAGCCGACAGGGACGCTCGTGGTCGACAACCTGAAAGCCCGGCCGGACGCTGTTCCTGCTCGGCACCGGCACCGGGCCTCGCGCCGTTTCTCAGCATCATCCGCGACCCGGAGGCCTATGAGCGGTTCGACCGCATCGTCGTCGCGCACGGGGTGCGCTGGATCAAGGATCTCGCCTATAGCGACATCATCGCCGGCGGCTTGCCGAAGGACGAATTCGTCGGCGACATGGTGCGCAGGCAGCTCGTCTACTACCCGACCGTGACCCGCGAGCCCTTCCGCAATCAGGGCCGGTTGTCGCTGGCGCTGACGACGGACCGGCTGACCGCGACCGTCGGACTCCCCGCCATCGATGCAGCGCATGACCGCTTCATGCTATGCGGCAGCGCGGCGATGCTCGCGGACCTTCGCGCCATCCTCGATGCGCGCGGCTTCAAGGAAGGCAATCACGGCGAGCCGGGCGACTACGTGATCGAGAAGGCCTTCGTCGACAAGTGAGCCGACGCCTTCTCCCGCCTGCCGACGTCTGCCGGAGAAGGGTCTGTCGGCTCAATAGGTTTCCAGGTGCAGGCGGCCGTCGCGCTTGAGCGCGGGGCCGATCGTCCGCCAGTCCAGTCCGGCCTCACGGGCGACGTCGCAGAGCGCCAGAACGACGCCTTCCTCCATCGCCCTCAGGCCGCAGACGTAGAAATAGGCGTGCGGATCGGCGAGCAACGGCGCGAGGTCCGCGGCCTTTTCGCGCATCAGGTCCTGGACATAGCGCTTCGGCTGGCCGGCCGTGCGGCTGAAGGCGAAATGGATGTCGATGAAGTCCTTCGGCAGGTTTCCCAGCGGGCCGAAATAGGGGAGCTCTTCCTTGGTGCGCGCGCCGAAGAACAGCATCAGCTTGCCGCCTTCGAACTTGCCAGACTTGCGCAAGCGGCGGCGCCATTCGGTCATCGCCCGCATCGGCGCGCTGCCGGTGCCGGTGCAGATCATGACGATTGAGCTTTTCGGATGGTTCGGCATCAGGAAGCTCGAGCCGAAGGGCCCGACGACCTGAACCTTGTCGCCGATCTCGAGATCGCAAAGATAGTTGCTGGCGACGCCGCGCACCGGCTGACCCTGATGGTCCTCGAGCACCCGCTTCACGGTCAGCGACAGGTTGTTGTAGCCGGGCCGCTCGCCGTTGCGCGGGCTCGCGACTGAATATTGCCGGGCATGGTGCGGCCGTCCGTCCTTATCGACGCCAGGCGGCAGGACGCCGATCGACTGGCCCTCGAGAACCGGAAACGGCGTCGCGCCGAAGTCGAGAACAATGTGATGAGTGTCGTAGTCCTTGCCGATTTCGGTCACCCGGGCGTTGCCGACGACCGAAGCGGCGATGGACGCCTCGGCCGCGCGGGGCCCATAGAGATTGACGTAAGGATGCGCGGCCGACCATGGCGGAATGACCGCCGCGCAGTCGGCGACCCGGAATTCGCTGTCGCCGGCCGCCGCCTCGGGCGAGCCCTGCGGCGCGGAGGCTGCCGTCTGTCCGGCGGCGTTGACGCCGGCAGCCGCGAGCGCCTTCTGGCTGAGTTCGGCCGGCAGCGCGTCCCAGCCGAACTGCGCCTCGAGCGCATAGGCCTCGGCGCGCGGCACGAGGCGCCAATTGTCGATGCTGCCGGTCGGGCAGGGCGGAACGCAGGCCATGCACTGGTTGCACTTCAAGGCGTCGACGACGTAGTTGCGGGCGTCGTGGGTAATCGCCCCGACCGGACAGGTCGCTTCGCAGGTGTTGCAGCGGATGCAGATTTCCGGATCGATCAGATGCTGCTTGATGACCCCGACGTCGACGCGTTCCATTGCGCGCAGCTCCTCGCGGCTTTCAGGCGCGGTTCCAGTCGAAAGCGGCCTTCTCACCCTTGCCGTAGACCTTCAGCGCGCCCTTTTCGCCGACCGCGTTGGGGCGCTGGAAGATCCAGTTCTGCCAGGCGGACAAGCGCCCGAAGACGCGCGTGAACATCGTCTCGGGGCCGTTGAAGCGGAGGTTCGCTTCCAAGGCGGTGAGCGCGTCCGGGCTCATCGACGCGCGCTCTTCGATCGCGAGCCGGATTTCGTCGTCCCAGTCGATGTCGTCGGGCGTGCTCGTCGCGAGCCCCAGGGCCAGCGCCGCGGCGGCGTCCAGAGGCTGTCCGAGCCTCGCCTTGACCGCCTCGAGCGCCGGCCTCTCGTCGTAGAACCGGCGCGCAAGCCGGCTTTGTCCGGTGACCATCGGATAATCGCCGAAATTCGCGGCCCCGACCACGATCGTCGGCGCGAGCGCCGGCTCGTCCGGCAAGGCGAGATGATAGATGCGGTCAGAAGCCAGCGCCAGTTCGAGCAATGAGCCGGCGAAGCACGACCCCCGGTCGACGAGGGCGAACAGACTGCGCGAGGTGACGTCCAGGCGGCTGAATGTTCGCCGCAGGTAGCCGATGGTCTCGCGGACGAGCCAATGCGCCTTCAGCCGCTGCAACGTCTCGTCCATCGCCATCACGGCCGTTGCGTCGCCCTCGGTGTGGATGAGCCAGATGCCGATGTCGAGCTCGTTGGTGCGCATCGTCAGGATCGCGTCCTCGAGCTCGCGGGCAAGCGCCAGTGGGTACCACGTCGCCCCGGCGGCCTCGATGCCGGCGAGGTCGTGCGGCTCAGCGCTTGTCGGCCCTTTGATGGTGAACGTAGCGGTGCGGGCGCGCCGGTCGATGGCGACCGCGACATGCCCGTAGCGGAGCGCGTCGGCCTCGATCGTGCGGTCGATCGGCGTGAGCTCGACCCCGGCTGCTGCTTCCGGCCGGTCGCTCTGGGCGGACAGCGCCAGCGCGCGCTCCTTCACCTTGGCGGCGAACTCACCCGGCTTGGCGATATGGTCGACGAGGCGCCAGTCCAGCGCCTTCTGGCCGCGGACCCCCTCGCTGGTCGTGCAGAAGACGTCGGCGATGTCGTGGCGGACGTGGCGCTTGTCGGTGAGACGCGTCAGTCCGCCGGTGCCGGGCAGGACGCCGAGCATCGGCGCCTCCGGCAGGCTGACGGCGCTCGAACGGTCGTCGACGAGCACGATCTCGTCGCAGGCCAGCGCCAGCTCGTAGCCGCCTCCGGCGCAGGAGCCGTTCACCGCGGCGAGGAACTTCAAGCCGCTGTGCTGCGAGGAATCCTCGAGGCCGTTGCGCGTCTCGTTGGTGAACTTGCAGAAATTGACCTTCCAGGCATGGCCGGAAAGCCCAAGCATGAAGATGTTGGCGCCGGAGCAGAAGACCTTGTCCCTGGCGCTAGAGATCACCACCGCGCGCACTTCCGGGTGCTCGAAGCGGATGCGATTGACGGCGTCGTTGAGTTCGATGTCGACGCCGAGATCGTAGCTGTTCAGCTTGAGCTTGTAGCCCGGGCGGATGCCGGCGCTCTCGTCGAAATCGGCGATGAGGGTTGCGACCGGGCCCTCGAAGCGAAGCTTCCAGTGCCGGTAGCGCGCGGGCGCAGTCTGGTAGTCGACCGGGTCGGGGCCGCTCATCGGGCTCTCCTCAAGCAGCAATTTAATGCATGATCAAGAATGCACCATAGTGCATCAATGGCGACGCGACAAGAGCGGCGGAAGGAATTGATCGCTCAGGCGGGCAGTCCGAGCGCCGGGCGAACCGAGTTCCGCAAGAGCTGAAAGGTCTCCAGAAGAGGCTGAGCGCTGGTGTCGAGGCGCATGTCGGCCTTCGAATAGAAAGCCGCGCGGCCGGCGAGGATGGTCTTCAGGTCTTCCATCGCCTCGGCGCTCGCCGCCATCGGGCGCAGGTCGCCCTGCGCCGCCACGCGGGCCATGTGATCCTCCGGATCGGCCTCGAGCCAGACGGTCGTGCAATGCCTGAGCAGCAGGTTGAGGCTGACGAGATCCGACACCAGGCCGCCGGCCGTGGCGATAACCGCCTCGGGATAGATCTGGATCGTCTCCTCAAGCGCCCGGCGCTCGTAGCGCCGATAGGCGTTCTGCCCGTAGAGGTTGAGAATTTCGGCGATGCCGCAGCCGGCCAGCTTCTCGATCTCGCGGCTCAACTCGACGAAGGGAAACCCGAGATCCTCGGCGAGCATGCGACCGAGCGTCGTCTTGCCGGCGCCGCGGAGGCCGATGAGGGCAACGCGGGAGGCGCGGCTTTGTGCAGCCTCGCCGCGTTCGGTCCGGGTCGCCAGCATTTCGCCGACCGCGATACGGACCCGCCTCAGCGTCGCCTCGTCGCGGCCCTCCAGCATTTCCCTGAGCAGGAGCCACTCCGGCGACCGCGTCGTCATGTCGCCGAGAAGCTCGGCGAAGGGGCATTGCAGCGCTTTCGTCACCTCCAGCAGGACCAGGATCGAGGCATTGCCGACGCCATATTCGAGGTTGGCGAGATGCCTTTCGGATACGCTGCTCGTCTGCGCCAGCGCCTTGCGGGTCATGCCGCGACGGGCGCGCAAAGCCCGCACCCGCTCGCCGAGCGCGATCAGAAAGGGATCCTTCGGTTCGCCGCTGTCGGACGGTTCGGGCGCCGGCGCCAAAGCGGCGGTCACCCCGTCGCCGTCGCGCGCTTCCCCCGGGGAAGGCAGTATATTGCTTGACATGGATATCCTGCGTTCCTAAGAGAGGCCTCACGCAACATATTGCATCGCCTTTGGCGGGAGCAAGCCTTTCCACGCCCGTCTCGGCGGCATAGGCTCATTCGCAGCGCCTTAGCCAACGGCGGCGTCGGGAGGAGACCTTGCGATGAGCGTGAGCCCGGTTCCGGCGCCGCCCGACGCCTTCAACTTCGCCCGGCATCTCCTCGATGCGAACGCCGGCCGTCCCGACAAGCCTGCGTTTATCGACGACGTCGGCGTTCTGACCTACCGCGGCCTCGACGAGCGGGCCCGGCGCCTCGCCGCGGCGCTCAAGGATGCCGGCGTCAAGCGCGAGGAGCGGGTGATCCTCATCATGCAGGATGGCGCCGACTGGCCGGTGGCGTTCCTGGGCGCGATCCTCGCGGGCAGCGTGCCGGTCGCCGTGAACACGCTCCTCACCGCTGACGACCTGGCCTACATGCTCGAGCATTCGCGGGCGCAAGCGGCGCTCGTCAGCGGCGCGGTCAAGCCGGCGCTGAAAGCCGCGCTGACCAAGTCCGACCACGAAGTCCACAAGGTCGTCGTCTCGCGTCCGACGCAGCCGCTCGAATTCGGCGAGGCCGAGTTCGAGGCCTTCCTCGAGCGGCAGGCGCCGCTGGCGCGCCCGGCCAAGACGCAAGCCGACGATCCCGCCTTCTGGCTCTATTCGTCGGGCTCGACCGGCCGGCCGAAGGGGACCGTGCATTCGCACGCCAACCCGTACTGGACCGCCGAGCTCTACGGCAAGGCGATCCTGGGCCTGAAGGAAGACGACGTCTGCTTCTCGGCGGCGAAGCTCTTCTTCGCCTACGGCCTCGGCAACGCGCTGACCTTCCCGCTCTCGGTCGGCGCGACGGTCCTCTTGATGGCCGAGCGGCCGACGCCGGAGGCCGTGTTCAGGCGCTGGACCGGCGGAATCGACGGCGTCAGGCCGACCGTCTTCTACGGCGCCCCGACCAGCTTCGCCGGCATGCTCGCCTCGCCCGCCTTGCCCGCCCGCAGCGAGGTCGCGCTCCGCCTCGTCTCCTCGGCCGGGGAAGCGCTGCCGGCCGAGATCGGCGAGCGTTTCCGGCGCCATTTCGGCGTCGACATCGTCGACGGCATCGGCTCGACCGAGATGCTGCACATCTTCATCTCCAACCGGCCGGACAAGGTGCGCTACGGCACGACCGGCTGGCCGGTGCCGGGCTACGACATCGAGCTCCGCGCCGAGGACGGCGGCCGCGTTCAAGACGGCGAGCCGGGCGACCTCTTCATCCAGGGGCCGTCGGCGGCGCTCATGTACTGGGGGAACCGCGCCAAGACGCGCGAAACCTTTCAGGGCGGCTGGACCAAGAGCGGCGACAAATACATCCGCAATGCCGACGGCAGCTTCACCTACGCCGGCCGGAGCGACGACATGCTGAAAGTCGGCGGCGTCTATGTGAGCCCGTTCGAGGTCGAGGCGACCATCGTCCAGCATCCGGCGGTGCTCGAAGCCGCCGTCATCGGCGCGCCCGACAAGGACGGCCTCATCAAGACCAAGGCCTTCGTCGTGCTCAAAGCCGGCGAGCGGGCGGACGAAGCGGAACTGAAGAGCTTCGTCAAGGACCGGCTCGCGCCCTTCAAATATCCGCGCGCGATCGAGTTCGTCGCCGAATTGCCGAAGACCGCGACCGGCAAGATCCAGCGCTTCAAACTGCGCGAGAGGGAGCGCGACCGCGCATGAGCGAGACGCCAGCGCCGGCCGCGCCCCGCCCCGCTGCGACCATCGTGCTCATGCGCGATCGGCCGGCGGGGCTCGAAGTCTTCATGGTCGTCCGCCACCACGAGATCGACTTCGCCTCGGGCGCGCTCGTCTTCCCCGGCGGGCGGATGGAGCCGGTCGACGCGGAGCTTGCCGAGAATTGTAGGCGCGGTCGGCCGCGCCTCGAATCTGACGACGATTCGCTTGGCCGTTTCAAGATCGCGGCGATCCGCGAGGCCTATGAGGAGTGCGGCCTCCTCCTCGCCAGGCCGCAGGGCGATGAGCGTCTCGTTGCCGCCGGGCGCGTCGCCGCGCTCGACCGGACAGCGCCCTTCGCGGCGCTCATGAGCTCCGAGGGCCTCATTCCGGCGACCGACCTGCTCGTGCCGTTCGCCCGCTGGATCACGCCGGCCTTCCTGCCGAAGCGCTTCGATACGCATTTCTTCTTGGCGCTTGCGCCGCCCGAACAGGCGCTTGCCCACGATGGGCGCGAGGCCGTCGATTTCGATCTGGATTTCCCCGCGTGAGGCGCTGGCGGAGCGCGGACGCAAGTTCACCGTCCTCTTTCCGACCGAGCGCAACCTGTGGAAGCTCGCCCGCCACGCCGACGCCGCCTCGGCGCTCGCCGCCGCGCGCGCGGCCCCGGTGGTGACGGTCGAGCCCGAGCGGATCGAAGTCGACGGCGGCCCGGGCCTCCGCATCCCGGCCGAGGCCGGCTACGGCGGCGAAGCCTTCTCAGTGCGGGGACTGTCGTAGGGAGCCATCGCGCTCAGGCTTTCTTCCGCCAAGCGAGACGGAGCGCAATCCCTTCTCCCGCTTGCGGGAGAAGGTGGCCGACGATAGCCGGCCGGATGAGGGGAAGTCGCGCGGAAGCCGACCGCCTCGCAAGCTCCGCGTGTTTGCTCATCGCATGCATATCGCGCGAGATAGCCATCGCGCTTCGCGCGATTCCCCTCATCCGTCGTTGCTTCGCAACGACACCTTCCCCGGAGGGGGCGCGAGGGGGGAAGGGCACGGCTGCTCTTTCACATCCCGGGGACCGGCATGATCTCGATGACCTCCACCCATGCGCCCGGCATTTGCAGGTGGGGATGGTTCTTGCCGATAATCTTCGTCGCCGCGTCGGCCGAGTCGGCCTGCACGACGGAATAGCCTCCGATGTTGTTTTTCGTGTCCGAGGCGCCTTTCACGTCGACCCGCTTGGTTTTCCCCAAAGGCGCCCCGCCTTCGACGAGCGACGCCTTGTTGTCGCCCATCCATTTCATCCAGGCCTCCATCCCCTTCTGTCTCTGCTCCGGAGTGGAGTTTTGCATCATCTGCTCGAACTCGGCCGCGTTGGCCATGTACAGACACCAGGAACTTTTTCATCAGATCGCTCTCCGTGTCGCCAGAAGCGAGAAACTCGCGGGGCCCGAGCCATGTCTGTTCCCCTTCCGCAGGCGACCGGGGAATGGGAGATGGCTCGGCGGCCGCTTTTCTAGGCGGGTTCGTTCCCTGCGACAACTCTCGCGGGCCCACGGCAGTCAACGAAGGCGCGTCGCCTTCGGCTGTTGAACAAGCCATACCACTCCGCGCGATCCGTCATTCGTGCTCCGGGGAGGGAATATCGTCGCCCTGTGCGATCCTTCTCCCCTTGCGGGCCCGCAAGGGGAGAAGGCAAGCCCGCGGGCAGGCTCTTACCCACGAGTGGGAAGGGCGCGCCTCACCCCGCGGCGAGCCCGCCCTTCTCGCGCAGAAATGCGATCACCCGGTCGACGCCTTCGCCGGTCTTCATGTTGGTCAGGACGAAGGGCCGGACTTTCCGCATCGCCGCGGCGTCGCGGGCCATCACTTCGAGCGAAGCGCCGACGTAAGGGGCGAGGTCGATCTTGTTGATGACGAGGAGGTCGGAGCGGGTGATGCCGGGGCCGCCTTTGCGCGGGATCTTCTCGCCGCCGGAGACGTCGATGACATAGATCGTCAGATCGGCAAGCTCGGGCGAGAAGGTGGCGGCGAGATTGTCGCCGCCCGATTCGATCAGGATGACGTCGAGGCCCGGGAAGCGCTGGCGCATGTCGGCCACCGCGGCGAGGTTGATCGAGGCATCCTCGCGGATGGCGGTATGCGGGCAGCCGCCGGTCTCGACGCCCATGATGCGCTCGGCTGGTAGTGCGCCGGCCTCGACCAGGATGCGCGCGTCCTCCTTGGTGTAGATGTCGTTGGTGATGGCGGCGATGTCGAGCGCGTGCCGAAGGCGCTTGCACAGCTGCTCCATCAGCGCCGTCTTGCCCGAGCCGACCGGCCCGCCGACGCCGATGCGCAGAGGTTGCTTGGTCATGTGACGCCCGCTCGCTTCATTGGCCTCATCTCGTCCGCCGCAGAACCCATCGAGAGGCTCGAGACGCCCCTGCCTGGGACGTGGGCGCCCAACGCCTCAGACAACCAGCGCCATCTGGCGATCCCGCAAGGCCGCCTCGATGCTCCTGAGCCCGGTTTGAATCTCCGCCGATTTCTCGATCATCCAGGCGCCGTCCTTTTGGTCGAGCATCGCCCGCAGCATCTCCGCGCGGCCGGCCAGTCCCATATCGCAGTGAAGGAGATGCTGGAGCGTCGCCGCCTCCTGGCGATAGCGCTGGGTCATTCTATCGTTCTCGGGAACGGGCTGGGCACGAATTTGCCCTTCGAGCGCTCCAATCTCTTTCGATAGCCGCTCCAACGTCGACGCGCCCGCGACGGCGTCGGCGTCGGGGCGCGGTTTCTCCCGCGTCGGCGCAGGAAGACACTCCCGACGGTAGGCGCTTTCCGCTGTCTCGACCGAAGCTCGCGCCAAGCCGAGCAGCCACCCGACCTTGGCGCGAACTGTCAAGTCATCGGCGCGCAGCTGATTTTCGAGCCGATAGAAATTGTAGCCCCAGCCGTAGAACAAATTGACGGCGATCTTTTCGAGTTCGTCCAGGTCGTAAAAGTCGGCGCCCGACATGGCGTTACTTTGTCAATCCGGTTTCGTGGCCGACGGGATAGAAGCCGACAGGCGGCTGTCCGCCGATCTGAAACGGCATCCCGACCGCTGCATTGGGCGCAGAGACAAGACCCTTCTCGGCCATCTTCAGGGCCAGATAGTAGCGCACCGCCTCGATCGGCGTCAGTCCAAGCGCCTGCAGCGAGAGAAGCTCGCGCATCCGTTCGTCCTTGGGAAGGATAAGAACCTTCAGGTCGTTCAGCATGATGCCATAGACCTTCAGGAAATCGGTCAAATGGACTTTGACGCTCTCCCGCAGATCGCCAATGTGCGCGTTGATGTTTTCGAGTTTGGTGACCTGCACGACCTGATTGATCGCCTGCTCGATCGCCGGCCCGGCGTAGTTTGCGAGCTCCTGCGTGTCGATGATTTGGCCAGCGAACGGCATATGCGTTATCAGATCGAGCGCAGCTTCCTTGGTGTCGACATGGACGTAATAGTCGACCTGATACGCCACTTCCGCCATCTCGGCGCTCGTGGCGATGCCTCGATTGCTGACGAGCAATTTCGAGCGGTTGATATAAATCACTTCATAGACCCAAGGCGAGCTCCCGCCGAAAAAGCCCTGAACGATTGAGCCGACCAACGGCTTGTCGGGTGTGACCAACGCGTATTGACCTGTCTCATACACGTTCAAAACGGCGCCCCGCGATTTCAGAACGCAGAAGTGATTGCTTTCAACCGTCAATAGCGAACCCGACACGATGCTTTCGTCGATGATCTTGACCGCGATATTCGTGATTCCGAGCATGTCGGCGCCGTCGCGCGACAGCGAGGTGATGACTTGACGGGTGATGGCCATTGAGGTTCTCGATTCGTTGGTAGGACCTGAGTGAGAAGAGCGGTCAATCGTTACCGCCGAGCTAAATTCTTTTCCTGGCCAAAGCGAGCGCCAACTAGGCGGAATCAGGGTTAGTATTTCGCGGGCGTCCCGGCCATTCGATTGAGGACCGGGCGGAGGGCAAGTCAAGACCTGAACAGCCGCGAATATTGCGTCTCATGGCGCATGGCGGCGATGTCGGAGCGGAAGGCGGCGGAGCCGAGGTCGGCCAGGGTCGAGCGGGACGCCTCGCGGGCGAGCGCGCGCAGTCGCGGCAGCAGCGCCGCCTGGATCTTCTGCCCGTCGGTCTGGCCGATCGGCCCGAGCCGCACGACCGCCGAGACGGCATTGGCGACCAGGGCGAGACAAAAAGCCTCGAGGCTCGGTTCGAGCGGCAGGCCGTGGCCCGCTGCGGCGGCGGCGACGGCGGCCGGATAGGCGACGCGGTCCTCGCCGGCGAGCGCCCGCAGAGGCTCGCAGTCCCAGGCGGCGCGGGCGGCGGCGACGAAGGCCGTGCCCTGCGCGGTCGTCTCGAGCCGCCGCTCGGCCGAGCCGGCGAGCGCGACCGCAAGCGCGTTGGTTTCGATCAGCGCAGAATTGTCGCCGGCCTCGGCCGCGCGGTAGGCCGCGGCGAACAGGATGGCGTCGGCGCGCGGCGCGCCGAAGGTCAGGAGATCCACCAACCAGCCACCGAGCGAGCGCGCGTCGTGGATGTCGCCTGCTTCGACCGCCCATTCGAGCCCGTGCGAATAGGCGAAGGAGCCGACCGGAAAGGCTGGCGACAGCCAGAGCATCAGCGGCAGGAGCGAGGCGTCGGCCTCAGCCATGTCCGTGATCGTGATGGCCGTGCCGATGGTCGTGATGGTCATCGTGGCCCTGATCATGGGCATGGGGCTGGCCGCGATGGTCGTCGCCGTGATGGGCATGTTCGTGCGTGTGGTCGTGGCCGGCATGGTCGTGGCGATGACGATCGTGGCCGTGCTCGTGCGCCTTCGCCTCGGCCTTCACGTAGGCCCCGCCTTCCGGGTTGAACGGCGCTTCGAGGGCGATCGCTCGCGCGCCGAGGCCCTTCGCCATCTCCTCGATGACGGGATCGCGGCGGATGCGGATCGCCTTCGGCAGGAGCTCGACGGCGAGATGACGGTTGCCGAGATGCCAGGCGACGCGCATGAGCGCCAGGGCGTCGGCGGCGCGGATCTCGGTCAGCGGTTCGGGCGCGGCGAGCACTTCGACGATCCGCCCGTCCTCGAGCTTGAGGCCGTCGCCGCTGCGCAGCATGGCGGCTTCCGGCAGGTCGAGCAGGAAGGCGAGGCCGCCGACGCCGGTCATCGCGATCCGGCGGCGATAACGCTCGTCGAAGTCGAGCACGACGCTGTCCGCCGGCTCGCCCGCCCAATCTCCCGCAGGAACAACCTGGTCCGCCCGCAGCATGTCCGCCTTTCCGCGGCGAGACCGCCGCTCTCTCCCGATGCCTCATCAGCATGGACGAGGGACGAAAGGAACGCCAGCCGGCCTGTAAGCCGGGTTCTGTATGGCCGGGGTTTGTCGCCCCGACGTGACGGCCATTCCTCTGGGACGCCCGTCGCCGGGCGCCTCGAGCAACCAACCCGAGCGACAAGGCCAACGGATGAAGGCCCCGCCCGCGCTTGAAAGGGCGCGAGCGCATCGCTCCTATTCGGTTTTGCTCCCGGCGGGGCTTGCCGTGCCGCCGACGTTGCCGCCGACGCGGTGCGCTCTTGCCGCACCCTTTCACCCTTACCCCGCGCCGGACCTCGCGGCCCGCCGCAAGGCGGTTTGCTTTCTGTGGCGCTTTCCCTGGGGTCGCCCCCGCCGGACGTTATCCGGCGCCGCATCCGTATGGAGCCCGGACTTTCCTCCGCTTTGAGGCGGCGGCCGTCCGGCCGACTGGCGGAGGGGGCATATGGGCCGCGGGCGGCGGCGGTCAAGGAAAAACGGCCTCGCTCCGGATAGTCAGGCGCGTCAGCGCGGCGGCGGCGACGCCTCAACTGAGGCACTACCCCTGCCGAGCGTTCATTGCAGCTTCACCCGGAATATGGGATTAGTGCCGCCCAAGCAGGCGGCTGGCCTGCACGCGGGGCGTCCCGTCGCGTCTTTTTTCGGGGACCAATGCTTAAAGGCTTCGGTAAAACGGACGGGAGATGGATTGAGATGAAAAAGATGTTGGCTCTGTCGCTGGCCCTCGCCGCCGCCGTCTCGGTGTCCGCATGCCAGACCCCGCAGCAGCAGAACGCGTTGGTCGGCGGGGCGCTCGGCGCCGGCGCCGGCGCCATTGTCGGCTCCGCCGTCTCCGGCGGCAGCGCAGGCGGAGCGCTCGCGGGCGCGGCGATCGGCGCCGGTTCTGGCGCGCTGATCGGCGCTGCAGCGACGCCGCGTCCGGTCGGCCGCTGCGCGCAATGGGGTTACGACTACAACGGCAACCGCGTCTGCGTCGCCTTCTACTGAGCGCGACCGCGGTCGAACCGAACCCGACGACAATGAGGGTCATGGCCGTCCCCGGATCAAGTCGGAGGATGGCTATGTCGGCGAATGACGGTTGGCCGAACGCCCGATAGTCCGCTCGCCGCCCGGTTCGTCGCTTCGCCCAATCATGGGCCGCGACGCGGCCGGACCCGGCCGGATTGCCTGATCCTGCATTATACCGGCATGCCGACCGGCGAGGCGGCGCTCCGCCTCTTGACCGACCCGGCGGCTGAGGTCTCGGCGCATTATTTCGTCTGGGAGGACGGGCGGATCGATCAGCTGGTGCCGGAGAGCGAACGCGCCTGGCATGCCGGCAAGGCCAGCTGGAAAGGCGAGAGCGACCTCAACTCCGCCTCGATCGGCATCGAGATCGTCAATCCTGGCCATGACGGCGGCGCGCCGCCCTATCCCGAGCCGCAGATCGCCGCGACCATCTCGCTGGCCAGCGAGCTCTGTCAGCGCTGGAAGATTCCGCCTGAGCGCGTGCTTGCCCATTCCGACGTCGCGCCGTTGCGCAAGCGCGATCCGGGCGAAGCCTTCCCGTGGGAGACGCTCTGGCGGGCCGGCGTCGGCCTCTGGGTTCCAGCCGCGCCGCTCGATGGCGGGCCGCTGTTTGCCCACGAAGAAGAAGGGCCGCCGGTGCGGGCGCTGCAGGCGATGCTGGCGCTCTACGGCTATGGGGTGGAACTGACCGGTATCTACGACCGCCTGACCCGGGCGGCGGTCACGGCCTTCCAGCGCCATTTCCGGCTGGAGCGGGTCGACGGCGAAGCGGATGCCTCGACCGTCGCGACGCTGCAGGCGCTGATCCAAGGGCTCAAGTAGCGACTTGCCCTGCAGGCGCAGTCGACAGCCGCGCGCCGGGCTGGTCGCTCAATCGGGTCTACCAGCGTTCACGATCGCCTCGAAGGCCTCGCGTACCCGCTTCCGCGCTTCATCGAGCGCCGCGACGAAGGCGTCAAAGTCAGGAAAACCGGCGGCCGTGGCAATGCGCCGCTTGACGCCCGCGGCGGCCTTGGCCGGATCGAACGGGCCGGCGATGGAAAGGCGCATGAACTGAGTCGCGTCGGTATAGAGCCGATGCGCGCCGATCAGCGTCTCGACATGATCGGCCGAGAGGAGGCCCGCGGCGCCGGCCTTGTCGATCGCCTTGCGGGTCGACACGTCGAGAATGTCGGGCTGGTTATGGGCGAAGGCGAGAGTCAGATATTGTGCGGCGAATTCGATGTCGATCAGCCCGCCGGCGACGAGCTTCAGATCCCAGACATTCTTGTCGCCCTTCTCCCTGGCGATCAGCGCGCGCATCGAGCGCACATCGCGTGCGATGTCGCTGGCCTTACGCGGGCGAAGGAGCGTCCGGCGCACCGCCGCCGCGATGTCGTCGGCAAGGCTCGTTTCGCCTGCAATGACCCGGGCGCGGGTCAGCGCCATATGCTCCCAGGTCTCCGCTGCCTCCCCCTGGTAGCGGGCGAAGGCCGAGAATTGGGTGGCGAGCGGGCCCTGTCGGCCCGACGGTCTAAGGCGCATGTCGACCTCGTAGAGACGCCCCGCCTTGGTTGGCGCGGTCAGCGCGGCGAGCAGCCTTTGCGTCAACCGTGAATAGTAGAGCCCGGGCGCCAACGGCCGGGGGCCGGCGGATTCGCCGGCGTTGGCGGGAAAATCGTAGATCAGGATGAAGTCGAGGTCGGAGGCCGCTGTCATTTCGCGCGAGCCGAGCTTGCCGAGGGCAACGATAGCGATGCGGCCGCCGGCAACCTTGCCGTGCTCGCCTGCGAACGCGTCCTCGACGCGTTTCAGCATCGATATGACCAGCGCCTCGGCGAGCGCGCTATAGGCCCGGCCGGCGCGATCGGGATCGAGACGGCCGGACAGAAGATTGAGGCCGATGGCGAACATCTCCTCGGCGGCGAAGTCGCGGGCGCGGTTCAGCGCCTCCTCGTAGCCGCGCGCCTGGGCGATAAAGGCCTCGGCCCGCGCCCGCGTCCCGGTCTCGTTCAGGCTGGCCTCGAAGTCGTCGACGCGGGCCGGATCGATCGCCGCGTCGAGCACATGCGGGCGGGTTGCTATCACCTTGGCCAGCCGCGGAGCCGAGCCCAGAACATCGCCGAACAGCTCCCGCAGGCTTGCGTTCGAGCGCAGGATCGACATGAGCTCGACCGAGGCCGGCATTCGCGCCAGCGCCTCGTCGAAGGCGGCAAGCGCCGCGTCGGCGTCTCCCGAGCCGGCAAAGGCCTCGAGCAGCGCGGGCGTCAGTTCCGTCAGGACCTCGCGGGCGCGCTGGCTGCGGACGGCGGCGCGCCGGCCGAAATGCCAGCCCCGCACCGTCTCCACCGCGGCCTCCGGACGCTGGAAGCCGAGGCTTCGCAAGGTCTCGATCGTTCCCGGGTCGTCGGAAACTCCGGTGAAGACGAGATTGCCGGCTGACGCGCCGAGATCCGGCGCGTCCTCGAACAGGCGGGCATAGTGGCGCTCGACTCGCGTCAGCCAATGGACAAGGTCGCTGGCGAAGGCGTCGAGCCCCGCATAGCCGCAGAACATGGCGAAGCGCTCAAGCTCGGCCCGATCGAACGGCAGACGCTGCGTCTGTTCATCCGCCTGCATCTGCAACCGGTGTTCGATGCGGCGCAGGAAGAGATAGGCGTCGGTGAGGTCCTTCTCCGCCTCGGCGGTAACCCAATTGTCGGCGCGGAGTTGGCGCAGCATGTCGAGCGTGCGCGAGCCGCGCATTTGCGCCCGCCGGCCGCCGAAGATCAGCTGCTGCGTCTGCACGAAGAACTCGACCTCGCGGATGCCGCCGCGGCCGAGCTTGACGTCATGTCCGGGCACGACGACGCGGTCGTGGCCGCGAACTGCATGAATCTGACGCTTCATCGCATGGATGTCGGCGATCGTCGCGTAGTCGAAATATTTGCGCCAGATGAAGGGCGCGAGGTCGGCGAGGAAGCGCTTGCCGAGCGCGAGGTCGCCGGCAACGGGGCGCGCCTTGATCATTGCGGCGCGCTCCCAGTTTTGTCCGACCGTCTCGTAGTAGGCGTAGGCGCTGGCGGTCGAGAGCGCGACCGGGGTCGAAGCCGGATCGGGCCGCAGCCTGAGGTCGACTCTCAGCACGTAGCCGTCGCTCGTGCGCTCCTGCAGGAGGCGGGCGAGCGCCTTGGCGATGCGCACGAAAAGAGGGGCGGGCTCGACGCCCTCAGGGATTGAGGCGGCCGCCGCATCATAGAGGACGATGAGATCGACATCGCTCGAATAGTTGAGTTCGCGCGCCCCGTGCTTGCCGAGCGCGAGGACCGCCATGCCGCAGCCGGCCTCCGGGTCGGGGGCCTCGGGATCGAGCGCCAGGCGGCCCATCTCGGCGTTGCGGCGGAGAAGAAAGGCGAGCGCGGCGCTGACCGCGGCGTCGGCAAAGCGGGTCAGCGCCTCGGTCGTCGCGGCGAGGTCCCAGACGCCGCCGATGTCGGCGAGCGCGATCAGGAGCGCCGACTCCCGCTTGGCGAGGCGCAGCGCACGCATGAGGTCGGCCTCGTCCGCGTCGCGCCGGGCGAGGAGCGCGGCGGTCACGGCGTCGAGCGACGTCTCCGGCGGCTGCATCAACAGGCGGGCGGCCCGCGCCGGGTCTTCGGTCACCAGCGCCCAGAGATAGGGCGAGTGATCGGCGAGGCCGAGCAGCAGCGAGCGCGCGGCGTCCTTTATCTCGCGCGCGAGCGGAGCTGCGTCCGGCCTCTCCAGCAGGGACGCGAGACGGCGCTGCGCCGCGGCGGGCGCCGCAAGACGCGGCGCGGCGGCGAGGCGCTCAGCCAGCGTGTCTTTCAAAGAGCCCCCCGTTGGCGAGCGCCGGCAGCCGCGGCGGCTCCTCGTCGGCGGGCAGGATGACACGGGCACGGAGCCCCGGCTCGTTGTCCTCGAGTTCGACAGAGCCGCCGTGTAGGCGTGCGACAGCGGCCGCGAGCGAAAGCCCGAGGCCGGAGCCGGGCCGCGAGCGCGAACCTTCTAGGCGGACGAAACGGCCGAGCACGCGCGCCCGGTCGGCAGGCGCTATTCCCGGACCGCGGTCGGCGACCGTAAGCACGATCGACCCGTTGGCGCGATAGGCCGATATGACGACCTCCGGCTTGATCTTAGCGCCGTCTTTCGGCGCGCCATATTTCAGCGCATTGTCGACCAGATTAGCGATAGTCTGTCCGATCAGCTCGCGGTTGCCGCGAACCCTCAGCGGACCCCGGGTGTCGACCTTGAGCGACAGGCCTTCCTCCTCGGCGGCAGGCTCGTAGAGCTCGGCGACGCTGCGGGCGGCCTCGCCGAGGTCGAAGGTGTGCAGATCCTCAAGGTCGCCGCCGGCTTCGGCGCGGGCGATCAAAAGAAGCGCGTTGAACACCTTGATCAGGGCGTCCGAATTCCTCGATCGTTTTCTCGAGCGCCGCTCGATAGGCGGCCGCGTCGCCGCCGTAGGCGAGCGCCGCCTCGGCGTGATTGCGCAGGCGGGTGAGCGGCGTGCGCAGATCATGCGCGATATTGTCCGACACTTCGCGCAAGCCCTGCATCAATTCGCCGATCCGGGCGAGCATCTCGTTAAGGCCGACCGCCAGCCGATCGAGTTCGTCGCCGGATCCGGACACCGGCAGACGCCGCGTCAGGTCGCCCGCCATGATGCCCCGCGCCGAGGTGTTGATCGCGTCGATGCGACTCAGGACGCGCCGGGCGACAAACAGCGCGCCGATCGCCGCCAGCGCGGCGAAGAACACGAGCGACATCGCCAGCCCCCGCACCATCACCGAACCGATGCGCGCCCGATCGCCGAGATCGTGGCCGATGAGGAGACGAAAGCCGCCGGGCAGCACATAAATGCGCGCCAGCGCCCGGCGGTAGCGGTCGCCACCGCCGATGGTGTGATAGGGCGTGTCGACGAAGCCCGGATGATCGAGCACGCCCGGGGGAATCTGCGCCACGTTGCCGGCGAGCGGCTCGCCGGCAGGGTCGGTCAAAAGGTAGAGCGAAGAGCCGGGCTGCCGGGCGCGCGCCTCAATGACCGCGCCGAGTCTTCTCACGCCGCCCTGCGCATACTGATCGGCGAGGCCCTTGGCCTCGGCCTCGATCGTCTGCCCCATCTCGTTGTCGACGACAGTAATGACTTGCCAGGCGATCACCGTCAGAACGATGCCGGCGCCGACGGAGCTCAGCGCCAGGATCGCCAGAGCGAGGCGAAAGGCCGTGGCGCGGAAGAGTTTACCGAGCGCCGTCACGAATCATGTATCCCGCGCCGCGTACGGTGCTGAGCAGCGGCGCGTCAAAATCGCGGTCGATCTTGGCGCGCAGACGCGATACATGCACGTCGATCACATTGGTCTGCGGATCGAAATGGTAATCCCAGACATGCTCGAGCAGCATGGTCCGGGTGACGACCTTGCCTGCATTCTGCATCAGATATTCGAGCAGACGGAACTCGCGGGGCTGCAGGACAATTTCCTCGCCCCTCCGCGTGACCTTGTGGGACAGCCGGTCGAGCGTGAGGTCGGCGACTTTGAAAACCGTCTCTTCCGGGGCTCCTTTGGGGCGGCGCCTGGCCAGCGTCTCGACGCGCGCCAGGAGCTCGGAAAAAGCGTAGGGCTTCGACAGATAGTCGTCGCCGCCCGCCCGGAGCCCCTTGACGCGATCGTCGACCTGACCGAGCGCGGACAGAATGAGGACGGGGGTCTCGTTCTTCTGGTTGCGTAGTGCGCCAACCAGCGTCAGCCCGTCCATTTTCGGTAGCATTCGGTCGACGACGACGACGTCATAGCCGCCTTCGACCGCCATGTCGTAACCCGTCACGCCGTCCGCGGCGTGATCGACAACATGGCCTGCCTCGCGAAAGGCCTTGAGGAGGTAGGCCGCGCCGTCCCTGTCGTCTTCGATAATCAGGATGCGCATAGCCCATATATAGCGATTCCCGGCCTATTGGCCAAAGGAATGGCGGCAGGTCCTCGGGGGGCTTGATAAGGACCTGCCGCCACCTTGCCGGGGTCGCGCGGGCGGGGAATGTGCGACCGCCGACTGGACGAAAAGGCGCGCTATGCGCTGGGCCGGGGACAAGCCCAATAATCCCTCTCGTCCATTTGTGTTCGGCGTCCGGGAAGGACGCCGATTTCGTCAGGATGCGCTGGTCGGCAGGGCGACGAAGTG
The DNA here is from genome assembly GCA_963820795.1 of uncultured Alphaproteobacteria bacterium. Taxonomy (GTDB): domain Bacteria; phylum Pseudomonadota; class Alphaproteobacteria; order Rhizobiales; family Beijerinckiaceae; genus Roseiarcus. The sequence continues at coordinate 135,374 of CAWGBJ010000014.1, forward strand.
TTCGCCTTCGCCCGACTTCACGCGCATCAATACGCTCTTCTTGCCATCGGTCTTCGCCGAGGCGATAGCCTGGGCGACATCCGACGGGCGGTTAACCGATTTGCCCGACACCTCGAGGATGACATCGCCCTCCTTCAGGCCCTTGTCGGCCGCCGCGCCGTCCGGATCGACGTCGGACACGACGACGCCGTCCTGGCTGCGCCTGAGCTTCATCCCAAGATTGGCCAGAGCGGAGGAGCTGTTCTCCGCGTTGCCCGTGCTGCCGCCGGTTTCGGCGTTCGCGGTTTTGTCGGCGGGCATCGTGCCAAGCGTCACATCGAACGTCATCGACTTGCCGTCGCGGATGACGTCCAACTTCGCCGTCTTCTTCGGCCCGAGCGCGGCGATCTTGCGGGCGAGATCGTGCGGGTCGGCGACGGTTTCGCCGTCCACCGCCGTGATGACATCGCCGCTCTTGATCCCGGCATCGGCGGCCGGCGAGTTCTTTTGAGCCTGGGCCACCAGCGCTCCGGAATCGCTCTTGAGGCCGAGATCGTCAGCGATGTCCGGCGTCACCTTCTGGATTTCGACGCCGATCCACCCGCGGGTGACCGAGCCGTTCTCCTTCAGCTGCTGGACGACGTTCTTGACCACGTCGCTCGCGATGGCGAAGCCGATGCCGACGCTGCCGCCAGACGGCGAGAAGATCGCCGTGTTGACGCCGACCACCTGGCCTTCTTCATTGAAGGTCGGGCCGCCCGAATTGCCATGATTGACCGGCGCGTCGATCTGCAGGAAGTCGTCGTAGGGTCCCGAGCCGATGTCGCGGCCGCGGGCCGACACGATACCGGCGGTCACCGTGCCGCCGAGCCCGAACGGGTTGCCGACAGCGATCACCCAGTCGCCGACGCGCGGCGACTTCCCAGCGAAGGTCACAAAGGGGAAGTTGGACCCGTCCGCCTTGAGCAGCGCGAGATCGGTCTTGCTGTCAGTGCCAATCACCTTCGCCGGCATCGTCCCGCCGTCGGCGGTGATGATCGTCACGTCGGTCGCGTGGTCGACCACGTGGTTGTTGGTGACGATATAGCCGTCGGAGCTGATGAAGAAGCCCGAGCCTTGGGCCATCGTCGTATGGCGACGCGGCGCCATCTCATTGTCGTCCCCGCCCGGCAGGCCGAAGTGACGGAAGAAGTGATAGAAGGGGCTGTTTTGCGGAAAGTCCGGCAGGCCGTCGGACCCCTCATCCTCCGTGTCGCCGACGGTCGCCATCTTGACCTTGACCGAGACGACCGCGGGTCTCACCCGGTCGACGATGTCGGCGAATGACGCCGGGCCGGCCGCGGGTTGGGCCGAGATCGCCGAGGGCGCCGAAGGATTGGCGTTCGCAATCGGCGGCGGCGCGCTCTCTGGCACGGTCGCCGGCGCAGATGTCGCCGCGTCGGCGTGAATGGGAAGAAGCGTCCTCTCGAAAGCCGCGCCGCCGAGCGCAGCGGCCGCCACGGCTCCTAGCAACGCAAAACGAAGCGAACGAGAACGATGCATCATTGTTGGACCCCGAATCAAAGCCAGCTTGCGCTGCCCCTGCCGCTCACAGAATGGGCTGGTCGGCCTAACGTCACGATGGCCCGAACATGAAAGCTTGGTAATGAAGGCCATTGCGATGAGCTACGCGATATCGAAGTGGTTGGCGCCGTCGACAACCGCTCCATCCGCCTGTTTCGTCTTAATGGCGATACCAGTTAGAGGAGGCGTTCGAGCGCGCGATCACATCGCCCCGAACGTGCCTGCGGTCCGCCTCCGAGCGAAATCATCGCGACGCCAAAAAGGCCGCTTGATCGCCGGCCCTTGCAGGTGACCCCTAACGCCTTCAGGCTTCGGCAGTGGTCGACTTTGGTTTTAGCACCTGGCGGCCCCGGTACATGCCAGTCTTCAGGTCGATGTGGTGCGGACGCCTGAGTTCGCCCGAATCCTTGTCCTCGACATAGGTGGGCGCCTTGAGGGCGTCGGCGGAACGGCGCATGCCGCGGCGCGACGGCGACGTCTTGCGTCTGGGAACAGCCATTGGCGCGACTCCGGTCAGGGCGGGCGATGCCGCCCGAAAAATGAGAAGCGGCGCTCATACACGCAATCGCTGGGCCGCGCCAGTCTTTCCTGCTCAGTCTGGGTTCCGTGTCGTCGCGGTCGCTCGCTGGGCTAGTCAGGCGGAGCCGCGCGTCTCGAAAGCGGCAAAGGCGAGGGCCTCGCGCGGCGGACGATCCGCCCAGAGAACAAACTGGAAGGCTTGGTAATACGTTTCGCAGGCGTTGACTGCGGCGTTGACGACGGCCCCGCACTGCAGATCGCTGGCGGTCGCGCCGCCGGCAAGGCAAAGGGAGTGGCGGAACATCACGAGGTCCTGTCCGCTCCACAGGTCAAAATGGCCGAGCCACAATTGCTCGTTGATCAGCTGCACGAGCTCGCGGATTGCCGGGCGTCGGCGCGGCGGCGACTTGAGATCGAAGCAACAGCTGACGTGCAGCGATTCCATCTCCGGCAACCAGGTGAAGGAGACGTCGTAGCTCGCCCACCCGCCAGAAACCAGGATCGAGATCTCATCCTCGGCGGCGCGGTCGAAAGCCCAATGATTGAGGGCCGCGAGACGCTCCACGGCGTCGACCGGATGTTCGACGCGATCGTCGGCGACAGTCTCGATCAGGCTCATCAGGGGTCTTTCGGCTCGAGATGGAAGAGAACTAGACGCTTGAGCGGCGGCCGGCTTCCACACCTGAACCGCCCGTCCGCTTTGCCCGGCTCAGGCGAAGCGAACGGGCGGCAATCTCGATGATTCGCAGCGAATCGTAAACCCTGACCATCTCATTCGTCCACAGAATCTCTGAAACGAATCAAGACTCTGCGGAAAGATTCGAATCCTATCAGGGCTTTGGCTCCGGGAGCCTCGCCTCAAGCGCGGCGATCCGCGCGGCAAGCTTCTCGTTCTCCTCGCGGGCGCGCGCCGCCATCTCGCGCACGGCCTCGAACTCTTCGCGGCTGACGATGTCCATGCCCGCCAGCATGCGCTCAAGCTGGCTGCGGGCGAAGGTCTGGGCTTCGCGCCGGGCTCCGTCGGCCAGACCTGCCGCGTCGGTCACCAGGCGGGAGAGATCGTCGAAAAATCGGCTGCTGGTCTGCGGCATGTAAGACTCCGATCAGACGCCGCGGCGGGGGTCGCGAGCGCAAAACGTATGTGGCGCGAACGATCGAAGGCCGCAAGGGCGATGACAATGCCGCCTCGGCGTTGCTACCATTCGTGCTGCACCTTTGCCTTCGAGACGAGGTCCCATGCGAGTCAAAGCAGCCGTCCTCGGCAAGACCGGCGTACCGCCGCCCTACGCGGTGTCGCGCCCGCTCGAGCTCCTCGATCTCGACCTCGCGCCACCGGGGCGGGGCGAGATTCTGGTGCGGATTAAGGCGGCGGGGCTCTGCCATTCTGATCTTTCGGTCATCGACGGATCGCGGCCGAGGTCGACGCCGATGGCGCTCGGGCATGAGGCGGCCGGAATCGTCGAGGGGCTTGGCGAGGGTGTCGACGACCTGTCGGCCGGCGATCACGTCGTCCTCGTCTTCGTGCCGAGTTGCGGCCGCTGCGGCCCTTGCGCCGCTGGACGTCCGGCTTTGTGCGAGCCGGGCGCCAGGGCCAATGGCGCGGGGACCCTGCTCAGTGGCGAACGGCGGCTAAGCTTTCGCGCCGAGCCGGTCTATCACCATCTCGGCGTCTCGGCCTTTGCGACGCATGCGGTGGTGGCGCGCGAATCCTGCGTCAAGATCGACCCCGGCCTGCCGCTCGACATTGCGGCGCTGTTCGGCTGCGCGGTGCTGACCGGGGTCGGGGCCGTCGTCAACACGGCCAAGGTCGCGCCGGGCGCGTCGGTCGCGGTGGTGGGTCTCGGCGGCGTGGGCCTGAGCGCAGTGCTCGGGGCCAGGCTCGCCGGCGCGCGCCAGATCGTCGCCGTCGACCTCGCCGATGACAAGCTCGCCTTTGCCCGGGCGCTCGGCGCGACCCATGTCGTCAACGCCGGCGGGAAGGACGCGCTTCAGACGATCCGCTCGCTCTCTGGCGGCGGCGTCGAGGTCGCCTTCGACATGGCCGGGGCGGTGCCGGCGCTCGAGCTCGCCTATGCCGCGACCGCCCGCGGCGGCACGACCGTCACCGCGGGGCTGCCGCACCCCGACAAGCGCATGACCCTCGCCCCGGTAACCCTGGTCGCCGAAGAGCGCACGCTGAAGGGCTCCTACATTGGCTCCGCCGCGCCGTTGCGCGACGTGCCGCGCCTGATCGGGCTCTTTCAGGCCGGCAAGCTGCCGGTCGACGCGCTCCTGACCCACCGGCTCAGGCTGGAGGAGATCAACGACGGCTTCGACCGGCTTCGCGAGGGGATCGGGGTCAGGCAGGTGGTGGTGTTCGACTGAGTTCGGCGTCGGCGCACGGTGGCGGGCCCGTCGGGCTCGGGTCCACCGGGCCCGCGACTGTCGAGGCCCGTAGGCGACACGCCTCCCATCGAGACCGCTTCGATCATCGAGAAATCTGGCGCAAGCCTTCCACGTCTCACCAAATTGTGTCCACGCGACCCGGATTGGCTTCGCGGCCCTGCGTTGACTTCGCGGGGCCCGGTCGACTAGCCGTATCTACCGCCGAATCCTCCCCGATCACGACATCCGGTCGCGAACCGTCCTTCGGCGCTCATCCCGCCCGGCGAGATCGACGCGCGCTTGGCCGCAGCAACGAGGCCGCTTTGACAAGGGACCCCGACCGCTCGGCCTTCTTCATCGCGCTTGTCGTTGTCGACGTGCTCGTCGGGCTCGCGGACGCCATCTCCGGCCCTTACACCATCCTCTTTCTTGTCGATCAGGCGGGCCTCGGCCCCCTATCCTTAAGCGCGATCCTGACGGCGAGGGCGCTCAGCGGAATAGTCTTCGCCACGGCGTTCGGCGCATGGGTCGACAGAAGGACGAGTGTCAGACCGCTGCTTCTCGCGCTCGCAGGGTCCTCGGTCGGCTACGGACTGCTTGCGTTCACGACGAAATTTGCGGGCCTGCTCTTCATCGCGGCAGGCCCGATCGCCCTGGGCGCGGCCGCGTTCCCCCAATCGATCACGCTCGCCAAACGACAATTCGAGCGCAAGAGTCTTCACACGACCAGCCGCGCCATCGGCGTCCTGCGCGCGAGCTGGTCGCTCGCCTGGGCCATCGGGCCGGCCATCGGGGCGCTCGTCGTCGGCCCGTTTGGCTTTCGCGGCGTCTTTCTCACGAGCGCCGCGTCCGGCGCGATCGCGCTCTTGACGCTGGCGCTGGCGCCGGCGAGGCCGATCTCCAAAGCAACGGGGCGCGGCCATCCGGCCAAGCCCGCGAACGGACGTCCGACCATCGCGCTCGCCTTCGCGGCCCTCGCCCTGTTTCATACCGCGATGTTCATGGGATCGATCCCGCTGCCGATCGTGCTGACCAGGACGCTCGGCGGAACGGAGACGGACGTCGGCCTCGCGCTGAGCCTCTGCGCCGCTCTAGAGATTGTCGTCATGGGCGCGCTCATCTGGCGACCGCTCAAGCGCGGCGAGCGCCCGGCGATCGTCGTCGGCTTCGCCGCTTTTGCGGCGTATTTCGTCGCGCTCGCGCTGGCGCGATCGGTCAGCGCGGTCCTGTGGACCCAGATCCTCCGGGCGGCCGGAATCGCGCTCGTTTCCTATCTCGGGATCAGCTTCCTGCAATCGCTCCTGCCGCATCGCGCAGGCGCAGCGGCGGCGCTTTTTTCCAACGCGGGGCAGGTCGGCTCGGTGGCCGCCGCCCTCGGCGCCGGCTTGCTCGCGCAGGCGTTCGGCTGGACGTCCGTCTTCGTCGCCTGCGCCGTCCTCAGCGTCGCGGGCCTCGTTCTGGTTTGGCTGGCTGAACCGGAGCCGAATTAAGCAGAAGCCCCCGGTTCGGCAGGGTTTGTGCATCGCCACCGGCCTCCGGAAGTCGACGGCGGGTGGCGTCGAAGGCTGAGACGCCAACCGGTTCCAGAAACGGCCGGCGGAAGAGAGTAGGCCACATGCCGTTGAAAGAACCCAAGAAGTTGGAGACGCATCCCTGGCACACGTTCGCTCTTTTCTTCTGCGGGTGAGATCGGGACTCGCGGCCGTCTATTAACAATGACCGTTGATTATATCAGCGGCAAGTCGGAATGCCGCGTTCCTCTTCGGGGCGAATTGGGGCAGTATGGGGAGCCGCTGCAGTCGGCCTGGGGAGGCGGAGCCTCAGTGAGCTCCGCCAGAATGAAAAGGGAGCCGTCATGAATTGGTCAAACGCGGCGGCAAGCGCGGCCGCCCTGGCGCTATTGTCATTCGCGCCCGGCCCGGCCAGCGCGCTGGACTGGGGGCTGGGACGTTTCCGGCCGCTCAAATAAATGACGGCTTCGTCCAGAAGGTTGTTATTGTCCATGGCGCCCACGGCGGAACTTATGTCGGCCATCCGGGCTATCACGGGGGCGTTCACGCTTACCGTCCAGGCTACCGTCCTGGATATCCCGGCTACCGGCCGGGATACCGTCCTGGATACGCCGGTTACGGCGGCTGGGCGCGTCCGGGCTGGTACCGCTGGGGGGCCGGAGGCGCGATTGCCGCCGGAGCGGCGATCGGTTTCCTCGGCGCGGGCGCCGTCGCCGCTTGGGCAGGCCCGCCGCCGGCGCCGGGCCTGTGCTGGTACTACACCGATCCGAGCCAGCGGCAGGGCTTCTGGGACGCCTGCCCGTAAGGCGCAATATCGCCCTCATCCTAAACCTTCTCCCGCGCAGGCAGTGCGCAAGCGGGGAAGGAGGGTCAACGCCTGCGGCTGGCGTCGAGCAGGCGGAGCACGACCCAGACCGGCGCTACCACCATCGCGCCGGTCAGGAAAACGCGGCCGATTTGCTGTACGTCCGTGAGCCCGTATTCGAAGATGTGCCGCAACGCCCGCTCGGCCTCGTCGAACAGGCTGACCGGATCGAAGCCGAGCGCCTCGAGAATGAGCCCGACAACGAACGAAATGACGATCAGCCGCAACAGAGCCGCCATCGGCGATCCGCCGACGAAACGCGAAAAGGCGTTGCTGTTCATGGCCGGCTCGCATCCTTGAAGAAACTGTGGCGAAGCCTGTAGGATTCGCTGGCCGAGCGCCACGTCTCGGGGCGCCGCGTGCCGATGTTACGACTTCGGGAACGGAACGATTGTCGGCTTTGTGGTCGCCGCCTCCGTCTCCTCGCCGCCGACCGGTTTTCCGTTGATGGTCAATTTCCCCTGGGCGGCGCCGATCTTGACGGTCAAGCCGTCGCGGATCTCGCCGGACAGAAGCATTTGCGCCAGCGGGTCCTGCACCCATTTCTGGATGACGCGCCGCAACGGACGGGCGCCGTAGGCCGGATCGTAGCCCTTGTCCGCCAGCCACTGCCGCCCCTTGGCGTCGAGCTGGAGCTTGATCTTGCGGTCCTCGAGCAGGCGTCCCAGCCGGCCGAACTGGATGTCGACGATCGCGCCCATGTCCTCCCGCCGCAGCCGGTGGAACAGGATGATCTCATCGACCCGGTTGAGAAACTCGGGCCGGAAATGGGCGCGCACCACCGCCATCACTTCCTTTTCGACCGCCTTCGTATCCTCGCCTTCCCCGAGGTTCACCAGGAACTCGGAGCCGAGGTTGGACGTCATCACGATCAGGACATTGCGGAAATCCACCGTACGCCCCTGACCATCGGTGAGCCGCCCGTCGTCGAGCACCTGCAAGAGGACGTTGAACACGTCCGGATGCGCCTTCTCGATCTCGTCAAACAGGACAACCTGATAGGGCCGTCGACGGACCGCCTCGGTCAGGGCGCCCCCCTCCTCATAGCCGACATAGCCGGGAGGGGCGCCGATCAGGCGGGCGACCGAGTGTTTCTCCATATATTCCGACATGTCGATGCGCACCATGGCGCTCTCGTTGTCGAAGAGGAACGCCGCCAGCGCCTTGGTGAGTTCGGTCTTGCCGACGCCGGTAGGACCTAAGAACATGAACGAACCGATCGGCCGGTTAGGGTCCTGCAGCCCGGCGCGGGCGCGTCGCACGGCGGTCGAGACCGCGGTCACGGCCTCTTTCTGGCCGACGACGCGGCGCATGATCTCCTCCTCCATCTTGAGGAGTTTTTCGCGCTCGCCCTCGAGCATCTTGTCGACTGGAACGCCCGTCCAGCGGGAGACCACCTGGGCGACGTGATTGGCCGTCACCTCCTCGGAGACGAGCGCGCCTTCGCGTTGCGTCTCCGCCTCGGCGAGCCTCTTCTCGAGTTCGGGGATCGTGCCGTAGGCGAGCTTGCCGGCCTCGGCGAAGTCGCCCCGGCGCTGCGCCTGGGCGAGCGCGGTGCGCGCCGCGTCGAGTTCCTCCTTCAATTTCTGCGCGAGGCCGATCTTGTCCTTCTCCGCCCGCCAGCGGGCGGTCAGCGAGTTGGACTTCTCCTGCAATTCGGCCAGTTCGGCCTGGAGTTTGTTCAGCCGGTCCCGGGAGGCCGGATCTGTCTCCTTCTTCAGCGCCTCCTGCTCGATCTTGAGCTGCATGATCCGCCGGTCGAGTTCGTCCAGCTCCTCGGGCTTCGAGTTGACCTGCATGCGCAGCCGGGCCGCCGCCTCGTCGATGAGGTCGATCGCCTTGTCGGGCAGGAAGCGGTCGGAGATATAGCGATCCGACAATATTGCGGCCGCGATAATGGCGGGGTCGGTGATGCGGACGCCATGATGGAGCTCGTACTTCTCTTTGAGGCCGCGCAGGATCGAGATCGTGTCCTCGACCGTCGGCTGGGAGACGAACACCGGCTGGAAGCGCCGCGCCAGCGCCGCGTCCTTTTCAACATGCTTGCGATATTCGTCTAGCGTCGTCGCGCCGACGCAGTGCAGTTCGCCGCGTGCAAGGGCAGGCTTCAGCAGGTTCGAGGCGTCCATTGCCCCTTCCGCCTTGCCGGCGCCGACCAGCGTGTGCATTTCGTCGATGAACCAGGATGATGCCGCCTTCGGCCGCCGTCACTTCGTTGAGCACCGCTTTCAGCCGCTCTTCGAACTCGCCGCGTATTTGGCCCCGGCGATGCAACGCGCCCATGTCGAGGGCGAGCAGCTTCTTGTCGCGAATTGACTCGGGCACGTCGCCGTTGACGATGCGCAGCGCAAGCCCCTCGACGATCGCCGTCTTGCCGACTCCCGGGCTCGCCGATCAGGACCGGATTGTTCTTGGTCCGGCGCGACAGCACCTGGACCGTGCGGCGTATTTCCTCGTCACGGCCGATGACCGGATCGAGTTTGCCGGCGCGGGCGGCCTCGGTCAGGTCGCGGGTGTATTTCTTCAGTGCGTCATAGGCGTTTTCAGCGCTCGCGGAATTGGCCGTCCGGCCCTTGCGCAGGTCGTTGATAGCGGCGTTCAGAATCTGCGGCGTAACCCCGACGTTGGTCAGGATTTTGGCCGCCTCCGGCAGCCTTTCTCCATCGCTAGCGCCACCAGCAGGCGCTCGACGGTCACGAACGAATTGCCGGCTTTCTGGGCGATCTTCTCGGCGTTATCGAAGATCCGCGCGGTGGTCGGCGCCATGTACAGCTGTCCGGCCCCGGAGCCTTGCACCTTCGGCAGCTTGGCCAGCGCCAGTTCGACCTGCCGGCGCGCCTCGCGCGAATTCCCCCCGGCCCTGTCGATCAGGCCGGCGCAAAGCCCTTCCTCGTCGTCGAGCAGAACCTTGAGGATGTGCTCGGGCGTGAACTGCTGATGGCCTTCGCGAAGCGCCAGCGACGGCGCACGTTTCGCCAATGAAACCACGAGCCCTTTCTGTAGATCTTCGAGATTCATGGTTACTCTCCTTGCTCGCGCTCGCAGCCCCGTAGCGACATCGGGTGGCCCGCTTGATCCGACCGCTCAAACGGCGGCTAGGCGTGGATGTAGGTTCGCCTACGCGCCGGCGGAAGGGCTCATCTTTCATAAAAGCAGCCGCGCAGATGCTTAGGAGGTCGATCGTTTCAAGAACTCGTGGAGCCACTCGGCGTTCATTCCCGCGATCGGCAACCACGCGCGGAACAGGGTCTCGGGGGAAAAGCGCTCGAGCTCGACCATCATGCGCCTTTCGATCTCCGCCATGGCGGCCTTCTGCATCGGCTCCACGTCCTGCAGCCCCATGGACTGGCGCGCCTCGAGCGGCGTGCAATCGACGTTGATGGTTATCTTCATCGGATGATCAGTTTTCCTGCCTCTTTTCGCCAGTTGTCCTAATCCATAGCCCGACATTGTTACCGTTTTGGACTTTTTGCATGGCCTCCCAATTTGAGCGAAGGCGGTTTGCTAAATGTGATGGAACGCCAACCGGTCCTGGCGTCGTTTGTGAATCTTTTGTTGAACAATGCGCTCTAACGCCTATCATGTCGACCCTACGCGGGGTACACAATCACCGCTTGCGGCCTCGGGCGGCGCCGCAGGCAATAACCTGAGAGAAAAGCGATGGATATGCCCCGACGTCCTTACCGCCACGGAAACTTGCCGAACGCCATGCGCGCCGCAGCGCGCGCCATTCTCGATGAAGCCGGGCCAGACGCGGTCGGCCTCAGGGAGACGGCCCGCCGTGTTGGCGTGTCCGCAACGGCCGCCTATCGGCATTTCACCAGCAAGGAGGATCTTCTTGCTTCGGTCGCCGCGGAGGGATTTCGCGAGCTTGCCGCGTCGATGGAATTGGCGGCGAGCGAGCCGGACCCGTTGATCGCAGTCGGGCTTGCCTATGTGGAATTCGCCCTGCAGAAGCGCGGTCTGTTCCGCCTGATGTTCGGACCGATTCTGGTGGAACGGGCAAAATACCCGTTGCTCAATGAGGCCGCCGGCGCTGCCTTCGACATTCTGCAGCGCGTCGCCGGACCTGACGAGCGGCCTCGCGAGGAAAACGCGGCAACGATGGCGGCCTGGGCTGGGTCCATGGCCGTCGGGCCTCCTGATCGATGGTCTCGTCCCCGAAGCGCGCGCGCGCGACCTCGCCGAAGAGATTCTCCGTCTGGGCCGGGACGGCCAAGCCGGAGCATCGGCCCGTCGCCTGAGGCGGAGCCAGCGGCGAATTCTGCTGGGGTGGGCAAAGTGGCGCAAGGCGGTGGCCCATCGCCGAGCGAAACGACGAGCCTTCGCCTTAGACACAGGTGATGCTATCGTTATACTGTTTTGCAGAATTACCAGACCCTTCCGCCTAGCCGCCTTCGCTCTCCTGTTGCTCGCCCCGGCCGGCGCGAGTGCGGATCCGGCGTGGATCCTGTCGCCCTTCGCCACCGCGCTGCCCGTTGTCGCGAAGCACGGCATGGTTGTGACCCAGGAGGCAGCGGCCTCGAAGGTCGGCCTCGACGTCTTGCGGCTCGGCGGCAACGCGGTCGACGCGGCGGTGGCGGTCGGCTTCGCGCTTGCGGTGACCTTGCCGCGCGCCGGCAACCTCGGCGGCGGCGGCTTCATGCTTATCCATCGGGCCGACCTCAACACGACGACCGCGATTGACTATCGGGAGTTTGCGCCAGCCGCGACGACGAAGGACGTCTTTCTCGACGCCAACGGCGAGGCCGACCCGTTCAAGTCACGCTATTCCGGGCTCGCAATCGGCGTACCGGGGACGGTCGCCGGGCTCGAACTCGCGTGGCGCAAATACGGCTCGGGGAAATTCAGCTTCGCCGAACTGATCGCGCGCCCGCCGCCGCGCTCGCCCGCCAGGGCCTCACCGTCGACGAGGACGTCGCCGACACGTTACCCTTCGCCGCGCCGGTCTTCGCCAGGCATCCTTCTTCCGCGCGCATCTATCTCAGGCCAGACGGCAGCGCGCCGCAGACCGGCTACGATATCGTGCTCTTGACGATCTCGCCGCCACTCTGGACACGATCGCGAGCGAGGGCGCCGCGGGGGTCTACACGGGGCCTGTCGCTGCGAAGATCGTCGCCGCAGTGCGGGCGGCCGGCGGCCGGATGACCACAGACGATCTCGCCAGCTATCGCGCCGTCGAGCGGAAGCCGGTCAGCGGAACCTATCGCGGCTATTCGATCGCCTCCATGCCGCCGCCCTCGTCCGGCGGCGTGCATGTCATCGAGATTCTCAACATCCTCGAAGGCTATCCCTTAGGCGAACAGGGCCTCAACTCGGCTGCGTCGCTGCACGAGATGGCGGAAGCGGAAAGCTCGCCTATGCGGATCGAGCCGCCTACCTGGGAGACCCGGATTTCGTCAACTGCTCGCCGGACTGGTCTCGAAGACCTATGCCGAGAAATTGCGTGGGCTCATTTCGCCGACCCGTGCCCGCCCCGCGCGCGAGATCCGCCCCGGCCAGCCTGAGCGCTATGAGAGCGATCAGACGACGCACTTTTCGATCGTCGACAGCGACGGCAACGCCGT
>CAWGBJ010000015.1:0-222871 GCA_963820795.1 uncultured Alphaproteobacteria bacterium
CAACTCCGAAGGAGCCCGCCGGCTGCGGCTTTCTAGCAGATCGGCGATCGACTGGGTAGCGCTCGAAACATAGAGCCAATGCCCGACTGACGTGGCAAGCTCGACTAGTGGATCGCGTCTAACATTTGAATCCCGGTAGGGATTCCCGGCGGACTCGCGGCGTGCGAGTCTGCGGCATGCGAACCAACATCTCCTTTACCGTCACCGCTGTCGACACGGATCGGCTCCGCGCTGTGGTCAAAGACCGCAACGCTCCGCAGAAGCACGTTTGGCGGGCGCAGATCGTGCTGCTCAGCGGCAAGGGGGCGGGCACGAACGCGATCATGCGCGAGACAGGCAAGTCCAAGACCTGCGTCTGGCGCTGGCAGGAGCGGTTCGCTGCCGAAGGCGTCGATGGGCTTCTGCGCGACAAGACGCGGCCTGCGCGCATCGCGAAGCTCGATCCGGCCATCGCGGAGCGCGTCGTCGCGCTGACCGTGGAGGCGCCGCCGCACGAGGCCACGCATTGGACAGGCGCGGCGATGGCCGAGGGGGTCGGCGTCAGCATCAGTTCCGTGCAGCGCATCTGGCGCGCCCATGGGCTCCAGCCGCATCGCGTCCGACAGTTCAAGCTGTCGAAAGACCCCAAGTTCGTCGACAAGTTGCGCGATATTGTCGGGCTCTACGTCGATCCGCCGGCGCACGCCGTCGTGCTCAGCGTCGATGAAAAGAGCCAGATCCAGGCGCTGGATCGAACACAACCCGGTCTGCCGCTCAAGAAGGGGCGCGCCGGAACCATGACCCATGACTATAAGCGCAACGGCACGACCACCCTGTTCGCGGCAATGAACGTGCTCGACGGAACCGTGATCGGGCGCAACATGCAGCGCCATCGGCATCAGGAGTTCATCCGCTTCCTCAACGCCGTCGAGGGCGAGGTTCCGGCCGGAAAGACGATCCACGCGATCATCGACAACTACGCCGTCCACAAGCATCCCGCCGTTCTGCGATGGCTGGCGCGCCACCCTCGCTGGACGTTCCACTTCACGCCGACCTCAGCCTCGTGGCTCAACGCCATCGAGGGCTTCTTCGCCATCCTCACCAAGCGCCGTCTCAAGCGCGGCGTCTTCCGTTCCGTCGCCGACCTTCAGGCCGCCATCAACCGCTTTCTCGACGACCACAATGCCCACTCGAAGCCCTTCCAATGGACCGCCGATCCCGACAAAATCATCGCCGCCGTCAGGCGCGGGCACCAAGTGTTGGATTCAATCCACTAGGGGCGGGGTCGGTGCTTTCCTCCGACCCGCCGATGTCGTGTGGTCCAAGGACTCGAGCGACCCGACGCTCGATGCGCTTCTCGACCTCGGCTGGCAGGTTCTCGTGGTGGGCCGGGAGGGCGGCCGCTGCGTCCGGGTGACGCGGGCACCGGTGTTGCCGGAGAAGCCGAACGGCATCGAACACACGCTCACGCTGCCCGGCCGGAGGGCGAGCGGCTGGTCGGATTCGACAACGCCCACCCTGTCGCGCGGTAGAAGCGCGGCGAGCCGCACGACCATCGCCACCAGCTGCGGAGCCCCAAATCGAAGAAACGCGCCGGGCCGGCGGCATTTATCATGACCGGATCTATTACATTACGCTCACCAAAGCCAGGCCATCCGCAGAAAACCGGCGCTAGCCGAACAAGCTTGTCGTCAGCAGCGCCCGGCCCGTTTGGACGTCGGCGGCGTGCGCGATAACCTGCATTGGCGGCCCCTGCGTATAAATCGCTGGCAATCTCCTCAACGAACCTCGGCGACGTAATTATTCGGATACTTTCGGGGCGGAAAGCGGCAACAACAACATCGCCGGGCGCACAGCCTTTGGCGTCGGGGACGCCATGTTTACGCGCTCCTTGTGATGGGCGGCTGGAGACGTACCGTCGCACGAAAATAGCGTTTACCAGTCTGCACGGGTTTTCCGTCCGGAGTCCTCCAAGCAACTGTTTCACCATCAAGACTTAGACTTACATCCTCAACGCTTCAAATCGCGCTTACAACCAGAATACATGCAACCGATTGCGTGCAATCGCAGCTGTACGACCTCCGCAGTTGCAAACTTCGGCCTTTGTAGTATCGTGATTATTGAGATCGTCTTGCTGCAGATGACGCGCGCCAAGGAGGGAACGCGATGAACGCTCAGGCCCCAATTACGCAACTAACATATGAGGGCGCTATCTACGACGTTACCAAGACGCCCGCCGCGGATTCGAAACTCGTGGCCAACATGAAGGCCGAGGTTCTTGGGGGTGTGCGGCTCGACAAGCTCGTGCACAACCTCGCGATCACCGGCGACCTGATTTATCTGGCGTTTTGCGCCACGCCGCCGAAGTATGGCGAGCTTCGCGCACAAGTCGACACGCTTCATATCGAGTTTGGCGACATCGCCGGCGAGTGCGTGACGGAACTCGGCAATGTCAGGGCCGCCAGCCAGGAGGTGACGCGCAAGCTCGGAACCGCGTTCGGCATGATCTACAAGGGGCGGGAGGATGTCGCGATGATCATGCTCTCGCGTTGCGCCGACGACGCCAAGAGGCTGGCGGAGGCGGCCGGAACGCTCGCGGCGAAGTTCGACCAGCTCTGCACGATGGCGGATAAGGCCCTCAGTGACAGCCAGCTCACCCAGGGCAACGAGATCAAGGCCCGCGACGCCTTGAAAGAACAAAAGAACGAGCTTCTCGCCAAGCAGGAGCATCTGGTCACGCTGCAGAGTGGGCTCGCGACGCTCGTTGGCGACTTGAAGCTTCAGTACAACGAGGCGAAAGGCAAACTCGAAAAGACCGAAGACCGCGCTTTTGCCCTCGCAATCACCGGCGCGATCATGAAGCCGCTCGGACAGGCCGTGGGCGGCGCCGCATCCGCCGTCGCGCTCGTCTATTCGTCTCGCGCGGCTCCTGCCAGCAGCCTCACTGGCGTCGGAACGGGCGGCGGGGGCGGCGCTACTTCGGCGCCGGCGGCGCAACCGCAGACGCGCGCGCCGTCCGCGGCGGACCAGGAGAGGCTCGATGCCGCCCAGGCGAAACTCGACGAGGCGGACCTCGATCTCGAGGTGCTCGAAGCGGACGAGGATACGCTCGAAGCCACGATCGATGTGGGCAACGAATGGGTGCGGACCCTCCCCACCCGCGAGAAGGATCCCGACGAGCGGCGCAAGGCGCAGGCGGCGCTGGTGAGCGAGATCGGGCAGGCGCAACGCGACCTGGACACGACAGTATCACAGAAGGATCAGGCAAAATCTACCGCCAAGCGCCGGAAGACTGAGCTCGAGGCCGTCAAGACAGCCCTCGAAAAGCTTGGCGTCGCGATCAGCGACGCCGGCGATAACCTTGCGAGCGTCGGCAACGATTACATGAAGATCGCGGAGAACCAGAGCGAGAGGCTCAATGAAATCTTCAAGGCCATGATCGACAAACAGGACGAGGAGCGGAAGATCCTCGGCCAAGTGAAGGAAGCGGCTCTGCGGCTCGAAAACATGGGCCTTCAGGTGGATTCAGCGGAAGTGACCATATCCGCGTTGTTCCAGGTGATCGCGGCGTTGAAGCAGGTCGTCGCCATCCTCCATGAGGCCCGGCTCTTTTGGCGCAACATGGAAGCTGCGTGCAAGGCGCTATCCGAGCCGGCGTTCCAGGCCGAGATGAAGGCGAACATGACGCTCTTCCCGACCGACGATCGGGTGGATCTGTTCTACAACAACGACGGCTTCAGGCTCACGCTCCTGAATTATCTCGCGAAGTGGTACGCGCTCGAAATAATCGCCGGCGAGTACATCGAAGCGACCAGGGACTTGCGGGCGAAGACTGTCGAGGATTTCAAGACCCTGCTGGTCGGCGAGCCGGCGAAGGCGAAAGTCAAGGAGCTATCGAAGACTCTGCTAGGCGAGGTGGCCAAGGACCTCCAGAAGCTCGACGCCGAGACGGCCACAGTGAAGAACGCTCAGGCTCTGATGGCCGCCTGAGCCACGGCGCCTCTGAGGGGGGCTCAGGTATGGCCGCATCAAAGGCCAACGCCCGACGGGTGTCGTCTGCAGCTCCGCGTCTCGCTCGGCTTCGTGGGCTCGTCGCGTATGCGGCGGCGCTATGGATTTGCATCGCGTCCGCGCAGGCGCTGGCCTCCTCCAGCGACGACGTCCGTCGTGCTCTCGACGCGGTTGCGGCCTCGATCGAGAGCACCAAGGCCGGCCGATACGCTGAGGCGCGCGACACCCTCAAGGACGTGCAGGCGATCGTCAAGAGCGAGGAAGCCGCCGTCGGCGCGTTTCAGGGTGACGCAAAAGGAGCATTCGGCCGCTGCGTCGCGGCGGTGGGCGAACTCGACCGGAAGATAGGCGAAATCAGCAAAACGGAGCAGGACGCCACAAGCGACATCCAGGAGGCCGAGAAGGACCTCAAGGTCGCCGTCGTCAACGGCGACGTCGCCGGTCAGGAAATCACGGAAATCGAGCGGACGATGATGGCGCTCATCGCGAGCCTGGACGCGCGCCAGGCGAAGCTCGAGGAGCTGCAGAAGTATTCGTGGGTTCCCGGCTACAATGCCTATCTCAGCATCCGCACCCTGGCGGACCGTGATGTTCAGGAAATCAGGAATATCTCGCGCACGCTCCTGGCGCAGCAGGCGCTCAAGAACGCAAGCGCAGAGAGGTTGCGCACTGTGCAGGCCGCGTGGGTGAATCTTTCGACCGAGCGCAGCCGCCTCATTGCGGAGCGATCGGCCGCCGCCGCGATGCGCGACAACCTCGACCAGCGCATGGAGGCGGTGCGCCAAGCCACCGCTTTCCTCAGCGACGCCAAGCAGTTCTGGGCGGACGTCGCCACGTTCGTCGGATACCAGGTCAACGGCGCAGTCGGCAGTGCGGAAGACATGGCGACCGTGCTTCTCGATGAAATGGGGAAGCCGGCTCCCGAGGCGCTCATACTCGAAATGGGCGGCCAACACGCCAATCTGCGCAACCAACTCATTCAACTAGCAGGGCAGCTCGGTGGCAACGCAGGATATGCTGCCCTTGCCGCGGCCGATTGCGCGCCCAGGCCCGGCGCAGCGGCGATCAAAGCCTGTGACATCACGCCGACCTTTCCGTTCTATCAGATCACCAATTTCGAAACCTGCTCTTTCCGTTACGTCAATCCGCCCGGCTGCCCGCCCGCCGTATCAGACCACAGCCCCGTCGCTCTGACGCCGCAACAGGAATCGGACGTGAATAGCCGGATGGCGAAAGACCAGAACTGGGTCGCGCTGGCCCGGTGCACCTCGCCGGCGGCAATCTACCTCGGCCGGGTCGACACGGAGTACGAATGCGTGGCCGCTTGTCTCGGCGCCGCGGACTGTCGCTTCTGGACCTTCAACTACGGCAACCGAATGATGCCGGGTTCGGTCTCCGAATGCTGGGGCGGAACGAAGAATCTCGCGCCCGAAACCAACAATTGGACCGGCTTCATCTCGGGACGGCCGCTAGGTCGGTGAGGGACAGGTGTCCAGCCAAAACGGTGGAGGCCCGCCGATAAGTCGAAGAAGAGGAGGACAGCATGGGAAAAATCAAGATACCAGGGGCGTTAGAACTACAATATCAGGAACTCCCATACTATTGGATACAGGTTAATCCGGATCGCATACAATACACTATTCCGAATCATTCTCATCAAGAGTTGAAGAAAAAGCTGGCATCCGGAGTAACATCAACTAACGCAAATATACGATTCTATCTGGATATTCTATTACAGTTGAAAGCGATCAGTCAAACAGGGATTCACGCGGTGCTGTGGTCAAGTTGGCTGTTTTACTCGAAAGCGGCGGAACAATCCACGAATCTGACCAACGATCCGATCATGATGACACATCTGCTGGATTTTCAACGGCAAGCGTGCGTCGGCAGGAACTACCAGATTCTGCCGAAAATGGCGGCCAAGGCGGCGTTTTGGGATACAGCGCCGGAAGTCGTACTTCCGCGCATGACGAGGTTAGAACATGACAACTACGTCAAAAGCGGGGTCTAGTAAAGCCCGGAGCGGGCGGCCAGGAGTCGCTGGATTTGAACGCCTCGCACCCGCATCGGCCAATAGCGCGGCGGCCGGCTTCGAACACCGCCGTTGAGCTGAAAAGCAAGCGAACAAGAGGAGAAAAACATGGGGAGAATCAACATCCCAGCAGCCCCTCAGATGAGCGCCTCTGAGAAGCCTTACTGGTGGGTCCAAGCAATTCCCGATCGTATCAAATATACGATCATGGCTGATCCTCCGAAGATTCTTGCCAGCTTGATTTTAGGAAGCAACGGGTTCCATGCCAAGGTCGAGAAATATTTAAAGGTTCTTCATCAGTCGGGGCCGCTCGCGTTTGGGTTTGGATTGGATATTCTAAGCGCTAATCTATACGGGGCATGGCAAGATTATGACATGAAGACGCGCTACATGTCATCTGACCGCCTTCGGACTCTACTGAACGATCAGCAGGCGATGACGTTGCTTCTGAATTTCCAGCGGATGGCGTGTGTCGTGAGCAGCTACAAGAGTTCTTCCGAAAAGGGCAGCCAAGGCTGCGTTTTGGGACACTGCGGAGGAAGTCGTCCTTCCGCGCATGACGCGGGAAGAACACGACGCGCTCTCCATGTAGGAAGCCGAAAAGGAGGGACGACAGCGGGACGGTCGCCGTCGGTGATCACGCAAGTGGTCTTTTCCATATACCGCGACGCAATGGACGACTGCGCGCTTCGACACGCCGCGATCGGCCTGCCGACGATGCATCCGTTGTCGATCTGGCGCCGCGCCAGAACTAGGGCCGAGCCTAGGCCCGTCTAGTCGATCAAAAATGTCTTTTCAATGTGTGGCGGAGAGGGAGGGATTCGAACCCCCGGTACGCTTGCACGTACTCCGCATTTCGAGTGCGGCGCGATCGACCACTCTGCCACCTCTCCGGGGCCGCGACGAGCGGCGGAAGGCCTCGTCGTGGGTCGGCCGGCCGCATAGCATAGGCGCGCCGTCACCCGCAAGACGCGCAATGCTTTCGCAACGGCTCTGCCGCCGCGTCAAGGCCCCGCTTCGATCGCTTCCATCGCGAAGCGGGACATCAGCGGGACCGCCTCGCGCATCTCGCCCGCCCGCTCCGGGTTCGAGGCGTTGCCGTCGAGCGAACGCTTGTAGACCCCCTGGGCGATGGCGGCGTAGCGGAAGAAGCTGAAGGCGATGAGAAAAGTCCAGTCGGGAATGCGATCGAGTTTGGCGCGCCGGCAGTAAGCGGCCACGTACTCGGCCTCGGTCGGGATGCCGTGCTCCGCGCGATCGATGCCCCCCAGCCCACGAAAGGCGCGGTTGGGCAGGCGCCAGTGCATGCACTGATAGGCCAGATCGGCGAAAGGATGCCCAAGCGTCGACAGCTCCCAGTCGAGGACGGCGAGCAGGCGCGGGGAATGCGCGTCGAAGATCATGTTGTCGATCCGCCAGTCGCCGTGCACCAGCGAAACGCGGCCATCGTCGGCGGGAACCCGCTCCGCGAGCCAGCCGATCAGGCGATCCATGTCGGCGACCTTGTGCGTTTCGCTCGCCCGGTACTGCTCGCTCCAGCGCTGCAGCTGCCGGGCGAAATAGTTTCCCGGCTTGCCGTAGTCCGAGAGGCCGGCGGCGGCGAAGTCGATGGCGTGCAGCCTGGCGAGGCCTTCGTTCATCGCCTCGAAGATCGGCCTGCGCTCCTCGAGCTTCAGTTCCGGCAGCGCCGGGTCCCAAAAGATGCGCCCTTGCACGTAGGCCATCAGATAGAAGGCCGTGCCGATCACCGCCTCGTCCTCGCACAGCGAGAGCGCCCTCGGCGCCGGAAAGCCGGCGCCCTCCAGCGCCTTCAGCACGCGAAACTCGCGCTCGATCATGTGCGCGCTCTTCAGCAGTCTGCCCGGCGGCTTGCGCCGCAGCACGTAGCGGCCGCTCTTGGCGTCGATCAGATAGGTCGGGTTCGACTGGCCGGAAGAGAATTTCTTCGCCGAACTCGGGCCGCTCCAGCCCGCGACGTTGGCGCTCGCCCAGGCGTCGAGCGCGCTCGTTTGCTCGGGAAACGCGCCGCTCACCGCGCGGCCGGCTCGTTGGAGTAGCGCTTCATCTCCGCCTTGGCGATCACCCGACGGTGCACGGCGTCCGGGCCGTCGGCGAGGCGGAGCGTGCGGACCTGGGTCCACATGCGGGCCAGCGGAAAGTCCTGGCTGACGCCGGCGCCGCCGTGCATCTGCACCGCCTGATCGATCACTTCCAGGGCGACGCGCGGCGCAATCACCTTGATCTGCGAGATGAGCGGCGCCGCGGCGCGCACGCCCTGCGTGTCCATCGCCCAGGCGGCCTTGAGGCAGAGGAGCCGCGCCATCTCGATGCTCATCCGGCTCTCGGCGATGATGTCCGGGTTGGCGCCGAGTCGGGAGAGCTTCTGTCCGAAGGCGGTTCGCGTCGCGGCGCGCCGGCACATCGCTTCGAGCGCCCGCTCGGCCTGGCCGATGGCGCGCATGCAATGGTGGATGCGCCCCGGTCCGAGCCGTCCCTGCGCCACCTCGAAGCCGCGCCCGCGGCCGAGCACGATTGCGTCCCCGGGGACGCGCACATCCTCGAAGCGGATGTGCATGTGGCCGTGCGGCGCGTCGTCGGCGTTGTAGACCGTCAACGCGCGCAGGACCTTGACGCCCTTGCTTGCCGCCGGCACCAACAGCATCGAATGCCGCGCGTGCGGCGCCGCGTCCGGATCGGTCATCGCCATTGTAATGTAGAGCGAGCAGCGCGGATCGCCGGCGCCGGACGACCACCATTTTTCCCCGTTGAGCGCCCACGCGTCGCCTTCGAGCCGCGCGTCCATCGCGATATTGGTCGCGTCGGACGAGGCGACGCCCGGCTCGGTCATCAGATAAGCCGAGCGCGAACGCCCTTCGAGCAGATCGGGCAGCCAACGCGCCTTCTGCTCCGCCGTGCCGTAACGCTCGAGCACCTCCATGTTGCCGGTGTCGGGCGCCGAGCAGTTGAACACTTCGGAGGCGAGCGGCGACCAGCCCATTTCCTCGGCGAGATAGGCGTATTCGACCGTCGTCAGCCCATAGCCTTTGTCGGAGCCGGTCAGCCAGAAGTTCCATAAGCTCTGGGCGCGCGCCTTCGCCTTGAGCGACTCGCGGATCTCGATCATTCGCGCGGTCGGCTTGAAACGATCGCCCTCGCGCCCGACCTCGGCTTCGTATTCGTGCTCGATCGGCATGATCTCGTCGCGCACCATTGCGCGGACGGCGCTAATGAGCGGACGGACTTTGTCAGTGACGCCGAGATCCACGCGATTCCTCCCTCGAACAAGACCTGTTGGCCTTGTGACTTGGCGCCAAAATGCGGCGGCGGCAAGCGGCGCGTCCGGTTTACAGCGATTTCGACAGCCAGAGGCGCGAATGTCCAGCGGGACAGTCATCGAGCCTCAAACGCGCACCCGTCGAGATACGCCCGCGGCAACGCCTTCCGCCGGTTGATTGCTCACCCGGCGCGCTTTCCTTCCGGACAGACTATTTTGCCGACGCCTCTTTCGGGAAGGGGACAGGCTTGTCGGACAGCGTGTGCAGATAGGCGAGAATGTCGGCCCGTTTCTGCGCTTCCGCTTCGCCGGGGAAAGCCATCTTGGTGTCCGAGGCCATCGCCTTCGGATTCTTGATCCAGTCGTTGAGCTTGTCGTAAGTCCAGTCGCCGCCGATCTTCTTGAGCGAATCGGAATAGCTGAAGCCCGGGAATGACGCGACCGGACGCCCGACCACGTTCCAGAGATCCGGCCCGATCTTGGCGCCGGCGCCCTCTTTGAAATTGTGGCAAGTCGCACAGATTCTGGCGTCCTGCGCGCCCTTCTTTTCGTCCGCCTTGGCAAGCAGCGCCGGGAGGGGCTCCTCCTTGGGTGCGGCGGGCGTGGCCGCAGCGGTTTGCGGGGCGGACGAACTCGGCAGCGCATAGCCGGGAACCTTGGGAATCTCCGGCGCAAAAACGAGATTGCTGAACGCGACCAAAAGCATGACGAACAGGATGGACCCCAGTCCCACGAGCGCGGTTCTGTTCCTATCGGCTTCGTTCATCGAGGGTCTGCTTTCGTCCCGCTGGTGTGTGGCATCGGCCATAGTCCGTCGCTCCAATCCCCGGGTTGATTAGCCGCTTTGCGCCGGACTTGGCAACACGTATAAGCCGGCTCTCCCCTCAAGGCTTTTCGTCTAAGCGCTCATGGTTCGACCGGTCGTCCTCATTCCCGCGCGCATGGCCTCGACCCGCCTGCCCGGCAAGCCGCTCGCAGACATCTGCGGCGAGCCGATGATCGTCCATGTCTGGCGCCGTGCGACCGAAGCGGAAATCGGCCCCGTTTTCGTCGCGACCGACGAACCGAAAATCGTCGAGGCCGTCAAGTCGGTTGGCGGGCACGCTGTACTGACCAGCCGGGAGCATCAGTCGGGCTCGGACCGCATTCATGAGGCGCTCAACCGGATCGATCCGCTGAGCGCTTATGATGTCGTATTGAACCTGCAGGGAGACCTGCCGACTATTGGCGGCGCGGCCTTGCGGGTCTGCCTCGCGCCGCTCCTCGACGAGCGGGTCGACATCGCAACTCTGGCGACGCCGATCCGGCGGACCGCGGAAATGGACGATCCGAACGTCGTCAAGGCGATCGGGACCGAGATCGCCCCCGGCCGGCTGAGAGCCCTCTACTTCACCCGCGCCCGAGCGCCCTGGGGCGAGGGCGATCTTTTGCACCATATCGGCCTCTACGCTTACCGGCGCGACGCGTTGCGGCGGTTTGTCTCGGCGCCTGCCTCGCCGCTCGAGCGGCGCGAGAAACTGGAGCAGTTGCGCGCGCTCGAGGCCGGCATGCGCATCGACATCGCGCTCGTCGACCTGGCGCCGCTCGGCGTCGACACCGCCGAGGAACTGGAGCGGGCGCGGGCCCTGCTGGCGCCAAGGAGCGGCGGATGACTGAGACGCAATTCATCGCCTATCAGGGCGAGCCGGGGGCCAACTCGCATATCGCCTGCGTCGACAATTATCCCGATATGAAGCCGCTGCCCTGCGCGACGTTCGAAGACGCGTTCGCCGCCCTCCAGGACGGCTCGGCGGACCTCGGCATGATCCCGATCGAAAACTCGATCGCCGGGCGGGTGGCGGATATTCACGCGCTCCTGCCGGCTTCCGGATTGCATATCGTCGGCGAGACCTTCCTGCCCATCCACTTCCAGCTGCTGGCGATCCAGGGGGCGCGGGTCGAAGATCTCAGAACGGTCCACAGCCACGTCCATGCGCTCGGACAGTGCCGCAACATCATCCGCCGGCACGGCCTCAAAGCCGTCGTCGCCAGCGACACCGCCGGCTCGGCGCGCGAGGTTGCGGAATGGGGCGACAGGAGCCGCGCTTCGCTTGCGACCCGGCTCGCCGGACAGATCTATGGCCTGCAGACGCTTGTTTCCGACGTCGAGGACGAGAGCGCACAATACGACCCGCTTCGTCGTGCTGTCGAAGGACCCGCGCTGGGCCCGGCAGCGCAACGGACCGGTCGTGACGACCTTCGTCTTCCGCGTGCGCAACGTGCCCGGCCGCGCTCTACAAGGCGCTCGGCGGGTTCGCGACCAACGGCGTCAACATGACGAAGCTCGAGAGCTATATGGAGGGCGGCGAATTCGCCGCCACCCAGTTCCTCTCCGACGTCGACGGCCATCCCGACGATCCGCCTGTCAAACGCGCGCTGGAGGAACTCGAGTTCTTCTCGCGCGAACTGCGCATCCTCGGCGTCTATCCCGCGCATCCGTTCCGCGCCGAGACCCAGAACGGGCGATAGGCGAGGTGAAGGCGGTTGCCCGCCCAGAGCGCTTTGCATACGCTCCGCTGCGAACTGAACGTTTTCCGGGAGGTCTCGGATGTCGCCGCTTCGCCTCGCTCTGCTTGCCTTTGCCCTATTATCGCTGACCGCTGGGAGCGCGGTCGGGCAGAATGCGCCGGCCGCCATCGTCCGCGCGACGATCGAGAGCGTGTCGGCCGATGGCGCGAGCCTTGCCGTCCGCACGCGGGCGGCCGAGGAGCGGACGGTGCGCCTGTCCGGCAAGACAAACGTCGCGCTCGTCGTTCCCGCCACTCTTGCTGATGTGAAGCCGGGCGACTTCATCGGCGTGGCGGCGCTGCCCGGCAAGGGCGGGGAGCTGAAAGCGATGGAAGTGCACATCTTCCCCGAAGCCCAACGAGGCCTGGGCGAAGGGCACCGGCCCTTCGATCTGGCCCCCGGCAGCACGATGACCAACGGCGCGATCACGGCGCGCGTCGGCACGGCGGACGGCGCGAAACTTTCAGTCAGCTACAAGGGCGGCGAACAGACGATCGTTGTCGATCCCAAGGCGCCGATCGTCCGCTTCGAGCCGGGCGCGCGGGCCGACCTCAAAGCCGGCGCAGCGATCATCGCCTTCGGCCGGCGACAGGAGGACGGCTCGATCGTCGCCGGGCGCATCCTGGTCGGCAAGGACGGGCTGGTCCCGCCGATGTGAGAACTCGGCGTCCTCGAGGCGAGGGCGAAGCAGGCGGTGGCAGTATTGCGGGGTTGCGCAACCCAACCGGCCGCGCGCGGAGGAGCGCCGCAGGCGCGTCTCGAAGGACGAGTCCAAGGTCCGCCATTTTTGAGCAGGGTTGGCGATGGGCGTTTCGGCGCCTCCTGGAGCGTCCTTCGAGGCTCTTGCTCCGCAAGAGCGCCTCGGGATGAGGCCGGTGAAGTTTAAGCGCAATTTCAGCGTGGCTGGGCGCGCTTGACGATCGCCTGGCAATCCACCCCAGTCAGCGCGCCGTAATTGTGCGCGCCGCGGGCCTCGAGACGCGAGCGGCAGAACGCCTCGGCGACTGGCGACCCAGCGCGGATCAGCGCCGCGGCCTGAAGGCCGACGGCGAGCCGGTCGCAGAGATCGCGCGCGCGGCTCTCGAAATCGGAGAGGTCACGCATGTCGTCCTTCAGCGCCGCGACATGCGTGTCCAGCGCCCGGCTTTCGCTTTTCGCCGCCCCGAGCTCGGCGAAAAAGGCCTCCAGCGTCTGCGGCGAGCGGCTCACCGCCCGGGCGATGTCGAGGCACTGGACGTTGCCGCTGCCTTCCCAGATCGCATTGACCGGCGCCTCGCGGTAGAGGCGCGGCATCGGCGAATCCTCCATCACCCCCGAGCCGCCGATGCATTCCAGCGCTTCATAGGCGTGGCCGGGCGCCCGCTTGCAGATCCAGTACTTGCCGATCGCCGTGCCGAGCCGCACGAGCGCGTCCTCGTGCGCCTCGTCGCGATGGTCGAGCGCGCGGGCGATCCGCATCGTCAGCGCGAGCGCCGCCTCGGCTTCGATCGCGAGGTCGGCGAGCACCGCGGTCATGATCGGCTGGTCGATGAGATACGCCCCGAAGGCCTTGCGCTGGCGGCAGTGGTCGATCGCCTGACTGGTCGCCATGCGCATGCCGGCCGACGAGCCGATCATGCAGTCGAAGCGGGTCATGGCGACCATCTCGATGATGGTGGCGACGCCGCGGCCTTCGGGTCCGACCATCCAGCCGAGCGCGCCGCGCAATTCCGTCTCGCTTGAGGCGTTGGAGACGTTGCCCATCTTGCGCTTCAGGCGGACGATCTGCAGCGGGTTCTTCGTCCCGTCGGGGCGCCAGCGCGGCACGAGAAAGCAGGAGAGGCCGCCGGGCGCCTCGGCGAGCGCGAGAAATGCGTCGCACATCGGCGCCGAGACGAAGAACTTGTGGCCGACGAGCTCATAGGGCTTGCCCGATCCTTCCGCGCCGGCCGGGATGGCGCGGGTGGTGTTGGCGCGGACGTCCGAACCGCCCTGCTTCTCCGTCATCGCCATGCCGATCGTCACGCCCTCTTTCTGGTCGACAGGCAGGTTGCGCGGGTCGTAGACGCGCGCCTCGATCTTCGGCAGCCATTCCGCCGCGAGATCGGGCTCGGTCTTCAAGGCGGGCACCGAGGCGAAGGTCATGGTGATCGGGCAGCCGTGCCCGGCCTCGACTTGCGTCTGCATATAGGAACGCGCCGCACGGGCGACATGCGCGCCGTCGCCGGGGCCGGTCCAGGGCGACGAATGCAGCCCCTCTTCGATGGCGACCTTCATCAGCGCATGGTAGCTCGGGTGAAAGCGCACCAGATCGATGCGACGCCCGTAACGGTCGTGGGTGTCGAGTTCGGGCGGATTCTTGTTGGCGAGCGCGCCGAGCTCCAGATATTCCGCCGAGCCCGCCCTGGCGCCGAACGCTTCGAGACTGTCTGCGGCCAGGGCCGCGCCTTCGCGCTTAGCCGCCTCTTTCAGCGCCGCATCCGAGTCGAAGAGGTTGTAGTCGACGAGCTCGACCGGCTGATTGAAGACCTCATGCGTCACGGCGCCGTAAGGATCGAGGGGCGCGCGGAAATTGTCTTGTCGGTCGTGCGGCAGGGCGGTCATGGGGGCATTGTATCGGTTGCTTGCGCCGATGGGAATGTTCGAGCCGGCTGGCTGGGCCGCCTGGACGGGAACCCGCGACGGGACGCGCAAATCCTGCTAGCCAAGCTCATGCTCGCCTCACCGTTCGATCGGCGTTTGACGCCGGCCCGTCCTGACTTGGCTGCGGCGCATCTCAGCGCCGTCGTCAGTGCCCCTCGCTATGCGGAGGGACGAGCGATGCAGATCGTCGAAGCGAGCGCGCCGCTGCGGCGGTCGCCTGAACCCGACTCGCCGCTCGAGACCGAGGCGCTCTTCGGCGAGCCCGTCATGGTCTACGACGAGGCCGAGGGCTGGGCCTGGGCGCAGCTCGAGCGCGACAAGTATGTCGGCTTTCTGCCGTTCGCGGCGCTCGGAGCGCCGGCCCAGCCTACGCATCGGGTCGCGGCGCTGCGGACCCATGCCTATCCTTCTTCGAGCATCAAGCTGCCGCCCCGGATGGCGATGTCGCTTGGCGCCCGGCTGACGATCGTGCGGCAGCAGGGGGATTTTGCGGTGACGCAGGAAGGCCTGCATGTCTGGGCGCGTCACCTCGCCGAGGCGCGCTCGTGCGAGCCGGACTTTGTCGCGGTCGCCGAACGCTTTCTCGAGACGCCCTATCTCTGGGGCGGGCGGACATCAGAGGGGATCGACTGCTCCGGCCTGATGCAGACGGCGCTGACCGCAGCCGGAATCGCTGCCCCGCGCGATAGCGACATGCTGGAGGGCGCGCTGGGTGAGCCCGTTGCTCTCGATGGCCCGACGCTCCGGCGCGGCGACCTCGTGTTCTGGAAGGGCCATGTCGGGGTCATGCGCGATCCGGAGACGCTGCTGCACGCCAACGGCTGGCACATGAAGGTCGTGAGCGAGCCGCTCGCCGAGGCGGGAGCCCGGATCGTTGCGGGCGGCGGCGGCGAGGCGACAAGCGTGCGGAGGATTTAGCGGCGGGAGGCCCTCACCCTCACCCGTCGCGCTACGCGCGACCCCTCTCCCGCAGGCGGGAGAGGGGTCCCGTCCCTTCGGACGAGCGGGCGCGCGCCTTACTTCTTGCTGCCGACGCCGATGGCGCCAAAGCGGCTGTTGAAGCGCGACAGACGGCCGCCGCGGTCGACGAGCTGCTGCGAGCCGCCCGTCCAGGCCGGGTGCGTGTTGGGGTCGATGTCGAGGTGCAGCGTCGCGCCCTCCTCGCCATAGGTTGAACGGGTCATGAATTCGACGCCGTTCGTCATGACGACCTTGATCATGTGATAGTTCGGGTGGATGTCGGGCTTCATCGTGGTGTCTCGGGCGCTATAAACGAAGAGCCGACCGGCGGTCCGGCGGCTCTTTCTCCGGCGGTCGTATATGCCGCTCCGGGCGACCGATGCAATAGGCCGCATGCGGTCGCCTTGATTTTGGCGGAAAACTGGGACCTAAAGCCTCCCAAAGCCCGGAGCTTCGCTGTGACCATGTCGTCCTCCCCCGACGCCCGCGCAAGGCCGCGCCGTGTCCCGTTCGGCGCCCTCAAAGCGGTGCTGCCGTACGCCCTCGCCCACCGCGGGCGCATGGCGGCGGCGCTCGTTGCGCTCATGGTCGCTTCGGCGGCGACGCTGGTCGTTCCTCTGGCGGTGCGCCGGATGGTCGACTTCGGCTTCTCGAATTCCAACGCCGGCCTGATCCGGAGCTATTTCCTGGCGATGATCGGGGTCGTCGCCGTACTCGCGCTCGCCTCCGGCGCCCGCTACTATCTCGTGACGACGCTCGGCGAAGGGGTCGTGGCGGACCTCCGCGCCCAACTCTTCGCCCAGCTCACCCGGCTCGACCCGGCGTTCTTCGACAACGAAAAGACCGGGGAGATCATCTCCCGCCTGTCGGCGGATACGACCCAGCTCAAGGCGACATTCGGCTCGACCGCCTCGATCGCGCTGCGCAACCTCTTCATGTTCGTCGGCGCGGTCGCGATGATGGTGGTGACCAGTCCGAAACTCTCGGCTTATGTGCTCGCGGCGATTCCGATCATCGTGCTGCCGCTTTTCGCTGCGGGTCGCGCGGTTCGCGAGCGGTCGAGGCGGGCCCAGGACACGCTGGCCGAAGCGACCGCTTTCGCGGCCGAGAGCCTGTCGGCGGTGCGCGTCATGCAGTCCTTCGTCGCCGAAGCGTTCACCGCCGACCGCTACCGCAACGCGGCCTACCACGCCTATGACGCGGCGCGCGGGATGGCGCAGGCGCGTGGGATCGTCACCATTGCCGCGCTTTTTCTCGCCTTTGGCAGCGTCGTGGTCGTCCTGTGGCTCGGCGCGCAGGAGGTCGTCGCTCAC
Organism: uncultured Alphaproteobacteria bacterium; assembly: GCA_963820795.1. GTDB lineage: Bacteria > Pseudomonadota > Alphaproteobacteria > Rhizobiales > Beijerinckiaceae > Roseiarcus. The sequence continues at coordinate 16,739 of CAWGBJ010000015.1, forward strand.
CACATGTCGGGCGGAACCTTACTGCAGTTCGTGCTCTATGCCGTGCTCGGCGCGAGCGCGCTCGGACAATTGTCTGAGGTCTGGAACGAGACGTCCCAGGCGGCCGGCGCGGCTGCCCGCATCGGCGAACTGATGGCGGTCAGGCCACTGATAGCCGCGCCGACAGCGCCGCTCGCGCTGGCGAATCCGGTCCGCGGCGAACTCGCCTTCCGTTCGGTCGACTTCGCCTATCCGGGCCGAACGGAGGACCTCGCCCTTCGCGACGTCAGCTTCCGCGTCGCGCCGGGTGAAGTCGTCGCTATCGTCGGCCCGTCCGGATCAGGCAAGTCGACGCTCTTCCAGCTGGCGCTACGCTTCTACGATCCCGCGCGCGGGACGGTGACGCTCGACGGCGTCGACATCGCCAAACTCGACCCCAAGGCGCTTCGCGCCGAGATCGCGTTCGTGCCGCAGGATGCCTTCATCTTCGGCGCGAGCGTCGCCGACAACATCGGCTACGGCAGGCCGAACGCCAGCCGCAAGGCGATTGTCGAGGCCGCCAGGCAGGCGGCGGCGGACGGCTTCATTTCGGCTCTGCCGCGGGGCTACGACACGCTCATCGGCGAGCGCGGCGTGACGCTGTCCGGCGGCGAGCGCCAGCGCCTCGCCATCGCCCGGGCGCTGCTCAAGGACGCGCCGGTCCTCCTTCTCGACGAGGCGACCTCGGCCCTCGACGCCGAAAGCGAGACGCTGGTGCAGGGCGCGCTGGAGACGCTGATGCAGGGCCGCGCGACTCTGGTCATCGCCCACCGGCTGGCGACCATCGTCAATGCGCACCGCATCCTCGTCATCGAGGCCGGCTGCATCGTCGAGGAAGGAACCCACGCCTCGCTGCTCGCGGCCAACGGCCTCTATGCCCGCCTGGCCCGCCTGCAGTTCGAGACCGGCGCCGCCGCCCTGACCGCCATGGCGGAGGCCGCGCAGTAGGGGCGGGATGGCGCGCCGGCGCGCCCCCGAGGGGATTTACTTCTGTTGCGTCAGTAATTTGGCGGTCTCACGATGATTTTCGGATTTGGCGCGATCGACGCCTTCTACGGTGATCGCAAGCGTGCCGTCTTCGCGTCTTCCTATCCAGCCTTTTTCTTTCATATACCAGAGATGAAACTCCAGATGCTCAGGCGGACAGCCTAGCAAGCGTTCAAGTTCGAAATCGGTCATGCCGGGATCGTTGATGTTCTGTCGGCGTTTGACATAAAGAATCGACAGCAGCTTGTCCTGAATGTCGATATCCCGTTCGATGCCTTTACTTTCGCTGGCTTCCCCGGCCAATTTCCAGTCGAAGCGCGAATGGTCTTTATGCTGAATATCGTACTGCGCACGTTTGACCGGATCTTTGAGCGTAGTATGGGCATCGAGGATTTCGCTGAAGCGGTTCAGATCGCCGGTGTCCTGATTGTCGGGATGGTAGCGCAAAGCAAGATAGCGAAATATCCGGTCTATCGTTTCCGAGTCGGCGTTCGGGCTGATTTCCAGGATTTCGTAATAGTCGGTGAACATAGAGGCTTCCATAACGTGACTGAGCAGGTGCGGTTTTGAACATGGGCGCTAAAAGCGAATTACCAGTTACCGGGACACTTTACTCAACCCCCAATGCTTTCCTCGTGCGTGAGTGTGCGCCGCTCGCCGCCAGGCCTCAACCGCGCGCTCCCGCATCAGCCCCTGCAAAAAATCCCAGGCCGCCTCCAGGCGCTGGCGCGCTTCGACTGACAGGCCCTCGCCGAGTTCGAAGCGTTCGCCGCGCATGCAGAGCATGAACGAAGGCGGCGGCGGATGGCCGATCGTGCGGGCGTAGACGTCGAGCACGGCTTCCGGCGCGAGCGCGTGGGTCGAGTGGGTCATGTCGCGCTTCGGCGCAATCTCGGCGAAGGCGAAGGGCGCCGGCGTGTCACTGCCCGCGTCGAGGAAGACCGCCGCCTCGGCGCCATCGAGATCGAGCGCATGCTCGATCTGCAACTGGAAGTCTTCGATCGTGGTCACGTCTGGCCAGCCGGCGGCGGCCACCCGGGCAAGGAGCAGCGGCCCGAGCCCGTCGTCGCCGCGGGCGTCGTTGCCCCAACCGAAGACCACGAGGCGCAACGCTGGATCCCGTCTCAACCTTTGCGGGCGCGTGAGACGAGCGCGCCGCCGGCGTCGACGAGATCGACCTCGAGCGGCATCTGGCCGAGCGCGTGGGTGGCGCAGGAAAGGCAAGGATCGTAGGCGCGGATGGCGACCTCGATGTGGTTCAGAAGCCCCTCGGTCAGTTCGCGGCCCGACAGATAGCGCGAAGCGACGGCGCGGATCGCCTCGTTCATCGCCTGATTGTTGTTGGTGGTCGAGACGATGAGGTTGCAATAGGTGACGAGGTCGTTCTCGTCGGCGCGGTAGTGATGGAAGAGCGTGCCGCGCGGCGCCTCGATCACGCCGACCGCCTCGGCGCGGCGCGGCCCCTTGTCGGCCATGAGGTCCATGCCGACGATGTCCGGATCGTCGAGGAGCTCGCGCGCCAGTTCGGCCGCGTGCAGCATCTCGATCATCCGGGCCCAGTGGTACATCAGCGCGCCGTGCAGCGGCCTGCCGCCGCCGAGATCGAGGAACCTCCGCCGCTCGGCTTCGGCGAGCGGCGTCGGCATCATGTCGCAGACCTGCACGCGCGCCAACGGACCGACCCGATACCAGCCCTTGTCCGGGCCGAGCGTCTTGATGTGTGGGAACTTCATGTAGCTCCAGTTCTTCACATCCTCCTGGAGCACGGTCTTGTAGGTGGCGTAATCGACCTGATCGAAGATCGGGCCGCCGTCGGCGTCGCGGGCGCGCAAGGCCCCGTGGTAGAAGTCGAGCGCGCCGCGCTCGTCGACGAGGCCCATCATGTTGGCGCGCGACTCGCCGAAATTCTTGTAGAAATCGGGGTTCGTCTCGTGCAGCTGAATGACGAGCCCGACCGCCGCCTTCGACCAGTCGACGATCTGATCGATCCCCGCGCGCATCGAATCGCGGTCGACGACGCTGAGCGGCTTATTCATGCCGCCGGGAATGACGCCGGTCCCGTGAATGCGCTTTCCCGCGATGTGGGCGATGACTTCCTGGCCGAACTTGCGCGTGAACACGCCTTGCTTGGCGAGTTCCGGGAAAGCCGCGGCGACGCCGATGATGTTGCGCTTGGCGACCTCGCTCTCGAAGCCGAGCAGGAGATCGGGCGAAGACAAATGGAAGAAATGCAGCGCGTGAGACTGCACCAGTTGCCCGTAGTGCAGCAGGCGCCGCAGTTTCTCGGCGGTCGGCGTCAGGGGCCCGAAGCCGGCGATCAGGTCCATCGCCTTGGTCGCCGCCAGGAGGTGGCTGACCGGACAGATGCCGCACAGCCGCTGCACGGCGACCGGGACCTCCCAGTACGGCCGGCCCTTGATGAAGATCTCGAAGCCCCGGAACTCGACGATATGGAGCCGGACCTGATGAACCCGGTGCTCCTCGTCGAGGAGGATCGTCACTTTGCCGTGGCCCTCGACGCGGGTGACCGGTTCGATGGCGACGCGGCGCAGCTTGTGCGGCGATTGCGCGGTTTCGAGGTTGAGCATGGCGGCGCCCTCAGTCGTAATGCAGCAGATCGTGATCGAGACGCGGCATGCGTCCGAGAATCAGATCGTTGAGATATTTCCAGATCGCGTCGCCGGAGGGCGGGCAGCCAGGAATGAAATAGTCGACGCGGACGACCTCGTTGACCGGGTAGACCTTGTCGAACAGAAGCGGCAGCTCCGGATCATTGGGGACATGCGAACCCGCACCGTCGGGCGCCCGATAGACCTCGTTCAGAATGCCGCCGACATCGAGCCGGTTGCGCATGGCGGGCAGGCCGCCGTTGATGGCGCAGGCGCCGATGGCGACCAGGATCTTGGCGTTGGCGCGCAGTTCGCGCAGCACATGGGCGTTTTCGGCGTTGCAGACGCCCCCTTCGATCAGCGCGATGTCGCACGGACCGCAGTGCTTGATGTCAGTGAGCGGCGAGCGGTCGAATTCGGCGATCTTCATCAGATCGAGGATCCGTTCGTCGATGTCGAGAAACGACATGTGGCAGCCGAAGCACCCGGCAAGCGAGGTGGTGGCGATCCGCACCTTTGGCAGGACCGTCGATTCGGCGGCTGCGGTCATCTGTCGCCCTCCACGACGCAGCGCGTGGCCTCGGCGCTGATCGGCTCGAGATCATAGCGGCGTTCGCCGATCGGCGTCGCGTAGCCGACGCGCTTGATCAGGATGGCGCCGACCGGGCAGACATGCGCGGCTTTGTCGGTGGCGGAAAAATTGCTGTCGCCGAGCCGGCCGGTCGGCGAATTGATGACGATGTGCGAGCCCATGCCGCGGCCCGCCAGAGCGAAGACCGACTTGCGGTCGATGTCGCGGCTCGCCCGGACGCAAAGCTCGCACTGAATGCAGCGATTGAAGTCGATCAGCACGTCCGGGTGCGAGGCGTCGACGGGGCGGTTCGGGAAGAATTCGACAAAGTGTGGCGTCATCATCTCGCTATCGTAGGCGAGCGCCTGCAACTGGCAATTGCCGGTCTTCTCGCAGCCGGGGCAGAAGTGGTTGCCTTCGACAAACAGCATCTGCACCAGCGTCCGCCGGTAGGCGTGCAGGTCGGGGGTGTCGACCTCGACCTCCTGGCCTGCAGCCGCCTTCATCGTGCAAGCCGACGCATTGCGCCCGTTGACGATCACATTGCACAATTTGCAGCTGCCGTGCGGCGCAAATTCGGGATGGGCGCAGAGGTGGGGAATGTAGACGCCCGCCTTCAGGGCCGCCTCGAGAATGGTCGCTCCCGGCTCGAAGGGAACCGGGACCTCGTCGATGGCGATGGTCGCTTCGGCAGCGTTCATGCGTCGGCTCCGACATGCGCGGCGGCGTCGTCGCGCCCGGCGATCTCTCGCGCTCGGGCGAGCGCGGCATCGAGATCGACCGCGGGGTCGAAATCGCCGCGGATCAAACGCCGTTCGTAGGCGGGCCGGAATTTCAGCCAGGTGTCACGCACCGGATTGCCCGCTGTCTGGCCGAGCCCGCAATGGCTGGTCTTGCGCAACAATTCGGCGAGCCGCATCAACTCGTTGATCTCGTAGCGCGAACCGTGCCCCACTGCGATCTTGTCGAGCGCGTCGCGCATCAACGAAGTGCCGACGCGGCACGGCGTGCAGAAGCCGCAGCTCTCATGAGCGAAGAAATGCGCGAAGTTGCGCGCGACCTCGAAGAGATCCCGCTCCTTGCCGAAAATCATCAGGGCGCCCGCGGTCGGCACGTCCTCGAAGGCGACGTGACGGCGGAACTCATCCGGCGTCAGGCAGACGCCGGATGGACCACTGACCTGGACCGCGGCGACGTCGGCTGCGCCGCAATCCTGGAGCACCTGCTCGATGCGCACGCCGAAGGAATATTCGTAAATTCCCGGCCGCGCGCAATCGCCTGACACCGACAGGATCTTCGTGGACGTAGAATGCCTCGTGCCCCGCCCGGCGAACGCCCGGCCGCCCTGCAGCGCGACTTCGGTCGCCTGGGCGAGCGTCTCGACATTATTGACCACAGTCGGCTTGCCACGATAGCCGACCGTCACCGGGAAGGGCGGGCGGATCCGAGGCTTTCCCGGCTTGCCTTCGAGCAATTCGATCAGCGCCAATTCCTCGCCACAAATATAGGCGCCGGCGCCGAGATGGATCTCGATGTCGAAATCGAAACCTTGCGCGCCGCAGATGCTGGCGCCGAGCCGGCGGTCGCGCCGCATCGCCTGGAGCTTCGCCTCGAGCGGCTCCAGCAAGTAGCGATATTCGCCGCGCAGATAAAGGAGCCCGCGCGCCGCCCCGACGACGAAGCCGGCGATGGCCATGCCCTCGAACACCCGGTCTGCGAACGACGTGAGCAGCACGCGATCCTTGAAGGTGCCGGGTTCTCCTTCGTCGGCGTTGCAGACGATATAACGGTCCGCTCCCGGCGCGTTGCGGCAGCCCTCCCATTTGACCGAGGTGGTGAACCCAGCGCCGCCCCGGCCGCGCAGGTTCGAGCGCTTCATTTCGTCGAGCATGCCCTGGCGCCCGAAGGCGATCGCGGCCCGTAGGCTTGACCCCGGCTCGTAGCGCGAGCCGAGCAGGGCCGCGCCGCGACGGATGTTGTCCTCGACGCGAAAGTAGTCCGCCGGCCACTCGGTGAGCGGCACGCCGCCGCGCACCAGATCGCAAATCTCGTCGACCCGGCGCGCAGTCAGGCGGGTGATGGCTCGATTGTTGACGAGCAGCGCCGGGCCCTGGTCGCACATCCCGGTGCAGGAGGTCAGATCGACGCTCACAAGCCCATCTGCCGAGACCTGGCCTCGCCTGAGCTTCAAGCGCTTCAGCATGTGCTCGAACAGCGCCAGACTGCCGAGCATGCGGTCGGTGATGTTGTCCGAAAAGAGGATGCGGTAACGGCCGCGCGGCTCGTCGTACAGGAACGAATAGAACTGAACGACGCTGTCGACCTGCGTCGCCGGAACGCCAAGACCGGCCGCCGCGGCGCGCGCGACCTCTGGCGAGATCCAGTCTGTTTCTTCCTGAATCTCGCGCAGGATCTGCAGCAGCTGGGCAGGGTCAGCGCTCCGGCGCTCCAGAATCCGGCTAACGACGTCGCTTTCGCCCGACATGACCGCTCCGTCCGCCCCCGCTCATCCGTCCTTATCGGCGGACCTTAGGGGTCGCGAATTGACGCCGATCAATCGCGACCAGACCCTCATTTCAGCAGGACAAAGATGTCGACTTCGAGCCTCGGATCGTCGACGTCCTTCACGTCGGTTGGATATTCCTCGATGAAGGTATCCTGGGCGTCGATGCCCTTTTCGTCAAGGTAGGCGGTGATCGCGTCGTAGGTGGCGTCGATGTCGGCATAGGCGCCGAGATGTTGGAACCGCATCGCCTTGCCGGTAGGCGTCTCGCCGATTTTCACCGCGTCCGAGAGGCTCGTCTTGCCCTCGGGCGCCGACGCCAGCGGATATCCGGCGTGATAGCGGAAGCCGCTGTCGTCGGAGCCAACGAATATGGCGAGCGGCGGCCCTGCCGCCTTGAGGCCGGCCTTTTCCATGTCGCTCTTGACCAGCCCGAGCGAACCGAGAATGGCGCTGAAGATGCTGTCGCGGTCGGCTTTGCCTTCGATGTAGGCGAAGGGCTTGGCCACCAGATCGACCGTCTCGCCGGTGGAATCCTGGCCGGGCGGTTTCGCCGTTTCGGCGGGCGTGGAAGGTTGGGGAGCGCTGGGAGACGGCTGCGTCTCGGCCCCGCCTTGCCCCGGGGCCGCGGGCGCAGAGCCCGGCGCCGGCGGCGTCTGGGTCGGCACGGCCTGGCCCGCCGGCGGGGAGGGCGCACTTTCGTCCGCCCTGGCGCTCGAGAAGGGGATTGCGACAAGGGCCGCCAGAAGCGCTGCGACCGCGAGGCGGAATATGGTCTTCGTCATTGTCGCGCGCACCTTCGACCTACGGCAGGCGGGAATCTCTCATCCGGCATCTAAGTCCATTTCGGCTTCAGAACAAAGACGATCTATCGCCCCGTCGAGCCAGCGATTTACGCTGGAAGCGGCCTTGTCCAGCGTAGGACCGGTTCCCGAGCTGCGCGCGTCTCGTCGAGCCTGCGCCGGGGCGCATGGACCGGAGCGGACAGGAAACGCTGCCGGTCGCCGGCCTTCACCGCGAACGCAAGATCGCGCAAGGTCATGATGAAGAGGTCGAGGCTCGCCTTCAACTCCGATTCGGTCGGCTCGATCAGCATGGCGCCGTGCACAATCAGCGGGAAATAGACGGTCATCGGGTGATACCCTTCATCGATCATCGCCTTGGCGAAATCGAGCGTCGTCAGGCCGGTATCCTTGAGCCACCGGTCGTCGAAAAGCGCTTCGTGCATGCAGGCACGCTCGCCGAACGGCGCGCTCATCACGTCGTTCAGCGTCGCGCGCAGGTAGTTGGCGGACAGAACGGCGTCCTCCGAGGCCTGCCGCAATCCGTCCGCCCCATGGGATAAAATGAAGCTGAGCGCGCGCACGAACATCCCCATCTGCCCCTGAAAGGCGCACATGCGGCCAAACGACGCGGAGCCTTCGGCATGCTCGACGAGACGCAGCGCATCGCCCTCGCGCCGGACGAACGGAACCGGGGCGTATGGCGCGAGGCGATCGGAGAGCGCGACCGGCCCGGCGCCGGGGCCGCCGCCGCCGTGCGGGGTGGAAAAGGTCTTGTGGAGGTTGATGTGCATCGCATCGACGCCGAGATCGCCCGGCCTGGTCTTGCCGACGATGGCGTTGAAGTTCGCGCCGTCGCAATAGAAATAGGCGCCGGCGGCGCGCACCGCCTCGGCGATGCCGACGATCTCGCGCTCGAACAGCCCGCAGGTGTTGGGGTTCGTCAGCATGATTGCAGCGACGTCGGAGCCGAGCAAGCCTCTGACCGCATCGGCGCTGACGTTTCCGTCCGCGCTCGCCGGCACCGGGCGCACAGAAAAGCCGATCAGCGCGGCCGTCGCCGGGTTTGTGCCGTGGGCGGAATCGGGCACCAGCACGAACCGCCGCGTCGCGGCCTCGCCGCCGGCCTCGATCGCCGCCTTGATCGCCATCATGCCGCACAATTCGCCATGCGCGCCGGCTTTCGGCGACATGGCGATGGCGCTCATGCCGGTCATCGTCATGAGAGCGCGCGCCAGCGCCTCGATGACCGTCAGCGCGCCTTGGGCAGTCGAAACCGGCTGGAGCGGATGGACGTCGGCGAAGCCCGGAAGTCGCGCCATCTTCTCGTTCAGCCGCGGGTTGTGCTTCATCGTGCACGAGCCGAGCGGGTAGATACCGGCGTCGATCGAGTAATTATTGCGCGACAGGCGGACGTAATGGCGGACCGCCTCCGGCTCGGTCAGTCCCGGCAGGCCGAGCGCGCTTTGCCGCGCATGCGGACCCAGCCTCGATTGGAAGGGCGGCGGCGTCTCGAAATCGACCCCGGTCGCGTCGGCGCGTCCGGTTTCGAAGATCAGCGCCTCCTCGATGTCGAGCGCCCGATTTCCGGTGAAGGTTCCGCCGTCGATCGCGATGGCGTCCTCCGGGCGGGTCGGTCGGCCTTGTCGGTTCATGAGATCGCCTGGCTCCTGTACGGTCACCGGAGGCACTCGGCCAGGGCTCGCGCATAGGCCGCGCGGTCCTCGTCGGCGTTGACTTCGGTGCTGGCGACGATGACGCAGTCGTCGAGCCCGGCGCCCGGCAGAAGCCGCGAGACCGGCAGCCCGCCGATCACGTCCTGCCGCGCCAGGGTCTCGATCAGGTCCGCGGCCGGGCGGGACGTGCGCATGGTGAACTCGTTGAAGAAATGCTGGTTCAGGATCTCGACGCCGGGAACCGCGGAAATCCGGTCAGCGAGCTGCACGGCGTTGGCGTGGTTGACGTTCGCCAGGCGCGTGAGCCCCGTCTCGCCGAGCAGCGTCAAATGGATCGAGAAAGCCAGGGCGCAAAGCCCGGAGTTGGTGCAGATGTTGCTGGTGGCCTTCTCGCGGCGGATGTGCTGCTCGCGCGTCGAAAGCGTCAATACAAAGCTGCGCCGACCCGAAGCGTCGACGGTTTCGCCGGCGAGACGGCCGGGCATCTGGCGAACGTTCTTCATCCGCGTGGCGAACAGGCCGACGTAGGGGCCGCCGAAAGTCAGCGCGTTGCCGAGACCCTGGCCCTCGCCGACGGCGATGTCGGCGTCCATCTCGCCTGGCGAACGAACAGCCGCGAGCGCGACCGGGTCGGTGAAAACCGCGATCAGAAGCGCCCCTTTGGCGTGCGCGGCGGCCGCGATCGGCTTGAGATCGCGCGGGTTGCCGAAGAAATCCGGGCTCTGGACGATGACACAGCTCGTTTCCTCGTCGATCGCCGCGGCGATGTCCTCGCTTGCGCGGACGTCCGGCTTGAGCCGCACGATCGTGTCGCCCGCCATACGCGCGAGCGTCGCCGCGACGTCCGCATATTGCGGATGGAGGCCGCCCGAGATGACCGCCCTCGTCCGCTTCGTCAGGCGGTGCGCCATCAGCATCGCCTCGCCGCAGGCGGTCGACCCGTCGTACATCGAGGCGTTGGCGACCTCCATGCCGGTCAGCGCCGCGACCTGGGTCTGGAACTCGAACAGGACCTGCAGCGTGCCTTGCGCGATCTCCGGCTGATAGGGCGTGTAGCTCGTCAGGAATTCCGAGCGCTGGATGAGGTGATCGACGGTCGCTGGGATGTGGCGCTTATAGGCGCCGGCCCCGAGAAAAAAGGGGACGGCGCCGGCGGCGAGATTACGCGCGGCCATCGCGGCCATCACGCGCTCGACCGCCATCTCGCTCATGGCGGGCGGCATGTCGAGGAGACCTTCGATCCGCTTCTCCACGGGGATATCGGCGAACAGCGTCTCGACGTCGGGAACGCCGATCCGCGTCAGCATCGCTTCGCGTTCGCTCGCGTCCAGCGGCAGGTAGCGCATGAGCCTCAGCCAAGGGTCTTGAGATAATCGCCGTAGCCGGCCTCGTCCATGAGCCGATCGAGTTCAGACGGATCGGCGAGCCTGACGCGAAAGAGCCAGCCGCGGCCGAGAGCATCCTCGTTGATCAGGCCCGGCGTCTTCTCCACCTCGGCATTGGCGGCGACGACCTCGCCGGAGGCCGGGGCGAAGACGTCGCTCGCCGCCTTGACGCTTTCGACGACAGCCGCCGCATCGCCGGCCTTCAGCATCTTTCCGACCTGCGGAACTTCGACGAAGACGACGTCGCCGAGCTGCTCCTGCGCGTGCTCGCTGATGCCGACGACGCCTTCCGCGCCTTCGACCCGGACGTACTCGTGATCCTTGGTGTAGCGGACTTGCGACATGAAAGGTTCCTTTCGCTTCAGCCGCGATAGTAGGCGTGGGGATGAAACGGCAGCGCGACGACCCGGGCGCCGAGCGTCCTGCCTCTGACGACGAGGCCGACCGGCGTTCCGACCTCTTCATAGGCGGTTTGCACGAAGCCCATCGCAATCGGCGCGCCGATGCTGGGACCGAAGCCTCCGGAGGTGACGACGCCGATCGGCGCGCCGTCCGTCGCCACAATCTCGGTTCCCTCGCGCGCCAGGGCTCGCCCGTCCGGCTTGAGGCCGACGCGCCGGCGAGTCGGCCCGGAGGTCAGCGCGCGCTGAATGCGCTTCGCGCCGGGGAAGCCGCCTTCGATGCGGCGGCGCTTCTGGATCGACCAGACAAGCGACGCCTCGATCGGGTCGACCGTCTCGTCGAGTTCGTGGCCATAAAGGCAGAGGCCGGCCTCGAGCCGCAGCGAATCGCGCGCGCCGAGTCCGACCGGCGCGACGTCCGGGTGCGCCAGGAGGAGACGCGCAAACTGCTCCGCCTGGGCCGCTGGGAGGGAGATTTCGTAGCCGTCCTCGCCCGTATAGCCGGATCGCGAAAGGAAGGTTTCGATTCCGCCCGCCCGCGCCGGACGCGCGTTCATGAAGGCCATCGTTTCGAGGCCCTCGCCGGGAGCCAGCCGCGCCAGGGTCGCAGCGGCGAGCGGACCTTGCAGAGCGATCAGCGCCGCTTCGTCGAGCGGGGTCAGACGAAAGCCCTGAGGCAGCCGGTCGCGGATCAGGGCGAAGTCGACCCCCTTGCGCGAGGCGTTGACGATCAGGCGAAGCGCGCCGTCGGCGTGGGGCGGGCGCGTGACCATCAGATCGTCGACGATGCCGCCGTTCTCGTTGAGGAGCTGGGTGTAGCGCTGACGGCCGGGCGCCAGGCCGATCAGGTCCGCGGGGCACAGCGTCTCGAGAAAGCACGCGACACGCGCATGGTCCGGGCCTTGGAGAAGCGCCTGACCCATGTGAGAGACGTCGAACAGTCCGGCGCGCCGCCGCGTGTGCAGATGCTCGCTGAGGATCCCGGCCGGATACTGGATCGGCATGTCGTAGCCGGCGAACGGCCCCATGCGCGCGCCGAGCTCGACGTGCAGCGCATGGAGTGGCGTTTGCAGAATCGCGGCTTCATCCATAGGGCCACCGGTCCTCCAGCAAGCGTCCGCTGAAACGCCCCTGCCGCACGCGGCCGGGAATTCGCGGACACCCCCTCTGTCCGGTGACCTGAGAGATTTCCCGCCTTCGTCGGCGGTTACCCCCGTCGGTGGACGCATGTCTCAACCGACGCGCGCCGCTTTCCAGAGCGTCACCACCCTCGCGGTCCTTGGGGCCTGAGCGTTTCCGGGGCGGTTGCGCCTTCGGCGCCGGCAGCCGAGCCGCCGGTCTCTTCCGCGAAGTGTCTTTGGCTGACGATTGAGGCGAGCTAGCCCGACGAGGCGAGATTTGTCAACGCGGGCGCTAGCCGGCGGTCTTGTGGCGCTGGCGCTTCTTCGGCGGAGCGCCGCCGCTCCCCTCGAAGCCGACGGAGATCGAATAGACGTCGGCGAGCTGGAGCGTCGGCAGCGGCACTGGGATCGGGTCGGTGATGACCCGGAACTGGCCGGCGCTGATGCCGTCGGTCGTCGCCTCGACTCGATAGGTCTGGGAAAAGACCGGCTTGTTGCTGGCGAGGTTCGTCACCGTGATCCGCAGCGGGACGCTGTACGTGCCGGCTGACCCGGCGGGGCCGATCAGCACCTCGCCCGACACGCCGATCTTCAGCGCCGCCTGGCCCGGCCCGGCCGGATCGCATTCGCGCGCCGTGTCGCCGATGTTGAACTGATAACGCACCGATGCGTTGTCGGCCCCGCCGACCCTGACCGATTCGCCCCCCTCGGCAATCTCCACCGGCGGGCAATTGATGTCGGTCGAGGCGACCGGCAGGACGCTCAGCTTCTCGCTCGGATTGGCGGCGGGTCTGGCGACCTGCGGCGGGTTGGCGCCGAGGTTCAGCGAATTGGCGTTCGGGTCGCGATGGGCGAACCAATCGTCGACCGAAGCGCAGCCGGCGAGAAGCCCGAGCGCGGCGAATGGCGGAAGCAGGCGGACAAACGCCGGACGCCCGGTTTTTGCGGAAGAGGTCGACATCGAGCGGCTGAAGCGATTCCCCATGGCGAAGCGGGCGTGCTTACGACGCCGAGCGCCTCATGGCAATTGCTCGTAGGCTTCCTTGAAGCCCGCGAGCGGCGCGAGCACGCCGATCCCCTGTTCGGGAGTCTGGAAGATTCCGAGCGTCGCCGTCTTGCCGGTCTTCAGCTTTTCGAGCAGCTTGTCGTCGATGGCGAGTTGGGCGATGCAGCCGTTCGCCAGGCACTGGAGAAAGTTCAGGCGACCGAAATCCTCGTCGTCGATCCGCAGGCCGACGCCGGCCGGCAACAGCACGCCGAGCGGCGCGATGACGCGCATGAGCCGCGCCTTGCGGTCGGCCGAATTGAGCACGATGACGACGAGGGTCAGGTTCGGCCGCTCCTGATCGACGACGCTGAGCACCACGGCGCATTGTTCATAGGCCGCGCCCGGCGGGGTTTCGCAGCGGGTCTCCCAGTCCCCGTGCTTGTCCTTGATGGCGCCCTGCGCCTGGGCCGCGCCGACCACGCCGGTCGCCAGCGCGAGGGCGGAGAGCGTGCGAAAAACCGTGCGTCGCCTTGCCTTCATGTACGCCGTCGTCCTCCCGAGGGTCCCGTCCGAAGGCTCGCGCCTTATCAAGCCACGGAGGCGGCGCCAAGCCATGCGAGCGCGGGCGGAAAATCTCTGGCGGGATCGGGAGATGGTGGGCGCTAGAGGGATTGAACCTCTGACCCCTACCATGTCAAGGTAGTGCTCTACCGCTGAGCTAAGCGCCCATCTCCGAAAGGGCCCCGAGCGCGAAGCTTGCCTGCTCGAAAGGCGTTCGGGGCGTATAGACGCTGGCGGCTGAGGGCGCAATGGGGAATCCAGGCCTTGTCCCGGCGCGGCCGCTGATGGCGACTTTTCCCGATCTCACACTCTGCTCCGCCCGGGCGGACGACATCGCGGCGATCATGGCGATCGAGAGGCTGCCCGGATACGAGCGCTTCGTCGGCCGGTCGGAGGAGGCCGAGCATCGTACGATGCTCGGCTCGCCGTCCTACGCCTACCGCCTCGGCGTCGATGCGACGGGCGCAATCGAGGCCTTCGCCATCCTGCGCGGTCTCGACGATCCGCACGGCGGCCTCTACCTCAAGCGCGTGGTCGCCGCACGCCCGGGCTGCGGGCTCGGCGTCGGGTTCCTGAGCCTCCTGCTCGACGAGGCCTTCGGCGAACTCAAAGCGCATCGCTTCTGGCTCGACTGCTTCGCCGACAACGCCCGCGCACAGCGCGCCTATGGGAAGCTCGGCTTCGCCCGCGAGGGCGTGCTGCGCGAGGCCTACAGGCTGCCGGACGGATCGCGGAAGGACTTGGTCGTGATGGGGCTGCTCAAGCCCGAGTGGGAGGCGCGGCGGACGGCGTGCAGTTTTGAGGGCGAGAGCGTCATTTCAATTCGTTAGGCGCCAAAATCTGTCACGTTTGCCGGCTTTACAACATAGCGTATACGTATTATACGCGGGAGAACCTGACGCGGCGTTTCGGCGGCGCTTACGCGTATAACGAGTGCACATCGTGGGAGCGGTCGTCATGCGCATCAGGGTCGATATCGACGAGGAGTTGTTGTCCGAGGCCATGGCGGCAACGGGTTTGCCGACAAAACGAGCCGCAGTGGAGGAGGGCTTGCGGCTGCTGGTGCGGGCGCGCCGGCAGACGGAGGCTTTAGCGGACCTCAAGGGGTTGGGTTGGGAAGGCGACCTCGATGCGATCCGTCACGGCCGCTCTCCCGGCCAGCGGTGATTCTTCACCTCAAAGGCCAGGAAGGAGCGCGGAGAGGGGGGACGGCGGGGACATCGCCGTGGCTTGCCGGGCCAAGTTTACTTACGGCTCGGCTTGCAGCAAAAGGCTCGAGGGATGACGGAACGCGTACTGAAGGACAGCCTCGCGATGAGCGATCTTGCCGCCTCGATCCGGACGATACCCAACTATCCGAAACCCGGCATTCTCTTTCGCGACATCACGACCCTGCTCGGCGATGCGCGCTCGTTCCGCCGGGCGGTCGACGAGCTGGTGCAGCCGTTGGCTGGCGCCAAGGTCGACAAGGTGGCCGGGATCGAGGCGCGCGGGTTTATCCTCGGCGGCGCCGTCGCCCATCAGCTGTCGGCCGGATTCGTGCCGGTGCGGAAGAAGGGCAAGCTGCCGCACACGACCGTGTCGATCGCCTATTCGCTCGAATACGGGCTCGATGAAATGGAGATGCACGAGGACGCCATCCTGCCGAACGAACGGGTCATCCTCGTCGACGATCTCATCGCCACCGGCGGCACGGCCGAAGGCGCGGTGAAGCTCCTGCGCAAGCTCGGCGCCGACGTCGTCGCCGCCTGCTTCGTCATCGACCTGCCGGATCTGGGCGGCTCGCAGCGACTGGCCGGCCTTGGCGTCTCGGTGCGCTCGCTCATCGCTTTCGAAGGGCACTGACGGACTCGCCGCCGCTTGGAGCCGACGAGCAGCCGGAGGCAAGTCCGTTGGCTTGCGGGAAGCGCTAAACGGGGGCAGTATTCGGCGACAAAGAAGTTGTCCTGGGGAGCGGCTCGGCCGATTAACCCAGTCCTCTGCGGTTTGCCGATGCGCTTTGCCGAGGTTGGTCGTATCAGGGGGGCTTATTTGTCGTCTGTCGTTTCGGAGACGGAGCGCGGTCTGATCGCCAAGGTGGTCAAACCCCAATTGCCTTTCCTCAAGTCGGTGACGGCGCTCGCCGCCGCCCGCGCCGTGTCCGCCGCCAACAGGGCCCGCGACGAAAAGCGCTGGGGCGATGCGGCCGAGGCCTACGCGAAGTTTCTTCGGCTGAGGCCGGAGGCCGCGAACGTCTGGGTGCAGCTCGGTCATTGCCTGAAGGAAGGCGGAGACGCTGGCGAGGCGGAAAAGGCCTATCTCAAGGCTCTGGAACTGGATCCGGAAAACCCGGATACGCTTCTGCACGCCGGCCGCATCAAGCTGGCGCTGAACGATCCGGCGGCGGCGGCGCATTATTTGCAGCACGCGGCCGCGGTTCCCTCGCCAAGCCTGGACGCGACAAAGGAGCTTCAGGAGCTTCGGTCGAAATCGGCCGAGCGTGCGTTGTCGTCCGCCGACAAGGCCCGGGACGACAAACGTTGGGCCGAGGCGGTCGAGGGCTACGAGGCGTATCTCAGCCTCAGGCCGGACGCCGCGAACATCTGGATGCAATTGGGTCACTGCCTGAAGGAAAGCGGAAGGGCGAAGCAGGCGGAAAAGGCCTACCTCGAGGCCCTCGAGCGGGATCCCGACAATGCCGACACGCTTCTTCACGTCGGCCGCATCAAGCTGGCGCTCAACGACGCCGCGTCGGCCGAGCTCTATCTCAAACGCGCCGCAGCGATGCCTTCGCCGAGCCTGGACGCGGCCATCGAGCTTCGGGCGCTCCGATCGGCGGCGCCGGACGACGGCTGGTGACTCCTGGCAGCAATCAACACCCGGTCTCCTCTTCGTGCTCCTTCGTGTCCTTTGTGGTGATTCGATCAACCACAAAGGACACGAAGGAGCACGAAGGCGGAGCGGGGCCATGACCACCCAGGAGCCCGCATCTTGACCGACGCCCGCCTGCAGACGCTGATCGATCAGGCTTTCGAGGAACGCGCCGGAATCACGCCGCAGACGACCGGCGACCTGCGCGACGCGGTCGAGGCGGCCCTCTTCTCGCTCGATTCCGGCCAGGCGCGGGTTGCCGAGAAGATCGCCGGAGCGACGGGGCCAAATTCCTGGAGGGTCAACGCCTGGCTCAAGAAGGCGGTGCTCATCTCCTTCCGCCTCAACGACAACCGGCTGATCGAGGGTGGGCCGGGCGGGGCGGCCTGGTGGGACAAGATTCCCTCGAAGTTCGAAGGCTGGGGCGGCGAGCGCTTCGCCGAGGCTGGCTTTCGCGCCGTACCCGGCGCGATCGTGCGCCGCTCGGCCTTTATCGCCCGCGACGTCGTCCTGATGCCGAGCTTCGTCAACGTCGGCGCCTATGTCGATTCGAGGACCATGGTCGACACCTGGGTCACTGTCGGCTCCTGCGCGCAGATCGGCAAGAACGTCCATCTCTCCGGCGGAGTCGGCATCGGCGGCGTGCTCGAGCCCTTGCAGGCGAACCCGACCATCATCGAGGACGACTGCTTCATCGGCGCGCGTTCGGAAGTGGTCGAGGGGGTGATCGTCGGCGAGGGCTCGGTGATCTCGATGGGCGTCTTCCTCTCGGCCTCGACCAGGATCGTCGAGCGCGCCACCGGCAAGGTCCACATCGGCTACGTCCCTCCCTATTCGGTCGTTGTCTCCGGCTCGCTGCCCGGCAAGCCGCTACCTGACGGCGCGCCCGGCCCCTCGCTCTACTGCGCAGTGATCGTGAAGACGGTGGACGCGCAGACTCGCGCCAAGACGGGGATTAACGAGCTGCTAAGGGAGTAGGGAGTGCGAATCCGAATTCGGCCTCAGCTCCGTTCCTGAAACAGTCCGATCAGATAGAGAGCGCAGCCAACAAAGATCGCCGCCGACCCCGCCAGAACAAACAGCGCTTCCCAGAAGCCGAATTGCCGCCGCCGCTTTTCATTGATCTTTTCCAGCGATTGCCTGATGCGGTCGAGGTCGCTGGGCTCGCGGTCTGTCTCGGCTTCGTCGAGGCGCACCGGGCCTTCGATCATGACCTCGATGTAGAAGGCGTGTGCGGCCACCCAAAGGATCAGGCCCGCTCCCATCGTCTCCAGGATCTTTCCAATCTGGAGCCAGGCCATGGATTTCGTCGGTGAGTCGGCAGGGAGGGCGGGCCGGCCCGCGGGCAGGCCGCAGCATTAGCTGACCAGCGTCAGTTGGAAGGAGCCGCCGCAGGTCTGATCGAAAGCTGCAGCGTTCCGCCGCAGGCCTTGGCGATACGAGCCAGGAGGGCGATCGAAGGACCATAGCGTCCCTCGCCCGCCTCCACTTCGGTTATGCGCGCCGCCGACACGCCCAATTTCTCCGCCAGCGCGGCGCGCGACAGATGCGCCGCCTTTCGCGTCTCTTTGACGAACTCGGCCGCGCGAAGCGCGGCATACTCGGCCTCGATCAATTCGGTCATGCCGTGTATCTTGCCGATTTCTTCCTCGACGGCGGCCAGCGTCAGGTTCCTGTCAGTCATAGCTTGTCCAATGCAGTCAGTCACGGTTGACAATTGAATCCGGGGTTCCTTCCGCCGATTTGCCAAGACGATTAGGTCAGGCCTCGGTTGGGAGGCCGGTGTGTCCGTTCTCGGTTGCACTGAGTTCGGACGCGCTGCATATATCCAGCACGTGCAAGTCTGCATCCCGCATAGCCAACAGGCAAATGCAATGGACATGTGATGGACATAAGCGCCAAATGGGGGTGCCGTTGCTAAGCGTAGCGTATGATGTGAGGATGCCGCTCGCGCTGGGAGCGACGTTCCAGTAAGCTGGGTTACTCGCCAGCTTTTCCTCAAGTATTCTAAGGAAAGCGATAACTCTGGCTACTTCGGAGCGAGCCTGCAAGTCGCCTGATTTAGCTATCCTGATCAGGGCGGCTGAAGCGCTAGGTTTTATGCGAAGCTTCATGGCTGATCTCGAAGACGGGTCTTGGGCGCATGGGTTTGAATCCTTTCGCGTGCCTCACGGCAGACCGGGGAAGGAACTCCAGATTCAAATGTCAAACAGCGGTGCGCCGTTTCGGCGTCCTCTGTGCGGTATATAGAGGAATTCCTCCCTATCGTCAACAGGAAATGCGAGGAATTCCTCCCCTTCGAAAACCAAGCCGGGAGGCTCGTCCCGGTTTATGCTCCATCGAGGGGACACATGACGTCGCAAGGACAGCGGCTGCGCCAGATCGGCTAAAATCCCCGCGCCGACAGAATAAAATGGGGATCTCGCATCGGCAGCAGTTCGGTGACGCCAGGCCCAGTTTGCTGAATTGGGTGGCCGGGACAATTTCGAGATCAAGTCCGGAGACCGCCATGACCGCGATGGTGGCGCCGACCCGCGGGCCGGCTGTCAAGCGGCGATGAGTTGGATGGTCCAGACCAGGCCGGTTGCGGCAATTGCCGCCGACGCCGGCAACACGACCCGGGAACGGTACCACGGCTTGTGGCGCCACATTGCGACCGACACGAATGCAGCCGCAATGATCGAGAGTTGCGCCAGTTCAATGCCGACATTGAAGCTGACCAGCGCGGGAAGAAACTGGCCATGCGGCGCCCGCAACTCGCGCAGCGCACCGGCGAAGCCCATGCCGTGCACCAGACCGAAGCCGAATACCACGGCTGGCCGCCAGAGCGTCAATCGTCCGACGACGATGTTCTCGATCGCAACATAGGCAATCGAGAACGAGATCAGCGGGTCGACGATCTGCGGCGACAGCGACAGAATGCCGTACATGGTCAGGCCAAGCGTAACCGAATGCGCGACGGTGAACGAGGTGACCTGCACCAGAACCGGCTTCAATTCCGTCGCCAGCAGGAAGATGCCCAGCACGAAGAGGATGTGATCGAGGCCTTGAACGACGTGGCGGAAACCGAGCTGAAGATACTGCGCGGCGATTTCGGGCGTGGTCGGCGGCTTGATGTCGGCGGCCGCGGGGAAAGGCTCGCTTGGCGCATCGCCCTCGAGCCACTGCGTCTCGGTGTTCTCCGTGCCTTCGGAGGCGAACACGATCCCATAGGTGCTCTGGACGAGGCCGTAGCGCCAGGTGACCTCTCGCGCGCCCTCCGGTATCGGCCCTTTCGCCTCCAGGACCACGCCTAGCGGCTTCTTGATATCGGAAACCTCGCCGACCCATGCGAAGGACACGTCGACCGGCGAGGCGACCCCATCGAACTTGACCTCGATCCTTCGGGCTATGTCTTGCCGGAGCGCGTCGAGCTTGGCGCTGAGCTCATTCTGATCGAGCCCGCCGCCGCTGAGGCGCCGGCCGGCCGCCGCCTCCAGGCGATTGAGCATCGGCGTGGGGGGCGTCGCGATCTCGGCCGACCAAGTGTGGTCCCTGTGCAGCGTGAGATGCGCCTGCGTCGTGCCGATCTCGTGCGCGCGCGCGGCGCCAACGACCGCCAAGAGCGCAAGCGCCAGAAGCCCCTTCAGCGATGCACTGTCACGGCTTGGACTCAGGTTTGGGTTTGGGGATTTCAAACGTCAGCAAAGCCCTTAGACGGTCCCAGTTGAAGTCGGGCGCCAGCGCCGCGGCCGTCGCACGCAGCAACGCGGCGCTCGGCGTGCTGTTTGGGCCAGGCTTCGATACTGCGACCGAAGTCGGCCGACGGTTCGCGAACGTCAGGTCGTTGTCGATCGGCTGTCCAACTCGTCACGCATGGGTCAGCTCCGCCGCAGCGCCCAACCGAGGAGAAGGAGGCCGCTTGCGGCGATCCAGCTTCCAAGGACGCGCCACGCGATTCGCATCCACGTAACCGTCGTTCCGGCCGCAAGCACAGCGATGAGCGAGACGAAGACGAAGATTGCCGCGGTCGAGCCGAGGACACTGCTGAGGCCCTGGCCATACTGCGCCATCGCTTGACCGTTCGGGTAGCCGAGAACGAGCGCCAGCGCGCCGACGATCGCCGCGGACGCGCTGACCGGCAGCGGCAGATCGGCGGCGACGAGGCCACCGATTGCGAGGAAGGGCAACCAGGAAGGCGCCGCGAACGCTGGCGCGTGAGGCAGCCAGCCGAGGAGGCCGCCACTTAACCAGGCGAGCGGCAAGATAAGGACGGCCGGCCGCGCCTGCTCTTCGCCCCTCAGCCCTGCGAGAAGCGCGGCGCCGCCGATCGGGACGTAGTCTTCCGGCGACAAGGCGAAATGGGCAGCGCCGTCATAGAGCGGGCCGAGGCCGGTGGCGACGAGATGCGCCCGAGCCGCGCCCGGCAAGAGCGCCAGTCCGAACCCTGCGGCCCCAACCCAGCGCGGGACGTGGGCGCCTGTCATTCAAACGCCTGCGCCAGAAAGAAGACGCCCCCGACGCCGATCAAGCCGCCAAGGGCTCGCAGGGCGAGCCGGCCGTAGGACCAACGGTGTATGGTTCCGATCCCGATGCCGCAGGCGTGCAGGAGCCCGGTCGCGGCAACGAAACCGATCGAGTAGGTTAGTCCGCTCGTACCCGGCGGCAACTCGGCGCCATGCGCGTGCCCGTGGCAAATCGCGAAGATCGCGATCAGCGCCGCGGCGATCCAGAGCGGCGGGCGGGCCTCGATCAGAACGGCCGCGCCGAGCAGCACGCCAGAGAGCGCGATGCCGATCTCGACGTAAGGCACAGGGACGCCAACGAGACCGAGAAAGCCACCGAACGCCATGACGATCGGAAAAGTCACCGGCAGCATCCAGATCGCCGGCGACCCGAGCTGCGCCCCCCACAATCCGACCGCCACCATCGCGATGATGTGATCGGGCCCACTGATCGGGTGGAGGAAGCCTGTGAGGAATCCAGTCGCCGAACCGACCTGAGGATGCGCAAAAGCCGCGGCCGGCAGCGCTGCCAGCGCCAACGCAAGCCCGAGGCGGATCGCGTTTGACTTCAGGATCACCCTTCCGAGACCATCATAACGACGCGCTGGATGGTCCGACACGAACCAAGCGAGCCAACGACATAAGTGGGCGCCCATTTGACCCGGCGCGGCCAGCGCATGTCAATGAGCCGAAAGCGCACACTCGAGCAAGACGATCAAAGCGACGAAGGGGAGTTGGATTTGCCGCCTTGCAGCCAAGCCAAGCCGATATCACGGCTTCGGCTCAGGGTTGGGTTCGGGGACTTCAAAGGTCAGCGAGGCCCAATGGCTGTCCCAGTCCTCGCTGGAGAAGAACCAGGCTCGCTCAATGTGCACGGACTTGATCAGCCAAACGCCGGGTCGCGGAAGCGGCAAAGTAACCGCGCCTTGCGCGTCGCTGAGCGTCTGCAGACGAACGTTGGGTTCGCCGTGCAGCAGCGCCACGACCTTGGCATTGGGGAGCGGCCTCCGGTGGTAAAGGATGCGGCCGTGAAACGGCTCGAGCCGCGTCGTCGGGTCGTCCTCGGGCACGATCTCAAAGTCGAGCCCGAGAGGCTTGGCGACGTCCGACGAGGGCTTGAGCCCGCTCAGGAGGGCCTTGGCGTAGCGGTAGAAGCGCTCGCGCCCGGGCTTGTCGCGCTCGCCGCGCTGTCCGCGGCTGGCGATGACGTCGTCGAGCCCGTAAAGCCTCAGGTAATCCTCAAATCGGTCAGGCGGCAGCTCGATATAGCTTCCCGTGCTGACATAACTGATGATTGCGGTGGCGCCGCCGTCGGCGCGCAGGTCGCCGGCCGGATCGATCCGATCCGTTCCGCTGACGTCATGGTCGACCCCGTTCTGCCGCACGGAGAACGTCGCAATGAGAGGCGACAACCGCGGGACCGGATCGCCGATGAAATCCTGCCCGACGCGCAAACCGACCGACACTGACGTGCCGGGACCGGGATGAAAGGTCGAAGGCTCGATCCAGAAGTCGTGCGCGCGCGCCGTCGCAGCCATAAGCAGCAAGGCCGCGGCAATTGCGAGGCCCCTCACAGGCTGGTCACGAAATCATGGCCGCGTGCGATCTCGGGCGCCAAAGCAGCCACAGCCATATGAGCAGGCGCCGCAAGAGCTCGACGATCGCCCAGCTGACCAACACAAGCAAGAGCACGGCGCCAATGATGTAGGGCAGGATGCTTTCGGTCGGCAGACCCGCATCCGGCCTTTCCGGCCATGGATCGGCGAGATAGGGCCAGTCATCAAGGAACCGCTTGTCATTTTCGGTCGCGCGCGGATATCCGCCCTCGATGTAGGAGATTTCCTGCAACAGGCAGTCGCCAGTGGCGCAGGTTTGGGCGACGACATCGTCAGTCAGCACGCGTCCATTGGGATAGCCGACCGGGAAGCGGTCGGTATAGATCATCACGTCGGGCACAAGATCGTATTTGCGGATCAGGAAAGAGGTCTGAATCAAGTCGGCCAGTCCCCTCGAGTACCACTCCTTTTTGTTCTTCAGGAAATTGTAAATGTTATCGACAGTCTCTTTCCTGTCCATGAGGAGCTTAAGGTGTTCGCCTGGTGGAGACGTATTGATCACGCCGAAGCGCGGCAACTGCGTCCGTATCGAACGACCGTCATGATCCAACTCCGCCCCGTCCTTGCTGGAGGTGGCCCACAGCATGAAATCGTGCTGCCCGGCGGGGAACGCATCCTTGGGAATGCTCATCACCATGGCGATGATGTTGACCTTGAAAAAACGCGGGAAAATGAAGGGGTCGTCGCGCACGCCGGTATACGTGCGGATCTTGTCCGAGTTCCTCAGGCCGTTGACGGTCAGGCTCTTCATCGTGGCGTCGTTGTTCAGGTGGATGGTGATCGAGGCGTCGGGATGTATTTTTTCCGGCGCCGTAATCGTGCCGCCGTAGCGGCGCCGGTCCTCGTCGCTGGTGAACGTGAGCGGCGTGGTGAGATCGAAATTCACCTTATATTCGTAGGGCCCGAGATCGTAGGGCTTTGGCGCCGTCAACTTGGCGTGGACGTCGACGATCAGGATATACTGATCGCCCTTCGGATAGAAAAAGAGGTCGGTGAGGTTGCCGTTCGGGTCCGTCATATCAAGCGGATCGGCGTGATCGGACGCGAGCGCCGCCGCCGGCGCAATCAGAGATAGAGCGAGCAGCGCAAACAGCGGCATGGCCCAGCCGGCGACTCGCTTCATAGCCCACCCCTCGATCTTGCGCCGGCAAGGCTCTCAGAAAGCGACGAGCAATTCAAGGCCGGCTGCCGGCAGCGATGGCAAATCTTTCCCTGCGTGAAAAGCTTTGGCCGCGCGAGCCCCGCGGACCACGCCCTTATGCAGTAAGATATTGATTAATCGGCTATTTTGTCCATGAGTTCGCTTTTTCCGCAAACAAATCCTTGCACTTTGACGCCGGTCGCGGCATAGTGGGGCAAGGTCGAAACGCGCGCCTAAAAAAGCCGCCGGCCTTTCCGCCGAAAAAGAGCGTCGCCGCTGAGCCCTCCGCCGGCCGGCGCTTCGTTGCGCCCGTTTTCCCGTTTCTAACATTTTCCTCACCTCGCAGAAAGGGAGGCCCATGACCGCCGCTTCTCCAAGAGCGCCGCGAGGGGCGCGGCCGCGCGCCGAGCGCGTGCTGGCGGCGTTGATCGGCGGCGAAGGCCTCGAGATGATCGTCGCGCGCGAGAGGCTCGCCGCGAAGCGCGTCGAGGCCATTGTGCGCGAGGAGCTCGGCCGGCGCTGGGTTCCGCCGGCGGCCGATTTCGCCAAGCTGCAGATCGCCCGGCTGCAAGAGCTCGGCCGTCCGCTCGTCGACCGGGTGAACGACGGCGACCTCGAGGCGCTCGACCGGGCGTTGAAGATCCTCGACCGCCTCGATCGCTACCACGGCTTCAGCCGCGCCAGCCCGGCGCTCGAGCCCTACGGCGACGACGAGCGCGAGCGGCTGCTCGCCAAACTGAACGCCGCGGCGGCGCGGCTCGAGGCCGACGCCAGTGAAGAAAAGCGGCCGACAGCATGAGCGGCGAAGCGGTCAAGGCCGCCAAGGCCGCAAGGTCAAAGCGACGATGACGCGGAAGCCGGCGCCGCCGCTCGCGCCGGGCGCACCGATCCGTCGCATCGGCGACCTCCTGAAGCTTACTCCCGGTGGGCGCGCCGAGATCCTCGCGACGATGGAGCCACGCGACTGCCACCAGCTTTTCCATGACTGGATGCTGTGGGCCCGTCCCGACCAGGCGCCGCCGCCGGGCGACTGGATCGTCTGGCTGATCCTGGCTGGGCGCGGGGCCGGCAAAACGCGCGCCGGGGCCGAGGCGGTGAGGCTGTGGACGAAAGACCATCCGATCGTCAACCTGATCGGCCCGACGGCGGACGACGCCCGCGACGTGATGGTGCTGGGCGAATCCGGCATCCTCAGTCTCTGCCGCAGGGACGAGCGGCCGCGCTTTCTGGCCGCAACGGCGCGGCTCGAATGGCCGAACGGCGCCGTCTCGTCGTTGTTTTCGGCCGAAGAACCGGACCGGCTGCGCGGCAAACAGCATATGAAGCTCTGGCTCGACGAGCTCGCCGCCTGGCGCCGGCCGGAGGCGTTCGATCAGGCGATGCTGGGGTTACGCCTCGGCGACAAGCCGCAGATGGTCGTGACCACGACGCCGCGCCCGACCCGGATCATCAAGCAGCTCATCGGCGAGCCCGACACGATCGTCACCCGCGGCTCGACCTTCGACAACAAGGGCCATCTGGCGCGCGCTTTCCTCGAGCGCATCGCCAAGCGCTACGAGGGCCGGGCGATCGGCCGGCAGGAACTGTTCGCCGAGATCGTCGAGGAGGCGCCGGGGGCGCTCTGGACGCGGGCGCTGATCGAGCGCCAGCGGGTGGCGGCGGAAACGGCGCCGCGGGACCTCGCCCAGGTCGTCGTCGGCGTCGACCCGCCGGCGCGCTCGGGCGCGAAGGCCGACGAATGCGGCCTCATCGTCGCCGGCAAGGCGGCCGACGGGCGCCTCTACGTGCTGGCGGACCTCAGCAGCCAGGGCGATTCGCCCGCCGCCTGGGCCGCACGGGTCGGGGCCGCCTATCGGGGCTTTCGCGCCAACCGGGTGGTCGCCGAGATCAACAACGGCGGCGACATGGTGGCGGAAGTGCTGCGCCAGGCCGAGCCGCAGCTGCCGGTCCGCTCCGTCTCCGCGACGCGCGGCAAATTCCTGCGCGCCGAGCCGATCGCCGCGGCCTACGAGCGCGGCCTCGTCTTTCACGCCGGCGTCTTTCCGAAGCTCGAGGACCAGCTCTGCGCGCTGACGCCGGATTTCGACCGCCGCGCCGGCTTTTCGCCCGACCGCGCCGACGCCCTCGTCTGGGCGCTCGCCGACCTCATCGGGCCGGACCGGGGCGGCGCCACCACGGGGATAATCGATTTTTGGGCGGGACGGTAGGGGCATTCGATGGCGCCCGCGGCGGACAGTCGCCGACGCCGCGCCGCCCGCCGCGCTCAGCCCGCGCGGCTACAGGAGGCCGTCAAGGACGCGGGCGACGGGGCTGGACATTCCACCAATTGACGCGCATTCTCTCACCAGGAGGTGCGATATGGCTGCCAGAGCCAAGCTCGTGACCAAACCGGCGGCGCTGACGCCGACCGAGCTGCAGACCTTCGCCAAGGAGAGCGATCGCGTGCGCCTGTCGGAGGTTGCGATCAAGGCGTTTCTCGCGCTGGCGAAAGCCTGGGGCCTGTCCAATGCGGAAGCTGCGAGCCTGATCGGAGTTTCCGCGAGCAGTCTTGATCGTATCAAGCGCGGCTATCGTCCGACGCTCAGCCAGGACCAGATGACCCGCGTCTCCGCGCTGGTCGGCGTCTTCAAAGGCTTGCATCTTCTCTTCAGCGACAGCACGGCCGACGAGTGGGTCAGAAGGCCGAACACGGGGCCGCTCTTCGACCGCAGGACCCCGATCGAAGCAATGATCGAGGGCGGCATCCCGCGGATGCTCGAGGTTCGACGCACCATCGACGCGGTGCGCGGGGGATTGTGAGCCCGGAGCGATTGCTCGACGGCCTCATGGTCATTCGCGAGGCGTTTCCGAAGACGGTGAGGCTGGTCTCGTCCGCCCGCCTTCGCCCGCCGGTGCTGGAGGCCCTCGTTCCCGCCGAGGACATCGCGGCGCTGGCGGAAATCGAAGGGGCGACCAGCGCCCGGCTCCTCGCCGAGCAACGGGGAAATGCGGGCTTCGGCCGCGAGGAATTCCTGCACGGGGTGCCGTACGCGGCCTTCGTCAACGCCGCCTTCGCCTATTCGAAGCCGTCGGAGCCGAACCGCTTCAACGCTTCGCGAGGCGCCTGGTATGCCGCGCTCGAGGTCCAGACCTCGATGCGCGAGGTCGCCTTTCACATGGCCGACTTCTTGCAAAAATCCGGCCGGTACAAGGGGGTCGTCGAATACGCCGAACTCTACGCCAGCATGGCGGGAGAGTTCGTCGACCTCAGAGCGATGGGCTCGCATCCGTGTCTTAATCCCGAGCCGGCGATCGGCTATCCGATCGGCAACGCCATCGCCGACGCGGCGACAGCGAGAGGACTGAACGGAATCGTCCACGCGTCGGTGCGGCATGCCGGGGGCACATGCTTGGCGGCGTTGCGGCCGCACGCGGTGCAGTCGGTCGCCCCGGGCGCTCTCTACCGGTTTGAATGGTCCGGCCATCCGGACCCGAAAATCACGCGCCTTTCCGAATAGCTTCGACAACTCCGCGTGGCTGGGGAGACGGCGCTTGCGCGCCGACCCTCATCCGGCCGCCGTTCCGCGCGTCCACCTTCTTCCGGGAACGGGAGAAGGGAGCGTGGCGGGGCGTCTAGCGCTCACTCACTGAAGGAACTTGCATGTCGGACGCCCTCGAACGGCCGCTGACGCCGAATGTCTTCGCGCGGCTGGCGATCGCGACGCGCTACGCCATCAGCGGCGTTTCGCCCGCGACCTGGTTCGGGCCGCAGCAGCCGCTCGCGCCGCAGGCGCCGCCGGAGGTCAAGGGGCGGCAGTTCGACTATCCGTTCGGCGCCAACCTCAACTATATCCCGCGCGCCGAAGGCGGCATTTCCTTTGCCGAATTGCGCGCGCTCGCCGATGCGCTGCCGCTCCTGCGCGCCGTCATCGAGACGCGCAAGGACCAGATCGCGGCGCAGACCTTCACCGTGCGCATGCGGGCGCATGCGGATCGTCCGGACGCCGCCGCCCGGATCGACGCGGCGCTGGCGCTGCTCGCCCGGCCGGACCGCCGGCATTCGTTCGCCGACTGGCTGCGCATGCTGATCGAGGACCTGCTCGTCATCGACGCGGCGACGATCTACCCGCGCTACAGCCGCAGCGGCGCCCTCCATTCGCTCGACGTCATCGACGGGGCCACCATCAAGCCGCTGATCGGCGAGGACGGGCGCGCCCCGGAGGCGCCGGACCCGGCCTATCAGCAGATCCTGCACGGCGTGCCGGCGGCCGATTTCACCGCCGACCAGCTCCTCTATTTGCCGCGCAACCTGCGGGCGCACAAAACCTACGGCATGAGCCCGGTCGAGCAGATCGCGCTCACCATCAACATCGCACTGCGACGCGAGGCGGCGACGCTCGACTATTACCAAGCCGGCTCCGTGCCCGACGCGTTCGGCACCGTGCCGAAGGAGTGGACCAGCGATCAGATGCGGGATTTCCAGGACTATTTCGACGCGAAGATGGCCGGCAACCTGCATCGTCGGCGCATGCTGAAATTCATGCATGCCGACTTCAAGCTGATCGAGTACCGGCAGCCGCCCTTGAAAGACCAGTACGACGAGTGGCTCGCCCGCGTCATCTGCTACGCCTTCTCCGTCCCCGCCACGCCCTTCGTGTCGCAGGTCAATCGCGCGACCAGCGAGACGATGCGGCTGCAGGCGACGCAGGAGGGGCTGCTGCCGCTGAAGACCTGGGTCAAGACCGTCCTCGACCGGGTGATCCAGGAATGCATGGGCGAGCCGGACCTCGAATTCGCCTGGGTCGGCGACGACGCGATCGACCCGCTGCAGCAGGCCCAGACGCTGAACATTCTCGTCTCGGCCGGGATCAAGACGCGCGAGGAGGCGCGGGCGGAGCTGGGGCTGGGGGGAGACAAGGCGGCGACAGGGCTCGGGAAGTTCAATCCCTATCACGACGGGCGAGCGAGGTTCACGACGGCGGATGGCGCGGGTGCTTTGCTTAGCCTGGTCGCCGACGAAACAAAGCATACGCCGGCAGGCTATGGACTGTCCCCCAAAATTCAGCGCGCTATGGCAAGGCGTGACTGAGCCGCGACCCACTCCGATGTCTTTTACACTTTCTACAAGCGACGGAATCGCAGTGCAATGCCAGGTGGACCGCGCAGCAAATTGACGAAGCGGTACGCCGCGGGAACCGCATTGATGCGATAAACAAGAAGACGGGAGGTCCAGACAACCCGATACGTAAACCCTCAATCCGGTCAATCTTCGTCGTCGACAATACGACAAATGACGTTATACATGTTGGCGAGGAGGATTTTGAATACAGCCCGGATAGTGGTGACGTGCCGGGTCGCTTATGCGGAGAGTACGTCTGTGTACTCGCACATAAAAGATAACTTATCCAATTGGATAGAACAAGCCATATCCATTAGAGCTGATAATTGAAGGCCTGCTCTCGAAGTTGTAGGTAAAGTCTTTCTAACTTTCCCGACTTAGACACGACCTGATAACAAGATGATCTTAATCCTTTTCGCCTCGCCTGCCGTTCAACAGGCGAACGCACATCGTCTGACTCGGAACCGCCTTTGGGAATCATGTTGCAACCGGGTACTTGACTCGGCCACTTCTGTGGCGCCTGTTGAGGCCGCTCCTGGTAGAACCAATTGCTCGTCTATGACCGTGGCACCGAATTTCGTCGAAATTCCCATTGAACCATTGCCATAATGGAACAACACGCGATCGAAATTCTTCTACCTGTTGCCGTCAACCCCGCCGCCAAATCGCCGCCCGAAGCTGCAAGGACGATCAAGGCGCTTGAGTTCGATCGCGAGGCGGAAGCCGCGGAGAGTTGAGGGCAAAATATGAACGAAATTTGAGGAATTTTCCGGCATCCTCCCCCTAGAGTTGTTGCAGCGGGCCTACCGATCGCGGCACGAGTTGGCATGGGCGCGAGCAGACGCGATTGAAGCAATCGACCGTCTTGAAAAATCAGGATTTACATTGCTCGGCGTCGAAGTGTGGATACCCTCGTCGCCGGGGCCGAAGATGACTGGGTGGTTCTGGGATTCAGAAGGAAAAGTTGCTGCGAATGAACCAGCAACTGCGCGGGATTTCGTGAAAGGCTTCAAATGGGGCCCTCACGACAGGAGCTTAAGAGATCGCGAACCCTTCTTCAATCTGACTGTCACCGAAAAGCAGAACTAAAGATTGAAGTGAGGCTGCGCGCGGCGTGACTGTCTGGAGTCAAGGGGCGGCAGTTCGACTATCCGTTCGGCGCGAACCTCAACTATATCCCGCGCGCCGAAGGCGGCATTTCCTTCGCCGAATTGCGCGCGCTCGCCGACGCGCTGCCGCTGCCTGCGCGCCGTCATCGAGACGCGCAAGGACTGCAGATCGCGGCGCGAGACCTTGCACCGTGCGCAGATGCGGGCGCATGACGGATCGTCCGGATGGACGCGCCGACCGGATCGACGCGGCGCTGGCGCTGCTCGCCCGGCGCGGACCGCCCGGCATAGGCAAGCGATCGTTCGCCGACTGGCTGCGCATGCTGATCGAGGACCTGCTGGTCATCGAACGCGGCGACGATCTAACCCGCGCTACAGCCGCAGCGGCGCCCTCCGTTGCGCTCGACGTCATCGACGGGCGCCGACCATCAAGCCGCTGATCGGCGAGGACGGACGCGCCCCGGAGGCGCCGGACCCGGCCTATCAGCAGATCTTGCACGGCGTGCCGGCGGCCGATTTCGCCGCCGACCAGCTCCTCTATTTGCCGCGCAACCTGCGGGCGCACAAAACCTACGGCATGAGCCCGGTCGAGCAGATCGCGCTCACCATCAACATCGCGCTCCGGCGCGAGGCGGCGACGCTCGACTATTACCAAGCCGGCTCCGTGCCCGACGCGTTCGGCACCGTGCCGAAGGAGTGGACCAGCGATCAGATGCGGGATTTCCAGGACTATTTCGACGCGAAGATGGCCGGCAACCTGCATCGCCGGCGCATGCTGAAATTCATGCATGCCGACTTCAAGCTGATCGAGTACCGGCAGCCGCCCTTGAAAGACCAGTACGACGAGTGGCTCGCCCGCGTCATCTGCTACGCCTTCTCCGTCCCCGCCACGCCCTTCGTGTCGCAGGTCAATCGCGCGACCAGCGAGACCATGCGGCTGCAGGCGACGCAGGAGGGGCTCCTGCCGCTGAAGACCTGGGTCAAGACCGTCCTCGACCGGGTGATCCAGGAATGCATGGGCGAGCCCGACCTCGAATTCGTCTGGGTCGGCGACGACGCGATCGACCCGCTGCAGCAAGATCGCGGCGCAACGGGCGCAAGCGACTCGATCAGCCGAAAACCCCAAGTTTCCGGGGGTGAGAACAAAAAGAGAACATTTCCTTGACCGCTTACGCCGGTCATGGCATAGTCAGCTACAGTGGAGAGAGTGGGCGGCGAAAGAGGCCGGCATCCTCCTCCTCTTCCTGACATTTCGTCGAATCCGCCCGCGCCGTCCTCGGGCGCGCCGGCGCGCGCCCTCATGGACGGAGCCGCAATGTCCTCTCTCGAACTGTTCCTGCCGCTGATCAAGGTCGATCTCGACCAGCGGCTCGTCGCTGGCGTCGCCACGGCGGAAGCGCCCGACCGCTCGGGCGAGATTTTCGACTATGCGTCGAGCAAGCCCTATTTCGAGACCTGGTCGGCCGAGGCGGCGGCGGCGAGCGGCGGCAAGTCGCTCGGCGCGGTGCGCGCCATGCACGGCCGCATCGCCGCCGGCAAGCTCACCGACATCGCCTTCGACGACGAGGCCAAGCGCATCGTCGTCTCCGCCAAGATCGTCGACGACGACGAGTGGGAGAAGGTTCTGGAGGGCGTCTATACCGGCTTCAGCCAGGGCGGACGTTATGTGAAGCGCTGGGCCGATCCGCAGACAGGTCTTGTCCGCTACACTGCCGAGCCGCACGAAATCTCGCTCGTCGACCTGCCCTGCCTGCCCGGCGCCACCTTCGAGGTGGTGAAGGACGGCGTCGTCGAGAAGCGGGCGTTCGCCGTACGCGGGGAAGCGCCGGCCGAGCTGACTGCTGCCGCCCTGGCGGCGCCCGAACCGCCAGAGCCCGCAGCCGAGACCAAGACGGAAGAGCGCGCCCGACCGCCGTCTGCGCCGCCGAGCGCCGCGCCGGGAGCGCCCGAAGCGCTCGCCAAAGCGGCGGCTGCGCTCGCCGAAGCGGCGCTGAAGCTCGAGCGCCTCGCCGACGAGAACGGCCGCCTGCGCCAGGCGCTCGACGACGCTTCGCCTGTCCTCGCCGACCTGACGCAGCGCATCCAGCGGCTCGAGGCCCAGCCGCTGCCGGCCAAGGCCGCGCTTCGAGCCATCGCGAAAAGCGCCGATGCGGGCGCGGAACCCTTCGGGACCGACGAGGCGATCCGTCGCCTTGCGGCGTTGCCCGCCGAGGCGCGGGCGCTGGCGCTGACCAAGCTCAGCCTGGTCAACCCGCTCCGGCTCTGAACCGCCGCTCGTCCTCCTCGGCCGAAGCGCCCGCTCGGCCGGCGACGAGCACCCGGAAATTTGAATCGCCTGGCGCCGCGGCGCCCGGCGGGCGCGGCGGCCGTGGGCGTCACGGGCCTTCGCCTTGCTCACGGCGGCGACGGTTCAACCGCTCGACGCTTCGGCCGCCGCGCAACCCCCATCGCCGCCAGCCTGGCCCGCTCCAACCTCTACCCGACAGGAAACCTCATGAACATCGCCCAAAGCACGCACGAAACCCTCGGCCTGATGAAGGAATCGCTCGCCAAGACCGTCACGGTGTCGACCGGCCTCAACGCCTACGACCTGCAAGCGCCGGCCAAGAACCTCTATCCGATCATCACGCCGCTGCGGAATTCGCTGCCGCGCGTCGGCCGCGCCAATCCCGGCGACGCGGCGCGCTGGCGCACCATCGCCTCGATCGCCGGCTCGGGCTATGACGCGATGGGCTGGGTGCCGGAAGGCCAGCGGACCGCGAGCATGTCCTATACGGCGCAAGCCCAGGTCGCGCCCTATCTGACGCTCGGCGAGGAAGATACGGTGACCTTCGAGGCGGAAGCGGCGTCCGAGGGCTTCGAAGACATCAACGCGACGGCGACGCTGCGGCTTCTGCAGAAGACGATGCGCAAGGAGGAGACGGCGCTCCTGGGCGGCAATGCCTCGCTCGCCCTCGGCACGCCGGCCGCGCCGAGCCTCAGCGCCGGCGGAACCGGCGCCACTCTGCCCGCCGGAACCTATTCGACGATCATCGTCGCGCTCAGCTTCGAAGGCTATCGCAACTCGAGCGTCGCCGGCGGCGTCGCCACGTCGAAGACGATCACCGGCAACGACGGCAACAACTATACGCTGAACGGCGGCTCGTCGATGCGCAGCGCCAACGCCACCCAGGCGGTCACCCTCGGCCAGACGCTGAGCGCGATCGCGCCCCTCGTCACCGGGGCGGTCGCCTATGCCTGGTACGTCGGCGCGGCGGGGTCCGAGACGCTGCAG
The DNA here is from genome assembly GCA_963820795.1 of uncultured Alphaproteobacteria bacterium. Classification (GTDB taxonomy): domain Bacteria; phylum Pseudomonadota; class Alphaproteobacteria; order Rhizobiales; family Beijerinckiaceae; genus Roseiarcus. The sequence continues at coordinate 49,913 of CAWGBJ010000015.1, forward strand.
GCGATCACCACGATCAACAGCGCGACGTTCAGCGCCCCGCTCACCTCCGGCCAGCAGGCCGCCACGGCCATAACGGCGGACAATTCCCGCAACGCCACGCTCGCCTTTGACGGCCTGCTGACGGTCGGCTTCAATCCGGTCAACAACGCCTATGTGCAGACGCTCGCCTCCGGCACGGCGGGGACGGGCATGTTCCTGACCGCCTCAGGCCGCGGTTCGGTGGTCGAGATCGACAATATGCTGGTGTCGATGTGGAACGCGTACCGGGTGTCGCCGACCGTGCTCTATGTCAACGCCCAGGAACAGCGCAACATCACCAACAAGTGCCTGACCAATGCTTCCGGGCCGCTGCTCCGCTACAACGTCGCCGTCGACGGCGGCAATGGCGGCCCCTACGGGGTCTCGGCCTCGGGCGTCGTGCGCTGGTACTATAATCCCTTCAGCATCGATGGCGGCTTCGACATCCCTGTCAAGGTCCATCCCGACCTGCCGCCCGGCACCATCCTGGCGCTCTGCGAGCGTCTGCCGGTCTGGTATCAGTCGAACCAGACGCCAAACGTCGCCGAGGTGATGACGCGCCGCGACTACTATCGCGTCGACTGGCCTTTGCGGACCCGCCGGCGCGAGTTCGGCGTCTATGCGGAAGAGACGCTCGCCGTCTACGCGCCGTTCGGCGTCGGGATCCTCGCCAACATCGGCAACGGCTGAGCTGACCTCCCTCTCCCGTTGCGCGAGAGGGAGGCGCCCTCAATTTGATTGCCGCGAGAGCGCCCAATGTCGCCGTACGATCTGACCAACCTCGCGGCGCTGAAGGCGTGGCTCGGACTGCCTGCCGGCGCGGGGCCCAATGATTCGACGCTCGGCGCGCTGATCACGGCGGCGAGCCGTGCGATCCATGGGGCGCTGAGCCGGCCGGGCCTCCTGCCGCAGTCCTATGCCGAGACGATCGATCTCGATAGCCGGCGCGTCTATCTCAGGCACTGGCCGGTGCTCGAGGTCGATTCGGTGGTCTGGCGCGGCATCGTCATTCCACCCGATGCGAGCCCCGATCCCGCCGGCTCGGCCGGCTACGCGCTGCAGCCCGGCGACCCGGCGCCGCCGGGACGACCGCAGGCGATCGACCTCTTCGGCGAGCCTTGCCGCCCGGGGCGGCAAAGCCTCGTCGTCGCGTATCGCGCTGGCTACGCCGTGCAAGGTGAAGCGCAGACGATTCCGGCCGCCGCGCCGTTGCAGCTCTCGGCCGTTGCGCCTTATGGCCCGTGGGCGTCCGATCTCGGCGTCGTCTATACGGCGACAGGCGCGCCCTTGCAGCCCCGTCGCGAGCGCGCCGAGCGGCGGGCAATATGCCGTCTCCGGCGGGAGCTATTCGTTCTCCGTCGCCGACGCCGGCCAGGCGGTCATGCTCTCCTACGGCTATGTGCCGCAGGACGTCGCGCAGGCCGCGCTCGAGCTCGCGGCGGAAAGATTTCGCGCCGCCGACCGCATCGGCCTGAGATCGAAGTCGGTCGGCGGACAGGAGACGATTGCTTACGACACGAGCGCCGTCCCGGCGCCGATCCTGATGATGCTGCAGCCTTACAAGCGGGTCGCGATCTGATGTTCGCGGTCGAACTCGAAGGCCTCGAAGCGGCGGCGGCGCGACTCGACGGTTACCCCGCAGCGCTCTCGGCGGCGCTCGCCGCCAAGGCGTCGGAACTCGCCGCGGCGCTGGCTGACCGCGTCAGAACCGACAAGCTCGCCGGCGGCGTTCTGGCGATGCGCTCGGGCGCGTTGCAAGCAGCGATTTTCGCCGACGTCGCGGCCGATGCGGACGGCGTGCTCGCCTCGGTCGGGTCGAACAGCGACGTCAAATATGCTGCGATCCAGGAATATGGCGGCAAGACCGCCGCGCATGAGATCCTGCCCGGCAAGACGCAAGCGCTCGCCTTCCTCGCCGGCGGCGCGCTGCATTTCGCCCGCAAGGTCGAGCACCCCGGCTCGCTGATCCCCGAGCGGTCCTATCTACGCGCCTCGCTCGACGAGATGAGCGGCGAGATCGTCGCGGCGCTCGCCGACGCGGCGGCCGAAGCTTTGGAGCGCCGATGAGCCGCGAAGCCGCCTTTTCCGGCTTGTTCGCCGCGGTCTCCGCGGCCTATCCGTGGGGTCTGGCGTCGCGGCGGATGAAGTTATGGGGCGAAGTGCCGTCGTCGCTGCGCCCGGCGTTCTTCCAGCTCGAATCGGGGCCGGAGACCTATCAGTGGCCGTCGCCCGCCGCTCCGAAGCGGACCTTCGAAGCGAAACTCTTTCTCTATTTCGCGTCCCAGGATCTGACGACGCCCGGATCGATTGCGATAAACAACGCGCTCGACGCCATCGACGCCGCGCTGACGCCCGTCGGCCAAGACGCCGCCCTCGGCCGCCAGACGCTCGGCGGCGCGGTCTACGACTGCAAGATTGCTGGCGTGCCGGTGCGCGATCCGGGCGACCTCGACGGCGACGGGCTGGCGGTGGTCAGCATCCGCCTCGTCGGGCCGTGACACACTTTCTCCTCGACGAACTGTAAGCCCGGCGCGTCGCGCTGACCTCATCCATCCCCAAGCGGAGATCCCCATGTTCGTATTCGGCTCGGGCGTGCTGATCGGCACGCCCGCTGGCGGTTCGCCGATCAATTTCGGCCTCGCTCAGGAAGTGACGCTCAACGTCGCTGTGACCGCCAAAGCGCTCTATGGCCAGTACAACTTCCCCGTCGCCATCGGTTCGGGCACGAAGAAGATGACCGGCAAGGCGAAGATGGCGCGGGTCTCGGGCCAGGCGCTGGGCTCGCTTTTCTTCGGCGTGACGCCGAGCGCCGGCGTCACCCAGACCCAGTTCGGCGAGACGACGACCGTTCCGGCGTCCTCGCCCTATACCTACTCGACGGTCAATCACGCGACCTTCGTCGCCGACCAGGGCGTCGTCTACGCGAGCTCCTCGCTCCCCTTGAAGGCGGTCGCCTCGAACCCGGCGCTGGGTCAGTATTCGGTGACCGGCGGCGTCTACACCTTCGCCTCTGCTGACGCCGGCGCCGCCGTGTTGATCTCCTATGCCTACACGCTCGCGACCGGCGGCGAGAACATTGCAGTCAGTTCGCAGCTCATCGGACCGTCGGCCGCATTTTCGGCGAACCTGTTCGCCGCCGATCCTGTGACGGGCAAGCAGTTCTCGGTCATGCTCTACAATTGCATCGCCGAGAAACTGTCGTTCGGCACCAAGATCGAGGATTTCCTCATCCCCGAGCTCGATTTCCAGTGCTTCGCCAACGCGGCGGGTCAGGTCTGCCAGTTCAACTTTGGAGATGCGGCGTGATCGAGGAGACCTTCGACGTTGCGCTCGGCGGCCGGCGCTGGGCGCTGCCGCATCTGCCGTTCCGCGCCATCAAGGCGATTCAGCCGGCGCTGTTCGACACCTATCTCGCCGCAGGTGGACCCTCGATGTCGAGCGACAGCGTGGCGCGGCTCGGCGAAGCCGAGCTCGACCGGCTGGCCGAGGCGACCTGGCGCGCGGTCGCGCATGTCGAGCCCGCGCTCTCCTACGCCGAGTTTCTCGAGTTGCCGTTCGCGGTCGGCGACCTGATCCAGGCCTTCCCGGCGGTCGCCCAGGCGGCCGGGCTTCGACCGGCGACGAGCGCGGCGCGGGAGGCGTCGCAGCCGCCGGGAAAGTCGATTTCGACGCCCTGATCGCTGCGGTGGTGGCCAATACTGGCTGGAGCTGGGATCAGGCGCTCGATCAGCTGACCCTGCCGCGCTGGCTCGCGCTGCAAGCCGAGTGGCGGCGTAATCCGCCGACCCACTGGCTCGTTGCCGCGGCGCTGAAGGTTCGGCCGCCAGGCGAGACCGAACCGGCTCGTCCGCCGACCATCGCCGAGTTGAAGGCGGCGTTTCCTGGCGGCGCGCTCTGACGAGGGACTTTACGATGACCGACGCCAGCGTCTCCGTCAGCTTCAGCGCCTCGATCGCCGACTTTGTCGCCGGAGTGGGCCAAGCAAAGGAGGCGTTGCGGAGCTTCTCCGCGCCCTTCGGCGAAATCAACGGGCAGCTGGCCGCGCTCGCCAGCGCGTCCTCCAATGCCTTCAGGCCGGAGCGCCTGCTGCCCTACCACGATGCGCTAACCGCCATGCGGTCGCTCGCGCAATCCGTCGCCGACGATCGGGCGCGGGTCGCCGCGGCCGAGCGTTCAGGCGACACCGCGGCCAGCGCCGACGCGATCAAGGCGGCTGAACTCGCCACAGGCGAAGAGCTGCGCCTCCTCGCTGACGCGATGAAGCAGAAGCTTGCGCTCTACGCCGAAGAGGCGCGCTTCCACGAGATCGCCGAGAGCGAGAAGCTCGCGCTATCGCGCCGGGCGCTCGATGAGGAAAATGCGCTCGAACTGGCGGCTTTGCGGAGGCAAGAGACGCTTGGCGGGCAATCACTTGCCGCACGGCAGCGTCTCGATGACATGATCATCGAGGCGACGCGCCGCCGCGACGACGAGGCTGCGTCGCTGGCCCGCACGGCGCTCGCGGAGCAGGAGCGCGACTATCAATCTCTGACCAATTCGATCGAGCGGGCCTTCAATTCGCAACTGCGCGGGCTCGTCTCCGGCACGGAAAGTTGGCATGTCGCGTTCAAGTCCGCGCTCAGCGACCTGGCGGTCAGGTTCGTCGAATGGACCGAGACGACCGTCGCTCGCACCCTCATCGCTGAAGCGATGAAAACGGCGGCAACGACGGCTGGCGTCGCGTCCCGGACGGCCGCCGAGAACGCGGGGGCGATGGCCTCGACCAGCGTGCAGGGTCCGGCGATCATCAGCTCGATCCTGTCGTCGGCAGCGGAAACCTTCGCCGGCGTGTTCGGCTTCCTTGCGCCGCTGATGGGACCGCTGGCGGCCGGACCGGCCGCGGCGGCGCAGGCGACGGTCGCGGGCATGGCGGGCTCGGTCGCTTCGGCGGATATCGGGATGTGGCAGGTTCCTCGCGACATGCTCTCGGTCGTGCACCACGGCGAGCTCGTCATGCCGCCGGCGGAGGCAGGCGCGTTCCGCGATCTCCTGAGCGGAGCGGCGAATGGTCGAAGCGGCGTCGGAGCGGGTTCGGTCTCCATCCATCCGACCACCAATTTCCACGTCGCGGCGATCGACGGGGCGAGCGTGTCGCAGTGGATGCGTCAGAACGCCTCGGGCATGATGAAGGCGATGGACGAGGCGGTCCGTCACGGCGCAGCGCTTGGGCTGCGGCGGTTTCGGTAACACGCGCATGGTCAATGTCCCCGGCGTTCACCTGCTGCCGGCGAGCGGCGAATTCGTCTATGACACGCTGCCCTATCTCGGCGCGCAGCGCGAGGCGGCCGGGCTCGGATCGTATCTGCCGCTGAACACGTTTTTCGCGCCCGGCGGGACGAAGACCGACTATTCCTATGGGCTCGACCAGTTGCAGGCCGAGCATCCGGAGACCAAGACCGTCTCGCTCGTCTGCGCCTGGTTCTTCAACACCGAAGACGCCTCGACCTGCAACATCTATCCCTCGACGATCTTCCTCGTCGGCGGCATCAAGCAAGGGACCGATCCGGCGACGGCGGCGCCGGACCACTGGCGCGTCTCCAGCCTGACCGAGCAGGACTATCCCGGCATCATTCCGCTGCCGTTCGTCCCGGGGCCCGGCTATCGCTACGTCTACGGCGGGACGCCGTCCGATCAGAGCATCGTACGCTGTATCCAGGATCTGAAATCGCGTGGCTTCCGCGTCATCTTCTATCCGTTCCTGCTCGGCACCGGGGCCGGCTTTCCCTGGCGCGGGCGCGTCACCTACGCGCCTGACCTGTCGAGCGCGGCGACGGCCGCGGTCAATACCTTTCTCGGCACGGCGCAACCCTCCGATTTCACGCCGGACCCGTCGAACCTGACTGTCTCCTATTCGGGGAACAAGTTCGACTGGACCTACCGGCGAATGATCCTGCACTACGCGATGCTCTGCACCGTCGCCGGCGGGGTCGATCTCTTCTCGATCGGCTCGGAGCTGCGCGGCCTGGAGACGATCCGCGGTCCGGGCTGGACCAAAGCCGGGACGGTCGACGGCTCGGGCTATGCGGTCTGGGACTATCCGTTTGTCGCCGGCTTAAAGCAGCTCGCTGCCGACGTGCGCTCGATCTTCGACGGCCAAGGCTATACGAAAGACCTGACCGCGCTCAAGAACCTCATCGTCTACTCGGCCGACTGGTCGAGTTGGATGGGCTGGCAGCACCCGGGCGAGGACGGCCAATGGCCGCATCTCGACACGCTCTTCGCCGATGCGAATCTCGACTATGTCTCCTTCGACAACTACCTGCCGCTCAGCGACTGGACGACCGGCGGCGAAGGCCTCGACATCCTGAACTGGCAGGTTCCCGCCTATACAGGCACATGGCCGCCGCCCTCGACCGAACTCAGCGGACTCGGCCTCACCGGTCCGCCGTCGATCTACTCGACCGCCTATCTCAAAGGGAACATCGAAGGCGGCCAATATTTCGACTGGTTCTACAATTCGGGGGCCGCCGGCGGACACAGCACGGTCTTCGGCTTCGACCCGAACGGCTCGGGGCTCATGGTGACGCTGCCGAGTGGAGACCGGTTGGCGCAGGAGCGCAACCCCTACTATGCCGGCCAGGAGATCCTTGCGCCGAAGCAATTGCGCTGGTGGTGGAATAATCCCCACTACGCCGTCTATGCCGACTCGAGCGGCGCGTGGGTCCAGCAGGGGCCGCAAACCGAGTGGATCCCACAGTCGAAATCGCTGACAATCCTCGAATACGGCTTTTCCTCGGTCGATAAGGCGACCAATCAGCCAAACGTCTTCGTCGACCCGAAATCGACCGAGAGCGCTTCGCCCTTCTGGTCGATCTGGGACTCGGCCGAGGGCGGCATCTTCTGGCCGCGCCGCGACGACACGATCGCCGCCGTCGCGCTCGAGGCCTTGTACGAATATTGGAACGTCGACGGCAACAACGAGACGAGCGGCGCCGGCTGGTCATGATCGATTGGACGTTCGCCTGCGCCTGGAATTGGGACGCGCGGCCGTTTCCGGTCTTCCCGATCGAGAATCAGACCTGGGGCGATACCGCCAACTGGCAGCAGGGCGATTGGGCGAACGGCCTGCGCGCCATCCTGCCGCCTCCCGCGCCGACGCCGCCGCCGTCGCCCGGGGCCTATCAGAACTTCCCGGCGCTTTCTGTTCTCGGCTGGTCGGCGCATGTGAGGCCGAAGTTCTCGACGCTCATCGCCGATCATGTTTCGGGCCGCTCCTCGCGGCGGGCTCAGCGCGCCAGCGCCTATTACGACATCGAACTGACTTACGAGGTCCTGCGCTCCGACGCGGCGGATCTCGAGCTCCAGGCAATCGCCGGCTTCTTCGCCAGCATGAGCGGCGCCGCGACGCCGTTCTGGGTCGCGCCGCCCGGCCTATCGGCGGCGATCGGCCAGGCGATCGGAACCGGCGACGGGACGACGACGGTCTTCCCGCTGGTGCGCTCCTTGGGGGTCTATAGCGAAGCCGTGCAAGGCGTCTCAGGCGTCTCGGCCGTCTATCTCAATGGCGTGGCGCAAGCGACTCGGCTGGACGCGTTTCGAGCGGCTATGCGCCGGCGATTAGCCTTCGTCGCCGCGCCCGGCGGCCGGCGTCGCGGTTACAGCCGATTTCGGCGTCCTCTGGCTCTGCCGCTTCGCCGAGGACGTGCAGGACTTCGAGGAGTTCATGGCGATGCTCTGGACCTTGAAGACGCTGCGCCTCAGACGGTGCGGCCATGACCCCCTTCGCCCGCGAAGCGGGAGAAAGTGGCGCGCAGCGCCGGATGAGGGACGGGCGCGTCAGCGCCAGCTTTGTTGCTTGCCCTTCGCCCTCACCTGGCGCGCTTGCGCGCGCCTGTCCTCTCCCGCTCCGCGGGAGAGGGGGCGCTGAGTGACCACGCCGCCGTCCTTTCCGACGCTCGCCGGCCAGGGCTGGAGCGTCCACAAGAAACCGATGTTCTCGACCATCGTCGCTTCGCACGTCTCCGGGCGCGAGGTCCGCGACGCGCTTTATCAGAACCCGATCTGGGAATTCGAGCTCACCTTTGACGGGCTCGATTCGGCGAGTTCCTATCCGGGGCTCGGGGCCAACTCGCTGCAAGCCCTGATGGGCCTCTTCCTGTCCTGCCGGGGCAGTTCGGCGACCTTCCTCTATACCGACCCGACCGACAATGGCGTGACGGCGGGCGGCATCGCCACCGGCGACGGGGCGACGACCACCTTCACCTTCGGCCGCTTTCTCGGCTCGTTCTTCGAGCCGGTCGGCTGGGTGACGAGCGTCGCGAACGTCTATCTCAACGGGGTCAACCAGGCCTCAGGCTGGTCGCTGACGACGCCGAACAGCCTCGTCTTCGTCGACCCCGCCGGGCGACACCGTCGCGATCACGGCCACCTTCGCCTATGCCTTCCAGTGCCGCTTCGACGCCGACGACCTCGATTTCGAGCAGTTCATGCAAAACCTGTGGTCGGCGAAGAGCGTCAAGTTCCGCTCGGTCAGAGCATTCTAGATGAAGTCGACCACGACCGCCGTCATCAACCTGATCAACGCCGCGATCGCCTCGAACGACGCGCCGATCGCCTTCGCCGAATGCTTCCAGTTCACCTCGACCGTCGGCACGATTTACACCTGGACGAACGTCGACTACCCGGTCGTCTACAACGGCCTGACCTTCCTGGCGACCGGCCCGCTGGTCAACGGGCTCAAATACAAGGGCGGCGTCGGCCTCGAGGTCGACAAGCAGCAACTGACGATCGCCGCCCGGCCGACCGACACGATCAACGGCGCGCCCTTCCTGATTGCGCTGCGCGACGGCGCCTTCGACGGCGCGGCTGATCACCGCGATCGGGTCTTTCTCGACTGCGCGCCGGCGGCAACGGTCGGTCGGCGGCGTGATCATGTTCCAGGGCCGCATCTCGACAGTCGACCATGTCGGGCGGACGCAAGCGACGGTGACGGTCGCGAGCGATCTCGTGATTCTCGACTATCGACATGCCGCGCAACCTCTATTCGCCGACCTGCGTCCACACGCTCTATGACTCCGGCTGCGGCGTCATCCGCGGGCACCTTCGCGGCGAGCGGCACGGCTGGCGCGGGCTCGACCTCGAGCTCGATCAACTTTTCCGGCGCGCTGGCGCATCCATACGCAGGGCTCGCTCGTCTTCTCGAGCGGCGCCAACGCCAACGTGCGCGCGACGGTCCGCAATGTCAACGTCGGCTCGGCGCTCAATCTCATGTATCCGCTGCCGTTCGCGCCGGCGACCGGCGACGCCTTCACCGTCTATGCCGGCTGCGACCACACGCAAGGCACCTGCCAGAGCACGTTCAACAATCTGGCGAACTTCCGCGGCTTCCCGTACGTGCCGCCGCCGCAGATGGCCTATTGACGCATTACTTTTCGCGGGGAAATGACCCTCGCACTTAAATCGCCTGGCGATGTAAGTGCGCAGCGCGCCGCGGTCGTCGCGGCCGCGCGCGCCTGGATCGGCACGCCCTACCATCACATGGCCGACATCAAGGGCGTCGGCGTCGACTGCGCCATGCTGCTCGTCCGCGTCTATTGCGATCTCGGCCTCGTCGAGCGCTTCGACCCGCGACCCTACACGCAAGACTGGATGCTGCACCGCAACGAGGAACGCTATCTCGGCTTCCTCCTGACGCGCGCGCGCATGGTCGAGACGCCGGGCACCGGGCGACGTGATCCTGTTTCGCGATCGGCCGCTGCTTCGCGCATGGGGGAATCGTGACGTGAAGGCCGAACCGCTGACGATCGTGCACGCCTTCATGCCGGCGCGGCGTCGTGCTCGAGGATGAGATCGCGCGCTCGGCCGAGCTCGCCGAGCGGCTGCCGACGGCGAAATTCGCGAGCTACTGGGGGCGTGAGCTGGTTTCGCCGCGGTCACGGGCAGAAGCCGGACTACACCGCGCTCGAGATCCAGACCTCCGCCTCGACGCTGCCGATTCCGATCGTCTGGGGCCGCAACAAGATCGCCGGCAACGTCCTCTGGTACGCCAATTTTCAGGCGGTGGCCGGCGGCGGCGGCAAGGGCGTCGGCGGCAAGGGCGGCCTGTCCGGCGGCGGCGGCAGCGCCGCGTCCTATACCTACAACGCCGACCTGATCATCGGCGCTTTGCGAAGGGCCGATCAGCGGCTTCGGCATCGTCTGGAAAGATCAGTCGATCTATTTGCTTGTCCAGCTCGGGCTCGGCAGCTTCAACGGCACGACGCCGCAGGACGTCTGGCCCTATCTCGCGGCGACCTATCCGGCGAACGCGCTCGCCTATCAGGGCACCGCCTATGTCTGGGGGGCCGGCTACAACCTCGGCGACGCCGCGGCGATCGGCAACCACAATTTCGAGGTCATCGGCATTCTCGCCGGCACGCGGCGCGAACGGCGAGGACGCCGACCCGGCGCAGGTCATCTACGACTTCCTGACCAACGCGCAATATGGCGCGGCTTCAACCCGGCCTCGATCAACTCCACGACGCTGTTCGGCTCGGCGGCGACGCCAGCCTGCAGACCTATTGCAAGTCGATCGGGCTATCGCTTCTCGCCGACCCTGACCAGCCAGGAGCCGGCGTCGTCGATCCTGACGCGCTGGCTGCAACTCCTCAACTGCGCCGCGGTCTGGAGCGGCGGCGAGCTCAAGTTCATTCCCTACGGCGACACGCGCCATCGCCAGCGGCGCTTCGACGACCTACCAGAACCAATTCTCGATCCCGACGCCGATCCCGCTCTCGACCGGCGGCGTGCCCGCCTTCGTCACCCTCGCCACGCCGGCGCAATTCGTCAGCGACGGCGGCGTGGTCTACGCTTTTCAAACGGCCTCGGGCTGATCTTCATCGGCGCCAATGTCCCGAGCGTCGCCGGCACCTACGGCATGATCACGCCGGGGACCTACATCTTCGCCGTCGGCGACGAAGGCAAGCCGGTCGATCGTCACCTTCACCGCTCAGAACCTGAGCGGCTACGCGCCGAACCTGACGCCGGTCTACGCGCTGACCGATCTCGATTTCGTCGACGAGAAGGGCAACAAGGATCCGGTCCAGGTCGAGCGCGCCGACATCTTCTCGCTGCCGACCATTCAGCGGATCGAGGTCTCATCGCGCACCAACCAATATACGGCGACTGCCGGTCGAGGCGCGCGACCAAAGCCAGATCGAAATCTTCGGCCCGCGGGTCGGCTCGACGATCACGGCGCACGAGATCTGCGACGAGTTCGTGATCGGGCCGCTGGTCGCGCAGACGATCCTGCAGCGCGAGCTCTATGTCCGGACCAAGTTCACCTTCAAGCTCTCCTGGGAATATTGCCTGCTCGACCCGATGGACATCGTCACGCTGACGGATGCGAACCTCGGGCTGTCGAACTATCCGGTCCGCATCATCGAGATCGAGGAAGACGACAAGGGCTTGCTGGCGATCACGGCCGAGGAACTGGTGACCGGCGTCTCGACGCCGGAATTCTACGCCGAGCGCCGGCTCCGGCAATTTCGCGCCGAATTGGGCCGTCCCGTCGGTCCCGGTCAACCCGCCGCTGATCTTCGAGCCGCCGACTCGCCGCGACCGAGCGGCGTCGGCCAGGTCTGGGTCGGCGCGTCGGGCGCAAGCTACGGCACCGCGACGCAATGGGGCGGCGCGAACGTCTACGTCTCGGTCGACAACGTCACCTTCTCGCAGATCGCGGTCATCACCGCGCCGCTGCGCCAGGGCGTCCTGACCGCGGCGCTGCCGTCGACCTCGGCCGCATGGGATGCGACCGACACGCTGTCGGTCGATCTTGACCGAGAGCGGCGGCACGCTGACCGGGACGACCGAGGCCGCGGCGCAGGCCGGGCGCGACCCTGTCGCTGGTCGACAACGAACTCCTCGCCTTCGAAACGGCGACCCTGACCGGGACGAACGCCTACGACCTGACCGGCCTGGCGCGGGCGCTCGGCGGCACGACGGGCGCCGATCATCCGACCGGCGCGCCCTTCGCCCGGCTCGACGGCGCGGTCGTCAAATACGACCTGCCGTCGAACCTCGTCGGGCAGACGCTCTATTTCAAGTTCCAGAGCTTCAACGTCTTCGGCGGCGGCCTCGAGGATCTGTCGACGCTGCGCCGTCTACACGTTCACGCCGGCCGGCGCAGGGTCGGGCGGCAGCACCGGCGGCGGGTCGGGCGGCGGCGGGGCGGGGGAGGGGGCGGCGGTTCCGGTGGCGGCGGCGGGCGGCGGTTCCTCCGACCCGATCGCGGCGCAGCTCTTGAGCGGCTTTGCGCTCGACCTCGGCTCGGTCACAGCCGGGCCGACGCTCTCGGATGATTTCGGCTCGGTAACCGGATCGCCGCTCAGCATCATCGATCTCGGCTCGGTCGGGAATAATCCGCATCCGATCGCCGCGCAGATTCTCGCCGGCGACTCGCCGCTCAATCTCGGCATGTCGACGACGTTCCCGACCATCGCCGACAACTTCGGCTCCGTCGTCGATCCGGTGGTCGATGTCCTGAACCTGGGGACCGTTCCTTGACCGAACAGCTTCAGCTCCGGCGCGGCGACGCAAGCGACGTGGCGGACTTCACCGGCCAGCAGGGCGAGGTGGTCGTCGACACGACGAACAATCGCCTCGTCGTCAACGACGGCTCGACAATGGGCGGCTTTGCCGCGGCGAAGCTCTCCGAAGTCGTCCTGCCGGCCAACGCGCTGAACACGCTGGCCACCGCCGCCAATGGCGCGACCATCCAATTCGGCGTGATCGAGACGCTGGTCTCGGGCATGTCCGGCGCCTCGGTCAATGCGCCGACGCAGATTCCGGCGAATTGCATCGTCTTTGCTGTCGGCGCGCATGTGGTGACCACGATCACCGGGGCGACGTCCTACGAAGTCGGCGTTTTCGGCACGCTCAACCAATTCGGCTCGGGCCTGAGCCTGCTGGCGGGATCCTCGAACTTCGGACTGATCGGGCCGACCGCGTTCTATGCGGCGACGACGATCATTCTGACGGCGGCGGGCTCGAACTTCACCGGCGGCGCGGTGCGCCTCTCGATCCACTACATGCTCGCCACCCCGTCCACATCATGAGGCTGATTTGAGCGAGCAGCTTCAACTTCGCTCGGGGACCGCTGCGCAGGTCGCAGCCTTCACCGGCGCTGCGGCCGAACTCGTCGCCGACACGACGAACAATCGCCTGGTGCTGCAGGACGGGGCGACTGCCGGCGGTTTCGCCGCGGCCAAACTTGCGGAAACGCTGACCGGTCATCCGACCGTCACAACGCATTCCGTGAGCGCCACGATCGCGATCGGCGGGATCCACAAGGTTACGACCGCCGGGATCACGCTCACCTTGCCGTCGCCCTCTTCCTGGGCGGGCGCCCTGATCGTGATCAAGGATCTGTCTGGATCTTCGACGCCCAACATTTCACTCGTCGGAACGATCGATGGATCGACCAACGGGCCATCGAACACGCTCGTCAACCCCGGCCAATCGCTGACCCTCGCCGCTGACACCGTCGGCGCAACCTGGCTGTCGATATGATGTTCAAGCGATCCAATCTCAGCCGATGCCTCGCCGTAGCGCTGGCGCTCTGGACCGGTGGCCCGGTCTTCGCCGCCTTCAACGGGCCGTCGACCTTCACGCCGTCCGGCCAGTTGCCGGAGACTTTGCAGGCGCGTGCGCTCCTGCAGGCCTTCGTGCAGGACTATGGCGCGAGCGGATCGACCGCGACCGCCTCCGGATCGTCGATCACCGGCGCCACGGCGGCGCTGACCCTGGGCTCGGCGCAGGACTTCAAGAACGGCCAGGGCGTGCTTATCCCGGGCGCGGGCTCGACCGAGACCGCGCCGGCCTCGAGTTGCACCGCCACGGTCAACGGCGTGGCCGGCTCGACGACGATCAATTATTACGTCGTCACCCTGGACTTCGAACGGCGGCTATGCGGCGGCGGGAACCTGCCAGACGACCACGGCCAACGCCACGCTCTCGGCGCAAAACAACGTCTCGCTGGCGGTGACGATCGGCGCGGCGGCCAGCTTTTCCGGCTACATCAGCAACGGCACGTCGGGCGTTCTGGGCAACACGCTCAAGGTGACCTCGTGGTCGAGCGGGATCATCGCTGAGGGGCAATCGCTCGCCGGGTCGGGGATCCCGACCACGGCCGGGCTCATTCCGCGTGTCCTCTACCAGGTCTCGGGCACGCCCGGTCAGACCGGGGTTTACCTGCTCGACAGCCAGCAGAACGTCGCGACCTCAGGCTCGCCCGAGGCGATGACCTCCTACGCTGGCTATGCGGTGTGGAAGAGCGGCGGCAGCTACGCTTCGGAACATTACCTCGGCGCGGGCGACCAAGCGACCTTCATCGATGCCGGACTCCTGTCGCAGGACGCCGGCGGCACCGGGCCGTATACGCCTTCCTGGCTGCCGGCGACCCATCCGACCAGCGCCGTCAACGACTGGTGCGTGCGCACGATCGTGAGCGGCGGCGGCTCGACCGCCCTGACGCTCGCTTCGTCCTGCCCGAACACCGCTTCGAGCGTCGCCGTCAGCCACGATGACACGGCGGCCTTCAACGCCTGCTTGGCGGTCGGAGCGAGCCCAGGCGTCGAGTGCAAGGTTCCGGCCGGGCAATACAATGTCTCCGGCGGCCTGACGATCAAGAACACCAACACCAGGCTCTCCGGCGCCGGCCGCGCCTCGCGCCTCAATTGGTACGGGACGCAGGATCTTTTCGCCGCCTCCGGCACGCCGGCTGCTTTCATCTACGGGACGCAGCTTCAAAGCCTGTATATGACCGGGCAGAACACGAATGCGCTCGGCAAGACTTACGCGCTGGCCTTTGAGACGCAGCTCGCCAACTGGTCGGGGCTTTACACCGACGATCCTTACGACGGCTTTTCCTGCGCCGACTGCAACATCCAGACGATCACCGATCTCGGCATTTTGCACATGTCGTCTCAGACCGGCTCGTGCTTCCACTATAGCGCCGATGGAAACGGCGGCGGAAACGCCTTTTATGCAAGGTTCATCTATTGCTCGACCATCGGGACGACGCTGAACTACGGCACGAGGCAGAAGTGCTTCTGGTTCGACGGCGCGGTCGCTGGCGGCGATTTGAAGAACGGCACCGAGGGCTCGTGCGCCGGCGAGGGCTTGCGCGTCTCGAACGACATGGGCGCGGGAAATGCGCCGTTCGGCCTGCATTTCGGCGACTTCAACGCCGAGTTCTCGACCGTCGCCAATGCGCATTTCACCGGCAACGCCTATGAGATCGACGTCGAGGGCGGCACCTGGACCGATGCGGGCTGGCAGAATTTCACGTCCTGCGGCGCCTCGGCCAACCTCGTCATCGATTCCGGCTCGAAAAACATTGTTGTCTCCGGAGGCGCCTTTTACGCGGCGAGTGGCGACGGCATCTACGACAATGGCGCCTCGACCACGATCCGCCCCGGATCGGTGTTCAACAATTCGCTCGCCGCTTCCGGCGGCGCGGCGGGGGCCTGCCCGGGGCTCGAGCTCGGCGCGGCGGCGGCGAGCGGCACGGTCGCCGGGATCGCCATCGGCAAGGCGAGCGGATCCTCGCAAGCCGAGCCGGTGCTGATCGACGCAGGCGCGACCGGCAATGCGGTCGGGCAGAACGCCTTCATGGCGGGCGGCAACGTGCTCAACCATGTAGTCGACAACAGCGCCGCGGGCAGCGGCAACGTCGTCGCCAACAATGCCGGCTCGGATGTCAACGACGCGGTCGGCGCGCCGCTGGCCTATACAGGCATCGGCGATCTCGGCCTTTCCGGCATGGTCTCCTACTGGGGCCTGCGTTGCTACTCCAAGGCATACTCCGGCAATGTCGCCGATATCTGGGACGCTTCGACCGGTTCGACCACCGAGACCAAGCTCACCTGCTCGCCGGGCGGCTTCCTCAACCAGACGGTCAATCCGTTGGCGACGACCTGCGCCTCCGGCTGCAAGGTCAAGACCCTCTACGACCAGGTCGGCTCGAACGATCTGACGCAAGCGACCAACGCTAACCGGCCGACCTTCGCCCAATCCGGCTGTGGCTTTACCAAGCACAGCGCGTATCCCTACTGCCTCCAGTTCCTGCTGGCCAACACGCAATACCTCCGCACCGGAACAGTCAGCGCGGTCAACCAACCGCTCGACCTCAATCTCTCGGCGGTGCGCACCGGCAGCTACACGACGGCGCAGTATGCGATGACGCTTAGCTCTTCAACCTCATTGCAGTTTCGGAATGTAGCGAATGGCATCAACACCACCTTCGGCAGCGGGGTTACCTCGACTGCGGCCGACAACGCCTGGCATGCCATTTCGATCGAGGCTGACGGGGCGAGCCTGAGCGCCATCCAGGTCGACGGATCCCTGCAATCGTCGCTGAACCTCGGCACGAACGCCACGGGGACAGTCTGGACGATGGGCGCGACTGGATCGTCCACTTCGCCTTTCACCGGCGCCATCGTCGAGGCCTTCGTAACCAGCGCTGTCAACGGGCCGAACGCCACGGCGTCGCTGCTCCCGCTCGTCAATCAGAACCTGCATTTCTATTGGGGCTTCTAAAGAAGGGTCCACCAAAAATGAAGTTTATCGATCGCCTCGCCCTCGCGGGCGGCCTGGCGCTGGCGCTCTGCGGCTCGGGCGCAGCGCAGCAATACAAGGATACGGGAGGGACGACCATACAGGGCGTCGCGCCGCTGCCCTTCCCCTACGCGCCACTGTCCCCCGGACAATATGATCTGGCGGTAACGAGCGTAACCGCGCTCACCGCCCCGACAGGGGCGCGCTATGCGGTCGTATGCGCCGAGACGGCGACGGTCCGTTACACGACCGATGGGGCGACGACGCCGAACGGGCTCGTCGGCATGCCTTTGGCCTCGGGCTCATGCACGGCGCTCTCGGGCGCCACGGTGCTCGCCAACTTCAAAGCCTACTCGTCATCCGGAACGATTGACGTCGAGTATTTCCAGTGAGGTTGCGGCTCGGCCTTCTCGGCGCGGCCGCGCTGGTTCTTGCCTCGGCAGCCGCGCTGGCGAGTGAGTACGAAAGCCTAATGACGCCGAATTGGCGTGGAGGGCCGATCATGCCAGGCGCCGGCGGGCCAATGAACCCCGCAAAGCACGGCGGCGGCAGCGGCGGCGGTGGCGCAGGCGGGACGAACCTTCTCGACTTCAGCGTTGCGGCCAACAGCCAATATTTCGGAGTGTTCGGACCATGAAAAGCTTCAAAAGCGCGCTGACGGCTGCCTTCCTTCTCGCCACGGCTCTGCCGGCCGGCGCGGCGGCGCTGCAAATCAAGGATGGCAACGGCACGCTGCAGACGTTCGACTTCTTTCAGGACGGGTCGGGCAACTATTTCGGGACGCTCGGAATCTGGGGCCTTTTCGGCGACTATCAAGCCGACGTCAACAGCTCGCATCAGCTTCTCGTGTCGGCGTCCGGCTCCGTCACCGCCAACGCTGGAACCAACCTCAATACCTCGCTTCTGGCGACAGACGCCCACCTGACAGCGCTTGGCACGTCGGCGCTCGCCACCGACGCGCACCTAACCACGTTCACGTCAGCCAATCACACCGACCTGAGCACGTTGAACACGACGCTCGGCACGCCGATGCAAAGTTCAGGGGGCACAGTGACGGTGACGCAGGCGACGGCGGCGAACCTTAAGGCGCAAGTCAGCGTCGCGTCAGGCAGCATTGCCTCCGGCGCTATCGCCTCGGGGGCCATCGCCTCTGGAGCTCTTGCGTCGGGCTCAATCTCCTCTGGAGCCGCCGTGTCTGGAGCCTTCGCGACCGGGGCGATCACCGACCTCGCCTTGGCACAGGGTTCCACGACTTCGGGCGAGGTCGGAAATCTGCCGCTGACGGCGACTACAACCGCAGCGCCGACGTACACGACTGCCAAAAGCAATCCGCTGTCAACCACGACGGCTGGCAGCTTGCGCAGCGACATGAGCAGTGTCGGCGGCACGGCTCTGGCGCTTGGTCAGACGACTATGTCGGCCTCGATTCCGGTTGCCCTCGCCAGCAATCAATCGGCTGTCACCGTTTCGCAAGGGACAGCCGCGAATCTGAACATGACCTGCGCGAACTGCTCAGGCTCGGGCGCTGGCGGGACCGATAACGGCGGCTTTACCGCCGGTTCGTCGATCTTCGCCCCGCTTGGCGGCGTTTACTTCTCGACGGCGACGGCCAACCCAGTCACGGCGTCGGGCGATTGGGCAGCCGCTCAACTCACACATTATCGCGCCCTGCAGACGGACTGGTACAATTCCTCCGGCACGGAGATGGGCACGTCCGGTTCGCCCGTGCAGGTGAGTTTGGCGAACACTGGATCCAACTCGACTGCGGTAACAGTTGGCCAAGCGACGGCCGCAAGTCTTAACGCGACTGTCGTCGGCACCGGCACGTTCGCGACTCAACTCACCGGCTCAACCAATAACATCAACAACATCAGTGGCACGGTGTCGCTTCCGACCGGGGCGGCGACGGCGGCCAATCAGACTAACGCTTCGCAGAAGACGCAGATCGTCGATGGCTCGGGCAATGTCATCGCCTCGACGTCGAACAATCTCGATGTCCAATGCGCCAATTGTTCCGGCTCCGGCATCTCGACGGCGGATGGCGCCTCATGGACGGCAGGAACCTCGCTCTTTGCGGGCATTGGCGGAGCTTATCAGACCACAGCAACGTCGAATCCGCTGACGGCGGGCGATCAGGGCTTCGCCCAGCTCACGCGTTACCGTGCGCTCATGTCGGACTGGTACAATTCCTCCGGCGCGGAGATGGGAACGTCGGGGAGCCCTGTTCAGGTCAGCATCGCCAACACTGGAGCCAACGGCACGGCCATGCTTGTGACCGGGACCGGCGGGACTTTCCCGGTGACTGGAACATTCTGGCAGACAACCCAGCCCGTCTCCGTAGCCTCGCTCCCGCTCCCGACCGGGGCGTCAACCAGCGCCAACCAGCCGACTAACGCGGCGATCGGCTCGACGACCTCTGGACAGACGGGCAATCTCGATCTCGCGGCGGTGACGACGGGCGCCCCGACTTACACGACGGGGCAGAGCGATCCCCTCTCGCTAACCACGGCTGGGGCGCTCAGGGTCGATGCCTCGGCGACGACGCAGCCCGTCAGCGGCTCGGTTTCGCTCACCGGCTCAACCAACAACATCAACAACATTTCCGGAACCGTGTCGCTGCCGACCGGCGCCGCCACGTCGGCGAACCAGCCGACCGCGGCCGCCCCCGGATCGACCAGTTCTGGCCAGACCGGCAATCTGGCGATGGGGTTCGCCACAACCGCCAACCCGACGGACACGACTGCCGACACCTATCCGCTGTCGCTCGACACCGCAGGCAACCTGCGCACCGTCGATAAGGCCGATGTCGCGCAGGGATCGACCACCACCGGCCAAGTCGGCAACCTCATGCAGGGCGCTGTCACAACGTCCTCGCCGAGTTACACGGCGGCGCAGACCTCGCCGCTGTCGCTCGACACCGCCGGCAACCTGCGGGTGAACGTGGTCGCGGGCGGCGGTTCGGGGGGCACGTCCTCGAGCGTTCTCGGCGACCTTCCCCTCGACCGGCACGGCGAGCGGGGCCGAATATCTGTCCTCGCCTCCTTCTCTGACTACGGGCCAGATGGTGGCGCTCCAGGTGACGAGCGCGGGCTCGCTGCATGTCACGGCTGACAACACGAACGCGAATGGCCCGGCGGCGGCGCCAGTTCCTCGTCGCCAGTGGTGGCGCAGGGCCAGCAGGCGACGGGCTCGGCGCTGTCGAACAACAATCCAGTCCTGGCGGGCGGCTCGGACGGGACCGATGTGCGCACGCTCAAAACTGACTCCAGCGGAGACTTGTCGGTTACGGCTGCGGGTGGAGCGTTTGCGTCGGGGTCCATCTCGGCGGGGGCCATCGCAGCCGGCGCATCCGCTGGCGATCCCTGCACCTTTGGCACGAAATCGAATCTCGCTGTCTCAACTAACTCAACATCGCTGACCCAGATCATCGCCGCGAGCGGATCGACCAAGATTTACATCTGTTCGATCATGCTGGTGGGCGCGGGAGCGACGGCGTTCAACCTGAACACGGGGACCGGGACGAATTGCGGGACAAGCCCCGCCGCGCTCATCGGCTCGACGACAGCGGCGAACGGCATGAGCCTGGCGGCCAATGGCGGCGTCACGCTCGGAAACGGCGCGGGCACAATCGCCGTGACCGCAGCGTCGAGCGCACTTTGCACGCTGCAGTCGAACGCGGTGTACGTCTCCGGCAACCTGACCTACGTGCAGCAATAGGACCAAGGCAAATGAAATATATTCTAAAGGTCTCAATCTCGGCACTGGCGCTGACGATTATGTCAGGCTCAGCGTTTGCTGCGAGCCGCACGTCTTGGACGGCCGGCAACGGCCAGGGTTTGACCTGGGGCGCGATCCTCAACTCGGCCGATATGGCGAGCATGGCGAACGGGTATTCCGTGCTGTCGAGCGTGACCGCAGTCGCCAACGGAACCAATCTCGATCAGTTCATGGACATTTCTTGCGTGCTGGCGATCTCGTCGAGTGCCGTCGCCGCCGGCGCCAATCTGTCGTTCTGGATCGCGCCGTTGCAAGAGGATGGCTCGACCTACGGCGACGGCATCACCACGACCACGGCGGCGGCGACGACTCCGGCATGGACGCCGGCGGCGGTCGTTCCGCTTTACGCCTCGACGCGGACGAGCATCATCGGACAGGCGAACGAAATCGTCATCCCGCCCGGCAGCTTCAAAGTCATCATTCAGAACAACACCGGGTTTGCTCTGACGAGCGGCACGCAAACTTGCGACTACCGGACCTACAATATCAACCTGAACGATTGATGTGATGAAGGTCTCTCGTCGTTCTTTGATCCTTGGCGCAGGCGCGGGCCTCATCACGAGACCGGCGCTAGCATTTCCAGTGCAATTGCGCGATCCTCTGAAGTTTCCGGTTGGGATTAGACCGGTGTTCAATCCGGCGCATCCCGCTGCCGGGACGGTCAATTTCTCCGGCGTTTCCTTGCAGGGCGGCGGGGTCATCAACCTCGTCACCGGCAAGGCAGGAGTGAAGACTGGGACGTATCCCGGCAGCATTGATGGTCGTATCGGGCCAGTCACGACAGCGGCTGCAAGCGCCTATTTTACGTTCTCAGGCGCCGTACCGTCGCAGACCGATACACAAGCAACGTTTGCCGGTATCGTTTTGAATCCGCCAAACTCAGGTATTCTCCCACTTTCGGTAGGCTCGACCAATGGCCCAGATGTTTATTTTAGTGGGGCCGATGTTATACAATTTAACATTTGGGGAGGGAGCGCGGCTGGCGGCCTTCAATATACAATCTATGGCACAGGGACACCGATTTTCTTTGCGATGTCAATGAATGGCACTAAGGTTGTTCAGGTGTTGACCAATCTGGCGACTGGACAGATTACCACTGCCTCCAACTCATCTACCAGTTTCAATGCTCACGATGGCACTGTCATCTGGGGCGCAGGCAATAATCTCGGCCTCCAGTTCACATACGGGATTGCGGCGCAGATGTATTCCACGCAATTCCTGTCGCTACCGCAATTGGTGGAGTGGGCGCAGGCCCCGTGGGATTTTTGGTATCCGCCAGCGGTCAGCAATCTGATCATGTCTGAATTGGCGAAGCCAAGTAGTTCTGCGACAGTGCTGCACAACCGTACTTTGATGGGGGTTGGGCAGTGAAGCGGTTTACCCAGATCATCCTCGCCCTTCTGGCGCTCTCGGTCAGCGCCCCGCTGGCGCTGGCGGCGTTCGCCATCTTCGGCATCCATTCGAATGCCGGAGTCGTCATCAGTTTCTCCCCGTCATCGCCGAGTTTCTACGACAATGCTACGTCAGGGACATCAGTCACGACCGCAAGCGTGTCGCCGCCGATCAGCCCGGGTTCTTACTTCGGCTATGGCGGGACATATGGAAATGGCTCCGGCTTGTGTGCCGCGGCTGCTAGCGGCGCGATCTCTCTTGGGCGCAACCTGACCTCAGGAGATGACGGGACGCAGCGCTGCACGGTCACAGTATTGCCGACCGTGGAGCGGTTGAGCGCCAATCATTGCGGTACGTCTACGGGCGCGGCGGGCGGGACGGCCACATGCTCGCTGACGGTGCTCAGCACAAGCGATCCGATTACGGTTGGCATCACATCCTGCAACAATGGGTGTGGCAGCGCGATCACGCCGCTCTCCGCTGCGGTCACGCTTGGCGGGAACGCCTGCACCGCGATCTCGGGCGCAAACAATCTCGGCTCGGGAAGCGCCATAACGCTGGTAGGGCTGTACGCATGTACGGCCACGGCGACCGGCGCGCAGGCGGTCCAGGTTGTCATTTCAGGCGGAACGGCGAACTACTACGCCAACATCGTCAGCGCGCAAGAGTGGGGTGGCGCCGCGTTATCATCGCCGTTCGAGGGAGGAGCCGCCAGTTTCGCGGTAGATAGCGCTTCCGCGAGCGTGTCGACGGGGAGCAGCGTCGGGGCTGGCGACCTCGTTTATTCCATATTCAACTGCCTGTCAGGAATCTGCACCCCGACCGCGGGGCAGACGCCCGGCGGCGCAATCGGTACGCACCAGCTAGACGAGTACCAGATCGCTCCCGCCTCCGGGGCGTGGTCGAACAGCTGGACGTGGCTGAACGGGTCCAACTCGATCGCGCAGGCCGTCGTCGCCATCAAGCCGGCGTCGACCACCATCCTCGCGTCGGCCAACCTGCCGATCACCGTCACGGCGACTCCCGTCACCATCGCCAGCATTTCATTTTACAATGCAACGTGCGGCTCCGGCAGCCCGTACAACAGCGGCAACCCGGTCGGGGTCGTAGACAGCAGCACGGCGGGAACCGCAGTCGGCGTTGCCTGCGTGACCATGACGGACGGCTCGACGTTCGACGGCACGCTGACCGTGACCTCACAAAGCCAGTCTGGCATGTTGAAGGTCTGCAACAGCGCTGGTTCGCCAACCTGCACCACAGGAACCTCGCCGACCGTCGGCACGCCCGCGCCCTACCCTGTCCAGGTGGCCAGCATCAGCGGCTCCGACGACGGCGCGCAGACCATCCAGGTCACCGCCACGCCTGGGAGCGGCGAGACCGGCGGCACGGTGGCCGCGACCCTGTACATCTCGGTCACCTCGCCGACGTCCGACCCGACCGCGAACGTCCTGCCGCCCGCCAACGACGTCTACACGAACTGGTACGAGGGTGGGGTGACCGCGCCGGCGGCCATCGTGACCGCCCAGGCGGCCCATACCACGCTGGGCCAGTGCGGCTCGACGCTGACGCCTGTGACCACCGGCAGCCCGCTGAACGACGCGCCGCAGATCATCGCGGCGATCGCCGCCGCCAACCCGGCATCCTGCGGCTATATCCTGCTCGGACCAGGCACCTTCCACATTTGCTCGACCGACACCAGCGGATCGTCGGCCTGCGGCGCAGGCGGCGGTCAGGCCGTCTGGTTGAACAAGGGGATCACTCTGCGCGGCACTGGCAATTGCACCAACGCTACCTCGCCCTACTGCCAGACCGTGGTCCTGAACATCGACGGCACGAACCCGGCGAACGGCGTCAACACATTTGGCGGATCGTCCTGCGTGGACGTGAACGCCTGCAACAACAACAACGCCTGGGGCATCGGGGTCGGCCATCCCGACGCGACCTGGGGATATAACGGCTGCGAGCCGAACAGCCTGATATCAACCAACTGCAGCGGCTCCGGCGTCGCCAATCTCGCGGCCGACGTGGCGCAGGGGGCCATGACCGTGCGGGTCAACCAGACCAGCTACTTCTCGGTCGGCATGTGGGTGCTGATCGACGAGGCGAGCGGCGCCTACTGGCAGACCAACTCGATGCAGGCCCCGGACAATCTTGGGCAGATCTGGGCCGGACCGGACGCCTTCCTCAACACGTCGTCGCCGGCCGAGGGACGCACGATCTACCAAGCGCACAATCCCTACCAGATCTACAAGGACGACTACAACATTCCGGGCGGGGTGACGCCCACGAACATCGTGGCGCAGTCCTGCAATTGGAACCTCTGCGATCGCCCGACGAGCGAATTGCATTTGATCTCCGGCATCGGCGCCGGCCCATGCCCAGGCATGAATTGCACGCTGACCTTCGACACGCCGCTGACCATTTCCTACCATCAGAGCAACGGCCAGAACGCCCACGTCTATGTTCCGGTCACCGACGGCACGAGCACTTACCAGCCGTTCACCACCTATGCCGGTGTGGAGAACATGACCATCGCCGGCACGGCAGGGGGCGGCGTGAACCTGTCGCGCTGCGCCTATTGCTGGGCCAAGAATGTCGAAGTGCTCCTGGCCAAGAAGGGCGCGTTCATCTTCACTTATGCGGCGCGAAGCCAGTTCGACTTCGACTACGCCAACCAGAACACCGACCTGTGCAACTCCGGCGGCGAGTATGCGATGGAGTTTCGCAACTCGGCGACCGAGGATTATATCGACAATTCGATCGCCGTCCGCTGGGGTAAGCCCATGACCGCGCGCGGCGGAGGAGCGGGTTCGGTCGTCGCCTACAACCTACTTGACCAGTCCCTCTACGACAACGCCGTCTGCGGTATCAGTTCGACCTGGATCGAGATGGGCGTCAACGGCAGTCACGCGCAGGGCGCGCGACACATCCTGTTCGAGGGCAACCGAGGCGCGAACCTCGATAACGACGATACCCACGGCAACGCCAACTACCATACCTATTTCCGCAACTGGGGCACGGGCTATCGCTACGGCTCGTTCGTCGATCAGGCGGCGCCGTCCATCACGATCGACGATGCGACCAACACGCCCGGAGGGAACGGTCCGCTGCGAGCGGCTGGGGCGATGGCCTATGACTACTGGATGGCCTACGTCGGCAACGTGCTGGGGACAGCCTCGCTCTCGACCGCGGGCAACGGCTGGACCTATGTAAATGGCCACTACGGTGACGGTCAGGATGGGCCGACGATCTATAAGTCGGGGTGGCTAAACTGGGATCCAGGCCCGGGCGATAGCAACCTCAACGGGTCCGGCACGGTCTACGCCTTCCGTCATGGAAACTATGATTATGTGAGCGCCGCTGTCGTCTGGGATTCCGGCACTTCGGACCACACCCTGCCGAATTCGTTCTACCTCTGCACGTCTGTGTCCTCGTGCACGGCACCGGCCTTCTTTTCCGCCGGCAGCGGCTACACATGGCCTTGGGTGACGCCTACCGCAGGATCACAAATCCAGATTGGGCCGTCAGGTTGCGGCGGGACATGCTCTGATCTGCCGGCTCTGGCCCGCTTTCAAGCCGGGACGCCGTTCGTCCAGCCGTGAGGCCATCATGAGACTCGCCATTCTGGCCGCCCTCGTGGCGGCCTTTTTGTTTCTAGCCAATTCAGCGATCGGGCCCGTCCTCCTCGCCGAGGACTTCAACGGCTCGGCATGGACCGATCAGGTCGGCGCGACATTCATCGCGATCATCCTCGGAGCGTTGCTTATCGCCGTCGTGCGCGCGGCATGGCGGACGTTTCGTCGAGCCCGCGGCAACGCGGTGATGCGCGCCTATTCCAAAGCGAGGAGCTGACAGCCATGGAGACCTTAGTTGTCCAGGGCGAAATCCTGGCTACGTTCGAGGACGAGGGTCGGGCCTTCGTCGTCGTCAAGGATCAACAGGGCGACCGAATTATTGTCGCCGTGGCGGATGCTCAGACGGTGAAAACATGACCGATCGTGAGCGGGCGAAGATCGCCCTCCGTCAAGTCTATCTGACGCCGGCGGCTTACGAGGCGACGGTCCAGGCGATTGAGGCCCAACTCGCCGCCGCCCGCGCCGACGCGCGCGAGCTCGTCATCGCCGAGGTCCGCAAGACGCGACGCTGGTCGCCAGCCGACCAGGCGCGCGGCGGGTGCTTTGTCTGACCTGTCCGAGGGGTATGTGTGATGCTGCCGATTTCGGCTTGGCCCGACGCCGGCACGTCCGAGGGCAAAGTCTTCTTCGCCAACGCGCTCGCCATCGTCAAGGCGTGGCAAAGGCACGGCGTCTCGAACCCCTTCGCTTTCGGCATGCTGGCGCAGGCTGAGGCGGAGACCTCGCTCGATCCGAACGGCAAGGGCGACTATCTCGGCATCGACGGCAAGGCGCTGCCGTGGTCGCCTCATCCAGTAGGGACGCCGACCAGCTTCGGCCTGCACCAGTGGAAGCGGATGCGCCTCGACGCCATCCGCGCCGCGACGGGCATCGACATCTACGCCGATGTGATGGCCGGCAAGGGCGACTGCGGGTCACAGGTCAGCGCGGCGTGGTGGGAACTCAACGGGCCGATGAGCCACGCGCGCCCGGCGATCGCCTCGCAGAAGACGGCCTTCGGCGCGGCCACTCAGGCCTGCGCTCTCTTCGAGCGCGCAGGCGCGCTGGAGGCAGCCGAGCGGCGCGGGCAGATGGCTGAACGCTGGGTGACGCATTGGACATCGCTAAATCCGTAACCTTCGAGGGAAATATGACCGACTATCTCCCGCCGCTGATCTGGACCCCGTCGCCGAACTTCAATTCGCGCGGCGGCGTCAAGATTGACCAGGTAATCATTCACGACGAGGAAGGGACTTTCTCAGCGTCGGACACTTGGCTCGAGGAGGCGGCGAGCCACGTCTCGGCACACCTGACGGTGCGCGACGACGGCGCCCTCGTCCATCAGCTCGTCGCTTTCGAGAATCGCGCCTGGCACGCCTGCGCCGCCAATTCGCGCTCGATCGGCATCGAAATGGCCGGCTTCTCCAAGAACGGCTTCAGTGAGGCGCTGAAGCTGACCACGGCGCGGATTTGCGCCTATCTCTGCAACCGGTTCGCTATCCCGATCCACCACGCCGTCGGCGGCGTCGGGGCAGGCATCGAATTGCATTGGGGTCTTGGCGTCGCCGGCGGCCATCACTTCGACCCGTCGACCGATCCGCAATGGATGGAGGACTTTGTCGCCCTGGTGAAGGTCGAGCATGACGACGGTCACTACCCGGCCCACTGGGAGCCGGACGCGCCGCCCGTCATGGCGCCAGCAGAGAATCCAGTGCGGAAGCTGCAAGCGGACCTCGCCGCCCTCGATTTCAAGATCGCCGTCGACGGCCAGACCGGACCGGAGACGGAGGGCGTCGTCAGGAGCTTCCAGATCATCGCCGGGCTGCCGCCGACCGGCGCGGCCGACGATGCGACCATGGCCAAGATCGACAAGGCGCTGAGCGGCGGGTGAGCCCATGATCGCCGTCATAACCGTCACAGCCTTCGTCGCGGGCCTCTTCATAGGCATCGGCGGCATGTACGCGCTCGCCGCGATAATGAAGGATTCGATCTTCAAATAATTTCCCCCGCGCGCAACGGCATCCACACAATCCCAAGGACAATCCGACATGACCGACACCGCAATCGCGGCGGCGCCCTTTGTCACGCTCGCCGAACCCTACGCCGTCGCCATCGCGGGCGTCGCCATCCCGGCCCTCATCGGTTGGGGCGTGCAAATTTTCTCCAAATGGACCGGGATCAAGATCGACGCCGCGCTTGAGGCCAAGCTGCAGGCCGCCGCGGCGACTGAAGCCGGCCAGCTCATCGCGGCAGCGGGCGACAATCTCGCCACGGCGAAGATCCACGTCGGCTCTCCCGGCATGGCGGCGGCGGCGAACAACGTCGCCGAGAAGATGCCGGATGTCCTCGAGGCGCTCGGGCTCGACGAAGGTCATGTCAAGGCGATGGTCGTCGGCGAGATCGGCAAGCTGCAGGTGCAGATGACTTCAGTCAATCCGGTCGGCAATCCCGGCCCGTTCCCGACTCCAGCCGCGAAAGCCGCAAGACCGGGTTCCGGCCTCGGCTGATCGTTGTCGACGTCGTCGCCTATCTCGCCGGGCCGCGCGTCCGGACAAGTCGGATCACGAATATGACGGCCATTATGGCCTTGGCGCAGCGCTTCGAGGCAGCGGCCGTCTTTGTCATCCTCTCGCGGGCCTTCGTCGCTTTTTCGATTGCAAGATAGAAACCGCGCGCGGCGGCTCCCGCGCAAATCCCCCCCCAAAGGAAAGCTCGCATGCACCCCCTTGAGCCCTCTTTCGGCTTGCTCGCAGTCATAGCCGCACTCGCCATCGGCGTTCCCCTCGCCGCGTGCAACACGCCGCTCGGCCCAATGACGCCGGCTCAGATCGCATCCGTCGCCTGCGTTGGCGCCACGGCAGGCGTGGCCCTCATCCAGGCTGACGGAACAGTCGTGCAACAGACCGCAGCCCAAGCGGCATCGGAGGCTGAGGCGAGCAAGCTGGTCACGGTCAACTGCGCTGCGATCCAGGCCGCCATCGCGGCGCTGACGACCGCGGCGAGCGCTGGCGCAACTGCGCTTGTGGCCGAAGAGCATCGGCAGGCAAGCAAGATGGGCATCAGCGACGCACTGCTGGCCAAGATCGCCGCGCGCTACAGGTGACCTGGCTCTCAGCCATCGGAGCGGCAGTCGAAGGCATCGTCACCGAATCGCTATCGGGGTCCGCCGCGGCCCCGATTACAACCATTGGCGCCGGCACAATCACTGTTGGCCAGGCTAGATCGGCGCTTGCCGGCGCCCCATCGCTCATCTCTGCGCTCCAGCATATCGTTGACGGCACGGCCACGCTGGCGGACGGCGAGACTGTCGCGAACGACATTCTCTGTATCGCCGCGGCGATTGATCCAGCATTGATCCCGGCCGTTGCCGTCGTCACGGCGCTCGAGCCTTTCGTCAACGATCTCGTCTCTGCGGGTTTCTTCAAGGGGATGACTGTCACCGGCGAGCCCGACCCGATCCATGATGCGCAGGTCACGCGCGAACTCAATCCGGGCGATCCTGCCGGGCGGCTTTGAGGACGACGAAATATGGAATCTCCCGGTCCAGAATCAGGCTCCATCGCCGATTGGTGGCTTGTCATCGTCTCGGCAATGACCGCCGTTGGCGGGGGGATCACTACCGCGGTCACGATGCTATGGCATCGCGGACGGAAAGCCGGCGAAGACGACGCCCAAACCAAATTACACGGCGATAGCCTCGAGGATCTGAATCAGCGTGTGGCCGCGCTTGAGGCGATAGGCAGTCAACTGGCCATCGTGAAAGAAAACGCCCGGCGCATAGCTGCGCTTGAAGAGGGTCAGTCGATCATTCGAAGCTTCCCGACGCGGGACGAGTTCAACGGTCTGCGCGCAGAAGTGGCCAGCGGCTTTGACCGGCTCACGACGCGGCAGGACAGGATGCTCGAGGCGATGAAGCATCAGTGAGGGTAAGTCGGATACGCGTTTTGAAGGAGCTACAGCTCTGAACCCTTTCGGGTCCAACGGTTTCGCGCATCCAACACAACGCCTACCGTCTCGGATCGCTTCTTGGAAGCGGGAAATCCAGCCGCGTCCAGCCGCATACCGAAATACGGCTCCGGGCCGGGCTTGGGCGAATCCGAACTCGGGCGTCCTCGCCTCGCTATGTCTCGACAGCCGAATCCCCGGCACGCAGACAATCAATTCTGATGTCGCCTGCTTGTCCGCGAACGAAACAAATACCACGCTGTCGCCAAGTGGCACTCTACGACCGACGACGCCCGCAGAGCGTCTCGATGGGCTGGCGACTCGTTTGGACCGAGCCTTCGATCGGCGCGGTTCCTGATCATCAACGACTCCCACTGACGGTTTGTAGCGCCAATCTTCGAATGTCTTCCGGTACTCGAGCCGCTCGACCATCGCGGAGCGTCGCCACAAGCACCTTCGCCGAAGCAACTCGCTTTTGGTCACGACAAATGCTCTGGAAGAATTCGATCGAGGCGCCGCTTACCGCGGAAACTTGTGTCTCCACTCGGAGAAGGTCGTCCATCAATCCGGGCGCCAGATAATCGATCTGCAATTTGCGAACAACAAAGAACACGCTCGAACTCCCCGCGATCTCAGAATGCCGAAATCCGAGACGCCGCAGCCACTCAGTCCTTCCCCGTTCGAGAAACCTAAGGTAAGACGCATGATAGATGCGACCCGTAACATCGGTGTCTTCAAAGTAGACACGAATTTCGATTGAGGTGATCGCGGGGGCGGCATCCGGCTTCCTTTGGGTCGGCAGAGTTTCGCTCATTCGGCAGGATCTCGCATTTTTGTCGTCAGCGCCGCGCGTCTTCAGCAATATCTGAGTGAAATCTTATCGCTTTGACGAACAATTTGGTGAGTGATATCGCCCGCCATGCGCGTCGTTTTCATGGGCACTCCGGAGTTCGCGGTTCCGACGTTACGAGAACTTGTCCGAAGCGGGCATGAAATGATAGCGGCGTACACCCGGGCTCCCCAGCCGGCTGGCCGTCGCGGTCTCGAACTGAAAAAGACGCCCATTCATTACGCCGCGGAATTGCTTTCGATTCCGGTCCACACCCCCCCGACCTTAAGAAACCAGGAGGCGCAGGATATCTTCCGCAGTCATGCCGCGGACGTCGTCGTGGTGGTCGCTTACGGGCTCCTGTTGCCGATTCCTGTTCTTCAGGCACCCATGGCGGGATGCCTGAACCTGCATGCGTCGATACTGCCGCGCTGGCGCGGCGCCGCCCCCATCCAGCGGGCGGTCATGGCGGGCGATGCAGAAACCGGCGTCGACCTTATGCGGATGGAAGCGGGTCTGGATACTGGGCCCGTCGCGTTGCGAGAAGCCATTCCCATTCGACCTGAGGACACTGCTGGGGATCTAGCTAATCGCCTTGCCCAAATCGCTGCGGGGCTCGCGGTGCGGGGCCTGTCTGCTCTGGAACGGGGGAGTCTGGAGTTTCGCGAGCAGTCGGACGCCGGCGTCTGTTACGCCAAAAAGATTAGCAAGACCGAGGCGGAAATCGACTGGAATCGCGATGCGGATCAAGTTCGCAACCAGATCCACGGACTCTCGCCGAACCCCGGCGCCTATTCGCTGGTATCCTTCGGCCAGCGGCTCGAACGCTGTAAAATCCTGCGGGTCCAGGCCGTCGCCGCGAACGGAGCGCCCGGAGCCATTCTCGACGGCGAAATGACGGTTGCATGCGCCAGGGGCGCCGTTCGCGTGATCGAAGGGCAGCGAGCGGGGCGGGCCGTGATGCGCGGAGAAGACATAATACGGGGGGAAAAGGCGTTGGCTGGCGGAGCGTTCAGGCGCGCTGGAAGCTCGTCATCTGCGCGCCCAGCGCAATCTTAAGCTCGTCCTTGCTGCTCTCGGCTGCGCGCAAGATCTGTCCCGCCCGGAAGAAATCCAACAGGCCATACTGCTCGACCTTCGGGCGAATCAGCACGTCCGGTGGTCGACGCTTGATCTTTTGCGCGGTTATGGCTCCCTGCATGATTTGTGCGGCGCCTAACATCGAATCCAGCGGCGAAGGCACTCGTCGTGACCTTGAGCGACCTCCGTACGTCACGTCAACCGCAATCACGATGTCGGCACGGTCAAACAACAGGTCGTAGGGAAGCGGATTTACCGCCCCACCGTCGATGAGAACACGCCCTCCGTTCTCGACGGGACGAAAAAGCCCGGGGATTGCCATCGAACCCGCGACTGCCGGTCCCAGACGCCCATCCGTGAACACGATCTCGTCTCGCTCGGAGTAATCCGTCGCGACGACGACTGTGGGAATCTCGAGCGCCTCGAACGACACCGGCATGTCGGCCGGCCAGAACAGGTCGAGAAAGAGTTCAGCGTCGAGAAGCACCGGGTTGCCGCGACCTCGAAGGACAATATCCGCAAATCGGCCGACCCGCGCGCGCAAAAGTTTGGCCATTACGTCTGATCGATTGCGCAGCACGCGCAGCACATGCGCGCGAATGTCGCGCGCCTCGATCCCAGCAGCGTAGGCAGCGCCCACGACAGCGCCCATTGAAGCGCCGGCGATCGCGGCCGGCTTGATCTCCATCTCGTCGAGCGCCTCGAGCGCAAGCACATGTGCGATGCCACGAGCGCCCCCTCCGCCAAGGGCAATCGCGACCGTCGGCGCTCGCCCAGCCGCAACATGACCAAGCGCCTTCACCGGTTGCTTCCCTGCTCGCCAGCGACTGCGCGCCATCCGATGTCACGACGGCAGAAGCCATCCGGCCAGTCGATACGATCGACGGCCGCGTAGGCGCGTTCCTGGGCTTCGTGGATGCTGCTTCCCAAGGCGGTTACCGCCAGGACGCGCCCTCCGTTCGAGACGATGTTCTCACCCTTCCTGCGGGTGCCCGCCTGGAAAACCTTGACCCCAGGCCGGCGTTCGGCCTCCTCGATGCCTAGGATCCGGTCGCCGCGGAGCGTCTCGCCCGGGTAGCCACGGGCGGCCATCACGACTGCTAAGGCGGCTTCTGCGCGGAACGCCGGCGCTACGCCCCGGAGATTTCCATTAGCGCAAGCTTCGAGCAGCGGCAGCAGATCGTCATCCAGCCGCGGAAGGATGACTTCGGTCTCCGGATCCCCGAACCGCACATTGTATTCGATCAATCTCGGGCCGGCCTCGCCGATCATCAGTCCGAGGAAAAGAACCCCACGAAACGGCGCGCCGCGCTCTGCCATGCCGCGAACGGTTGGCATGACGATGTCCTCGCATCACCCTTTGGCTCAGCTCTGGAGTCATGATTGGCGGCGGCGAATAGGCCCCCATCCCCCCCGTATTGGGTCCAGTGTCTCCCTCGCCGACCCGTTTGTGGTCCTGGGCGCTCCCAAATGGAACGGCGGTCGCTCCGTCGCACAGCGCGAAATACGAAACTTCCTCTCCTTCGAGAACCTCCTCCAGCACCAGTCCCGCATTCTCTGTCCCGGATGGAGAAAGCAAGAAATCGACTGCGGACTCGGCCTCTTCGACCGTCTTTGCAACAATAACGCCCTTACCGCCGGCGAGACCATCCGCCTTGACCACGATTGGCGCTCCGTGCTCGCGAATGTGCGTTTTAGCGCGGCCCGCATCCCTGAACCGCCAATACTCGCCGGTGGGAATCCGGAACTCACGACAAAAGTCTTTCGCAAAGCCCTTGGACCCCTCGAGCCGAGCCGCCGCGCGGCTCGGCCCGAAACAAGCGATCCCCACTCTGGCGAGATCGTCGGCTATCCCGGCGACCAAAGGAGCCTCGGGACCGACCACCACGAGGCCGATCAATTCTTCACGGCAAAGGTCGCTGATGCGTCTATGGTCGGTCAATTCCAAGGGGACGGTTTGACCGATATCGGCGCATCCAGGATTCCCAGGGGCTACAAACATACGACCGATAAGTGCGGATTTCGCGCACGTGCACGCCAAAGCGTGCTCCCGGCCGCCAGAACCCAGAATCAGGATATTCAGTTTCCGGTCCAAAATGTGCCTGCGACTTTGTCATCCGCAGAGGGCGGTTCTAAACGGGGCCTGACTTTGTACGCCTTGTCATCAGAAGCTGCGTTAGGCATTAGCAGTGGCGGTCACGACAACCAGCGGCAGGATCGGATGGGGCGTACGCATGACAACCTTTGCCATCAACCCCTCTCGCAGCAAATGGGTCTCTCTGCCGAGCCACCGCTCCTGGCTTCTGAAACAGGCAGAAGAACTCTTCTGTTTTTTCGAGAACCGAATCGTCAATCCGCTTGGCGGATTCTTTGATCTCGACGACGAGGGAAAGCCGACTGTTCCCGGATACGGCCGGGGCGGCGCTCCAGCCCGGTACCTTTTCGCCACTACTAGAATTGTGCATGCCTTCTCGATTGCGCATTTGATGGGCCGACCGGGCGCGGACGCGATCGTCGACCATGGTATGAATTTCTTGTGGAACGGCCACCGTGACCCCGAGCACGGGGGATATTATTGGGCGGTGGGGTATGATGGACCGACCGACAGCAGCAAGCAAGCCTACGGCCATGCTTTCGTTCTTCTCGCCGCGTCGAGCGCTACTGTCGCCGGTCATCCCGACGCCCGGCGATTGCTCGCTGACATATCAACTGTGATTCGGGACCGATTCTGGGACGAGCGATTCGGCGCCGTCGCCGAAGAATTCACGCGCGACTGGCGCCCCCTCAGCGCCTATCGCGGACAGAACTCTAATATGCATTTGACCGAATCCTTGATGGCGGCGTTTGAAGCGACCGAAGAGGTCGAATATTTCCACATGGCTGAAAGGATAGCCGAACTCATCATCCGTCGCCACGCGGCTGAAAACGACTGGCGCCTTCCCGAGCATTTCACGTCCGATTGGCGAGTAGATAGGGATTATGCAGGAAGCCCTGTGTTCCGCCCCTACGGAACCACGCCCGGACATTCTTTGGAGTGGTCTCGCCTGCTACTTCAGTTGTGGGAGCTTGGAGGGCGCAAGCTCGAGTGGCTTCTGGCGAGCGCCAGAGCGCTCTTTGCCCAGGCAGTAGCCGACGGATGGGACAAGCAGACGGGCGGGTTCTTCTATACGCTCGACTGGGAGGGCCAACCGAGGATCCGCGATCGCTATTGGTGGCCTTGTTGCGAGGGTGTCGGAGCTGCAGCTTTCCTCAACGCCATTGATTGCGATGTATCTTACGAGGAATGGTACCGACGCATTTGGAGCTTCATCGCGGCGCGTTTCATCGATCGCGACAACGGGGGGTGGAGGGCGCAAGTCGATGACGCACTCCGGCCGAGTTCCGACCCTTTTTATGGTAAAGTCGACATCTATCACTCGCTGCAGGCCTGTCTCATTCCGACATTACCGACCAGCGGGAGCGTGACCAGAGGGCTACTGGGAGCTGGAGCTTGATCTCCACAGATACGCGCTGGGCGTCCCTGCCGAATTCGAGCCGATTGACCTTAACGGCTTATTAAGTGTGCTTTTATCTAATGCACCGAAGGCAGTTCAAATATTGGGGATGAAACATGGTGCGTTTCGACAACACCAAAACCGGTGTGTTCGTCCTAGCCCTCGCGATTATTGTCATCCTTGTTGATCGGGCAAGCGCGGAGGAGGGGACCACCTTCGTGATCGCCGCAGCGTCTGGCTACGGTATCGAGGATTGTCTCGGAGAGGGTGGCGACTGCGGGCGGGTCGTTGCGGACGCATGGTGTGAGGCGCATGGCCGTGGCGCCGCGTTGAGTTTCGGTCAAAAGGCTGATCCGACTATTCCGGGCACATCGCTAAAGCCCTATTTCATTACCTGCGGAAAGTGATCCACGGATACTACCGAATAAAGTCTTCGCATTTTTGAACCTCGCCAGCACCTGCGCCCCACGGCGCTATAGGGACGGTTGACGTTGAATTCTTTGGAGAGCCCTCGATAAGTTTATCACTGTAAGTCATGTAGACAAGGATATTGCGCTTGATGTCGCATCCTCTGACGATCTGCATCTTTTTGAAAAAGATCGAGCGGCGCTCGCTAAATACAACATCACCTTGAGCAAATTTGCTCTTGAATATGATTGGACCATATTGCCGACAGGCCAGCGATATGTCCGAGGTTTGTTCCGCCAGTCCGAGGGCGCCTGATATTCCCCCCTTTTCTGGTGTCGTATAGTGGCAGGCGACGCCTTGGACGACCGGATCGTCAATTCCGTAGACCGCCAGCTTGTCGTTGGGGGTCAGGAATTTGAAGGTTGTTGATTTGCGGAAAATCAAATCGGGGTCCAGCGAGTCCGCTTTGGCCGCGGTCAAGACAGCAAAGGCGGCAATGAGAGGTGTCACCCACCGTCTGGATGTCGCAAACATTAATCCTTCCTCCTGGCAGTGACTGACCAGAGAATAGGGGGCTTTCCGCCTCGCGCCAACGCCACGCCTACAGCGTGAAGCGGGACTTCCCCGCTGGCGCCTCCCAAGGTCGCCATGCATATTGCCGGATCAACTCGCCACGGGACCATTCCCGGCGCGAGACGACGGATTGCGGGGTATAGTTTGCCTGGATCAATATCGAGTGCCGTCGCGCCCAGGGACTCTGGAGCCAGACGCTTAGACGCGTGGACGCGCGGATATGCCCCGCTAGCCGGGATACCCGACGAGTTCATCGATGCTGAGGGACAGAGCCGCTCGCATTGGCGGCGCATGCTCTCCGCGCTCGCGGCCTTTGAGCCAAACGAGGTCCAACAGCGATTCGCGGCGGCGGACCGCAGGATTCGGAATCGAGGCCTCTCATACCGTGTAGCTGGCGAAAAGGATGAACGGGTTTGGCCCGTAAGCCGAATGCCGCTCCTGATTACTGAATTTGAGTGGCGGAAGATCGCCAGAGGCGTCGCCCAGCGCGCTGACCTGCTGGAGCGTGTTCTGACGGATGTCTACGGCGAGGCTCGTCTCGTCGTCGAAGACGCTCTCCCCGCAGCCGCCATCACCGGGTCGATCGACTACGTGGCGCCGATGCGCGGAGTCAAACCGCCTGGCGGACGATGGTTGCGACTATATGCTGCGGACATCGGGCGCGGCCCTGACGGATCCTGGTGGGCGGTCGGCGACCGGGCGCAGGCGCCGTCGGGGTGTGGCTACGCGCTGGAAAACCGACTGGTCCTCTCCCAGGCATTTCCCGATCTCTATTCGGAGCTCAACGTCGAGCGCCTCGCGCCGTTTTTTCGCGCGCTGGGCGCTGGGCTGAAGGTGGCCGGACAGCGCTCGGACCCGCGTATCGGCATCCTCAGCCCAGGACCGCTGAGCCTCACCTACTACGAACAGGCCTATCTGGCGCGCTACCTTGGCCTATTGCTCGTCGAGGGCGACGACCTCGTTATGCGCGAAGGCCGGATCTTTGTTCGGACGATCGCCGGCCTCAAGCGGTGCGACGTAATCTGGAGGCACATCGATGCGGATTGGTGTGATCCGCTCGAATTGAACGCGTCTTCGCGGATTGGCGTGCCCGGGCTTCTTGAGGCAATTCGACAGGGAGGCGTAGCGGTCGAAAACATGCCTGGAGCCGGAATGGTCGAGGCGCGAGCAATGCTCGCGTTTTTGCCGGCGCTCGCCCGACGTCTATTGGGTGAAGACTTGCTGATGCCCAATATCGCCACATGG
This sequence comes from uncultured Alphaproteobacteria bacterium, assembly GCA_963820795.1. GTDB lineage: Bacteria > Pseudomonadota > Alphaproteobacteria > Rhizobiales > Beijerinckiaceae > Roseiarcus. The sequence goes on from CAWGBJ010000015.1 coordinate 86,863, forward strand.
TGGTGCGGGCAGCCGGAGGAACGCGAGCGGGTTCTGAACGAATTGGACGAGATTTCAATCGCACCGGCGTTCAGCAACGAGTTGCCCGGAATGACCGGGAGAGCGAGCGTCATCGGAGCGGAGCTGACGCAAAGCGAACGGAAATACTTGCGCGAAGCTATTACCACCAGAGGAATGGATTATGTCGGACAGGAAGTGGTCCGACTTTCAACGACCCCGTGTTGGGTGGATGGTAAGCTCGAGCCCCGGCCCTTCGTTCTGCGCGTCTATTGCGCCGCAACACCTGACGGTTGGCGCGTCATGCCGGGCGGCTTTTGCCGAATTTCCGATCGACCGGACGCACGCGCGGTCTCGATGGGCGACGGCGTCGAATCGGCCGATGTGTGGGTGCTCGCGGAAAGCCCCGTCGAAATCTCCAGCCTTCTGCCCTCGCCTGAAGGCGTTCGAATTACCCGCTTGCTGGGAAATTTGCCAAGTCGGGCAGCGGACAATCTGTTCTGGTTCGGCCGTTACCTCGAGCGGGCTGAGGCGACGCTTCGTGTGGTGCGTTGCCTTGCCGCCCGCGCAGTTGACCCGGATGCCCCTCTTCGCCTTGGCCGGCAATCCCTGGAACAACTCATGGCGGTGCTCGTCGGATGGGGCGCTGTCCGGGCAGCGACATTGGCGAAGGGACCGACTGAAACCAGCTATCAAGGCCTGCGAGACGCTGCCTGTTATGGATCTGCGCTGTCGCTTGCTCGCGCAGCGCGACAGGCTGCATCCGTCATCCGCGAGAGACTGACGCTTCCAACGTGGGGATTGATTGGCCGCCTGGAAGTCGTTATCGGCTCGACCCGGGAACGCGGCCTTTCCGCCGGCGAGATCGTCGACCTTGCGGATGATGCATTGAACGTTATTGCGGCCCTGTCCGGCTTGTTTGATGAAAACTTCAATCGAGGCGCAGGATGGGTGTTCTACGTCATGGGGCGATGCGTCGAGCGCGGCGTGAACACATGCCAACTCTTGCGCGCCTTCGGAGGAAGCAACGCCACCGAGCACACCTTGGGCGTGATGCTTGACCTGATCGATTCTCAAATCACCTACAGCTCTCGATACCTTATCGGAGTGGCGCTTGCTCCAGTTCGAGACATGGCGTTGCTGGACCCCTTCAATCCGAGATCGGTCGCGTTCCAAGTCAACAGGATCGACGAGGAAACCAACACCCTGCCAGTTCTCCGACGTGACGGCATCCTCGAAGAACCGAAACGCCTTGCGACGCTTCTTCGAGCCGAACTGACGACGGAGCGGGCGGAGACGCTTGACGATGCTCGCATTCTTGCCGTCGAGCAACGGCTCTTGGCTTTAGCCAACGCGATTGCGGCGCGTTATTTCCTGCAGGGGGCGGCACACGGACGGGCGGAAAAAGTCACGGGTCTCGCGTGATCTACAATGTTACGCACGTCACGCGCTACACGTACGGCGCAACTGTAGAACTCACAAATGGCATCCTGCGGTTAACGCCTTTAACAGGCGGAGGTCAATTCCTGGAGCGATTCCGTCTCGAAACCGATCCACTCTCTTTATCGTCAACCGAGCGGGTGGACCCATTTGGGAACAAGGTTACCGGCTTCAGGATCGAGACGCCCCATCGAGAGCTGTCGATCACCGCAATATCCCGCGTATACGTTAACAGAGACCGCGCTTCAGGAGGAGCCGTCCCTTGGGAGAGCGTCGCAGAGGAGGCGCTCAGGATCGCTTCTCTTTCAGCGGACTGCCCTGCGGTAACGCTTTACCCGTCTCGCCGCGTATTGATATTCAATGAAGCGACCGCCTACGCGCGGGAAAGCTTTACTGGCCGGCGCCCGATCCATGACGCGGCGACTGAGTTGACCCGAAGAATTTGCGCAGACTTTACTTATGATGCCGAAGCTACGGAAGTCAGCACCCCCGCCTCCGAATCGTTTCGACGAAGACGCGGGGTCTGTCAGGATTTCGCCCACATCATGATTGCTGCGCTTCGTGGGATAGGCCTGCCCGCGCTTTACGTCAGCGGATACATCCGGACGATTCCGCCGGCCGGGAAAGAGCGACTAGCCGGGGCCGACGCCTCACACGCGTGGGTCTCGCTGTGGTGCGGATCCGCTTCCGGATGGCGAGACTTTGATCCGACCAACGGTGTATCGGTTCAGAACGATCATATCGTCGTCGCCCGCGGACGAGATTATTCGGACGCATCCCCGGTCGAAAGCGTGGTCTTGTCCTCTGGAGGGCACCAACTCGATGTCGAAGTGGACGTTCTTCCCCTTTGACGCCGAACGACCAGGATTCTCCCGCTAGCAGTGCGCGGTCGAAAGTGCTTTAACGAGCCGCTTGAAGGACACGCGGTCGATGGCGGATCATTCCATTCCACACTTTCACAACGACCTCGGCGTCCCGGCAATCAAAGTACGGGTGAAAGAATTCATGTGCACGGGGGCAAAACCGCCTTTCGACCATCCGCACATCTTCATCGACATGGGCTCTGACACTGAAGCGGTTTGCGGCTATTGTTCAACTCGTTACGTGTTCGACGATCGGCTCGGCGGGGTTTGCTCGCCGGCCGAATGCGAGCTTAGCGACACCGCGTAGGACGCGATCCTGCGCGCCGTCACTGCCGGAGCGGGGATCGGTGGCCTCGCGACCGCAATGGCGCTGTCGAGCGCAGGGCTCGACGTCACAATCTATGAGAGATCCGACAGCCTTGAGGAGTTTGGGGCCGGGCTGCAATTGACGCCAAATGCGACCCGCGTCCTCTCGAGACTGGGTGCGCTCCAAGCCGTCAGGGCCGCAGCGACGAGTCCCTCCGCGATCTGCGTGGTCCGCGGGTCCGATGATCACGTGCTGACGCGTATGCCGCTCGAAAACGCAGAGCATCGCTGGGGAGCGCCATATCTCACAATTCATCGCGCTGACTTACAGCGGACGCTCGCAGAGGCTGTGTTTCGTCAGCGAAATGTCGAACTCAAATTGGGCTCGACTGTCCTCGAGGCCGCGAACCATGGCGATCGAGTCGTCGTCGGCCTGGAATGTGGCTTGGCGACGAGCCAGGATTCCGCGGATCTGCTGATCGCCGCCGATGGGCTGCGGTCGCGCCTGCGCGAACGTTCACGACTGCGCCATGCCGACGAACTTCTGTTTACAGGTTGGATCGCCTTTCGCACAGCCGTCAACTCGAACCTCGTCGATCCTCGTTGGCGGGGCGACGAGGTTTGCCTGCGCATTGGTCCGAACGCGCATCTAGTGCATTATCCTTTGCGCGCCAAGTCGGTACTCAATATCGTCGCCGTGATCAAGTCAGTCTGGCGCGGGACGACCGATGATCGTCCCTGGGACGGCGCCGCGGACAGCAAGACGCTCGATCGCGCTTTCGACAGGTGGTCGAAAACCACTCGCGAACTTCTTGCCGCTGCAAGCACTTGGCGAGCATGGCCGATTTTTGTGCGAGCTCCGCTTTCGTCCTTTTCACTGGGGCGCGTCGCATTCGTCGGCGACGCAGCTCACCCGATGACTCCCTATCTTGCGCAAGGCGCTGGACAAGCAATCGAGGACGCGGGTGCGCTGGGACGAATCTTTTCCAGGCGCCAGAGTATCGCCGAGGGGTTACTCGAGTATTCCCGAGAGCGGGTTGCACGCGCAACTCGAGTCCAGCGCGAGGCCCAGAGGCAGGGACGGATCTATCACCTGAGCGGTCCGATGGGCTTCGCTCGCGATACGGCGATCAGACTGCTCGGGCCCCAACGTCTGAGTGGCCGTTATGATTGGCTATATGGAGCCTGACGTGGTCGGGCCGCGAGAGCCGCGCGGCTAATATAATTTGGTCTCAATGTAAAATCTGGCTTAGGAACAGCTTCGTCCTGTCATGCTGTGGATCCCCGAAGAAGGCGTGGGGGGCGTTGATCTCGACGATCTCGCCATTGTCCATGAAAACAACACGATCGGCGATCTGACGGGCGAAGCCCATTTCATGAGTCACAACCACCATGGTCATGCCATCGTCGGCGAGCGCGGTCATTGTGTCGAGCACTTCCTTGACCATCTCGGGATCGAGCGAGGAAGTCGGCTCGTCGAACAGCATGATTCTTCGGATTCATGCACAGTGCGCGGGCGATCGCGACCCGCTGCTGCTGCCCGCCCGATAATTGACCCGGGTATTTGGCAAACTGTTCAGGTATTCTCACGCGCCTGAGCAATTGCATGGCCAAGGCCTCAGCCTCGTGCTTCGCCATCCTGCGAACCCAGATTGGCGCAAGGGTGCAGTTTTCCAAGACGGTCAAATGTGGAAACAGATTGAAACTCTGAAAGACCATTCCGACATCTCTTCGGACCTGGTCGATCCGTTTGGTGTCACGCGTTAATTCCAGACCATCGACCACGATTGTGCCCCGCTGATGCTCCTCCAGCCGATTAATGCATCGAATTAGCGTGGATTTGCCTGACCCGGACGGCCCGCAAACAACGATGCGTTCGCCACGCCTGACAGTAAGGTTGATGTTGCGCAGCGCGTGGAAATTTCCGTACCACTTGTGAACTCCGACGAAGAGGACGGCGACGGAGTCGTTCGCGGCGCCGGGAAGCGTCATCCTGTTCTTCTCTTGACCAGCATGCGCTCGACGTACCCCGAATACCGTGCGATGCCGTAGCAGAAAATAAAGTAGAACAATCCGGCAAAGACGTAGCCTGTGGTCATGATTGTCGGCCCGCTCCATACGGGATCCTTGAAAGCGTTGTTCATCGCTTCCAGGAAATCGGTGACGCCGACGACCGAGATCAAGGTCGTGTCCATAAACAGCCCGACGAAATTGTTCACAATCCCGGGGATCACCATCGTCAGCGCCTGGGGCAAGACGACCAAAACCATCATACGCGGATAGTTCAGTCCGAGCGCCATCGCAGCTTCGTACTGGCCGCGGCCTAGGGCTTGCAAGCCTCCGCGTACTTCCTCCGCCATATACGCCGCAGAAAAGAGCGCGATGCCGATAAGTGGGCGAAGCAAGCGATCAGGTGCCCAACCCTCGGGGAAAAAGAGAGGCAGCATGGTATTGGCCATGAACAGGATAGTTATGAACGGCACTCCCCGAACGAACTCGATGAAAATGACGCACGCCAATCTGACAACCGGCATCTTCGATCGCCGACCGAGCGCCAGGAGGACGCCCAAGGGCAACGAAAAGACGATCCCAAAAAGAGCCGTTAGCAAGGATACGAAGATCCCGCCCCAAAGCAGCGTGTCGACGATGCGCAAACCGAGCGCTGGAGAACCCCGCAGAAGAAGAAAGGCCAGGACGGGATAAGCAACGAAAAAGAGCAGCGCGCTCCATTCGCGACGCGGAGCCTTCGGCCAAAGCAGCGACACGATCAAGCATGCTCCGACTGCTTCGACGAGAGTCACGCGCCAGCGTTCCTCGATGGGATACGAGCCAAATCGCAGGTAGTCGAGCTTTGCGGCGATGAACGCCCAGCAGGCTCCGTCCTGGTGCTGTCGGCATAACGCGCCGTCCGGGGCAGCCCAAACCGCCTGTGTCGTCGCCCACAGGATCATCGATGGCAGCAGCCACAGCGCCAACCCAACGAGAGCCACAGTCGTCAGACCAGACCCGGTCGACGAGAAAAGGTTCGCCCTCGCCCACATCAATGCTCCGGTGGAGAGCGTTGGCGGCGGATCCTCGGGTTCAGACGCTTCGCGCACAAAGACAAGAGCATCAACCACTCAACGCTCCCGAAACGCGTGAGCGGCGTTGTACGCGTTTAGAGCGGCGGAGGTGGCGAGCGAGATCGCGAGATACACAGCCATCGTGATCGACATCACCTGGACCGCGGCTTGCGTCTGATTAAGCACAGTGCCCGCGAAGATCTGCACCAGGTCTGGATAGCCCACGAATACTGCAAGCGACGAATTCTTCACAACGTTCACGTATTGCGACGTTAGCGGCGGAATAACAAGTCGCATGGCTTGAGGGATAATAACCAGCTTAGTTGCTTGACCGCGATGCAGCCCGAGTGCGAGCGCCGCCTCAGTCTGCCCGTTTGGTACAGATCGCACGCCCGCTCGCACAATCTCCGCGATGAAAGCCGAGGTAAAGGTAACGAGCCCGAACACAAGCGCCGCCAACTCAGGAATAATCTGCAGGCCGCCTCTCAAATTGAAACCGGACAGCGCGGCGGTTTCGAACGTGAATGGGACGCCTGCCATGACGACGACGATCGCTGGCAGTCCGACGACGAGCAATGCACCAACGGCCAGGACCGGGACCTGCGCTCCTGTGCGGGCTTGGCGTTCTCGCGCCCACGCGTGGAATGCAGACGCGGCAATTACGGACAAGCCGATCGCTGTCGCAAACCAGGCTGCTGCCGGCGTTGCGATCGGCATCGGCAAGAACACGCCCCGATTATTGAGATAGATTGCATGGCCAAAGCCTATAGATTGCCGCGGCCCCGGCAATGATCTCAAAACAGCGTTGTACCAGAAAAGTAGCTGCAGGAGCAGCGGCGTATTGCGGACCAAATTGGTGTACGCGAGCGCGCAGCGCGACAACAGCCAGTTGGGAGACAGACGGGCGATCCCTATGGCAAAGCCAAACAGAGTGGCGAGCGGAATTGAGACGATGGCGACAAGCAGCGTATTGAGCAGACCAACCCAGAAAGCGCGCCCGTACGTCGAGAGCGGCGAGTAGGGGATCAGGTGCAGACTGATGTCAAATCCAGCGACCTGGTTCCAGAAGCCGAACCCGAGCGGGATGCCCCGGGCCTGCATGTTGACATACGCGTTGTACCCAGCCCCACCAACCACCGCGGCGACGACAAGAACCAGTAGCGCCTGATAAAGAAGGCCGCGTAGCCAAAGGTCACCGAGCCTAGCGCTACGTCTTGGAAACGCCATTTGCTCCAGGACCCTGCAACTCGGCGCCGACGCGCATCGCCAACCTCCGAAGCAGCCTCTTTTTTCTCCCTACCACATGTCAAGCGCGACTCGCGCTTCGTCGGACATGCGGCTTTGATCCCATGGAGGGTCGAAGACCATGTTTACTTTCACGCCCGAAACCCCTGCGACCGCACCGACAGCATTTTCGACCCAGGAAGGCATTTCCCCGGCCACCGGGCAAGCCGGCGCGGTAAGCGTCATGTCTATAATCACAAATCTGCTGTCATCGACGTCTACGCTGTAGATGAGGCCGAGTTCGTAGATATCGGCTGGAATTTCGGGATCATACACAGTTTTGAGCGCCGCCACGATAGAGTCAGTGAGAACGCGAAGCTCTTCCTCCGCCATTTCTGGAGCCGACACGACAAGGTTCTCGAGACCGGCGCCGCCTTGGAGATCATTCATCCGCCGCCTCCCTAGAGGAAAAGCTTCTGTGCGCGCTCCAGCGCGTTAGCAAGCGCGTCAACCTCGCCGAATGTGTTGTAGAGTCCGAAAGACGCACGGCAGGTCGAAGAAACGCCAAACCGATGCAGGAGCGGCATCGCGCAATGCGTTCCAGCTCGAACCGCGACCCCCGATCTGTCGATTAGCGTCGCAACGTCGTGCGCGTGCGCCCCGCGCATTGTGAACGACAAAATCGGGCCTTTGCCCGGCGCTGTTCCAATAATTCGAATCGAATTGATTGCCGAAAGCCGCTCGTGCGCGTAACCGCATACGGCCTCCTCATGCGCGCGAATGCGTGACCTCCCGATCCCCTCAACGTAATCAAGTGCCGCCGCGAGGCCGATCGCCTGGACGATAGGCGGCGTTCCCGCCTCGAACCGGTGAGGGGGATGGTTGTACGTCACGCTCTGCCGGGAAACCTCTTCGATCATTTCGCCGCCGCCTTGGTACGGCGGCAGGCGCTCCAGCATCTCGCGTTTACCGTAAAGAACGCCAATTCCCGTGGGTCCGTAAACCTTGTGACCAGTGAACACGTAGAAATCCGCGTCAAGGTCACGAACGTCAACATCGAGGTGGACGGCGCCCTGCGAGCCATCCACGAGGACCGGAATCCCGCGCTGGTGCGCAAGGTGGATTACTTCATTGAGCGGCGGAGTCGTCCCCAGAACATTCGACATCTGGGTGATTGCTACGATTTTGGCTCGGTCGCCAAGCGCTTGCTCGAACGCTTCCATCGAGAATGAGCCGTCATCGCCGACCTCAATCCATCGCAAAACAGCGCCCTTGCGTTCGCGATGGAAGTGCCATGGCACAATGTTGGAATGGTGCTCCATGACGCTCAATACAATTTCGTCGCCGGCGCCGATGTTTTTCAATCCGTAGCTCGATGCGACCAGATTGATCGCCTCGGTCGCAGAACGCGTAAACACAATCTCCTCAGCCGAATTGGCGTTCAAGAAACGCCGCACGCTTTCCCGAGCCGCCTCGTAGGCTTCCGTCGCAGCATTTGCGAGGTAGTGAAGCCCACGATGTACATTCGCATATTCATGTTCGTAGGCATGCGATAGCCGATCGATGACGGCTCTCGGTTTCTGTGCGGATGCGGCATTATCCAGGTAGACAAGCGGCTCGCCGTAAGGACGTTCCTGCAGGATTGGGAAATCCTGCCGAATCCTCTCCACGTCGTAGGCATTGAGGCTCGTTCGAACGTCGTTCAAGAAACAGCCTCCTTCGAGACCATGTCGCCCTCGCCTCTGGCCAGAGTGGCGCGCTTCGCGAGCCAAGCTCTAAACGGCTTTTGTATTGCTTCCGCGAGCGCGTCGTCGTCGATCCGATCGATCGCTTCTTCTCCGAAGGCGCGAAGAAGCATCGCCACCGCCTCGTCTTTGGCGATGCCGCGCGCCATCAGATAGAAAAGCTGCTCCGGATCGAGCGAACCCACCGTCGCGCCGTGGCCACACACGACGTCGTCGGCAAATATCTCGAGTTCCGGCTTAGCGTTCATCTGCGCCTGGGACGACAGGAGCACTGCTTGTGATTTCATTGCGCCGTCTGTCTTTTGAGCAGCGTTCTCAACGACGACCTTGCCCTGAAAAATCCCGACTGCCTCATCATCAATAATGGCGCGATAAAACTCCCGGCTCGTCCCTCCCGGGGCGGAATGCGCGACTTGCAGAGTTGTGTCGGCGCGCCGGCTCCCGTCGACGAGCGCCAAGCCGCCAAGCGTTATTTTCGCGCCATCGCCGACTAATCTGCAAAAAATTTGACGTCGTGTCAGCGCTCCGCCGGTTACAATGGCGAATGCGTTGAGCTCCGCTCGCGCCGCCAGCCGAGCAAACTGGCTTTCGATATGAAGTTCGGCGTCGTCCTCGACCACGGCGACGTGCTTGGCGCGCGATTCCTCCGCAAGGGCGAGAACCGTCGTAGCGTTCCGCTGGCCGCGCGATCGCGCGCCTAGAAACGTCTCGACGAACGAAGCGCGCGCGCCAACCCCCAGCGAAATTGCGACCCGCGAATACAGCGATAGAGCCTCCTCACCGATTGCGAAGTTAACAATCTCGATCGGCTCTGCGATCTGCTCGCCATCCGGGACCGATAACGCAAGGGTATCGCGACTCATCGCCTCGTTTAGCGCCGCCATCGGATCGTCGACGTCGACCACCGAGGGCTCTTCCCCGGCAATGGCAATTGCAGAGGGAAAATCGCTGAGCTCACTAATGAGCCGCCCGTTAATCAGCACCAGCCGACCGCCACCCAACCTCTCGCGCCCCTCAAGCGTCTGTCGGGCGCATTCGATAGCTTCCTTATCTGGAGCAGGCGCTGGAGGGGCCGCGGCGCCCATGGCGGCGCGCAGGTCGGTGTAATGCCACGTTTCGACGCGCCGGGTCGGCAGCCCTCGATCGCTGAACCTTGCGAAAGCGGCAGCGCGACGCGGCGAGGATGCAAGCGCGCCGTCCTGTTCGAACTGCCTGATCAGTTCGGCCTCGGCGGCCGATCTCTGCAAGACATGCGCCGTCATAACCTCAGGCGGCCTCTTCCGCAAAGTCGCGGTAGCCGTTGCGCTCGAGTTCGAGGGCAAGTTCGGGTCCGCCGCTGGCCACAATTCTTCCCCGCGTCATCACATGCACGACATCCGGATTGATGTGCTCGAGAAGCCTCTGGTAGTGAGTGATTATGAGAAAGGCGCGGCCAGGATCGCGCAACGCATTGACGCCGCGCGAGACGAGCTTCAGCGCGTCGATGTCGAGTCCCGAGTCTGTCTCGTCGAGCACCGCCAAGCGGGGCTCAAGCAACGCCATTTGCAGGACCTCGAACCGCTTCTTCTCGCCACCTGAGAAGCCGACGTTGAGTGGGCGGCGCAACATGTCCTGGTCGATCTTCAGCATTTGGGACGCGGCGCGCACGCGTCGCATGAAATCGGGCGTCGTCAGATCGCCTTCGCCGCGCGACCGCCGCTGGGCGTTGAGGGCGGCCTTCAGGAAGGTCATGGTTGCGACGCCGGGAATCTCGATCGGGTACTGGAACGCCAGAAAAACGCCCTTGTTTGCGCGCTCGTCGGGCTTGAGCTCCAGCAGAATTCTCTCCGTCGAGGCGAACCTCGCCGGAAGTCACCTCGTAGTCCGGCTTGCCGGCGATCACGTAGGAAAGCGTCGACTTCCCGGAGCCGTTCGGCCCCATGATCGCCGCAACCTCGCCCGCCTTGACGGTGAGGTTGAGGTCTTCGAGGATCGGCTTGCCGTGGATGGATACATTCAAGTTCCTGACGTCAAGCATCGCGACCATCCCCGCACTCAGGCGCCGAAGGCGACATCATCCGACGCTCCCCTCGAGACTGATTGCAATCAGCTTCTGCGCTTCGACCGCAAACTCCATCGGCAACTGCTGCAGCACGTCGCGCACGAAGCCATTGACGATCAGCGCCGTCGCCTCCTCCGGCGAAAGTCCGCGCTGCAGGCAATAGAAGAGTTGATCCTCGGAGACTTTCGAGGTCGTCGCCTCATGCTCGATCACTGCCGAAGCGTTTTTGGCCTCGATGTAGGGAACCGTGTGGGCGCCGCATTCATGACCGATCAACAGCGAATCGCAGTTGGTGAAGTTGCGCGCTCCGGTCGCGAGGCGGTGCGCGGACACTTGGCCCCGGTAGGTGTTCTGCGACCGGCCAGCCGCGATGCCTTTTGAGATCACTCGGCTGCGGGTGTTGCGCCCAAGGTGAATCATCTTTGTGCCGCTATCGACCTGCTGCCGGCCGTTCGAGATCGCAATGGAATAGAACTCGCCTTGCGACGCCTCGCCGCGCAGAATGCAGGAGGGGTATTTCCAGGTGATCGCCGAGCCGGTCTCAACCTGTGTCCAGGAAATCTTGGACCGCGCGCCGCGGCAGTCGCCGCGCTTGGTGACGAAATTGTAGATGCCGCCGCGACCTTCGAAGTCGCCGGGGTACCAGTTCTGCACCGTCGAGTACTTGATCTCGGCATCTTCGAGAGCCACCAGTTCGACGACCGCGGCGTGAAGCTGGTTTTCATCGCGCTTCGGCGCCGTGCATCCTTCGAGGTAGCTGACATAGGCGCCCCTGTCGGCGATAATCAGAGTGCGTTCGAACTGACCGGTATTTCGCTCGTTGATACGAAAGTAGGTGGAGAGCTCCATCGGGCAGCGCACCCCCGGCGGCACATAGACAAACGAACCGTCAGAAAACACCGCCGAATTAAGAGTGGCGTAGAAGTTGTCGGTCGCTGGAACGACCGTGCCTAAGTACCGGCGCACGATATCGGGATGATGGCGGACTGCTTCCGAAAATGAGCAGAAAATGACCCCCGCCTTCGCGAGCTCGGCCTTGAACGTCGTGGCGACCGATATTGAGTCGAATACAGCGTCGACCGCCACCCTGGGCTTATCGACGCCGGCAAGGATCTCCTGTTCAACCAGCGGAATCCCGAGCTTGGCGTAAGTCCGGAGAAGTTCGGGATCGACCTCGTCGAGCGACTTTGGCCCCTGGGTCGTCTTCGGCGCCGCAAAATAGTGGATCGCCTGAAAGTTGATCGGGGGATACTCGAACTCGAGCCCATTTGGGCTCCTCCATGGTCAACCAGCGGCGGAACGCAGCGAGTCGCCAGTCGAGAAGCCACTCGGGCTCTTCTTTTTTCGCCGAAATAAATCTGATGGTTTCTTCGTTGAGGCCTTTGGGGGCGAGCTCCAATTCAATCGGACTGACGAAGCCGTATTTGTATGCCTCAACCCCGATCGAGCGTACGCGATCGACCGTCTCCTGGACAGCCGCCATAGATGACATCTCCTCGCCTTGGCGGTTTCAAGGACCGCCGGTGGGGGTCTCGGTAGCGCCCGTTCAGTTCGAAACGGGACGCCCCGAATATGGGGCTTCTGATGGGGTTTTGCAAATTAAGGTTTCGGCGAAAGCGCCTTCTTGCGCGCATATTATACAGAATTAGCATGTATTTATTACTGCTTCCTTATTTCGGCATCGACGCCGATGAGACGAGCGAACAGACGCATCCGGGATTGGAGCCGTTCGCTGTTGAGAGGCGCGAGATCGGAGGGCAGCGTCAGCACCACCCGGCCCCGCTCGCAAGCCAAGGGAGCGCGCGGCAGGATCCCCGGCATGGCGGCGGAGATGTTGTAGGCGACCCGCATTGCCGCCCCGAGAATGCGCGCCCGATCGAGTTGACGCGCGCTCACTAGCGAACGCGATTGGGGCGTCACGAAGTCTTCGTTGGACAAATGGCGGTACGCGGCAGCCAGGGCGAGAAAGGCGCGGGAGGGGTGATCGACCCCGATGAAAGCCGCGTTGGCGACCAGATCATACGCTTGAGTTCCGCGATAATCCGGATGCGCCCGCCACGAGATATCGGAGAGCAGGCAGGCCGCGTGACGCAGGCGACGATCTTCCTCGTCTTCTTCAAGATGAGTGGAGGCCATGAGCCGGCTGGTCCAGCCGAAGAGTTCCTCGCCGTGTTCCGGCGCCCGGGAACGCAGCCGATTGAACTCCCACGCTGAGGCGATCAGTGGGTCTTGTGCTTGCGCTTCGAACGGCAGCTGCGAATAGAGCAACCCTTCCCGAACGCCAAGCGCCGAGATCACGATCTCTTTCGGATTGGCCTGCCGGATGATTTCCTCCAACACGGCCGCGCCGTAGGCGAGGAGGGGGCGGCGTGCCGAGGAAACGGCTTCGATCGACAGCAGCGCCTCGGCTTCAATTCTCTCGACCAGCCTGGCGAAGTCGAGGGCGTCACGCGATGGGATCACGTAGTTGTGCATGACGTTCATCGGATACTGGCGCTGGCGCATGTGCAGTCTCGCGAGGGCCCGCCAGGTGCCGCCGACCGCATAGAAACTCCGGCCGGAAAGCCCTTGCAGAAGTTTGACGCCCGAGAGCGTTTCACGAACAATTTTCGCCGCCTTCTTCGGGGAACGTTCCGAGAGATCCATCAACGACAGACCGCCAAGCGGCAGCGTCAAGCCATATCCCGCATCGTCGTTCCTGACATCGGTCAGTTCCAACGATCCGCCACCGAGATCGCCGACCACCCCGTCGGCGTTGTGAATCGAGCTGACCACTCCGAGCGCCGACAGCCGCGCCTCCTGATATCCACTCAGGAGCTCGATCCTGCAGCCGATCGCCCGCTCGGCGAGGCTCAGAAATTTTGGTCCATTCGAAGCGTCGCGAACGGCTGCAGTGGCGATGCTCCGAACGTCGTCGATCCGCATCGTTTCGCACAGCACGCGGAACCTTTCGAGCGCGGCCAGCGCCTTGGCGACGGCGTCCTCCGGCAGCAGCCCGGTCGTGGCCACGCCCCGTCCCAACCCGCACAGGGCCTTCTCGTTGAATGTCGGGGTCGGGGCGCGAGAATGCAATTCGTAAGCCACCAACCGAACCGAGTTCGAGCCGATATCGACGATCGCGATAGGTTCCCCCGGCAGGCGCCCCTGCGCTACGTTATCCCGCATGGTCGGTCCTGTGAGAGCGGCGCCTCAAACGCCGCGTCGTCTATCAGGCTCGTCTGCTTAGCGCCATCGGAAAGGAAACCGACAAGGCCTGGCCGCGCCCCGAAAGGCTCGGGTTCGTCAGGAAGTACTTATGCGCGTTGAACGGCTCATCTCCTTCCCTCGGCATGATTCTCTCGCTGGAACCGTCGGGCAGGACTTTGAAGCTCTGCTGGTTGTCAAGAAGATTTGCTTCCATGATCTGGTCGAGAACGTGCGCGTGGACGGTGGGATTGAGAAGCGGCACGAGCGCTTCCACCCTTCGGTCAAGATTGCGCTGCATGAGATCAGCCGACGAAATGAAGACGCGCGCCTTGGGGTGCGGCAGTCCGTGGCCCGCGCCGAACGCATAGATGCGGGCGTGCTCCAAGAACCGTCCGACAATCGATTTCACTTGAATATTTTCTGACAATCCGGCCACGCCCGGCCGCAGGCAGCATATTCCGCGGATGACCATGTCGATCTGAACCCCCGCGCGGCTCGCCGCATAAAGTGCGTCGATGATCTCCGGATCGACAAGCGCGTTGCATTTCATCCAGATCTGCGCCGGTCTGCCGAGTGCAGCGTGATCGATCTCGTCGGCGATGTTGCGCAACAGGGTCTTCTTCAGGGTGATCGGGGAAATCGACATCTGTTCTAATCCGTCCGGCTCGGCATATCCGGTGACAAAATTGAAAATCCGAGCGACGTCGCGGCCGATCGCCGCCTCTGCCGTAAAAAGAGAAATGTCTGTGTAGATCTTGGCCGTGACCGGATGATAGTTGCCGGTCCCGAGATGGCAATAGTTGACCAGTAAACCGCCTTCCCGGCGCACCACCATCGAGAGCTTGGCATGGGTCTTGAGCTCGATGAATCCGTAGACGACCTGCGCTCCGGCGCGCTCGAGATCGCGCGCCCAGCGTATGTTCGCCTCTTCGTCGAAGCGGGCTTTCAGTTCGACCAGTGCTGTCACGGATTTTCCGGCCTCGGCGGCCTCGATCAAGGCGCGAACGATCGGGCTGTCGGCGGATGTCCGGTACAGCGTCTGCTTGATTGCCACCACGCTAGGGTCCCGGGCCGCCTGGTTCAGGAACTGAACGACCACATCGAACAACTCATAAGGATGATGGACCACGAGGTCCTTCTGCCAAATCGCCGCGAAGCAATCGCCGGCGTGTTCTTTCACCCGCTCGGGAAAGCGAGGATTAAACGGCGGAAACTTCAATTCCGGTCGATCGATCGAGACCAATTGCGAGAGCTCGTTCAGCGCCAGCATGCCCTCGATCAGCACGATGCCGGAAGCAATGACATCCACGTCTCCGGCCACGAAATTACGCAGAGACTCAGGCATGCTCGCCTCAATCTCGAGGCGGATGACCGAGCCCCGTCGACGCCGCTTGAGCGCAGTCTCGTAGAGACGAACAAGGTCCTCCGCCTCCTCTTCGACTTCGATGTCGCTATCGCGAATGACCCGAAAAGCCCCCTCTCCGAGGACTTCGTATCCCGGAAACAGCAAGCCGATGAAAGCGACGATCAGACGATCGAGAGGCACAAATCGGGCGGTCACGCCGATCGGTCCGTCAGGCAATCGCACAAATCGTTCGACGCTGCCTGGAATGCGAACGAGAGCGCTCATCGTCCGGCCGGTCTGCGGATTGAGCAGTTCGAGCGCGAGGGTGAAGCCCAGATTGGGAATGAATGGAAACGGGTGCGCGGGATCGACAGCCAACGGTGTCAGTATCGGGAAGACGCGCTGCAGGAAATATTCTTGCAGCCAGTCCCGTTCGCGGCGCGTCAGATCGGCAACCTCGAGGATTACAATGCCGTTGGACGTGAGTTCGGACCGGAGGGTGCGCCAGCGTTCCTGTTGGGACGCCACAAGGGACGCGACGAATTCGCCGATGCGTTCGAGCTGCTCCGCTGGCGTTCGGCCGTCGTCAGAGATTTCCGTGACGCCAGACAGGACCTGACCCACCAGACCCGCGACACGAACCATGAAGAATTCGTCGAGGTTGTCGGCGGAGATCGAAAGAAACCGAAGCCTTTCGAGCAGCGGATGATGCCGGTTCGCGGCCTCTTCGAGCACCCGGCGATTGAATTCAAGCCAGGACAACTCGCGATTTATGAAGCGGTCGGGCGAGGACAATAGCGGCGACGCGGCCATATCCTCTGGCGCCGAGTCGGCCTCGACGGGTCGTATCTCATCTTTTGCAACGGCTGTGGCCAAGCAACTCTCCATTTCTTTCCGCGACAATCTTGAAACAATTTCGCCGCCGCGCCAAGCAGAACTAGGTCCCGGGAGACCGGCCGGCGCGCAGCGCACGGGCCACGACGTCCACCGCCTGCGGATAGATACGATGTTCCTCGGCTAGGACGCGCCCGGCCAGGGCGGAGACGTCGTCGCTGGGAAGAACAGGGACCCGAGCCTGAGCGACGATCGGCCCCGCGTCGAGTTCCGCCGCAACATGGTGCACAGTGCATCCGTGTTCGCTGCGGGCCTCGGCGAGCGCGCGTTCATGCGTATGGAGACCGCGATACTCAGGCAGCAGCGAAGGATGAATATTCAGGATTCGACCGCGCCACTGGTCGACAAATCTCCGGCTCAAGATGCGCATGAATCCGGCCAGACATACGAGTTCGACGCCCGCGGCGATCAGTTGGCCTTGCAGTTCAGCCTCGAACCCGTCCCGGCCGACAAAGCCGCGAAAATCGAGAGATCTCGCGGCCACACCCGCCTCCCGCGCCGCCGCCAGCCCCGCTGCGTCAGGCGTATCGGACAACACGAGCACCACTTCTGCAGCGAATCCCGGATCGCGGGATGCCGCAATCAACGCGCTCATGTTCGAACCCCGGCCAGAGATCAGAATCGCAGTTCGAATCCGCTCCATCACAGTCGCAGCCGTCCGTGCATGACAACGCTCGGACCCGACCGAGTCACGACGCGGCCAATGAGCGCCGGCGCCAGGCCGGCTGCTGCAAGAGCGCCGCGCGCCTCCTCTTCGTGTTCGGCGGAGGCGAAGGCCGCCATGCCGAACCCACAGTTGAAGGTCCGGAGCATTTCGTCCTCGGCGATCGCTCCGGAAGTCGCAAGCCACGAAAAGACTGAGGGCGGCGCGAAAGCGTCAAGATCGAGCAGAACCGCGAGATCGGCGCTGAGCACGCGCGGCAAATTGTCACCATAGCCGCCGCCGGTGATATGGGCGAGCGCCAGAATGCCTCGAGAGCTCGACAAGGCCTCGAGGAGAGGCCGCACGTAGAGACGGGTCGGCGTGAGCAACGCCGCCGCAAGCGAACGTGAAGGCTCAAACGGGGCGGGACTGTTCCAGGCGAGGCCGGAACGCGAGACGATGCGTCGGACCAACGAAAAGCCGTTGGAATGCACTCCGGAGGATGGGATTCCGAACACGGCGTCGCCGGGCTTCAGGCCCGCTCGGGGCAGCAGGGTTCCGCGCTCGGCGGCCCCGACCGCGAAACCTGCAAGATCGAAATCGCCGGGCGCGTACAGGCCGGGCATTTCGGCCGTTTCGCCGCCGACCAACGCGCAGCCCGACTCCGTACAACCTTTGGCGATGCCCGCGACGACGGCCGCCACCACCTCCTCGTCCAGCTTGGCCGAGGCAAAATAATCCAGGAACAAGAGCGGCTCTGCGCCGTGCACGACGATGTCGTTCACGCACATCGCAACCAGGTCGACGCCGATCGTGTCGTATATGCCGCTTTCGATGGCAATTTTCACCTTGGTTCCAACGCCGTCGTTGGCGGCGACCAGGATCGGATCGGCAAAACCCGCGGCGTTTAGGTCAAAAAGGGCGCCGAAACCGCCGAGTTTGGCATCCGCCCCGGGCCGGCGGGTGGCGCGCGCCAGCGGCTTGATACGGTCGACAACGCGATTGCCCCGGTCGATATCGACGCCGGCCTCGGAATAGGTCACCGGTCTGCGACTGTCCGACATCGGCGCTCCACGAAAACGTTCGCGACGGCGTACAGGATGGGTCGAAGAGCCGCAACCGTATGTCTTTTCCAATGCCCGGCCAACCATGTTAGACGTCCTCGGACGAACGCGGCTTGAGCCCTCGGCGGGATCGCCGAAAAACTGAGGCTCGGACGCTGAGCGTCGGCATTTTATGAACATTTCTCGGGTCTTGAATAATATCCCAAATATTATCACATTGGCCAGAATGCTGATGACGCCGTTGGCCGTATCGATGATTGTTTCGCAACGCTTCCTTGCTGCGTTTTCGATCTTTCTTCTGGCAGGCGTCTCTGATGCGATCGATGAATTCATTGCCAGACACTTCGAGCTGCGCACGGAACTCGGCGCATATCTTGATCCGCTGGCGGACAAGGCGCTCCTGATTTCGATCTACGTGTCGCTCTCGATCTATGGCGGCCTTCCAGCCTGGCTCGCCATCACTGTAGTCTCGCGGGACGTCATGATCCTGGTCGCCGTGCTTGTGTCCTGGCTGCTGGACAAGCCCGTCGAGATTCGGCCGGTGTGGGAGTCGAAACTCAACACCGCGGCGCAGATCAGCCTGGCCGGCTTCGCGCTTGGCGTGCGCGCTTACGGGCTGAACCCGCAGCCATTACAGACGTATTTCGAGTGGGCGGTGGCGGTGACGACTGTGGCTTCGGGAGCCGTCTACATTACCAAGTGGCTCGACCACATGAGCCGATAGCCGCCGCTTTTGCGCCCGTACGGCAAGGAAGGTTTCGCTTGGTCTTGTCTCTCGAAAAGAGGCGTCGCGGACTGTATGGGGAGGCCGGGGCGTTCGTCGTCCGGGGGACGCAAATGGGACTCGCTTTAGCCGACGACCGCGCGAGGGGACGTCCGATGAGATGCCGGCCGTGAGTTTGGAACGTCAGATCCTGTTCTGGGCCGCCGTACTGGCGGCGTTCTGCTACGCGCTGCATGTGCTCGGGTCGGTTGTTACTCCTTTCGCGGCGGGGATCGCCCTCGGATACCTCCTCGATCCGGTCGTCAGCAAAATGCAGACGCTCGGCTTCAACCGTCTCGGCGCGTCCCTGCTCATTCTGGTCGTCTTCGTCGCGGTATTCGCGCTCGCCCTAATCGCCGTCGCTCCGACCCTCAGCACCCAGTTCATCGCGTTTTCCCAGCGTCTGCCGGGTTACGCGATACGGTTGCAATCGCTCGCGGTCGAGGAGGGCAATTATCTGAATCAAAAGTATGGCGGCGGCTGGCTGAGCGCGCTGGGGCTCGGCGAAACACTCTCGAGCAGTCAGCTTCAAAAGTCTGTCGGCGATTTTGTCGCGCAGGGCGCCCAGTGGCTGATAAACGCCCTGAAGTCGCTTGTCTCAGGAGGAGCGGCGGTCTTCGGATTCCTTTCGCTGCTGGTGATTACCCCCGTTGTCGCCTTCTACATCCTGATCGATTGGCACAGTATGATCGACGAGATCGACAGCTGGCTGCCGCTCGACTATCGCGACCGCCTGCGGGCCATCTTCAAGGAAATCAACCACGCTCTGGCCGGCTTTATCCGTGGGCAGTCTCTAGTCTGCCTCTTTCTTGGAATATGGTACAGCCTTGGTCTCACTGTAATTGGGCTCGATTTCGGCTTGCTGATCGGCGCGGGCGCGGGCGTGCTGAGTTTCGTCCCGTATGTTGGGTCGCTCACTGCCCTCATCCTGTCGCTCGGCATCGCGCTGGTTCAAGGATGGCCGAGCCTCAAGCTGTTCTTCATGGCGCTCGCCGTTGTCGGGGCGGGCCAGTTCCTTGAGGGGAACGTGATTTCGCCCAAATTGGTCGGCCAATCCGTTGGCCTGCACCCGGTCTGGCTCATGTTCGCGCTGCTGGCCTTCGGCGATCTGTTCGGTTTCGTCGGCCTCGTCATCGCCGTTCCAACGGCTGCGGCGATCGGGGTGATCGTTCGCCACCTGATCGCGATTTATCTCAAGAGCTCCCTGTATCGCGGACATTCGGCGGCGCGACAATGACGACCCCTCCACGGCAGCTCACTCTCGACTGGCCACAGAGCCCGAGCTACGCGCGAGAGGACTTCCTCGTCGCCCCTTCGAACCGAGAGGCGCTAAGGGCGATCGACCAGTGGCCAGGCTGGGCGGCGCGGCTGCTGTTGCTCGTCGGGCCGGAGGGCGCTGGCAAAAGTCATCTTGCCTCTCTCTGGGCGGCGAGGGCCAACGCCGTTACCGTGAGCGCGGAGGGGCTAGCCGAGGCGGGTCCTCATCTATGGCTCGAGAGTTCCGCAGTCCTGATCGAGGACGCTGATCGGACCGATCGGTCCGAAGAGCATCTCTTCCACCTCATCAACGACGCTCTGCAGAATGAAGCATGGCTGCTCATGACCGCCCGCACCGCGCCAAGCGATTGGGAGCTAAAGACCCCCGACTTGCTTTCGCGCCTTCGTCTCGCCCCTGTCGTTCGTCTTGAGACCCCTGACATCGAGCTGACCGAGGCGGTGCTGTTCAAACTCTTCAGCGATCGCCAGCTGCAAGTCGAACCGCACGTCGTCGCCTATATCGCGATGAGAATTGAGCGGTCTCTCGGCGCCGCGCGCAAGCTCGTCGCAATCCTGGACCGCGAAGCGCTGGCGCAAGGGCGCCGCGTGACGCGCGCCATGGTGAGCGAATTGTTGCGCGAGGTGGCCCCGCCAGCCGATTCGCCTTAGCCGAGCCACAAATGAATGCTTAACATTTGGTGAACGGGCCTCGGCGCGCGCTCGGCGGCCCCAATGCGCCTGGGGCCCGGCCAAAGGGAGGTGACGTTGCGGAAGTCCCTCATTCTGGTTCTGACAGCAGTTGGCGGCAGCGCAAGCTATGCGGCGG
This sequence comes from uncultured Alphaproteobacteria bacterium, assembly GCA_963820795.1. Taxonomy (GTDB): domain Bacteria; phylum Pseudomonadota; class Alphaproteobacteria; order Rhizobiales; family Beijerinckiaceae; genus Roseiarcus. The sequence continues at coordinate 107,519 of CAWGBJ010000015.1, forward strand.
GCATCTCGGCCGTCGGCAACGACGCCGGTCTGACCGATCCGTCAACTTGGCGTTGGCACGTGAGCTCCATTCTCGATGATCAACAAAAATCATTGACGCAGTCGGTGGCGTCGATCGGAGATCCGGCGCCCGGCGTCTTTAACCAACGCTATCAGCGGTACTCGCCGCTCGGCCTTCCCGAGCCGCGCCGCGACCCATAGCGAGCGCCCCGAGCCGATCGCTTTGTCGTTCGCCTCGGTGCGAGGCCGGATCGCAAAAAGCGCCCGCGGCCGGCTACTGAAAAATCTGGCTACTTCTCCGGACTGATTCCCTGCTCGGGCGGTTCCATCCCCGGTTCCAGCGCGCCGTGAATCTCTGAACAAATGTCTGACATCGTCGAGTTTTTTTAAGGCGATTTTCCCCGCTCACGCCGATGGCTCAGCGGGCGAACGGGTATGAATGTGCCCCCCGCGTGTTCAAGCGCCGGGGCCGGCAAGCGGCGGCTCCGCGCGTCAATATGTCATACGCCGTCGCCAACGGCATCAAGCGTTCGTTCCTGGCCGACGCGCCTGCCTTGTTTCCCGGTCTTTATTAGCCCGAGTTCGACGGGATATAGGACACCCAAATCCCGACGCCGCCGTCTGTCCCAAAAGAGCCAGAGCATATGAAGAAGCCGTCCGGCCCGAGATCAGACGAGTCCGGGCAAAGTCCCGTCGACCTGGGTGTGATCGAACATCTGGCCCAGATCGCAGCCAAGTACGATCTCAGCGAGGTCGAGGTCGATTTCGCAGAACTGCACGTACGGGTCGCGCGCCGAAACGCTTCGGTTGGTCCGCCACCGCTGACCGGAGCGCCCCTGCAAAGCACGCCGGTTGCTGCCGCTGCCGCGTCTATCGACGAGGCCAGCGCTGACTTGGCTGGAGCGGTCAGATCGCCGATGGTCGGTACGGCCTATTTGCGGCCTAGCCCGGACGCCAAGCCATATGTCGAACTGGGTTCGATTGTGAAGGCGGGAGACAAGCTGCTGCTTGTCGAGGCGATGAAGACGTTCAATGAGATCGTAGCTCCGCGCGCTGGCAAGGTCGTCGCCATCCTGGTCTCGGAGGGATCGCCCGTCGAATACGACCAGCCCTTGATCGTCATCGAATGATCGGGATCGAAAGGGACGCCGCCTCCCAACTGCGGCCGCGCTGGATCGGCTTCGATGTTCGATAAGATTCTAATCGCCAACCGCGGCGAGATCGCATTGCGGGTGATGCGGGCGGCAAAGGAGCTCGGCATTGCGACAGTGGCGGTCTATTCGACCGCCGACAAGGATGGAATGCACGTCAAGCTTGCCGACGAAAGCGTGTGCATCGGCCCGCCGTCGGCGCGCGAGAGCTACCTCAACATCCCGGCGATCGTGGCGGCCTGTGAAATCACCGGCGCGGACGCCGTTCATCCCGGGTATGGCTTCTTGTCGGAAAACGCCCGCTTCGCCGACATCCTCGCCGAGCATGAGATTGCTTTCATCGGCCCCAGGGCGGAGCACATTCGCATGATGGGGGACAAGATCGAGGCCAAGCGAACGGTGGCGCGTCTCGGCATCCCCTGCGTCCCGGGCTCGCCGGGCGCCGTCGTCGACGACGATGAGGCGAAGAAGATCGCGGCGGAGATCGGCTACCCGATACTCGTGAAGGCTGCCGGCGGCGGCGGCGGCCGTGGAATGAAGGTCGCCAACGGTCCCGGCGACCTCGCCGATGCGATTGGCGCGGCGCGCATCGAGGCGCGGGCCGCCTTCGGCGAGGACGCGGTCTATCTCGAGAAGTATCTGTCCAAGCCGCGGCACATCGAGGTTCAGGTGATTGGCGACGGAGAAGGCCGTGCAATTCACCTTGGCGAACGCGACTGCTCCCTGCAGCGGCGCCACCAGAAAGTCTGGGAGGAGGGTCCCTCTCCGGCCCTCAATGCCGATCAGCGCGAAGAGATCGGCGGCGTCGTGGCCCGCGCGATGGCCGACCTCGGCTATTTGGGCGTCGGAACGGTCGAGTTCCTATACGAGGATGGAAAGTTCTACTTTATCGAGATGAACACCCGACTGCAGGTCGAGCATCCGGTGACGGAGATGATTACCGGGATCGACATCGTCAACGAGCAGATCAAAATCGCCGCCGGATCGCCGCTGTCGATATCGCAGGACGACGTCCGCTTTTTGGGGGCGGCGATCGAGTGCCGGGTCAATGCCGAGCACGCCAGAACCTTCATGCCCTCGCCCGGGCGGATCACCTATTTCCATCCGCCCGGGGGTCTGGGCGTCCGCGTCGACTCCGCCGCCTACCAGGGCTACGTCATTCCGCCGTTCTATGATTCCCTGGTCGGCAAGCTCATCGTTCACGGCCGCACCCGCACGGAGGCGTTGATGCGCCTCCGCCGCGCGCTCGACGAATTCATTGTCGACGGCATCGAGACGACCTTGCCGCTGTTTCGCGCGCTGGTGCGAAACGCCGACATGCAGAACGGCCAGTACGACGTCCATTGGCTCGAAGAATACCTGAGGTCTGACCGGCGGGCCGAGATGGATGTGTAGGCTGACCGCGGACGCGGGCCGAACTCAGCTGAGGCGCTGCAGGGCGGTGCGCGCGTTGCTGTTGCCGGGATTGACAAGCACGGCGCGCTGGTAGGATTCGACCGCCTTCGTCCGGTTGTTCAGCTTTTCATAGCAGTAACCGAGGCCGGCCCAGGCGTCGGAATTGTTCGCGTTGACGTTCAGAGCGGCGTTGAAGTCCTCGATCGCAGCATCGTATTTGCCAGTCGCCATCAGGCTCTGGCCACGGGCCTGGTAGGGCTCGCCGGCGAACGGATCGCGATCAATGGCGTTGTTGAAGTCTGCGATCGCCTGAACGTCGTTGCCCTGGCGCTGATAGATGAGACCGCGGGCATGATAGGCCTGGGCGCCTTCCGGATTGAGCCTGATCGCCTGGTTCAGGTCGGCCAAAGCCGCGTCGAAGTTATTTTTTGAGCGCAGAAGGTTTCCCCGGCCGAGATAGGCCGCAGCATCATTCGGATTGGCGGCGATCGCCGAATTGAAGTCCTGCATCGCCAGATCGTCTTTCTTCTCCTGGCGGTAGGCGAGAGCCCTGTTGGTGTAGGCGCCGGAGAAGTGCGGATCGAGTTCGATCGCATGGCTGAAGTCTTCGACCGCGCTGGCGTAGCGCCCAAGCTTGGCGTAGACGACGCCCCGCGTATTGTAGGCGACCGGATCGTTCGGGTTGCGCTGGATGATCTCGGAGAGCGAGGCGAGATTTCCGGCATTCGACGCCTGGGCGGCGGCGTCGCTATCGGTCTCCGCGACATGCGCCGACGAACCCATTCCGCCGATCGTTTCGCTGCACGCGCCGAGCGACAGCGCCAGCGCCATCGCCATCGCCACCCGACCGCCCCCCGACATCAGCGTACCCATAGCCTTCACCATGCGCAGACCCCGCTCGCATCCTCGAAACCCGAGCGGATAATCAGTCGTCCGAACGACCCGACGCAGAATCAAAACCCCGCCGCGCGGGCGGGGTCCAAACACTCGCGGCGCTACGAAATGCGAGCGCAGCCGGCCGCACGCCGACCGGACTTCAGCCAGCCGAGCGCGGCGCGCCGGGCGCGGGCTTCGCCTTAACCGGCAGCAATCCTTCGCGCTGCAGCTTCTTGCGCGCCAGCTTCCGTGCGCGGCGAACCGCCTCCGCCTTCTCGCGCGCCCTCTTCTCGGAGGGCTTCTCGTAATGACCGCGAAGCTTCATCTCGCGGAAGATTCCCTCGCGCTGCATCTTCTTCTTGAGCGCCTTGAGGGCTTGATCGACATTGTTGTCGCGAACGAGTACTTGCACGGGCAATCCTGTGTTTGAGGCTGCGGCCTCGAAGGCTGAATTTGTCGAGAAACGCACGCGCTCGCCGCCGCTACGGAAGCGTGCGCAGCCGCCGGTCCCCTAGCAGAGACGGCCTGCCTTGTCCAGCCCGGATTCCCCACGCCGGTGAGCCCATCGCAAGTCTAGAATAGGATAAATTTGGTCTTCGATCAATGTGTTAGGCTGGTGCGACAATGTTCTTGACTGTGCCCAAGGAGGATTTCGGCCTCGGCGGTCATTCGGACTCGACTCCGCCGCGTTCAAGCTGCTGATAACGCCGGACGGCGAGCGGAATCGAGGCGAGATAGGCGATCGTGACGACGACCAGCGCCTGCATTGGGAAGACGAAGACGAGCAGCAACCCTGCGGCGGCCGCCACCAGAAAGAAGGCGAGATGCTCGCGGGGGACTCGGCCGATCGCCTTGCCGGAGAAATGCGGCACCCGGCTCGCCATGAGGAGCGCGACGGCGAGCACATAAAGACTCACGAACGCCGCAACAACCGGCGACGGCGCGCCCAAGCCGAAAGCGAAGCGCAGGTAGATCGGCAAGAGGCCGACGATCGCCCCAGCCGGCGCGGGCATGCCGACAAAGAAGGTCTTTCGCCAGGCAGGCTGATCGGGATCGTCGAGCATGACATTGAAGCGCGCCAGACGCAGGGCGCACGCCATTGCGAACAGGAGCGAGGCCACCCAGCCGAAGCTTTTCACGGGCTGGAGATCGGCCACGAACAGGACGAAGGCGGGGGCGACGCCGAAATCGATGAAATCGGCGAGCGAGTCGAGCTCCGCGCCGAAACGGGATGTGCCCTTGAGCGCGCGCGCGATCCGCCCGTCAAAACCATCGAGGATGGCCGCGCCGGCGATCGCGCTGACCGCCCATTCGATCGACCCCTCCATCGCCAGACGGATAGCGGTCATGCCGAGGCAGAGGGCGAGCAGCGTCACGATATTGGGCAGGAGAAGGCGCAGCGGCACCTGCCGGAAGCCTCTCCTGCGCGGCGACGAAGCGGTCGAAGCCGCGGGATCATCCCGCGGACCGAGATCGTTCACGCCTCAGCTCCGCTGAAAGGGAAGCGTCCCGGCGGCGCCCGAGTGCCGCCCGATCACGGTTTCGCCGGCGACGGCGCGGGAATCGAGACCGACGACGATCCGCACGCTCGGCGGCAGGTAGACGTCGACCCGCGAGCCGAAGCGGATGAGCCCGATGCGCTCGCCCGCGCCGAGTCGCGCACCTTCGTGGGTGAAGCAGACGATCCGCCGAGCGACCAGGCCAGCGATCTGCACCACCCCGAACTGGCCGGACTGCGCGGCGATGACGATGCTGTTGCGCTCGTTGTCCTCGCTCGCCTTGTCGAGATCGGCGTTGAGGAAAAGGCCGGGGCGGTAAGCAATTCTTTCGACGCGGCCTTCGACCGGGGCGCGATTCACATGACAGTCGAACACCGACATGAAGATCGACACGCGCTGCAGCGGCCCCATGCCGAGCCCGAGTTCCGGCGGCGGCGCGGCGAGACCGGCGAAGCTCACGACGCCGTCGGCCGGGGCGATGACGAGATCGGGGTTGATGGGCGTCACTCGGGCCGGATCGCGGAAGAAGTAGGCGCACCATAGCGTCGCAATGAGACCGAGCCAGCCGAGCGGCGACCATATCCACCAGAGGATGAGGCTCGCGACGGCGAAGCCGGCGACGAACAGATAGCCCTCCGGATGGATCGGCGCCAGGTTGCGGCGGATCGAATTGACGACGCTCATTACCAACTCGGATGCACGGCGCGCGCACTCATGGCGCCAAAAGCGCCAAATGTCACGGCGCCGCGGCCGAAAGGTCGGGGCGGGGAAAGTCGAGTTCCTCCGCCTCGCCGGCCCGCCGCAGCGTCTCCTCAGCCGCGTCGACCTCGCGCTGCCGGCTCCACAGCGCCGCGTAGAGGCCGCCGCGCTGAAGAAGCAACTCGTGCGTTCCGCGCTCGGCGATGACACCCTTGTCGAGCACAAAAATCTGATCGGCGCCGACGATCGTGGAAAGGCGGTGGGCAATGACGATTGTCGTGCGCCCGCGCGACACGCGCTCCAACGCCGACTGGATCTCCCTCTCGGTAAAGCTGTCGAGCGCCGACGTCGCCTCGTCGAGCACGAGAATGGGCGGGGCCTTCAGCATCGTGCGCCCGATCGCCACGCGCTGCTTCTCGCCGCCGGAAAGCTTCAGCCCGCGCTCTCCGACCTGGGCATTGTAGCCCTGCGGCAGCGACCGGATGAACGCGTCGATTTGGGCGTTCTCGGCCGCCGCTTCGACCTCGCTGTCGCTCGCGCCGTCGCGGCCGTAACGGATGTTGTAGACGATCGAGTCGTTGAACAGCACCGTATCCTGCGGAACCATGCCGATAGCGGCTCGCAGCGAACTCTGGGTCACCGCGCGGATGTCCTGGCCGTCGATCAGAATCCGCCCGCCGGCCGGCTCGTAAAACCGAAACAGGAGACGCGAGATTGTCGATTTGCCCGCGCCGGACGGGCCAACGATCGCGATCGTATGGCCGGCCGGCGCCTCGAACGACACGCCGCGCAGGATCGGCCGCTCCGGATCGTAGGCGAAGTCGACGTTTTCGAACCGCACGTCGCCGGCCGTCACTTTCAGTGGCTGCGCGCCGGGCACATCCTCGATCTCCGGTGTCTGGTCGAGAATGCCGAACATCGCCTCGATGTCCACGATCGCCTGCTTGATCTCCCGGTACACCATCCCCATGAAATTGAGCGGCTGATACAGCTGCAGCATCATCAGATTAATCAGGACGAAATCGCCGATCGACTTCTGGCCCTTCTTGATCTCGCCGACGCACATCAGCAAGACGGCGATGAGGCCGAGCGTAAACATGAACGCCTGGCCCGCGTTCAGCACTGCGAGCGAGACATAGGTCCGCACGCTCATCCGCTCATAGCGCTGCATCGCCTTGTCGTAACGCGCGGCTTCGCGCTGCTCCGCGCCGAAATACTTGACCGTCTCGAAGTTGAGCAGGCTGTCGATCGCCTTGGTGTTGGCGTCGGTGTCGCTTTCGTTCATCGAACGGCGGATGCCGATCCGCCAGTTGGTGGCGACGGTCGTATAGGCGAGGTAGGCGGCGACGGTCGCGCCGACCACCACGACGTAGCGCCAGTCGAACGAGAAGAGCAGGGCTCCGACGACCAGGACGAACTCGACGATCGTCGGGACCGCGGTCAGCATCGAGGTGCGGATGATCGTCTCGACGGCGTTACGGCCGCGCTCGAGCACCCGGGTCAGACCGCCAGTCTTGCGCTCAAGGTGAAACCTGAGGGACAGACGGTGCAGATGTTCGAAGACATCGATCGCAAGACGTCGGACTGCATTCATCGCCACCGCGGCGAACAACGCGTCGCGCCCCTGCTGGGTCAACGCCATCAGAATGCGTAGGCTGCCGTAGAGGACGGTCAAGGCCACGGCGCCGACAAGGAGATGGGGCAGCGGGGCTGCGCCGAATTGCTTTCCCGCCAGGGTGTCCGTCACCCACTTGAACGAATAAGGGATGGCGATCGTCACCAACTTCGACATCAGCATCAGCGCGACGGCGAACAGGACGCGCAGCTTCAAGTCGACGCGATCGGAGGGCCAGATATAGGGCCAGAGAAGCCGAACGGTTCCCGCAAGCGTCGCCCTTTCGCCGCCGGGCCTGCGCTCGGCGATGAAAGCCGACGATTTATGGTGCTTCATTGGAACTCATTGCGCTCGGTTGCTTCGGTTGTCCGCATATAAGCGTTCACCCGGTCTTGTGACATCCTCATGCCGCCACCTTTGTCGAATAAGCGTCTTTGGCGACTAAGCAGCCGCCCTGCCTAAACGGCGCGCCGGCCGAATTGCGGCGACGCCGACTTGGCCAGGAGGAGTTGGAATCGTTCATAGTCCGGTGAATTCCCGCCTCTACCGCAGAGGCGAGAAGCGTCGCTGATTCGCATGTCTGCCCCGCACACGCGATGGCGGGTTTGTCAAGAGTAACAGGTCGTTTTTGCTGTGTAGACTGCACCTTGATTTCCTCCCTCAAATCGATTCTTCTCACAAAGAAGTCCTCCGTGAAGAAGAAATCGTTACACTTTTTCTTGAAAGACGTGTTGAATCGCGCTATATGCAGCTCTGTCCAAGTCGCCATCTGGCAAATTGAACATGACGCTCGTCATGTTGGGGCGGGGAAGAGCGGCCCTAGCGGCGAACGCAATCCAGCGGTCCCCTTTGGGCTTAAAGATCGGAGTAACGATAGAAATGAGCGAATCCACCAACCACGTCGAACTCGCTGCGGAGATCGTTTCCGCCTACGTGTCGAACAATTCCGTCCCGTCAAGCGAGCTGCCGATGCTCCTCAGCGATGTCCACGCCGCAATCGTGCGCGTCGCTTCCGGAGCGCAACCCGTTGTCGCCGAGGCGGCAAAGCCTGCCGTCCCGCCGAAGAAGTCGATCACCAGCGACTACATCATCTGTCTCGAAGACGGCCGTAAATTCAAGTCTTTAAAGCGGCATCTGAGGACCCAGTACAACCTTTCTCCCGAAGAATATCGCGAGAAATGGGGTCTGCCCTCCGATTATCCGATGGTCGCTCCCGCCTACGCCAAGGCGCGTTCGGCTCTCGCGAAGCAGATGGGCCTCGGCCAACAGCGGCGCCGCCGGAAGTAGCGTTCGGCCTTTACTGGCGACGACGACGCATTCGTCTCGATGACGAACTGCGGCGAGATTGACTGGCCTTGTCGGCGCCGGCGGTGCAACTGCTTGACGCCGCCAGAGGTTATTTGGTGCCAAACATCCGATCGCCCGCATCCCCCAGTCCCGGGACGATGTAGCCGTGCTCATTCAGTCTTTCGTCGATCGCCGCGGTCCAGATTTCGACATCCGGATGGGCTTTCGTCAGTCGCTCGACGCCTTCCGGCGCAGCGAGCAGGCAAACGAAGCGGATGTCCTTGACGCCGCGTCGTTTCAGGCGATCGATGGCGGCGACAGCTGAATTCGCCGTCGCCAGCATCGGGTCCATCACGATCACCAGGCGCTCCGCCACGTCGACCGGCGCCTTGAAATAATATTCGACCGCCTCGAGCGTTTGCGGATCGCGATAGAGGCCGATGTGCGCCACGCGTGCGCTCGGCACGAGGTTGAGCATGCCGTCGAGAAACCCGACGCCGGCACGCAGAATGGGCGCGAAGACCAGCTTTTTTCCTGCGATCGTCGGCTGCATCGTGGTGGCCAGCGGCGTTTCGACTTCGACGAGCTCCAGTGGGAGATCGCGGGTCACCTCGTAGGCGAGCAGCATGCCGATCTCGTTGAGCAGCTGCCGGAACCCTTTGGTCGAAACCGTCTTGTCGCGCATCAGCGTCAGCTTGTGCTGGACGAGGGGGTGGCTCACCACGTGGACATTCGGCACGGCGCATGTTCCTTTTTTGTAGACGCGCTCGGCTCGAGCGAGTTCGAATGGACCGAAATCTAGGGGAAGAGAGACCGTCTGGGACGCCGTCGTGCGCCCCGTCCCCAGCTTTGTCGAGGGGCTGAAACCGCTCCGATGCCGCCGGCGTTACTATTGACGGACAAGCGACGACGATGTCAGGTGAAACGCAAATGGCTTCCTCGGCGTCGCGTCCGCTTGGCAGGAACTGGTCCCTGCCGAACATTCTGACCTATGCCCGCATGGCGGCCGTTCCGCTGGTCGCCGGCTTCCTGTTCTGGCCGGGCGTGCCGTGGGCGCGATGGACGGCGCTGGCGATTTTCGTCGCCGCCGGCGTCACCGACTTCTTCGACGGCTATCTTGCCCGCGCCTGGTCGCAGCAGTCCTCGCTCGGACGAATGCTGGATCCGATCGCAGACAAGCTTCTCGTCTCCGCCGTCATCCTGATGCTGGCGGCAGATCAGACGATTTCCGGAGCGACGCTTTGGGCGGCGATCGTCATTCTCTGTCGCGAAATTCTCGTCTCCGGCCTGCGCGAATATCTGGCGGAACTCAGCGTTCCGGTGCCGGTGACGGCGGTTGCGAAGTGGAAGACGGCGGTTCAAATGGTCGCGCTCGCCTTCCTGATCGCCGGGCCCGCGGCCGAGGTCGTCGTCCGTGGCGCGATCGCCACCGGGATCGTTCTCCTCTGGATCGCGGCAATCCTCACGCTTTACACCGGCTGGGACTATATGAAGGCAAGCTACGACCATGTCGGCGACGATTGACGGTCCATGAAAGCGGTGTATTTCGCCTGGGTGCGCGAGCGCGTCGGCAAGGCCGAGGAAGAGCTGGAGCCGCCGTCATCGGTGAGGACCGTCGGCGATCTCATCGCCTGGCTGTCGAGCCAGGGGGAAGGCTACGCGCATGCGTTCGAGAGGCCTTCGACTGTCCGCGCCGCGCTCGACCGGGTCCACGCCCGGCCCGAGGCGACGATCGCCGGCGCCAAGGAGGTGGCGTTCTTCCCTCCGATGACGGGCGGCTAGAGTGGCGACGATCCGGGTGCAGCAGGAGGATTTCGACGCCGGAGCGGAAACCGCGGCGCTCGCCAGGCGCCGGACGGACGTCGGCGCGGTGGTGAGTTTCGTCGGCTATTGCCGGGACGAGGACGGGCGCCTGGCCGCGCTCGAACTCGAACATTATCCGGGCATGGCGGAAGAGGAAATGGCGCGCGTGGCGCGCGAGGCCGAGGGGCGCTGGCCGCTCATCGCAGTGACCGCGATCCACCGGTTTGGCCGGATCGAGCCGGGAGAGCAGATCGTCCTCGTCGCTGTCGCTTCGGCCCACCGCGGCGAAGCGTTCGCCGCCGCGGAGATGCTGATGGATTTCCTGAAGACGCGTGCTCCGTTCTGGAAACGGACCATCCGGCGCGACGGCGTCGCTGAGGGATGGGTCGGGGCCAAGGCTGACGACGATCAGGCGGCGGCGCGCTGGAGCGCCGCCGGCTGAATGGGCTTTAGGCCCTTTGGGTGACCGCGCGGTAGACGAGCAGCACGACGACCGCGCCGATGACGGCAATGATGATGCTGCCGATGTTGACTCCCGTCACGCCGCCGATCCCGATAAAATCGCCGATGATGCCGCCGACGATCGCGCCGACCACGCCAAGCGCGATGTCCATGAACATTCCCGAGCCCGTCTTGTTGACGATTTTGCTGGCAATGAACCCTGCGATCAGCCCGAGGATGATCCAGCTGATGACGCCCATCTTCCCACTCCCTTTGCTGCCGCCTGACGGAAGGCCGCCAGAGCAGCGAGGCATTGTTGCGGGATGGACGGACAAAACGCAAGCGGTTAGTCTGCGATCGTCTTAGGTGCAGCGCCTGCGCGGGTTTCGCCAGCGCCGATGCGTTTGCGGCGCTGGACTTGTCGATGGAGGCAGTGATGGGATTTTTTGACGACGCCATGAAGAACTCGGTTCCTGGCGGCAACCTGGCGACGCCGATTGCGGTGGCGGCCGGCGCGCTGATCCTCGGCAGGCTTTTCGGAGGCGGGGGCTCGGCGCCCGCGCCCTCGCAGCCCGCGCCTCCGCAGCAGGCGCCGACGAACGTTCCGCCTGGCAGCATCCTCGGCGGCCTCAGCGACCTCATCGGCAAGCTCACCGCCGGCGGCGCCGCGCCGCAAGTCAATTCCTGGGTCGGTCACGGCCAGAACGAACCGATTGCGCCGGGGCAGCTCGGCTCGGTGCTGGGACCGAATACGGTCAACGATCTCTCTCAGCGGACGGGCATGAGCCAACAGGAACTGCTCAATCAGCTCGCCCTCGTCCTGCCCCAGCTGATCAACAATCTCACGCCGAAGGGCCGGGTGCCGACGGCAGCGGAGCTTGACCAGCAATAACCGCGTTTCAGACGCTGAGCGTGCCTGTGCGCTCAGCGCCCGATGGGCCAGAGGCTCTTGGCGGTTTGTCAGTTCGGCTGTTCAAACGGCCGGGACCGCATTATGCATGGCGAGGTCAATCCCGAGTCTTTTCGCAGCAGCAGCGTTCCCCTCGGGGACATCCGCAAATCGATAACCTTCAAGAATTTTTCGGTTTGTGTACTGCGAATTATACACGAAACAGACGATCGGCTGCCAAAGTCCCAACTTCACTATTGTGAACAATAAGTGAAGAGCTGCGATGGAAAGCTCGCCTCGCAGTAGTGGAACCAACCAGCCGAAAAGGAGATACGTCCAAGAGAACCCAAAATATCCGGATTTTCTTTGGCCGGTGTACGGATTTTTCATTCTCACACGGTTTGCGCCGATATGAAATATCAATTTGAGGATCAGTGCTACGCCCAGAGCGAATAGCCAACCCCCAATTGAGAAGGAATTCACTTCTGCCCCACCCGCAATGTGTACAACAAAACCTCACGACAGAGACTACTCCAAACACTTTAACGTACTGATAATTGAAACTACTCCGCCGCCTGCCGCCGTGGAGAAGCGGCCTTGTCGAGCGCCTGGGCCAGATCCTCGATCAGGTCCTCGACGTCCTCGAGACCGACCGACAGCCGGAGCATTCCGGGACCGATGCCGAGCGCCGCGCGCTGCTCGGGCTTCAGCCGCTGATGGGTGGTGGTCGCGGGATGCGTGATGAGGCTCTTGGCGTCGCCGAGATTGTTGGAGATGCCGATGATGGAGAGCGCATTGGCGGCGCGGAACGCCGCCTCCTTGCCGCCTGAAACCTCGAAGGCGAGTATGGTGCCGCCCGCCTTCATCTGACGGCGGGCGAGCTCGGCCTGCGGGTGGTCGGAGCGGCCGGGATAGAGGACACGAACGACCTCGGGCCGGCCGGCGAGGAAGTCGGCGATCCGCTCCGCCGAGCGAACCTCGGCCGCGACGCGGACGGGCAGGGTTTCCAGAGACTTGAGCAGCGTCCAGGCGTTGAAAGGCGAGAGGCAAGGGCCGGTCTGCCGCAGAAAGTTGTGGATGTTGTCGGCGATGAATTTCTCGCTCGCGAGAATGACTCCACCCAGCACCCGGCCTTGCCCATCGATGTGTTTGGTGGCGGAATAGACCACGCAGTCCGCCCCGAGCCGCAGCGGGTGCTGGAGGAGCGGCGTGGCGAACACGTTGTCGACGACCAGCGTCGCGCCGACGCCGTGCATGATGCCGGCGACCGCGGCGATGTCGATGATCTCGAGCGTTGGATTGGTCGGCGACTCGAGAAAGGCGGCCTTGGTGTTGGGACGCACGGCGGCGCGCCAGGCGTCGAGATCGGTTCCCTCGACCAGCGTCGAAGCGACGCCGAAGCGCGGCAGCAGTTCTTCGACGACATAGAGGCACGAACCGAAGAGCGCGGTGGCGGCGACAACGTGATCGCCGGCCTTGAGCTGGCCCATGAGCGAGGCCGTCACGGCGGCCATGCCGCTCGCCGTTGCGCGGGCCGCTTCGGCGCCCTCGATGAGCGCCATGCGCCGTTCGAACATCGACACCGTCGGATTGGCGAAGCGCGAATAGATGAACCCCGGATCGTCGCCCTTGAAGCGCGCCTCGGCCAGTTCCATCGTGTCGTAGAGATAGCCCTGGGTGAGAAACAGGGCTTCGGACGTCTCTTCGAAGCTCGAGCGCAGCGAGCCGCCGTGGATCAGCTGCGTCGCCGGCCGCAGGCTCTTCGGGTCCCGGGACTTACGCGGATTCGCCATGCCTCATCCTCTCCGGCGCCGTGCGCCGCGATGGGCTTTCCGGACGAGGCCGAAACGGTCTTGGAGCCCCGATCTTTTAGCCCGTTTGTTTAACGTGGCGGCAAGCCGACCGGCTCAAATGACCACGGGAGATCTAAACGAATAGTCCGAGGATGCCCCGGCGTCAACACGGGCGTCAGCCGGCGGTGGCGAGTATCCCTTCCACAGCCTTACGGAAATTTTCGAATTCGAACGGTTTGGAGAGCGTCGGGCGCCCGCGCCAGGCCGGATCGAGCCCCTCCTGTCCATAGCCGGTCGCAAACACGAACGGGACGCCGCGCGCCGTCAAGATGTCGGCGAGAGGGTAGCCGCTCTGCCGGCCGAGCGAGACGTCGACGATCGCCGCGTCGATGGGCGTATCCGCCAGCTTCAGCGCCGAGGCGAGGTCGGCCGCCGGGCCGACGACCTCATGCCCGAGTTCGGATAGCCATTCCTCGGTGATGGCGCTGATGAGCGGTTCGTCTTCGACAAGAAGAATCTTCGCCATCTCCTCGCCCGGCTAGCGCTAACGACGCGAGACGGTAGCACAGAGACTGTCGAAAACAAGCCAAGCCCCTTCGGGGCCTATTCCGGCCCCGCAACCGCTTGCAGCCCAGCGAGAAGGGCGATGAATTATGCTCATATTATACACATACGTTATGTCTTAATATTCGTTGAATGTTGCAGAAAAGGGCGCCAAAGCCGTTGAAATCGGCCCCGCGCCCGCGGAATTGCACGCTACCGCACTAGCACGTTGCGGAACTGCCAGGGGTCGCTCTCGTCGATGTCTTCGGGGAAGAGGCCGGGGCGGTTTTTGAGCGGCGTCCAGTCGGTGTAGACGCCGACGACCGGGCCGAGATAGGGCCGCTGGATTTCCAGGCAGCGGCGGAAGTCCATCTCGTCGGCTTCGACGATGCCGGCCTGCGGGTTTTCGAGCGCCCAGACCATGCCGGCGAGCACCGCCGACGTCACCTGCATCCCGGTCGCGTTCTGGTAGGGCGCGAGCGCGCGCGTCTCCTCGACCGAGAGCTGCGAGCCATACCAGTAGGCGTTGCGGGCGTGGCCGTAGAGCAGGACGCCGAGCTCGTCGATGCCGTCGACGATCTCCGCCTCGCCGAGGATGTGATGGGCGTTCTGGATCTCGCCGGCGCGACCGAAGAGCTCGTGCAGCGACAGCACCGCATCGTCGCAGGGGTGGTAGGCGTAATGGCAGGTCGGGCGGTAGACGGCCTCGCCCCGATCATTGCGCACCGTGTAATAGTCGGCGATCGAGATCGATTCGTTGTGGGTGACGAGGAAGCCGAACTGGCCGCGCGCCGTCGGCGTCCATGAGCGCACGCGGGTGTTGGCGCCGGGCTGCTCGAGAAAGATCGCCGCGCCGCAGCCCTCCTTGTGAAAGCCGGCGTTCTGGGGCGCCCATTTCTCATGCGCGCCCCAACCGAGCTCGGCCGGCTGCATGCCTTCCGACAGGAAGCCCTCGATCGACCAGGTGTTGACGAAGACGTTGCGCGGCTTCGGCGTCTTGGCGCGCTGGGTATCGCGCTCGGCGATGTGCACGCCCTTGACGCCGAGGCGATGAGCGAGCCTGGCCCAATCGTCGCGCGACTTCGGCTCCGCGCCCTTGTCGCCGAGATCGGCGGCGAGGTTGATCAACCCCTGCTTGACGAACCAGGAGACCATGCCCGGATTGGCGCCGCAGCAGGAGACCGCCGTCGTCCCGCCGGGATTCCTGCCCCGCTCCGCCATCACCGTCTCGCGCAGCGCATAGTTGGTGCGCGCCTCGTTGCCGAGGCTCTTGTCATAATAGAAGCCGGGCCACGGCTCGACCACGGTGTCGATATAGAGCGCGCCGATTTCACGCGCGTAGCACATGATGTCGAGCGATGAGGTGTCGACCGAGAGGTTGACGCAGAAGCCCTGGCCCGCGCCCGCCTTCAGATATTTGCCGAGCGCGTCGCGATAGTTGTCGCGGGTGAGGCCGAGTTGGACAAACTTGACGCCGCGCTCGTCGAGCAGCCGGCGATCCGAATCGTCCGGATCGATGACGACGAAGCGATCCCTGTCGAAGGCGAAGTGCCGCTCGATCAGAGGCAGCGTGCCTTTGCCGATCGATCCGAACCCGATCATCACGACCGCGCCCTCGATTCGCCCGTGCAGCGGCCAATGGGACATGGCGTCGTTTCTCCTCTCAGGATTGATCGACGCCGGGCGTCTTCGTGACGCGGTTAAAGCCACGCCTTTGCGGCGCCGTCAATACGAGCCGTGTAGCTCAGCGACCGCGCCAGCCGAACCAGCCGTCGAGCCCGAGGAGCCGGTCGATCGCGATCGCGCCGGGACCGAAGGCCATGATCGCGAGCGCCATCGCCGCCCAGGGAAGATGGAAGTTCTGCCAACCGTCGGGATAGGTGAGCTGGATGACGGCGGTCATGCAGAGAAGTCCGGCGGCGGCATAGCGGGTGAGGAAGCCGAAGGCGAGGAGAACCGGCAGCACGATCTCCGCCGTGCTCGCCAGCGTCGCCACGAGTTCGGGCTGCGGGAAGGGGATCTCCTGGCCGAAGACATGCAGGCGATAGTCGTCGGCGAACAGTGTTTTGGCCCCGAAGGAGAGGGTGAACCAGCCGTCCCAGCGGGTCAGCCCCGAGGCGAAGAACGGACGCGCCAGGGTCAGCCTGAGGATCAGCATGGCGAGCGAAGCGGGCACGAGCCCGAACAGCCAGTTGGTGAAGCGGGCGAATGGATTGGACAAGGCGGCCTCGAAGCCGGCGGCGGCGGGGACGCTCATAGCGGATCTCCGGGAACGATCGAGGCGATGGCGCCGGCCTCGACGATGCCAATGAGATGGGTTCCGAAGCTTTCCGTATCGTCGAGGGCGCTGGCCGCCTCGAGGAGCGTCGCCCCCAAGGCGAGACGGGCGGCGAAGGCGTAAGCCTCGCCCGGCAGGATGCGGACGCTGACGTCCGCCTCGGGGCGTGCGATCAGCACGTCCTCGCCGCGTTCGGGCGGCGGCGCCGCCGCCGGCACGGCGCCCGCCTGATGGGAGGCCCAGATCGAGGCGGCGGCCGCGGCAAAGCGGAGCAGCCGGGCGGCGGGATGGAATTCGACGCGCGCCGCCATGAGCGCAGCCGGCGCCCGCGACGCCAGATCGGCGACGCTCAGGACCCCCGCCTCTTCGGCGTGATAGGCCTCGACCCAGGCGTTCTCGAGCCGCGCTACGTCCGCCAGATACGGGACGCCGAACGCCGCCGCCGCGTCCTCGAGGAAATCAGGAAAGTCGTCGCCGTAGGCGATCATCACCGGCGAGCGCGGCTTCCGCTCGCGCGCGAAACGCCGCGCCACGCTCCTGAACCCCTCCTCGCCGAGAATGCGTTGCGTCACGGGATAACGCGCCTCGAGCGCGCCGATGAGCCCGACCGCGATATTGTTGCGATAGACCGAGAAGCGGCGGAGGTCTGGCGTTTCGAAGCGCCCATGCACGCCGGGCGGCGGCGGTCGGGTCGGGTCCCGGAGAGCCGCGGCGAATTCGCCGATCGTGGCCTCAAACGGCATCGGCTCGCTCCTGCGGAGCGCGATCCGCTTCGGCCATGGCCCGGCCGGCACGCTCGGCTTCGGCAAAGAGCGCCGGCCATGCCGGCACGTCGTTGTCCCATTCGACCAGCGTCGGGACCGGCCCGCAGCGCCGGATCGCCTCGGCATAGAGCGCCAAGACGGCGTCGCGGACGGGGGAATTGTGCGCGTCGATCAGGAGCGGCAGGTCGGCGTCGTCGGCATCCTCGGCGTAGCCTGCAAGATGGATTTCGCCGACCGCCGCCATCGGGAAATCGGCGAGATAGCGATGCGGATCGCGCCCGTGGTTGGTCGCGCTGACGAAGACGTTGTTGACGTCGAGCAGAAGGCCGCATCCGGTCCGCCGGACGACCTCGGCGAGAAACTCGGTTTCTTCGATGGTGGTTTCGGCGAAGGCGACGTAGGTGGACGGGTTTTCGAGCAGGATCGTCCGGCTGAGCGCGCTCTGCGTCTCATCGATATGCTGACAGACCCGGACCAGCGTCTCGTCGTCGTACGGCAGGGGCAGGAGATCGTTGAAGAACGCGCCCGCGTGCGTCGACCAGGCGAGGTGCTCGGAAACCATCGCCGGCTGGTAGCGCGCGGCCACCCCGGCGAGGCGGGCGAGATGGGCGCGATCGAGCGGCTCGGGCGAGCCGATGGAGAGTCCGACCCCGTGCAGGGAGAGCGGATAGTCCCGGCGGATCGCGGCGAGCCGTCGGTGCGGCGGCCCGCCGGCGCCCATGTAGTTCTCCGCGTGGACCTCAAAAAAGCCGAGCCCCGGTCGGGAGTCGACGATGGCGTCGAAATGCTCGGCCTTGAAACCGACGCCGACGCCGGCGGCGATACGGCTCGAGTGGAATGTCGACATGTAACGCTCTCTCGGGTCGCCCATTGCCGCAGTCTTCGCGATCGACGGAGGGCGTGTTACAGGGAATGGGTCGCGTCATCCGCGTTCACGGCCAAATAAAAAGCCTATGGGCCTGTAACGCCAGCCGAAACGGAACGAAATCCGTATGAGCGCCCTGCCGTCCGAAGGCCTTCCGGACGATCCCTGGTCGAAGATGATGAGGGCCGCGATGGCGGGCGACGAGGGCGTTTACCGGCGGCTCCTGGAGGATATCAGTCGTGCTGTCCGGGCGATGGCGCGGGGGGCGTTTCAGCGCGCCCGGCTGGGCGACGCCGATGTCGAGGATGCGGTGCAGGAGACGTTGTTGGCGATCCATCTCAAGCGGCACACTTGGGATTCGGGCCAGAAGCTCGGGCCTTGGGTGAAGGCGATCGCTCGCCACAAAATCATCGACGCGATGCGTCGCCGCGGGGCGCGACGGATCGAGCCGATCGAGGATTTTCAGGATTTTCTCGCAGCGCCCGAGCAAGAGGACCCGCACGCGCTCAGCGATGCGAAGAAGCTCCTGCAAACGCTGTCGGCTCGCCAGCGCGACATCGTCCAGTCGATCTCGCTGGACGGGCAGTCGATCGCGGCGACGGCGGCGCGCCTGGCGATGAGCGAGGTCGCCGTCCGCGTCGCGCTTCATCGGGCGCTGAAATCGCTCGCCGCGGCGTGGCGGAGATCGATTTCGTGAGGACCTCCGAGCTCATCGACGCGCTCGCTGCCGACCCCGTCGCCGAACCGGTCGACATGGGCCGACGGTTCGCCGGCGCGCTGGCGCTCGGCCTCGTCGGCAGCCTGGCGCTCTATGCGCTGTTCGTCGGGCCGCGGCCGGATATCGCCGCCGCCCTTGGGACGGTGCGCTTCAACCTCAAGTTCGCCGATGCGCTGGCGCTCGCCCTGCCGTCCCTCCTGCTGTTCGTCCGGCTCGAGCGGCCTGACGCCAAGCCGGGAGCGCTGGCGCTCTGGCTCTTCGCGCCGCTCGTCCTACTCGCCGCCGCCGTGGCGGTCGAGCTCATCGTCGTGCCGCAGGACGAATGGATGGCGCGCCTCGTCGGGCACAACATGCGCTACTGCACGACGATGATTCCGATGATGGCCGCCCCGATCCTGGTTGCGCTCATCGCGGCGATGCGCGCCGGCGCGCCGCAGCATCCGGGCTGGACGGGCGCCCTCGCCGGCGCGGCTGCGGCGGGGATCGCCTCGTTCCTCTATGCGACCCACTGCCCGGACGATTCGCCTCTCTTCGTCGCGACCTGGTATCCGATCGCGACTCTCGTCTGCGCGGGGGCGGGGGCGCTGCTCGGCCGGCGGTTCCTCGCCTGGTGAGGCTTCCGCCTACTTCTTCACCAGCGGGTCGAGGACGGCCTTCAGCTGGTCGAACGTCAATTCGCCGCCGTAGACCTTGCCGGCGATGACGAAGGTCGGCGTGCCGCTCACAGGGACTTCACTGGCGGCGCGCTTGGTGATCGCCACGATCCCGTCGGCAAGCTTCTGATTGTTGAGGCACTCCTTGGCCTTCTCGGCGGTCATCCCGGTCGGCCGCATCGCCACGGTCATCGGTTCCAACGGCTTGTCGCTGAAGGCCCATTTGTCCTGTTCGGCGAACAGGAGTTCGATCGCCGCGAAGGTCTTGTCGTCGCCGAGGCAGCGCGCCAGCATGAAGGCTGCTACGTCGGCGGTGTTGCGGGCGAATTCGCGGAAAATGAAGCGCACCTTTCCGGTGTCGATATATTGCGCCTTGAGCTGCGGAAAGGTCTCCTTCGAGAAGGCGGCGCAATGCGGACAGGTGAGCGAGCCGTATTCGATCATCGGCACGCCCGATGGGTCGCCCATCGCCAGTTCCGGCAGCGGCCCGGGCTGCATCAGCTTCGCCATGTCGACAGTGCCGTCCGGCTGCGGGGCCGATGCGGCGAGAGCGTTCGTGGCGGCTAAAGCCAGGGCGCAAAAGAAGGCGACGCCGGCGAGGCGCCGAAGGGATGCGAGGACCAAGGGGAAGGCTCCCTGCAATTGGAGGAAAAGACCGCCGACATTGCCCATAAACCCGGCGAAGCGGCAAGTCTGTTCCCTCCGGCGCCGCTGTTTCGAGGCGGGGCGGCGCTTGGCGCTCCGCGTCCGACATGTTAGCCCCCGGGGACTTGCGAAAAAGGAGCGCGCCAATGGAATACCGGCAGTTGGGCAATTCGGGCCTGATGGTTTCGGTCCTGACGATGGGCACGATGACCTTCGGCGGCAAAGGGAACTTCGCCAAGGTCGGCAACGTCTCGCTCGACGAGGTGCGTCGGCTGATCGACATCGTCGCCGACGCGGGCGTGAACCTGATCGACACCGCCAACGTCTATTCCGGCGGCCGCTCGGAAGAGATGCTCGGCGAGGCGATGCCGACCCGCAAGCCCGGCATGCTGATCGCGACCAAGGCGCGCTTTGCGATGGGCGAGGGGCCGAACGATCGCGGCCTGTCGCGCTGGCATCTGATCCGCGAATGCGAAGCGAGCCTGAAGCGCCTGCGCACCGACGTCATCGACCTCTATCAGGTTCATCAGTGGGACGGCCTCACCCCGCTCGAAGAGACGATGGAGGCCCTGGACTCGCTCGTGCGCGCCGGCAAGGTGCGCTACATCGGCTGCTCCAATTATTCCGGTTGGCACATCATGAAGGCGATGGAAGTCGCGCGGCGCGAGCATCGCGTCCCCTTCGTCTCCGAGCAGATCCATTACACGTTGCAGGCGCGCGACGCCGAATATGAGCTTCTGCCGATCGCGGTCGACCAGAAGCTCGGCGTCCTGGTATGGAGTCCGCTCGCCGGCGGTCTGCTGTCCGGCAAGCATCGCCGCAACAAGGCGGCCCCCGAAGGCTCGCGTCAGTTCGCCGGCTGGACCGAGCCGCCGGTGCGCGACGAGAACGCGCTTTGGGCGATCGTCGACGAACTCGTGGCGATTGGGGACGCGCGCAGCGTCTCGGCGGCGCAGATCGCGCTGGCCTGGCTTCTGGGGCGGCCGGCCGTGACGTCGCTCGTTATCGGCGGCCGCACCGAGGCGCAGTTCCGCGACAACCTCGCCTCGGTCAACGTCAAGCTGACCGACGACGAACGCGCGCGTCTCGACAAGGTGAGCCAGCCACCGCTGATCTACCCCTACTGGCATCAATCCTGGTCGGCGAAGGACCGCTTCGGCCCCGCCGACCTTGTCCTGCACAGGCCGTTTCTGAAGGGATAGACGCTTGTCCTTGCCTTCACCCGACCCCTTTCCCGCGAACGGACCGCATGCGGGAGAAGGTGGAGCGTCGCGCCGGACGAGGGGTCGCCGTCGCGGCGCCGGCATTAGGCGGACAAGCGATTGGTGCAAGTTGTGTTACCGACGAGGCAGCGCGCTTTGCCCGCGCACCCGTAGGTTGCGCAGAGGGCCAAATTTCGCGGTTTTTAAGCGTTGCGCGGCTGTGGGCCGCGAATTGGGCCGTGCGTAACGGGTTTTCGCACGGTCTGCTTGAGTTTCAAATATGCGGCGGGCTGACGAAGCGGCAAAAAGAATGCACGTATTCGACATCTCCGACCGCCGCCTCGCTTGACCCCGCTCCCGCTGCGCGCCACCTTTCGCCAAGGAGGAAGTGTCATGGACCGGATGCGGGGCAAAGCGGCGATCGTCACCGGCGCCGCCAGCGGGATCGGACGGGCGAGCGTCATCGCCTTCGCACACGAAGGCGCGAAGGTGCTCGCGGTCGACCGCGCCCGGGAGGGGCTCGACGAGACGATCGGGCTGGTCGAGAGCGAGGGCCGGATGGCGCTCGCACATGTTGCCGACGCCGGCGACGAGGCGGCGGTCAAGGCCATGGTCGCGCGGGCTCTCGAGACCTTCGGGGCGATCGACGCGATCTACGCCAACGCTGGAATCAGCGGCGGCTTGACGCCGCTCTTCGAACAGACGGTCGAGCTTTGGACCGAGGTGCTACGCATCAACCTGATCGGGCCGTTCCTCGCCATCAAGCACGGCGCGCCGCCGATGGTGGCGCGCGGCCGCGGCTCGATCGTGCTGACGGCGTCGGTCGCGGCGCTGCGCGCCAATGCGGGAAGCGCCCCCTACGGCGCGAGCAAGGCGGGGGTGGTGAGCCTGGCGCAGAGCGCCGCCAATTCGCTCGCCGGCACGGGCGTCAGGGTCAACGCCATCTGCCCCGGCCTGATCGAGACCGGGATGACGAAGCCGATTTTCGACCGGGCGCGCGAGCGCGGCACGGACCGCAAGATCGGGCAGCTCAATCCGCTCCTCAGGGCGGGCCGGCCTGAGGAAATCGCCGCGATGGCGCTCTTCCTGGCGAGCGACGAGAGCTCCTACGTCAACGGCCAGGCCTTCCCCGTCGACGGCGGGCTCTCCAGCAGCCTCCCGTTCGCCGGGCCGCGAGCATGATCTGATCTGGGCGAGCCCGGGGCGGCTGAGGGTTCGGAGGATGTTGCAGCCGTGCTTCTCGCGGTTGAAACGATGGGATCCGAGCGTGGCGAAAGATTTTGAGTGCGCTGGACGGTGCCGGGGTTCGCGCGCCGAGGCGATCCAACATTTTCTTGTCAAGCCCAGCATTTTGTTCTATGTTTGTTCTACACACCGCAGTGGAGAACGCCCTTTGTCCGGAGCCATCGAATTTGACCCGACCAACCGACGCGACGGCTCTTCGAAGCGCGGCGGGGCGCCGAAGGAAACCGAACCCACGAACCGCGGCGAACGGCTGCATCGTCAGTCCTTTCCCCGCAGCTCCCAAGCCGAAAATACGCGCTAAACAATGGATTGGTTTTTTTGTCTGCCATTCGCCCGTAATCCTCTGATAAGTCCCAAATCCGGGTAAGAAATTGCAATCTTTGGCAGGAAATTGAAGGCCGTTTGCAAGCCGTTGGCAGCAATCTGAAGCTTTTCGAAGCTTCCTGAAAGAAACAGACACGGCGTGCCGCTCGCGGCGAACGACAGGCGTATAATGTACGACGACAAGGCCGCTTTTCTAGGAGTCGCAAGACATTCCACGTTCGCCAGTCGCGCCGGAGGTCGTGTCGCGCCTTCGGCAGCCGCGGCCCAGCCTCACGGGCCTCCGAGCGCTCGTAACGCCGCCGCCGTCAGCCGCTGGTACCCCGTGCGGGTGAAGTGGACGGCGTCCGGCTGGTAGCAGCCGGCCTCGCTTCCGCGCGGGTTCCACGCCGCCGGCTCGCCGACGGCCACGACATCCCGCATGCTGGCGAGCGACGCGTTCAGAAGCTGGCGATCGTTGTCGCGAAGCCGGAAGTCGGGACCGAACGGGGGCAGGGCGACGACAGCGATCTTCGCTCCGGGCGCCACGCGGCGGGCCTGGCCGATGACGTCGCCGACGCCCTCGACGATCGACTGGACGTCCTCGCCGCAGACGAGATTGTTGACCCCGACAATCAGCACCACAGCTTTCGCCTCGATCGCGCCGTCGTCGAAGCACGCCAGACGCCAAAGGACGTGCTGGGTGCGGTCGCCGGAAACGCCGAGATTGTACACACGCCTACCGGACCAGAGTTTCGCCGGCCATTGATGCGCCAGCGAGTCGCCGATGAGGACGATATCGACGGGAGCGCTCGGGACGGCGCCGATCGTAGCGGCGTGCCGCAGCCAGGAATTGATCATCGGCGGCGAGGCCGGCACGCGCGAAGGGGGCGCCGCAAGCGGGGCCGAGAGCCGCACGCGAGGGGGCGACGGCGTTGCGCCCAGAAGCGCCGCCGGTCCGCCGCGGAAGCCGGATAACTGAGCGCGCCACTGGCGCAGGCGCTGCGGCGCATCCGCCAATCGCGGCCGGCTGAGCCGGGCGCGGAGGGTTTCGATCGGAGCGGCCCCCGGATGGAGTCGCGACAGCCAATCGGCGATCGCCCGCGCCGCCGGCAGCCGCTGTCTCAGCGCGGTAAACTCGCAAGCCCGCAGGAGGACGGTCAGGTGATCGGGTTCGATCCCCATCGCCTCGTCGAACCTTGCAATCGCTTCGCCGTCCCGACCGGCCATGGCAAGCGCCTCCGCGTAGCGCGTGATATAGCCGACATCGCCGGCGAAAAGCTCATGGGCCCGGCGCATGAGCTCGAGCTTCTTCTGCGCCGGACCCGGCCGTTGCGCGAGCGTCAGGTAATATTGCGGGGCGCGCTCCCGCATTTCGAGCGCGTCGCGTTCGAACGCCGCCCGGTCGAGCGCGCCTTCAGCCGCTTCCAGCACCGCGCGCTGCAGAAGCCCGACTTCAGCGAGAAAGCCGGTGACCGGATGGCCGCAGTCGGGCAGCCGGACGTCGCGGACCTCGAGCCAGTCGCGATAGAGTTCGACATGGCGCGCGTCGCGATCCGCCGGGTCATAGAAGACATCAGCCGACGCCACGAAGCCCTTCAGGGCGAGGCGGCGCTCGATCTCGTAATCGAGCCGGCGCGCGTCGGGTTCCCAGCGGTCCTCGAAGGGAACGAGACGAGGATCGATCGAGAATTGCGGCGATAGCGCGATTGCCGTGGTCGCGCCGGCCAGCCTGCCCAGGCGGATCGCGGCGTAAGCGCCCATGCTCGACCCGTAGGCCGAGACCCGGTCGAACGACGCGGCTGCTTTCGCCGCCGCTTCGAGCGCCAGTTCAATGTCCGGCGCTAGATACCAGTCGTTGTCACGCGACAGAATGTGTATCGCGTTGACCCCGCGCGAAGCGAGGAACCCTTCGCCGAAGCCTTCGCGGTCCAGCGTGCGCTTGTCGGTGTAGGAGTCAAAGGTCACGACGCAGAACGCCGATTCGTGGGCGGTCCGCGCCCTGACCAAAAGATCGGCGCTACGATAGATCTCTGTAACAGCCGGCATCGTCCGCCATTCACTCATGTTCAGACCGGCCGGATTAATGCTGCCTCGCCCGCTGCGACGCAATCGCCGCCTGTGGGCTCGAGCGGTCCCGGAGGATCCCGAGCGAACCGCCGCTTCGCGCGGAGAGGGGCGTGCATTTGGCAAAGCGCCTAATGCCCCCGATAGCTCACGCGCCAGATCGCGCCGCCCTCGTCGTCGGTGACGATGAGGGCGCCGTCGTTCGTCACCGCGACGTCGACCGGACGCCCCCAGACGCTTTCGTCGTCGGCGACGAAGCCGGTCAGGAAATCCTCGTAGACGCCCGTCGGCTTGCCGTCCTTCGTCAGGAGGCGAACGACCTTGTAGCCGGTGCGCTTTCGCCGGTTCCACGAACCGTGGAAGGCGACGAAGGCGGCGCCCTTGTACTCGGCGGGGAACTGATTGCCCTCGTAGAAGGTGATGCCCAGCGGCGCTGAATGCGCCTGGAACAGGACGTCAGGCACGGTCACGCGGCCGGCAAGATCGGGCCGCTCCCCTGCATGCCGCGGGTCCTGGTGGTCGCCGACATAGTACCATGGCCATCCATAGAACGCGCCTTGGATCACCTGCGTCGCATAATCGGGCGGCAGGTTGTCGCCGAGCCCGTCGCGCTCGTTGACCGCGCACCACAGCGCCCCGCTTTGCGGCTCGATTGCGAGGCCCGAACAGTTGCGGATTCCGGTCGCAACGACGCGCATGTTCTTTCCGTCGGGATCGAAGGCGAGCACGTCCGCGCGGTCCCGCTCCATCCCTCCGGACGCCCCGAGCTGAGCTGTCCCTTCGGAGGCCGTGCCGTCGTCATTGCTCGCGGAGCCGACCGACACGAACATCGTGCGGTTGTCGGGAGAAAAGGCAATGTCGCGCGTCCAGTGAGCGCCGCCGCTCGGCAGGTCGCGGACCACCGTTTCGGCGGGACCCTCCGCCTTCATGTCTCCTCTGCGATAGGCAAAGCGCAGCACTTCGCCCGGAGTCGCGACATAGACCCAATGCGGGTCCGCGCCTGACGGATAGAAGGCGATGCCGAATGGCCTCGCAAGGCCTTCGGCGAAGACGGCGCTCTGCGGCGGCGCATTGTCTCCCCCGGGGCGAAACACGCGGATCCGGCCCGCGCCGCTCTCCGCGACGAAAAGGTCGCCGTTGGGCGCCGTGCGTACCACGCGGGGGCTGGAGAGCCCGGCGGCGAAAAGGTCGACGGCAAAGCCCGGCAGCGCTTTCGGAACCACGGCGGGGGTGCGCGGCGCGCGGCGCGGCGGGTTGCCAACCGAAGCCGTCGCAAAGGGCGAGGGGAGATCGGCCGGCGTGATCAGACGTCGGACCCCGGGCGCATCTGTACGCCAGTCGCCGAAGGCAGCCTGGCCCATCAGGACGCCGTCAGCCGCAAGCGCGGTTCCGATGCTGAGCCAAAACGCGAGGACCCCGAACCCGGTCCGCATACGAACCTCCCCGTGCCGCCGAATAACTTCGTGTCGTCGGCCCGGTTCCGCGAATTTGTGGTTCAGGCGCGCCTCATCACGTAGAATTCATCGCTCGGCTCCGGCCGCCCGACGGTCACCGGGCAAATCGCCGAGTCACTTCTCCTTTTGCCGCCATTTGAGGTCGTAGCTGAGCGTGAACGCGAAAAGGCTCGAGCTGTTGCCCGGCGCGTCTGCGACGGTCCAGGTCCCGGAACCCACGACGTCCTTGTACTTGCCGGTCCCGCCGATCCATTCGACCGGACCGCTTTCCGGTCCCTCGTAGGTCATGAAGAGCTTGTCGCCGTCGCCATCCGTCTGCACGCAGGTGCCGAAGAACCTGTAGCCGGCGGCTCGCGCCTCGGACTCCTCGAGGCAGCGGATCGCGAGATTGTCCAGGAACTTCGATGCGTCGCGGGTCTTGACGATGCCGTTGCACTCGGCCGCGGATTGGGAGCCGACCGGGCCCATGTCGACGATCGCGAGCGAGCGGCACACCGTATAAGCCGCGAGTTTCACTGCGCCGCTGTTCGCCAGCGGCTCTGCGGCGACGGCCGTCATGGGCGATGCGGTCACGGCCGCCAGAGTGAAGAGCACGCCGAAAAGTCGCATGATGACTGCCTTTGTCAGAGGATTGACCCTTTGCATACGCCGGGGCGGCCCCGCCAGATCGCTCGACGGCTCCTTCCGGGACGAGAAGGCAGCCAGATTGCTGGCCTGGCCTTCATCGACGCGCTTCCCGCCCCATCCCGTAGAACTCATCGTTGGGCCGGATGGCGAACGCGTTGGCCAGCCGGTTGGACATCGCGAAAAGGGCGGCGATGGCAGCGATGTCCCATGCGTCTTCGCCGGCGAACCCGCTGCGCCTCAGCGCCTCGTAGTCCGCTTCGTCGATGGCGTGCGAGCGCTCGGCGACCTTCAGCGCGAAGTCGAGCATGGCTCTCTCGCGCGGCGTCAGATCGGCCTTCGCCGGATTGATCGCGACCTGGTCGGCGATCAAGGGATTCTTGGCCCGAATGCGCAAGATTGCGCCATGCGCAACAACGCAATACCCGCAGTGGTTGAGGCCCGAGGTGGCGACCACTATCATCTCGCGCTCGGCCTTGCTGAGGCCGCCGGGCTTCTCCATCAGCGCGTCATGATAGGCGAAAAAGGCGCGGAACTCGTCCGGGCGGCGCGCCAGCGCCAAAAAGACGTTGGGGACGAAGCCGGACTTCTCCTGCACCGTGTCGATCCGTTCGCGGACGTCCTTTGGCAGACCGGCGAGCTCGGGCACGGAAAATCGGCTGATCGGCGGCGTCATCGCGGTCTCCTCACCGGCGCAGTTCGCGCATGCTATCATTCCCCGGCCGCAACGACATGGCGGCTGAATTGAGGACGGATGGAATTTGGCGTCTATACCTTCGTCGAGACCAGGCGGGATCCCAAGACCGGCGAGCCGGCGGAGGTCGACAGGACCTTCGCCGAGCTTATGGAGCAGGTCGAACTCGCCGACCGGGTTGGACTCGACGTGTTCGGCGTCGGCGAGCACCACCGCCCGGACTTCGCTGTCTCGGCGCCAGCGGTCGTCCTTGCCGCCGCCGCGGCGCGGACCCGTCGCATTCGTCTGACGAGCGCGGTCACCGTCCTATCGTCCGACGATCCGGTGCGCGTCTATCAGCAGTTCGCCACGCTCGATCTCCTGTCGGGCGGCCGGGCTGAAATCATGGCGGGACGCGGCTCGTTCATCGAATCCTTCCCGCTGTTCGGCTACGACCTCGACGACTACGATACCCTGTTCGCCGAAAAGCTCGACCTGCTGCTGGCGATCCGCGCGAACAGCCATCCAGTTTGGCAAGGCGCCCACCGCGCGCCGCTGAACGGCGAGGGCGTCTATCCGCGCGGGCTGCAAGACCCTCTGCCGGTCTGGATCGCCTCCGGCGGCACGCCGCAATCGGTGGCGCGCTCGGGCGCGCTCGGGCTGCCGCTGGCGATTGCGATCATCGGCGGCGAGCCGGCGCGGTTCGCCCCGCTTGCGTCGCTCTACCGCGAGGCCGGTCGGCGCGCCGGGGTTGCGCCCGGGATGCTCAAGCTCGGCATCAACGGACATGGCTTTCTCGCCGACACGACCGAGGCGGCGGTCGAGGCCTTCTTTCCGCCCTATGCCGAAGCCATGAGCCGCATCGGCCGCGAACGCGGCTGGCCGCCGCTCTCGCGGGCGCAGTTCGACGCCGGCCGGAGCCCACGCGGGCACTTGACGCTCGGGACGCCGGACGAGGCGATCGCCAAGATCCTGGCGCAACATGAGGTTTTCGGGCACGACCGCTATCTGATGCAGATGACGGTCGGCCCGCAGCCGCAAGAAGCGATCTTACGCTCAGTCGAATTGTTCGGAACGGTCGTGAAGCCGGCGGTCAATGAAGCGCTCGCGAAGCGAAAGGTAGTCGCCTAAGGTCGGTGCGTAAGGGAGAAGCGCGCGATGACCGACATCATTGAGATTGGCGGCCTGCGGTTACGGTTTCTGCAGACAAAGGAAGACAATGGCGGAAGCCTGGACGCCTTCGAGATGATCGTCCAGCCGAACGCGCGGGCCCCCGTGCCTCACTATCACGAAAGCTGGGACGAGACGATCGTCGGGCCGATGGGCGTGACGACCTGGCGAATCGACGGCAAGGACTTCCCAGCCAAAGCGTCTTCATCGGGCGCGGGATCGTGCACAGCTTCCGCAACGACACGCCGGAGGCAGCGAGCTGCCTCTGCATCCTCACGCCAGGCGTCCCTTGGAACCGGCTTCGGCGAGATGGCCGCGCTCCTCTCCAGCGGCGCCCCAACCCCGCCAAGATGAAGGAGACCATCGCTCCTTACGGACTGGTCCCGGCCCCGGGCGCCTGAGGGCGCATTGACCCCGTAACGGATTTCGACGGACATGCGGTCGGCTGTCCGCCCCAGCCGCAGGCCTCAGAGGGAACGCGAGACATGAAAGAAAAGATAGGTTTCATCGGCGTCGGGCTCATGGGCCACGGCATGGCGAAGAACCTCGTCGAGAAGGGCTGGCCGCTAACCGTCCTCGCCCACCGCAAGCGCGAGGCCGTCGACGACCTCAAGAAGCGCGGCGCGGAGGAAGCGGTGAGCCCGCGGGAGGTCGCCGAAAAGAGCGACGTCGTCGTCCTCTGCGTCACCGGCTCGCCGGAGGTCGAGGCGATCGTCCAAGGCCCGGACGGACTGGCGGCCGCGCGCAAGCCGCTGCTCGTCATCGACTGCTCGACTTCCGAGCCAGGATCGACGCGGTTGCTCGCCGAGACGCTTAAGCCCCAGCGGATCACGCTGATCGATGCGCCTTTGAGCCGCACGCCGAAGGACGCCTGGGAAGGCACGCTCGATGTGATGGTCGGCGGCGATCCCGACGCGGTGAAACGCGTCCGGCCGATCCTGGAAGCCTTCGCCGGCCGCGTCGTCGAAACCGGTCCAGTCGGGACGGGCCACACCATGAAACTCCTGAACAATTTCCTGTCGATGGGCTATGCGGCGATCTATTCGGAGGCGCTGATGGTCGGGGCCAAGGCGGGACTCTCGCCGGCCGTCTTTGACAGCGTGATCAGCGGCGGTCGCATGGATTGCCCGTTCTATCAGACGTTCCGCAAATACGTCATCGAGCGTGACCGCAACGCCCATCGCTTCACTCTGGCCAACGCGCTGAAAGACGTCACCTATCTCGCTGGCTTCGCTGGGGCGCTCGGCGTCGCCAACCCGGTCGGCGCGTCGGTGCGCAATTCCTTCGCCCAAGCGGTCGCCACCGGCCACGGCGGCGATTACGTGCCGATGCTGTCGGACCTGGTGGCGGAATGGAACGGCGTCTCGCTTGCAGCGGAGACCGCGCGCTGAGGCGCTGCGGCTGATGGCCGATTTCCCGCAGGCGGGAACGTCAAGGCCGCTTGTGATCCTCGTACATTCGAGCATCTCCGGCGCCTGCGCCTCGACGACGCGACCGTCTCTCGGACGAGCGCCTCCGGAGCGAGGACCTATCCCCAGATCGGCTCGTGGGCGAGCGCGGCGCGCAGGAAGTAGTAGAGTCCGGTCAGGGCGGTCACGACGAAAACGCCTTCCAGCGCGTGGGTGATCGGTTCGCCGAGCTGGAACAGGCCGCCGATCGCCCACCCGGCGGCGAAGCCGGCGCCAATGAGCTCGGTGCCGACCAGAATGGCCACGCTGATCAGCGTCCTCGCGTTGGGCCAGTTGATCCGCCTCATTTGCGTGGCTGCAGCCAAGGGTGTCTCCATAGTCCAAGCGCCCGCGGTTAACCCAACGCGGCGCGGGGCGCAACCCCGCGCCGATGCGCCGCCACGACCCGGCGACGCCTCGCTGCCTGCCCCATCCACCCACCCCCGGTCGGGAATTTTCGCGCCAACCAGCCAATTTCGCGCTTGCGCTCGAAAAGTGCGGACAATTGAGCAAGCCGCCGCACAAACCAGTCCAATCGATGGCGCTCGCCTGGGCGGATGTGTCGCGTTGCCTCTCGCCGGCTCTCACGGCAGGATGGGCAAAATACGCCCGCATCATGTCTCTTCTCGCCGATCGATCCCTCCCCGGCCACGCCAGCCGCGCGGCGCGCGATCACGCGCCTCGGGGCGGGATCGGTCCGCTCGCGCTCGGCGCACTCGGCGTCGTCTATGGCAACATCGGCACGTCGCCGCTCTACGCTATGGACCAGATCTTCCGCGCCGCCCCGGCGCAGGGGCCTGAGGACGCGCTCGGCGCGGTCTCCCTCGTCATCTGGACGCTGACCGTCATCGTTGCGATCAAATATGCGATCTTCGTTCTGCGCGCGCGAAACGACGGCGAGGGCGGCGTCTTTGCGCTCTACGGACTCCTGCACGATCGCGCCGATCGCCGGGTGCGCCTGCTGCTGTGGGCTCTGATAGCAGGCGCCGGGCTCCTCATCGGCGACGGCATGATCTCGCCGGCGATCAGCGTCTTGTCGGCGGTCGAGGGCCTCGACGTCGCCGCGCCGGGCTTCGCCGACGCGGTTGTACCGATCACCCTCGGCTTGCTCGTCGCCCTCTTCGCCATCCAGTTCAAAGGGGCCTTGCGGGTTGGTTTCGTGTTCGGGCCGATCGCGCTCATGTGGTTCGCAGCGATCGCAGCGCTCGGGGCTGCGGAAATCCTTGTCCATCCGCAAATCCTCGCGGCCTTCAATCCGCTCTGGGGCTTCGCCTTCCTCGGACGCGCGCATTTTTTCGAGGCGCTCCTCATTCTCGGGGCGCTGATGCTGGTCGTCGCCGGCGGCGAAGCCATATATGCCGACGTCGGCCATTTCGGCGCCCTGCCGATCCGGCTCTCCTGGTTCGCGATCGTCTATCCTGCGCTTCTCATCAACTATCTCGGCCAGGGCGCCTATGTGATGGGCGGCGCGCGCGCCGTGGACGACAAGCTCTTCTATGCGCTCGCGCCTCCATGGCTCCTGATGCCGCTCATCGTGCTCGCAACCGCCGCGACGGTAATCGCCTCACAGGCCCTGATTTCCGGCGTCTTCTCGCTCGTATCGCAGGCGATCCGCCTTGGCCTCTTCCCGCGGCTCGACATCGAGCACACCCATCATGCGCACGAGGGCCAGGTCTACATTCCGGTCGTCAACTGGACGCTGCTGATCGGCTGCGCAGCGCTCGTGCTGATGTTCGGCTCGAGCGCGGCGCTGGCGGCGGCCTACGGGCTTGCCGTCTCCGGCGTCATGGTGATCACTTCGGCCGCGATGATTGCGGTGGCGCGGCGCCAATGGCGATGGAGCCGGGCGATCACGGCGATCGTCTGGGGGCCGCTCACGGCGCTCAACGCGTCCTTTCTCCTGGCCAGCCTGCTCAAACTGTTCGAGGGCGGCTATGTACCGGTCGCGATCGGGACCGCGGCCTTCGCCGCCATGGCGACCTGGCGCTGGGGCCGCAAGGCGACCTACGCCGCCCACAACGCCAAGGCGACGATGACGATGGGCGAGGTCGTCGCGCTGCATCGGTCGAGCCGTCATTATCTCGAGCGCAACGCGCTCATCATGTCGCCGCGGCCACTCAGGGCGCTCGGCGACCGCGCGCCCTCGCTGATCCGCCTCCTCGCCGAGCGCACCGGCGTCTTGCCGCGCAATCTCGTGTTCGTCGAAGTTGCACACAAGAAGACGCCCTATATCCACGGCAGCCGCTATCGGGTCACCATGTTCGACCGCGAGGAGGGCCGCGGAGGCGTCATTGGCGTCGAGCTTTCGTTCGGCTTCCTGGAGGAGCCCGATGTCGAGCGCGCTCTCGAGGATCTCGCGCGGCACAAGGAAATCGATCTGCCGAGCGACCCGCATCAGTGGATCGTGCATGTGATGCAGGAAAACCTCCTGCCGCCCCGCCGAAGCAATCTTTTCAAGCGCCTGCGGCTGAGCCTGTTCCTCTTCCTGCGCCAGGTCTCGCGCCCGGCCTATTCCTACTATGGTCTCGGAGACGAGGTGCAGCTGACGGTCGAGATCATCCCGGTGAGGCTGAGGTGAGGCGAGCATCGAACGTATCTGCCGCCGATGTCGGCAGATGGCTTGACCACAGCGACATGTCCAATCCCGGCCCGCATGCAGCGCTCCTCAACGATCTTCCCGCCGACGTCGGCGCTCTCGTCGGCGTCATCCAGGGCCTGTTGATCCACGCGGACTGGCTCGACGACTATCTGCTCGACAAGCAGCGGGCTGCCGCCCATTCACGGGAAACGCTCTCCATTGCCGAACGACTCGGCCAGATTCTCGAAATCGACCCTTCTCCGCTGCGTGCGCCGCGCCCACCTGGAAGTCGATCCATCGGCACGTGCCGGGACTATTCGTTGATGCTGTGTTCGTTTCTGCGCAGCCGCGGCGTTCCCGCCCGGCTCAGATGCGGCTTTGCCTCCTACTTCGGCGACAATTGGGAGGATCACTGGGTTTGCGAATACTGGGATCGCCCGGCGGGGACGTGGCGTCTCGCCGACGCGCAGCTTGACGAGAAGCTGCGGGAGAAACTTGAGATTCGGTTCGATCCCGCAAAGGTTCCCCGCCGTTCGTTCATGGCCGCCGGCGCAGCCTGGCGCGAATGCCGCGCGGGACGAGACGATCCCGATCGCTTCGGGCATGGCGTGGCCGCCGGCCTCTGGTTCGTGAAGGTCAATGTGCTCCGCGATCACCACGCTCTGAACAATCGGGAAACTTCTCCGTGGGATGGTTGGCGGGACGCGCCCATCGCCAGCCGGATAGTTTACGACAGTGAGAAGTCCTTCCTGGATCGCGTCGCCGCCGAGCCTGCGAGCGCGCTCGTAGACGTCGCTCCCGACTGGCCGAGGTGATGGCGATCAGCTGCTATTCCGTTTCGACTTGAACCGGACCGCCGTGATGTGCGGCAGCTGCCCGGAAGGGATTGTCGCCACCCTGGAGAAATCGTCAGTTCGGTAGACCTGGACCTCGTAGGGCCGCCCACCGTGACAGACGCGAATGGTCAATGTGAAGCGCCCTATGGTCGGTCTGTGCCCGCGTCCCATCTTCCGGATACACCGCGCCGAAAGTGACCAAAAGACCAGCAGCAAACACTTCCCTTAGCCATTGGCTCTTGCCGATAGCACGCCTCCTTGGTTTCTGATTGGTTCCCGGGTCCTGTTCCTTTCGTCGCAAAACGGCGGCGACCCCCGGTTGTGACATTGCTTGAGCCAGCGAGAAATTAGCGCTCACCACCCAAAGGCGACGTCCGCGGTTTGCGCTTGCATTCGATGGTTCAGCTACGGACTGGCGCGCCCTGTGCCACGTTGGACCCTTCGGCTGTGACCTATGCATGTCCGGCCGCATCGAGGATCAACTGTGTGATCGCATCAGGCTGGGAAATTATCGATAGGTGACTTGCCTTTACTTCGATCGTCCGCGCGTCCATCCGCTTCGCCATGAACCGCTCGAGATCCGGATTGATCGTCCGGTCTTCGGTAGAGACCGCATAATAGCTCGGCTTCGACCGCCACGCCGCATGTGTCGTCTTGCCCTCAAGCAACTTGCGCTGGAATGGGCCTTGAACCGCGTAAAGCACCCGCGCCTTCACTGCCGGCAAGTCGCCCGCGAAATCGCGCAGAAAAGCCGCCTCGCTGAGTTGCCCCCAATCGCCCGACCAGATGATGCCCGCCGAGGCGGGCGGCGCTGGAAACTGCTTCGCCAGCTCAGTGTAGTCCTCGCCCGCATCGGGAGCCCGAGCCGCAACATAGACAAGGGCAGTCACCGTGGGATCGACGCCTGCCTCGGTGACGATCATGCCCGAAAAGGAATGCCCCACCAGCACCGTTGGACCATCCTGGAGCGCCAAAGCGCGCTGCGCCGCCGCTACGCTCTCCTCCAGCGTAGTCAGCGGGTTTTGCACGGCCGTCACGTTGATGCCCGCCGCCTGGAGCTTCGGGATGACTTCGGACCAGCATGAACCGTCAGCAAACAGCCCATGGACCAGGACCACATTGCGTACTTTGGGCGCAGGCTGCGCAGCAGCGGCGCGGTGAAATATTGGGCTCGCTGCGCTAGCGGCCGCGAAAAGACCCACGAAAGTACGACGATCCATCCGAGTTCTCCTGAGATCAACGCTGGAACGCCATCGCAACCGAGCGGCCACAACCCTCGGGTGGGACATGCTGATTATGCCCAATGACGCCACTTTGGATGCAAAGCTTCCTCGGCGTCCATAGCGAATACGCCCACGTTTTGGGATTGCCGCCGAAGCAGACAGGAAAAAGCGCTTTTTCTCGGCCAGGAACGAGAACGAGGTGGACACGGGTTCGTCCTAGCGGGCGAGGACCCCTCGCGACACAGGCTCGCCAGGAAATCGGCGGGAGCCGTCGCGCGGCGCCTTCGATTTGGCCGGCATCAACGCCAGCCCCCCGCGTCTTGATTTTCTGCCATCAAGCATCTGGGGAGCCGGCATGAGAAAATGATTGAAACCCTGCGAACGGCCACGGCCGCCCGCCTCATGCCCGGCTCGCTTGTCCCGTAGCATGTTTCGTGCCGTTTCGGACACCGGCCGCCGTTCCCAGCCTTTTCGGCAGCGCCGCGCCTGTCCCGGGGCAAAATCAGGGCGGCGCAGCAAGAACCGGGCTTTTTGGCGGTCGGCAATTGGACTGGGACGACCAAAAGGACCGGGGCGATTGTGCGGCGGAAGCCAATCCTCTGATTGCTCCCTACCCCTACGTAAGCTCGTTGAGATGTCTCTTTGCCGCGAAAATGCGCATCGAGCGCCACGAAATGTGCGCCTTGCGGCGGACCCGGAAGAGTAAAGGGAGGGCGAGCCCCCTGTTGAAGGTTGTGTCGCCCCGCGGTGCGACGTGACGCCGCAAACCGTTCTCGCCGAGAGGCAGCAATCATGTCAAATGCAACCTTAATGGTTGTCAGGCGGGACACGGGCAGAATTGGGCGTGCGTCCTCGCGGACCACGCCGATGAGCCAAATGACGCCGCGCTGCCGCGGGCTTGGTCCGGTTCGCTGGCAATGCGACACCGCGAAGCGACCATTATTTACGTATAGAGGACGGGACCTGCAATCCGTTAGTTGCGCGACTTGTGCGGACCCCCTCACATATGTCAGTTGTCGTCTAACACTAATGTGAGTCTATCAGCGATGGACGGCAGGAGAGGTTCCGATGCCAAAGGTAGAATCTTTAGAGTCAATTGAGAAAAACCTGAGCGGTTGCAGGGATTTATCATCTTCAATCGGGGAAAACATCTTGGCATACATGATTGATATGGCAATCGGTGAGGCCCGGGAGCGCGCGGCTCGCGACCGCGAAGACTCGCAGGTTCATTGGGCGCACGTGTCTGCCCGTGTGGCGCCGACCGCGCAAGTCAAACGGTTCAGATCGGATAAAATTAAGGTTGGATAGAGGTCTGGCTATACGACAGTTGAAAGGCTTTCGACAATTTCTCGACTAGAGCGACGATTTCGTCGCGAACGGCGGAGTTTTTGATCCCAAGGAATGCCCGAACCAGGCGAGCGCCCTCCTCTGGACTCGGTCTGTCAAAATCGGATTCGTTAGGTTCCGTGAAGTCCGCCAGAGTGTCAGCTTGAGTAGCCCTCTTTGCCATTGTGATCCCCGTTTACGGCCAGACTTGACCAGGATATCCGCCCCCGGAGCGGAATGAGATATCGTCCGCAATATAGTCGGTGCACAATCTTTGTGATCGGATTAAGACCAGCCAGTCGGATCGTTGAGCCGAGGCTTCGTTCAACGCTGGAGCCGCATAAAGCAAGCCCGCGTACCTCAACAGAAGCATCTGCGAAGTGGGCAATTCGCGAACCTCGCCTGCGCTCGTCAGACCGCGTTGATAGATTGTTTCAATATGAACCATCCATAAGGACACAGCGGCGAATGGGAGTCAATGTCGACACCGGTCGCGCTCTGCCCCATTGAGACCTTTTTTGTTGGACCGGCTTCGGTCCCGCTCGCCCGCTGGGCCCTAATTGATCGAAATTACGATCAAGAAACGATCGCCAATGAAGGGCTCCGCCGAGGCGTGCAGCGGAGGCGATGCTGAGTGCCGGGCAAAACAAGCCTTTCGCGCGCATTTGGCCGGACGTGGAGGGGCGTGTCCGCGCCGACCGAAACCGGAAAGAGCCGCGCGAACCTCGCGCCGAATTTTTTCAGGATTCCAGAATGGTGCCCCTAGCCGGAATCGAACCAGCACTCCTTGCGGAATCCGATTTTGAGTCGGACGCGTCTACCAGTTCCGCCATAGGGGCCCGCGCGAGCGGAACCGGGATATAGACTGCCGGCGGCTCTAGGGTCAACGGCGTGCGGTAGGGCGGGCGAGGCGCTGTTTCCGCCGCCAACGTCAGGGAACGCGCCCCCTAGCCCTTGAGCTGGCCCTGCCGTGGACGGCGTGGCGCGGAACGCGTAAACGTGCCCCGCCGATAGTTTGGAGCTCCTGGTGGCCGGTTCGCTCTACGCCCGCATGCACGCGCTCGCCGAAAGCCCGCAGGCGGAGGCGGCGCTGGCGGCGGTCGCTTTCGCCGAGAGTTCGTTCTTTCCTGTGCCGCCGGACGTCCTGCTCGCCCCGATGGCGCTCGCGGACCCGCCGCGCGCCTACCGCTTCGCGCTGATCGCGACCGTCGCCTCGGTCCTCGGCGGGATGCTCGGCTACGCCATCGGCGCGCTGCTCTACGACACGGTCGGGCAATGGCTGATCCACGCCTATGGCTACGGCGCGAAGATGGAGGCGCTGAAGGCGACCTACGCTGAATGGGGCTGGCTGGTCATACTGGTCAAGGGAGTGACCCCGATCCCCTATAAGCTGGTGACGATCACGAGCGGCCTCCTCG
The DNA here is from genome assembly GCA_963820795.1 of uncultured Alphaproteobacteria bacterium. Lineage (GTDB taxonomy): Bacteria > Pseudomonadota > Alphaproteobacteria > Rhizobiales > Beijerinckiaceae > Roseiarcus. The sequence goes on from CAWGBJ010000015.1 coordinate 144,996, forward strand.
GCTATAATTTCCCGCTCTTCGTCGCCCTCTCGGCGCTGACCCGGGGCGTGCGCTTCTTCCTGGTGGCGGGCGCGCTGAACTGGCTCGGCGAGCCGTTCCGCAAGGCGATGGAACGAAACTTCGCCGTGGTGCTCGGAGGCTTTGTCGCGCTCGTCGTCGCGGGCTTCGTCATCGCGGTCAAGGTTTTCTAGATGGCTGTCTTCGATTGGCTGCTGCCGCCGACGCAAGCCGGGCGCGCGCTCGTCATTCTCGTCGCGGCGCTGGCGATCCTGGCCGCCGTCTGGGTCCTGCAGAGCCTCGGCTACGCGCCCTGCGAATTGTGTCTGACCGAGCGCTACGCCTTCTACGCCAACGCCCCGCTGGCGGCGCTGACGGCCTGGCTGGCGAGCCGGCCGTCGTCGCATGCGGCGGCGCGCGCCCTCTTCGTCCTGATCGCGCTGATCTTTCTCGCCAATGTCGGCCTCTCCGTCTACCACGTCGGCGTCGAGCAGCGCTGGTGGCCGGGTCCGACCGCCTGCACTGGCGCACTGAACGCGCCCGTGCACGTCAACGACCTTTTGAAGCAGTTGAACGCCGCCCGCGTCGTCAGGTGCGACGAGGTGCAGTTGCGCGTGCTCGGCCTGTCGCTCGCCGGTTGGGACGCCGTCGCCTGCGCGGCGTTGGCGCTCTATGCGGGGCTCGCGGCGCGGCTCGTTCCACAGCCGGCGGGCCTCGATGCGACGCCGCGAGCCGTATCGGCGGCGCGGCGATGAACCCTGTCGTTCCGGGCGCTTCCTTCTGACGGCGGGGCATCAAAATGTTTATGTCATTTCCGGCTACTCCCGCTTCTTCCAATTCGTGAAGAGGCGGTGGCCGCGAGCTACAGTTCTCGGAGCGCCGCCTCGAGGATGGCCACATCCTGCTCAACGGTTCCGCCGCTGACACCGACGCCGGCAACCGCCTCACTCTCGCTGTTGAGCGGCGCCCCGCCCCCCATTGCACAGTACCTGCCTTGAGACACTGTCATCAGCGGGAAGAGCGCCTGCCCAGGCTGCACCAACGGAAGAAGGTCGGCCGTTCGCATTCGCACGAGTGCGGACGTATATGCCTTGCGCTCGGAGAGCTCGATCGAGAAGACCGGCGCTCCGCTCATCCGGTGCTTGAGGACGACGTTGCCGTGAATGTCGATCACGCAAACGGCGACCGGCGTTTTGGCGCGTAACGCTTCCGCCTCGACCCGGTCTGCGACTTTCTTCGCGAAGGCGAGCAAGTCCATGATTGGCGTCCTTTCTTAAGGAATGGAGCGCGGAGAGCGAGACTTGGACTTGCCTCGCTCCGGCTCGCGAGAACTCAGCGACCGAGTCGCCCGACGTAGGACCCCAAGTGATCTTCTGCGTCTCCGGGCTTATGAAATCCCTCATCAAACAACGCCTTGATTCGGCCCTGTGCAGCTGGCCGACCGATCGAAGCCATGCAGGCGTCCCACCCGGCCGCGATTTCGACGTCCGGCGGCAAGCTGGCGGCGTTGACAAGGCGCTTCGTGTTCGCAATCGCCCACTTGTCGAATGATGCGATGCGGGTCGCCATCGCATCGACAAACCCGTCGAGCTCGGCGTCCGGCAGCGATCTGTTCACGTAGCCATAGGCCTGAGCCAGGTCGCCCCCGATGTCGTCGGACCCGAGGAGCACTTCCAGGGCGCGTCCCCGGCCAATCAACCGAGGCAGGCGCGCCATGGGTCCGCCGCCAGCAACCAAGCCGACGCCCACTTCCCACTGCGATAGAACCGCCTTTTCCCGGCTCGCGAAACTCATGTCGCAGGCCAGGGCGATCTCGCTTCCGTTCCCTGTCGCGCGACCACGGATCAACGCGATCGTCACGACAGGCGCGCGCGTCAGGCGCACGAGTATGTCCGGCCACGCCTCGAGCCCCGTGGGTCCTTGAGGTATGCGGGTCAGATCCTCGAGCTTGGCGAGGAAATCGCTATGGTTCAGGAAAAAACCTTCGACAGCGCTGTCGAAGACCACAACCCTTAGCTCTTCGTCGGTCTCGATGGCCGTCATGATCTCCCGCAACTCCAGAACGAATTCCGGGCCCATCAAATTGAGCGGCGGGTTGTCGAACGTGATCCGCCAATAGCCGGGTGACGACCGGGTGAGCCGGATCTGCGCCGTCTTCGTTGTCGCGTTCACAGGAGCCTCCTGAGGCAACCACATCGGAATAGCCGACCCCAATTAGAATAACTGCGCCAGCGTTGCGAGGTCGGCGTTTGCGCCGCAGACGAGGACGCCGACGCGCTCGTCTTTCGCCGGCCGGTAGGCGCCGCTGATGAGGGCGGCGAAGGCGGCGGCGCCGCCGGGTTCGGCGATGATAGAGACGTCGGACCAGAGGCGCCGCTGCGCCTCGACGATCGCCGCGTCGGTGACGAGCGCGACCCCGCTCACAAATCGCTCAGCAATGGCGAAATTGAGCGCGCCGGCGCGCCGAGCGCCGAGCGAATCCGCGGCGATCGACTGCACGGACACGTCGACGGGCGCGCCGGCCTGCAAGGCGGCGTCGAGCGCTCGCGATCCCTCCGGTTCGACGCCGATCACGTTGACCCGGCCGGCGAACCACGCCGCGACGCCGGCGATCAGACCGCCGCCGCCGACGGCGACGAGCGCCGTGTCGAGCCACGGCAAGCCCTGGCGCTCGAGCTCTTCCTCCCATTCCAGCGCGACCGTTCCGGCCCCGGCGATGGTCTCCGGCGCGTCGTAAGGGTGGATCGACAGCGCGCCGCTCTCGGCGACATAGGCGTTGCAGCTCTCCTGGGCTTCGGCGTAGGAGGCGCCGCCGATGACGATGTGGCCGCCATAGGCCTTGATCTTGGCGATCTTGGCGGGCGAGGCGATCTCAGGCACGAAGATGTGCGCGTGCACACCGAGCTTCTTCGCTGCGTACGCCACGGCAGCCCCGTGATTGCCGCCCGAGGCGGTGGCATAGCCGGCTTCCGGCGCCGCCCGGGTGATGAGATTGTGGAACGCGCCGCGCGCCTTGAACGAACCGCTGAACTGAAGGCACTCGAGCTTGAGCGACAATGGCGGCACGCCCGCGATCGGCGAAGCGATGTCGAGGACGGGCGTCCGGCGGACATGCGGGGCGATCCGCGCGTGAGCCGAACGAATGTCGGCCGGGGTCGTCTGCGGCTGTGGCGGCCGTTCAGCGCGGCTCGAGGTTGAGTTCACGTTGCTTCTTCCTGGAGAGCCCGGCGGCGACCAGCGCGTGGCTGCGGCGGAGGTAGTCTGCGAGATCGGCGTCGCTGAGCGAGCGGTCGTCCGTTCGTTGCAGCCATGTGAAGCCGCGCGAGGCGAGATAAGGCGCCGGGCGGATTCCGGGCATTTCCTTCAAGATCGCAAAGCTCGTCTCGGAGCACTTGAAGCTCACCCCGAATTCCGCAGATTCCGACCACCCGCCGATGGCGAAGACCTTCCCCGCGACTTTCCACACGCTCGCATCGCCCCACTGGACGACGTGATGGGCGCCGGGCAGGCCGGCGCAAAACGCGTCGTAGTCTCCGCGTGTCATGAGCCTCGCGAGCGCCAACGTAAGCCGCCGGCAGCGCCTTCAGAGGTCCATCGCGTCCTTGAGCTCGCGCAAGCGGTCGAGCCTCTCCTGCGCCAGACGCTTTTGGTCCTCGCCCGCGTCGGCGACGTCCTCCTCGGCGTTCTTGATCTCCTGGCCGAGTTCCTCGGCGCTGAGGTCTTCGAAGGGAATCGCCGTCTCGGCGAGAAGGGTCAACCCCAGCGGACTGACATCGGCAAAACCGCCGCGGACGAAAATCCGGATGTGCTTGCCCTGGGCGTCGTCGATGGCGACGACGCCGGGGCGCACCGACGTCATCACCGGCGCGTGGTCTGTCAGCACCTGAAAGTCGCCCTCGTTGCCCGGAAGGACAACCGCCTGCGCTGGGCCGCTGAACAGCACCTTGTCGGGCGAGACGAGTTCGAAGGGGAATAGTGAGGCCATGGCGAATCCTCGGCTCAAGTTCGCGTTCAGGCCGCCTCGGCCGCGAGCTTTTGCGCCTTCTCGACGGCCTGCTCGATCGTTCCGACCATGTAGAAGGCGGCTTCCGGCAGGTTGTCGTACTTGCCTTCGACGATGCCCTTGAAGCCCTTGACCGTGTCCTCGATCTTCACCTGCACGCCGGGCGTGCCGGTGAAAACCGCCGCGACGTCGAACGGCTGCGACAGGAAGCGCTCGATCTTGCGGGCGCGCGCGACGATCTGCTTGTCCTCCTCGGAGAGCTCGTCCATGCCGAGAATGGCGATGATGTCCTGCAAGGCCTTGTAGCGCTGCAGCACCTGCTGCACCTGGCGGGCGACGGTGTAATGCTCTTCGCCGACGATGGCCGCCGACAGCATGCGCGAGGTCGAGTCGAGAGGATCGACGGCGGGGTAGATGCCCTTTTCCGAAATTGCGCGCGACAGCACGGTCGTCGCGTCGAGATGGGCGAAGGATGTCGCCGGCGCCGGGTCGGTCAGGTCGTCGGCGGGGACGTAGATCGCTTGCACCGAAGTAATCGAGCCCTTAGTCGTCGAGGTGATCCGTTCCTGCAGCGCGCCCATGTCGGTGGCGAGCGTCGGCTGGTAGCCGACCGCGGAGGGGATGCGGCCGAGCAGCGCCGACATTTCCGAGCCCGCCTGGGTGAAACGGAAGATGTTGTCGATGAACAGGAGGACGTCCTGTCCCTGGTCGCGGAAATGTTCGGCGACGGTGACGCCGGTCAGCCCGACGCGGGCGCGGGCCCCCGGCGGCTCATTCATCTGGCCGAACACGAGCGCGCATTTCGACTTCACGTCCGGGTCGGGATGATGAGGGTCGGCGTTGACCTTCAATTCGATGAACTCGTGATAGAGGTCGTTGCCCTCCCGGGTGCGCTCGCCGACGCCGGCGAACACCGAATAGCCGCCGTGAGTCTTGGCGACATTGTTGATGAGCTCCTGAATGAGCACCGTCTTGCCGACGCCGGCGCCGCCAAAGAGCCCGACCTTTCCGCCCTTGGCGTAGGGGGCGAGCAGATCGACGACCTTGATGCCGGTGATCAGGATCTGCGCTTCGGTCGACTGGTCGACATAGGACGGGGTCGGCTGATGGATGGCGCGGCGGCCTTCCATCGGGATCGGACCCGCCTCGTCGACCGGTTCGCCGATGACATTCATGATGCGCCCCAGCGTGCCCTCGCCGACCGGAACCGAGATCGGCCCGCCGGTATCGGTGACCTCCTGGCCGCGCGTCAGGCCCTCGGACGTGTCCATGGCGATGCAGCGCACCGTGTTCTCGCCGAGTTGCTGGGCGACTTCGAGCACCAGACGATGGCCGTTGTTGTCGGTCTCGAGCGCGTTGAGAATCGGCGGCAGATAGCTGTCGAAATGCACGTCGACGACAGCGCCGATCACTTGCGTGATCCGGCCGATGGCATTCGCGATATTCGCCATTTTGAAGTCCTCGTTCATCGCTTCGCCGGACGCGAAGAGCCTGTTGATTAAAGGGCCTCGGCGCCCGAAATGATTTCGATCAGTTCCTTGGTGATCATCGCCTGGCGGGTGCGGTTGTAGCGCAACGTGTACCGCTTCACCATCTCGCCTGCATTGCGTGTAGCGTTGTCCATCGCCGTCATCTGCGCGCCGAAGAACGACGCAGCGTTTTCGAGGAGCGCGCGATAAATGCGCACCGTCACCGCCCGCGGCAGGAGCTGGGTCAGAATCTCGCCCTCGTCCGGCTCGTAGTCATAGACCGGAGCCTTTTCATCCTTCGCGCCGAGCTCCGGCGGAATGAGCTGTTGCGCGGTCGGGATCTGCGAGATGATCGATCTGAAGCGCGAGAAGAAGAGCGTGCAGACGTCGAACTCGCCCCCGTCGAACAAGCCGATCACCTTTTCGGCGATCGGGACGGCGGTCTCGTAGGCGATCGTGCGGACGGCGCGCAGATCGATCAGCTCGAGGATCTGTTTTTCGTGCGTACGGCGCAGCTGGTCGTAACCCTTCTTGCCGACGCAGATGATCTTGACCGTCTTGCCTTGCCCGATCAGCGCATTGGCTCGCTCGCGCGCGAGCCGCACGATTGAGGTGTTGAAAGCCCCGCAGAGCCCGCGTTCCCCGGTGCAGACGACCAGCAGGTGCGTCTGGTCTGCGCCCGAGCCGGCGAGCAGGCGGGGCCCTTGCCCGTCGGTCGCCGCCCCCGCCAGATTGGTCAGGACCGCCTCGACCCGCTCCGCATAGGGGCGGGCCGCCTCGACGGCCGCCTGCGCACGGCGCAGCTTCGAGACCGCCACCATCTGCATGGCCTTGGTGATCTTCTGCGTCGACTTGACGGAGGCGATCCGGTTTCTGAGGTCCTTGAGGGACGGCATCGAGGTTACCCGTCTTGCTTGTCGGAGAGCAGAGCGAACGCTGCCGCGCCCGCCGCGGCGATTTCCCCGTCTTGATTTGGCGTTGCGCCAGCCGATCCGATCCCGCCGACCAAGAAATCGTTCCTGAACAGCGGCAACCCCCCTTCGATCGGCACGGCGTCGGCAATGGCCAATATTCGCGGCGTCTGGGCGAGAACTCTCTTCGAAGACGCGCGTCGACCGCTTGAACGCGACGGCGGAACGAGCTTTCGTCACCGCGACGCCGATGCTGCCGAACTGCGTATGGTCCTTGCGCATCATTGCGACGAGATGTCCTCCCGAATCGACCACGGCCACCACGGCGTCGGCATCGAGCGAATCCGCCATCGCAATTGCCGCCGAAGCGACGCGCACCGCGTAGTCTAGATTGATCGGGGGACCATAGGGAATTGTGCTCACCGGTTCCGACGCCTCAGGCGAAGCTGGCGGCGAACGCCCCGATCGCCGATTTCAGCTTGGCCTCGGTGTCGCTCGTGAGATCGTTGGTCGAGCGGATCGATTCGAGAATGTCCGTGTGCTTCGAGCGCAGGTAGGCGAGGAGCCCGTCCTCGAACGGGCGGACCTTGTCGAGCGGCAGCTTATCGAGGTAGCCGTTTACCCCGGCGTAGATGACGCAGACCTGCTCCTCCATCTTCAGCGGCGAGAACTGCGGCTGCTTTAGAAGCTCGGTCAGCCGCGCGCCGCGGTTGAGCAGGCGCTGGGTGACGGCATCGAGGTCGGAGCCGAACTGCGCGAAGGCCGCCATTTCGCGATATTGCGCAAGTTCGCCCTTGATCTTGCCGGCGACCTTCTTGGTCGCCTTCGTCTGCGCGGCCGAGCCGACGCGCGACACCGAGAGGCCGACGTTCACCGCCGGACGAACGCCCTGATAGAAGAGGTCGGTCTCGAGGAAGATCTGGCCGTCGGTGATCGAAATCACGTTGGTCGGAATATAGGCCGAAACGTCGTTGGCCTGGGTCTCGATGATCGGCAGCGCCGTCAGCGAGCCGGAGCCGTTGTCCTTGTTGAATTTCGCCGCGCGCTCGAGGAGGCGCGAGTGCAGATAGAAGACGTCGCCCGGATAGGCCTCGCGGCCCGGCGGACGCCGGAGCAAGAGCGACATCTGGCGATAGGCCACGGCCTGCTTCGACAGATCGTCATAGATGATCACCGCGTGCATGCCGTTGTCGCGGAAAAACTCGCCGATCGCGCAGCCCGAGAAGGGCGCGAGAAACTGCATCGGGGCGGGGTCGGACGCGGTGGCGGCGACGACGATCGAATAATCGAGCGCCCCGTGCTCCTCCAGAACCTTGACGAATTGGGCGACGGTCGACCTTTTCTGCCCGACCGCGACATAGACGCAATAGAGCTTGCGGCTCTCGTCGTCGCCCTGGTTCAGGGACTTCTGGTTGAGGATGGTGTCCAGCGCGATCGCGGTCTTGCCGGTCTGGCGGTCGCCGATAATGAGCTCGCGCTGGCCGCGGCCGATCGGGATCATGGCGTCGATCGCCTTGAGGCCGGTCGCCATCGGCTCGCTGACCGAGCGGCGCGGAATGATGCCCGGGGCCTTGACGTCGACGCGGGCCCGGCGCTCGGTCCTGATCGGGCCCTTGCCGTCGATCGGGTTGCCGAGCGCGTCGACGACGCGGCCGAGGAGCTCCTTGCCGATCGGAACGTCGACGATCGCGCCGGTGCGCTTGACCGTCTGGCCTTCCTTGATCTCGCGGTCGGCGCCGAAAATGACGATGCCGACGTTGTCGGTCTCGAGGTTGAGCGCCATGCCACGCGTGCCGTTCTCGAACTCGACCATTTCGCCGGCCTGGACCTTGTCGAGGCCGTAAGCCCGGGCGATGCCGTCGCCAACGCTCAAGACCTGGCCGACCTCGGTGACCTCGGCCTCGGCGCCGAAATTGGCGATCTGACTCTTCAGAATCGAGGAGATTTCAGCGGCGCGGATGTCCATCAGCCGACCTCTTTCATGGCTAGGCGAATTGCGTTGAGCTTGGTCTTGAGCGAGCCGTCGACCATACGGGAGCCGAGCCGGACGATGAGGCCGCCGATGATCGAGGGATCGACCTTGACGTCGAGATCGACATTGGCGCCGCCCGAGACGGCCTTGAGCTGGTCCTTCAGCGCCGCGATGTTGTCCTCCGTCAGCGCCGTCGCGCTCGTCGCCTCGGCGCGCGTGACGCCGCGGCTCGCATCGTAGAGCTTGCGATAGGCGGCAATCATGTCGCGAATGGCGAAGAGACGACGTTTACGTATGACCAGACGGACGAAATTGGCGGCGATGCCGGAAATGCCCTCCCGCTCCAGGATCGCGTCGAGCGCCCTCTGCTGGTCGGCGGCGGAAAAGACCGGGCTGCGGACCAGGCGCTCGAGATCGGCGCTGCCGGCGATGAGCGCGTCGAGCTTGGAGAGGGATTGAGCCACCGCCTCGGTCTGGCGGTCGTCCTGGGCGAGGGCGAAGAGGGCGGACGCATAACGGCCGGCGACGCCGAAAACGTGTGTGTCGTCCTGTGCCAAAATCCGTAACCTCTTGCAGGCGTCCGGTCATGTGCGGCGAGGCCGTCCCGGCGCCGCCAACCTCAGGAATTCGTGATGTTTCCGCTTCGCGACCAGGGGCGCGGCCCGGTCAGACCCCAAAGGCCGGCGTTGCCTAACATACGACTTTTCGGGGCGCAACCCGCCGGAACCGCGGCGGACGAAGAGTTCGGAAACGCGGGCTCGCGGACGCGCTCGCGGCCGTTGGCCTGGCGAGCGGCAAGGCGGAAAGAGCCTCGAAAATTGGGCGCTCTCCTTAGACCTGCCAAACTTATCCGATCGAATAGGGTTCGTGACTCGTCAGCGAACGCGAACCTCGCTCGGGTGTCCGACGGCGTTGGCGTAGATCGAACGAGACCGGGGAGGCATAGCTCGCCAATCATCCGACGTGAAGCTCAGCAACGATCCGCGGCAGACCTGCACCGATCGACCGGGCTCACGGCGTCCAGATGGCTTGAGGAAACAAAGAAGGGCTTGCCTCTCTACCCACGTGACACGACGGAGGCGGTACTATGAAGGACAACGGCCAGAAACCCACAACAACCGATGCCGGGATTCCCGTCCCCAGCGACGAGTTCTCGCTCACGGTTGGGCCCGACGGCCCGATATTGCTGCAGGATCACTATCTCATCGAGCAGATGGCCAATTTTAACCGGGAGCGAATTCCGGAGCGACAGCCGCATGCCAAGGGAGGCGGCGCATTCGGCCGTTTCGAGGTGACCAAGGATGTCAGCGCCTATACCAAGGCCGCCGTCTTTCAGCCCGGCGTAAAGACGGACATGCTGGTTCGTTTTTCAACCGTCGCCGGCGAGCGCGGCAGCCCCGACACGTGGCGTGACCCGCGTGGTTTCGCGCTGAAGTTCTATACCAGTCAAGGCAACTACGACATGGTCGGGAACAACACGCCGGTGTTCTTCGTGCGCGACCCGATGAAATTCCAGCACTTCATTCGCTCGCAGAAGCGCCGCGCCGACACCAATCTCCGCGACCATGACATGCAGTGGGATTTCTGGACGCTGTCGCCGGAGTCGGCTCACCAGGTCACCATTTTGATGAGCGACCGAGGCATTCCAAAGACCTGGCGGCACATGAATGGCTATTCCAGCCACACCTACATGTGGGCCAACGCCAAGGGCCAGAAGTTTTGGGTGAAGTATCATTTCAAGACCGACCAGGGGAACGACTTCCTGACCCAGGCGGAGGCCGACCGGCTGGCCGGCGTCGACGGCGACTACCACACGCGTGACCTTTATGAGGCGATCGAGCGCGGAGACCATCCGAGCTGGACCCTGCAAATGCAGATCATGCCGTTCGACGAGGCGAAGACCTATCGCTTCAACCCCTTCGACTTGACCAAGGTTTGGCCACACGGAGACTATCCGCCGATCGAAGTCGGCCGGATGACGCTGGACCGCAATCCCACCGACTACCACACCGAGATCGAGCAGGCGGCCTTCGAGCCGAACAACCTCGTGCCCGGCATCGGTCCCAGTCCGGATAAGATGTTGCTGGCTCGGCTTTTTTCCTATGCCGATGCGCACCGCGCGCGCATGGGGGTGAACTACAAGCAAATCCCCGTCAACCGACCCAAAGCGCCGGTCCACAGCTACAGCAAGGACGGAGCGATGCGGGTCGAGAACGTCTCCGACCCGGTCTATGCGCCGAACTCCAAAGGCGGTCCAAAGGCCGATCCCGCAGCCTATCCTCAAATCGAGGTGTGGGAGGCCAGCGGGGAGTTCATCCATGCCGCATACACGAAGCGGAAGGACGACGACGATTTCGGCCAGGCCGGCGCGCTGGTGCGCAAGGTGATGGACAACGCGCAACGCGACCGGCTGGTCTCCAACGTCGTCGGCCACCTCAAGGACGGAGTGGCCGAGCCTGTATTGACCCGCGCGTTCGAATATTGGCGGAAGATCGACCAGGCGGTCGGCGACCGTATCGCCAGGGGCGTCAAGGGAGAAAGGGCCGCCGCGGAATAGCTCGGCCGACCATCGCGCCGGGGACGACCTTAGGCGGGCGCTTCGAGCCTCGCATTCGACGTGGGGAGCTGCTGGCGCGGGTCGTCGTGTCGGAGGGCTCGAAGCCGAGCGTTGCTCGTCCGGCCTTGTCGCCGCCACTTGCCCGGCTTAGAGCCCGGCGAGGGCGGCGAACCGAGGATCAAGCGATGGCGGACGTGACGATCAGCGCCACGGGGCTGGACGTAGCCGAGGACTGCGACACGCTGCGCCGTGACGGGGTCGTCGGCCTCAGGGGCGCCTTCTCGCGCGCATTCGCTGAGCGCATGCGCGAGGACATGATGGCCGCCTTCTGGGCTGCGATCCAGCGTCCGGGCGGGGCGATCGCCCGCGGCCCGCGGCGCTGGTATGTCGAGATCCATCCGCAGATGTTCGGCGGTTTCGCCGAGCTTTGCGCCCATCCCTGGGTCACGACGATGTGCAAGGCCGTCCTCGGGCCGGACTACAGAATTGTCGAGATCGGCTTCGATACGCCCTTTCAGGGCGCGATGAACCAGCCGTGGCACCGCGACTTCCCGTCGCCGCCGGAGACCTGGGGCGACAGGCGGATGACGTCGCTCGCCTTCAATCTGACCGGGGTCGACGTGACGCCCGACATGGGCCCGTTCGAGATCGCGCTCGGCACCCAGTGGGAGGACGGCCGCGCCTGGAAGCACGAGATGTTCCCGCCCGAGGCGCTGTGGCCGGCTTTCGCCCAGCGCGCCGTCTGCAAATACCCGCAAGCCGGCGACATCTCCTGCCGCTCGGCGCTCACCGTCCATCGCGGCAGGGCGCATGGCTCGCCGATCGCTCGGCCGGTCCTCGTCCTCGGCGTCGACGCGCCCGGCGCGGGGCACGACAAGCTGCACGACCCGATGGCGACAAAGGACGATTACGACGGCTTGCCGTCGATCGTGCGCGACCACCTCGTCTGCCGCATCGTCGACCGGCTCGAGCCGGTGACCCAGAAGCACGACATCGAGGGGCTCGCGATGGGCGTCCCTGATTAACCGAGGGCCGGTTTCTTTCCCAGCGCCGCCCTGCTATCCCGCTGCGCATGACCGTCCACCCGATCGACAACATCCGCAACTTCGCCATCATCGCCCATATCGACCATGGCAAGTCGACGCTGGCCGACCGTCTCATCCAGCAGACCGGGGCGATGCCGGAGCGCGAGATGGTCGAGCAGGTGCTCGATTCCATGGACATTGAGCGCGAGCGCGGCATCACCATCAAGGCGCAGACGGTCCGGCTCGAGTACCGCGCTCGCGACGGCAGGCTCTACATTTTGAATCTCATGGACACGCCCGGCCACGTCGACTTCGCTTACGAGGTGTCGCGCTCGCTCGCCGCCTGCGAGGGTTCGCTCCTGATCGTCGACGCGAGCCAGGGGGTCGAGGCGCAGACGCTGGCCAACGTCTATCACGCGCTCGACGCCGGGCACGAGATCGTGCCGGTCTTGAACAAGATCGACCTGCCGGCGGCCGAGCCCGAGCGGATCAAGGAGCAGATCGAGGACGTGATCGGCCTAGACGCCTCCGAGGCGGTGCCCATCTCGGCCAAGACCGGCCTCAACGTCGACCTGGTGCTCGAGGCGATCGTCCACCGTCTGCCGCCGCCGAAGGGCGACGAGACCGCGCCCTTGAAGGCGCTCCTGGTCAATTCCTGGTACGATTCCTACCTCGGCGTCGTCGTCATGGTGCGGGTGATCGACGGGGCGATCAGGAAGGGCATGCGCATCCGCATGATGGGCGCGGGCGCGGCCTACGAGATCGACCGCATCGGCGTCTTCCGCCCCAAGATGACCGAGGCCGCCGACCTCGGCCCCGGCGAGATCGGCTACATCACCGCGCAGATCAAGCAGGTGGCCGACACCCGCGTCGGCGACACGATCACCGAGGACCGCCGGCCGACGACGGCGGCTCTGCCCGGCTTCAAGCCGGCCCAGCCGGTGGTGTTCTGCGGTCTCTTCCCGGTCGACGCGGCGGACTTCGAGGCGCTCCGCGCCGCCATGGGCCGGCTGCGCCTCAACGACGCCAGCTTCTCCTACGAGATGGAGACTTCCGCCGCGCTCGGCTTCGGCTTCCGCTGCGGCTTCCTCGGGCTCCTGCATCTCGAGATCGTCCAGGAGCGGCTCGAGCGCGAGTTCAACCTCGACCTCATCGCCACCGCCCCATCGGTCATTTACCGGATCCGGCGGACCGACGGGAGCGAGATCGAGCTGCACAACCCGGCCGACATGCCCGATCCGGTCAAGATCGCGGAGATCCAGGAGCCGTGGATCAAGGCGACAATCCTGACGCCCGACGACTATCTCGGCGCGATCCTGAAGCTCTGCCAGGATCGGCGCGGGAGCCAGATCGAGCTCAACTATGTGGGAAAACGGGCGATGGTCGTCTACGAGCTGCCGCTCAACGAGGTCGTGTTCGACTTCTACGACCGGCTGAAGTCGATCTCGAAAGGCTACGCCTCGTTCGACTACCAGCTCATCGACTACCGGCCGGGCGACCTGGTCAAGATGTCGATCCTGGTCAACGGCGAGCCGGTCGACGCGCTCTCGATGCTGGTCCACCGCGACCGCGCCGACATGCGAGGCCGGGCGATGGTCGAGAAGCTCAAGGACCTGATCCCGCCGCACATGTTCCAGATCCCGGTCCAGGCGGCGCTCGGGGCCAAGATCATCGCCCGCGAGACGATCCGGGCCCTGCGCAAGGACGTCACCGCCAAATGCTACGGCGGCGACGCCACCCGCAAGCGCAAGCTCCTCGAGAAGCAGAAGGCCGGCAAGAAGCGCATGCGCCAGTTCGGCAAGGTCGAGATCCCGCAGGAGGCGTTCATCCAGGCGCTCAAGATGGACAGCTGAGCATTGCCCTTCTCCTTCCGGGAGAAGGTGGCGCGAAGCGCCGGATGAGGGTGCGTGGGACGGATTTCAGAAGCCTTCCGAACGTCTCAAATCACTGCGATTTCCTTCAAAAACCCCTTCAAAACGCTGCAAAACCTTTCCAAAAATTGCAATTCCTTGTCGCGGATTCGTAACTTATCAAGGGCTTGCGGGCGGGGGAGCCAAAAAAACTTTGAAGCCGCTCCTTTTGTCCGCCTGAGCTTGTCGCCTGAGCCGCGCCGGCAGTTATCGGGTCATCTAGCATGCCAGGCTCGCTCTTCCGCCGCCGCCACAGGACGGATTTCTGGAAAGGCGTAAGAGTAGCACGGATTCTGAAAAACAGCAACACAAATGACGGCGCCGCGACCGCGCTGCCGCTCGCCCAAGGCGAACCCGTCTTCAAGCGTGCGAAACTGCGGCGACCGAGCGGAGATCGGCTGCTGAGGCGCCCTTTTTGGCGCGAAACTTCGCAACTTCAGCTGCGCCGCGCGCGGCTTACAGGGACGGGGCCCTTGACGGGCAAGACCATATAAACTAAGTTTTGCGGACTAAGTTCGGTGGGCCGTACCCATGCGAACCGTCAACATCCTCGAAGCGAAGACCCACCTCTCGCGGCTCGTCGAAGCCGCCGCGAACGTCGAGCCGTCGATCATTTCGCGCAGGCGCGCGCCAAGCTGCAGGAGCACTACGGCTTCGCGATCGGCGAGAGCACGATCCAGCGGATCACGTTCGCCCACGCCCAGGCGATGCATGAAAGCAGTCGCCAGGATTTGGAATTTCCGGAAGCGCCGGGCCTTCGCAAGCCGATCATCGTCGAGACGGACGGCGGCATGGTTCCGATCGTCGAGCCGAGCAAAGAGGGGAAGGACAAGCGCAAAGGCAAGACGCTGTCCTGGCGGGAGGCGAAGCTGTCGCTGGCGCACGCGCAAGGGAGCTGCACGCCGGTTTATGCGGGCTCGATCGAGGGTGGGGTCGAAGAGGCCGGGCGCCAGCTGCTTTCCTGCGCGGTTCGCGCCGGGTTCGGGGCGAACTCCCGGGTTCACGCGGTCGGCGACGGTGCGCCCTGGATCGTCGGCCAAATCGAGCAGCAGTTCGGCGACCAAGGCTGCTACCTGATTGATTTCTATCACGTCTGCGAATACCTGGGCGCCGCCTCAGCAGCAATCGCGCCCGACCCGGTCGCACGCGACGCCTGGATCGAGACCCAGAAGGAGGCGCTCAAAGACGGGCGTCTCGACGCCGTCCTGCAGGCGCTCGCCGGACATTGCGAGCCTCCCGAAGCCGACGACGAGCACGCGCCCGTGCGAACCTGCCATCGCTACCTCCGCGCTCGCGCTGACCAGTTGAACTATCCCCGGGCCCTGGCCGAAGGACTGCCGATCGGCTCCGGCGAGGTCGAAAGCGCCCACCGCTTCGTCGCCCAGCAACGCCTGAAGCGGCCCGGCGCCTGGTGGCGCGTCAAGCATGCCGAACACATGCTCGCCTTGCGGATAAATCGAATCAACGGCGACTGGGACGCCTACTGGAAAGCCCTCGCCCTGCAACGCGGCGCTGCCGCCAATGACAACAGCCCCAACAAATCACTATGCCGCACCGCCTGAGCGCATCACTTTGGATCGCACCCGACGGCGCCCGGATTGCTGCGTCCGCCGAATCGGGAAGGGGAAGGCGCGGTGCGTTCCTTCGCCCGCTTGTGGGAGAAGGTGGCCGGCGTCAGCCGGCCGGATGAGGGGCGGCGCCGAGGCTCAGCGTTTGCCCGCGGCCCTCACCTGGCTTGCTTCGCAGGCCTGTCCTCTCCCGCTTCGCGGGCGAGGAGAGCCGACGCGTCGACGACGATCAGCGCGCCTCGCGTTCCTCGCGCACGGCGAGGGCGGGCTCCGGCGAGGGAGAGACGGGCGTACGGCCGGCGAGGCGGGCGCGCAATTCCTCGACCGTCGGCCTTTCGGCCGCCTCGGCAATTTCGGCGAGGAGGTAATCGGACAGCGACTTGCCCGCGACGCGGCGCGCGCCTTCAGGCGACGGTGAAGCGCTTCGGGGACATTGCGGACCTGGATCATCGTCGACATGCGATAATGATCAGCACATGTGCGTCACATGTCAAACTGGGCTATGGCGTACGGGCGACGCCCAGAGCTCGGGCGACGTCCGCGCCGCTCATGCCGGTGTTGTAGACCGGCGTCCCGGGATCGAAGAAGCGCGCGCTGGCGAGCGGCCCGACGACGACCGGCTCGAACCCCGCGTCCCGGACGAGACGCGCGGCGATGTCGAGCGCCGCGGCATCGTCGCCCGCGAGCGGGATGCCGACGCGGTCTCCGGCGCGATGCGCCTCCGTCTGCAAGGTCTTGAAGTAGACCGAGTTGAAGGCCCGCACCAAAAGGGCGCCGGGCAGGAGCCGCGCCACGGGGACGCCGGCGCCTTCGCCGGCGGCGATCGCTTGTCGCGCGAAATCGCCGTCGCGCCGGGGATAGGGATTGGCGGAATCCAGCACGACCTTGCCCGTGACGAGCGGGGCGATTGCCAGCGCCAGCGACGGCCAGGCGCCGTAGGGGACCGAACAGAAGACGACCTCGCCGAAGCGCGCCGCCTCCTCCGGCGAGCCCGCCGAGGCGTTCGGCCCCGCCGTCGGCGACGAGCGGCCCCAAGGATTGCGGATGGCGCGTCGCGAACCGGACCCGATGGCCCGCCTTCGCCCAGAGCCCGCCGACCGTGCCGCCGATCATGCCCGCGCCGATGACGCCGATGTCCATGCGGATGCTCTCCGGGCTGCAGCGAGTTCGACCCGGACCCTTCATCGCGAGCGACCCCCTGGGTCACAGCCTACCATATTCACCCATCTCCAAAACCAGGCGCTATCCTTCCCCGGCTTGCTGGGGAAGGTGGCGGGCGTCGAAGACGCCGCTTTGACGGGCTATGGCCCGGACGGGGTATGGCCCGACGAACGCAAGCGGACTGCACGACCGTCGCCGCGAACCTGCGTCGAGATATCCTTGCTTTCCACACCCCATCCGGCGCTTCGCGCCACCTTCCCCGCTTCGCGAAGAAGGAGGAGCGCAACCGAGCCTGGGTCGATCGACCTCAAACCCGCGGCGGCAGATCGGCGAAGCGACGTCTGCCGGCGACAACGTCGTCGAGCTCGGCGAGCTCCGCGTCGCGCCGATGATAGCCGCAATCCGCGATGAGCTTCCGCGCCGCGTCGAGCTCTTTGCGCGCTTCCATAAGAAGGCGCGCGGCCTCGGCCGCGTCAAGCAGAGCAGGCGGCGGGGCTCGGCTCGACGAGACCGTTGAGCGGAGCGAAGGCTTCACGCCGCGCCAGCGCGAGCCGCGCGCGCTCGAGCGCGCAATCGCAGAGATAAAGCCGCATCGGCCCGGGCTCGGCGATCTCCTGAGCTTCGTCGAGGTCGCGTGCGGCGCCATCCCAGTCGCCGATGGCGCGGCGGAAATCGGCGCGGGCAAGCAGGCCGCCGGAGATATGTTCGTTTCGCTCGGCAGCGCGCAGGCTTTCGACGGACTCATCGAGGCTGGCGGCCGCCACTCGCGCGTCGTCGCTCGGCGACCTAGGCGAGGGCCCCCTCGGCACGCTCGCCAACGCCAGGGCGAGATGGGCGCGGCCGACGGTCAAACGATTGAGGGCGACTCGTCGCCGTTCCGCTGCCGCTCGCGAATGATCGGGACTTCCTTGTCGAGGATATAGTCCGAACCGGTCGAATGGGCGGACACCAGGAGGACGAAGATGTCGCAGGCGCGGATCTTCGCCTCGATCTCCGGGTTCCAGTCCGCGCCCCCCGGCATCAGCCGGTCCATCCAAACTTCGAATTTGCGGCCCTTTACCGCCGGCCGCAGATATTTCATGACGAAGGTCAGCCAGTGGATCTTGCCGCGGCTGTCGGCGGGCCGGCTCGTCGGCGTGAGCGTAGCTGATGAATATGAGCGGCTTGACCGAATACATGAGGAGTGCGCTTTCGACCGGAGCAGATTTGACGCGCGCGCCCCGCCCGTCAAGCCGGATTGAGTCGCGAACGCGCCGTCATTCGCTTGGGCCCGCTGAGCAGCGCCACGCCCCCGACGGCTTGACCATCTATCCAGCGCGGCGACGGGTCGCTAAGGTCCGGCGATGGTCCGGATCGCATCCCACGACGACGCCGGCCGGTATGCGCCGGACGGTCCTTACGCCCTCGCCCGCCTGGCGCTTTCCCTTTCGATCGGGACGCTGGTCGGCGCTGGCATGTGGGCGGTGATCGTCGTTCTGCCGCAGGCGCAGCGCGCCTTCGCGGTCGACCGTGCGGCGGCCTCGCTGCCCTATACTTTGATGATGTGCGGCCTCGCCCTCGGAACGATCGTCTGGGGACGGATGGCTGACCGGCGCGGCTTCGCAACGCCGCTGGCGCTCTCGTCCGCCATCCTCGGCCTCGGCTTTGTCGGCGCCGGCTACGCGCCGAACCTCGTTGTGTTCTCTGCCGCCCACGTGCTGATCGGGATCGGCACGGGGACCGGCTTCGGGCCGATGATGGCGGACATTTCCCACTGGTTCGTCAGGCGGCGCGGGTTCGCCGTCGTCGTCGTGGCGTCCGGCAACTATCTGGCGGGCGCCATCTGGCCGCTCTTGATGAATGTCGCGATGCCGATGATCGGCTGGCGCGCGACCTATGCCGGCATCGGCCTCATCATCGTGGCGACGGTCGCGCCGCTCTCGCTGATGATGCGCCGCCGCCCGGCCGCCTCGATCATGGCTCGCGCCGAGGCGGCGACGAGGGCGGCGCAAGCGGACGTCGGCATTTCGCCGCGCTTCTTGTTGGCGCTGCTGATTCTGGCGGGATTTTCCTGCTGCGTCGCGATGTCGATGCCGCAGGTGCATATCGTCGCCTATTGCGGCGATCTCGGCTATGGCGTGGCGCGCGGCGCGGACATGCTTTCGCTGATGCTGACGCTCGGCATCGTCTCGCGCATCGGCTCCGGCTTCGTGTCCGACACGATCGGCGGCGTGCCGACGCTGTTGATCGGCTCCTTCATGCAAGGCGTCGCGCTCCTGCTCTATCTCTGGTTCGACGGGCTGACGTCGCTGTTCGTGGTCTCGGGCATTTTCGGCCTGTTCCAGGGCGGCATCGTCCCTATGTACGCGGTCATCTGCCGCGAGCTCCTGCCGCCGCGCCAGGCGGGCGCGGTGATCGGCCTCGTCGTGTCGGCGACGATCTTCGGCATGGCGTTCGGCGGCTACGCCTCCGGGCTGATCTTCGATCTCACCAGCTCCTATCGCATGGCGTTCCTCAACGGGGTCCTCTGGAACGGGGTCAATTTCGCGGTCGTCAGCTGGCTCTTCTGGCGTCGGCAGAGGCGTCTGCCTGCGGTCGCGGCGGTCGCGACTTGAGTCCGCGGCCCTATTCCTCTTTTTGAGGCGGCGAGTCGCGTTCACGGTGCGAGGCGGAACATGCGGGCTCGGCAGACCGAACGACACCGCGCGGGACGGACTGGGTGGTTGCGCGCGGCGGTGCTGGGCGCGAACGACGGGCTCCTGTCGACCGCAAGCCTGGTTTTGGGCGTCGCGGCGGCGCATGGCAGCCGCAGCAACGTCCTGATCGCCGGGTTCGCCTCGCTTGTCGCGGGCGCAATGTCGATGGCGGCGGGCGAGTATGTGTCGGTGCATTCGCAGAAGGACACCGAGGATGCCGACCTCGCGCTCGAACGCAGGGAACTCCGAACCGACGACAAAGGCGAGCACGAGGAACTGGCAGCGATCTACGTCGGCCGCGGCCTCGATCCCGCGCTCGCAAAGACGGTCGCCGACCAGCTGATGGCCCACGACGCTCTCGGCGCCCATGCCCGCGACGAACTCGGCATCACGCCGACGCTCGAAGCCCGCCCGATCCAGGCCGCGCTGGCGTCGGCCGCGAGTTTCATGTTTGGCGCGGCCATGCCGCTGATCGTGACTGCGCTGGCCCCGGAAGCGACCCGCCTCTACGCCGTCCCGGCGGCATCGCTTATCGTGCTTGCGTGTTTCGGAGCGCTGGCGGCGCGGGCGGGCGGCGCGCGTCTCGCGCCCGGCGCCCTGCGCGTCGCCTTCTGGGGCGCGCTGGCGATGGGCGTCACGGCCGGCGCCGGCGCTTTGTTTGGCGCCATCGTCTGAGTCGATGCCGGCGCCTCGATTTCCTGTCTTGCTGTAAGGTCATTCGGCGGGCAGCAGCAATTGACCTTTTCAGCGCGCTCTCCGATTGCCCGCCGACCGCGCCATGCTAAGCACCGTCAAGACACGCGGGGACCTTCTGATGCGCCGACGCGACGCTCTCGCCCTTCTCGCCG
This sequence comes from uncultured Alphaproteobacteria bacterium, assembly GCA_963820795.1. Classification (GTDB taxonomy): domain Bacteria; phylum Pseudomonadota; class Alphaproteobacteria; order Rhizobiales; family Beijerinckiaceae; genus Roseiarcus. The sequence goes on from CAWGBJ010000015.1 coordinate 165,092, forward strand.
GCATGGCTCTCCCCTGGCCGCTCGCGGCGCGCGCCGGTCAGGCCGAGCTCGACGAGGCGGTCGGGTTCGCCGGGCAGGTGTTGTTTCTCGCGGTCAAGACGCCGGCGCTGGTCGTCGGCGTCGTCCGTAACGGGGAAACGTCGATCCAGGGCTTCGGCCGAAGCGCCGACGGCACGAGCGCCGAGCCGGACGGCAATACGCTCTTCCGCATCGGCTCGGTCACCAAGGCCTTCACCGGCCAGGTTCTCGCGAGCCTCGCCGCGGACGGCGTCGTCAGCCTGGCCGACCCGCTGACCAAGTATGTCCCCGAATTCATCGCGCCGCTGTCGGAGGGCGGGCGGCCGATCCGGCTCATCGATCTCGCGACCCATTCGGCCGGGCTGCCGCGCGAAGTCCCGCACGAAGCGGGCCCGCCGGACAATCCCTTCGTCAACATCACCGCCAAAGCCTTCGAAGGCTGGCTGAAGGCCAATCCACTCCTCTACACGCCCGGCGCCTCGATTCTCTATTCCAACTTCGGCTTCGACCTGCTCGCCGCCGCGCTTTCCGCTGCGGCGCGCAAGCCCTATCCCGAGCTTATCGCCGAGCGTGTGCTGAAGCCCTTGGGCCTCGAGGACACGACCTTCGCCCCATCGCCGGATCAGGCGCAGCGCCTGATGCAGGGCCACTGGATCGACGGGTCGGCGATGCCGCATGTCCCGACCGGCCCGGTGATCGTCGGCTCCGGCGGGCTCTACTCGAGCCCGCGCGATCTCCTGCGCTGGCTGAAATGGCATCTCGACCGCTTTTCCAGCGAGCGCGCCGCCGAACGGCTGATCGACCACGCGGCCTATCTCTGGCGCGACGGGCTCAACTCCGTCTTCGGCATGGACGAATCGGGCCACATGGACGCGATGGGCCTCGCCTGGGTGATCATGGCGCCGGAAGGCGACCGGCCGCTCATCCTGCAGAAAGCCGGCGGGCTGCAGGGCGTCTTCTCCTATGTCGCCTTCGCGCCGGCGCGGAACATCGGCGTCATGGTCGCGATCAACGCCTTCGACTTCAACGCCGGGTTGGCGATGGCGAAGACCGCCAATGACCTCATCGCCGAGCTCAGGCCCCGCTGACCCGCCCCCGCGAGATATTCCCAATTCGCCGCAAGTGCGTCATAGTGATCGCCTCTTCTGACACAATTCCTCTGTCACGGAGCGGCGACGATGCTGTGCGGGCAGTCCGAATGTCGCCATCGCCAGAAACCTGACTGGGCGCCGAGCTGGCTGCGACGCTGGTCGGCGCGGTTCGCCGCGGCGATCGTCGCAGTCCCGCTTGCCGGCTGTGGCGGCGGCGTCCTTGATCCGCGAGGCCCTGTCGGCGCCGCCATACGGCTGATCCTGTTCGATTCCCTGACCATCATGATGGCGATCGCCGTGCCGGTGATTCTCGCCACGGCCGCCTTCGCCTGGTGGTTCCGGCGCGCGAACGCACGCGCCTTCTATTGGCCCGATTGGGAATTCTCCGGCCACCTGGAATTGATCGTCTGGGCCATACCGGCGCTCGTCATCACCTTCCTCGGCGGCATCGCCTGGTTCGGGTCGTATGCTCTCGACCCGTTCCGGCCGCTCCCCGGAACGACCAGGCCGGTCGAGATCCAGGCCGTGTCGCTCGATTGGAAGTGGCTGTTCCTTTACCCGGACGAGGGCGTCGCGACCGTGAACGTTCTAGCGATTCCCGTCGGCGCGCCGGTGCATTTCTGGCTGACCTCGAGCGGGGTCATGAACAGCTTCTTCGTGCCCCAGCTCGGCAGCCAGATCTATTCGATGGCGCAGATGAGCTCGCAGCTCCATCTGCAGGCCGACGAGCCGGGAACCTATAGAGGCTTCTCGGCGAATTTCAGCGGCGCAGGCTTCTCCGGCATGCACTTCGACGTGCACGCCTTGCCCGCCGCGGATTACGCGAAATGGATCGCCGACGCCAAATCGGCCGGCGAGACGCTCGACCGCGAACACTACGCCGAGCTCGTCAAACCCAGCGAGAACGTGAAACCGGTCACCTATCGCGCCTTCGAGCCCGGGCTGTTCAACGCCATCGTCAACGGGACGGCGCCCCAGGCGCCCGCGGCGGCGTACGAGGCCGGGGCGGTCGGCGTGGGGGTGACGCCGCAGGGGGAACGCTGATGCTCGGCAAGCTCACCTGGTCGGCGATCCCCTTCGATCAGCCGATTCCGTTCGGCGTGTCCATTGTGATGGTCCTGGCCATCCTTGCGGTGCTCGCCTGGATAACGGTCAAGGGCTACTGGCCCTATCTCTGGAGCGAGTGGATCACATCCGTCGATCACAAGCGGATCGGCGTCATGTACTGCCTCATCGCCATGGTGATGCTGATCCGCGGCTTCGCCGACGCGATCATGATGCGTTCGCAGCAGGCGCTCGCCTTCGATTCCGGCGGCTACCTGCCGCCGGATCACTACAACCAGATCTTCTCCGCGCACGGCACGATCATGATCTTTTTCGTGGCGATGCCGTTCATGATCGGACTGATGAATTTCGCCGTGCCGCTGCAGCTCGGCGTGCGGGACGTCGCCTTTCCGACCTTCAATTCGGTGAGCTTATGGCTGACGGCTTCCGGCGTGCTGCTGGTCAACGTTTCGCTCTTCATCGGCGAATTTTCCCAGGCCGGATGGATGGGCTATCCGCCGCTTTCGGAGCTCAAGTTTTTGCCCGGCGTCGGGGTCGACTATTACCTCTGGGCGCTGCAGATTTCGGGCATCGGCACGCTGCTCACCGGCGTCAATTTCGTCACCACCATCCTCAAGATTCGCGCCCCGGGCATGAGCTTGATGCGAATGCCCATGTTCTGCTGGACCGCGCTCGCCTCGAACCTGCTGATCGTCGCGGCCTTCCCGATCCTGACCGCGACTTTCGCGATGCTGCTGCTCGATCGCTACCTTGGGTTCCACTTTTTCTCCACCGACATGGGCGGCAATCCCATGATGTACGTCAATCTGTTTTGGACGTGGGGGCATCCCGAGGTCTACATCCTGATCCTGCCGGCCTTCGGCGTGTTTTCCGAGGTTGTCTCCACCTTCGCCGGCAAGCCGCTGTTCGGCTACCGCTCGATGGTCATCGCCACCATGGCGATCTGCGTTCTCTCCTTCTCGGTCTGGCTGCATCATTTCTTCACCATGGGAGCCGGCGCGGACGTCAACGGCTTTTTCGGCATCATGTCGATGATCATCGCCGTGCCTACGGGCGTGAAAATCTTCAACTGGCTGTTCACCATGTGGGGCGGCCGGTTGCGCTTTGAGCTGCCCCTGATGTGGGCGATCGCCTTCATGATCACGTTCGTGCTGGGCGGGGTGACGGGCGTGCTCTTGGCGATTCCGCCGGCGGATTTCGTCCTGCACAATTCGCTTTTTCTGATCGCGCACTTCCACAACGTCATCATCGGCGGCGTGCTGTTCGGCGCCTTCGCCGGCTATACTTTCTGGTTCCCCAAGGCGTTCGGCTTCAGGCTCGAGGAGCGTTATGGGACCGCGGCCTTCTGGTTCTGGGTCGTCGGTTTCTATGTCGCCTTCATGCCGCTCTATGTCCTCGGTCTCGAGGGCATGACGAGACGCATGCAACACTACGACGTGGCGGAGTGGCGTCCGTGGCTGATCGTGGCGGCGGGCGGCGCGGCGCTGGTGCTATGCGGCATCGGCTGCCAGATCGCCCAGCTTGCGGTCAGCATCCGCAATCACGTCGCCTGCGCGACCGCACCGGAGACCCGTGGGATGGGCGCTCGCTCGAATGGATGACGGCTTCGCCGCCGCCGGTTTTCAACTTCGCAGCAATGCCGAACGTGACCGGCGAAGAGGCGTATTGGGACCTCAAGCAGCGAGCGATCGCACGCGCGCGGCTCTCGCCTCTCCCGCATTACGAGGCGATCGAGATGCCGCACAACAGCCCGACCGGCTTTGTGACGGCCTTCTTCGCCGTCGTCACCGGGTTCGCCCTGATCTGGCATATCTGGTGGATGGCGGGAGTGGGCATTGCCGGCGCCTTCGCCACCTTCGTCGTCTTCGCCTGGCGGGACAAGCAAGAGTACGAGCTGCCGGTCGAGGAGGTCGTTCGGGTCGACACGCTCCGGCGCGAGGCGCGGGAGGACCTGGTGGCGGGGCGGGAGCCGGGCATTCACCCGGTCAGGGTCGCGGAGAAAGAGGACCGGGTCGGGTTAGGCATCCGCGACCTCAGAAGCGGGTATGGGGGCCCCGCGTCGAAGCGCATCATCACGGGCTACGGCTTCTGGGTCTTCCTTCTGTCGGATTTCGTCATGTTCTCCGCCTTCTACGCCACCTATGCGGTCCTCTCGCACGCGACCGCGGGAGGCCCCGGGCCGCACGAGCTCTTCAACCCGAAGGTCGTGGCGGCGGAGACCGCGGTTCTGCTGCTGTCGAGCTTCGCTGCCGGCCTGGCGACGATCGCCAGCAATGCCCGCAACATGCTGTGGACTCAGGCCGCCTTCGTCATCACGGGCCTGCTCGGGCTCTGCTTCCTCGTTCTCGAGGTCAATGAGTTCGCCAAGATGATTGCGGAAGGCGCCGGCCCCACCCGCAGCGCCTTCCTCTCGGCGTTTTTCGCCCTGGTGGGCTGCCACGGCCTGCATGTCACGGTCGGTCTGCTCTGGCTCGGCACGATGATGGCGCAGTTCTTCACCAAGGGGTTCAGGCCGAGCATCATGCGCCGCAGCCTGTGCTTCGCCCTGTTCTGGCACGCGCTGGACATCATCTGGGTCGGCATATTCACCAACGTCTATCTCCTGGAGCTCACCCGATGAGCGAGCACGAAATCCACGACAGCGCGCCGGGCGAGGGTGATATCGGCGAGCACGGCGTTGCCGAAGGCGTCAGAAACTATCTGATTGGCCTGGCGCTGGCCGCATTTCTCACCGTCGGCTCGTTCTGGGTCGCGAGCGGCACGAGCCTCATCTTTGATCCGGGCGTGCCGATGGCGCTGGCTGCGCTCGCCGTCGCGCAAATGGGCGTCCATCTCGTGTTCTTCCTGCACATCACCACCGGACCCGACAACACCAACAACGCGCTCGCCCTCGCTTTCGGCGCGCTGATCGTCGGCCTCGTCATCGCTGGCTCGCTCTGGATTATGTATCATCTCAACACGAACATGATGGTCCCGGGCAATATGATGAATCTGCCTATGCAGAAATAGCGGGGCGGCGCGAGACGGCGCCTATTTCGCGATCCCCAGAAACACGGCGAGCCGCCGTTCGACCTCGACCATGGAATCGCGATCCAGCCGGCCAAAGCTCTCGCCGATCTTCGTCCGCATGACAGTCATCGCCTTGTCGATCATGACCTGCGAGGGGCTGCGAAGGCCATTCGCGGCGTCCGGCTGGACAGTCAGGCGCAAAAGCGGCGCATCAACGAGGGCGCTGGACACCAACAGCACCGTGACGGTTGCGTGGTCGGCAAAGGCGTCCGATTGAATGATCAACGCCGGGCGCGGCTTGCCGAAATCGCCCTGAACAGCGACCGTGGCCAGATCGCCGCGCCTCAAGGATCGCTCCAGCCCTCGATGTCCCTGAGCGCCGCATCAAGGAAAGCCTCCAGATCCTGATCGCCGCGGTCCGAGGCCGCTACTAGCCTGGACTGTCGGCGGCATTCCTCGGCAAAGCCCGGACGCCGGGTGTCGGGAACCCAGATCTGCACCGGCCTCAAGCCGGCCTCGCGAAGCGCAGCGCGCCGCTTGCGAACCCTTGCCACCGTCGAAGACGCTATGACCTTGACCCTTTTGGGTTACAAATGTTACATGTAACGCAACGAGGCAACAGGCGCAAGGGGACAAGTTAATTCGCTATCGACAGGGGACAAGTTGGGTCACCCGCGATCGCTTGGGGCCAAGCGCCTGTCAGCCAACATGAGCCGCGAAGAGTGACAACTTTTGCGGCTCAAGTCCCTGAAATCGCATGGTCGGCGCCGGGGACTGTCGCCCCGTCCTCACCGCTTTTGATACCGCTCGGAGAGCAGGTCGAACAGCGCCCGCGCAGCCTGGATTTCCCCGCCGGCCGGCCCGTAGGCGCGCGCCTTCGGGTTCCAGGCGTAGACGTCGAAATGCGCCCAGGATCGCGCCTTCTCGACGAAGCGCCTGAGAAAGAGCGCCGCCGTGATCGAGCCCGCCATGCCGGCGCCGGTTCCCGAATTGCTGACGTCGCCGACCGTGCCGTCGATCATCGCGTCGTAGGGGCGCCAGAGCGGCAGGCGCCAGAGCGGATCGCGCGCCCGCTCGGCGTGCGCGGCGATCGCGGCGGCGAGCGCCTCGTCGTCGGTGTAGAACGGCGGCAGGTCGGGCCCCAGCGCGACGCGGGCGGCGCCGGTCAGCGTGGCGAAATCGAGCATGAGGTCGGGCGCGTCCTCATCCGCGAGCGCGAGCGCGTCGGCGAGGATGAGCCGCCCTTCGGCGTCGGTGTTGCCAATCTCGACCGCGAGCCCCTTACGGCTGACAATGACGTCGCCCGGCCGCATCGCCGGGGCCGAGATGGCGTTCTCGACGATCGGGATCACCACCCTGAGGCGCAGGTCGAGCCCGGCTTCCATGACGAGGCGCGCGAGCGTCAGCGCCGTCGCCGCGCCGCCCATGTCCTTCTTCATCAGTTCCATGCCGGCGGCCGGCTTGATGTCGAGGCCGCCCGTGTCGAAGGTCACGCCCTTGCCGACGAGCGTCACGGTCGGCGCGCCCTCCCGCCCCCAGGCGAAATCGACCAGCCGCGGCAGTTCGAGCGCCGCCCGGCCCACGGCGTAGACGAGCGGCAGGTTGGCCTTGAGGAGATCGTCCGACCGGATGACATTGACCCTCGCGCCGAAGCCCTCGGCGAGCCGCACTGCCTCCCGCTCGAGCGCATTGGGGCCGAGCACATTCGCCGGCGCATTGACAAGGTCGCGGCCGAACGAGATCGCCGCGGCGATCCGCTCGATCCGCGCCGCGTCGACGCCGTCCGGCGCGACGAGCCGCGGCCTGGGGGATTCGTCGGCCTTGAAGCGGTCGTAGCGGTAGAGGCCGAGCAGGAAGCCGAGCGCCGCGAGGCCGGCGTCGGGCGGCTCATTGGCGAAGCGATAGACGCCTTCGGGCAGTCCGGTGGCGAGCTTGCCGGCTGCGAGCGGATCGCGCTCGGGCGCGTCGATGCCGAAGAGGACGCCGCCAAGCGCGCCGGCCGCGCCGGGAACGAGCTGCAGCCTGCCGGTCTTGGGCCTGAAGCCGCAGCGCTCGGCGAATGCCGCGGACGAGCCGCCGATCGAAGCCTTGACCGTCTCCCAGCTTTCCGCGCTGACGAACCAGATCGGGATCGCTTCAGGCGTTGGCGAGGCGAAGGCGGGCATGGGAACGGGATCTCCGGGTGAAGGCGCTCGGCGCGGCCTTATCACGGATACGACGGTCCATGCGAATGATGGGCCGCGCCTTGGGGGTAGGCAAGGCGCGGCCCGCGCGCGGCCCCGGAGGCGGGGGATTTGGGCCGCGGGTCGTCAAATGGGATCGGGCGGATGGCCGGCCGTCACCCAGAGCGCGCAAATGTCGGTGCGGATCGATTCGGTGAACTCGATCGAGGACGTGGGACATGCGGCTCGCCGTTCACGCGCCTGACATCGCGCGCAAGGCCCAAGGGCCTTTGTCGGGGACCGATCCGTCCCGCCGCTGGGCGATATGTTCGCCGAGGCGCTTTGAAGTTCCATGACCGGGTTTGATAAATCTCGACCGAACCTGTGCTTTTCGCCTCCGTCGGGTAGGCCCGTTGCGATGTCGTCGCCCGCGGCTTGACTTCGAGCCGACTTCACGCGCGTAACTGCGCCGCGAAGTCGAAGGGACAGCGCATTGGGTCCCCCTGGTCCCTGGCGTAAATCACGTTGAGGAGAATGGATTGTCCGAGATCAGCGCCAAAGCGAGAATTCGTCTGCTCGGTGGCGGCCCGGGAGAGAAGCCATCGGCTGCTCCCGCGGCGGCAGCCTCGCCCGACGCCCCCACGCCCGCCGAGACGTTCGCGCCCCCGCCCGCCTCCCTTTCGGTAGGGCCGGTGTTTCTTTCCGACGCGGCCGACGCGGTCGATGTGCTCGGCGCGGCGGTCCTCGTCCAGCCGCTCGCCCAACTCTGCGTCACTCCGCAGGTCCAGACGCCCTTTCTTGCCGCGATCGCGGGGCCCGGCGGTGCCGGCAAGACATTCGCCCTGAACCGGCTCGTCCAGGCGATCGAAAGCTTCGCCGGATCGGCCGGGGCTCTGTCGAAGGTCGTCGTCGCGCGCGTCGACGCGGCCGACGGCGCCGAGGCGCCGGTCGCGCTTGCGAGCGCGGCCTATGCGGCGCTCGATCGCGAACCCGGCGGCGTCGACTATTCGGCGCTGCTCGACGAGTCGGCGCATGCCGGCGGCGATCCGCTGCGAGCCGCCAAGGCCGCCTCCGACCGCCACGACGAAATCGTCCGCAAGCTCGAGGCCGAGCGGACGCGGCGCGACGAAATCGAGGCTCGCGGCGCCCGCCTCGCCGATGCCCTCCTCTACGAAACGCCGGGCTCCCGGGTCGACGTTTTCGCCCGGGCGCGGCGCGGGACGATCGAAACCCGGCTGCGCCGCTTCGAGCTCGCCGGATCGGACGCCGCCGTCAGCTACCGCGACCTCGTGCGCGACATGGCGAGCATGGGCGCAGGCGGGCGCGTCGGCGTCGCGCTGCGGTCGATCTGGGCTTACCGCGGGCAAAGGCGTCTGCTCGCCTGGGCGGTCGTGGCGTTCCTGCTGGGTCTTGCCGCCCAGCTGTTGCATAGCGAGTGGGCTCTGAGCGCGATCACGCCGCAGTTCGCCTCGGCCGCCGATGCGATCAGGGCGCATGCAAGCGGCCTGGAAACCGCAGCGAAGATTTTTTATGTGCTCGCCGCCTTGGCGCTGGCCTTGAACCTTTGGCGCGCCGTCAGCTTTTCGAGCCTGTTGCTGCGCGGGACGCAACTGCTCAATCAGGACGTTCGCGACCGGCGGCGGGATCTCGAGACGCGGGGCGCACGCCTGAGCCAGCGGGTTGCAGCCCTGTCCGCCGACGCCGACGCGGCCGCCAAGCACGCCGAAGCGGCCGCTCGTCGCGCCGGCGGCAAGACCAAGACCCATCCGGCCGGCCCCGATTTCCTCGAGACGAACCGGGGTCCGGCTTGGGAGGCGCGCGCCTTTCTTGCTGCCCTGGGCGAACGCGCCGGCCAAGCGGGGGATGCGCCCGACCGGCTGGTGTTTGCGATTGACAATCTCGACGCCCTGCCCCCGGAAGCTGCGATCCGGTGGATCGATGCGGCGCGGAGCGTGATCGTCGGCGGCGCGGTCGGTGTCATGAGCCTCGATCCGGCGCGAGTGGTCGGTCCGCTCGGCGGTCCCCAGGAGGCCCGCCGTCGCCTCGAAAAATGGCTGCAGGTCGTGGTCAATCTGCCGGGCCGGGTCAGCGCGGATGGCGAACGTCTGGTCGCGCGTCTCCTCTCGACGGACGGACACGCGGCGCCGGTGGAGGCGAAGCCTGCGCTTGCGCTCGCCGAGCCTCTGACCAGCGCGGAGGCGGCGCTCCTCACCGCGCTGGCGCCGCTGGCCGCCCATTCCCCTCGCGGCGCCAAGCGATTCCTCAACGCCTACCGCCTGGCGCGCTGCTCGAACGCGCCCCGGCCTGTGATGGCGTTGATGCAGGCCGTGGCCTTCGCCGACGACGAAGCGCTCGCTGCGATGCGCAACCGGCTTTCCGCCGGATCAGGCGAGCTCGTCGACATCGACGGTCCGGACCGGCTTGTCAACGCGGTCAAGAGCGCCCGCGCCGCCAACAGCGGGCCGATCCGGATCGAGGACGCCCGCCTCGCCTTCGACACCGCGCGCCGCTACGCCCTCTCACTCTGAGAGCCGCGCGGCGGGCGGCGTGATCGGCGGCGGCGGGGCGGGCGGCGGCGGCGCCGAATCCGCCGCCGCGTCCGGCAGCTTCGACTGCGTCCAGCCGCCGCCGAGCGCAACAATCAGGTTGACCGCGTCGGTCTGGATCTGCGCCTGCGTCGAGAGCAGCAACTCCTCCACCGCGAGTTGTTGTTCCTCGGCGGTGACGACGGTGGTGTAGGCCTGCGTTCCGGCCTGGTATTCGTTGAGCGCGATTTGCGTAGCCTGACGGGAGATACGCACGTTTTCCGTCTGCACTTTCGCCTCGCGCGAAAGGATGCGAATTCCGGCAAGATTGTCTTCGACCTGCTGGATTGCCGTCAGCACCGTCTGACGATAGATCGCGACATCGGACTTATAGGTCGCGCGCGCAGCCTCGACCTGCGCTCCGGTGAGGCCGCCGTTAAAGAGAGGCTGGGCGAGCGAAGCGCCAATCGACCACACGGGATTCGTCGGGCCGAATTGCGAGGCGCCGAAGGGATTGCCCGAATAGCCGAATGAGCCCGATAGGGAGAAGCTCGGAAAATAGCCCGCGAAGGCGACGCCGATCTGCGCGTTGGCCTCGCGCATCGTCTCTTCCGCGGACGCGACATCGGGCCTCCGCTCCAGCAGTGAGGAGGGCAGCCTGACGGGGATCGACGGAACAGCGGTCGAAAGGGCGCCGTGCGGGATCGAGAGCTCCGCAGGCGGTCGCCCCATCAACACGGCAATGGCGTGTTCACTCTGCGCGCGCGACACGCCGGCGGCGATCAGCGAAGCCTGAGCGTTCAGCACCTGCGTTTGGGCGGTGATCACGTCCGATTTCGCGGCGGTGCCGGCATTGTACTGGTTCTGCGTGATCTGGAGCGAGTGTTTGTAATCGACGACCGTCCGCGTCAGCAACGTTTCGAGGGCGTCGGCCTGCCTTAAAGTCACATAAGCGGTCGCGAGCTGGGACTGGGCCGCAAGCAACGCGTTGGCCAGATTGGCTGCAACTCCTTGGGCGCCGGCCTGCTGCGCCTCGATCTCCCGTCTGACCAGACCCCAGACGTCGAGCGTCCACAAGCCCGTTCCCTCGGCGGTGAAGAGCGTCGTTCCCGGCGAGCTCCGGGTCGCGGACGCCGTGCCATTGATCGTCGGGTAGAGGCCGGCGCGCGCCTCATTGATGAGCGCGAGCGCCTCGCGATAGTTCGCCTCGTCCGCCAGGACCGTCTGATTGGACACGACGACGGCGCTCTCGAGCCTGCTGAGCTCCGCGTCGTCAAAGACGCTCCACCAGTCGCCCTTGGGCTCGCTCGGGCGGGGCGATGCGATCTTCCAGCCAGCGATCTCCTTGTACTGGAGCGAGACGATCGCAGCCGGCCGCTCGAAGTTCGGACCGACCGCCGCGCAACCCGAAAGGGTCGCGGCAAGCACGATCGTGGCCCCCGTGAGCGTCAGGGCGCACGCGGAAGCGGCGTCGGGTTCACCCGCAGATAATATCGACTCCACAGCCGCCCCAGCCACTTTCCGAATGAATCGAGATAAATGAAAACCACCGGCGTCGTGTATAGCGTGAGGACCTGACTGACGATCAGCCCGCCGACAATCGTGATGCCGAGGGGATGACGCAGCTCAGACCCTTCTCCTGTTCCAAAGGCAAGCGGCAGCGCTCCGAAAAGCGCCGCGCAGGTCGTCATCATGATGGGGCGGAAGCGCAAAAGGCAAGCGCGCTCGATCGCGGCGCTGGTGTCGAGCCCGTCCCCCTCCGCTTCGAGGGCGAAGTCGACCATCATGATCGCATTCTTTTTGACAATGCCAATGAGCAGCAAAACGCCGATCGCCGCGATCACGGTGAACTGGGTGTCGAAGAGCCAGAGCGCCAGCGCCGCGCCGACGCTGGCCGAGAACAGGGTCGATAGGATGGTGATCGGATGGATGAGGCTTTCATAGAGAATGCCGAGCACGATGTAGATGGTGACGAGCGCGGCGCCGAACAGGAGCGGCATGTTCGACTGCGACTGCTGGAACGTGGCGGCGGTTCCGGCGAAGGCGCCATGCACCGAAGTGGGCATGTCGATCCGCTGGATCGCGTTTTCGATCTCGGTCTTTGCTTCGCTCAGGGCATGGCCTTCGGCCAGATTGAACGAGATCGTAGAGGCGGCGAACAGCCCCTGATGGTTGACGCTAAGCGGCGTGTGGCCCGGCGAAAATCTCGCGAAGGCGGAGAGCGGAACCATCGTCTCGGGCGACGTCGATACGGCCGCCCCGGCCGAAGCGGCGGAGTGGCCGCTCGCGGCGAGCGCGTTGGTGGCGAGGTTGCGCGCTGAATCGGCCGCGATCGCCGCCGCAGTGCTTTGCGCGCCGGTCGACGACGTGAACAGTCCGGCCGAAATGCCGCTCTGCTGCGTGCCAGTCGGGTTGGCCCCGGACGTCGAGACATAGATTTCACTGAGCGTCCGAGGGTCCTGCCAGTATTGCGGCGCGATCTCCATGACGACATGGTACTGGTTCTGCGCGCTGTAGATGGTCGAGACCTGCCGCTGGCCGAAGGCGTCATAAAGCGTGTTGTCGATCGCGTTCAAGGTAAGTCCGAGCCGCATCGCCGTGTCGCGGTCGATGACCACGTCGGTCTCGAGCCCGCCCTGTTGCTGATCGGAGTTGACGTCCTTGACGATGTCGCTTCCCATCAATGCGGCGGTCAGCTTCGGCGCCCATTTGTACAGTTCCGCCGTATCGTCGGACAGCAAAGTGTACTGATAGGTAGCATTGCTCTGGCGGCCGCCGGTCCTGAGATCGGACACCGCGATCATGAAGAGGTGCGCGCCCGCCACCTCGGCGAGCTTGCCGCGTAGGCGCGTCACAACCGCGTCGGCCGTGATCCTCCGCTCCGAGAAGGGCTTCAGGGATACGTAAACAAAGCCGGAATTGGTCTGCCGACCGCCAGTGAACCCGACCACGCTGGCGACCGCCGGATCGTCGCCGACGATCGTCTGCAGTTGCCGCAGCTTCTTCCGCATCGACTGAAACGAAATGCTCTGATCGCCCTGGATCGCGCCGATGATGAGCCCGGTGTCCTGCACGGGAAAAAGACCATAGGTCATCTCGTAGCGGAACATGTAGTAATTGAGCCCGATCGTCGCCAGGAGTGAGAGGAGAACCGCGCCGGGATTGCGCAAGGCGATCCTTAAAGTCCTCCGATAGAAGGCGAGCATCGCGTCGAAGAGGCGCTCCGTGGTGCGATAGAGCCGCCCGTGGCGGGTGACGGGTTCGCGCGGCAGAATGAATGCGCACATCATCGGCGTCGTCGTCAGCGACACGGCGAGCGAGATCATCACCGCGACCGAGAGCGTCAGCGCGAATTCATTAAACAGGCGCCCGACGATCCCGCCGAAGAAGATCAGCGGCGCGAAGACCGCGATCAGCGACAGGCTGATCGACAGCACGGTGAAGCCAACCTCGTTCGCGCCGCGGATCGCCGCCTCGATGCGAGGCATGCCCTGCTCGAGGTAACGCGAGATGTTCTCCAGGACGACGATGGCGTCGTCTACGACGAAGCCGGTCGAAATCGTCAGCGCCATCAGCGACAGGTTGTCCAGGCTGAAGCCGAGCAGGTACATCACGCCGAACGAACCGATGATCGAGGTCGGCACCGCCACGCTCGGGATCGCAGCCGCCCGCACGCTCCTCAAGAAGGCGAACACCACGAGGATCACCAGCAGGACGGCGATGACGAGCGTCTTCTCGGTGTCGAACAGGGACTGGCGGATCGTCTTCGACCGATCGACTGCAACCGTCAGATTGATGTCGCCAGGGAGGGCGGCGACGAGCCGCGGGAGCTCCGCGCGCACATTGTCGACGGCGTCGATGATGTTCGCTCCGGGTTGGCGCGACAGTACGACGGCGACGCCCGGTTCGCCATTGACGAGACCCGCATTGCGCAGGTCCTCGACCGAGTCGGTGACTTCCGCGACGTCGGATAGGCGGATCGCGGCGCCGTTCCGATAGGCGATGACGAGATCGCGATACTGCGCGGCCTTGGTCGCCTGGTCGTTGGCGTAGACCTGGTAATGCGCACTATCGTCTTCGATCGCGCCCTTCGGGCTATTGGCGTTGGCGGAAGCAAGCGCCGCGCGAATGTCTTCGAGGCCGATGCCATAGTGGAATATCGCCGTCGGATTGATCTCGACCCTGACCGCCGGCAGCGCCGAGCCGGAGACATCGACTTCGCCGATCCCGGGCAGCTGCGACAGGCGCTGCTGCAGGATGTTGGAGGCGAGATCGTAAAGCTGCCCCGCGGTGTGGGTCGACGACGTCATGGCGATGACCATGATGGGAGCGTCGGCGGGGTTTACCTTGTGGTAACTCGGGTTCTGCCGAAGGCTGGTCGGCAGGTCAGCGCGAGCGGCGACGATCGCCGCCTGAACGTCCCTGGCCGCGCCGTCGATGTTGCGGTCGAGGCCGAACTGGAGCGTGATGAAGGACGAGCCCTGGGTGCTCATCGACGTCATTTCGTTGACGTCGGCGATCTGACCGAGATGGCGCTCGAGCGGCGCCGCCACCGCGGTCGCCATCGTGTCTGGACTCGCTCCCGGCATGCTGGCGCGAACGGACACAATCGGGAAGTCGATCTGGGGCAGCGGTGAGACCGGCAGCTGCGAGTAGCCGAGAAGACCGGCGAAGATCACGCCGATTGTCAGCAGAGTCGTCGCGACCGGCCGCCGGATGAAGACTTCCGAAAAGCGGTTGTTCACGAGGGCTTCGCCGCCAAGGTCGAGGGAACCGCGCCCAGGCCAAAGCGCTCGCCGAGCCTCTCGAAGAAGAGATAGATGACCGGCGTCGTGTAGAGCGTCAGCACCTGGCTGAATGCGAGGCCGCCGACGATCGCCAGGCCGAGCGGATGGCGGAGTTCGGAGCCGACGCCCGAGCCGAGCATCAGCGGCAAGGCGCCGAAGATCGCCGCGACCGTCGTCATCAAAATGGGTCGCAGGCGCAGGAGGCAGGCCTGATAGATCGCCTCGCGCGGCGGCAGGCCCTGTTGGCGCTGGGCCTCGAGCGCGAAGTCGATCATCATGATCGCGTTCTTCTTGACGATGCCGATCAGGAGCACGATGCCGATGACGCCGATGATGTCGAGCCCGGCGCCCGCGGCGTTCAGCGTCAGGAGCGCGCCGATGCCGGCCGACGGCAGCGTCGTCAGAATGGTGATCGGGTGGATGAAGCTCTCATAGAGCACGCCGAGGACGATATACATCGTCGCGATCGCTGCCCCGAGCAGGAAAACTTCGTTCGACAGCGCCGACTGGAAAGCCTGCGCCGCGCCCTGGTAGCTGACGGCGAAGCTCCCCGGCAAGTCGATGTCGGCTAAGGCCGCGTTGATCGCTTCCTCCGCTCCGCCGAGCGAAGCGCCCTGCGCGAGGTTGAACGAAATCGTCGTCACCGGAAACTGCTTCAAGTGCGAGATTTGCAGCGGCGAGGGCTTGACGACAAAATTCGCCACAGAGTTCAGCGGCGTCTGACCCGAGGTCGACGCCGCGGAGGGCAAATATAGAGAATTCAACGAGTTCGAGGGAGCGCGCCATCTTCGGGTCAATGTCGAGGATGACGCGGTACTGGTTGGTTTGGGTGAAGATCGTCGAGATGATGCGCTGCCCGTAGGCATCGTAGAGCGCGTTGTCGACGATCGCTGGCGTGACGCCGAACCTCGCAGCCTCCGCGCGGTCGAGGTCGACGAGGACCGATCGCCCGTTCGGCTGCAGGTCGCTGGCGACATCGACGATCGAGGGAATCCTGCCGAGTCGCTCCAGAACTCTTGGCGTCCATCGTTGCAGCGTCGCCAGATCCTGGTTCTCGAGGGTGAACTGGTACTGCGTCGCGCTGACCGCGGTGTCGATCGAGAGGTCCTGCACCGGCTGCATGAAGAGCGAGATGCCGGCGACCCCCTCCGTCTCCCGCTGCAGGCGCCGAATGATCTCGCTCGCGGTCGCCTTGCGCTCGGAATGTCGCTTCAAATTGATCAGAAAGCGGCCCGAGTTAAGAGTGATGTTCGAGCCGTCGACGCCGATGAAAGAAGAAAGACTTTCGACGTCCGGATCGGCGAGGATGGCGCGGGCAAGCGCCTGCTGATGCGCCGCCATCTGATCGAAGGATATGTCCTCGGCCGCCTGAGTCACACCCTGGATGACGCCGGTGTCCTGAATCGGAAAGAAGCCCTTGGGGATCGTCACATAGAGGTAGCCGGTCAGGAGGAAGGTGCCGAGCGCAACGATGAGAGTGATCGTCTGGTGGTTCAGCACGGTCTGCAGGGTCGAAGCATAGAAGCGCGTCAGCGCCTGGAACAAGCGGCCTCCGCTCGCTTCGTTGCCGCCGGTCGGGCGCAGGAGCTTGGCGCAAAGCATGGGCACGAGGGTCAGCGAAACAAAGGCGGAGATGACGATGGCGGCAGCGAGCGTGATTGCGAATTCGTGGAAAAGCCGCCCGACCACGTCGCCCATGAAGAGGAGCGGGATCAGCACGGCGATCAGCGACACGGTCAGCGAGATGATGGTGAAGCCGATCTGCGCCGAGCCTTTGACCGCGGCCTCATAAGGGGTGTCGCCCGCTTCGAGAAAACGCGCGATGTTCTCGATCACCACGATCGCATCGTCGACGACGAAACCGGTCGCGATCGTCAGCGCCATTAGCGACAGATTGTCGAGGCTGAAGCCGAACTGATACATGATCGCGAGCGCGCCGACGAGCGAGAGCGGGACGGAGAGACTCGGGATGATGGTCGCCGGGACGTTGCGCAGGAAGAGGAAGATCACCATCACGACGAGGCCGACGGCGAGCGTCAGCTCGAACTCGACGTCGCGGACGGAGGCGCGGATCGTCGTCGTGCGATCGGTCAGGGGCTTGACGGTCACGCCCGCCGGGAGGCTCTCGCTCAAGCTCGGCAGCACGGCCTTGATGCTGTCGACGACCTGAATGACGTTCGCGCCGGGCTGACGCTGGATGTTGACGATAAGCGCCGGAGTGGTGTCCATCCAGGCGGAGAGGCGGCTGTTTTCCGGGGCGATCTCCACCGTCGCCACGTCGGAGAGCAGGATCGGCGCGCCGTTGCGGTAGGTGACGACCGATTTCAGATAGTCCTTCGGGTCGCGGATCTGGTCGTTGGCGTTGATGGTCGAGGCCTGCGCCGGGCCGTCGAAATTGCCCTTGGGCGTGTTGACGTTGAGATTGCTGATGGTCGTGCGCAGATCGTCGAGATTGACCCCGTAGGCGGCGAGCGCCAGCGGATTGGCGTGGATGCGCACCGCCGGCCGGTGGCCCCCCGAGATCGAGACCAGTCCGACGCCCGGAAGCTGCGACAGTTTCGGCGCGAGCCGGCTCTCGATGAGGTCCTCGACGTCAGTCAGCTGCATGGTGGCGGATGCGACGCCGAGCGTCAGGATCGGGGCGTCGGCGGGATTGACCTTGGAATAGATCGGCGGGGCCGGCAGGTCGGCAGGCAGCAAATTGCCGGCCGCATTGATGGCCGCCTGCACCTCCTGCTCGGCGATGTCGAGGCCGATATCGAGACCGAAGCGCAGGGTGATGACCGACGAGCCGGCCGAACTCTGCGACATCATCTGGCTCAGACTCGCCATCTGGCCGAACTGACGCTCGAGCGGCGCGGTCACGGCCGAGGTCATCACCTCCGGACTGGCGCCCGGATAGAAAGTCTGAACCTGGATGGTCGGATAATCGACCTCAGGCAGGGCCGAAAGCGGCAGGAAGCGAAACGCCGCAAGCCCAATCAGCAGGATCGCGATCATCATCAGACTGGTCGCGACGGGCCGGTCGATGAAAAGACGGGACGGATTCAACAGAAACGCGCCTCCGGGCCTATCCGCTCATTGCGCCGCCGCGCCTTGAGCGGGCGCTCCGTTCGGGGCCGCTCCGCCCGGCGCGCCGCCGCCCTGCCAACGGCGATGGCGATGGCCCTGCGCGTCGCCGACGGCTCCCGCGTCCCCGCCGCCAGAATGACGAGGCCCAGCCTGGTCCTGCCCCTGCCCGTCGGATGCCTGCGCGGTCGCATCCTCGGCCAGCGTGACCTTCGCGCCGTCGCGCAGGCGGTCGACGCCGTCGATCACCACCTGGTCGCCGGCGGCGAGCCCCTTGGCGATCGTCGTCACGCTGCTGTTGGCCGCGCCGGTAACGATGTCCCGCCTGGAGACTGTCGAGTTGTCATTCAATACGTATACGAAGTTGCCGGATGGCCCGAGCTGAACGGCTGCGTTCGGCGCGAGCGCAACGCCGGTCAGCGTGTCGACGAGCAGCCGGACGTTGACGAACTGCTGCGGGAACAGGACGCCATTGGGGTTGTCGAAGCTAGCTCGCATCTTGATCGTGCCGGTGGTGACGTCGACCTGGCTGTCGTAGGTTGTCAGCGTCCCGGTCGCGAGCTCGTTGACGTTGGCGCGGTCGAAGACCGTCACCTTGAGCTTCGCGCCCGAATTCAGCCGCGCCGCGATGCGCGGCAGGTTGTCCTCGGGCGTCGAGAAGACCACGCTGATCGGATCGATCTGGGTAATGACGACGATGCCGGTGGCGTCGGAGGGCTGCAGATAGTTGCCCGGATCGACGAGCCGCAGGCCGACGCGGCCGGTGATCGGCGAGACGATATGGGTATAGTCGAGATTGATTTGCGCCGTCTGCACCTGCGCCTGGTCGGTGGCGATGGCGGCCTTGTCCTGCGCCACCAGCGCCTGCTGGTCGGCGACCTGCTGCTTGGAGATCGAGTCCTGTTTGGCCAGCGCTTCATAGCGGGAGAAATCGCTTTGCGCCTGCGCGAGCAGCGCCTGATCCTTGGCGAGTTGTCCCTGCGCCTGGGCGAGCGCCGCCTGATAGGGTCGCGGATCGATCTGCGCGAGGAAGTCGCCCTTCTTGACGGTCTGACCCTCGGTGAAGCCGACGTCCGTCAGCTTGCCGGCGATCTGGGTGCGGATGGTCACGGTCTCGAAGGGCGTCACGGTGCCCAGAGCGTCGATGGTGATCGGCATGTCGCCGAGCGTCACCGGCGCGACACGCACCGTCTGCGGCGGCGGACCGGATCGGCCGGACTTGCCGCCCCCACCGGTTGTCGTCTCGGTGCGCTCGAATCGCTGCCACGCGAACACTGCGACCGCGGCCACCACAACGACGACCACGATCCGCCGCAGGAGCGAGCGGCGGCGGCGCGGCGGGGGAGGCTCGACGTCAGGGGCCGTCGGCGCCTTCGGACCAGGTCCTCCCGGAGGCGCAGTCCGCTCGGCGACGTTGAGCTTGAATGCTTCGTTCATGCGTAGACTCGCATAACTCCCCGCATGACACGGGAAAACCTGGCTGACAAATCAAGCCTCCGTGTGCGGAACAAGACCGCTCGACCGTCAGTCGCCCACTCGGTCATTTATCATTCCGGAGGGTTAAGGCTGGCCAAATCCGGGTGTTGCATTCTTCCCGCCCATGCGCCATAAGCGCGTCGGTCGGCTTAAGGCCGGTTACGGACGCGGGTGTAGCTCAGGGGTAGAGCACAACCTTGCCAAGGTTGGGGTCGAGGGTTCGAATCCCTTCGCCCGCTCCAAATTTCTTCAGGAAATTAAATAATTTGAAGGCGGTTCCTCCGGACCGTTTTTGCTTTGAGGCGTGGTTCCCGGACCAATCTGAGCGCATTCTACACATTTGAACGGACGCCCCCGGATATCGTGGCGCAGCCTCGTCGGTTTCTGCCGAAGATAGCTCGCTGCCATTCCGTCAGAACGCCCGTTGTCCTCCCTAAGCAGCCAACCAGCGCCCGCGGGCGCGCCATTATGGATGAAAATCACGGGCCGGCCGCACGACGCCAATTCCTCAGAGCTATTTTCATGGCAGATTTCTTCAGCGACCCCAACGAATGGACCGATGAAGGCGCGGCCGTCTTGCCATGTACGTTGGGGGCGGTGGAGCGCAGCTCGAGCGGATACGTGCGTCGATCGATGTTAATGACGAGGTTGGCGATGAGGTCGGGGCGCGTGGGTTGGCGAGGATGTCGATGCGCTTCGTTGCGCCCGCGCCGCTCTCGGTGTCGCCGATGATCCAGCGCACGGTGGCGCCCGCGGCGACGGGACCTGAGCCAACGATCTCTGTCACTTGGCCCCGGGGCAGTGTAGACCTGATAAGCGCGCCGCCGAAAAAGGATAGACTTGCACCGCGTTGATAAAACCGTCGCGGACGGGCTGCACGCGCCGCCAGTCGGGCGACGGCCGCTGCCGGTCCGGAGATGGGGAGTTTTGTTCGCGGAGCGGGGAGCTTTTGCATGAGAATAGGGGACCTTTGGCGTGCGCACGTTTTTTCTGGCGCCGGGTCCGTACTATGATGGCTGCCTTCGTTTCGGAGAGAACGCCCATGCTCAGGTTCGTCGGATTGATCGTCGTCGGCGCGGCGACCGCTTCCTCGCCGCTTCCTGCCGCCGCACAGACGACCCAACCGGGCACAGCAACGTCGATGCATCACCCCGCGCAGGCGCACGGGCCGACCGGGTCCCACCGCAGCGAAATGCGCCGTCGCAGCAACATGAGCAGGGAGCGCGCCCGGGCCGGCGCCGAGCACGTGCGGACGATGCACTCGCAGTAGCAAGTTCTGACGCGAGGCTGGCGCGGCTGGTCCGCCTCGAAACCCCGCCGTCGACGCGCGGAATCCGACCCCTGAAAAAGCTTTGCGCGGCGAAGGGGGCGGGCGGAAGCGTTGTCGCTACGCAGATTTCTTCACTTTCACCACAAGCGACGCGCGTTCGCGGAAAACGAGATTCCGCCTGTTACTCCCTGCCAACAGGGCAAATCGCTTCCCGCCGCTCTCGAGCGATCGCACAAATCCCTTGTCTTTCATTTGGTTGAGCGAATTTGCTCGTGTGGAAGGGAAAGACGGAGCAGGGGAGATTATCGCCCCTGTTCGGCCGATGAACAGGAGGCGACCGGGAGGGAGCGCAAAGCCCAAAACCGACTTCATGGGTCCGCTGGAGAGCGCGACCGTCAAGAATATCCAAACGAAGCCGCCGGGCGCCGGTCCCGCCGTACGTTTTGCGTGAGGATAACGCCATATCTGCTTGATTGTACGGACGTAACTACGGTTTGTGTGAGAGCTCCTCGCCTCGCCGATTTTTGCCTACGCGGGCAAGACCAGCGTGCTTCGCCTCTCTGTGGCGAACGGGTCCGGCTTGATCCGTTGGCTCGGCCAAGAATCTCTGCCATGAAAATAGCAGCGCAGGCTTGCTGTCGTCACACGGCAGGGGCATTGGGTTCGATGATGACGCGATAGCCGAGGCGTTCGAGGCGGCGTTTCAGGTTGGCAGCGGTTCGGGATTGGCCGATCTGGTCGAGATAGGCTTCACCGAGATCGCGGTAGGGCAAGTTCTTCGCAAGCATGTGATAGGCGGACACGAGGATCTTGTGGGCGATGGCGAGGGCGGCGCGGAGAGCGCCGCGGCGGGCCTTCAGGCGGTGGTACTTGTCCTTGAGGTAGCTGCCCTTGGTCTTCGAGGCGGAGATCGCAGCGCCGACGAGGATCGTGCGCAAGTGGATGTTGCCCTTGCGAGCCCGGCCGCTCTTCTGTCTGCCGGCGCTCTCATGGTTGCCGGGACAGACGCCTGCCCAGGCCGACAAATGATAGACGCTCAGGAACACGCTCATGTCGACGCCGATCTCGGCGATCAGCACGGCCGCGACCACCCAGTCGACGCCGGGGATCTGCATCAGGAGCGCGTGCGCCGCGCTGTAGGGCTCGAGCCGCTCGCCAATGCGCCGGTCGAGCGCTGCGATGTCCGCCTCGATCGCTTCGAGCCGGCGCAGTTGCATGGCCAGGAGGAAGCGGTGATGCTCCTCGAGGCGTCCGTCGAGCGCCAGGATGTGTTTCGGCGTGCAAAATTGACCCCCTGAGGGGCGTCATCGGCGTCCAAAATTGACCCCCCGATTTCCGGTTTGGTCGTCTGCCTGCTTTGGCGCGAAGCGGGCGGTGGGGGATGCTGGTTGTGGAGACGATCGGGCGGATACGGCGCGAGCATCTGGGCAAGGGGAAGTCGATCAAGGAGATCGCGCGGACCCTGCATCTTTCGCGCAACACGGTGCGGCGGATCCTGCGGTCTGGGGAGACGGCGTTTTCGTATGACCGCGAGGTCCAGCCGCGGCCGAAGCTCGGAGCGTGGACGGACGAACTCGATCGGCTTCTGTCGGCGAACGCGAAAGCCGCGGCGCGCGAGCGGCTGACGCTGATCCGCATTTACGAGGCGTTGCGGCCTCTCGGCTACGAGGGCGGCTACGACGCTGTTCGGCGCTATGCGCGGCGCTGGGACGAGCAACACGCGGGCGCGACGGCGGACGCCTACATTCCCCTGACGTTCGCGCCGGGGGAAGCCTACCAGTTCGACTGGTCCCACGAGATCGTGGTCATGGACGGCGTGACGACGACGGTGAAGGTCGCCCACGTCCGGCTCTGCCACAGCCGCATGATGTTCGTGCGCGCCTATCCGCGCGAGAGCCAGGAGATGGTGTTCGACGCGCACGAGCGCGCCTTCGCGTTCTTCCGTGGCGCCTGCCAGCGCGGGATCTACGACAACATGAAGACGGCGGTGGACACGGTCTTCGTCGGCAAGGACCGCCAGTACAATCGCCGCTTCCTCCAGATGTGCTCGCACCACCTCGTCGAGCCAGTCGCCTGCACGCCGGCCGCGGGCTGGGAGAAAGGCCAGGTCGAGAACCAGGTCGGCCTCGTTCGCGAGCGCTTCTTCACGCCGCGGCTGAGGGTCAAGAGCTACGGCGAGTTGAACGCCTGGCTCGTCGACAGATGTGTCGTCTGGGCCAAGGCGCACGCTCACCCCGAGCAGAGCGGAAAGACGATCTGGGAGGCGTTCGAGGACGAGCGTCCGAAGCTCATTCCTTATGGCGTCCGCTTCGACGGATTCCACGCGCTGCCGGCCTCGGTGTCGAAGACCTGCCTCGTGCGGTTCGACAACAACCGCTATTCGGTGAGCGCGAGCGCGGTCGGCCGCCCGGTCGACATCCACGCCTACGCCGACCGCATCGTCATCCGCCAGGACGGGCGGGTTGTCGCGGAGCACCCGCGCGCGTTCGGCCGCGGCAAGATCGAGTACGATCCCTGGCATTACGTGCCGGTCCTGGCGCGCAAGCCCGGGGCGCTGCGCAACGGCGCGCCGTTCAGGGACTGGGTGCTGCCGGCGGCGCTGGACCGCATCCGGCGCAAGCTCGCAGGCTCCGACGACGGCGACCGGCAGTTCGTCAAGATTCTCGCCGCGGTGCTCTCCGACGGATTGCCGGCGGTCGAGGCCGCCTGCGCCCAGGCGCTCGCCGAGGGCGTTCATTCGGCCGACGTCGTCCTCAACATTCTGGCGCGGCGACGCGATCCCGGCCCGGCGCCGCCGATCCACACCCCCGCCGCGCTGAGCCTGCGCCATGCGCCGGTCGCCGACTGCGCCCGCTACGACACCTTGAGGAGCGCCTGACGATGGAGCGGACCGAAGTCCTCGACATGATGGGCGAGCTGAAGCTCTACGGCATGAAGGCCGCCTACGACGAGACGCTCGCGACCGCGCTCAAGCGCCAGCACGAGCCGCAGCGCTTCGTCGGCGACCTCCTGCGCGCCGAGATCTCGGAGAAGCAGGCGCGGTCGATCAAGTATCAGATCACGGCCTCCAAGCTGCCGCTCGCCAAGGACCTCGACGACTTCGCCTTCAAGGACACGCCGATCAACGAGGCCCTCGTTCGCGACCTCGCCGGCGGCGGCTTCATCGCCCAGCAGCGCAACGCCGTGTTCATCGGCGGAACCGGCACCGGCAAGACGCACGCAGTGATCGCCATTGCGCGAAGCTGCATCCGCGCCGGACGGCGCGGGCGCTTCTTCACCACCGTCGATCTCGTCAACCAGCTCGAGGCCGAGACGCGCGCCGGGCGCCAGGGCCGCATCGCCGATTATCTCACCCGCATGGACTTCGTCGTCCTCGACGAGCTCGGCTACCTGCCGTTCGCCCAGGCCGGCGGCCAGCTTCTCTTTCACCTCGTCAGCCGGCTCTACGAGCGCACCTCGATCCTGGTCACCACCAATCTCGCCTTCGGCGAATGGCCGAGCGTGTTCGGCGATCCCAAGATGACCACGGCGCTGCTCGATCGCCTCACCCATCACTGCGACATCGTCGAGACCGGCAACGAGAGCTGGCGCTTCAAGAACCGCGCCTGAGCGTTGTCTAATGACCGGGATTTCGTGACGTCACGCTTCGGAGTGGACCATGCCGCGCAAGCCGATCGGCGAGCGACCGATGACCGACGCCGAGCGCCAGGCGCGCTGTCGCGCCGCTCGGGAGTCCGGGACGCCGGCAGTCCGGATATGGCGACCCCTCGATCACCGCAGTCGCGCCAAGCGTTGGCGCGACGCTGTCTCCGAGCTGACCACGTTGCAGGGTCAGTATGCCGCCTGGCTGGAAGCTCTGCCGGAGAACCTACAGGACAGCGCCACCGCCGAGGCGTTGCAGGCGATCTGCGACCTCGACCTCACGGAACTCCAGGCGATCGTTCCGCCCCGCGGCTTCGGCCGAGATTGACCCGCGCGACGTCCGCTCGGCACGAGAGCCGGCGCTTCAAGAACCGCGCCTGACCGACCAACCTCGCCTGCACCTCACCGAACCGCGCTCGCCCCGGCTGCGCAACCCCGACCAGCTCCGCCGGGGCGAGCGCTACCGTCCGCGCCCTTCACAAAGGGGGGTCAATTTTGGACGCCGATCGGGGGTCAATTTTGGACGCCGATTGAAGGGGGTCAATTTTGGACGCCGATTGACATTGGATGGGACAAGCGGCCCGACTTATGGAACTGGTACGACCCTGCAAAAAGAGGATACAACCCGGACAATAGAAAGAACGTGGAATGGTATGACTGGGAGGGAACTGCGAACAAGCGGAGATACCTTACCCCGGAGCTGATACCATCGCAGGCGCCTCACATGTGCTACAACAGCCCGGCGCTTGAGAAAGAGATAGCTCGCATCGTTTCCCAAGTTGTCGGCCCCACGCTTCGAGCAGAAATCGAAAAGCTCAAACTGGAAAAAAGAGAATACCTATTTGCCGGTCTCACCGTTGGTTCGGAGGCCGGATTCGACGATTATTCAAAGATTCCCGAATTGAATTTAAATCAGATCCCGCGCAGCGGCGATCCGTTACAAATGCAGGTTGCGAAGTTGCTTAGGCAGGTCATACCAATGATGAACGAAGACAAAGCGCCGCATAGCAGGCTGGGCTACTGCTCACTTACAAATGCAGGTTACAGGAAAAATAATCCTCCAGCCGATTTCACCGAGGCGCTTGCGGACATTAACCAAGAACTTATCGAATTTTGGGACAAACAACTCTTTGACGCTGGAATACCCTGCTCGCGAATTTACACCCATGTCGCCGCTCCAGCGCTGCAGAACGACCGCAACGATGCTCCTATACGTATTGTTTTCAATCCTTATGCCCGGCCCGGATGGACGACTTATCCAATTGGCACACTGGAGAACGGATTTCAACCGCTCTATGCCGAGCTCGCAAAGCACGGCAATCCAGTTTGGGGAGGAGTTGAGGCGAACGCCGATTTCCCGGATTCAAACGCTGCTACGAGACCCAGTTGGGAAGAATATCTTGCTTGGCACTACAACCACGGCGCAAAGCTCGTCGGCATCAACGTCGGGGTATCAGAGCAGTCGCTCATGTCACTTCTTCGCAAAGGCGCTTTCGGTGACGAGGCCATGGCGGCGTACAAAAAATTCTTGAAAGGAGAAAAGCTCATAGAGAAATAACACTTCACGAGCCCCTCACTCTCCTTTCGCAATCTGACCGCTGCGGCATGCCAGAATTCTCAGCGCCGCCCAAAACTACTGAGTGATTTTCCTGTGTCAGGAACATGGCCTTGCGCTCGCTCTGGCGACGGCGCTCAGATAGCCCTCGGTCGCGGGATAGGAGAGCGCATTCGCTGCTGACGCTGCGTCTGCCTAATTAATTAGACCGCGGGGCGCGGATTATCCCGCGGCGCGATACAAGGCCGTCACGCCGCGCCTGCATCATGGCGTCCCGGCGCCGCGGAGCGCCCCGGGTCAAAAAAGGCGGCGCTCAACATGTAGACCTCACCGCCGACAAAATCGTGGAGACAATCAGGGTGATCCAAAAGGCAAGTTGCGGTGGGCCGACCTTCGTCAATGCCACCGCGGCGTTTTGCTGGCGTCACCGTTTTCTCGGCTCGCCGCCCTGGACAAGCCCAAGATGTTGACGGG
Organism: uncultured Alphaproteobacteria bacterium; assembly: GCA_963820795.1. GTDB lineage: Bacteria > Pseudomonadota > Alphaproteobacteria > Rhizobiales > Beijerinckiaceae > Roseiarcus. The sequence continues at coordinate 191,235 of CAWGBJ010000015.1, forward strand.
CAATTCTTTCAAGCGCCTCGTGCGCCCCGGGCGAGCCCGTCTCGCTCTGAACGTCATAGATTTTGCGCCGGGCGTGGACCCAGCAGGCCACTTCGGTCAGGCCGCGATAGCGGGCGAGCAGCGCCCGCGCGCGCTCCGCCTTGCGGTCGCGCGAGTAGCGATAGAAGGCCGCGAGCGGCGCCGCGGAACCGAACGGGCGTTTGTCGCGCACTGCGGTCCCTAGCCGGCCGGTCTTGGTGTTGCCTTTGCCGGGATCGAGCACCGGGACCAGCGCGCCGTCGGCGTGCAGCGCGAGGTCGCCGCGAACATGGCGCTCAATTCTCTCGCTCAAGGGTTCGAGCAGTCCGGCGAGACCGCCGATCCAGCCCGCCATGACCAAACGGTCGATCTCAACGCCGCTGTGGGCGTTGCTCCGCGACAAGGCGGATCGGAACAAACCTCGGGTTTCGCTCGCCTCCCGCGACGAGCGTGTCGCCGCCGACGCCCGGTTGCCCGCACCGCAGTGCCGATCTGGCCAACCTTCCCGCGAACGGCCGATCCATTTGAAAACAAGGTTCGCGTGGACGCCATTCTCCCGCGCCACGCCTGCAACAGACGCGCCGGGCGTCACAGCCGCCGATCCGCTGACGCTCGGCCATGGAGTGCGCCGCCATAGACCACACTGGCTAAAGCCAAATATGAGCGGATCTGGGTACCGTAAAGAAGTGTATCGTCCGACGTCCGACGTCCGCTATGATCATTTGAAATCAATAAAAGCTACAATGGGGCAGGCCTTGTAAGACAAGTTGGCATGAATGCGAGCTCCGCGCCCCCGGCCGTTTTGGTGTAGACGTCTCCGTTTCTCGGGTTCCGGCCTCGATGACAGCAACCAATGCTTCCTGCCCCGTCAGCATGACATCGTGAAGGAGCCCATACCGTCTTCTACGACCAGCGCCGCGAGCAGCGGCTGAAGCTCAGCCACGTGCTTGCGCCAGCGTCCGGCCGAGGAGCGATAGATCGGCTGGCGCACCTGGTTCGAGCTCGCCGTGCGAACCGGGCGCTCGGTCTGGTGGAAACTGAGGACGGCTGCGTCCCAGGGCAGGCCGAGGAAGTCCAGCATCCTTCGGGCTTGGGCCTCGATGTCCTCCACCACGGCCTCATAGTCCACTTCGAGAAAATGCGACGCGGGCAGAACGGCCCGCCAGTGGGCCATCAGCCCCTGATAGGCGCGGTGGAAGCGGCCGAGCTCAGCCTGGTTGTATGAAAACGCCTGCTGGGCAGCGAAGAGCTTAGTGTAGCAGGATAGGCATGTGTCCACGGGGTCGCGCCGGCAATGGATGATGCGGGCGTCCGGCAGGATGAGCCGGATCATGCCGAGAAGAGCGAAATTGGCCGGCATCTTGTCCACCACGTACGGCCGTCCGGCGGCCAGCGGGGCAATAGTGGCAAGATAGGCCTCGCCGGTCGCCTTGAGCACTTGAGCCGGCATGGTCCGGAGGCTCTCGGGGAAACCGAGCTCATCGCCCAGAGACTGCAGCCGCCTGAGTTCGCCGGCGCCATGCGCCATCGGGTGCGAGGCGAGGATCTGCTCCGTGAGGGTCGTGCCCGAGCGCGGCATGCCGACAACGAGGATGGGCCTCCGGGAACGAGTGCCCAGGCCCGCCTTCGCTGCCAAAAGGTCGCGCGAAAAAACCTCAGCGATCTGCTTCATCCACCGGTCGGTCTCGTCCGGGTCGTATGCGAAGGTCGCGCGCTTAAGCCGGTTGCCCTCGTCGTAATGGCGGAACGCCCGCGCCGAGTCGCCGAGGTCCAGATAGGCCTTGCCAAGCCCGAAATGCAAAGTCGTGCGATCGGCAACCGAGAGGCCGTCGCGCGCGATCAGCGCCCCCATCTCGGCGAGCAGCGGATCTCCGGGTTCGATGCGCTTGAGGTCCGCCTGACTGAACAGGACCGAGGCCGAATGGGGAAAGATCTTCGCCGCCGCCTCGAAGGCCGCGCGGGCCTCCGCCGCCTTCCCGAACTCCATGAAGAGCGCCGCCCGGTTGGACACCGCATCCTGCTGCGCCGGTCCAGGTAGCGTGATGGCGCGGTCGTAGGACCGGAGCGCCGGCTCGAACCGACCCATCGCTTGGAAAACCTGCCCCTCGGCGTTGTGCGCTTCGGGGCTGTCGGGCGCCGCCGCGAGCGCGCGCCTGGCGGCCTCCATCGCTTCGTCGAGCCGGTCCAATTCCTTCAAAGTCAGCGCTCGCGCGGCGAGCGCGCGCCCGTGCATCGGCGCGAAGGCGAGAAGCGCGTCGAGCCAGCCGAGCGCATCGAGGTAGCTATGGCGCGCGCTCGCCACCCCGGCGAGGTTGATATAGGCGTCGGCGAGTCGTGGACTGAGCTCGAGCGCTTTGCGCGCCATCGCCTCTGCCCGCTCGTATTCGCCCTGGTCGTTGAGCAAATTGGAAAGATTACTGTATGCCTCAGCGTAATCGGGCTTGATCTTGAGCGCTGCGGTCCAGCGCGCTTGCGCTTCCGCTGCTAGGCCAAGCCGCTTCAAGGTGTTTCCGAGATTGTTGAACGTCTCGGCGTTGTTGGGCTCGAGCGCCAGAGCCCTCTCGAGGCAAAGCCGGCTTTCGTCGAGCTTCAGCATCTCCTGCAGGATGATGCCGAGATTGTTCCACGCCGCACCGGAGTTCGGGGCAAGCGCCACCGCGTGTCGCGCCGCCTGCTCGCCTTCGGCCAAAAGCCCACCCTGCCGGCACATTTCGGCGAAGTCGCTGAAAAAATGAGCCGGCGCGCGTGGCGCTTGGCAAGCCTGGCGCAAGTGGGCGAGCGCCAAATCGAGATTAGCGTAATGATGGGCCATTAGCCCCATGAGATAGGATGCGTCCGCTTGGCCTGGCCATACCGCCAGCACCTGTTGGCACGCCATTTCGGCCCCGTCCGGGTCGCCGGCGCGCCAGGAGGCGCGAGCGCGTTCCATCGTCTTGGCAATATCGACTTTTGCTGCGGCGTCGGAGCGAGGAGAGACTGTCATGGGCTTGGACTTACTCGAAGTTTTGGCGCCGACCACGCGAAGTTCAACAATTATTCCAAGAAAATACCCTGCGGCGCGAGATTGGCAACTCGTTGCCAGGGAAAAAGCGGAACGCCGCTCTACAAAGTCAGCGAGTTGGAAGGGGGTGGGCGCCTGCTCTCTTTCCGGACGCAGGGGAAGAGGAGGCGTCGCCGGCGGTTGCAGCAAGCCGGGCCCCGGCCCGCATCTGCCGTTCAATACGTATCCTGCTGCAGTTTCCATTCGATTGTTGAGCCGATACAACTTACAGGTTGCGTTGTCGTGTGCTTTTCACTAGCATGTTACTTGACTCGTGAGTTGTATGATGACAATCAATACTAAGGCAGAACTGTGCTTTGGCTGGGGAGCAGGTTTACACCGATATGTTTATTGTTCAACCATGATTGGCGAGCTAAGCGGTATTTCCAGTATTTTGGCGGCGCCGGGCGGGCGACGGCCTTCGCGCGCTGCGTTGCTCACGAGCGCTTCGTTCGTCGCTCTCGGCGTGTTCTCCGCGCCGGCTGAGGCGTCGTGCTCGCAGTCGAACCAGACGATCTCGTCGCCGACAACTTCAACCAAACAAAGCAACGGCGGCAACATTACGATCACCAGCGCCGGAAGCATCACCGCGAACCTCGGTATAATTCTACTTTCGACGCCCACGGGCTGCTCCGCAGGGACAATCAACAACGCCGGCTCGATCAACTACTCCACATACGGCGTCTTCAACCAGAATTCGGTCACCGCACTCACGAATAGCGGGACGATCGCTGGAAGCACTGCGACTAGGAACGGCGGCGCCGCCATAATCAGCACCGGCACAATTCAGACGCTGACCAACACCCACACGCTCAGCGGCGGGGCCGCCAGCAACAGCAGTATGGGCTTCGCCAGCGGCGGCCAAGGCGTCTCCAACTCCAACATGATCGGGACGCTGACCAACAGCGGGATGATCCAGGGAGGGGCCGGGACCGGAAACTCGCAAGCGGCCGGCGGGATAGGGATGTCGAATGGGTCCGGGGCGACCATCACCAGTCTGACCAACAGCGCGGCCGCCACGATCCAGGGCGGCAAAGCAACCGGGGCCGCCAGCGCGCTCGGCGGCTCCGGAATCGTCAACGCGCATACCATCGGGACCCTTACAAACAGCGGCGCGATCAGCGGTGGCGGCGCGACGCAAAGCAGAGCAGCGGGCGTCGCGGCCGGCGGCGTGGCCGTCAGAAATAGCGGCACGACTGCCATGACGCTCAAGAACAGCGGCACAATCAGCGGCGGCGCGGCATCCTCGAGCGGAAGTTCGGCCGCTGCGTTTGGCGGCGATGGCGTCGGCAGCTCTGGCACCATCGCCACGCTGACCAACAGCGGCACGATGACGGGCGGCACGGCAAGCTCGGCGGCGACATCGGCCGGAGCCTCGACCAGAGCGAAGGCTGGCGACGGCGTCAGCAACTCCGGCGCGATCGGAACGTTGACCAACTCGGGCGCGATCGACGGCGGCGCCGCAGTCGGGAATAACGGCCCTACCCGAGGCGGCTACGGGATGTCGAATGGCGCCGGGGCGACGATCACCAGTCTGACCAACAACGCGGCCGCCTCGATCCAGGGAGGCAAGGCAACCAGCGCCGCCAGTGCGCTCGGCGGCTCCGGCATAAGCAATTTCGGCACGATCGGGACGCTGACCAACAACGGCATGATCAGCGGCGCCGGCGGGATGCAGAGCGGAGCAACCGGCGTTGCTGCGGTCGGCGGCGTGGGCATGTACGGCGCCGGCAAGATCACGAACACGCTCACGAACAGCGGCACGATCAGCGGCGGCGCGGCATCCTCGAGCGGAAGGTCGGCCGTTGCCGTGGGCGGCGACGGCGTCGGCAGCTCCGGCACGATCGCCACGCTGATCAACAGCGGTGCTGTCACGGGCGGCACGGCAAGCTCGGCGGCGATGTCGGCCGGAGCCTCGACCAAAGCGAAGGCCGGCGCCGGTGTTGGCAACTCCGGCGCGATCGGAACGTTGACCAACTCGGGCGCGATCAATGGCGGCGCTGCAGTCGGGAACGGCGGCCTTACCCGAGGCGGCGGCGGGGTGTCGAATGGCGCCGGGGCGACGATCACCAGTCTGACCAACAACGCGGCGGCCACGATCCAGGGAGGCAAAGCAACCGCGGCCGCCAGCGCGCTGGGTGGCGCCGGCGTCGGCAACTCTGGCACGATCGGAACGCTGACCAACGCCGGCGCGATCAACGGCGGCGACGCGGTCGGAACTGGCCAATCCGGCCACGCCGGAGCTGGCGGCTACGGGCTGCTCAACGGGTTCGCCTCGGGGGCGACGATCAGTAATCTGACCAACAGCGCGAGCGGCACGATCCGGGGCGGCAACGGAACGAATTCTGGCAGTGCAGCCGGGGGCTCCGGATTAGCCAACTACGGCACGATCACTACTCTGACCAACAAGGGCACGATCAGCGGCGGCGCAGCCAGTTCCCTTGCCGCCGATGGGTACGGCGGCCTTGGGATAGACAACGAAAAAACGATCGTGACGCTGACCAACAGCGGCACGATCTCGGGCGGCAATGCAACCGGCGCGACCAGCGCGTTTGGCGGCACCGGCATATTTAACTCCGGCACGATCGGCACGCTGAGCAACAGCGGGACGATCCAAGGCGGCTCCGCGAGCGGCTCCGGCGCGGCGGCGATCGGCAGCGCAGGCGGCGGCCTAGGGACCGTCGCCAACACCGGATCGATCGTCGGCGGTATCTACATCAAGGACCAGAGCGTCACCTTTACAGGGGGCGCCGCTACTAAGTTCGGCAAGCTGACCGGCCTCTCCAGCTCCATCGGGCTTATTGACATCGAGAACGGCAATCTGACCTTCGCCAATGGCGCCACGTGGCTCAACGACAGCATAGCAGTCAATGCCGGAGCGGGAACCGTCTACAACGAGGGCTCGCTTGAGGTGGCGGCGCCCATCACTATTACCGGCCGTTTCGACCAGACGCAGGCCGGGGAGCTCGACATCGACTTAGCGGGCGTCCTCGCGAGCGAGTACGGGTCGATCTACATCAGCGGCGGCGTGACGCTCAATGGGGAACTCAACCTCGACGTGAGCGGCGGATTCACATTGATGACCGGCCAGGCCTTCGACATTCTCGGTTTCAACGCCGACGCCCTCACAGGCGACTTTGACAGCCTATTGCTCGACGGTCAGGCGTGCGTGAGCACGATCGCGGATACCTGGACATGCGGGACCACGGTTTTCAATGAAGTGATCGACGAATCCACCGGCTGGATAGCGCTCGACGTAACGGTTTCCAACTTAGCCCTCCCCGGTGTCACGGTTTCCGCGCTGGGGATTGACCCTCCTGCCAGTTTGTATGGTCTCGAGGTCAACAAAGCCGTGCCCGAGCCCTCGACCTGGGCCCTCATCGCGACCGGCTTCCTCGGCTTCGGCGGCCTGGGGATGCGAAGGCGCAAGCGATCGCTCGCGGTCTGACGGCAGTCCAGGCCCCGACGGGGACGAGAGACGGGTGCGCCGCGAGGTCGGTGACGCGGCCGGCGCGGCGGCTGCCCTGGAGGAATCCCCTCAAGTTAGGAGGTAGGGCCTTTGGTATTGCTGGGGATGGCGCTCAAAGAGCCCTCGCGCAACCATTAGCCTCTAATCTAACGCTGGTTATTGGTCGCGCTCCCCGTTCGACCTCGGGCTTTGGGTTGTCCCGAGGCACGCCGGAACGCTCCATTCAGTCAGGCTGAGCATCCTCTTCACGAGCGCGCGTGCATGACCGTGGCGGCATGACGTCCTGGCGCCGCGGCGCTGGGATCGAGAAAGGCGGCGCTCAAGACGTAGACCGCTACCGCCGCCAACATCGTGGAGACAATTAGGGTGATCCAAAAGGCAAAGTTGCGGTCGGCCGACGTGCCGTCGCTATCGTCGGCATGGCCTCCGATCGTGGTCATGACGTTAAGTTCCCGGCTGGTTGGTCGCTAAGGCTTTTCCCCCGCGACCCTAAGCGTTATCTTACCGCCGGGTGCAAAACGCCGCCGTGACGCGCCTCACAGTTCGAGCACAGAGATCAACCGTGGCTTTCCGCCGGCGCGTCGTTTCCGGCCGCGGGCGCTCGGCGCGCTTCAACCGCTTCGCCGGGCGCTCCGGATCGAAACCAGGTTGACCTTGAGGATACGCCTCTTCGGATTTTGTTGGATACCTTCGTCCGAAACGAGGGATCGGAACGACCCCGGCCAAGAAGGCGCACTTGGTCGCCCAGCCGGGCAGGGCGCTGCGCCCGGCAGCAATCCTACTGCCGTTCGCGCCGGCTCAGAGCCCGCTGCCCTCGTGGGTGATCTTGGACGTCGCGACGTCGTCCATCATCGAGAGAAGCTTGTCGGGGACAGGCATTGGGGTGCAGGCCCTGTCGCCATCGATGAAGAAGATCAGGCCGCCGGAATTGCCGTCTACCTTGGCGAGCGCCGCCTTGTCGCCGTAAGGCAGGCCCGGCGGGGTCAGCGGGTTCATGGCGTAGATGCCGCGCAGAAACTCCCACTGCTCCGGCGTCAGTTCGATCCATTTGCCGTTGTGCGCCTCGACGGCGTGCTTGGGCACGGAGATGTCGACGCATCGGGCCTCGTCGCCCGCATGGCCGAGAGTGGGCAGGACCGCCAGAGCGCCGGCCAATGCCAGAGAAAGCTTCATCAACATCAGGACCTCCTGTTCCCGGACGCCCTTTGGTTGTTTTCCTCGCCTGACCGAAACCTTGCGACCGTCCTTCCGCCGATCCACGCGCTTGCTGATACGCAATGTGAACAGAATTGGCCTAACCAAGAATTATGCCAGCCGTTCTCCCCGTGCGCGACCGCCGGCTCGGCGGACCGGCGCGTTGGCGTCACGCGGCGCGATGATGAAGTCCTGGTCAGGTCTGCACAACATATAGGCTTTGTCGCTTTGCGTTCGCTTCGTCCGGGGGCGTCGGCATTCTCGGAAAGAAGCGGAACGAGGGCGGTGGCGAGGCATGCAGGTCCTGATGACGCCGGACGAGCGGTTCGGAGGCCTGCCCGACTGGCCCTTCGCCCGCACTATGGCGAGATCCGCGACGCCGACGGCACAGCCTTGCGCCTCCACTACGTCGACGAGGGCGCCGCGAGCCCCGGCACTGGTCGTTCCTCTGCCGGAAGATCATCGCCGCGCTCGGGCAAAGCGCCGGCGGGCAATCGCTGCCGACCTCATCGGCTTCGGCCGTTCCGACAAGCCGACGAGCCGCACGGACTATAGCTGCGAGGGCAGGCGCCGCTGCGCCCAACCGCCCACGCCTGCGCCCTCATCCGCGACCCTCGTTCCCCTCGGAACCGGCCGAGGCGGCGACGCCGGCGCCCTGGCGCAGATCTTCAAGCGGTTGCCAGCGCTCGCTCGAGCGCCTTCTCAAGAAAGCGGGCGCCGTTCGCCGGCGCGGGCGGGTCGGCGCTTTCGGCGCTGGCGCAAGTTCCCTGCCCGGCGCGAGAAACTTCACGCGCGTTCGCTGCCGGGCGTTCAAAAATTCCCTGCCCGCCGGCGCAGGAAAATTTAGCCGCAATGCCCTCAAACACAAGACCTTTTCGGCGCATGCCTTCCTGAAGAAGGTCGAGTTCCCTGCGAACTCGCTGCTGGCAGGAACTTTCTACCCCGCCTCCGCCAGGCGCTCCGCTTCCGCCAGCTCGACGGAGACCAGCTGGCTGACGCCGCGCTCGGCCATTGTCACGCCGAACAGGCGGTCCATGCGGGCCATGGTGATCGGGTTGTGGGTGATGGTGACGAAGCGGGTGTCGGAGCGCTTGCGCATTTCGTCGAGAAGGTCGCAGAAGCGCTCGACGTTATAGTCATCGAGCGGCGCGTCGACCTCGTCGAGGACGCAGATCGGCGACGGGTTGGTCAGGAAGACGGCGAAGATCAGCGCCAGCGCCGTCAGCGCCTGCTCGCCGCCGGAGAGCAGCGTCAGCGTCTGCGGCTTCTTGCCCGGCGGCTGGGCGACGAGCTCGAGGCCGGCCTCGAGCGGGTCGTCCGATTCGACAAGCTGCAATTCCGCCTTGCCGCCCTCGAACAGCGTGGCGAACAGGGCCTCGAAATGCCCATTGACGACGTCGAAGGCGGCGATAAGCCGTTCGCGCCCCTCCTGGTTTAGGCTGCCGATAGCCGAGCGCAGCCGCTTGATCGCCTCGGTCAGATCCTGGCGCTCGGCGACCAGTCGGTCGCGGCTGGCCTGAACCTCCGCCAGTTCGACGTCTGCGCGCAGATTGACCGCGCCGAGCCGCTCGCGCTCCTGCCGCAGCGACTCCAGCTTGCGCTGCAGCGCCTCCGCCTCCGGCAGGGGCGTTTCGGCCTTGTGGGCCGCAAGCGCCGCGAGGTCGGCCGGTTCGGAGCCGAGCTCGACCTGGATCAGGCGCAGGAGCTCCTCGCGCCGCTCCCGGGCCGCTTCGACGCGCGCTTCCGAGGCGGCGCGGGCTTCGCGTGCGGCGCCCATCGCGTCGAGCGCCTGACGCGCGGCGCGGTCGCCCTCGGCCTGCGCTGTCTCGCCCGCGGCGAGCGCGTCGGCCGCCTCTCGCCTCAGCGCCTCGGCGCGATCGAACTCGTCGGCGAGCGCCCGCTTGTTCCTCGCGAAGGCGGCGGGCGCTTCCGCGAGTTCGGCGCGCTCCCTGTCGGCCGCGGCGCGCCGCTCGCCAAGCTCGGCGATCTGCGCCTGCGACTTCTTGAGCCGCTCGTCCCATGAGCGGCGTTCAGCGGCGACCGCCTGGCGGCGGGCGGCGCGCGCTTCGCTCTCCCGCATGACGCTTTGCGCGGCGGCGCGCGCTTCCGCGAATTCGGCCCGCGCCTGCGAGGCGTCGACGCGGGCGCGCTCGAGCCGGGCGGAAAGTTCGTCGCCCGGCTGCAGCGCGGCTAGCGCCGCCTCTGCCCGGGCCTTGCTGTCAGCCGCTTCGTCGCGCGCCGTCTTGGCGCGGGCGGCGGCTTCCCCGACCGCGGAGGCCCTGGTCAGCGTCTCGGCGCGCTTCTTCTCGAATTCGGCGAGCGCCGCCCGGGCGCTGTCAAGTCCTACGCGGGCGGCGCGGACCCGCTGGCGCGCCTCGGCCTCGGCTGCCGCGGCGCCCGTCAAAGCCGCAGCGGAGCGCTGGGCGTCGGCGCGGGCGATCTCGACCGCCTGGCGGGCGGCCTCGGCCTCGCGCTCGAGATCGCCGAGCCGATTCCGCTCGGCAAGGCGCCGGGCGGCCGGAGTCGGGGCCTCGGCGGCGGCAACGAAGCCGTCCCAGCGCCAAAGGTCGCCTTCGCGCGAGACCAGACGCTGGCCGGCTTTGAGCAGCAGGCTCAGCCGCTTGCCGTCCTCCCGGGCAACGACCCCGATCTGCGCCAGCCGCCGCGCCAGCGCCGGCGGCGCCGCGACCCGCCCGGCGAGCGGCTCGACTCCCGGCGGCAAGGCCGGATCGTCGATGGCGTTGGCGACGACGGACCAGTGCGCCGGGGCGGCCTCGTCCGCCGGCGCGTCGAGATCGTCGCCGAGCGCCGAGCCGAGCGCCGTCTCATAGCCGCGGGCGACGCTGATCGTGTCGACGACCGGCGGAAAGCCGCCGGCGGAAGCCGAGCCGAGGAGCTTCGCTAGCGTCGCCGCCTCAGTTTCGAGCTTCTGAAGGGCGCGTTCGGCCTCGGCGAGCGGCAGGCGGGAGCGCGCCTCCGCCTCGCGCAGGCGCTGATGGCGCTCTTCCGCGGCGGCGGCATCCTGCTCGGCCGCCTCCAGCGCCGCGGCGCATCCGGCGGCGGCCTCGGCTCGTTCCGTCTGCCCGGCCTCTTCGAAGCCGGTGGCGCCAAGCGCCGCGAGCTCGCGCGCCATGGCGGCGCACTCGTTTTCGAGGCGGGTGAGGCGCCGCGCCTCCTCGGCCGCCGCGGCGGCGAGCGCATTGCGGCGGGCGTTCAGATCGGAAGCGGCGGCCTGCGCCTCGGCGAGTCCGCCCTCGGTAGCTGCGAGACGCTGCCCGGCCGTCTGTTCGCGGTCACGCGCCTCTTTTCCCGTTTCACCCGCATGCGAGAGCGCCTCGGCCAGCGCGGCGTCCTCGGCGGCGAGCCGCTCGGCGACGCCGACAGCGTCGGCGATCAGCGCCTCCTCACGCTCGAGGTCGCGGACGAACTGGGCGATGCGCCGCTCGAGTTCGCTCTGCCGTTCGCTGGCGCGCTTTTCCTCGGCTTCGAGCGCCTGGCGCGCGAGCGTGATGCGGTGCAGCGCGGCGCCGCGGCGGGCCTCCTCTTCGCGCAAGGCCGGCAGGCCGGCGGCGGCGAGCGCCTGCTGGCGCGCCGCCTCGGCCTGCGCGCGGGTGCGCTCGGCGACCTCGATCAGGTCCGCGTCGAGCTTGCGGCGCGCCTCGGCGAACTGGCTCTCGTGCTCCCGCCAGGCGATCAGATGCGCCAGCGCCTCGTGGCGGCGGATGTCGGCGGCGAGATTGCGGTAGCGGCTCGACTGGCGCGCCTGCCTTTTCAGGCTCTCGATCTGCGCGTCGATCTGCGTCAGCACGTCTTCGAGGCGAAGGAGATTGTCCTCCGCCCCTTTCAGCCTGAGCTCAGCCTCGTGGCGGCGGGAGTGCAATCCAGAAATGCCGGCCGCCTCCTCGAGGATGAGCCGGCGGGCCTGCGGCTTCGCGCTGATGATCTCGCCGATCTGACCCTGGCGGACGAGGGCGGGCGAGCGCGCGCCCGTCGAAGCATCGGCAAAGAGGAGCTGCACGTCGCGGGCGCGCACCTCGCGGCCGTTGACGCGATAGGTCGAGCCGGCGTCGCGCTCGATGCGGCGCTGAACCTCGATCGTCTCGTATTCGTTAAACGCTGCCGGCGCGCGGCGCTCGGAATTGTCGAGGACGAGGACGACCTCGGCATTGTTGCGCGAGGGACGGCGGCCGGAGCCGGCGAAGATGACGTCCTCCATCCCCGAGCCGCGCATGCTCTTGAACGACGTCTCGCCCATCACCCAGCGTAGCGCCTCGACGAGATTCGACTTGCCGCAGCCGTTGGGCCCGACGACGCCGGTGAGCCCGGGCTCGATCTTAAAGTCGGCGGGATCGCAGAAGCTCTTGAAGCCGGCGAGGCGCAAGCGCTCGAATTTCATCGCGACGGCCCTTTGCCCAGCCCGACGGGCGGATTATCGGCGAAGCCGCGGGCGGCCATCGGTTCAAGTCCTCCTCGCGGCGTCCTGATTCGGGACACATAAGGAGACTAGCGGCCATATCGGGCAGCGGCAATCAACCCCGGGGCGGCGAAATTCCTGTGCGAAACAGGCTCAAGGCGGAGGCGAAGCGAAGATCTTGTCGAAATCTTCGAGGCTGTGCTCCCCGGCCAGCCGCACGCCGTTGATGAAAAAGGTTGGGGTCGACTGGACGCCGAGCTTCGCCGCGGCGAAGTCGTGCATCGCCCTCACCTTGTCGTACAGGGCCTGGTCCTTGAGACAGGCCTCGAATTCGGCCTCCGTCATCCCGGCGGCAAGGAGCTGCTCCTTCAGCTTGAAGAGCGGATTGGCGGCGAAGGCCCAGTCGGCCTGCTGGTCGAAGAGGCGATCGACGACGGCGTCGCGCTTGTCCGGTCCGGCGCAGCGGGCGAGCATGAACGCCCCGAGCGCGAGCGGATCGAGGGGAAATTCGCGCAGGACGAATTTCGCCTTGCCGGTGTCGACGTATTTCGCCTTGAGCGCCGGCCACACGTCCTTATGGAAGGCGGCGCAATGGCTGCAGGTCATCGAGGCATATTCGATGATGATCGCCGGCGCGTCGACGCTGCCTTCGATGATGTCGGGCAGCGGCGGGTCTTGGGAGAGGGCCTCGAGCACGTCGGCCGATGGCGGGCTCGTTTGGGCGGAGGCGCCCACAGCGAAAAGCGCCACGGCGAGGAGTGCGGCGGGCAGGCTTCTCATTCGGCCACTGGGCTTGATCACGAGCTTCCTCTGGGACGACGGCGAGCCCAGCCGAGCTTGTACAGCCCGGCCGCGTCCCCGGCAAATTGAAGCCTCGACTTGCCTCTCGCTTTGCTCTATGAGCCGCGGCTCAATTCAAAACAGCGCGCCGAAGCGCTCGCCGGGTCTTCGACATCGGAGCCGGCGTCACGGCAGGAGTTATGTGACATGAACATCATCGAGACGCTCGAGGCCGAGCACGCGGCCAATCTGCCCGGCGCGAAAATGCCGGAGTTCCGGCCCGGCGACACCGTCGTCGTCAATGTGAAGGTCTCGGAAGGCGAGCGCACCCGCATCCAGGCCTACGAGGGCGTCTGCATCGCCCGCAGCGGCCAGGGCCTCAACGAGAGCTTCACCGTCCGCAAGATCTCCTACGGCGAGGGCGTCGAGCGCGTCTTCCCGGTCTATTCGCCGATGATCGATTCGGTTAAGGTGGTGCGCCGCGGCAAGGTGCGCCGCGCCAAGCTCTATTACCTGCGCGACCGCCGGGGCAAGTCGGCGCGCATCGCCGAGCGCACGGAGGGAACGTCCGGAAAGGACGCGAGCAAGCAGGCCGGCAAGACCGCCGGCGCCTGAGGTTCGCCCGACAGGCATATTCGTTCGGAGCGGAGAGACCATGACCGGTGCAGTCGTCGCGCAGAAGGCGCCCTATTCCCACAATGTCGAAGCGGGCAAGACCTATTACTGGTGCGCCTGCGGCCGCTCGGCCAACCAGCCGTTCTGCGACGGCTCGCATAAGGCGGTCGGCATGGCGCCGAAGCCCTTTACCGCGGAAAAGACTGCGGCCGCCTGGCTCTGCGGTTGCAAGCAGTCGAAGAACGCGCCCTATTGCGACGGGACCCACAAGAGCCTGTGAAGCGACGCCCGGCCGGCTTGCGACCGCCGTTCCGAGCCTCGCGGCCGGCAAAGAGGTTTGACTCCAGCGCCCGCCGCCTCCGGCCCCTCGCCCCCTGACGTGACTGCCGGCGTCGTCGTCGACGTTCTGGTTCCGGTCGCTGTCGACACCGCCTACAGCTATCGCGCGCCGGCCGGCTTGACGCTCGAGCCGGGCGCCTGCGTCGGCGTGCCGCTCGGCCAGCGCCATGCGACCGGCGTCGTCTGGGCCGTGCGGGAAGGCGGCGGCGACAATCTGAAATCGGTGGCGGCGGTCCGCGACTGGCCGCCGCTCGGAAAACCGCTGCGCGACTTCATCGACTGGACGGCGCGCTGGACGCTCGCGCCGCGCGGCATGGTGCTGCGCATGGCGATCCGGGCGCACGAGGTCATTGAGCCGCCGGCGACGAAGTACGGCATTGTCGCGACCGGCAAGGCGCCCGCGCGCCTGACGGAAGCGCGCGCCCGCATTCTCGCAGTCCTCGCCGAGGCGGCCGCGCCGACGCCGAAGGCCGCGCTCGCCGAGCGCGCCGGCTGTTCGCCCGGGGTCATCGACGGCCTGGTCGAGGACGGCGCGCTCATCTGCGTCGCGCTGGCGCCGGAGCGGATCGCGGCCGACCTCGATCCGGAATTCCGCCCCGCCCTCCTCAATCCGGACCAGCGCCGGGCGGCCGGCGACCTCATGGCGCGCGCCGCCGCCCGGGCCTTCTCGGCGACCCTGCTCGAAGGCGTGACCGGCTCGGGCAAGACGGAAGTCTATTTCGAGGCGGTCGCGGAGGCCTTGCGGCAGGGGCGGCAGGCGCTGGTGCTTCTGCCCGAGATCGCGCTGACCGCGCAGTTCCTCGATCGGTTTGCGGCGCGCTTTTGCGCCCGGCCGGCCGAATGGCACTCGGGGCTGACCGGTCGGCAGCGCGAGCGGGTGTGGGCGGCCGTGGCGAGCGGGGAGGCGCGCGCCGTGGTCGGCGCGCGCTCCGCCCTCTACCTGCCTTTCGCCGATCTCGGCCTCATCGTCGTCGACGAAGAGCATGACGGCGCCTACAAGCAGGAGGACGGCGTCGTCTACAACGCCCGCGACATGGCGGTCGTGCGCGCCCGGCTCGAGGCGGCGCCGGTGGTGCTCGCCTCCGCCACGCCGTCGCTCGAGACCCGGATCAATGCGGAGACCGGCCGCTACCGCTGGCTGCGTCTGCCCTCCCGCTTCGGCCCGGCGACCCTGCCGCGGCTCACGACCGTCGATCTCAAGCGCGAAGGGCCGCCGCGCGGCCGCTGGCTGTCGCCGAAGGCGATCGCCGGCGTCGAAGCGGCGCGGGCGCGCGGCGAGCAGGCTCTCCTTTTCCTCAACCGGCGCGGCTATGCGCCGCTCACGCTCTGCCGGTCGTGCGGCCATCGCTTCGAATGCCCCAATTGCTCGGCCTGGCTGGTCGAGCACCGCTTCCGCGCCGCGCTCGTCTGCCACCATTGCGGGCATGTCGAAGGGCGGCCGAAACTCTGCCCGGCCTGCCACGAGGCGGACAGCCTGACCGCCTGCGGCCCGGGCGTCGAGCGTCTCGCCGAAGAGGCGGGGCTCCTCTTTCCCGACATCCGCACGCTGACGCTGTCGTCGGATTTTCCGGGCGGGATCGAGACGCTGCAGACGGCAGCTCGACGCGGCGGCGAGAGGCGAATTCGACCTCGTCATCGGCACCCAGCTCGTCGCCAAGGGCCATAATTTTCCGCTGCTCACCTTCGTCTGCGTTGTCGACGCCGATGTCGGCCTCGCCAACGCCGATCCACGCGCCGCCGAGCGCACCTTCCAGCTCCTGCGCCAGGCGACCGGGCGGGCCGGACGCGGCGAACGGGAGGGCCACGCGCTGCTGCAGACCTGGCAGCCGGACCATCCGGTGATCGCAGGCGCTGGTCTCGGGCGACGCCGAGCGCTTCTACCGGGAGGAGACGGAGCAGCGGCGGATCGGCGGCCTGCCGCCGTTCGGGCGCTTGGCCGCGATCATCGTCTCGGCCGAGGACAAGGGCGCGGCGGAGGCGCACGCCCGCGCGCTCGCCCGCGCCGCCCATGGCCTCGGCGGAGGCAGGGCCTGGCGGGTCGCCCCGCTCGGCGGCCAGCCGCGGGCGGACGAGATCGTCCTGCTCGGCCCGGCCGAGGCGCCGATCGCGGTCTTGAGGCGGCGCCACCGCTTCCGGCTCGCCGCCAAGGCGCCGCGCTCGGCCGACCTGCAGGGGTTCTTGCGCGCGCTGATCGCCGCCGCGCCGCCGCCGCGCGGCGGCGTGAAGGTCGCAATCGACGTCGATCCGCAGAGTTTTCTGTGAAGAGATAGGCGGCTCTTTGCGGCGCGGCGAGCATTGCCCGAGAGCGGGCGGGCCGGGGTCGGGCGAGCCGGCGGCGGGCGGAATTCCCTGGCAACAGGGTAAAGAATAGGGACTCTCGGGTTTCTCGGCCCGCCGGCGGCAAAACCGCTTCAAAAACGGCCTGATCTCCGCAGCTTACGGGAGAATTCCCTAGGCAGGCGGAACAGGGCGTTAATTCGGCGGTGCAGGGCGTTAATTCGGTGAAAACCACGAAACAGGCAATGTCCGCAGACCTCGCTCCGACCGGCGGATTTGCACTGGGCGCATCGGGCCAGCGCCGCAAACGACTGTCAGCTACACTTGCCTGGCGGGAGCGACGATCCGACGCAACGGCGCCGGCGTGACAGGCCGCCGGCCGGGCGCCAGAGTAGGGCCCATGGACGGCCCGCCGATGGGAAGCGCCCCGGCGCCGCCGTCAGCGCGCTCCCGGAAGCGCGCGGCGTATCGGAAGGGCCTGAGAATGACCGATCATCCCGTCGTCAACGAAGACGAGTGGCTCGCCGAGCGCCGAAGCCTGCTGGCGGAAGAGAAGGACTTCACCCGGCTGCGCGACGAGCTTGCCGCCAAGCGCCGGGCGATGCCGTGGCTCAGGATCGACAAGAATTACCGGTTCGACGGGCCGGAGGGACAAGGCCTCGCGCTTGCCGATCTCTTCGGCGGCAAGCGCCAGCTCATCGTCTACCACTTCATGTTCGCCCCCGACTGGGAGACGCCCTGCAAGAGCTGCTCGTTCTGGGCCGACGGCTATGACGGCGTCACCGCGCATCTGGCGGCGCGCGACACCCGCCTCGTCGCCGTCTCGCGCGCCCCGCGGACGAAGCTCGAGGCGACCGCGAGACGAATGGGCTGGACCTTTCCCTGGTATTCCTCGGACGAGAGCGACTTCAACTACGATTTCCACGTCTCGTTTCGCCCGGAGGAGGTCGTCGGCGGCGCGATCCGCTACAATTTCGCCCCGACCACGACGACAATGACCGATCTGCCCGGGATCAGCGCGTTCATCCGCGAGCCGGACGGCGCGATCTATCGCAGCTATTCGGCCTATGCGCGCGGCCTCGACATGCTCAATCCCGCGTACCAGCTGCTCGACATCACCGCGCTCGGACGCCAGGAGGGCGATTTGCCCAATCCGATGGCCTGGGTGAAGCTGCACGACGAATACGCGAGTTAGGGGTCAGAATCCGACACTTGACATCATGTCGGATCGGCCTGGCGAAAGGGCTAATACAATCGACCCTTTGCTGCGGTTCTTGGTCGGTCCCGGTACGGAAGCAATGCCCGAGGAGCGACCGTCCTGAGAGAAGCTTCGAACGCGTCTGTTCGATCCGAAGCATCGTACTCGGCCTTGGCGATGTCGCGATTCAAAGTGCGGGCGTCACGCTGCTGAAGGGCGACCTTCAGGGCATCGTGACGGCGCGTCGCCTATCGCGAGCAACGATGGGCGACATCCGGCAGAATCTCTTCTTTGCCTTCATCTACAACGCCGTCGGCGTGCCGAGCGCCGCTGGCGTCCTCTATCCGGTCTTCGGCCTGCTGCTGTCGCCGATCATCGCCGCCGCCGCGATGGCGTTGTCGTCGGTCAGCGTCATCGGCAACGCGGCTGCGCTTGCGCAGCGTACGGCTGGGATAAGGAGCGCTAGTAGAGCGTCGATGTAGCCCGCGAAGATCGCAGAGCCATACGAATCGCACCCGTCAACTAGAGCAGGACCCAATTAGACGAAACCAACGTCGTCATCGCGAGCGCAGCGTGACGATCCAGGGGCCGGCGCCGCAGCCCTACGATCCCCTGGATCGCCACGTCGCTTCGCTCCTCGCGATGACGATTAGTCACAGCGCGACGTGCTCTAGCAAACACTGTTGTGGCAATTCCGCCGACATTGCGCTCTCTGCAAAAGCGGCTTCTTATTGCAATTGGCAAGGCAAGCCAGGCAGGTCGGACCTATACCGCCGTCGCCACTCCCAGGCCCACCGCCCCCGCCGCCACCGCCCACGCCGCCGCCACCGCCAAGGGAGTTGGACAAGAAGCAACTGTCGCGGCATGCAAAGGGATCGTCGGCCTGATCGCAATTGCTGAGGCAGAACAGGAGCGGTAGCGCGGGCACAACGCCGCCGCTGCTCGAGGCGACGCGGCTGGGGCCTCCGGTTCTATAACTACCGCGTGTCCGATAGAGAGCTTGTTCTGCAGTGAATCCCGGAATTTTTAAGACCTCCATCTCTCGTCTCCTTTCAGCGCTCAAAACTCTAAACTCTCACGGCGAGCTACATTTGCGCGCGAAGTCACCGCCGATCGCGTCGCACACGCTTGTTCAACCCGCCGATGCGCAACCGATATGAGTTTGAGGACGGCCCGCCTACTAATTAGCAGAAATCAATGTACTCACATTCCCAAGGGGTACAACAGAAAGAGACGCATTGATTCACACGGTGGCAATTAGGGCCGCCAAGCTGCGCCGGTTGCACGGCGCCGAGCCTCCCGGCAGAGCTTCCGCTCGAGCGGTAGGTTGCAAGGGAAACGTAGATCGACGCCTCCGCATTGAATCCAGGAATTAGGTGGGCGCTCGCCTTGCGATTTGTTACACTCTTCTTTGCCATTCCAATAACTCCTCTCCGTTGACTTTCATCAAAATGGGGGATCACCGATCTAACATAATATAGGTATCCCAACAGACGGTGCGTAGAGTGAAGCCTCGGCATCGAATCCAGGCATTCGTAGTTCAGACTGTTTCTTGGTCTTCAAGCTCTTCCTGGCCATTTTAACTTCTCCTCTTAGGTAAGTGTTTTGTGACTGGAGCCGCTTTACCGGTCATAGTACGGCGATATCTTGGTCACCAGGAATGGGAATTCTTCGGTGACATCGACACGAACAAAGGACTTCTCGGGAAAGCCCGTGGTGCGGTGGGTGAATGAGAAGATGACCTCGACGATGTTGCGCGCGCCGCTCAACGGCGAGGGCTGTACGTCCACGCTGGTCAATCCAAGATTGTCGCCAAAAGCTTCCGCCACTCTGGCGTAGATTGTCGGGTAGCGCACCGCGAGGTAGTTCATCGCCCGGTTCTCATCGGTCGCGCCGGCATTGTCCGTCATCTGTATGATCGTATCGAACAGCTCCCTGGCCGCGGCTCCGAACCGCTCGGCCGGTATGCTGTCCGGCCGGGGAATTGCCTCGATCAGCGCATCCTTCGAGAAGGTGTAGATCTGGTCGAACGCCACAATCGGGATCATCAGCCCGTTGCAGTATTCCGGTGGGGCGATGGGGCCGCGGACCCCGATGACCGTGCTGATCCATGGGACCGGATCAGGGGGCCCGCGGAGAGCCCCGATGAGCAGGTCGAGATCGGCCGGATCGCGCGGCTGCAGGATGTAGGTTTCGAGTCCCTGAACCGTTAGGACCCAGCATAATTGCCGCGCGAGATAGCGGTTTTCGCGTTGCGACAGGACGTTTTGAAACGCCTGTCGATCCGTGCTGCCAGCGGTTTCCGCCCGCCCGGTGGCCTGCGCCAGCTCCTTTTCCACCGATGGGCGCGGGAAACGAGTTCTCGATCTGGCCCAGCGCATAAATATAAGAGGCAGGCGAACCCGCTGCGGCGCCGCAGGTCGGACAGGGCGCTGGCTGCGCCGGTGCTACCGTATCGACGGCGACCTGGGATGGTCTCGCCTCATTCGTGGCGCCGCCGGCTGACAGTTCAGCGACTTCATTCTGATCCATCGTTTCCTCCATTGAAAATTGACGTTGAGCCAATCGCGGCTACCTGCCGCGCCGGCTCGAAAAGCTCATCCAACTGTTCAGCGCGGCCGCGCGGCGTTCGCAGCCCCCGCAGGGACGGATGCCGGCCGCGTAGGTCATCCGCTTCAGGACATCGCCGAGGCCGATGTCCTCGTCGGTGACGAAACCGGGAAGATGGACGCGATGAGCGGGGCGTTCGCTCTGCCGATTGTCGCCCTCTTTGCCTGTCAGGACGCGGTCCTCCTTGTCACCTGAGATTTCATGAGCCCATAGGCCGCCCACGCATTCATGAGCGGAGGCGTCACCGTCGTTCGCCGTCCGGCAATCGCCTGCGTCACGGCGGCCCTCACGTCGGCAGCGTTCGCGGCCGGGAATTCCGACCAAAGAAGGGCGAGGGCGCCAGCGACGAACGGCGCGGCGACGCTGGTGCCGCCTAGCGTGAGCGACTTGCCGTCGACGCCTAGGCTCGCGATCGCCTCCCCGGGCGCGCTCAGGCCCCTAAGCCCCAAGGAGCGTCCCAGGTTCGACTCGCGCGTCGGTCTTCCCTGCGCGTCGCAGGCCGCGACGGGAATGACCCAGGGGTGGCGCGTGATGATCGTGCCGCCGACGGAGCCCTGGTTGCCCGCCGCGGCGACCACGATCACGCCCTTTCTCGCGGCGTGATCCAGCGCCTCGCGGAGCGCGCGTTCCCCTTTGGCGAAGGATTGCGTGAGAGCGAGGCTCAAATTGAGGATTCGCGCTCCCGCCTCGACGCACGTGAGGATTGCCGCCGCGAGGTCCTTTGGAGTGGCGCTTGGCATCTCTTTGTTGTCGGGAGCGTCGGCGAAGATTGGATATGCCAACAACGTGCAGTTGGGGCAGATGGCCGGCGCAGGCGAGCCGCGTTTGGCGACGAGGATGCCCGCCATGAAGGTCCCATGCAGGCAGGCGAGGCTATCGGCCTTCGAGCAGGCGCCGCTCGCTTTGCCCGGAAGCTCGCGGATCTCATTCCCCGCCAGGTCGGGGTGATCCATGGCGACAGGCCCATCGATCAGCCCGATGACCACCTCCGGCTGTCCGGTCGAAAGCCGCATCAATGCGCTGAGTCCGACCAACTCCAGAGCGTTTGCCATCGCCCCTCGCAAGCCCCCCTTGCGGCGTCTAGTTCAATCGATGCCTTCTGAAATAGGCCAATTCGCACAAGACCTCAGAAGAGAGAGCCGCCAATCGTGAAAGGAGGGAGGCCGCCAAAGAACCGGCAGGTGAGATCGTCACCGCCGTTTGCCAGGCATCTCAAATATGAGCCCAAATCCACGCCAGACTGGATTCTAAACTGTGGGGTGGTTCTTCCACCCGGATAGTTGCTGAAACCCGGTACCCGTCGGTATATACCTACGGTTGGGTTCAATGACAATTCTGCAGTATATCCTGGGATGTTCATATCATACCTCGCGATCGGAAGATCTCATAGAAAATTTCAGATGACCTGCTTACGCTAGTCTAATTTTGTTCGGGTTTTGATCCGATCCCCGCTACAAAACAGATCTACGCCCGCTTCATTGATACATTCGCCGGCACATAGCCGCCCCTGCTGCAGTTATTCTCACAATGGCAAGACGCATATGCACATCCTGGCAAGCAGAGAAGCCGCGCAAAGATGCCGCAGCCGGCAGGCACGCCACCTACTTGGCAGTGCATGTTGCGGTGCAGTCGAGTTGCGCCACATCACCTTGACCTGTCGCCAGCACGCTCGACACTTTGGCAATCCCAGTTCAAAATTCTTGGCGAACTGACCCGGCGGCCGGTCAGTGCTTCAATTTGACAAAGCAACTGCACCTTTTCACTGAAAAAGTGATAGAGCCTTTGCGCAGTTAAGAAAATAGGTGAAACTACCTACTTGGCGTTGCTCTCGGCACCGTTAAGGCCGAGCGCCATTCGTAAGAGGCGGGAAATATTACAAGCCTGCGTCTTTTGCATGATCGCGGCTCTGTGATGTTCGACCGTCCTCGCGCTTATCCGTAAGTGGTAAGCGATTTGCTTGGTCGGCGACCCCTCCAAGAGCAGGGCGAGGACCTCTCGCTCGCGCTGTGTCAGCAGCGTGAGCCGAGCCTTGAATTCCTCTGTTTCCTTTAGCACATCGCGAGCTTCGTCGGCGCGCGACAATGCTTCCTCGATGGCGGTAAGCAGCGCCTCGGCATCGAAGGGCTTTTGTACAAAATGGAAAGCCCCCGCCTTCATCGCCAAGACAGCCGTGGGTACATCGCCATACGCTGTTATTATGATGACAGCCGAATCGCTTGTCGCAGCGACGATATGCTTGAGCAGCTCAAGACCGCTCATACCGGGGAGTTGATTGTCAAGTAGAACGCAGGCCGGCTCCTCAAGCTTATTCGATGCGAGATATTCTTCGGCGGAGGCATAGGATCGGGATTTGATCTGAGCGGTCGACAAAAGCAGGGTCAGCGCGTCCCGCACTTTTGCCTCATCGTCAACGATGTGCACGCATCGTTCACCTGGCATTTTGACCAGTTCCGTCGATGGGCAGTGCGACGACAAATCGTGCGCCCTCTGGCTTATTCGGCTCCCACCAAAGGCGGCCTGCGTGCCTTTGCACGATACGCCGGCTTAGAGGCAACCCAAGCCCCATTCCTCGCTGCTTTGTTGTCTGGTACGCTTCAAAAATTCTCGCTGCCATCTCCGGAGCCACTCCCGGACCATTGTCCTCAACCTGCATGACCACGGCTTCGTCACGCGCGGCGACGCGGATGACCACATGTCCGCGTGCATCTGACCGCTCCGAAGCCGCGTCAATCGCGTTGGCGACGAGATTGTTCAGCACTTGCTCGATCTGGATTCTGTCCGCGATCACCGGAAGGATGGGGCGGATGCTTTCGTTCTCAATTTGAATGCCGCGTGCGGTTGCTTCCTCTCGCCAAAGCGCCGCGATCTTCTCGGCGAGAGTCGACAGATCGAGCGCCTGCAAGTCCAAGGCGCCATTTGAAACGAAGTCACGGATGCGTTCAAGAACTTCGCGAGCGCGCTGGGCCTCGCCCTCTGCTTTGATCAGTGCGTCCATAACCGGCTCGCTGGCAGCGCTGGACTGCAATAACCGCCGCGCGGCATGCAGGTACGTCGCCACCGTTGACAACGGCTGGCTAATTTCATGAGCGAGCTCCATGCCCATCGCGCCCACCCTCGCGAAATCCGCCATGCGAGCCAATTCCGTCTGTTGCTCACGCAGAACCAGGGCGGCGTTGCGGCGTTCCGTCGCGACGGAGCCAAGCAGTAAGCCGGTGATGGAAAGCACCAGCATGAGCAATTGGAGTATGGCGAAATCCTTGGTGTCGTACCCAACGAATACGGTTATTGCGGCTAGCGTCAGCTGGACAGCGATCAGCGCAAGCGCGGCGCCAGCGTACCCCTCCCGTATTGCTACCCAGATTATCGGAAAGAAAAGGAGATAAAACAAATAGTACAATTTGTCGCCGACCCCAATCAGCACTGCAAATCCAAAGCACGTTCCGAGCGCAAAAACGCAAAAGGTGGAGAGCGTATAGCCTGACAAGCGCCAGCGTGGCTTTGATAAGAATACAAACGCCGAAGTCACCACAGGTACGATCGTGACCATTCCGAGCGTATCGCCGATCCAAAAGTGGCGCGACGCGACAAAAACCTTATCGACCGACAGTGCACCTCCCAAGTACAGCGCGCCGCAATATACAACCGACGAGAACACCGCGCCAACCGGGATAAAAATCAGAAACGCGACAACGTCAAGAAACCCATCTTGTCTTACGTTGAAATTTAATTTATCGCGAAGAACAGAAGCAAGGCCGACATATACGATGGTCAGCAGGAATTCTGCGGCCACGGTCACGTAGATACTATGTTGAACCCCAGCAATGAATGCATCGGACAGAACCGCGCCCAGGAAAACAAACGGGGCAAACCCGGCGCTTTCGATTAGCAGCGCCAGACTCAAACCATTGTCAGGGCTCCACAAAGTGATCCCAAGTCGATCGAATTCGTGCCACTCCGTCAGCAGGTTAAGGGCGAGGTAGATCCCCAGAAATGCGATCCCGGTCCGCCAAAACTTAGCGCCAATCGATCCCGAAATCCCGAAGAATGGAAAGAGCTGCACGCCACGAAACCTTGCGAGAGCCATTCTGGTCTCTCTCCTCAAACCATACAATCGTAATACGAAACACTAGGTAGTCATACCCATCGCCCTGCAGAGAAACCATAGCGTAAGCATATATTTGTGGATCACCGACTGCGGGAAGAAGAGTGACCCCTCGGGGGCCACGGGCTTTGGTCCCAATTCCCGGAACCAAATCGGGCACGGTTTTTTAGGTGAGACGAAAAAACAGACCAGAAAGTCTGACCGGCGACCTTGAGGTCCGCCCCCATGTGTTGGCTGAGAGGGGCGAGGAGATGAAGCACTATGATTTCGAATTACGAACTACGGTGTACACGCCCGTCTTTCCCTTAATATTTTCGCCTGGAGCGCCCCCCCTGCGTGGTTTCCGTCCGCGTTTGCCCGGGGCGAGGGCGCGGCCGAGGCTTCTCTCGATCGCCGCGACGAACGCCGCCGAGCCCAACGGGCGGCCGATCAGCTCGCTGCGCCTGATGAGAGCGAAGGCGGCCGCGTCGGGTTCGCCCTCGAGCAAGTCGGCGAAACGCGGCGCGCGGTCGAGGAGCGGCTTGACCCTGACGAGCCCGTCGTCGCGCCCCGCGAGATGGGCGCGCACGCTCGAATGCGGCCAGTCCTCCGCCCGCGGCGCGAGCCCCGCCCGCACCGGGTTCAGCGCGACATAGCGGGCCGCATTCATCAGATGATCCTCGTCGAGCGCCACCGAGCCGAACCGGCCCTGAAACAGATGGCCGGTCTGCCGCGCCCGGGCGTTGACGAAGCCGGCATAGAGGCGGTGGGTCCGCGATAGCGCCAGCGCCAGACCTTCGCCGTCTTCGGGCGTCAGGATCAGGTGAACGTGGTTCGGCAGCTGGCAATAGGCCCAGACCTCGACGCCGAAGCGCCGGCAGGATTGGCCCAGCCAGTCGCGATAGAGCGCGTAGTCGCCGTCTTCGAAGAAAATCCGCTCGCGCCTGTTGCCGCGCTGCGTCACATGATGCGGCAGGCCGGGAACGACCACTCGGGCGATGCGGGTCATTGGCGATGCGTAACACGGTTTGGTAATTGGGTAAAGACGGTCGTGTCACCACATTATCCGTGATCCGCGATGCGTTCATCCTTGCAAGCCCCTGAGCCTGGTGAATCGACCGGGTTGTCCAGCAAACGCGCCGATAGGCGTTGACCTTAGGCGTGCGCCAACTCCATGGCGCGGCGGGCGCTCGCCATGCGTGCCTTGAGATAGGCGAGAGCGCGGCGCGCCACGTCTTCGCCGTCCTCGAATACGCTGCGCCAGATCGCCGCGTTGCCTGCAACCGTGGGGCTGCAGGTCGATGACGAGAAGGCCTCGAATGTAATGACGCCGTCGTATTCCGCAGTCGCAAGCGCGCGGAAAACTGGGGCAAAATCGATGCTGCCCGCGTCCAGGTAACCACGGTGGTTTTCGTTGACGTGGAAATAGCGCAGACGAGAACTGCAGGCGCGGATCGCCGCTGCGGCGTCCGCCTCCTCGATATGCATGTGGAACGTGTCGAGGTGAATGCCGACATTGTCCTCGCCAACCGCGTCGACGAAACGGACCGCCTGGGCGGCGGTATTCAGCAGGTTCGATTCGAAGCGGTTCACGACCTCGACCGCGAGCGTTACTCCCTTTCCGCGAGCTTCCTTGGCCACCTCTCGTATGCCGGAGACCGCGTTCTGGTAGCCGGCGTCGGTGGGAGGGACGAGGTATTTCTGCCACGCCGAGCCGATCACGCCGGCCACGACGCTCCCGCCGATGAACGCTGTCGCGTCCACGACCTTATGCAACCGAGCGATTCCTGCGGCCGAGACGGCTCGGTCAACGCTGGAGATATCGGTCTCAGCCGTGAGCCCAAGGCTGACCGACGGAGTCAATTTGTGCTGACGCAACAGGTCGCGCGTGCGATTGAGGTCGACCGAAGCCGGGTCGAAGATTGGCGCCTCGATTAGATCGTAGCCGATCGCCGCAGCCGTCCGGATCGCCTTTTCGGCGCCCGATTCGTCCCAATCGCTTACGAGAACCAGCGCGTGCAGGCCAAATCGGTTCATTGATCTCTCCATTCAATTCGGGCTCACGCTCCGAGAGTCGGCGGGGGACAGTCAGAGATCGAGCGCGTGGGGCAGGATCACGAGGTCGCGGATGGTGATATTTCTTGGCCGGCTGAGCATGAACAGCACTGCGTCGGCGACTTCCTTGGGCTCCATGATGCTGCCCGCGGCCAGCGCCTCGTCCATCTTCGCCTTCGGCCAATCTTTGAGCAGCGCCGTTACGACCGGGCCGGGGGCAACCTCGCCGACCCGAATCCCATGCTTGATCACCTGACGCCGGACTGTATGGACGAAGGCCTGGACCGCGAATTTCGACGCCGTGTAGATCGGCTCCCAGACGACGGGCACGAAGCCGGCGACAGAGCTCGTCACGATGATATCCCCGGTCTTGCGCTCGACCATGTGAGGCAAGACCGCGTGAACCGTGCGGAACACGGCGTTGATATTGAGGCTGAGCATTCGGTCCCATGCGTCGGGGTCGCCTTCGAGGACCTCGCCGCCTACATAGGCGCCGGCGTTGGCGTGGAAAATGTCGAGCCGTCCGGTCTTTTCCAGGATCGAGGGCGTCATGCGAGCGACGCTCAACGGGTCGAGAAGGTTGGTTACGAGCGGGATGGCGTCCTTGCCGAGCTCGGCGCACAGGGATTGCAGGCGATCCTCTGCCAGATCAACGAGCACTACGCGCGCGCCCGCCTCTAGCATGGCGCGCGCGCACGCGAGGCCGATACCCGACGCAGCGCCCGTGACCGCCGCCACTTTGCCGGAAAGACTCTCAGGCATGCCAACCCTCTTGCAGCGACCGCTCAGGCGCGGCCATGGGAGACGCGCGAGCGGCGGGCGAGAGAGTCGACGATGACTGCGACCGCGAGCACGCAGCCGGTGATCATGTACCGGAGCGACGACGACAGATCGAGCAGCGTCAGGCCGCTTGCGATGGACTGGATGACGATGATGCCAAGCAGCGCCGAATAGGCGCTGCCGCGGCCGCCGAACAGACTGGTGCCCCCGATGACGGCCGACGCGATGGCGTTGAGATTGACGTCGCCAGTGCCGGCCTGCTGGCTCGCGCTCGCAAGCCGAGCCGCGGCCAGGACGCCGCCCCCCGCCGCGAACGTCGCGCACAGGGCGAAAGCGCTCGTATAGATCAGGGGGACGTTGATGCCCGCTCGGCGCGCCGCTTCCCGGTTGCCGCCAACTGCAGTCATCGAGCGTCCCCACATGGTGCGCTTGAATGCATAGTTCATTGCGACGACAAGCCCGACGAACAGCCCGAACATCCAGGGGACGCCTCGGGACACGTTCAGGTAGGAGGTCACCGCCTCGAAGAGCGCGATCATCACGACGGCCTGGGCCGCGAGCCCGCTGAGCGAGCGGGACGAAAGACCCGCGGTTTGGCGTCGCCGCGCGTCGCGATAGCCAAAAAGCAAAGTCAGCAGGCCCGGCAAGGCGGCGAGCACATGCGAGACCAAGGGCGGCATCACCAGCGTCTGGCCGAAATTGACCAAGGGCGAGCCATAGGGCAGGTTGATCGATCCGGTCGGCCCGAGGATGTAGAGCTGCAGGCCCAGGAACGCGAGCAGACCCGACAGAGTCGAGACGAAGCTTGGCATGCCGAGGCGGTTGAAGAGAACCGCATAGGCGCAGCCGATCAGGAATCCGACCACGAGCGCGGCGAGAATCGCGACGGCGACCGGCAAGCCGAGCTGCACCCAGAGAACGCCCAGTATTGCCGATGAGAGCCCGCTCACCGAGCCGACGGAGAGATCAATTTCGCCGACGAGCAGCACGCAGACGATACCGAGCGAGATGACGCCGACCGTCGAACAATCGAACAGCATGTTCACGAGATTGTTCGGCGACAGGAAGATCGGATTGAGCGTCTCAAAAATCGTCCAGATGACGACGAGACCGACCACGACGGGCAGCGAGCCAAGGTCGCCGGCCCGGACACGATCGGCGAACGCCTTCACCGACCCCAGAAGGCCGCTTTGATCCTTGAGCCGCTCGTCGCCGCGATCGAGCAGCGTGCGGCCGGGCTCCGTAGTCCGGCTCATGGCCGCTCTCCGAGAGCCTGGCTCCTCGCCTCGGCGGTTCGCTGCGTTCGGCGCGAAACCGCGTTGTCGTCCCCGCCGGTGATCGCGGTGACAAGCTCATGATTGGACGCAGACGGCAGGAAGACGCCGTTGTTCCGACCGAGGCGCAGCACAACGATCCGATCGGCCACCGCTCGCACGTCTTCCATGTTGTGGCTGATCATCACCACGCCCAGTCCGCGGTCGCGAACGCGCTCAATAAGATTCAGCACCTCGGCGGTCTGCGCGACGCCCAGCGCCGCGGTCGGCTCGTCGAGCAGAATGACGCGCGGCTCCATCAGCAGCGAACGCGCGATCGCCACAGTCTGACGCTGACCACCAGAAAGCGAGGCCACCGGCTCGCGCACGCTCGGAATGCGGGCTGAGAGTTCGCCGAGCAGGGTCCAGGCGCGAACCTCCATGGCGACTTCGTCAAGGCGAAACGGATCGAGTTCGCGGCCGAGAAAGATATTGGCGACAACGTCGAGGTTCTCGCAGAGCGCGAGATCCTGGAACACCGTCGCAATGCCGAGGCGCAGGGCGTCGACCGGGCTCGAAAGCGTAACCGGCCTCCCTTCGAACGAGATGGAGCCGGAGCTTGGCGGATGCGCGCCGGCGAGGATCTTGACCAACGTCGATTTCCCGGCGCCGTTGTCGCCGACAAGGGCGACAATCTCTCCGCTGTGAATGTCGAGGTCGACGTTTGTCAGAGCGGAAACGGCGCCGAAATTCTTCGAGACGCCTCGAAGGCTCAGCACAGCCGCGAGATCCGGCGCCGATATCGCAGCAGGTTCGGCCATGCCCTAGTTTCCGGTTTCGAAGTTCAAGCGGGACGTCCGGCCGCCGGGAAGGTCGGCGGCCGGGCGCGCTCACCCCAATCGTAGCAGGATCGGATCGGGTATGGCCCAGTCGTCCGCGCGAGCGCCGTTCACTCGATGCCGAGCTGCTTGCAGCCCTCCGCGTATCGGCCGGTGCAGAGCTGGGCAGGGGTCTGAATATTTTTGTCGATGATCTCCGCCTTCAGGTTCTCCCGGGTGACGACGGCCGGCACGAACAGCTTCGAGGGCGTATTGTAGAGCGTCGTCTCCGCCTTCGGCGTCTCGCCTTTCAAGAGCTCCACGGCCACGTCGGCGGCGGCGCCCGCGACGATCTCGCTCGGCTTCGAAATCGTGTTGTACTGGTCGCCCGCGATGATGAGTTGAAGCGCCGCGATCGTGGCGTCATTGCCGGTCACTGGGGGGACCGGATTGACGCCGGCCGCCTTGAACGCCGCAATGGCGCCGCCGCCGGTCCCGTCATTTGCCGCCACGACCCCGATGATTTTGCCGCCAAAGCGCGCGATCTGCCCGGCCGCCCATTGCTGCGCGTTGCTCGGGAGCCAGTTCGGCGTGTCGAATTCGGCGAGCGTCTTGTACGGGCCCGTTTCGAGTCCCTCGTGGCTTCCCTTCTTGATCAATCCTGCAGCCGCGTCCGTCGGCGAGCCGTTGATCTCGAGGACGCCCACGCCGCCATCGGCGGACACGCCCTTCGACTTCAGATGCTCGACGAGCGAGGAGGCGATCGCCTTGCCGATGGCCTCATTGTTGAACGAGACGTAGAAGTCAGCCTTGGCGTCGGGGATCGGACGATCGTAGGCAATCACCTTCACGCCCTGGCTTTGGGCGTTGTGCACGAGCGACGCTGCGGCCGACGAATCGACCGGATCGAGCACCACGACCTTTGCGCCCTGGGCGATGACCGAGTTGAACTGCTGCTGCTGCTTCGCCGCGTCGGTGTCAGCGTTGAGATAGATCACTTTGCAGCTCTCGCAGAGCTTCTTCATTTCGGCGACGAAGCCGGGGTGATCGTGCTCCTCGTAGCGCGTCGATCCCTGGTCGGGCATCAGGAACGCCACCGTCGATCCCGAGATGTCGCCGGCGCGCGCGACCGTCCCGCTCGTCGCAAAAGCGATCGCGAGGACACCCGCGCCCATCAGTCTTATTGGATATCGGAACATTCGCGTCTCCTCCAGGGTGGTTGATGCTTGAAAACGCTTGCCTTGACCGGTTTCGGAGCGGCGCCGGCGCGCTTTCTTATTCCGCTCGAATGTCCTCGCTGGCTAAGCGGCGCGGGCGAGCGAAAAGTTTTCCACGACGAGCCGTCTGAACTGCGACGGCGGCATGCTTTTCTCCGCAAGAAACTGACGGTTGAAGTTCGACAGATTGTTGAAGCCGACCTCGAAGCAGATGTCGGAAATCTGCGCCCGCTCGTCACTCATCAGCATCTGGCACGCCAGGTTGATGCGAAGCCGCCGAATGTATTGGAGGAGCGACATGCCGGTATGCTTGCGGAACGAGCGCGAGAAAGCGCTCGGCGTCTGGCCGGCGATGTCGGCAAGATCGCTTTCGCTAAACGGCTGCGTCAGGTTTTCCCGGATATAGGCAAGCGCCCGATTCATGCCGGTCGACAGATAGCCCGACGGGTCGGGAAGATAGCTTTCGCTGGCAAGCACCCGAGGCTGGGTTTCGCGGCTCACGGCGTCCATGATCGCCATGAAGAGTTCGATCCGCCGAACGCCATGGCTTTGGGTGATCTCGGCGAGGAGCGGAAAAATCTCGCGGCGCGTGCTCTGGCTGAACAGCACGCCCCGCCGCGAAAGCTCGAGAAGGGGCGAAATTGCGCCAAGCTCGGGGAAGGCCCGGATGGCCTGTTCGATGAATCCTTCGTCGAACTGGATGAATCGGCAACGCAGCGGCACCGTCTGGCCGTCCGGAACGTCGCTGACCCAGTTGTGCGGCAAGTTGGGACCGGTAAGGACAAGATTGCCGGGCTCGAACTCGCCGATGAAATCGCCGACGAAATACCGCCCCTTGGTCTCCACGATCTGGTGAAGCTCGAATTCCGGATGAAAATGCCAGCGGACAGTATGATAGGGATACCCGTGCGACTTCACAGCGAAGGATTCGCCAGGCCGAATCTGTATCAGTTCCAGATCGGGTCCCATATTTTCCTCCCAAAGCCTGTCATCTGAAGTGACGGGGTTCGGTGTCTTGCACGGATATTCAGCTTATTTTCGATCAAGCTAGCGCCGATTGATGGCGCCGGCTACCACGGCACGCCGCGTCGGCCGATACGATTTTGACCGGCCTTATCGCTTTGCCGCCGGTCTTCTTCGGGCGCCTTCTGTCTCATGGGTTGCGAAACGCCTCACCGGTCCATCGCGCTCGGTCTGACATGCTCGATTTGTCGTCATGTCTTCGATAAATGATCGCAGGCGCCGTTCTCACGACTGCTGTCACCACGCCAATCACGCGTGACGCTTGGGATTGCGCCGCCTACTGGAATCGACCTTACACCGCTCGTTGTTGAGCTCGCCGCCGCTGGTAGGTGTGTTGTTAAGGAAGTTGATGACCGAAGACTGAGCACCGCACCGGCGCGCCGGCGGACATCGCCGAGGGGAAATTAAGGTGACACGAAATTAAGGTGACACGCCCGTATTTCCCTTAATATTTAT
>CAWGBJ010000016.1:0-141887 GCA_963820795.1 uncultured Alphaproteobacteria bacterium
AGGCTGACCGGAAGCCGCAACGAGATCGCCGTCGTGCTCGGCTGCAAATTGGGCAGTCGCACCCGCTTGGCTCGCCGCCAGTCGAGATCCGCGGTCGAATCCTCGCCCTCCCAGAAGGCGCGCTCATCGGCCTCGCTCGTGAACTTTCCGGTAGCCTTACGCGCCTTCGTCATAGATGGTCCTTTCCCTAACGCTCATGTCGCGCGCCGAGATGACGCGAATGAATGAGCCGTCCGAGCGGAGCGTAAACGTGATATGCAACCGCCGCCCAGCCGCGGTGCGGCCAAGCGCGTGAAACCGGCTCTCCGCGGCGCTGTGGCGCTCATCTTCGAGGACGAGCAGCGGCTGATTGAAGAAAGCCTGCTCCGCCTCCGCCTGGTTCACGCCATGCTTGTCCGCGCTCTTTCGCTCGTTGCCTGCATCCCAATCCAGCCGACGACGCGCGTCCAGTCGATCATCTGTGTATATTATGGATATATACATTAATGTCAAGGTCGACGCCGTCGCTTGCGATCGGCGCGGGCGCAGGGCACGCTTGGCATAGTCCGATATCGCGCAAAAGGCCTTTCCCTTGATCGTCGTCTTTGAGGTCGGCAACGTTCTGTTGCGCTGGAACCGTCGCAATCTGTATCGCAAGATGTTCGACGACGACGCGCGGATGGAGCGCTTTCTCGCGACCGCGCTCGCCATGGACTTTGTCGCGCATACCGACGTCGTCGCGGATTTCTCCGCAGCGGTCGCAGCGCGGGCGCGGCCTTTCCGGAATTCGCCGATAACTGAGATTATTCGACGAGCGGTGGATCGAGACGATCGGCGGCCCGATCGAGGAAAATGTCGCGCTCATGCGGCGCTGAAGGCGCCGGCCGGCCGGTCCATGCGTTGAGCAACTTCGCGACCGAGAAATTCGCGCTCGTCCAACAGCAATACGACTTCCTGAGCGAATTCGACACCGCCGTGATCTCCGGCCATGTCGGCGTGGTGAAGCCCGATCCCACGCATTTTCGAGATCTTGTTCGAGCGGGTGGGGCGACGGCCCAGCGAATTGCTGTTCGTCGACAACTCGGCCCCCAACGTCCGCGCTGCGGAAGCGCTCGGCATGGCGGCGATCCACTTCCGCCGCGGCGTCGATCTGGAACGCGAACTTTCCGCCCGCGGCGCCCTGCCGTGAGGCGACGGAGAGAGCAGGCGTGGCTGAAGACGTCGGGTTTCGTCCTGCCGGCATCTGACGCCGACCGGTAGTTACATTCGTTTTCCGCTTCGCGCTCTTATCCCTGTTAGGTGGCCCACCAGGGAAAACAATTTCCCTGTCCTGTCCTGACCTCCCGCACGAGCAAATCCGCGCAAGACAATGAAAAACCTGGATTGACGCGTTCGCTCGAAGGGGCGCTGGGAGCGACTTTTTCGATTACCAGGCATTATCAGCGACGAACACGCGGAAGTTTTCCGAGAACGCGGCTCAGGCCACGGGGCTTCTTCGAATTGCGAAATACGGTAATGAAGCGGCGGCAAGAGAAAGGGCGTCGCGAGGAAACCGCCCGGGAGGGGGCCAATGACCATCGGTTTCATCGCCATCGTCATATTCATCCTGACGCTTGGGGCCGGGCTGATCGGCCTCTACGTCCACGAGACGCTGCCGGCCGAGCAGAAGAACGACAGCGCCCGCAGCGTAGTCGGACAGGTGGCGGGGCTGGTCAGTCTCCTCCTGGCTTTGGTGCTTGGCATGCTCGTCGGCACGAGCTTCGCCTTCTTCGGCACGCAGAAGACCGAGCTGGAAACGCTATCGGCGCAGATCCTGCAGCTCGACCAGGCGCTGGCGCAGTACGGCCCCGAGACCAAGCCCCTGCGCGATAAACTGAAAGAGGCGACGCAAGCCTATGACACTTTCTGGGGCGGCGGCGACGGCGACCCCAAACTGCTGTCGGTCGCAGTTCCCCTGGCGGCGGGCGCAGCGACCAAGGCCTTCCTGGCGGGCCTCAATCCGACGACGGAAGCGCAGAAGCAGGCGGTTGCCGGGGCGAGCGCGGCCGCTGGCGCGATCCAGAATTCGCGGGTGATGATGTTCTCGAGGTCGCGAGCCATCCGGTCAGCGCCGGGCTGGTCGTCGTCCTCCTGATCTGGGCGGTGGTGCTGTTCTTCGGGATGGGGCTGTTCGCCCAGCCCAACGGCCTGGTCATCGGCCCTCCACCTTCGGCGCCGTCTGCGTCGCCTTCGCGATATTCCTGATCCTCGAGCTCGGCTTGCCCTATACCGGGCATGTTCCGCGCTGCCGGCCGCGCTGCAGGAGGCGATGGCGAACATCGACCAATAGCCGAATAGCCTTGGGGCGCTCGCCGATTCCATTGTAGCGCATATAATGGGGTAGAGTTGACCCCGCGATATGTTCGTCATTGCGAGCGTCAGCGAAGCAAGCCAGGGCTGCCGCCGTGGATTGCTTGGTCGCTTCGCTTCTCCGCAATGACCGCGGAGGAGACGCCCACGCCTTCCGCCGTCACAGGGTTGCTCGGATGTCCCGGTCGAGGGGCGCGATGGCCAGCGTCGGCGAGGTCAAGGACTTCCTGTTCGAGGACAGGAACTGGAAGATTTGCTGGATGGTCGGTCGACACCGGCGACTGGCTGCCCGGCCGCCGGATCCTGATCGACCCGTCAGGCGATCGCTCCCTGCTGGACCTGTCGATGCCGCCCGATCGCAGGCTGCCGATGATGGGCGGCGCCGAGATGCCGGTCGTGTCCGTCGGGCTGACGAAACAGCAGATCGAGGCGAGCCCGGAGGCGCGGCGACGACGAGCCGTTGTCGCAGCAGATGCAGGACGGGGCTCTACCGATCACTACGGCTGGGACCGCTACTGGGGCGACACCTATTTCGGCCCCGACGCCATCGATCCGCTGTCGAAGCCGATCCGGGCCGACGCCGCGACGCGTCCGGCGGCGGCGACTGGGAAGCCCCTTGGGCGGCGGCGGCGGATCCGCACTTGCGCAGCGTCGCCGAGGTGAAGGGCTATCACGTCCATGCGACCGACGGCGATATCGGCCACGTCGAGAACTTCCTTGCCGACGACGCCAACTGGGACATCCGCTATCTCGTCGTCGCCACGCGCAACTGGCTGCCGGGCAAGCACGTCCAGCTCGCGCCCTACGCCGTCAGGGCGATCGACTGGGCCGAACGCCGCATCGACGTCAACGTCACGCGCGAACAAGTAAAATCGAGTCCGGACTGGGACCCGATCGCGCTCGCCGACCAGATCGCCCAGCAACAATACCACCGCCATTTCGGCTGGCCGGGATACGGTTGGTAGAGGCCTCCATTTCCCCTCGCCCTGCCCCTCTCCCGTCGCAGGGCTGTCCGGGGAAGTTCGAGGGGTGATTTGAAAATGACGCGGCGCATGTCCCGCAAACCCAGGTGTTCAAAAGCATCTTGGTACTTTCTGGTTTGCGAGACTTGAAAGGAGGACGGGGCATGCGCTTTACACCTAGCATCTTCGGTAAGCTGCTGGAACCGATCAGAGCGGCGTCAGTTCGACACTCTCGTGGCGCGTCACGCCGGCGATGCCTACGTCAAATCGTTTTCCAAGCTGGAACCATCTGCTGGCGCTGGTCTACGCCCAGTTTTCCTCGGCCACTAGCCTGCGCGGCTTGGAAGCGGGTTGGAACGCCAACCGCCAGCATCATTACCACCTGGGCAGCGGCCCGTTCGGCCGGCTCGACCCTGGCCGATGCGAACAAACGGCGACCGGTTGTGGTCTTCGCCGAGACCTTCGGCCTGGTCGCCAGCCAGCTCGATCGGCAGACGCGGCGCGACGGCACGGCCATGGTGAAGTTGATCGATTTCGACGCCGATCCCGCTCGGCAAGCTGTGCGACTGGGCCAAATCGAACGGGCGCATCCGCGGCCTGAAGATGCATGTCGTCTTTGACCCGAAGGCCGACTGTCCGAGCATCCTCGACATCACCGATGCCAACGTCAACGACGCCCAGATCGGTCGCACGATCACCCTCGAAAGCCGGGGGCGACCTATGTCTTTGACAAGGGTTATTGCCATTATGGCTGGTGGACCGCGATCGCCGAGGGAGGGCGCGGTCTTCCTCACCCCGACCCAGAACCAATATGCGCCTCGACCCTGTCGGCGAGCGCCCATCGTGCGGGGGGCGCAAGGCGATGGTTTCACCGTGCTCCGCGACACTGAGGTGCGCTTCGCCAGCAAGGGCGATTCGACACTGCCGATGCGGCTGCGCCGCCTCGTGGTCCAGCGAACCGACGGCAAAACCATCACCCTGCTGACCAATGACCTGCAGCGCGCCGCCGTCGACATCGCCGCCCTCGACAAAGCCCGGTGGCAGATCGAGCTGCTGTTTCGCTGGATCAAACAGCATCTCCACATCCGCCGCTTTCGGCAACAACGAGAATGCGATCCGTCTGCAGCTTTTCGCCGCCATGATCGCCTACGCGCTGTCCGCCTCGCCGCCAGCACCCACAAGGTCGCCCTCCATCCTGCGGTTCACCGATCTGGTGCGCCAGTTCCTCTTCGAGCGCCGCGATCTCGCCGCCATCGAAAAAACCCCACCCTCCATCCGAGCGGCCCGCAAGCCAAAAGTTCGCCCGATCAGTTCAGCCTCCGCTATGCGTGGGTTTCTCCGGACAGCCCGCGCACCGCGGGAGAGGGTGGCGCGAAGCGCCGGATGAGGTCGGACGAGGGCTTAGAGTTGGCGCATCGTTCGATCTTGGTGTAGCTCTCGCGTTTCCGCGGCGGCGCAAAATGAACGGGCGTCGTCGGTGGCGGGGGAAGCCGTGACCGAGTTCAAACGCCGCTCCTCGACCGGATCCAGTCCCCGGCCGACCTGCGCAATCTCAGCGCCAGCGAACTCGTCAAGGTCGCCGACGAGTTGCGCGCCGAGACGATGGGCGCCGTTTCCGTCACCGGCGGCCAATCTCGGGCGGGCTTCGGCGTCATCGAGCTCGACGGTCGCGCTGCACTATGCTTCGACACCCCCGCCGACCGGCTGGTCTGGGACGTCGGCCATCAGGCTCTATCCGCATAAGATCCTGACCGGGCGCCAGGCCCGCATCCGCACGCTCTGCCAGGGCGGCGGGCTTTCCGGCTTCACCGGCGCGCGGAGAGCGGTTCGACGCGTTCGGCGCGGGCCATTCGTCGACCTCGATCTCCGCCGCGCTCGGCATGGCGGTCGCACGCGATCTCGCCGGCCGCGCGAACAACATCGTCGCCGTGATCGGCGATGGGGCGATGTCGGCCGGCATGGCTTACGAAGCGATCAACGACGCCGGGGCGATGGCTCTCGGCTCATGGTCACCCTCTACGACAACGACATGTGGATCGCGCCGCCGACGGAGCGATGTCCGCCTATCCGGCGGCCTCGTCAGTAGCCACACCTCGGTCGTTCACGGTGTCGCCAGCAGCTCGCGCGCCGCCTGCCGCGGTTTTTCTACGACAAAGCCAAGCGCACTGAGGAATATAGCCACGGCTTCCTGACTGGCGGCACGCTGTTCGAAGAGCTGGGGTTCTACTATGTCGGGCCGATCGACGGCCACGATCTCGACCATCTATGCCGGTTCTAAGGACGTCCGCGTCGCCATCGGCCCGGTGCTCGTCCATGTCGTGACCAAAAAGGGCAAGGGCTATCCGCCGGCCGAGGCGGCCGACGACAAGTATGACGGCGTTTCGTTCGACGTCGTCACCGGCGCGCAGGGGAAACCGAGACCAATGCCCCCGCCTACACCAAGGTTTTCGCCCACGCGCTGCTCGACGCGGCGCCGCGCGACGACAGGATCGTCGGCATCACCGCCGCCATGCCGAAGCGCACCGGCTCGACCGGGTGCAGGAAGGCGTTTTCCCGAGCGGGTGTTCGACGTCGGCATCGCCGAGCAGCACGCCGTGACCTTCTCGGCCGGGTTCGCGACGGAGGGTTTGAGCCATTCTGCGCCATCTATTGACCTTCTTGCAGCTCGCCTACGACCAGGTCGTGCATGACGTCGCGGTGCAGACCTGCGGGTCCGCTTCGCGATCGACCGCGCCGGGCTCGTCGGCGCGGACGGGGCCACCCATGCGCGGCTTCGACGTCGCGGCTCTCACGTGCCTGCCGGACATGACGGTGATGGCGGCAGCCGACGAGCGGAGCTCGTTCATATGGTCGCGACCCCGCCGCGCACGATGCCGGGCCGATCGCGCTACGCTATCCGCGCGGCGACAGGGTCGGCGTCGAGTTGCCCGAGCGCGGCGTGCCGTTGCCCATCGGCGAGGGACGGATGGTAAGACAGGGATTGGGGATCGCCATCCTGTCGCTTTGGCCCCGTCTCGCGGAGGCGTTCAGGGCGACCGATGACCTGGCGGCGCGGGGCCTGTCGACCACGGTCGCCGACGCACGTTTCGCCAAGCCGCTCGACCACGATCTGATTCTCACGCTTGCCGCCGACCTCGACTTCTGATCACGATCGAGGAGGCGCGGCGGGAGACTTCGGCGCTCAGCCCTGGCCCTGCTCCCCCAAGCCGGCGTGCTCGATGCCGGCCTCAAGGTCCGGACGCTGACGCTGCCCGACCGCTTCCAGGACAGGCAAGCCGGAGCGCCTGTACGCCGCCGCCGGGCTCGACGCCAAGGGCATCGTCGCGAGGGCGCTTGCGGCGCTCGGCGGGCATGAGCGGAAGGCCTCGGCCTTCAGCGCATGAGCGCGCCCCCGAGTTCTCCGCCCGGGGACGACGACGAGGACCCCGAGCAACGCAACATCGCCAACCTGGTCCGCCCTGATCGCCGTCGTGGTTCTCGTCCTTCTCGGCTACTGGGCCTTCGCCGCGATCGACCGGCAGCGGAAGCTGCAGATCTGCTTGGCCGAGGGCCGGCGGGACTGCCTCGAGCTGGTCAGCCCGACGAAATGAGCCGCCGCCTCCAGACTTAAACCACCGTTCCGGGCTGCGCCAATTTGGATTTATCCGCCCTTCGGCGCATCGCCCTTCAAAGCATCCGCGAACTTTCGCATAAAGGCGCACCAATTCGTCGATGTCGTGCGCGCTCCAGCTCTCGAGGATCGAGCGACCTATTCTGTCGCGGGCCGCGTCAACCAGCTCGGTCATCGCCTTGCCCTCCGGCGTGATGACCGCGTCGCGCACCCGGCGGTCGGCGTCATTGTCCGGCGCTCGACCAGGCCGAGGCTTTCCAGTCTAGCGACCTGGCGGCTGACCGTCGTGTAGTCGCGCCCGATACGGTCAGCGAGCTCCACGACGCCGATCGGCCCGATATTGTCCACCGAAACCAGCAAGGGAAACAGCGCCCGGTCGAGAGGAATTCCGCTTCCTTGATCAGCGCGTCATCGCGCTGCGGCCGGTTCATGACCGCGACGATATCCAGCATCGTCCCGTGAAGCTGTCGTAGCTGGTCCGTTATATGTGTATTTTGCATTTTTTTTCTTGACGTCATCGAGCGGCTCGTATATGTGCATTATACACGAATAGGGGAAGCCGGAAGGAAAGCGCGCCATGAAAGCCGCGATCGTACTGGGAGCGGGACGAACGCCTGTTTATGGCGAATTCAGCGAGCCGGTGGCGTCCCCCGGCGAGCAGCGGATCGCCGTGACGGCCGCCGCCATGAGTTCCGTCGCCAAAAGCCTGGCCTCCGGGGCCCACTATAGCTCATCGGGTCGCTTTCCCTTCGTGGCGGGTTTCGATGGCGTCGGGCGGCTGTCTATGGCCGCCGGGTCTATTTTGCCCTGCCGAGAGCGCCCTACGGCAGCATGGGCGAATGGACCGTCGCGTCGTCAGCGCATTGCGTGGCTCTCCCTGACGGGCTCGATGACGTGACGGCCGCCGCCATCGCCAATCCTGGAATGTCGTCATGGGCGGCCTATAAGGAACGCGCCATGCTTAGCGCTGGGGAAACCGTGCTGGTTAATGGCGCGACCGGAACGGCAGGCCGTCTGGCCGTTCAGATTGCCAAGCATCTGGGCGCGGCAAGGGTCATCGCGACCGCACGCAACCTCGAGGCCCTGAAATCGGTCGCGGCTAACGGGGCCGATGTGACCATTCCCCGTCCAAGATGCCGCGGCGCTGGAAAACGTCTTCAAGGAGCAGTTGCAGCGGGTGTGGATGTCGTGATCGATTATCTGTGGGGGCCGAGCGCCGAGCGCCTGCTGACCGCAGCGGCCAAGGCAGGAAAAGACGCCGTACCGATCCGGTTTGTTCAGGTCGGGGCGGTCAGCGGTCCCAACATCGCGCTTCCGAGCGCGGCGTTACGCTCGTCGGCGATCACGCTGATGGGCAGCGGCATCGGCAGCATCCCCTTCCTGACCGCCTCCTCAATGCCGTCGGCGGGCTGCTGCATGCGACCGCGGCGTGCGGTTTCGAAATTGCGGCTAAATCCCTCCCCTTGACGGAGGTCGAGCACGCCTGGCCGGATGACAACAGCGCCCGGCGACGCACGGTGTTCACCGTGGAGTTGCAATTTCATTCGAACTGCTAAAGGAATCGGTTACAAACTGACGACCGTTTCAG
Organism: uncultured Alphaproteobacteria bacterium; assembly: GCA_963820795.1. GTDB lineage: Bacteria > Pseudomonadota > Alphaproteobacteria > Rhizobiales > Beijerinckiaceae > Roseiarcus. The sequence continues at coordinate 8,489 of CAWGBJ010000016.1, forward strand.
CAAGAAAGTCATGGCGGCGGCCTGCGCCTGGTGATATTGTGTCGCTCCCTGGGCGGGTTCTCTACTACGGCCGGACGGCCGATATTCGCGCCGAGCATTTTCCGTCGAAGCCGTGAGCGTTTTTGTGGCCGCGCGCTGTGCGCCGTCAGACGCGGTCGGCGACGGTGTCGGCAATTGCCAGAGGATCTGTCGAGCGTTGACTTCAGCCGCCCGGCGGCGCATAAGCCCCGCTTCCCGGCGGCGCGAAAGCGCCGCCAAGTTTTTCCCGGGGTCGCTGCCCGATTTAAAAAGTTGCCGCGACGACGCTGGGCTGTGCGCGTTTGAGCGGCATCGGAGACGATCGTGAAGCGGACCTATCAACCCAGCAAGCTCGTTCGCAAGCGGCGGCACGGCTTCCGCGCCCGAATGGCGACCGCCGCCGGCCGTAAGATCTTGAACGCGCGGCGCGCCGCCGGCCGGAAGAAGCTCTCCGCCTGATCCGCCGGCGCGGCGGCCCGGGCGGCCGCCATGACCTGCGGCCTTTTACCAGCCCATGCGAACCAGCGGATGGATCCCTTTTTGCCGGATAGGGACGCAAGCCGCGTCCCCGCCGCGCCGCCGCTCGGGCGCCTGAGGCGGCGCGCCGAATTCCAGCGCGTCGCCCGCGGCCGACGCAAATCCTTCGCCGCCTTCACTTTACAGTCGGCTCCGCGGCAGTCAAACCCCCAGCCAGCCGCGCAAGAAACCGCGCCCTGCCCGTGCGTCGGCCTCACCGTCACCAGGAAAGCCGGCAACGCGGTCGAGCGCAATCGCATCCGCCGCCGTTTGCGCGAGGCCTTGCGGGCGGCTTGCCCACTTGAGGCGGAGGGCGACTGCGATTACGTGCTGTTGGCGCGGCGCGAGGCGCTTTCTCGCCGCTTTGCCGAGCTCGTAGACGATTTGCGCAACGCCTTCCGCGCCGACGCGCGCGGACGGAGAGCGGGCAGCCGCGAGCCGGGCCGGACCATTGCGAAGGACAAAGACAGGCGAACATGAACTCCGAGGACACGAGAAATCTCTTTCTCGCCATCGCGCTGTCGGTCCTGGTGATGGCCGCTTGGCAGTATTTCTACGCCGGGCCGCGCTATCAGCACGAGCATCCGGCGCCGACGCAGACCCAGACGCACGCGAACTCGACGGCTTCGAGTTCCGCCAACCAGACGACCGGAGAAGCGCAAACGGGCGCGCCCGCGCCAGCCGGCGGCGCAGCCGCGGCAGGCGTCCAAACGGTGGCTGAGGCGCTCGCGGCGAGCCCGCGCGTCGCCATCGACACGCCGAGCCTTGCGGGCTCGATCGACCTCAAGGGCGGCAAGCTCGACGACCTCGTGCTCAAGGACTATCACGAGACTGTCGACAAAAAGAGCCCGCTGGTTCGTCTCCTCTCGCCCAGCGGCGCGCCGGACGCCTATTGGGCTGACACGGGACTTTTGGGCTCCGGCGGCGTCAAGACGCCCACGCTCGACACCGTGTGGACCGCCGACGCCAAGACGCTGACCCCCGAGCGCCCCGTCACCCTGACCTGGAACAATGGCGAGGGTCTCGTCTTCAAGCGCGTCATCGCGGTCGACGACAAATACATGTTCACCATCACGGACTCGGTCGCCAATTCGAGCGGCGCGGCAGTGACCCTGCGGCCCTATGGGCTGGTCCTGCGCCACGGCATGCCGCATGTCGCCGGTTATTCGGTGCTGCACGAGGGATTTGAGGGCGTGATCGGCGACCAGGAGCATGCGCCGACCTACGCTTCCGTGGACAAGGCCGCCGGCAAGGCTGAGGCCTACAAGGGCGACGGCGGCTGGCTCGGCTTCACCGACAAGTACTGGGCCTCGGCGGTCATTCCCGAGCAAACCGCGCCGATCGAAGCCCGCTACACGGCCAGCGGGACCGCCCAGCCGGAGGACTACCAGGCCGACTTCGTCGGCGCCGAAAAGACGATCGCCCCGGGAGCGTCGTACGACGCCACCACACGCATCTTCGCCGGCGCCAAAGAGGTCAGCACGATTTACAACTACCAGTCCGAATATGGCATCAAAAAGTTCAATTTGATGATCGACTGGGGATGGTTCTACTTCATTACGCAACCAATGTACTGGCTGATCGATACGATCTACAGATATGTAGGCAACTTCGGCGTCGCGATTCTTGTTGTAACGGTGCTCGTCAAGCTCGTCTTCTTCCCGCTCGCCAACCGATCCTACCAATCGATGGCGAAGATGAAGAAGATCCAGCCGCAGATCGCCGCACTGAAGGACCTTTATCCGGATGACAAGGTCAAGCAGCAACAGGAGCAGATGGAGTTGTTCAAGCGCGAAGGGGTCAATCCCGTCGCCGGCTGTCTACCGATGGTCATCCAGATCCCGGTGTTCTTCGCCCTCTACAAGGTCATTTTCATCACCATCGAGATGCGGCACGCGCCGTTCTTCGGCTGGATCAGGGATCTCTCCGCCCCCGACCCGACCAACATTTTCACGCTGTTCGGCCTCATTCCGTGGGAGCCGACCGCGGTCCCGGTGATCGGCCACTTTCTGGCGCTCGGCATCTGGCCGCTGATCATGGGCTTCTCGATGTTCCTGCAGATGAAGATGAATCCGGAGCCCGCCGATCCGGTGCAGAAGACGATGTTCTCCTGGATGCCGGTCATTTTCACCTTCATGCTCGGGACGTTCCCGGCCGGCCTCGTCATCTACTGGACCTGGAACAATACGCTGACCGTCATCCAACAGTATTTCATCATGAAGAAGGCCGGCGTGAAGGTCGAACTCTGGGACAATCTCGCCAAGCTGCTCGCCCGCTCGGCCAAGACGCCGAGCGCCAAAACCCCCGGCATATGAGCGAGGCCGCGTCGGCGATCGACTGGACGGAAGCCGGACGGAAGCTGTTCGCCGGACCCTGCGATTTCTTTTTCGCCGCGGCGCGCTCCGACGGACTGCCGCCGGTCGGCGCCCCCGAGGTCGCCTTCGCCGGCCGTTCGAACGTCGGCAAGTCCTCGCTGATCAACGCGCTGACCGGCCGCTCGAGCCTCGCCCGCATCTCGCACACGCCCGGACGGACGCAGGAATTGATCTTTTTCGATCTCAACGGCCGGGCGACGCTGGTCGACATGCCGGGCTACGGCTATGCGGCGGTCGCCAAGGCGAAGTCGGCCTCCTGGAGCCGACTGGTGCAAGACTATCTGCGCGGCCGCCCGTCGCTCCTGCGCGTCTTCGTGCTGGTCGATGGACGGCATGGGCTGAAAGAGAGCGATCACGAGACGATGCGTACGCTCGACGCCGCGGCGGTCTCATACGCCGTCGTGCTGACGAAGCGCGATGAGGTGAAGGAGGCCGAGCAGAGCGCCCGGGTCGCGTCGACCCTCGCGGCCTTGCGCAAGCACGTCGCGGCTTACCCGGAGGCGCTGTTCACTTCGGCGCGCAGCGGCGAGGGCGTCGCCGAGCTGCGCGCGCATATCGCTAGGCTGCTGGCGGAACGGGGCCCGCGGGCCCCGGGTTGACCTCGCGCAAGGTCCATTGCGATGGTCGCCCGATGCAGATGCATTACAATCGCATCGCCGGCGGCGACGTTGGCCGAACTCGAAGCGCTGAGCGACGGCATTTTCGCCTTTGCCGCGACGGTGCTGGTGCTCGACTTTCGCACGCCCGACGCCGCCGACGTCCATACCGAGGCGCAATTGCTCAGCGCGCTCTGGGCCTCCGCGCCGAGGCTGATGCCCTGGCTCCTAAGCCTGATGACGCTCGGTATCTTCTGGGTCGGCCAACAGACGGCGCTCAACCAGCTTGAGCGCGCCGACCGGGACCTGACCTGGCTCAATTTCGTTTTTCTCGCCGTCGTCACCGTGTTGCCGTTCTCGACGCGGCTGCTCGCCGACTTCTTCACCTTTCGCACCGCGTTCGTCATCTACTGGGCCAACATCTTGCTGCTTGGCGTCAGCCTTTACGCCACCTGGGCGTACGCCGAACGGGCAAGGCTCATTCGAGAAGACGCCCATGGCCAGATCTCGCGCGCCATACGACGGCGGATCGTGATCGCTCAATCGCTCTACGTCGTCGGCGCGGTCGTCGGCCTCTTCGACGTGACGCTCGGCATCGCGCTCATCATCCTGATCCAGCTCAACTACGCCGTCGCGCCGAGGCTGCCTTTTCTCTGGCGGCTTTGACAGCGGCTGGGCCGCGTGGTTGCAGCCGCGGTCGCCGACGCTGTCCCGCGATCAACGATCGCGGCTACAAGCGTCCAGCCCCTGGCTCAATCCTCGAAGGGCAAGCCGGCATATTGCTCCGCCAGCGCCGCCTGAGCTTTCGGCGAAGCCTGGAGATAATCGAATTCGCTCGTCTTGATCCGGGTTTCGAAGGCGTCCTCGTCCGGAAAGACGTGCAGGAGCTTGGTCAGCTGCCACGAGAGACGCACCGCTCCCCAGACGCGACGAAGCGCCATGTCCGAGTAGCCGTCGAGATGAAGATCGCTGTGATTGCGATAATGCTCGATGAGCGCGCGCTGGAGATAGAAGACGTCCGAGACCGCGAGGTTCAGGCCCTTGGCGCCTGTCGGCGGGACGATATGCGCGGCGTCGCCGGCAAGAAAGAGCCGGCCGTACCGCATCGGCTCGGCGACGAAGCTTCTGAGCGGAGCGATCGACTTTTCGATCGAGGGGCCGGTGACGATCCTGCGCGACATCTCCGGCGGGAAGCGCCGCTTGAGCTCCTCCCAAAAGCGATCGTCCGGCCAGTCGGCGATCTCGGTATCGAGGCCGCACTGGATATAGTAGCGGCTGAGCGCGGGATTGCGCAGCGAGGCCAGGGCGAAGCCACGCTCATGCCGCGCATAGATCACCTCGCCCACCGGCGGCGTTTCCGACATGATCCCGAGCCAGCCGAATGGATAGGCGCGCTCGAAGGTTCTGATGAGCGTCGGGGGAATGCTGCGGCGCGACACGCCGTGGAACCCGTCGCAGCCGGCGATGAAATCGCAGGCGAGGGTCTTCGGCTCTCCTCGCTTCTCGTATGTCACCTTTGGCGCGTCGCCGACGAGGTCGTGCAGGCGGACGTTTTCAGCCTGTTCGACGATGAATCCCCCGTCGCGCTCGCGCACTCGATACAATTCCTCGGTGATCGCCGTCTGGCCGTGCGACCACATCGGCCTGCCGCAATGCTCTTTTGTATTGATCAGCAACGGCTCGCGGCCCTGCCAGACGATCCAGCTCCCGTCGTGGGCGTGGGCCTCCCGCTCCAACCTCTCCGCGAGCCCCGCGTCCCGCAGGAGCTTAACCGTTCCGTACTCGAGCACGCCGGCGCGAATGCGCTTCATGACATAGGCCTTGGTCTGCCGTTCGAGCACGACACTGTCGACGCCGCCGAGATGCAGCATGTGCGACAGGAGGAGGCCGGCCGGCCCCCCGCCGATGATCGCGACCCGGGTGCGCTGCTCAGGCATGGAATCTCCTTGGCGCCGGGAGGAGCCGGACCGGAACCCCTCTCCCATCGGAAGTCATCGGAAGAGGACAGGGAAGAGGGAGCCGGGCCATTGGCATACCTTATCCGATCGATCCCCTCACCCCCGGCCCCGCCAGCTTGTTGTCCATCGCGCCGATCGCCACTCCGGACGCGAGCAGCTCCGTGGCTGAGACGGGCCAGGGCGCGCCGCCGGAATGGCTGTCGGCGTCCGGACCCGGCGCGTCGCGCGCTGCTTGCGTGTCTTGGACGTTAAAGCCATGGTCATCGCTCCGATCGAAAATGGATGAGGCCGTTCTGGAGCCTTGGCCAAATCGGGGCCAAGGGCGATACGCTTCGTCAGGAGAGAGGATCCTTGCGGTTGGGATTGCGCCTTTCCAATGTTGTCGCCGCCGCCGTCGCGATCGCCTTGTCGGGTTCGGGCCGATCTTTCGCCGCCGAGCCGTTGTCGGACGTTCCGGCTTGGCTCAGGGCGCAGGTGGGCGAGGGCGAGGGTCAAATCGCGCCGGTCGTCCTGGAGAGAGCGCGCGCGCTCTATCAGCAAAAGGCGCGCCAGGGCGCGGTCAGAAATCCCTGCTACTTCGCCATGGACGCAACCCGTCCGCACGACCTGGGCGGCGGCGGATTGGGGCGCCGGTTCTACGTCATCTGCGAAGCCGACCGGTCGTTTCGCGCGGTTTCCGCGGGGCACGGCGGCGGTCGCGATCTGGCGGGCGTCGTGGATTTCGCCAATGGAAGGCGGTGCGTGAAGAACTTCGGCAACGCGATGGATTCCGAGCTGACGGCCGGCGGCGCCTATGTGACAGGCGAGACGATTGCGTCCTTCAAAGGCTATTATCGCGTCGCAGGGGACGAAACGGTTTTCATGCGTTCGTTCGTCCGGTTCGACGGCGAGGGCGAGACGGCAAACTCGAGAGAGCGCGCGATCGGCGGACATCCGGCGGTCCTGTTGCGCGGATTATGCCGTCGAAAAGATCCCGCCAGCCCCTACGCGGACCCCGACGGCTACGTTCCGTTCGGTAAGCTGGTAAATTACGCGGCCGGCCGCAGCGACGGCTGCACCAGCTGGTCGCCATCGGACGCCCGGCAAATCATCGAGATGGTGAAGGACGATCCGACGACGCTTTACATCTATCCGGAGTTCCGCGACATCGGCGCCGTCGCGCAAGCTGTCGCAGCCGGCCAGTCGCCATCGCGCGCAGGGCTCTATTGGAACGCCGCGTGCTTGAAAGACATTGGCTCGCCGAAATTCTGGCCAAGCGAGATGCTCGGGCCGATCCTTGCCCGATACAGGCAGGCGCATCCCGCCCCGCCGCCGCGGCCGGCGCCGATTTGCCCGAGCAGTGAAAGATGATTCACCACAAAGACACGAAGGACTTTGTGGTTCTTCGTGCCCTTCGTGGTGAATTTTCAGGTCGGACCGCTTTGGCCCTGCGGGCCTCGCAATGACGGTTGAGTCTTGCGTAACCGTCACCCGGAAACGAGCGGCCCGTGGCCGAGGCGGGCGAGGTCGAAGGCGTGCACATCGCGCAGCAGTTCGATGAAGCCCTCGACGCCCGATTCCGCGCAGGCCTCGCCCTTGGCCGCATTGGCTTTCGAAGCGTCGCCCGCGGCGCCCAGTTCGTGCAGGTCGTTCGACATCCAGCCGATGGCGATCGGCTGGGTCACGCGGAGGCGCTTGAAATCCTTCTCGATGCCGACTGCCGAACTTACGAAATTCTGCGCTTCGCTCATGCGCACCGTCTGCGGCCGGAACGCCAGCATCAGTGACGTTTCGGCGTCGCCGCCGTGAATGCCGTGGGCTCGCTCCTCCGGCGGGAAGAGGCCCTCCGGGTAGCCGAGCGCGTGCCAGCCGGCGTGAACCGCGAGCATGCCGCAGCGGACGCGCAACTCCCGGACGACGGCGGCGAGGACGGCGACATTGCCGCCATGCGAATTCATGAAAATGAGCTTGCGGCAGCCGGTCCGCACGACGCTCTCGCCGATCTCGGTCCAGGCGCGCGTCACCGTCTCCATGGAAAAGGTCAGCGTCCCCGGATATTCGATGTGCTCGTTTGACTTGCCGATCGCCTGGACTGGCAGAAAGAGGACCGGCAGGTCGTCGGGAACGCGCTCGATCGCCCGCTGAAGATAGCCCTCGTTGATGAAGGCGTCGACGCCGACCGGCAGGTGCGGCCCGTGCTGCTCGATTGCGGCGACCGGCAGGACCGCGACGACCTTGCTCATGTCCGTCGCGGCAAAGTCGCGCCAGCCCATCTCCGCCCAGAACTTCGTCGGAAGCATGCCGATCCCCTTCACGCCCTTTGCGCCGCAATCGCCTCGATCTCGACCTTGAATTCCGGACGGGCGAAACCCTGAACGATCATCAGCGTCGACGCCGGCGGCGGATTGCTCACGAATTCATCACGAACTTTCATGTATCCGGCCAAATGTTCGGCCGCGGAAACATAGGCGTTGAGGCGCACAATGTCGCCAAGCGACATGCCAGCCTCGCGGAGAATGGCGGCGATGGCGCGGAAACAGAGGCGCGCCTGGTCTTCGACGCCGTCTGGAATGACGCCGTCCTCGCCGACGCCCAACTGGCCGGAGCAGAGAACGAGTTCGGGCCTGCGGGGGGACTTCGACCCCATGGGCGTAGTTGGCGAACGGGGGATGGATCGCACCCGGGTTCAATCTGCGCATCTAAAACCTCCGGGCAGGTCCGCTCCAGCCTCACGTTACAGCATAGCAGGCATCGAATGGACGCGCGGCCTGCTGGCGCCGAAGTTGCGAGCCTTGCGCCCTGTCGGTCCGCTCGGAGAAGACTTCATGAAATGCCTTGGCGTCTGGTTGTCCTCGGAGAAGGCGCCGTTCGGCGCCAGTTTGCTCGCCGGTCGCGACTTCAGAGCGAAATTAGACGGGCGAGAGGGACGGCGATGAACGTGTCGATCGCCATTCGGAGCGAGACCGAACTTGCGCTGGAATTGTCGGCGGCGTTGGCGCGCCTCGGCGCCGTGGGCAAACGTTTCAACAACGGGGTCGAGGCGCTGAGGGGCGTCGATCTCGATATCAGGCGCGGCGAATTCCTGTCCCTGCTCGGTCCCTCCGGCTGCGGCAAGTCGACGATCCTGCGTCTGCTCGCGGGGCTGACCGCGCCGACGCAAGGAACGATCGACTGGGCGTCCAAAAACCATGAGTTCGGGTTCGTTTTCCAGGAGCCGACATTGATGCCGTGGGCCAACGTGTTCGACAACGTCTGGCTGCCCCTGCGGCTCGCCGGCGTTTCGAAAGCTCAGGCGCGTCCGCGCGTCGAGGAGATGCTCGCCAAGGTCGGCCTGTCCGCCTTTCAGCGCGCCTACCCGCGCGAATTGTCCGGCGGCATGAAGATGCGCGTGTCGATCGCGCGGGCGCTGGTGACGCGCCCGGCGGTCCTCTTGATGGACGAACCGTTCGCCGCCCTCGACGAGATCACCCGCAACAAGCTCAACGACGATCTGGTCGCGCTGAAGAGCGAGCTCGACGCGACGGTGGTGTTCGTCACCCATTCGGTGTTCGAAAGCGTCTATCTCTCCGACCGGATCGTTGTGATGGCCCCCCGCCCGGGGCGGGTGGTGGCGGAAATATTCGTTTCCGCCACGGCGCGCAGCGTGGACTATCGGCTCTGCGCCGCCTATGCCGAGACCTGCCGTCAGACGTCGCAGGCGCTCGAGCGCGCGATGGACGATCCGCTCAGCCCATCAGCGGCGTGGCGCGAGTCCTGATTTCGGCGACCGGCTTTACGATCTTTCTGATGACGGCCGCGCTTTCGCATATCATGCTGCGCCATTGGCGTGACAATGCGGGGAGCCGCGACGCGTGACGGCGCAATCTTCGATTCCCGGGACGAGACGCTTTCTCATTTCCGGAGCCCGGGTCCTTGCTTCCGGACTTACCGGCGAAAGCGCGCCGATCGATCGCGACGGGTTCGCCCTCGTCGACATCCTAATCGACGACGGGCGGATTGCCGAGATTGTTCCGGCGGGCCGCGGCGAGTTCGGTGATGCGCCGCGCGCGGCGCTTGCCGGCGGCATCGCGCTGCCCTTGTTCGTCGATGCGCACACCCATCTCGACAAGGCGCACATCTGGCGCCGGGCGCCCAATCCGACCGGGGATTTCTTAAGCGCGCTCGCGGCGGTCGCCAGGGATCGCGCCGCCAACTGGACCGCGAGAGACGTCGGCCAGCGGATGGAGTTCTGCCTTCGCACGGCTTACGCGCACGGCACCGCAGCCATCCGGACCCATATCGACAGCGTCGGGCCACAGACGGAGATCAGCTGGCCGGTCGTCGCCGAGGCCCGCGAGCGCTGGCGCGGCCGGATCGAATTGCAGGCGACGCCGCTGTTCCACATCGATTTCGCGCTCGACGAAGCGCACATGCGCACCGTCGAGAGGATGCTCGACGCCCACGGCTCGAATATTCTCGGCGCCGTGACCTACATGGTCCCGCGGTTGCGCGAGGGCCTCGACGCCCTCTTCACGCTGGCCGAACGGAAAGGCTGGGATCTCGATTTCCATGTCGATGAATCCGCCGATCCCGCCGCCCGCTCGCTCGGCGTCATTGCCGGGACTGCGATCGCGAGGCGCTTCCCGGGCCGCATCCTCGCCGGCCATTGCTGTTCGCTTTCGCTCCAGGAGCCGGACGAGCAAAAGCGGACGATCGAGCTTGTGGCGAAGGCGGGCGTCAGCGTCGTGTCGCTGCCGATGTGCAACATGTTTCTGCAAGACCGGCAGTCGGGCCGCACGCCGCGCTGGCGCGGGGTGACGGCGGTCCACGAACTCAAAGAGGCCGGAGTCAACGTCCTGATCGCCAGCGACAATGTGCGCGATCCGTTCTATGCCTACGGCGATCTCGACATGCTGGAAGTCTGGCGCGAGGGCGTGAGGGTGCTCCATCTCGATTATCCGTTCGGCGCCTGGGCGAGCGCGGTGCGGGCGGGGCCGGCCAAGGCGATGGGGCTGGACCTCGGCGGCATTAGGGTCGGCGCGCCCGCAGATCTTATCCTGACGCGCGCGCGCGATTTTACCGAGCTTTTCGCTCGGCCTCACCTCGATCGGGCAGTGTTGCGCCATGGCGTTCCCACGCAGCATCCGCCAGACTATGCTGAGATCGACGCCCTGGAGGGTCTCAATTGGGACAGGCCTACGATATCGCCGCCTTCCGCAATCTGATCGGCGCGATCAAGTGCGAGGACAACCCTGTTCTGGTGAAACAGAAGAGCCGCGACTTCTACTGGTATTCGCCGGTCCTCAAGCGGGAGCTCGAGGCGGTCACCGCGGACATCGTGGTGTCGGCGGTGAGCCGGGACGAGGTCGCAACCGTACTGGCTGCGGCCTACAAACTGAAGATTCCGGTGACAGCGCGGGGCGGCGGCACCGGCAATTACGGCCAGGCGATGCCGCTGACCGGGGGCGTCCTCCTCAACCTAATCGAGATGAACGAGATCCTTGCGGTCGAGACGGGAAGGGTGGTTTCAGAGCCGGGCGCGCTCATCGGCGGCATCGACAAGGCGACGGCGGCCTCGGGCCAGGAATTGCGCATGTTCCCGTCGACCCGCGCGACCGCGACAATCGGCGGATTCATTGCGGGCGGCTCGGGCGGGGTCGGCTCGATCACGTGGGGCGGCTTGCGCGATTTCGGCAATGTGCTTGGGCTCAAGGTCATGACGATGGAGGCCCAGCCGCGTACGCTGGCGCTTGCCGGCGAAAATTTACACAAGGCGGTGCATGCCTACGGAACGAACGGCGTCATCGTCGAAGTCGAGATGCCGCTGACGGCGCGATACGACTGGGTCGAGGTCATCGTCGGCTTCGACAGCTTCGACGCCGCCACCGCCTATGCGCTTGCGCTCGGCGAAGAGGACGGCATCCTGAAGAAGCTCATCACGGTCGTCGCCGCGCCCGCGCCGCATCGCTTCTTTCTGCGCCACCGTTCGCTGATTCCGGACGGCAAGAGCGTCGTCCTAACGATGATCGCGCCGCATGCGCTCGACGCCTTCAAGGCCTTCACGAGACTTCGCGGCAACGCCAGCATTCTCTTCGACTCGAGCGCCGCTTCGCGCGAAAGGCTCGCCGGCCTGCCGCCGATCTACGAGCTTGCCTGGAATCATACGACGCTCAGAGCGCTCCGCGTCGATCCGGCCATCACCTATTTGCAGGTTCGGTATCCGGATCGCGACGCGCTCGCGGTGCTCAAGCGCCTCCACGACCGGTTCGCCGCGGAAATGATCGGCCATCTGGAACTCATCCGCTTCAACGGCAGGATCGGGTTTGCCGGTCTGCCGCTCGTCAGCTTCACCACCGAAGAGCGGCTCAAGGAGATCATCGCCGAGCATGAGGCGATGGGGGCAATGATCTTCAATCCGCACCGCTATACGCTCGAAGAAGGGGGCATGAAGCAGACCGATGCGACCCAGCTCGCCTTCAAGCGCGAGACGGATCCGCAGGGCCTCCTGAACCCGGGCAAGATGATCGCCTGGGAGGATCCGGACTTCGACTTCTCGGCTAGCAAGAACTTCCTCTTCCCCGGCCTCGAAGCGCGCGCCAGACTGGCGGCGGAGGCCTGAGCGAACCGATGCGCATTCTGGTGCTCTTCGCGCATCCGGTCGAGACCAGCTTTGCCGCGGCGCTGCACAGCAAGCTCGTCGCGACGCTTCGCCGGCGCGGCCACGACGTCGACGACTGTGATCTTCACGCCGAAGGCTTCGATCCGGTGATGAGCCGTGAGGACCGGGTCGAGTACCATGATGTCCGCGTCAACCGGCGACGGGTCGGGCCGTATGTCGACAGGTTGCTCGCGGCCGAGGCGCTGGTGTTTTCCTTTCCGGTCTGGAACATGGGCTTTCCGGCGATCCTCAAGGGTTTTGTCGACAAGGTCTTTCTGCCGGGCGTCAGCTTCTACCTCAAAGAGGACGGCTCCTACGTTCCCACGCTCCACAACATCAAACGGATGGGCGTCGTCTGCACCTATGGCGGCAGTCGGTTGTGGACCGTGCTGATGGGCGATCCGCCCCGTCGTTTCCTCAAGCGTTCCGTGCGGTTGATCTGCGCTCCGGGGACGCGTGTCGACTATCTCGCGCATTACGACATGAACCGTACAAAGCGCGACCGTCGGGAGAAATTCATCCGGAGGGTCGAAGCGAGGTTCTCGGCCTGGTGAGCGGATCGGCTCGACGCCACCGGGCGAGGCCGGCCGAAATGCGGCCAAAGACAGCGAAGTCTTCAGGAGTTTGACCGCCGCCGACCGCTTCCGCTAGAGTCGGCGTTCCGGCGCAAGGCCGCGCCTTGACGAGGGCACGCCGGAGCTAGGGATGCATATCTTCGCGCGCTGATGGCGCGTCGGGGGACACTTTAACCGGGAGGAAGCAGACATGAAGGTTGGGATCGGCGCAACTGCGCTCGCGTGCCTCTTTGTTGCGGGGGCCGCGCATGCTGACGACAACAAGATCAAGATCGGCGTCACAGCGACGCTCGAGGGCACATACACAATCCTGGGCGTCGACGGCATTGCCGGCCTGAATGCCGCGGAGAAGAAATACGGCGCGAAGGTCGGCGGCAAGGACCTCGAGTTCATCATCGCCTCGACCGACGCGACGCCGGATTCGGCGGTGCGCGCAGTGCGTAAGCTGATCGAGCAAGATCACGTCCAGATCCTCCTCTCGCCGCTCTCAGGCGACGAAGGCATCGCGGTCAAGAATTTCTCCAGGACACACCCGGAGCTGACCTTCATCAACGCCGCCTCCGGCGCGCAGGAGACAACGTTCCCCGACCCTTCGCCCAATTTCTTCCGCTGGAACATGGATGGCGCCCAGTGGCAGGTGGGTCTGGGCGACTACGCCTACAATCAGAAGGGCTACCGGAAGATTGCGACCGTCGGCGAGGACTATTCCTTCGTCTATACGCAAGTCATGGGCCTCGTGCTCGACTTCTGCCGGTTCGGCGGCCAGGTAACGAGCCGTCAGTGGGTGCCGCTCGGCACCAAGGATTTCGCTTCGACGATCGCGGCGTTGCCCGACGACGTCGACGCCATCTACCTCGGCCTCGGCGGCGCCGATGCGGTCAATTTCCTCAATCAGTATCAGCAGGCGGGCGGCAAGGCGCATCTGCTCGGCGGCTCGATCATGGTCGACCAGACCGTGCTGTCGGCGAAGGGCGATGCGAAGAAGGCGATGATCGGCACGATCGCCGCCAGCGGCATGGCCGACACTTGGGAAGATCCGCGCTGGCAGGCGTTCATCAAACTCTATCAGGAGGCGACTCCGGCCGACAAGCGCCTGCCGAGCCCTGGCCTCCTGGCGACAAACTACTATGGCGCGGCGATGGCGATGTACGAGGCCCTGGACAAGGTCAACGGGGACCTGAGCGACAACCAGTCCAAGTTCAAGGCGACGCTTGCGGGACTGACGATCGACGCCCCGAACGGCAAGATCAGCCTCGACGAGGACCGGCAGGCGATCGGCACGAACTTCGTCACCGAGGTTGTCGAGGACAGCAACGGCGCCCTTGTCAGCAAGGTGGTCAAGGTTGTCCCCGACGTGAACCAGACGCTGGGCTATCCCCGCGACGTCTTCGTCAAGATCGGGCCGCCGAGCCGCACCAACCCGGAGTGCAAGAAGTACTGAGCCGAAGCGACCCGGGCCGGGCGCGCGCTCGCGCCTGGCCCATCCGTTCGCAAGCGACGTGGGAAGGACCATTGAACGAATGGCGGCAATGAGCGGCATCCATCCGCCTTCGAGTGGGCTGCGGCCCCGCTCCGGGCGGGCTCGCGACCGCCTCGTGAGAGACGCCGCATGAACCGTTTCATTGAGCGCCGCCCTATCGTGTCGCTCATCGTCTTCATTCTGGTCATAGCCCTGGTCTGGCTGATCTTCGCCCCGTGGCCTCCCGGGTTCGAGCAGGTCTTCGGCAGGAAGAAGCTCTTCCTCAACGCGAGCCTCAACGGAATCACGCTCGGCGGCCTCTATTTCCTCGTCGCGAGCGGCTTCACCCTGATTTTCGGCCTCATGCGCAACGTCAATCTGGCGCACGGTTCGATCTACCTGCTCGGCGGCTATTTCGGTTACATGACCGACGCCGCGACGGGTTCGTGGCTGCTGAGCTTCGTCGTCGCCTTTGCCATCGCCGCCCTCCTTGGCGTCGTTCTCCAGGTCGCCGTCTTCCGCCGCATGGAAGGGCAGGACTTGCGCCAGACGCTGGTCACCATCGGCATTTCCATCGTTCTCGCCGACCTGATGCTCTGGGCCTACGGCGGCGGCTCGTACCAGATCCAGACGCCGGAGTGGTTGCGCGGGCCGATCGATCTCCCCATCGTCACTGCGGTCAAGTCGTCGGGCGAGGCGGTCTTCCTGTCCTTTCCGATCGTGCGTCTCGTCATCTTCGCCGCCTCGGTCGTCATTGGGCTCATGATGTGGCTGGTTCTCAACCGCACGCGGATCGGCATGATCGTGCGCGCCGGGGTCGACGACCGCGATATGCTGTCCGCGATGGGCGTGCCGATCCAGCTCGTCTTCGTCATCGTCTTTGCTTTCGGCGCCGGGCTGGCGGGCATGGCCGGCGTCGTCGGCGGCACTTTCCAGTCCATCTCGCCCGGCGAGGACACACGCTTTCTGTTAGCCTCGCTGGTCGTGGTGATTGTCGGGGGCATGGGCTCGATCCCGGGCGCGGCTCTCGGCGCCGTTATCATCGGCCTCGCCGAGCAGATCGGACTCGCCTATTTTCCGACCTACGCGATCGTTCTCACGTTCCTGATCATGGTGCTCGTGCTGGCCGTGCGGCCGCAGGGCCTGCTGGCGAGGCGCTAGACCGTGGCGCTCGCGGAAAGCCGAACCGGGACGGCTGCGACCCAGGCGCCGGCCGCCTGGATCCAGGCCGTCAATCCGGCTTCCATTCTTGTCGCCGTCGTCCTCCTCATCATGCCGGCGATCGCCAGCGAGTTCGTACTGACGCAGATCTTCGCCTGGTCGTACATGCTCGGCACGATCGCGCTGAGCCTGATGTTTCTCGCCGGCTACGGTGGCATGGTGAGCCTGGCGCAGATGACGATCGCCGGTTTCGCCGGCTACATCGTGGCGATTTTCGGCGTCAACGGCGTGCATGGCCTCGGCCTCGGCTGGCCGTGGTGGCTCGCCTTGCCGATGGCGCTCGTCCTCTCGATGATCTTCGGCGCCGTCATCGGTGCCTTGGCCGTGCGGACGGAGGGCATCTACACGATCATGATCACGCTCGCGATCGCCGCGGCGTTCTTTTATTTCACCAACGAGAACTACGCCATCTTCAACGGCCACGCCGGCATCAACAGCATCCCGACGCCGCAGTTCCTCGGCGTCGACTGGCACGCCGCCATCCCCTTCTATTATCTCGTCCTCGCCATCGCGGTCCTCTGCTGCTGGGCGGTTTCCTACGTCGCGCGGGCGCCATTCGGGCTGGCGCTGCAGGGAATTCGCGACAATCCGCGCCGGATGGCGGCGCTCGGCTTCAACGTCAACGCGCATCGCGTCGCGGCCTATGTGTTCGCCGCGCTGCTCGCGGCGCTCGGCGGGGTGCTGCTCGTCTGGAGCTACGGCGAGGTCGCGCCGGGAACCGTCAGCGTCTCGGCGGCGATCGACATCCTCATCATCGCGGTCGTCGGCGGCATCGGCAATCCGATCGGCCCGTTTCTCGGCGCGCTGATCTACGCGGTCCTGAAGACCTTCGCCCTCGACATCCTCGTCGCCTTCGGCCTCGACGGCAACCGTTTCCGGCTCCTGATCGGACTGGGCTTCCTCGTCATCGTCTTCTTTTCGCCGGACGGCGTCATCGGCCTCTGGAGGCGCTGGCGGACGCACGCGACCCGCGGCGCGGGCGGAACAACCCGGCAGGGCGGCGGCCATGGATAGCGTCGCCCAGCGCCTGTCGCGTCGGCTCCGCCAATGCGCTCGAGCTGCGCGGCGTGACCCGCCTCTTCGGCGCGCTCGCCGCGCTGATCGATGTCTCGCTCACCGTGCGGCCGGGCGAGCGCCGTGGCGTTCTGGGGTCGAACGGCGCGGGCAAGACGACGCTGTTCAACTGCATTACCGGCGATTTTCCACCGACCTCGGGAACGATCAGGTTCTTCGGCGAGGACGTGACCGCGTTCCCGCCCTATGAGCGAATCCGCCGCGGGCTGCGCCGCACCTATCAGATCTCGGCGCTTTTCCCCGGCCTCTCGGTGCTCGACAACGTCTACCTCGCCTGCCGCGGCGTGTCGCGCGGCCGCTTTTCGTTCGTGCGGCCGCGCCGCAACGATGCGCTCGTCAGCGCGGCGGAAAACCTCATCCAGGCGGTCCACCTGTCGGCGATCAAGTCGCGGCTGGTCTCGGAGCTTGCCCATGGCCAGCAGCGCCAGCTCGAAATCGCGCTGGCTCTGGCGGGAGCGCCGCGCCTCATCCTGTTTGACGAACCGGCCGCCGGGCTCTCGCCGACCGAGCGCGCCGAACTCGTCGAGATCCTCTCCTCGATGCCGGCGCATATCGGCTACATCATCATCGAGCACGATATGGACGTCGCGCTTCGCGTCGTCGAGAGCGTGACGATGATGCACAACGGCCGCATTTTCAAGGAAGGCTCGCCGCAGGAGATCGAGTCGGATCCGGAGGTTCAGGACCTCTATCTGGGGGGCGGCCGTGGCTGAGCCGCGCCGCTCCGACGCGAGCGCCATCCTGGAGGTGAGAGGCCTCAACGTCTATTACGGCCGCTCGCACGCGCTTCAGGGCGTCGATCTGACGCTCCAGCAAGGGGTTCTGTCCGTCGTCGGGCGCAACGGCATGGGCAAGACGACGCTGTGCCAGGCGATCATGGGCCTCGTGCACGCGTCGGGCGGGTCGATTCGCAGCCGCGGACAGGAGCTCATCGGTCTGCCGCCGGCGCGGATCGCCCGTTATGGGATCGGTTATGTGCCGCAGGGGCGTCGCCTCTGGAGGTCATTGACCGTCGACGAGCACCTCAAGATGATCGCCGCCCGCCATAGCGGCGCCTGGACGGTCGAACGCGTCTACGATGCATTCCCGCGCCTTGCCGAGCGCAGGAGCAACGGCGGCGGCCAGCTGTCGGGCGGCGAACAGCAGATGCTGGCGATCGCGCGCGCCCTCGTCACCAACCCGCAGCTCCTGATCATGGACGAGCCGACGGAAGGTCTGGCCCCGGTCATCGTCTCGCAGGTCGAGGAGATGCTGGCGCGGCTCGGCGCCGAAAGCGACATCGCCATTCTCGTCATCGAACAGAACATCGGCGTCGCGACCTCGGTGTCCGATCGTGTCGCCATCATGGTGAATGGCCGGATCAACCGGATCATCGAGTCGGGCCGACTCGCCGCGGATCGCGATCTCCAGCAGCGCCTGCTCGGCGTCGGCCGGCATTCGGAGGCGGAGCCGGCGCCGGAAGCGCAGGGCGCCGAGGCTGCAACACCCAAACCGGCGCCGTCGCCGCGGCGGCCGGGAGCGGCGCCGATGAAGATCTACGTCTCCAATCCTGTTCCGCCGACCCGTTGGTCGCAGCCGGTGCCGAACGCCCGGATCGAGGCCGCCGCCCGCACCGCGTCGGTCGGCGCCGGCCGTATCGAGGCCGCCGCCGAGCGCCGAGCGCCGGCGCTCGTGGCGAATTCGCCGGGCCGCCCAATCGTTCTCGTTGTCGGTACGCTCGACACCAAGGGGCCGGAACTGCGCTTCATCCGCGATCTGGTGGCGGCGAGCGGTCTGAGGACCCGGCTCGTCGACGTCTCGACCAGCGGCAAGCTCGCCACCTGCGACGTCACCGCGCAGGAGATCGCACTGAACCATGCGCGGGGCGGCCCGGGCGTCTTCGGCCGCGAACGCGGCGCCTCGGTCGCGGCGATGGCCGAAGCCTTCGAGACCTGGATCCGCCGCCAGGGCGACGTCGTCGGGATCATTAGCGCGGCCGGATCAGGCGGGGCGTCGATCGTCGCGCCCGGCATGCGGACGCTGCCGATCGGCACGCCGAAGATGCTGATTTCCTCGATCGCCTCCGGCGATGTCGGGCGCTACGTTGGACCGAGCGACATCGCCATGATGTATTCGGTCACCGACGTGCAGGGCCTGAACAGGATCTCACGACAGGTTCTGGCGAACGGCGCGCAGGCGCTCATCGGCATGGTCAAGGCGCGGCTCGCCGAGCGCGAGACCGCTCGCAAGGTCCGCGGCGCCGTCAACGCGCGCGCTGTCGGGCTGACGATGTTCGGCGTCACCACCCCCTGCGTCCAGCAGATCGCGCAATCGCTCGAGCCGGAGTGGGAATGTCTCGTCTTCCACGCGACCGGGGTCGGCGGCCGGTCGATGGAGAAGCTGATCGACGGCGGCGTCCTCGACGGCGTCATCGACATCACCACGACCGAGGTCGCCGACATGCTGATGGGGGGCGTTCTGCCCGCGGATGAAGACCGCTTCGGCGCCGTCATCCGGTCGCGAACGCCCTATATCGGATCGGTCGGCGCGCTCGACATGGTCAACTTCGGACCGCCGGAGACAGTGCCTGCTGGATACAAGGAACGGCTGCTGCACGTCCACAACCCGCAGGTCACGCTGATGCGCACGACCGCTGCGGAGAACGAGCGCATCGGGCGCTGGATCGGCGAACGCCTGAACCGCATGGATGGGCCGGTGCGCTTCTTCCTGCCGCAAGCCGGCGTGTCCGCCCTCGATGCCGCCGGGCAGCCGTTCTGGGATCCCGACGCCGATGCTGCGCTCTTTCGCGCGCTCGACGAGACCGTGCGCCAGACCGCGAACCGCCAGCTCATTCGCATCCGGCGCCACATCAACGACCCGGAATTCGCCGCCGCGGTCGTCGACGCCTTCCGAGCGCTGCATGGGCGGCTGGCCGGACGAAGGCGGATCACGAGGTGATCATGCCGCGATTCGAGCGCAAGGCCCTGATCGAGAAATTCCGCGCGATGGCTCGGCGCGGCGAGCCGATCGTTGGCGGCGGGGCGGGAATCGGGCTTTCGGCCAAATGCGAGGAGGCCGGCGGCATCGACCTCATTGTCATCTACAATTCCGGTCGCTACCGCATGGCCGGCAGAGGCTCGCTCGCCGGTCTTCTGGCCTACGGCGACGCCAATGCGATCGTCCTAGAAATGGCAGGCGAAGTGCTGCCGGTGGTCAAGCGCACACCCGTCCTCGCCGGCGTTAACGGCACCGATCCGTTCCGCGACATGGACGTTTTCCTCGATCAGATCAGGGCGCTCGGCTTCGCCGGAGTGCAGAATTTTCCGACGGTCGGTCTGATTGACGGAACGCTCAGAGCCAATCTCGAGGAGACGGGCATGTCCTACGCCCTCGAGGTCGACATGATCGCCAAGGCGCACGCCAAGGATATGCTGACGACGCCCTACGTATTCTCTGAAGCCGAGGCGGAGGCGATGGCCCGGGCCGGCGCGGACATCATCGTCTGCCATCTTGGGTTGACGACGGGCGGCGCCATCGGCGCCGGGACGGCTCGCCGGCTCGAAGATTGCCCGGCGCTGATCGACGCCTGGGCGGACGCGGCGCTCAGCGTCAGGCCGGACATCCTCGTGCTCGCGCACGGCGGACCGCTCGCCGAACCGGCCGACGCCGAATTCATCATGAACCGCTGCAAAGTCGTCCACGGCTTTTACGGGGCGTCGTCGATGGAGCGGTTGCCGGTCGAGCGGGCGCTGACCGAACAGGTGCGAAGCTTCAAGGCGATAGGACGGAAACACTAACCGAGCGAAGGCAGCGCCGCGCGTGACTGCGGCCCGAAGGGGAGGTTGAAAATGTCCGGACTTCTGATCGGCACGCTGATCCTCTGGCTGATCATCGCGATCGTCGTCATCGTGGTGGTCGTCTATGTGGTGAACTGGCTCTATCACCGCTCGTCGAAGGAAGTGTCGTTCGTCCGCACCGGCTTCCTCGGCGAGAGTGTGGTCATCGACGGCGGCGCGTTCGTCCTGCCGTTCATTCACGACTTCACCCCAGTGAACATGAATGTATTGCCGATGCAGATCGTGCGCGAGAAGGGCGACGCGCTGATCACCCGCGATCGTATGCGGATCGACATCGAGGCGGACTTCTACGTTCGGGTGCAGGCTTCGCGCGAGGCCGTGTCGATCGCCGCCGCGACGCTTGGCCGTCGCACGCTGGAGCCCGAACGGCTGCATGCCCTGCTGTCCGGCAAGTTCGTCTCGGCGCTGCGCTCCGTCGCCTCGGAAATGACGATGGAGCAGATGCACGAGGAGCGCGGCGATTATGTCGCCCGCGTCAAGGCTGCCGCGGCCGAGGCGCTGGCGCAAAACGGTCTCGAGCTCGAATCGGTCGCCATCACCGACCTCGACCAGACGGATCTCGAGTTTTTCAACCCCTCCAATCGCTTCGATGCGGAAGGTCTGACCCGGCTGATCGAAGACATCGAGGAGCGGCGCAAGCTGCGCAACGACATCGAACAGGATTCGATGATCAAGATTCGCAGCCGCAACCTCGAGGCCGAGCGCCGGGCGCTCGAGATCGAGCGCGACACCGAAGCCGCCCGCCTCGAGCAGCAGCGCGACATCGAAATGCGCCGCGCATTGCAGCGGACAGAGGTCGCCCGCGAGCGGGCTCTGCGCGAAACCGAAGCCGAGCAGGCGCAGATATCCGCCCGCGAAGCGATCGAAAAGGCGCGCATCGCCAACGAGCAGGCGATCAGCGAGGCGCGCATCGCTTCCGAGCGCGAGATCCGGCAGAAGGAAATCGAGCGCACCCGGGCGGTCGAGGAAGTCGAGATCGTGGCGCGCGAAGAGATCGAGCGCGCGCGCATCCATAATCAGCAGTCGGTCGATACCGCCCGCATCGCCTCCGAACGCGAGGTGCGGCAGAAAGAAATCGAACGGACGCGGACCATCGAAGAGGCGGAGATCGAAGCGCGCGAAGCGACGGAGAAGCTTCGCATCACCCAGATGGCGATGATCAACGCGGAGCGGATCGCGTCCGACGAGCGCACCCGCTCGCTCGAAATCCTGCGCACCCGGGCCATCGAGGAAGCGGAAATTGCGGCGCAGAAGGCGATCGAGGCCGCCAAGATTGCGCGCGAGCAGTCGCTGGCGGCGAATCGGATCGCCGCCGAACAGGCGACCCGCGCGCTCGAGATCGCGCGCAGCCAGGCGCTCGATGAAGCCGGGATCAATGCGCGCGAATCGACGGAAAGCGCCCGCATCGCTCAGGAGGAGCGGGTTCGCGGGCTGGAAATCGCCCGAAACCGGGTGATCGAGGAAGCCGACATCGCGGCGCGGGAGGCGATCGAGGCGGCGCGCATCGCGCAGGAGAAGAATATCGCGCTCTCCCGCATCATGAGCCAGCAGGAGACCCAGGGTCAGGAGATCGCTCGCCGGCGCGCGCTCGACGAGGCGGAGATCAGGGCGCACGAGGCGGTGGAGGCGGCGCGGATCGCCGAGGAGAAGGCTCTGGCGGCCGAGCGCATCCAGTCCGAGCAGGCGACGCGCGGGCTCGAGATTGCGCGGACGGAAGCGATCGAAGCGGCGGAGATCAAGGCGCGCGAAGCCGTCGAAGCGACCCGCATTGCACAGGAGAAGGCTCTGGCGGCGGAACGGATCCAGGCCGAGCAGGAAACCCGCGGGCGCGAGATCGAGCGAAGCGAGGCGATCGAGGCGGCCGAACTCCGGCGCCGCGACGCCGTCGAGCGGCAGCGGATCGGCGTCGAGCTGGCGCTGGAAACCGATCGGATCGCGTCGCAGCAAACCCGCGAGGTCCTGAACATCCAGCAGAAAAAGGCGATTGAGATCGCCGACGAGGATCGCGCTATCGAGCTCTCATCCAAGAAGACCGAGAGGATCCAGGCCGACCGGCAGGTGCGGCAGGCCGAGATCGTCGCAAGGCAGAACGTCGACCGGACGGATATCGAGCGGGAGCAGGCGCTCGAGGCTGCACGGCTCGAGCGGCGCCGGGCGCTCGAGCAGCTCGAGATCGCTCGCGCACAGGCGTTGCAGGAAGCCGAGATCGCCTCGCGCGAGGAGATCGAGCGCGCCCGCATCGCCTCGGAGCGCGGGCTTGACGAGGCGCGGGTCAACCGCGAGCGCGACTTGCGCCGGCTGGAGATCGAGCGCGAGCGGATCGTCGAGACGGTGATGATGGAAAAGGCGATCGCCATCTTTCAGAAGTCGCTCGAGCAATCGGCGGCCCAGGCGGAGGCCGAGAATGCACGGGCCAGGGCGACTGAGGCGCAGGAGCGCGTCATCACGGTTCGCGAAAGCGAGATCGCCCGCCGGCGCAGGTCGATCGAGGTGCTGATCGCCGAGAAGGAGGCCGAGGAGAAGCGCATCGCGGCGGAAGCCGAGCGCATCCGCGCCGCGGTCGAGGCCGAGGCGCAGCGACTGCTCAACGAAGCGGAGAACGTGCTCAGCGACGGAGCGCGCCAGTCGCTCTTCCGGCGCAAGCTCCTCGACCGGGTCGAGGGCATCGTGCGCGAGAGCGTCCGGCCGATGGAGAAGATCGAGGGCATCCGCATCCTGCAGGTCGACGGGCTCAATGGCGGCGGCAACGGCTCCGGCGGTCGCAGCGCGACGGACGAAGTGATCGATTCGGCGCTCCGCTATCGCGTCCAGGCGCCGCTGATCGATTCCATTCTGGCCGACATCGGCGTCGAGGGCGGCAGCCTGGCCAAGATGCCGGGCCTTATCCGCGAGGCGCGCGATATGCAGGGAATCCGCAAGGACACCGCGCCGAAGAAGGAGCCCGACGGCGCAGCCGCGGCGCCTGTCATCGCCGCGCCCGCCGGGGCCGGCGGTTCTCCGCGCAAGAAGAGCTGAAGGTCGAATGGCGCGCGTCTTCGTCTCGAGCGTTGTGAATGCCCGCAGCGATCGGGTGTGGGCGCGCGTGCGCGACTTCAACGGGTTGCCGAACTGGCATCCCGCAATCGCCGAGAGCCGCATCGAGGGCGGCGAGCCGGCGGACAAGATCGGCTGCGTACGCGATTTCCGGCTGCGAAACGGCGATCGGATCCGCGAAAAGCTGTTGGGTCTTTCCGACTACGACATGTTTTGCACCTATTCCATTCTGGAATCACCGATGGGGGTGGAAAATTATGTCGCGACGCTGCGCCTGACCCCGGTGACCGACGGCGAGCGCACGTTTGTCGAGTGGACGGCCGAGTTCGATTGCACCCCGGAACGGGAGGCGGAGCTGATCGCCAACATCGGCGGCGGCGTCTTCCAGGGCGGCTTTGACGCGCTGAAACGCGCGTTCGGAGGCTGACCTTGCCGCGGATCGTCAAGAGCACGATCATCGACGCCCCGTGCGATCGGGTCTGGGAGGTCCTGCGCGACTTCAACGGCCATGATTCCTGGCATCCGGCGGTTGCCACCAGCATGATCGAGCGGGGGCAGAGCGCAGACAGGATCGGCTGCGTGCGCCGGTTTCGGCTAGCGGACGGGGCCGAGCTTCGCGAGCAATTGCTGGCGCTTTCCGACCTGGAGCAGAGCTTCAGCTATTGCCTGCTCGACACGCCGATCCCGCTGTTCAATTATGTCGCCCATGTCCGTCTCCTCCCGGTCACCGACGGCGACCGCACCTTCTGGCACTGGGAGTCGCGCTTCACCACCCGCGTCGAGGACGAGGCGCGCCTGACGGAGATGGTCGGCGAGCAGATCTATCAGGCCGGGTTCGAGGCGATCCGCAACCGCCTGCGCGAAGCTGTGTGAGGGGGCCAGCCACAATGCCGCTCAGCGTTAGAACCTGCACTTCGCCTGCCGAGGCGGCGGCCGCGCTCGCCTCGGATCGCGGGGCGCGATACATCGCCGGCGGCACGCTGATCATGCGCGCCGTCAACGACGGCGATGTCGGCATCACCACGCTGGTGCGGCTCGCGGATCGGGCGCTCGCGCAAGTCCGGACGAGCGGGGCTCGCGTGACGATCGGCGCGGAAGTGACGCTGGCGCAGATCCTGCGGGAACGCGAGCTCGCCTTCCTCCATCCAGTCGTGCGTTCGATCGGCGGGCCAGCCGTCAGAACCATGGGCACGGTCGGCGGCAACCTGTTCGCGCCCTCGCCCTTCGGCGATCTAACGGTCGCGCTGCTCGCGCTGGACGCGACCGTCGCCGTGCAGAGCGGCTATGGCGCGCGCGACATCGGCCTCGAGGAGTTCCTGGCGGGGCGCGATCGGGCGGCCGGAACGGTGGTTGCCGGCGTCACCTTCGAGCGGCCTTCCAACCCGGACTCCTTTCGCTACCGCAAGTTTGCCCGGGTCAAGCCGAAAGGCGCCTCGGTCGTGTCGATCGCCGCTCGCCTGCCCAATATCAGCGGCCGCGTGTCCGGCGCGCGCATCGCCTACGGCGCCATGGCGCCGACCGCCATTCGGGCGAAATCGGCCGAGCGGGCGCTCGAAGGACGAACGCTCGACGAGGCGGGCGTCGCCGCGGCTGTCGGCGCGGCGGCGGAGGGGACAGCGCCGGCGACCGACGCCATCGCCAGCGCCTGGTATCGCCGCGAGGTCGTTGGCGTGCAATTGCGCCGGCTGCTGCTCGGCGTGGAGGGCTAGAGAGTCGCGATGCCGCTGACCCCGCTTCAGTTCATCCACAACGGCCGTGAGGTCGCGGTGTTCGCTCCCGGCGGAGCGAACCTTCTCATGGTCTTGCGCGATCTCGTCGGCGACCATTCGCCGAAGTTCGGCTGCGGACAGGGGGGGTGCGGCGCCTGCACGGTCCTTATCGACGGCGATCCGGTCGTCTCCTGCGTGACGCTGGCCGAAAGCGTCGCCGGCCGGTCGATCGAGACGGCCGACGGGCTCAAGACCGGCCCCGACCTCCACCCGCTACAGACGGCATTCATGGAAAATTTCGCCGCGCAGTGCGGCTATTGCACGCCGGGCATGCTGATGGCCGCCAAGGCGCTCATCGACCGCAACCCCTCGCCGAGCCGCAGCGAGGTCGTCGAGGCGATCTCCGGCAACATCTGTCGCTGCACCGGCTATGAACCGATCATCAACGCGATCCTCGCCGCCGCCGGACGCGGCGCGCGGCGCGCCTGAAGGGCTTGAGCCATGCTTGAACTGCGCAAGGACATTTTCGCCGACGAGCGCGACGACAACCTGAAGGAGATCGGCAAGCCGACGCAACGGCAGGACATGCTCGGCCATGTCACCGCGACGTCGACCTTCTTCAACGATCACCAGCTGCAGGGCATGCTGCATCTCAAGGTATTGCGGAGCCCCCATTCGCACGCGCGCATCCGCCGGATCGACACGAGCGAGGCCGACCGGCATCCGGGCGTCCGCCGGATCATTCGCGGCGCCGACGTGCCGCTGAACCTGAACACCCTGCTCAGTCTTATCAATTTCGGCAAGGACGACGAACCGACGCTGGCGGTCGACAAGGTGCGCTACAAGGGCGAGCCGATCCTCGCCGTCGTCGCCGACAGCCAGCGCGAGGCGTTCGAGGCGCTAAGCAAGATCCGCGTCGATTACGATCCCCTGCCGGCCGTCTTCGACGTCGAGGAGGCGCTGAAGCCGGGCGCGCCGGTGATCAACGAGACCTATCCGACCAACAAGTTCATCTATCACGATGTCTACGATCATCAGAAGCTGCGCTTCGGCGATGTCGAGCGCGGCTTCTCCGAGGCGGACCATATTCTCGAGCAGCGCTACCAGATGTCGCCGATCGAGCATGCGCCGACCGAGACCAACGGCTCGATCGCGGCGCCCGAGACCAACGGCCGCTTCATCGTCTACACTTCGACGCAAGCGCTGTTCTTTTCGCTCGACACCTGCGCAAAGATCCTCGACGTGCCGTCCAACAAACTTCATTTCGTCGGCGGCACGGTGGGCGGCGGCTTCGGCGGCAAGGTCGACACGGTGACCGAGCCGCTGTCAATTCTCGGCGCGATGCTGACCGGAAGGCCGGTGCGCTACGTCATCGGCCGCGAGGAGGAGATGCAATATTGCGCCCCGCGCGGCGCCGAGCGCATCTTCATCAAGGACGGCGTGTCGCGCGACGGACGGATTTTGGCGCGCCAGTTCCGCTGCTACTTCGACAGCGGCGCTTATACGCGTCTGTCGAGCTACGCCGCCGTCAAATGCGCGGCGCACCTGCCCGGTCCGTACACCATCCCCAACGTCCACGCCGACGTCTACTGCGTCTTTACCAACCGCGTCCCGGCGACGGCGATGCGCGGCTTCGGCGTGACCGCGGTCGATTTCGCCATTGAATGCCAGATGGACAAGCTCGCCCATCTCGTCAGCATGGACCCGATGGAATTCAGGCTCCTCAACGCCTATCGGGACGGCGACATGAAGGCGCATCGGCGGGAAGCGAAGAACACCGCCCTGATCGAATGCGTGCAGGTTGCGGCGGAGAAGGCCAAATGGCCGATCCGGGACGAGTTCAAGCGCATGTCGTCGCGCAAGGACGGCGGCGGCGCGCGCGGCGCCATCCCCCCGACGCCGCGCGACTCCCCGCCTGCTCAACGCCCGGCGGCCCAGCAGCGCACGACCTACGATCGGCCGATCGCCCCGCCGCCGGCGGCTCCCCCGCGTCCGCCGTCGCCTCCCGCCCCGGCTGCGGCGGCATCGACGCACGGGGCGACGCGATTTTCCTCGGTCTTCGGCAGGAGGCGGTGACATGGCGAAGCTTCGCGGGCGCGGCATGGCCTCGATCAACTACCCCATCGGGATGAATCTCGGCGGCGACCCGAGTCAGGCGCTGGTCCATTCCAATCCGAGCGGCAAGTTCACCGTCGCGCTCTCCTCGATCGATCTCGGCCAGGGGATGAAATCGGTGACCCGGCAGATCTGCGCCGAAACGCTGGGGGTTCCGGTCGAGGACGTCTATGTCGACACCGCCGATTCCGACACCGGGCCGCATTGCATGGGCAGTTTCGCCTCACGCGGCACGCACCGCGTCGGCAACGCCGTGGCGGCAGCGGCGCGTGAAGCCCGCGCCGTGATGATGGAGGCGGCGGCCGAGGAACTCGAGGTCAATGTCGCCGACCTCGAAACGGACGGGCGCGGCGCCATCCATGTCAAGGGCGCGCCGCACCGTTCGATTTCGACCAAGGATGTCGCCATAGCGGCCCAGTTCAAGCAAGGGCGGACGATTTCCGGGCGCGGCATTTTCCTCGTGCCGCTGTCTTCGGTCGATCCCGAGACAGGGGAGATGTCGCCCGCGACCTGTTACGCACACGCCTGCCTCGTAGCCGAGGTCGAGGTCGACGACGAGACGGGCGAAGTCGCAATGGTCCGGATGGACAGCGCCTACGAACTGGGGCGGGCGTTGAACCCGAAGCTGGTCGAGCAGCAACTCGTCGGCGGCGCCTGGATGGGGGTCAGCCACGCGCTCTATGAAACGCCCGAGCCCTATTATCCCGATCCCGCTCACGGTCCCCGCGACTTCGTCGAATATCTGATGCCGGGCCCGGGCGACATCTGCCCGCACGACATCGCCGTACTCGAACGTCCCGCCGCCGATGGTCCGTTCGGCGCCAAGGGCCCGGGCGAGATGTGCGCCAATCCCGTGCTTCCGGCGGTCGCCAACGCCATCTTCAACGCGGTCGGCGTGCGCATCGACGAACTGCCGATCACGCCGGAAAAGGTGCTCCGCGCGATCAGGGCGCAGGGCGGCGCCCGCCCGCAGCCGCGTCGCTGAGGCGCCGATGGCGGTAAGGGCGAATATCGTCGGCATCGACAGTCCGGAGGCGCTCGAGAAGGCGCTCCGGGCGGCCTATTATCTCGCCGACGAGGGACTGGCGACTGCGGCCTATCTGGCGCTGGCGCTCGGAAAGCCGCTGCTTCTCGAGGGATCGCCTGGCGTCGGCAAGACCGAAGCCGCCAAGGCGGTCGCGGCCGTGCTGGCGCGCCGCCTGATCCGCCTCCAGTGCTACGAGGGCATCGATGCGTCGGCGGCGCTTTACGAATGGAACTATCCCCGCCAGATGCTGGCGATCCGCCAGGCGGGCGACCAGAGCATCGACATTTACGGCGAGCCGTTTCTGATCGAACGGCCGATGCTGGCCGCGCTGCGCGCCCCGGACTTGTCCGTGCTGCTGATCGACGAAATCGATCGCTCGGACCAGGAATTCGAGGCCTTCTTGCTGGAGTTCCTGTCGGACTTCCAGATTTCGATTCCCGAGCGCGGCACCTTGCGCGCCCTCGAACGGCCGGTGGTGATCCTGACCTCCAATCGCACGCGCGACCTGCACGAGGCGCTGCGCCGCCGCTGCGTCTATCACTGGATCGACTATCCGACGGCAGAACGCGAAGCGCGCATCGTGATGATGCGCGCCTCCAGCGTCGCTGAGACGACCGCGCGCGCGGTGGTGGCTGCCGTCGGCAAATTGCGTCGGGAGCCGTTGAGCAAGGCGCCGGGCATCGCCGAAGCGATCGATTGGGCGGAGGCCGCGACGCTTCTCAACCGCGGCGGAGCGCGCTGGCCGGAGGCGTTCAAACGCTCGATCGGCGTCGCGCTGAAGGATGAAGAGGACCTCGCCTACGTCTCCGGCCGCCTCGACGCGATCATCGCCGAGGCCGCCGCATGAGCGATAGCGACGCGATCCCGCGCGCGGTCCGGCCTTTTCTCGCCTTCGTCACACGTCTGCGCGCGCATGGCTTCATGATCGCGCCGGAACAGACGATGGCGTTCCTGTCGGCGATTTCGCTTCTCGGGACCGCGCGATCATCGAGGATATCCGTCAGGCCGGCCTCGCGACCCTGGCGCCGCCGCGCGAGCGCCATGCGGTATACGATCTCGTCTTTCGCGCCCACTTCC
The DNA here is from genome assembly GCA_963820795.1 of uncultured Alphaproteobacteria bacterium. Classification (GTDB taxonomy): domain Bacteria; phylum Pseudomonadota; class Alphaproteobacteria; order Rhizobiales; family Beijerinckiaceae; genus Roseiarcus. The sequence continues at coordinate 37,694 of CAWGBJ010000016.1, forward strand.
TCGGCGAGGATGCGCCCGCGCTCGGCGAAGGCGAGCAGGAGGAAACGGTCCGCGTTCAGGAAGAACGCCAGGGCGAGGACGAGTTTCCGGAGGCGGACGACGTCAATGAGACGGGCGAGGCGGCGACCCGCGCCGAGGCCCTCGTCCAGCGGCGCTTCGGTCGGGCGGTCGCCGACGATCCGCTGCGCCGTCTCGGCCGCGAGGCGGGCCGGCGGTTGCCGCGGCGGCGGAGCTACCGCCGGATGCGCAGCCGCCGCGGACCCGTCGTCGACCTTCGCCGCACGTTGCGCGATGCGGTGCGCAACGACGGCGAAGTCATCAAGCTTTCGCGGCTCAAGCGCCGGGCGCGGGCGCGGAAGCTTCTCCTGCTGATCGACGTCTCCGGCTCGATGAAGGCGCGAACCGAGGACAATCTGCGTCTGGCGCATGCTCTGGCGCAAGCGGCGCCGCGCGTCGAAACCTTCACCTTCGGCACGAGGCTCACGCGGATAACCCGGCCGATGCGGCTCAAGCGACGCGAGCAGGCTCTCGCCGCGGCGGCTCAGGTCGTCAGGGATTTCGACGGGGGAACCCGGATCGGCGAAGCGCTGCAGGCCTTCCTCGCCGTGCCGAGATTTGCCGGATACGCCCGCGGCGCCGTGACCCTGGTTGTTTCAGACGGGCTCGAGCGCGGCGATCCGGCGGCGCTCGTCGACGCGGTGGCGAAGCTGTCGCGCCGGGCCTGGCGGCTGAGCTGGTTGACCCCGCTCGCCAGAGGCAGGAACTTCAAGCCGGCGACCGAGGCGCTGATCGCCATCTCGCGCTCCGTCGACGACATGGTCGACGGCGGTTCGACCGCGGCGATCGTCGACCATATGCTGACTCTGGCGCGAAAGAGGGCGGCGTGATCCCGATCGTCGACGCCCACCACCATATCTGGCGAAAGATCGATCTGCCGTGGCTCGACGGTCCGATGCAGCCACGGATCTTCGGGCCGTACGAGCCGATCCGGCGCGACTATACGATTGACGAATACCGCTCCGACATTGCGGCCTCAAATGTCGTCAAGTCGGTGTACGTGCAGACCAACTGGCCGCGCGAGCGCTTCGAGGACGAGGCCGCCTGGGTGCAGAAGACCGCCGCCGCGACCGGCTGGCCGCACGCCATCGTCGCCTACGCCGATTTCTCGAGCGGCGACGTTCGCCCGCAGCTCGATCGTCTGGCGCGCTACGACCTGGTGCGTGGCGCGCGCATGCAGTTGCACTGGCATGAGAATCCGCTGTACCGGTTCGCCGCGCGGGCGGACCTCCCGATAGATCCCGCGATCCGCCGCAACGTCGGCCGTCTCGCCGATTATGGCTGGAGCTTCGATCTCCAGGTGTTCGCGAAACAGATGGCGGATGCGGCGGAACTTGCCGAATCCGCGCCGAAGGTGACCTTCGTGCTGCAGCACGCCGGGATGCTCGAGGACCTGTCGCAGGGGGGCCGCTCGGAGTGGCGCGCCGGCATGGTGCGTCTCGCCGCCTGTCCGAACGTCGTCACGAAGCTTTCGGGGCTCGGCACGTTCCTGCACCGAAACGATCCCGTTCATATCCGCAAGGTCATGCGCGAGACCGTCGGGATCTTCGGCGCCGAGCGATGCCTGTTCGGCTCGAACTTCCCGATCGAGAAGCTGTGGACGTCATACAGCGCGCTCGTCGGCGCGTATCTCGAAGCCGCCCGCTCCTTTTCGCCGCGCGAGCAGGAAGCGATCTTTCACGACACCGCCATGCGGGTCTACCGCATCAACGCATAAGGGCGGCGGCCCTTAATACGCGAGGGGAGGACAAAGTGCCGCTGGAAATCAGGATCCTCGACTATGGCGACATCGAACTCGAGTTCGAGCTTTCTTGTGCTCGGGCGCGATTGCGGCCGCACCCGGCGCGTGCCGACGCTCGGCTTCCTGATCCTCGGCGGCGACTATCCGGTCCTCGTCGACACCGGATATCGCTCGAACCAGATCATGGAGACCCTCGGCATGCGCGGGCTGCAATACCATGAGAACATGATCGAGAATCAGCTCTCCAGACATGGCGTCCGCATGGGCGACATCCGTTTTGTCGCCCACACGCATCTGCACATCGACCATGCCGGCAAGGATGACCTCTTTCCGATGAACACGACCGTCGTCGTCAACCGGCGCGAACTCGAATATTCCGTCTCGGGCCTCATGCATCCGCAATATCCGGCGCCCGACATCAAGCACCTGATCGACCGGCTGCACACGAAGGGCGCGCTGCGCTTCCTCGACCTCGATGTCACCGGCCCGGTCGAGCTCATCCCCGGCGTCCATTGCGAGGCGGCGAACGCCCATACCGAGGGCTCGATGAACGTCCACGTCCACACCGCCGAAGGCGTGGCGACGATCTGCGGCGACGTCATCTACGACATCCACGACCAGGTCATCGAGCCGTTCCGCCAGATTCACGACGGCGAGCCGCAAACGACCGGCAACCACGGCGGGTCGAAGCGGGCCGAGAAGGGCGCCATCAAGAAAGTGCTCAACAACGCGCGTTTCATACTGCCGGTGCACGACCGGCCGGCGCGGATCGATCGCGGCGCCGTCGTCGCCCGCCTGCACGATCAGGTGCCCGGACCCGTCGTGCAGAGCGTGCCCAAGCGCAACTGGTTCCCGATGTAGCCCCTTCCGCAGCGAGCGCCCCCAAGATGACTCATACGACGATGCGTCCGGAATTCGAGGACCTCATCGACCCCTACGCCCCGGTCGGGCAGGTGGGCACGGGCTTCACCTTCACCGAGGGGCCGATATGGCGCCCGATCGACCGCTATCTCCTCTTCTCCGACATGCCGGCCGACGTGCGCCGGCGATGGGATCCGGAGCGGGGCGTGAGCGAGGTCAAGCGACCGTCGAACAAGTGCAACGGCATGACCTACGACGCGGATCTCAATCTGATCGTTTGCGAGCACGCGACCTCTTCGCTCATCCGCGAACGCCCCGACGGCCGGCGCGAGGTTCTCGCTTCGCATTTCGAGGGCCAGGAGCTGAACAGCCCGAACGATGTCTGCGTGCGCTCCGACGGCTCGATCTATTTTTCCGATCCATGGTACGGACGGATGCCGGGCTTTGGAGTTGAACGGCCACGGCAGCTTGGATTTCAGGGCGTCTATCGCGTGCCGCCGGGCGGCGGGCCGCCGCAGCTCCTGGTCGACAGGTACGTGTTCGACCAGCCGAACGGCCTCTGCTTCTCGCCCGACGAGAAGCTTCTCTACGTCAACGACACCGTCCAGACGCTGATCCGCGTGTTCGACGTCGCCGCCGACGGTTCGCTGTCGAACGGGCGGATCTTCGCCACCGGCATTCGCTCTTCGCTCGAGCCTGGCGTGCCTGACGGCATGAAGTGCGACCAGCGCGGCAATGTCTGGGTCACCGCGCCGGGCGGCATCTGGGTCTATGCGCCGAACGGCGACCTTTTGGGCAAGGTGCGCGTGCCCGAACTCGTCGCCAACCTCGCCTGGGGCGGCGACGACTTTCGCACCCTCTTCATGACCGCGACGCACTCGGTCTATCGGCTGGCGACGAAAGTCGGGCCGCGCCGCGAGCCCTACATGTCGGCGTCCGCCGGATCGCGGCCGGCCCCGGCGTCGGGCGATGGGCGCGCGACGTCCGCCGCTGCGCCGGCGCCGCTGGCCAAGGACCTGACGCTCGATCCGCGCCGCTGCGCCCTCATCATCCAGGATATGCAGAACGACGTCATCAGCGAGGGCGGCGCCTTCGCCGCCTCCGGCGCGCCGGCGCACGCCCGCTCGCAGCGGGTCGTCGAGAACGTGCGGCGGCTGGCGACGGCGGCGCGGGCGCGCGGCGTCGCCGTCATCCATGTCTGGTTCGTTGTCGAGCCGGGCGCGCCGGGACTGACCCTCAACGCGCCGCTCTTCGAGGGGGTCGCCGACAACAAGGCGATGGTCCGCGGCGGCTGGGGCGCCGCGCCGGTCGCCGGTCTCGAGCCCGAGCCGGGGGATTTCATCGTCGAGAAGATGCGCATGAGCGCCTGGGAGGGCACCAGGCTGGAGACGATCCTGAAGAGCGCCGGCCGCGACATGATCATCAACACCGGCGCCTGGACGAACATGTCGGTCGAGCACACCGCTCGCACCGGCGCCGACAAGGGTTATTTCATGATCGTGCCGGAAGACTGCTGCTCGACCATGAACCCGGAATGGCACAATGCGGCGATCAACTTCGCGCTGCAGAACGTCTCGGTCGTCACCAACGCCGACGCGGTGATCCACGCGCTGGGCTGACGAGACCTGGCGCATCCTCATCTTCCTTCGGCCCGAGAAATCGGCTAGCGCGCTTCCTATATCCTCTGGACCGGCGTCGACGCGGGGCCGCCGCCCTGCGGCTTCCGTCAACCCCCCAAAGGCGGGAAAATCGCATTGACCCGAGACGACGAAGCCAATCGCCTGAGCGCGCGCGCCTCCCGCTATGCGCGCCTCGGCGTCAACGCGGGCGCGCTTGCCGCGCGGATCGGCGTCAACCGGCTGCGCGGGGGCGGGCGCGAGAGCGACGCCAAGGCGCTGGCCTCGGCGCTCGGCTCGATGAAAGGCCCGATGATGAAAGTCGGCCAGTTGCTGTCGACGATCCCGGACGCGCTGCCGACCGACTACGCCAACGAGCTCATTCGCCTTCAGTCGCAGGCTCCGCCGATGGGCGCAGGCTTCGTGCGCCGGCGCATGCAGGCCGAACTCGGCCCGCATTGGCGCGAGCGCTTCTCCGAGTTCGATCTGAAGCCCGCGGCGGCTGCCTCGCTCGGCCAGGTGCACAAGGCGCGGACGCTCGGCGGCGATTGGGTCGCCTGCAAGCTGCAATATCCGGAAATGGCTTCGGCGGTCGAAACCGATCTCGCACAGCTCGACATCCTGTTCTCGCTCCATCGCCGCATGGGCGCGGCGATCGACACGCGCGAGATCGCCGGCGAGATTCGCGAGCGGGTGCGCGAGGAGCTCGACTACGTGCGCGAGGCGAAGGTGGCGCGGCTCTACGGTCTGATGCTCGCCGAGGCGCCGTTCGTGCGCGTGCCGCGGGTCGAGGAGGCCCTTTCGACCCGGCGCCTGCTGACGATGCAATGGCTCGGCGGCGAGCCTCTGACGGCGTTCGAAAAGGCCGCCCAGTCGGCGCGCGATGCGATCGCGGTCGGCCTGTTCCACGCCTGGTGGCGGCCGTTTTTGCGCTACGGAATCATCCACGGCGATCCGCATCTCGGCAACTATACGGTTGCGGCTTCCGGCAGGGGCGAAGCGCGCGAGGTCGAGGGCCTCAATCTCTTCGACTACGGCTGCGTGCGCATCTTCCCGCCGGGCTTCGTCAGCGGCGTCGTCGAGCTCTATCGGGCGTTGAAGGCGAACGACGAAAAGCGGATCGCCGAAGCCTATACGATGTGGGGCTTCCCCAAACTCACCCGCGGCGCTTTCGACGCGATGACGCTCTGGGCGCGCTTCATCTGCGGCCCCATTCTCGACGACCGGGTGCGCACCGCCGCCGACGGCGTCAGCCCGGCCGAATACGGGCGGCGCGAGATCGGTCAGGTCATGCGCGCGCTTCGCGCCGAGGGCGGCGGCCGCCTGCTCGTCCCGCGGGAATTCGTCTTTCTGGAGCGGGCTACGATCGGCCTCGGCGGCGCCTTCCTGCGCCTCGGCGCGCGGCTCAACTTTCACCGCATCTACGAGGACGCGATCGCCGATTTCAGCGAGACGGCGGTGGCGAAGCGGCAGGCGGAAGGGCTCGAGGCAGTGGGGCTGTAGCGGCGATCGCTCATCGCGGCCAGCGCGGTCATAGACCGCGCCCACAATCCAGCGGCCGCGGATTCGGTGAAGCCGCGAATCGCTGATCGACCGAACCTACACTCGGTTGCGCCAGTCGCTGCGCATGGGGCGATCTTGCTGTGGCCGCCGGCTAATGGGCGGCGCACTCGCGCCAATCAAACTCGACAACGACATCCCAGTTTGCCTAGGCTTGTCGTTGCCATCGCTGCTTGGGATCGTAACGAACAATATAGGGAGGGGATGAGCGATGAATCCGACGCTTCATCACGTCAATCTGAAGACCACGCGACTCAAGGAGATGATCGAGTGGTACGGCGCTGTCGCTGGTTTTAAGCCCCAGCATGTAGCGCCGGTGGGCGCGTGGCTGACCAACGACACGGCCAACCATCGGCTGGCGCTGCTTGCCTTCCCCGGCATGTCCGACGATTCCGACAAGGATAGCCACACCGGCATCCACCACATGGCTTTCGAGTTTTCCTCGCTCGCCGATCTATTCGACAATTTTGCGCGGCTGCGGGACCTTGCCATTTCGCCGGTGGTCTGCCTCGATCACGGCATAACCACCTCGATGTACTACGCCGACCCCGACCGGAACGCCGTCGAACTGCAAGTGGACAATTTCCACGACTGGGCAAAATCGTCAGAATATATTCGAACTTCACAGGATTTCGCCGCCAACCCGATCGGCGTGCCGTTCGATCCCAACCGCGCTTACGACGCCTTCAAAGCAGGCAAGTCCCACGAGGAACTGCATCGCGCGATGATGGCCGGGCAATTCATTCCGGATACCCCGCCGCCGCTCCTGGGCTTGCCGCCGGGGACAACCCTCGGGCCGCCGCCTCCCTAATAATGCGCGAAGTTCCAACGGCAGGTTGCGTTCGACCGGTTTGTGGTCGATTTCTACTGATGGCGCTCGGGCCGTGTTGGGCCTCCTCAGGCCTCAACCGTCATTGCGAGGCCCGCAGGGCCCAGGCAATCCACCCGCTCTAAGCCGCCCGGCGGCATGGATTGCTTCGGCTTCGCCTCGCAATGACGAGCGCCCCTTACATCGTCCTCCATCGCGAGCGATGGTATGGCGAATAGAGGCCAATCGGCCGCGCTCGAGGCGGGCCATGATCGTCAGATTGATCGTTCAGATCTTCGTCTGGTTCGGCGCCATGGGCATCCTGCTCTTTCTGGCGGCAGGAACCTTCGCTTGGCCCGGCGCCTGGGCCTATCTCGTCCTCATGGTCGCGCTCAGCTTCACCTTGGGAATCGACCTGGCCCGGCGCGATCCGGGGTTGTTTCGGGAGCGAATGGGCTCACCGGTGCAGCGCGATCAGCCGGCCGCCGACAAGATGCTCTTGATCGCGCTCCTCCTCTTCATGTTTGCCTGGCTCGTCCTCATGGGGCTCGACGCGAAGCGCTTCGCTTGGTCGTCCGTCCCGGCATTCATGCAGGTGCTTGGCGCGTTGGTCATCCTCTGGTCGATCTGGTTCTGCTACCGCACGATGCGCGAGAACAGCTTCGCGGCTCCAGTGATCAAGCTCCAGCAGGAGCGTGGACAGCGGGTGATCTCGACCGGACCCTACGCCTTCGTTCGTCACCCGATGTATTTCGGCGGCGCTTTCTACTTCATTGGCGTCGCGCTGCTGCTCGGCTCATGGTGGGGCGTCATATTCGCTTTCGTCCTGATCGGCCTCCTCTGCGTCCGTATTCCGATCGAGGAAAAGGCGTTGCGCGCCGGGCTCGAGGGCTATGACGAATACGCCGCGCATGTGCGCTATCGGCTGATCCCGCATATCTGGTAGGGCTATGCAGAGTAAGGCTTGGCCGCCCGATACGGCCCATGACGTTGACTGCGGAAGTCTGAACCCTCATCGCTCTGCGGAGGTGGTCAGCGGGAGAGGGACGCGTGAGCCGTTATTGGTCGGAGCTTGCCCGAGGCCTCTCGCCATACGTGCCTGGCGAACAGCCTCAGATTCCAGACCTGGTAAAGCTGAACACCAACGAAAGCCCCTTTGGACCATCTCCAATGGCGATCGAGGCCGTTCGATCGGCTGCCGCCGACACCCTCCGCCTTTACCCCGACCCGAAATCCACGCGGCTCCGGGAGGCGCTAGCCGAATATCACCGGGTCGCGCCGGGGCAGGTCTTTGTCGGCAACGGCTCGGACGAGGTGCTCGCTCACGCCTTCGCCGGGCTGCTTAAGCAGCCCAAACCCGTGCTTTTTCCGGACGTCACCTACAGCTTCTATCCCGTCTTCTGCCGGCTGTGGGGCATTGACCATGAGACGGTCCCGCTCGACGCCGAGATGCGCGTTCGTATCGACGATTATCTTGGCCGGGGCGGCTCCATCGTCATCGCCAACCCGAACGCCCCCACGGGGATCGCCCTGTCGCGCGCGGAGATCGAACGGCTCGTGAGCGAGCGGGCCGATGCGCCGGTCGTGGTCGACGAGGCTTATGTCGACTTCGGCGCGGAAACGGCCACACCTCTCATCCGCAATCATCCCAATCTCCTGGTGGTCCAGACCCTGTCGAAATCGCGCGCGCTCGCCGGCCATTCGCGTCGAGCGCCCCCCGCACAGATCCGTACGTGCGGTTTTCCCGCATACGGCTCCCACCTTGGGTGCTTGACGGCGAATCGCTGGCTCGGCCAGGGGTGGAGGATGCGCGGTTTGGGGAGCCAGTCGTCGGCGAGCTTCGCGATCCGCACCCATGTCATGCGGTGCTTCTGGCCGCGCCGCCGGAGCGTGCGTCTCCAGAGGTCCGTGACGTGGTGCCGGAACGCTGCGATGGCTCGCATGTTGTTCGGGACTGCGTGGTAGTTGCAGAAGCCCGTGACGACCTGCTTGAGCCATGCGCCTTGCTCGCGGATCGGCCCATGCATTCGTCGCCGCAGCTCCGCCTTCACCTCCTTGAGCTTCGCCCGCACGCGGTCGCGCCGGCTCTTCCTCTTGATCTGGAACTTGCCGGCGCGGGATTTGCCGCAGATGTGGGTGAACCCGAGGAAGTTGAAGGTTTCCGGCTTGCCTTGCCCGCGCCTCTCGCGGTTCGCCGCTGCAAAGCGGCCGAACTCGATCAGGCGGGTCTTGTCCGGATGGAGCGACAGCGCGAACTCTTCGAACCGCGCCCGCATCGCATCGAGAAACCGTCTTGCGTCGGCCTCGCGCTCGAAGCCCGCGACCAGATCGTCGGCATAGCGCACGACGATCATGTCGCCGGCAGCCTCCCGCCGTCGCCAGCGTTCGGCCCAGAGGTCGTGGACGTAGTGCAGGTAGATGTTGGCGAGGAGCGGCGAGATCACCGAGCCCTGCCCCGTTCCCCTGTCGCTGACCGTCACCGTCCCGTCTTCGAGCACGCCCGCCTTGAGCCATTTGCGGATCAGGCGGACGATGCGTTTGTCGCCGACCCGGTGCTCGACGAACCGGACGAGCCATTCCTGACTGACCGAGTTGAAGAACGACCGGATGTCGGCGTCCACGATCCAGTTCACCTTCCGGCTGGCGATTCCGACCGCCAGGGCGTCGAGCGCGTCGTGCGGCCCCCGTCCGGGCCGGAACCCGTACGAGAACCCGAGGAAGTCCTCCTCATAGATCGCGTTCAGCACCATGACGACCGCGCCCTGGACGATCTTGTCTTCGAGCGCGGCGATCGCCAGCGGCCGTCGCCGCCCGTCCGCCTTCGGTATGTATGTCCGGCGGGCGGGCTGCGGCCGGTACGCTCCCCGATGAATGCGAGCGTGCAGGTCCGCGAGCCTGGGCTCGAGATCCGCCTCGTAGTCATCCCACGTCACGCCATCCACGCCGGGGGCGGCCTTACGCTTGAGCGCGTGGAACGCCGTCCGCAGCGTGTCGGGGTTGACATGGTGGAGAAGCGCGGTGAACCGCTCCTTCTTCCTTTGCCGTGCTGCTTCTCGTACGCGGTCCAGCCCCTGGGTCACGCGCTCCCGGTTCTGTGCCCGGTGCGTGTTGTGCTGAGCCACGTTCCCCTCGGCCCCCGCCCTTCGCTCCCCCGACTCCTCGGCCGGTCGCCCGGCTTCGTTCGTCGGCTTCCTCGCTACTATGGCGGGGTCTGACTTCTCGCGCCCGTTCATCGCCGGCTAAAGCTCATCGCCTTCCCGACGCGGACCGGCGCGGCCGAAGCCGCCCGGCCGGACCCGAGACCTCTCAGGTTCCGATGCGCTCCTTTCGTGCGTGATGGGGTCTTCGACCACGGCAGAGCGACGGCGCCTCGCAATACCGGCGCCGCACATGTCGCCTTCGGCTGTGTCAACGGCCTCGGCCTCTGCGATGTTGTACTTTCGCGGCTCAATAGCCCACCCCGCACGATCGCTGTGTACGCTTCACGTCCGCCGTCGCCGACGACCGTGCAACACTCGCTACCAAGCAGGCGCTACCCTTTACTTGGGCGGGACTTCCACCCGCTGGATCACATCAGCTTTCCTGACGCACTGACACTTGCTTTATTTCCCAATTCCGTCCATCCTGGTTGCAATCCTGGAGCGCCCGGCCATGGCCCGCATCGCCCGCTTTGTCGTCCCCGGTCTGCCGCATCACGTCACGCAGCGCGGCAACCGGCGCGAACGCGTCTTTTTCAGCGACGACGATTACCGCCTTTATCAGGATCTGTTGCGGGAGGCCTGCGACAAGGCGGGCGTCAGCGTCTGGGCCTATTGCCTGATGCCCAACCATGTCCATCTCATCCTGACGCCGACCACGGCCGATGGTCTGGCGCGCGCGCTCGGCAAGGCGCATCGGCGCTACAGCGCCTTCGTCAACGCGCGGCTGCGGGTGACCGGACATCTGTTCCAGTCGCGCTTCGGCTCCGTCGCCATGGACGAGGACCATCTGATGGCGGCGGCGCGCTATGTCGCGCTCAATCCGGTGCGGGCGCGGCTCGTCGAACGCGCGCAGGACTGGCCGTGGTCCAGCGTGCGGGCGCATCTCGAGGGGCGCAACGACGGACTCGTGCAGGCGGCGCCGCTCCTCTCGCGCGCGGCCGGCCGCTTCGCCGATCTTCTTGACAACGAACCTGACGCCGAAAAGGCGGCTGCCCTTCGGGCGGCCGAAGGCATCGGCCGACCGCTCGGCTCTCCGGCCTTCCTCGACCGTGTGGCTGGGCTGATGGGCCGCAACCCGCGGCCCGGAAAGCCGGGGCGTAAGCCGAAATCGGCCGAAACAATACGAAATTGAAGCAAGTGTCACCGTTTCTCCTCGCGCTGGGCGATCTTCCAGCGCAGGCTCCTGTCGCCGGCGGTCCCGTCGGAGCAGGATCGGCGCCCGAAACAGCTTAGCCCTTCTTATTCACGACAGCGTCCATGAGCGCTCGCAGCGCCCGCTCGAAGCGATCTTTTTTCGCGTCGATGTGGCCTTTCGCGAAGACCTCAGCGAGTTGCGGAAAGGCGCCGGCAGCAAGCTGTGCCTTGGCGAACTCAATGTCGATCGCCGCCTCGGCAGCCGCAGCGCGCAACGCGTGACCGAAGACGAAATCGTCGACCGTCGCAAGCAGGGTGATCTTTTGTTCGGACGTCATTGATGTTTCGGCTAGCGCCTCCAGACATTGCTCCGTGTGGCGCATGGCGTTCAGGCCCGCGGGAGCCGACCGCATCGAAACGAGCGCCCACGGGTGTCGGAGGAACATCGAATGCGTTCGCTCGGCGATCGCCATCATGGCGCGTCGCCAACCTTTTGGAAGCGAAGGCAGAAGAGCTTCGCCCATCAGAGCGTCATCCATTGCCGCAACCAGTTCGTCTTTCGTCTTCACGTAGTAGTAGAGGCTCATCGTTCCGACCCCGAGTTCTTGCGCGACGCGACGCATGGATACGGCCTCGAAGCCCTCCTTGTCGGCGAGGGCGAGCGCGGCCGCTGCGATCTTTTGGCGGTTGAGCCGCGATTCGGATCTTGACATTCGTACAGTGTACCACTATTTCATTTCGTACGCTGTACGAAGAGTGAGCTCATTCATGCGCGATATCGCAGTGTTGATTGTCGGCGGCGGACCAACGGGGCTGACCCTCGCCATCGATCTCGCACGCCGAGGCGTCACGTTTCGAATTATCGACGCGGCGACGACGCCCTTCGCGGGGGCGCGCGGCAAAGGCCTTCAGCCGCGCACTCTCGAAATATTCGACGATCTCGGGGTCGTCGAAGCGATCCTCGCCGCGGGACAGCTCTACCCAAAGTTTCGGCTGCATTTCGGCCCATTGTCGCTGCGCATGGGCTCGCTGGCCCGATTGAGGCCCCAAACCGAGAGCGTTCCCTATCCAAACACTTTGATGGCGCCGCAATGCTGCACCGAAACCATCTTGCGCCAGCGCCTGAATGCGCTCGGCGGCGAAGTCGAATTCGGCATCGCGTTGGCGACATTCACACAGAATGAGCGCAGCGTCGAAGCGACACTCACGAATGGCGAGGTCGTTCGAACGGACTTCCTGGTTGGCGCCGATGGCGGCCACAGCACGGTGCGAAAGGCGCTCGGGCTTCAACTCGAAGGTGAAGCTGTCGACAAGGAGAAGCGCCTCGTAGCGGACATAGAGGTAGCGGGACTGGATCGCCGCGATTGGCATGTCTGGCCCTTCGCCAAGGGCGGCATCGTCTCGCTTTGCCCGTTGCCAAACACATCCCTGTTTCAATTCGTCGCGAAAGCCAAGGCGACGGAAATTGGCATCGAGGCGCTGGTGCGCAGAGTTACGGGTCACCGCGTCGAACGTGTCGCGTGGAGCTCGGTCTACCAACCCGCGGCGCGGATGGTCGATCGGTACCGCGTCGGGCGTGTTTTCTTGGCGGGCGACGCAGCGCACCTACATCCGCCCGCGGGAGGCCAGGGGCTCAACACGAGCGTGCAGGATGCCTACAACCTGGGCTGGAAGCTGGCGCACGTCGTCCGCGGTGGACCCGACTCGCTGCTCGACACTTACGAATCCGAGCGCCTTCCAATCGCCGCAGCCGTGCTCGGGTTGAGCGCACGGCTGCACCGCACGCGATCGCTTAAGCGCGGCGACGCGACGAACCAACTCGGTTTGCACTACCGAGCGAGCCCCTTGTCCTCGGGAGTTGCGTTTGGAAGCCTTCATCCTGGCGACCGCATGCCCGATTTGAGGCTTGCCGACGGGAGTTGGCTCTTCGATCATTTGCGGGGTTCTCACGCTACGGAACTCGCTACGCCCGAGGGACCCGCGATTTTGATTCGTCCAGACGGTTACATCGGATATATCGGCTCGACGCGTTTTGAAGAATACGCAGGCGAGCCCGTCCATCATCTTTCGATGCGGTGAAAAACCCGGACGATGATTTGCCTCCGCGCTCAGGTCGCACCGAATGCAATCGCGAACGCCCCGCGTCACCAATAGATCGGGTTGACGGCGCCGACGATGGATGACGATGCCTCGAAGGCTCACACCCCGCGCAGCGTCTGGTCGAGCCAGTCGAGGGCGGTTCGGTTGACGAGCGAGCGGTTCATCATCTCGCAATGATCGCCGGCGCCCTCGGCGGCGGTGAATTTGATCAGCGTCTTCGGGCATTTCAACGCGCCGTAGAGTTTCTCCGCGCCCCTGGCCAAGGGATCGTTCTCGGCGGCGGTCAGAAGCGTCGGGCAGCGGATGGCCTCGGCGCGTCCCTCCATGGTGAACCGTTCGATCTCCCGCAGGTAGCCGCGCAGATCGCTCGCGCCATTCGCCCAGAAGCCGCGCTGGACGATCTTCCAGCGCAGGCTCCTGTCGCCGGCGATCATGGAACTGAAAGCCTGGAGAAGAGGCTCGGGGACCGAGCCGAGATCGGCGGCGGCGGCTTCCGGCGCGCCCATCCTCATGGCGATGGCGCGGAAGGAATTGGCGATCGCCCATTGCCCCGGATCGGCGATGCAGGCCGCCAGGCGATGTTCGCCGGAGGCGGCGCGCGGCGCGAGGTAGCCGCCGAGACTCCAGCCGCTGAGCACGATCTTTTGCGGATCGACCTGAGGAAGGCTCAGGGCGAAGTCGACGACCGGCGCGACCACGGCTTCCCAGTCGGGGCGGAGCGGGACGTTCTGATCGTAGAGCATCGCGCCCTGGCCCGGGCCGTCGAACAGAATCGCATGATAGCCGCGCCGGCCGGCGGCGAGCGCGGAGGCGAAAAGCATGTCGGTGACGGTGGCGTCATAGCCGTTGGTGAAGATGATGGTCGGCCGCCGTTCCGCCGCGAGTCCCGGCGCCGGCAGGAAATAGGCCGGCATGGCGGCGCCCTCGAACGGGATCGCCTGCGGGAGGACCGGCGGTTCGAACAGCGCGAGCCCCTTATTGAGCGCGTCGATCTGCTTGCGGAAGGCGGCGAGCAGCCGGGGATCGACCGGCGCGCCGAAGAGCGGGCGGTAGGAGACCGAATAGAAGACGCTCGCCCTCAGATAGAGTTCGCGCGCACTGGCTTTCGATCCGAGCCTCTCGGCCGCTCGGCCGCGGCGGCGAGGCGGTCGCCGGCGGCGACCCAGGCGGCGTAAAAATCGCTCGCGTCGCCCTGCCCGACTGCCGCCGCGACCGCGGCGACCTCGCCGAAATCGGCCCCGCCATAGGGGATGTAACCGATTGGCCAGGTTCCGAATTCGTCGAGAAAGCCATCCTGAAACAGAAGCGCCATCGCCCTTCCCCTCTTTCGTCGCCGCTTCGGCGGCCTCGTCCAGCTATGCGTTTTGGGCGGAGCCGGCGAGTGCGGCTCGACCCCGCGGAAATCCCTGTTTTCGCCGGAGGAGCGAAAACAATTCCCTGCTCCGCCAATTTGATTCCCTCTTCGGTCGCCTAGGGAATTCTCCTGCAGGCGCCTGCAATCCTTGCGGTTTTCGAAGCCAACCTGCCGTCCGGCCGGCCGAATGGGAGAGACTCCCTCTACTTTTCGCTGTAGGCAGGGAATTCGCCGCGAGGAGGCGGCGATCCCGTCGAAGCCGACCCATGCCGGAGCCGCCGCCCTCAAGCGCGCCAGGGGAAGGTCCAGGTCTCCGTCAAGGCCTTCGACCCCGAACGCAGGAAGACGCGCAAGTCGGTGCTCTGCCCGGCGTCGACGGCGATGTCGACCCCGGCGCGGAAGCCGCGGATGTGGGCGTTCGGCGTCAGGAAGGTGCGCAGCACCCGCCCGTTCGAGGCGGTGGCGACCGTCTCGACCAGGGATTCGTCGCTCATGTAATAGGAGAGATCGCCGCCGGCGAAGTCGATGAGGAAGCGGGTGGCGCCGGGCGGGGGCGAATCCGACCCGCCGAGCGACCGCGGCGCGACATGGAACGTGCCCACGGCGCGGCCGCCGGGCGTCAGCGACTGGTCCAGCATCAGCGACGTCATCCGATAGCCGTAGGTCAGCGATTTGCCGGCCTCGAGCCCGTCCTTCGGCAACCAGCAGGCGACGATATTGTCGTTGGTCTCGTCGGTCGTCGGCAGTTCGAGCAGTTCCACCCTGCCCTCGCCCCAGCCCTCATGCGGCTCGACCCAGTAGCTCGGCCGAAGCTCATAGGCGAGCTCGAGATCCTGATAGTCGCCGAAATTGCGGTCGCGCTGCAGGAGGCCGTAGCCGCGCGGGTTGGTGTCGAGAAAGACCGCCACCGACGGCGCGACCGGATTGCTGAGCGGGCGCCAGATCCATTCGCCGGCCCCGGTGTGCATCAAGAGGCCGTCGGAATCGTGCAGTTCGCCGCGGAAGTCGTCGGCGAAGCGATGATCGTTCTTGCCGACGAAGAACATCGAGGAGAGCGGCGCTAGCCCGAGCGCCGGAACCGCCTTGCGGGCGAAAAGGGTCACGTTGGTCTCGATGTAGGTCTCCTGGCCGGGGGCGAGATCGAAGCGGAAAGCGCCCGTCGCCGATTCGCTGTCGAGCAGCGCATGGATGACGATCTGCTCCGCCGTCGGGCTTGGCGTCTCGATCCAGAATTCGCGGAAGAAGGGGAATTCCTCGTTCACCCGCTGCCCGGCGCCGACGGCGAGGCCGCGCGCCGAGAGGCCGTAACGCTGGCCGCGTCCGAGGAAGCGGAAGTAGCTTGCGCCGAGAAAGGCGATCACCTCGTCCCAGACGCGCGGAGCGTTCAGCGGATAGCGCAGGCGGAAGCCGGCAAACCCCAGGTTGATCGGCATGTTCGCGTCGACCTTGGTGCGCCCGTAGTCGAAGAGGTTGGTCGCGTAGGGGATCGGCGCCGGAATGCCGTCCCGGAGCACGTTGACGACGACGGGACGCTTGTAGAGATGGCCGAGATGGAAGAGCTCCAGGCGGAAGTTGCCGCTCTGCCCGCCCAGGAAAGCCTTGTCCGGCTTGAAGCGAATGTCGCGCCAGGCGTCGAAATCGAGGTTCGCGAGCCCATTCGGCAAGGCCGGGATCGAGGCGTCGAACGGCGACGCGGCGAGGTCGCGAGCGCGCTTGACCACATCCTGGTAGCCGAAGGGCGCCCCTCCTCCGTTGGGCTGCGCGTCCGTCTGCGCGAGCCCGGGGGCGACGAAACGCGCGCCGGAGGCGGCGGCGACGCTGACGAGCAGCGCTCGACGGGAAAATGCGCGCATGAGGATCATTCGCGGGGGACGACGCCGGACCTAGCCCGGCGCCTGAACGAAATCAACCGCCTTCTCAATACGGCAGCGGCGCGAGCCCATTGTTGTTGGCCTTGTACATCCGCGCTTCGATGCCCATGCTGAAATTGGGAGTGAGCTGGTAGGTGACGCCCAAGCCGACGGTGCCGACCGCCTGCACGGCGCCCGGCCCCGAGAAGATGTTGTTGATGGCGTCGCCGGCGCTGAAGGCGCCGGCGCCGAACGCGGTCGGCCGCGCCAGCGCCAAGCCTGTGATCACGTAGGGGGTGATCTGGCCCATCCGGTAGCCGACGGTGGCCTCGCCGCCGGCGAAGTCCGTTCCGGTGAACTGGGTGAATCCGCGCGGGGTCGACCAGAGAAAGGGCTCGTAGCCGGCCGACGCCCGGACGCCAACGATGACGCCGTTGTCGAACACACGGTCATAGCCGAGATAGCCTTCGCCGCCGACCCCGCCTTTGACCCCCTTGCCGCCCCAGGCCGAAATGCCCGAGCCGACATAGAGGCCGGACCAGGGATTCGGCGTCACGTCCGCGGAGTTCGGCGCGAGCGCCGGATAGGACGAAGGCGAGTTCGGCAGATCCGCCGCAGCGGCCGGCACAAGCCCGAGACAGACTGAGGCCGCGACGACTGCGGCGGCGACGGAGCAGTGACGAACGACGGTGCGCATGGTCTCGCGCCTGTAACACAATCCGCCTCCGCCCGCTACCTCCTGCAGCTGCTCCGCCCGCGGTCCGGAGGCGTTGAGAAAGCCGGGTCGCCGACGCTGAAACTTGCTCTGGCGCGCTCTGGACAAGGCGCCAACCGGCGCCTATAAGCCGCCGACCCTCGCGTCCCGGGATGGACGGTCGGCGCCCAGGTAGCTCAGTTGGTAGAGCATGCGACTGAAAATCGCAGTGTCGGTGGTTCGATTCCGCCCCTGGGCACCACTTTATTGATGATTTTCTTGGCCCCTGGGCCCCTGACGACAGGCCAGCAAAGCGGTTGTTGGTTGGGGGCACACTGGGGACACAAAATGATGGCTGCGCGCGGAGGATTTTGAGTGGGCCCATGGGGCCGGATAGGCAGGCTCGTAATCGCCGCGCTCGAACGGGTGGTCGGCAAGGACCGGGTGATCCCGTTCTACGAAGAGCGCGACGTTCCGCTGCAGCGCGTGCTCACTGACCCCCCGGGGACCGAATATTTGCGGAACGCACGACCACCACAAATACGAGCACTATCTCGCGGTCCAGCCGAACCAAGGCCAAGACCCCGCAGACCAACGGCATCGTCGAACGCATCCACAAGACCATACTCGACCGAGTTCTATGGCATCGCCTTCCGCAAGAAGTCTCTTTGCGGCGATCGACGACCTATAGGCCGACCTCGACGCGGATGCGCGAGTTCAACGAGGCTAGCCGAACTTCGCCAATTCGACGTCGGTTTTGGCGATTTTTGGGTTTCGTGATCGCGCAAGCGATTGATATTTCTTGCCTGGGACTTGGAGAAGCGGCGGAAAACGGCTGTAGTGCCGACCAAGGGTATTTTCTCATGGCGCGATCTGTGAACAATGCCGCGCCACCATGTTTTTGCGCCACAAGATTCGCAACAAGGACAGCAAGCGGCATCGCTACTGGAGCGTAGTTGAGAACAAGCGCGTCTCGGGCGAACGCGTTGTGCAGAAGCATGTGCTGCATCTGGGCGAACTCAACGACTCGCAGGAACTGGCGTGGCGTCGCTCGATCGAGGCGTTGGACGAGGCGGCGGATCGACCCGAGACCCTGTCGCTGTTTCCCGAAGATCGCTGCGAAGGTCTGCTGCCGGACGCCTCAGGGTTGAGGCTCTCGCCGCCGCACAAAGTCACCGCCGCCGAGGCCGCCGCCGCCACCCCCCCCGTAGTGCCGACCTACGGGGTATGGCGACAGCGTTCTCAACGCGTTAACCTCGCCAAACCCGCCCAATCGGCTAAGTTCGGCTAGCTCAAGAACATGAACACCTACACCAGGCCCGCGCTTCCGCAAGGGAAATCAGGGCATATACTACTGACGGCTGTGGTGTTAAAATGGCTCCAATTCCAGTCTTTAATAAACGTCTTCTCTCGCCTATACTTGGAATAATGGCGTTTCCGGACGACAACTACAAAGCATACCTATGCTCTTGCTGGATTATAGTTCAAGGCATGTCGGATACTTTAGTCGAACACCAACCAAAAGAAACAGCCGCATACATTGCATCAAAATCAGCAGAGTTTGCCCAATTTTTTTTCAAAATGAATAGACGACAACAGGAAGGTATATATGTAGGGACGCTCAAAAATACGATGTTATCAATTATTAAGCAGGATCTTTACAATGCAATCTTTGGAGCACTCGATGAATATTTTAGTAGATAATTGGCGTGAAGCAAGATTGAGTCGATCTAACTTGCAGAAATTTCGCAGTCGCTACAAGTCAGTATACCATATATTGGGGGCTTTTGTCGATAGCCGTCACATTTTCTCTCATCCGGAATTCTCTAGTGAACGACCACCGCCTAAAGGCGGTGGCTTCCGCTTACGGCTTAAAGCCGGATTGGGTCGGCCCAGGGGGCCGACTCGCCAGCTGGCTAGACGACTTTGAAGTTGTCGTCAGGTATCTCGGGCTTTTGACCTCGTCCGTCACATTGCCGATCGTCGCCACCCAATAGCCCCGACCCCAGAGATGCTGACCCGAATACCGTTTGCGAAGCGACTGATATTCCGACAGCAGTTTGTGCAAGCTCTTGCCTTTGAGATACTGCACCGCCCGAGACACCGATAGATGCGGCGGTATCCCTATCAGCATGTGCACATGGTCGCGATTGATCGCTCCAGCGTAGATGGTCATCTCGTGCGCCCGCGCGATTTCCCGTAGCAACTCCCGCGCCCGTTGCCCGACATCTCCGCCCAACACGGGAAACCGGTACTTTGTTATCCACACGATATGATACTTGCAGTCCAGATCGTGTGACTTCCGGGCTTCGCATCTTGCATACCCGCAGCGTCGCATCCCGGCCGCCTAAAGGCGAGGGGTTTACGGATCCCAAAGGTGGGACTTTAAATACTTTTGCGCGAAACCGATGACGCGCGCTTGGAGGAGATCGAGTTTTCCGCGCCCATACATCTGGCGCTTGACCAGCTTCAGCTTGCAGATTTGACCTTCGGTTTGGCCGTTGGACCAACCCGAGGAGATGGCGGCGCTCACCGCGGCTTTGTCTGTCGTGACGCCGTTCGCCAACCCCACAACGAGGCTGGTCCTGGCGCGCTCAATCCAGGGGTCGAGTTCCGCTGGCGCCTTTCTTCGGATCATCGCCTGGAAGTCTGCAACGATTTCGCGCGCTTCGACGAGAGGTTCGACTCCGCTCTCGATCGCTGCCACGGTTACGGTCTCCGCCTTGGAGAGTTGGTCGCGCCCGGTCGTCATCAGCCGGGCGATGGTTCGCGCGGAGGGCGCGCGGCTTATCGCGCTTGCATCCATCTTTTCCGATCGCCGTCGTCGCGCGCTCCACTCGCTGACGACGCGAAGGCATCCGCGAAACCCTCGCTGTTTCAGGGAGCGCCATAGTTCGGAGCCGTTGCGACGGCCCGCCGCCCATTGTTCGTCGAGCCAGGGAAGATAGACTTCGAGCGAACTGCTGCGAACGCGGAAGATGTCCGACCTCTGACCGCGAAGCACCTTTCGCACCAGCCCGCGACTGTAGCCGGCGCTTCGCACGATTTCCTTGATCGTCGCGCCTTCTTTGGCCATCGCGAGGATGGCGGCGTTGGTCTCTTCGCGGCGGAGGTAACCCTCATATTGCAGCTTCTCGGCGGCGGTGAGCAGGGCGGGATTGATCGTGGCGGCGCCAATCGCGCTCCGAATCTGGCGCATCGACTTGCGCACGGCGTCGAGGAAAGCGTGGCTTGCGTTCTCCATCAGATGTCAGCGGTCGGCGACTTGCACCGCGTTGGGCAGCGCCTTTTGCGTCGCCAATGCGTAGCTGCCGCCTCGATCCCGAGCCACGACGGCGATCTGCGGTTGGCCGGTCAACCACGCCTCGGCGGTCGCGGGTTCTCGATCTGGTAGCAACGCGATCGTCTTTCGGCGCTCGAGATCACAGATTAGCGTTCCATAGCGATGGTTGCGACGCCAGGCCCAGTCGTCGATCCCGATGATCACCGGGGGTGCGAAGGTCGGGGCGCCCCGTCTGCGCACGGCGCGCAACAGGGTGTCGTTGCTGACCGGTATGCTCAAGCGGCGTGCGAAACTCGCCGCCGGCCGACCTCCAAGGGTAAGCGCCAAACAATGGACAATCTGATCGAGCCGAGCAGTGCGACGCGCCCAAGGCTTGAGGATGTTGTCGTTGAAGCGTTCGGCGAAGATGCGCCGCTCGCAAAGAACCGCCTCGCAGCGAAAGCGTCTCGCCTGGAGCATCAGCACGGCGCGCCGCCCTGCGATCGGCAAGTCCGCCAAACGGCGAGGATATCGACTGTGGACCCGGTCCGAAACCGCGCCACATGATGGACACAAACTGTTCGCGCCCATCGCGCGGATCGTGATGACGGTGCAGTCGCCCTCGCTCAACGCTCCAACCGCACAAAACCCAGGCGGCAACAACTCCGAGGTGCGAAAAGACGGCATGGCCCTGATTCCCCCTCGAAACCAGGCCACACCGGCGCCTCACCTTCATCAAAAATGAGTCAGACCCACTTTTTGACGCCGATTGACAGAGAGAGACGACAAAGAGGTGCGGGGGTACCTAGCTGATCAATTCGCCCGGTACCTCCGTCTTGCGACGGGGCGCATCTCGTTGCCCGGGCGCGATCTCGGGCGCCTTCACCGCAGGTTCGCGACGATCTTCGCCTCCGCGGCGATCCGCTTCGGGGTCCTTCCGTGGACTGCCGAGGGGCTCACCGAGGCGCTGATCGCGTGCGAGTTGGCGCACGTTCGCCGCGTGCGCCAGGCCTCGCTGGCTGCGGCGTCGGCCGCTCGGGACGCCGATCCTCTGGAGCGCCTCAGGGCCCACGTGCGCGATGAGGCATGGCGGTTCGTCGATCTCCGTCAGGGGCTCGTCGATCCGACCGAGGAGCACGTCCACGCGACGTGTCCCGGCTACGTCAACCGGCATCCCGACGCTACGCTCGAGTATCTATTCTCGGACGCGAAATTCAGCGAGATCTGCGGCGGAAAGGGTCCGGCCTTGCGGCTCAAGGCCGAGCTGATGCGTTCGGGAGCGTTGCTGCGTGACGGCCTCCGGCCCTCGACGCGCCGGATGATCTGGGCAAGCGGCGACAATAGGCGGGAACAGGTCGTCGCTGTGCGCGCGAGCTCCTTCAGTCGCCCGCACGTCGGGCGGTCTGACGAGACGCGGATCGGGAAAGGCACGCCCGTCTGGCCCAGCACCTGAGAGGAGTCCGTCTCCGTCCCGGAGCTCTGCTCGGCGATGCGGTCATCGTGAGCGTTTGCGTCCAAACACTCGACGACTCCCGCACAATTGGTCATTCGCTGGCACATCGACGGCGACCTGATCGCTGGCCTCGTACGCATTTCGAGGGCGCGTCATAGCGCCATGATTTCGTTATAATGTTCCACTTGACATATAGGTTTATTGTGTTACAATCAAGATAGGTAGGATAGCAGCCGCCGCGGCGCCTTGCCCGGCAGACTCGAATCGGCGCGTCACCGCTTCACCCTCAATTGCAACAATCCCCAACCGAACGCGCGCTTCCGCGCGCGCCGACGCGCGCCTTCGCCATCCGTGGCGACCGGTCGACCCCGGTCCCGCCGGCTCCCCTCAATCGTCGAGAAAGTCACATGTCGAACGAAATCCCGAATGCCGTCACTCGAATTCAAGAGCTCAATGACGCCTTTCGCCGCTCCTTCGTCGGCGGCGTCGTGGTCGTCACTGCCGGCTTTGAATCTTTGCCAGCCGACCGGCGTTGCTCGATCCTCGCCAAGGGCCGCGCGTTCGACCAGTTCAACGAGGACAACGATCCGCACGGCGAGCACGACTTCGGTCTCATAGAGGACGGCGATGCCCGGTGCTTCTGGAAGGTGGATTACTACGATCTAGACATGGAAATAATGTCGCCGGGTCCTGCAGATCCCTCTGTCACGACACGCGTTCTAACCCTGATGCTCGCAGACGAGTACTGATCGGTCCGTCGCCGATCTAAGCCGGCCTCGCCAGTTCGACCGGTCATCGATCGAAGCGACTAAGCTTCTGACGTTCCGACGCCCAAGTTCGCTACGCCGCCTGCTGGCGTTGTCTTTCGTTCGCATCAGCCAAAATCGCTGCGCCTATCGTACTCGCGCGAGCCTTCTGCGCGCTCGAGTCTTGCGCGGCCGGCAATCCGAGGAGTCTCTCGTTATGCCCGGTAAGCAAGCCAAGGCGGCCACCCCGCAGATGCTGCGACGGATGCTGCGCAAAGTGTCGAAGTCACCCCTTCACGCTCGCGATCAGACGATGATCCTTTTGTCCGTAAAGGCCGGCCTGCGCGCCTGCGAGATCGCCCGACTCGACTGGTCGATGGTGCTCGACGCGCGCGGCAAGGTCGCCGACGCGATTTCGGTCCGCGACGCAATCGTCAAGAAGCACGGGGCTCGACGCATCCCCATGCATCACGACCTGCGCGCGCGCTTCAGGCACTGCGGCGGATCGGCGACTGCCCTGGACCCGTCATGCGCTCCGCCCGCGGCGGCCACTTACGGCCCACCAGCGCGGTCAACTGGTTTGCCTCCCTGTTCAGGGAACTCGGCCTCGAAGGATGCTGGTCGCACTCGGGCCGGCACACCTTCATCACCGGCGCCGCGCGCAACCTCCATCGCAGCGGCTGCAGCCTCCACGACGTCCAGCTGGGACGACAGAGCGGTATATCGACGGCGACACGCCGGGACAAAGGCGCTTGGTCGGCTTGTTGTAAGCCCCGCCCTTCCATTTCTTGTTCGCATCAGCCTCAAACGAGAGGTCGCAGATTCATGCACGCCTACGAACGCTGGATCCTCCGCCGATATCTCGGCAACGCTCTCAACACGAGCCGTCTTGCGAGGCCTCCGCGCCCCAGCGCAGACATCGTCGCCTGGGTCGAGACTCACGCCCGCTCGATCGGAATGCCAAGCTTCTCCTGCCCGACGTCAGTCTTGCGGGGCGGACGAAGGCTTCAAGAGTCAGCCAGTCTTAGGGAGAACTGGAAGGCTTGGCGCGCCGAGGCCATTGCCGCCGCACGAGTGCGGCCCCGAGACCATCGCCGCTTCAGCGTCGCCTGAACTCGCTGGCCGACGCATGCTCCCTCACCGAGGCGCAGCGCGCCATGCTTGGATTGCTCGCGCGTTTTCACCAATCGCCTAAAGTCAGCGCGCTCGCCGATGCGGTCAGCGACCGTTTCGACCTAGACGCCATCACGGCTTCCAGCCTGCGTCCGTTGCTCGGTCGGCGCGCCAACCGCGGCGGCCAAGCCGAAGAGGCCCGTCTCGCACAGCTCGGTCTGATCGACGCATGCGGTTCGCTTCCTGTCCTTGCCTCGACTGAACGTCCGCAAGGTTGGCGACCTCCTGCTCGGCAAGCCTGCGCAAGCCTCATTGGGGTGGAGCGACTTCGCTCATTTGGGGGAACTGCGTGACCTGGCGGCAAAAGTCGTAGCGGCCGCCAACCGGAGGAACTCCAACCACGCCCGCGGGGCGAACATTCTATTCTATGGGCCTCCTGGATCCGGCAAGAGCGAAATCGCCAAGAGGCTCGGCGCTCGCGTCGGCTATTCGGTGCACTTCATCGGCGAGAGCAACGACGAGAATGCCGAGCCTAGCCGCAACCAGCGCGTCGCAGCCCTGATGATCGCCAACGCAATCGGCGGCTTGGCGGGACGTACGATTTTCGTCGTCGACGAGGCGGACGACCTGTTCGTCGGCGTCGACGACGAGGACGCCTCGAGCCGGCGCGGCAGCAAGGTATTCATGAACCGGCTCATCGAGAGAGCGGTCGCGCCGACGGTTTGGATCGCCAACGACGTCGATAGGCTTGGTCCCGCGATGATCCGGCGCATGAACCTTGTCCTGCGCTTTCCCAAGCCCGCCCTTTCTGTGCGGAAGAGGATTGTCTCGCGCATCTCCAGGAGCGAGCGCTTTCCGCTCGACGAAGCGTCCGCGCTCGCGATCGCCGGCGCGAGCGCATCGCCCGCGCAATCGGCGGCGGGTGAGCGTGACAATTCTCGAAAGCCTCGCTGGGTTCATCGAGAACGCGATCCGCTGACGTCGATCTCGTCAAATTGGCCGACCAGGTTGCGCGAGCGCGGGCGCGAGCCCTCTCCTTCTGTCTCTCGGGTCCGCCCGGAACGGGAAAGTCGGCCTACGCCCATCACCTGGCCGAGCGCCTGGATCTGGACGTCCTGGAAAAGCGGTTCTCCGATCTCAGCTCGATGTGGCTCGGCGAGTCGGAAAAAGCGATCGCCGCGGCGTTCGAGGAGGCCGCCGATCTTCGCGCCTTTCTCATCCTCGACGAAGCAGACTCGCTGCTGCGCGATCGAGGAGTGGCGCAGCAGTCTTGGGAAATCACTCAGGTCAACGAAATGCTAACGCAGATGGAGCGTCACCCCTACCCCTTCGCCTGCACGACCAACGCGCCGGAGCTCTTGGACGCGGCGGCGGCGCGACGGTTCCTGTTCAAGGTTCGCTTTCTGCCGATGACGGCCGATCAGATCGCCGAAGCATATCGGCGCGCATTCGGCGTCGCTGTGCTTGGCTTGGTGCTCAAACTCACCGGCCTGACCCCGGCGGATTTTGCAACGGTAGCGAGGAAAGCAAGCGCGCTGGGCGAGCGCGATCCGAGGACTCTTGCCCGATGGCTTGAAAACGAGGCGCAGGCGAAGCCGGACGCAGGGCCGCGAAAGATTGGCTTCTAGCCTCGAATTCCGCCCATCACACTGCCGCCTTGAGAAGGGCCCCTGGGCCAACAAGTCGAATCGCCGTCAACAACCAAAGCTTCTCCTGGCTGGACATGCGTCGCTCTCGACCACCCAAGCTCAAAGGCTAATGTCTCGATCGCCGCATACCCGTATGGATGAGTGCTGGCTTTTCGTCCTCAATGAGGGAATTGATTAAAACTGATCCGCTTCGCGGGGACATAGGTAGAAATGCGATAGATGCCCCAGCAAGATGATCCACTTCGCGCCATGGCAGTTCTCCTCGGGTCGATAGGCTCTGTCCTCGCCGCTGCTCGTGAACAGTTTCGAAGGTCACTTGTCGCATCGGAAGGCGGCCCACGATGTTGACGCCGTCGCGCATCAGATTCCCGTTTGCTTCCTCGACGACGTCATCGGCATGAACGCCCACGCGGCGCGCGCCCTCAGGCGTCACGCAGGCTAGCACAGAAACCAACCTGAGAGGTCGCATCGACTGGGAGCGGCTGAGCCCGGAGGCCGTCGCAAACCCAACGAGATGGTCGGTTTTACCCATTCGCCGCGGCGGCGGGATCGGCTGGAATCGACGTAAAGCACCCGCTGCGGATCGCGGCCTGGGACGCCTCAATTGGGCGGAGAGTACGCATTGCGTGAACGACGCCTCACGGGCACGTTGCAACGTACGCCGCGAGGCTGCGCGGACTGTGCTTTCGATCTTGGTATGTCCGAGCGGACACGCGTCATAATGCACCTTCTGTCAACTCATTGAAAGTCAAAGGCCCCAGATGGATGCCCGCGCCGATTGTCTTTCCTGCGAAGGGCTGGGTCGTAGCGAACTCCTCCCCGATTGCAGCGAGAAGTCGACAATTTCTTCGCACCCAGTCGATCCGCGCTTCATGGCGGTCTAACTCTAGACGGTCGGCTTCTTCACGCAATCTAGAATCTATAGAGTTGATCGCCAGAAATTAGGAAAAGCGGGAGACAGCTGCAAATCGCGGGTACTTGCCCGACGGGTTCCGAACCTACCTTCCGAACTCCGGCGCCTTCAGGATCCCGTGACGCGGCTCATCGCCGCCTCGAGGCCATGACCGCCGCGTGGGAGTACGGCCTCGCGGCGCACAACCACCGCCGTCGCGCCCGGACCGGGCTGCTCGCGAACTCGTTCGCCGCTGCTCCTCCTCGGCGGATGACCGGTCTTCTAGACTGGGTCAGGTCCTCGCACGGCCGACTGCGTTGGCCGGGATGATCGCCAGTGAACTCGACGTCACGCGTATCTAAGGCTGCCGGCGCCGGGCGAAAGCGGGGCCGACGATTACATAGTCAAAGCTCGAACCGCCACACGCCGTGACGGCTGCGTGCGTGAGACTTGCGGATGCCGACAGCGACCAGAGCGAGGACGGTCACGACGTAAGGGATCAATTGAAGGAGCTGGGGAGCGGCGCCGGTCGCCTGCGGCAAGCGCACCGAAAGCGCCGTCGCCGTTCCAAACAGGAGGGCCACCGCCGCGGTTCCGTAAGGATTGCCGTTGGCGAAGAAGATCGCGGCGAGCGCAATGAGGCCGCGCTCATTGGTCATCTGCTTGGCGAAGAGGGACACGTAGCCGAGCGACAAATACGCGCCCGCAAGCCCGCAGAAGACGCCGGACAGGAGCATGGTCTGGAACTTGATGGACGCCACGCCGATGCCGGCGGCGGCCGCCGCGTCTTCCGCCTCGCCGACGACACGCACCCTAAGACCCCAGCGCGTCCGGTAGAGGACAAAGGCGACGACGGGGATCGAGAGATAGGCCAGATAGACGAGCAGCGTATGCCCGCTGATCAAAGGGCCGATTGCCGGAATGTCTTCGATCAAGGCCAGGCGCAGCGGCGGAAACTCTGGAATGCGGTCCGACGAGAAAACGCCTTCCTGACCAAGCAGGCCCTTGAGCAGAAGGGCTGTCAGCCCGTAGGCCATGAAGGTCACGGCGATGCCGGCAATAAAGATGTTCGCCTTGAAGCGCAGGTTGAACACGGCGAGAAGGGCCGCGAGTGCGGTCGCGCTGAGGACCCCGGCGAGCACCCCGAGCGTCAGGCTCGCCGTTGCGTAGGCGACAGCGATCGCAGCGAAGGCCGCAACGATCATGAAGCCGTCGAGGGCGATGTTGAGAATGCCAGCCTGATAGGTCAGAAGCCCGCCGAGCGCGGCATAAATGAGCGGCGTAGAGATGCGGATGGCCGAGAAGGCGATGTCGGTGTCCATGGCGTGCATTATCCTGATGTCTCCGTCATGGAGTCTTTTTCCGTTGCCGCCGGACGGGCGGGCGGGCGACGGCGATTGCCGAGCCAAGAGAAGGAGAATTCGGCCGCGAGCACCAGCACGATGATGAACTGAAGCACCTGGACGAGGTACTTGCTGACCCCGGTCTCCATTTGCAGGATGCCACTGCCGGCATTGAGCGTGCCGAGAAGGAATGCGGCGAGGATCACGCCGATGGGGCTGTTCTTCGCCAGCATCGCGACCGCGATGCCGTCGAATCCGTAGCCCGGCGAGAAATTATCGTAGAAGGCCTTGTAGACTCCGAGCACCTGCTCCGCTCCGGCGAGCCCCGCGACGCCGCCGCTCGCAAGGAACACCGCAAGCGCGTTGCGCCTCACGGCGATGCCGCCGTAATGGGCGAAACGGGGATTGAGCCCGATGATCTTCCATTCGAACCCGCGCACCGTCGCATGGTTGAAGAAGGCGACGATCGCGCAACACGCGAGCGCGATGAAGATTCCGGCATTCAGCTGCGAGAAGAGCGAGAAGGTCGGAAGGACCGCGGTGTCGAGAATATCGGGCAGCTTGTTGGTCGGCCCCGGGGCTTTCAAGGCCCGAGCGGCCACATAGCCCGTGAGCAGCAGCGCGATCGGGTTCATCATGAGGCAGACGACAAGTTCGTTCACCCCAAGGTAGACCCGAAGGACCGCCGGGACGCTCGCCCATAAAGCTCCGCCGACAAACGCCGCCGAGATGCAGAGGGGTATCTGAAGAATGGTCGGCGAGGGGGTGGCATAGCCGACAATTCCTGCGGCCAGCGCCCCCATCAGCATTTGCCCTTCCGCCCCGATGTTCCAAAGGCCGGCGCGAAACGACATGGCGACAGCGAGGCCGGTAAAAATAAGCGGCGTCGTCAGCTGCAGAGAGACCGAAAGATTTGGCCATCCGACTAGCCCGCCCTTGATGAGGATCGCATAGACCTCAAAGGGGTTCTGCCCCACCGCCGCGACCAGAACGCCGCCCGCCACGATCGCGATCCCGACCGCCGCGACCGGAGCGAGCAATGAACGGACGAAGACCGCAAGCGGGAACGAAGTCCAATGCGTTGGCGCCGCTTCAATGGACACGGGGAGCCCGCTCCCTAGAGCTCGTCGCATGCGCGGCGCTGCGCTCCTCATGCAGGCCGCCCATCAGGCGGCCGACTTCCTCGAGATCGGTGTCGTCCGCGACCAGATCGGCGACGATGTGGCCGCGATACATCACGAGGATGCGGTCCGAAAGCGAGAAGATCTCGTCGAGATCCGCGGAAATGACGAAGACGCCCCGGCCGCTGTCGCGCATCTCGACGAGGATTCGATGGATCGCCTCGATTGCCCCGATGTCGACGCCGCGCGATGGCTGTTCCGCGATGACGAGCCGCGTCCCCCGCGTCAGCTCGCGCGCAAGCTGAAGCTTCTGCTGGTTGCCGCCGGAGAGCGATCTGGCCAATGTCACGTCGGTTGCGCCGCGCACGTCGAACTTGCGGATCAGCTCGCTCGCCCGCCGCTTCGCCGCATTCGCCAACAGGATGGGCCCACGCGAAAAGGCCTTCAGATGGCCGAGGGAAAGGTTCTCCCAGACCTGGCTAGTCAGGGAGAGGCCGACGCGCTCGCGGTCCGACGGAATATAGGCGAGCCCGGCGTCGCGGCTTTGCCTGGGCTCCAGATGTCTCACCTTCCTTCCGCAGATCGACACGGACCCTGCGACCGGGCGCCGCAAGCCGGCGATGCATTCGATGAGCTCGTCCTGACCGTTGCCCTGCACGCCGGCGAGTCCGACGATCTCGCCCGCCCTGACCGAGAACGACGCGGAACTGAGCGCAGTTTCACCCCTGTCGCCTACGGCGGTCAGGCCATCGACCTCGAGAAGCCTGTCCGCTGACGGATGGGCTTTCGACTTATCGACCCGGAGCAGGACCGAACGGCCGACCATCAGGCTCGCGAGCTGCTGCGCCGTGACGCCTTCACTCGGCGCGGTGGAAATGATGCGCCCGTGGCGCATCACCGAGATGCGGTCCGACACGGCGAGCACTTCGCGGAGCTTGTGAGTGATGAAAATGATCGAACGGCCGCTATCGGCAAGCCGTCGCATGGTCAGGAAGAGCTCGCGCGTCTCCTGGGGCGTCAGCACCGCGGTCGGCTCGTCGAGGATCAGGATGCCGGCGTCGCGAAAAAGCGCTTTCAGGATCTCGACACGCTGCCGGAGGCCGACCGGGAGCGTGCTGACAATCGCGGTGGGGTCGAGATCGAGACCGAAACGATGGCCGAGCTCGGCCGCCTCGGACTCGGCCCGGATACGGTCGATCCGACGAAGCGACTTCATGGGCTCGGCCCCGAGGACGATGTTCTCTGCGACAGTGAAGGAGGGCGCGAGCTTGAAATGCTGGGGGACCATGCCAATTCCGGCCGCAATCGCCTCGGCCGGACCCCGGAAGGAGACGCTCTTGCCGCGTAGTCGGATGTCTCCGTCGTCGCGCGGCAGGAGGCCGTAGAGAACGTTCATCAGCGTCGTTTTGCCTGCGCCGTTCTCGCCGACCAGCGCATGAATCTCTCCGGCTCGGATCGAAAGCGATGCGTCGTGTATCGCCACCAGCTCGTCGAAGCGCTTGGCGATATGCGTCATCTCCACGACGTCGGCGCCAACCTCGGCCACGTTCCGGCCCTCCGAAGAGAATAGGAGTCCGGCGGCGCCTGCCCGCCGGATCCAGATTCGCGCTACTTCGCGTTGGCGATCGAGGGCGGCGTGTCAATCGGCGGCGTCCCCATCTCCTTCGCGCCAGGCTTGAGGTCGAAGTAGTTGGGCACGACGATCTCGCCCGAAATGACCTGCTGCCTCAAAGCGTCGACCTGCTTCAACACGTCGTCCGGAATGAGGCCCTTGTTGTACTCGTCCATCGCCGCGTCGACGCCGCCCTCCTTCAGGCCGTAATAGTGGACAGTGCCGCCTTTGAAGCTTCCGTCAACGACCGACTTGATCATGTCGAAGGCCTGGGTATCAACGCGCTTGACCATCGAGGTCAGCACATGACCGGGCGCCATATAGTTCTGGTCGGAATCGACGCCGATGGCGAAGGTGTTCGAGGTCTTGGCCGCGTCGATGACGCCGGCGCTGGTCGCGCCGGCGACGGCGAAGTTGATGTCCGAGCCCTGGTTGACGAGAGCGAGGGTGTATTCCTTGCCGGCGGCCGGGTCTGTGAAGGTGCCCGAATAGCTTTCGAGCACCTTGACTTCCGGCTTCGCCATCTTCGATCCATAATAGTAGCCGACGAAGAAGCGGTGGATGATCGGGATATCCTTGCCGCCCACGAAGCCGATCGTACCCGTCTTGCTAACCTTCGCCGCGATGACGCCGACGAGGAAGGAGCCCTCCCAGTCCTTGGTCACGCTGGAAACGACGTTGGGCGCGACCGGGTCGGGACCGACGTCGACGAGGCCGAACTTCTGGTTCGGGAACGCCGCCGCGACCGCCTGCATGGGCTTGATCATGTCGAACGACGATCCGATGATGATATCGAAGCCCTGCGCAGCCGCGCGGGCGAGCGACGGCTGGAATTCCGAGATGCTGCGCGGCTGGATGATCACGTAGTCGATATCCAGTTCCTTGACCGCGCGCTTCATCCCCTGGTCCATCATGTCGTTGAAGGACCGGTCGCCCATCCCGGACTCGGAGGTGACGAAGGCGACCTTGATCTTTGCTTCAGCCGCGCCTCCCAACGCAAGAACCACAACCGCCGCCAGAAGCGCGCAGCAAATCCTCAAGAGCTTCCACATGTGCCGTCCTCCTTCAGAACGCCGGCGTCGCCGACGACTTCCCTCGCGACCGCTCAGCTCATTGCGCGGACGCGCCTGGCCTCCTCCATGAAGGCCGAGACTTTCTCTGGAACAAATCTCCCGAACGCAGCGCCCGAATCCTTGAGCGCGGAGCTGACGATCACACCGTCGGCGACCCGCGCGACCTCGGCGAAGTTCCCGGCGTTGACGCCGCCGCCGACGAGGATCGGCGCCGCGGCGAAAAGCTTTCGCGCGACGTTGACGAATTCGAGCGTCTCGCCATAGGTCTTTCCGGTCAGCACAACGCCGTCGGCGCCGCCGAGCCGGATCGCGTGATCGAGATCCTCAGCGAGGCCGCCGGTCGCGAGCGGGACGCCGGTCCGGTCGTGAACGTCGGCGAAGATCGCGACGTTCTGGACGTCCCACGCGTTCCGCGCCCGGATCGCCGCGTAGGCCTGCCCGCTCTCGACGCCGAAGGGCGTCAGCATGGCGCCGACATAGACCTTGATCCGGACAAAATCCGCGCCCGCCGCCGAGGCGATGGCCAGCATGGCCTCAGCGTCGTTCTCCAAGAGATTGATCCCGACCGGCCGCCCGAAGCGCGCCCGCGCCTCCGCGACGACCCGCGTCATCCAGGCGACTTGCGACGCGACCGCGGTCTGAGACACCGGCAAGTCGCCGAGGTTCTGGACCATAAGGACATCAACGTCGTTGGCCGCGAGCGTGTCGGCTTCGTCCAACGCGCGTTTGAGGATTGCCTCGACGCCGCGGCTCGTATAGCGCGAGCCGCCCGGCAGCGGGTCGAGCTGAATCATGCCGATGACCGGCTTCGATCCCGCTCTGATCATGGAGAGAAGTTCGCTCATCGGCGCGTCACGAGCCTCCGACGACCTGGGCGGAGCTGAAGATCTGGCGGAAGTTGACCTGCTGACGCTTCGGATTGTGAAACCCGAGGAACGGGATCTTCTGCTCGTGCGCGATCTGGCAGGAGAGATGTTCGAACGGCGCTTTGTAGACGAAGGGCGTCAGCGGCTCCGCCACGTCGGGAGGCATCCCGAAAAAGACGTCCGCGACGCCCTTCGCGTCGACGTCATTCGCAGCCGCGATCATGATGACGCGCGATCCCATCTCCCTGGCTGCCGCCGCCTGTTCGAGCGCGCGGCTACGGCCACCGCCGGGCGGCGCGAGGATGATCGTGTCCGTAAGCTCGTCCGTGATGAAATACTCCTCGTGCGCCCATTCCTCCAATTCGGAGGTGTGGCAGGGCCTCGTCAGCGCTTCATGCCACTTGGCCATGCCGAAATATGCTGTGGCGAAGTTGGGGCCGCCGCCGAGAATGACCGTCTTTCGCTCCGGAGTGAACGTCGTCGCGATCTCCGCCGCGATCGGCCTTACCGTCGCGTCCGCCTCGGCCATGCGATCGCCGAGCTGGTAGAGTTGGACAGCAAGCGCGCTCGCCCGCGCCCGGTCGAGCCTTCCAGCGCGCTCGCCGAGCGCAATGCCGGCGACGCAAAGGCCGAGCAGGCTCGCGGTGTAAGTCACGGTTCCCGGCGTCACAACGCGCGATCCGTCCTGGCGCTCCTTGATATTCGGCGTGGCGTTGACCTTGATCAGGGTCTCGGCGACCGTCGCAAGCCGCGTGGACGCGCTGACTGTGACCGCGAAGGTCCAGGCGCCACGCTCCCTTGCGAGACTGACCCCCTCGATGGTCCGTGAGACCGTTCCCGAGTTGGACACCCCGAAAACGAACGCATCCTTCGGGATGTAGGAGACGAGATAACGCGAGAACTCCAGCGCCTCGACAGGCTCCACCATCGTACCGATCGCATCCATCATGAAGCTGCGGGCGGCGAGCGCGGCGCAATAGCTATCACCGCAGCCAATCGCGTAACCGACGCCGATAGCGCGCGACGGATGTTCCGCCAGCGCCTTGCGACTGGCTTCCAGCATGACGTCGACATTGGTCCGAACGAAGTCCGGCTGCATGGCGATTTCCTGCAGCATGACCCTTTTTTCCTCGTCCAACACGGCCTCCATGTTACCTCGATGAGCGACCCCTGACGGGTTCAAAAGCAATGCGCCTCGATTCGGCCTGTCGCCAGCTGCAGCCGCCGCTCCGCGGCTTCAGGCGCGGCGGCGACCAGTCCGGCCGGTCCAACCGCCTCGACGGCGAAGGACGCGGAGACGGCGCCGTGCGCCAGTGCTTCGGACAGCGCCCGGCCGCGGGAAAATCCGACCAGCGCGCCGCCGCAGAACGCGTCACCAGCGCCCGTCTCGTCGATTGCACGCTGCGCCGCCGAGGGCGAGCTGAGATAGTCGGCTTCGTTGCGCTGATGCGCGATCGCGCCCTGGGCGCCGCATTTGACCGCTATGACCGGCGTGTCGGGCGAAAGCTCACGCAGCGCCTTCAACGCGTCGACCGGCGTGTGTTCGGGAAAGATTGCAGCGACGTCCTGCCGGCTCGGCATGAAGAGGTCGACGAGCGCAAGCAGCTCGGCCACCTCCCCGATCGGCACTTCTGCGAGGCGCCGGTCGTCGAGATCGACCGAGATGAGGCTTGCGCCACGTTTTCGCAGCGCCGGGGCGAGTTCGAGCTGAAGTCGCCAGGGGAGCGGCGCGAGATGGCTGTACGTGAAGGGGCCGTCGCCGAGGTCCTCCATGCGTGGACTGAAATCCAGCCAGTTACGGGATTTCGACCGGAAGATGAAATGCCTCGTGCCGTCTTCCTCATAAAGGCCCCAGTTGCGCAAATTGCGTTCGATGAGGCGGCACTGTCCGAGATTGATCCGGTCGCACAGCTTTGCAGTCGGGTATTCGGGGCCGAGCGGGGCGATCACGTCCGGGCGTTCGCCCCACACCGCCATTCCAAGGGCGGAGTAAATCGAGTTGCCACCGGGCACGCACCACATGGTTGAGCCGTCCGCGAAGACGAGGTCATCGATGCTGATGTTGCCGATCGCGAAGAACCCCGCGCCTCTCACGAGGGCAGCCCTGCCCGGGTCAGGATGAACTGGACCAAGTTGGAATTGTGATGATTGACCGTGAGCAGCACCGGCCTCCCTGCCGGGTCGCAATGCGTCTCTCGCAGGAGAAGGAGCGGTGTTCCCGCACGCACCTCGAGGAGTCGCGCGCGTTCCGCGTCGGCGCGCACCGCCGCGATCACCACGTTCGACCGGGCGAGCGTCACACCGCAACGTTCTCCCAGAAATTTGAAAAGAGAGCCGCCGGCAAAAGCCTTGAGGCGGCCGAAGTCCTCCGTCTGCCCAGCGAGGGGTATATATTCGTTTGCGACGGTGAGCGGCGCCCCGTCGATAAGCCGGACCCGTTTAATGAGACAGACCGGCGTCTGCGGCTCAATTTCCATTGCCTCCGCGACATCTTTCGGCGCCGCCGTTCGCTGCACCGTTACGCGCCTGTCGCCCGGTTTCCCGCCTACCGACCGTATCAGATCGGTGAACGACCGGATCGAGTTCGAGGCGGCTCCAGATCAGCCGCTGTTCGTCCGCGACAAAAGCGCCGACGCCGTGCTTGATGTCGATGAAGCCTTCACGCGCGAGGATCCGCATCGCTTCACGCAAAGTGGGGCGGCTGATCTCGAAGTCTTTGGGCGAGAGCGACTTCGCTGATCAGCCGGGCGCCGGCCGCCAATTGTCCAGAAGTGATTTGCTCGCGCAGCGCATCTGCGACCCGCTTGACCAGCACCTCGCGGGACGCGCCTGCGCCGCGGATCTTGCCGATCAGGTTCGCGATCAGATCTGGCTCCAAGGTCCGCCGTCGCCTCGCCCACTCTGTTCAACCGAGATTGCGCTGGAGCGCGCCTTTAGTCAATGGATGTCAGACGACAGACCTCACGGCTGGAAGGAAGCCCATGAGCATGGGTGCTAAACTCGCCGCGCTGGCTGCGACGGCGACCGGTTCAGATCGGCGTAATCGGTGCCGGCAAGTTCGGCCCGATGTTCCGGGCCCAGGCACGAAGAACGCCGGGGCTCCATGTCGTCGGGTCGATCACGATTACAACCGCCCCCGCGAGGCGATCGCGCCCTTCGCATGGGCGAGGGAAGCCCGAGCGCCAAATCCTTCGAGGGACGCGCCGAACGGGAGGGACAGTCCTTCTCGAAGGCGCCGATCGCCGGCGGCGTGGACATCATTCGTTGACCGAGAGTCTTCGGCGTGCGCTCGCCTGAACCGGCGAACCGACCGGCGTCGCGGGCTTCGGCGACGTAGCATCGGTGGCGAGACGGAACCTCGCCGCCGGCGAAACGCTCGACGGAGAAAGTGGATACTCTTAAGTCGCCGGTCAAGGCTGGTCAGACGGTGCGTTGGGACGATTGCGTCGTCGATCACTCGAGTACCCCTTCCACCTCCGAACGGAGATGGAAGCGAGAGTTCCGCGCTTCTTTCGGCGCTAGTGAGCCAACGCGGAATCTTTGACGCCGCGGTTCGCGGCTAGACCGTGACCCCGTAGTCCGCCATGTCAGGCGTCATCGCTTCGATCACGAAATCGACGAAGGCCTCCGGCGCGTCGAGGTAGAACTCCTTGTCGGAGTAGCTTCCGACTTGAGCCTCGAGTCCGTGAGCGCGCCCCCACTCCGCGAGATCCTCGAGATCGGCGCGCGGAGTCGTGCTCAGGAAAGACACCTGCGAACGGATCTTGTCCGAGTCGCGCGAGACGCTCTGGCTTCGGCCGAATTGTAGGTCCACATTGGCGCCGGGTTGACGCAACCAGATGGCGCGCTCCGTCCGGCGTAGCTCGACGAAACGGAGCTTTGCTTTCAGCATCTCGACGACCGTCTCAAAATGCCGAGCGTCAAGCCGATTAGCGACGTGATTGAACTGCATCATGGAGCGGACCTTCGGAAACGCCGGGGCATTTCCTTTGCGCCCGCCGCGCGACCTTTGAAGAAAACTTCACGCCTGTCAACGTTCTAGCAGGCGCGAGATATTCCCGTGTTAGTTCCGATCCGTCCTCAGCCGCAGCGATTTCGACACGGTCGATCGGGGCCGTCAAATACAGAGGCAAGGGATGCATCAGCCGGCGCAGGCCCAGGTATCGCTGGACGCCAGTGTCGACCTTTGCGCCATTGCGATTGGCCTCAATTGGCGAGAGCGGCGGGGATCGCGATCCCTACGTCTTAGGGGCTCGGGCAACGATCCCGTCATCGACCTAACGAAGGAGATCCTTGCGGGTCAGATGATTTGGACCGGGACGCGGAGCGAGCAGCGCTCCCACTGAAAGAGCCGATAATCCAATGAATCGCCGCAACGCCAGGGAGACGTTGCGGGAATGCTTGCTAGATTTTGCAATCATCAAGGCGCGACGGGCGGCGTGGCCCGAGCGGCCGCGACCAAACCGCCCTGCGCATAAGATGTATGATAACCTTTATCATATGGTTTGTCTCAGCTAGATTCGTCCCGCCGATTTCTGTTTCCCCGCTTGCCAGCCGAGTTTGAAATCCCTGATGATTGGTGGGCCGAATCCGGCATGCCCGAATTCGTCCCTCGGCCTATCGATTGACGACGGATACTGGGTCGCGCTCGACGACATCGAGCCGCCATTTAGGCTTCCGAGCAAGCGCGGCTTTGATCGCACCCGAACGGTGTCTATCTTGCAGGGCTTTGTCGCTAACGAGGCAATTCCGCTGATTGACTTTCTCATCCTGCCAACGCTCAACGATATCTCCTGCCAGCCGTTCACGTATCGAGTGCTCGCCGGCGTGCATCGATTCTATGCGTCGATGGCCGCCGGCTTCGAGTTCCTGCCGTTCACCACGCGCGGGGTTTGCTCATGAGCCGGTGCGTCGTGATTCGGCCGGCGATCGTGTACGACGCGCAAGGGATCCTGAAGACGCACAGCGCAGCGGTACATCGGACGGCGTCGCGTCGGTACGCATCCGACATTCTGACCGCCTGGGCCGCACCGTTTGACGCGGACAGCGTGCGGCGGATGGCCGGCATCATCGCGTCGCAGTCAGAATTGGTTCTCGTCGCCGATCCCGTCGCGACGCAGACTTCGTTCGGGCGAAGATCGTCCAGCGCCTCCAGCATGAGTCCAAACGGCTTGCCGGCAAGAGGGCCGGGCGAGCCGGAACCCTCATCGAAGACGTCCGCCTCGAGGACCGGCATGGCGCGCCCAACGATCTTCATGTCCGGTCGAAGCGGCCCGATGGCCTGCGGCAAGAATTGCCGCCGCATCCCATCACGTCGAGCACGTCGCCGACGACCGCCGTAAACAGCTTGTCACGCAGGCTCGAGAACAACGCATTGTCGTCCATCTTGGCCACATACATTGCTCCTTGGATTGGCGCGGACATAGCGCCCGCTCGTCGAGGCACATCCCGTCTAACTTCGATCTGCCCTCGCCGTCAGTGATCGAGGCATCGCGACGGCTTGCGGCTCGGGCTCGTCGAGCATCGCCGCGCCGATCCACGCCGGCGCCGCTTTCCGGCCGAGGTTCGCGTCAGCAAAGCCTTCGCAGGCTCCAGCCG
Source organism: uncultured Alphaproteobacteria bacterium (assembly GCA_963820795.1). Lineage (GTDB taxonomy): Bacteria > Pseudomonadota > Alphaproteobacteria > Rhizobiales > Beijerinckiaceae > Roseiarcus. Next base: position 75,397 of record CAWGBJ010000016.1, read on the forward strand.
CAGCAGCAAACACAAGGCGATCCGCGGCCGCGCGGTGATGAATCGCTCGATCATAGGGCCGGTTCCACTCCTCTTTGCCGGCCCGCCATGGCGCGTCGACTTCTACAGCGACAAGGGCCTCGACCGCACCCCGGACCTGCGCTACCCCGACACTGCGGACGACGAGATCAGTCTCTGGCAAGGTTGTGTGTGAGATCGCGGCCCCTGTGGCGGCGCTCCTGATGTGGTGCGCTTCGTTGAACGTGCACTGGGCGCTCAGGATCGTTGACGCTCGGGGCTTTCACATTCGTGTCGAGCGCGGTATCGGTATGCCGTATGCAGAAGTAGGTCTGAATGTGAGATTTCCGAGCGTCAACATGGAGGTCGAAATGAGCCATCTCTCCGACGAAGACGAACCAAACCTGTCGCCGAATCGTCGCTCTTTCCTCAAATCGGCTGCTGCCGCGGGTCTGACGAGTGCCGCCATCCTCGGCGTGTCGAGCGTCCTGCCTCTGCGGGCCTTTGCCGCCGGCGGCACGCCGACCGGCACCCTGACTTTCGGCAATGCAGAACCTCCGACGGCGAATTATTGGGATCCGGCCGCTGGCTTTGGTCTCGTGGACGAGCAGGTTGCTTCTCTCGTCCATGACACGCTGATAGGCTGGGACGAGAACGGGAAGATGGTTCCCTCGGTCGCGATAACCTGGAAGCTCGAGAGCCCGACCACGGTCGCCCTCACGATCCGCACCGATGTCAAGTTCCACGATGGTTCGCCGCTCACGGCCGAGGACATCAAGGCCAGCATCGATCGCCTCGGCTTGGGCAAGCTCGCCCAGTCAATGGTGGCGACGCCCGGCGTCGAGGTAAACATCGTCTCCCCGAGCAGTATCGAGGTGGTGTCGCCGACAGCGTTTGGCGTGGTCCTTAATGCCCTCGCCTTTATCAAGATCCTGCCCAAGGCGAATATTGACAATCCGGTCAACTTCAAGAAGGGAGCAATGGGCTCGGGGCCCTACAAGTTCATCGCCTACGCTGACAACAATGTCACGCTGGAGGCCAACGCCGACTATTGGGGCGGCGCTCCGAAGATCAAGACGGTTGTCTTCAGCTATATCGAGGACAATCAGGCGCGCATCAACGCATTGCTCAGCGGTCAAGTGGATATTCTTTCGCGCTGCTCGGCGGAAGATCTCTCTCGCGTGGAAGGCAACAGCCAGTTCACCACCACGAATGTGTCGCCCCCTGCGCAGATCGTCGCCATTTACCAGCACAATGGGCCGCTCAAGGATCTCAAGCTACGGCAGGCGCTAGCCTATGCGATCGACAGGCGGGCGATCTCGAACTCTCTGATGCATGGCAAGAACCCAGTAGGCTATTCCTCTCTGCCTACCGATGCGCCGTTCTACACGCCGCTCGAGCCCAAGTTCGAACCGGATCTGGAAAAGGCCAAAGCGCTGGTGAAGGAGGCCTATCCTAGCGGTGTGACGCTGCGCATGTCGACGTCGACGCTGGTGCCCAATCAAATTGAGATCGATCAAGTCATCGCCGCCACACTGCAGCAGATCGGCATTGCGGTGAATGTTGAGAGGCTGGAAGTGGGCGCGTTTCGCACCTCGTACAACACTTACGACATCAACCTAAACACTTTGGCATCCTTCAATAACGATCCTGATTTCCTGCTAGGCCTCTACACCGGCGGCACTGGCCAAGCGGTATTCCACTACAAGGACGAAAAGTACGACGCCCTATACGCCACACAACGCGCCGCGACACCGGACAAGCGGGCGGTGGCGGTGACCGCCGCGGCCAAATATCTCTGGGAGAACCAGGTGACGCTCTATCTGAGCGACGAGGTTTGGTATTTCATCGTCAACAAGCGGGTGCACAACTACAAACGTGCTCCCCTGGTCGGGGAGAACCTGGTTCCGCAGGCCTCGATCGCGGCCTAACAGCGAATAGTCTCAGGTCATGGGCCGGCCGATCGGGTCGGTCGGTTCATAACCGGAGGTCGGGGTGGTATGGCGTCGTTCGCGTTGAGACGGATTATGCAGTCGATCGTCATGGTCATGGCGATCGCGGTCGCCGTGTTCGTTGTGCTGCGCCTGTCGGCCGGCGATCCGGCCAAGATCCGGGCGCCCGTCTTCGCCAGTCCTGAAGTAATCGAGCAATACCGCCATGATTTCGGCACCGACAGACCGCTGCTGGAGCAACTGGGCTCGTTCTTCATCGGCGCCATGCGCGGCGATCTCGGCCAGTCCTTCCGCTTCCATGCGCCTGTCATGAATCTCATCATGGACGCAATGCCGCGCACGCTGCTGCTTGCTCTGATATCGCTGGCGCTGTCGCTCACCATCGCCGTCGGTCTTGGCAGCGTCGCGGCCATGCATCCGCGCTCGTTCTGGGGCTGGCTGTCGTCCGCCATTGCGGCCTTCGGGCAATCGGCGCCCGTCTTCTGGTCGGGCGAGGTATTGGTCCTCGTCTTTGCGGTGGCGCTGCGCTGGCTGCCGGCTGGCGGCTTTTCCGGCTGGACCAGCCTCGTGCTGCCCGCGGTCGCCGTGACGCTTTCAATCCTGCCGACGCAGTTGCGCGTGTTGCGCGCGTCAATGGAGGCGGTGTTGAAGGAAGAGTATATCCGCACGGCCCGCGCCTTTGGCATCCGGCAAGGGCGCATCACCTTCGTCTACGCCCTGAAAAACGCCTGTCTGCCGCTCCTGACTGTAATCGGCGTCGATGTCGGCTACCTTCTCGGCGGGGTCATCGTCGCCGAAGTGGTGTTCGATTTCCCCGGCATAGGCGGACTCGCCCTGACCGCCCTCAATGCCCGAGACTATCCGCTGATCCAAGGCATCACGATCGTCACGGCGAGCGCCTTCGTCATCGTCAATCTGCTGATCGACCTCCTCTATGTTAGGATCGATCCGCGCATTCGTCTGGAACTGCCATGAACGTTCTTGCGATCGGCGCTCATCCCGATGATATCGAAATGCAGTGCGCGGGTACGCTCGCGCTCTACGCTAGGGCCGGGCACAAGGTCTTCATAGCTGTCGCCACCAACGGCAACGTCGGCTCGCCCACTCACACACGGGAACAGATCGGCGCCATCCGTCGCAAGGAGCAGGAGGCGTCCTGCTCACTGATCGGCGCCAGCCTAATCTGGATGGACTTCGACGACGAGTGGCTGTTCAACGACCGCGCCACGCGCATCCGCTTCATCGATGCGATCCGCGAGGCCGACCCGGCCGTCATGTTTATTCACGGGCCGACCGACTACCACCCCGACCATCGCATTGCCGGGCAAGTGGCGGAGGATGCTCGCATTCCCGCCTCAGTTCGGCTAGTCGAAACTAGCCTGCCGCACATAGCGAGGGCGCCGCACGTCTTCTACATGGACAATCCGACCGGTCTCGGCTTCGAGCCCGAGGCCTATGTCGACATCACGCCGGTCATGGAGCTCAAGCGGCAGATGCTGCGCCAGCACCATAGCCAGGACGCCTGGATCCGGGCGATCTATGACGACGCGTCAATCACCGACATGATGGATCGCAACGCCGCGATCCGCGGGGCGGCGGCCGGGGCTGGCTTCGCCGAGGGCTTTCGCGAGGTGAAGACCTATCCCAGGACCGGTTCGTTCGCCCTGCTGCCGGGGTTCGGCGCGTGAGCGTAAGCGTGGCCGAGGCCGCAATGTGCGAAGCGCGACGGCCAGCGATCCTCGGCCGGCTGTCACTCAACCTGCCGCTCGGCATGGGCATAGTAATGCTGGCCATCATGGTTCTCTCGGCCCTGCTGGCGCCGATGTTGCAGCCAATCGGGCCGACATCTATGGACCTCGCGTCAGTGCGCCTGCCGCCCTCACTTCGGCACTGGTTCGGCACCGACGCGATTGGCCGCGACCTGCTTGCGCGCGTGCTCTATGGCGGGCGGATATCTCTGCTCGTCGCCGGCGCCGGCATGGCGGGCTCGCTCGTTCTCGGGGCCATCATGGGTATGTTGGGTGCGTTTGGGGCGCGCTATACCCGGCTGCTGGTCGATCGTGTCATCGATATTCAGCTCGCCTTTCCCTATGTGTTGCTGGCGATCGCCATCACCAGCGCAATTCGTCCGTCGGTCCCCGTGCTGATCCTGCTGATGGTGCTGGCCGGCTGGGCCGGAGCGGCGCGGGTGGTTCGCGCGATCGCCTTGCAGGAGCGCGGCAAGGACTATGTGAAGGCAGCCGCAGTCATCGGGGCGTCGCCGCTGCGCATCGCGATTTTCCACGTCTTCCCATCGGTTGTGCCGAGTTCTTGCCGTTCTGGCCGCGATGCAAATGGCCGCCATGATCGTCTTCGAGGCGACGCTCTCCTTCCTGGGCATGGGTGTTCAGCCGCCCACCCCGAGTTGGGGCGGGATCATGCTCGACGGCAAGAACTACATGACCTCATCCTGGTGGCTGACGCTGTTTCCCGGGCTTGCGATAGTTGTTACGTCGCTAAGCCTCGTGCTCATCGGCGACGGGTTGCAAGCGCGGCGCGATTGGCTTCGCTCGCGCGAGGGGGACGCGTGACGGCCCCTGTCCTCTCGGTCGAACATCTCTCGATCAGCTTTCCCGGACGATCCGGCCCGAACATTGTGGTCGACGACGTGTCTTTCGCGCTTGAGGCCGGGCAGAGCCTTGTCATCGCCGGTGAGTCGGGTTCGGGCAAGTCGATGGTCTGCCAGGCGCTGCTCGGCATCGTTCCGGGCGCGGCGACAGTCGCCGGCGCGCGGATCGACTGGCGGGGCCGGGATCTTCTCAAGACGGGAGAGGCTGAATGGCGCGCTATCCGCGGCGCCGAGATCGCCATGATCTTTCAAGACCCGACGGCCTCGCTCAATCCGCTGATCACGGTCGAGCACCAGATCGCCGACGCCATCCGCGACCACCGACGCTGCTCCCGCGACGAGGCGCGGGCGCGGACCGTAGAAGTGCTAGGCATGGCCGGTTTTCCCGAGCCCGAGCACCGGATGAAGAGCTATCCCGCCGAGCTTTCCGGCGGACTGCGGCAGCGTGTCGCGATCGCCCTGGCGCTGTCCTGCGGCCCGGCGCTCATCATCGCCGACGAGGCGACGACCAATCTTGATGTCTCGCTCCAGGCGCAGATCCTCAAGCTGCTTCGCCGCCTTAAGGATGAGCTGGGGTTGGCGCTGATCTTTGTCACCCATGATCTGGGGCTTGCCGCTGAGATCGGCGGCGAGCTTCTGGTGATGTACGTGGGGCACGCCGTCGAGCGCGGACCCGTCCGGGCGGTACTCGACGATCCGTGCCACCCTTATACCCGGGGGCTGCTGCGTTCTGCGCCCACCCTCAGATCCAGCCGCGCCAATCCGCTTCGTCCCATTCCCGGGCAGGCGCCCAAGCCAGGCTCGATCGGCGCCGGCGCGCCATTCCGCTCGCGCTGCCCGGTGGCGGTGACCGGGTTGTGCGAACGGTCGGCCCCTGGCTGGACTTTTGCCGAAGCCGGTCACGAGGTCGCCTGCCACCGCTTCGCACGCGAGGGAAGGGCCGGCTTGCCATGAGCGCGACCCTCGAAGCCCGTGATGTCGTCAAGACTTTCACAGTCCGGCGCGACCGCAGGGTTCGCACGATCAATGCCGTCAACCATGTGAGCCTCGGCGTCGCATCCGGCGAGATAGTTGGGCTCGTCGGCGAGAGCGGTTCGGGGAAAACCACCATCGCGCGCATTCTTATCGGCATCGAGCAGCCGACCAGCGGCGAAGTCACTTATGGGGGCCAGCCCGTACGCACCCGTGACGAGTGGCGGCGCCTGCGCCGCGAGGTGCAGTATGTCTTTCAGGATCCCTTCACCGCACTCTGCCCGACCATGCGCATCGGCGATGCGCTAGCCGAGCCGCTCGACATCCACAGGATCTGCCCGAGGGCGGAGAGGCCCGCGCGAGTGGTAAGGATGCTGGAGATGGTTGGACTGCACTCGGATATGGCGCGGCGCCTTCCCAACCAGCTCTCGGGCGGCCAGCGCCAGCGAATCAATCTGGCGAGGGCGCTAATGCTCGAACCGAAAATTCTAATCTGCGACGAGATCGTCTCGGGTCTCGATGTGTCGGTACAGGCCCAGGTCCTGCAATTGCTGCTCGATCTGCAGCTGAAGCTGACGCTGAGCCTGATCTTCATTTCGCATGACTTGCGCGTTATTCACTATCTTTGCGACCGCGTGCTGGTGATGTATTTAGGCGAACTTGTCGAGCAAGGGCCGACCACGCTCGTATTCGATTCTCCGCAGCACGCCTATACGCGCAGCCTTCTGGCCGCCATTCCTGACCACTTGCGGTCATCCGAATCCGTCTCGCGAACCGCCCAAGATGTCCCGCCAGCCCCTTGAGACCGCGCCCAGCCCCGCGCTTTCTCCCATTCGCCGCGCCAAGACCGCCGCCGATGAGGTGGAAGAGCGCCTGATCATGGCCATTGCGCGTGGCGACAAAGCCGCCGGCGAGCGCATTACCGAGGCGGGGATCGCCTCGGCGCTGCAGGTCAGCCGGGTGCCGGCGCGCGAGGCGATGCAGAAGCTGCAGCTTCGCGGCATCCTCGTGGGCGGCGAGCGCCCCGGTCTGCGCGTTTCCGACTACAGCGCACGCCGCATCTCGGATCTGTTCGAACTGCGTTTCGCTGTGGAGAAGATCATCTTCCAGCGCGTCATGTGCGAGGGCCGCGACAACTCGACCCTTCTCGCCGAGCTTGAAGAGATCGTCGCCGACATGGCCGAGCTATCCGACTCCGGCGACCCGCTTGCCCTGAGTTCGGTCGATCTCGATTTTCACCGCGCCATAGCCCGCCATTCGGGCAACGAGCTTGCCGCCCAGATTTGGGAAGGGCTCGCTCAGCACCTCGTCATCGTTTTCTGTCGGGACTGGTCGGACGCCGAGGATCGGCCGGGCGAGGTGCGGCTGCACCTGCAGTTGCTCGACTACTTCGAACACGGTTCTGTCGACGACATCGACACCGTGCTCGCGACCCACTTTTCCGGACCTGCTAGGCGCAAGAGCAGACATCTGAGCCGAGGGAATCCGTGATCGAAAGCATCCAAGACGCCGGAGCATTGTCCGGCCGCGTCGCGCTGGTAACCGGCGCGGCACGCGGCATAGGAGAAGCCATCACCCGACTGTTGGCCGCGCGCGGCGCCGCGGTTGTGCTAGCCGACCGGGACGGCGATCTCGCCTGCTCGGTTGCGGACGATCTTGCCGCGCACGGCGCGGACAGCCTTGGCGTTACGGTCGATATCACATCTGAGGAAGCCGTTGCGGAACTGGCGGCGGTGATCGGCTCGCGCTGGGGCCGGCTCGACGTCCTGGTCAACAATGCTGCTGTCCTCGATGCGACTCCGCTCGAAAAGCTCACTCGCGACCCCTTCGAGGAAGTGCAGCGGATCAACCAGGACGGGGCGCTCTGGGTCACACTCGGGCTTCTGCCCCAGCTTCGCCGCTCCGCTAAGGGACGCGTCGTCAACATTGCCTCGATCCTCGGCGTGCGAGGCGCTGCTGACAGCGTCGCCTATGCGACAGCGAAGGGAGGCGTCGTCAATATGACACGGACGCTGGCGGTTGAACTCGCCCCAGCCGGCATCCTCGTCAACTGTATCTGCCCAGGCTTCGTCGATACGCGCATGGCGCTGCTGCCCGATGGCGGCGGCCACGAACACCAGACTGACTGGTTCAAGGACGTCTACATCAAATATGGCCGCATACCGCTGCGGCGGCCGGCGCAACCCGACGATATCGCGCGCGCCACCGCCTTCTTTTGCGGCGACGATTGCAGCTACGTCACAGGCCAAATCCTGCTGGTCGATGGCGGCGTCTCGGCGACATTTTAGGGGAGGACGTTTTTGAAGATTAGATCCATCGACTGCCTCGGACTATTCGGCAAGTCGCCCAAAGGCGGTTGGACCAACGAGATCCAGCCGGGAGATTCGGTGCATGCCCTCGTGATCGTCAAAACCGACACCGGGCTGATGGGCGTCGGGAGTGTCTTCACCGACTCCCGCCTTGCTGAGGCGGCGCTTGGCGTACTTAGGCCTCTCGCAATCGGGGAGACGGCGGTCGAGCCGATGCGCGTTACCGAAAAACTCCACCAGAACAGCTTCTGGATGGGGCATGGCGGCACACTGACGCACACCATTTCCGGGATCGACATCGCCCTGTGGGACATCTTCGGGCAGGTGACCGGCCAGCCGATCGGACGCCTGCTGGGCGGCAGCTACCGCACCAGGGTCAAAGCCTATGCCTCGATCCTGATGGAGATGCCTGAACTGATGGAGGAGCGCACGGCCTTGTACCGCGCGCAGGGATTCAGGGCGATCAAGATTGGCTGGGGACCTTTCGGCCGAGTTTCCCGCAAGCTCGACGAGCAGATCGTCAGTGCGGCGCGCAAGGGCGCCGGCGACAATTGCCTGCTGATGGTCGATGCGGGCGGCTCGGACGCGTTCTGGCCGCAGGGACTCAACTGGGCGATCAACACCGCCCACATGCTCAAGGACTTCGAGGTCGCCTGGTTCGAGGAGCCGCTGAAGCCGGATGCGCTCGACGACTTCAAGGCGTTGCGAGAACGCAGCCCCGTGCCCATCGCGACTGGCGAGTGCGTCACGCGGCGGCAGAGTTTCCTGCCCTGGCTCGAGAGGCGCGCGCTCGACATCGTGCAACCGGATGTCACCAAGGTCGGCGGCATTTCTGAGCAGATCCAGATCGCCCGCACCGCCAACGCCTTCGGGATCAAATATATCGGGCACGGCTGGAACACCGCAGTCGGTCTCGCCGCTGATCTGCAACTCGCCGCGGCAGTGCCGACCGCCGATCTCGTAGAATATATCGGCGGGTCGCCCTATGTGGATGACATCACGGAGGGCGGCTGGAACTCTGGACGGCGACGGGATGTTGGCGATTCCGGACGGACCCGGTCTCGGCATCACACTAAGACGCGACACGCTGCGGGGGATGACCCGCAACTTGGACGCGGTGCTTGCCTAGCATGGCGCTGCTGCTCAGGGTCGACGCCGTGAGCCTTGAGCTCAGGCCGGAGATTGGCGGCTGCATCGGCGCCTTCCGCATCGAACGAAAGGAAGGGCCCTTCGATCTCATGCGTCCCTTTGGACGTTCTCCGGGCGAGCTGTCGGACGCGCTCTATTCGGGAATGTTCCCGATGCTGCCCTTCGCCAATTGCATCCGCGACAACTGCTTCACATTCGAGGGGCGGCGCTACGAAGTCGCCTCCAATATGGCTGGCGCTCGGCTCAATTTCCACGGCTCCGGCTGGCGGTCTCCGTGGCGGGCAGCATCCGTGAGCGAGGCCGCGGCCGTCCTTGTGCTGGACGAAGGCCGGGTAGACGAAGCCTATTGCTTTTCAGCGGTGCAGCGCTTCGGCATTGATCGCGCAGGGTTGACAGTGGAGACCACGCTGACCAACCGCGCAGACCGCCGGATGCCGTTCAGCTTCGGGCAGCATCCGTGGTTTCCCACGCACGGCGGCGCGCTCATGCGCTTTGCCGCCACGGGGATGTGGCTCAGCGACCGCGAGGGGCAGACGGTGCGGGTCGTCCCTATAACGGCCGAAGCGGACTATGCGGCACCGCGCCGTTCACCTAGCGCTTATAGCAATGTCTGCTACGCCGGCTGGGATGGTCGCGCGGAGATCGTCTGGCTCGACGCTGGTGTCAGGCTTTCGCTTACTGCGGACTCAGTCTTTCGCCACCTGATGTTCCATGTTCCCGGCAATCAGCCAGTCTTCTGCCTCGAGCCGCAGAGCAATGCGCCCTGCGCCTTCGATGGGCTCGATCAGGGGCGCGTAGCTCCCGGCATCCATATCCTGGAGCCCGGCGAAAACGTTTCGGGGACGTTACGGTTTGATGTTTCGACATGACCCGGGACAGCTTGTCGCTATGCCGTTTGGGTCGTGTACGACCTGCGCATCGATTTCCGGCATTGATCTGCCCTAACCATGGCGAGGAAGACTGCAACTGTTGACCCCACGTTCGAGGCCGCCGAACCTATTCCGGCGCGTCGGAAGTGACGTGGCCGGCGAGCGCGTTGTTCAAGCCGACCAATGCGTCTGGCGATATCGAGTACGCTGGGGATCCCCGCCGTGGGTTGCCCTTCATCGAGGACGTCAACCACCCGCCGCTCGAAGTACTCTCTCCGAACGATCGGATGCTGTGGCTGGCGGCAGCGCCGGGCAGGGACACCTGGGGAGAACCGTTTGTAGTGGCGATGTCGGACTACTACGACAAGCTCGCCGTCGGCTGATGAGGAGGACATCGCCGCCCAATCCTCAATCGCCGCCGTCCGATCGAAACAACAAGGCGGATCGACCCACATGAAAGTCGAGAGCGTGGACTTTTTCTACCTCGCCATGCCAACCGTCACGACAACGGCCGACGGCAGCCAAGATGCGCTGGTCGTGCGGGTGAACGCGGGCGAGCATGAAGGCTGGGGAGAGTGCGAGGCCTCCCCGCTCCCCTCGATTGCGGCGTTCGTCGCGCCGATGTCGCACGGCGCCTGTCAGCCCGTGTCAGCCTCCGTGCTGGGCGAAACGTTGGACAGTCCGGACGATATCCGTCGAATGTCGGCGACTGTCGCCTATAACAGTATGGATCTGCTGCAGGCGGCCCACACCTGGTCGGGCATCGAGATGGCAATGTGGGACCTGCTGGGTCGTGCGCGCGAAGCGCCGACGTACGAACTCCTGGGCTATCCGAAGGCGTATCCTAAACTGCCCTATGCCTCGGTGCTGTTCGGAACGACGCCTGACGAGACCTTTGCGCGCGCCGTGGAGAATTGCGAGGCGGGTTTCCGCGCCGCCAAGTTCGGCTGGGCGCCTTTCGGCAAATCACTCGAGGGCGACGTCGCCCATCTCGACGCCGCTCGCGAGGGTCTCGGGTCCGACGGTATCTTGCTGGTCGATGCCGGGCAGGTGTTCGGCGAGGACGTCGAGGCGGCAGCGCTGCGACTCGACGCGATGGAGCGCAACCGCGTCACCTTTTTCGAGGAGCCGTTCCATGGCTCCGCATATCGCGCGTATGGGCAACTTCGTAACCGCGTGAAGTCGGTGAGAACCGCCGGCGGCGAGGCGGCCCACAGCCGTCATATGGCCGAGCATCTCATCGACTTCGGCCGGGTCGGCTACATCCAGATCGATTGTGGCCGGATAGGCGGCCTCTGGCCAGCCAAGGAGGTCGCGGATTACGCCGTCGCGCGCGGGGTGACCTACATCAACCATACGTTCACGTCGAACCTTGCGCTCAGCGCATCCCTGCAGCCTTTCGTCGGGCTCGCCGATCATCGCATGTGCGAATATCCCACGGGTCTGCAACAACTCGCCCGAGACCTCACGCAGAACCACATCCTGCCAGACGCCAATGGCGAGATCGTACCGCCCGACGCGCCGGGTCTCGGCATCGAAGTCAACCCCGCGGCCCTGACGCGATACAGGGTTGATGTCGAGATCAACGTCGGCGGCAGAACCTTGTTTTCGACGCCGAGCCTAAGAGACAGACTAGGCAGGCGGAGGACGTGATGCGAGCCCTGTGAAAATCGCATGCGGCCGGAGACTCAGGGTGTCGGGAAGTCCGAGCCAAGCCCCAACGTCGCGGCAACGGGTTGCGCTTGGCGGGAGAGGATAACTGTAGCTGATTTTCCTCATCCGCTTACCGGCTACCGTGCTTGCTAGGGAGGCGAGGTCGAGCGGCGTCCCCCGGAGCGCCGCAGGGCAGGGCGATTCAGGTCGTCTGGCCCGCCGAGCTCTCAGCCTCGCGCGACGCCAACCTGCACCCAAGCCGACTCCATCAAGAGACCGGTAGCACCTCGCGCAAATGGCGCAGCGCCTCTTCCTCGCCTCGTCTGCGCAGCTCGAGGTCCAGCCGGGGCCAACCGAAGTCTGCATCCTCGTGCTCGACGGATACAAACCCGTCGAAGCCGGACGCCTTCGCGTGGGCGAGGAAATTCCGCCAGTCGAGCGCGCCGCGACCCGGCAGACGGTAGCGCCACCAGCCGGCGCCGTGATAGCCGACCTCCTGCAGGCGCGCCGCATCGATCGAGGCGTCTTTGGCATGGATGATCTTCACGCGGTCCCTCACCCCGTCATAAGCGGGATCAACGTCGACCCCGATCCGGATGAGATGCGAGGGATCGAATTCGACGCCGAACCGCTCGTCGGGAACGAGATCGAACAGTCGGCGCCAGCCGCCGGGCGTGGTGGCGATAAAGTCGTTGGCAGGTCCCGGCCAGTTTTCGATGGCGACGGAGAGTGTGGGCGCGCGCGCCAGCAGTCCGGCGGCATGGCCGGCGAAATCCTGATAGTTCGCGTCCTCGGAGACGGTCGGATCGCGGCCCGGGAAGAGGACGAGGATCGGAGCGCCGCTCGCCGCGAGCGCCTCGGCGAAGTCGCGGGTGCGCGCGCGCAAGCTCGCACCCTTTTCGGCGTCCGGATCGAGCTGATTTCCGAACAGCGTGACCGCGGCGACGGCGAGGCCCCGGTCGGCGGCGGCGCGCATGACCGCGCCGACCCGGTCGGGCGTCTTGATATGGCCGCCGATGTCGATCTCGATAGCGTCGAAACCTGCACCACGCGCGAAATCGAGCGTCTCCTCAACCGGCCGGTCGTTAAAGGTTGAGGTGTAGAAAGCGATTCTCATTTTCGGTGTCCCTTAGCCAGCCAGCGATCGACCGCAGCCTTGGCGTCGGCGACCACGTTGCCGACCGGCTCGCGCCAATAGTCTTCACGGAAGATTTCTACAGACAGAAATCCATCGTAGCCGATCGACTTGAGGAGCTTCAGATCATGGTCGAGCGGCAGGATTCCTTCCCCGACATGCAGTCGGTGGCTGTCCCTGAGTTCGGCGCGAGGCAAGTCCTCGCTGTCATTCACGTGGACAATAAGCAGCTTGCTGCGCGGAATGGCGAGGATGTCGGCGTCTGGCACCGCGCCTTTGTAGTAGTGGAACGTATCCATCATGATCCCGACATTGGCGGTGCCCGATCGACGCGCGATGTCGAGCGCCGCCGTTGGGCCGCCCATGAGTTCGGTTCCGCCGATCGGCTCGAGCGCGACCTTCACTTCTCCAGCGGCCTCGGCATAGCGGCGGGCGCGCTTTCCCGCCTTATCGAGCGCCGCGTCGCGACTCATTCCGGGCGGCACGCGAGCCGCGCAATAGGCCAGGAGAATGGGCGCACCGAGCGCGATCGCCGCCGCGGCGCCGCGCTGAAATCGCTCGTAGGCCGCCTCGTCCTCGGCGAAGGGCGCGAGGTCGAACGCCATAACGGAGACAGGCGCGAGCCCGCATTCGTCCAGCATATGCTTGATGTCGACAAGCGATACGCGGCCGGCGGCTTCGTCGATGGCTCTCAGGTCGAGCTCCATGCCGTCGAAGCGCGCCGCGCCACAGGCCGCGATGATGTCTTCCAGCCGCCGGTCGAGGCCCGCAGTGATCGTGTTGAAACAGGTTTTCATGGTTGAGAGCGCCTTTCTCGTCAGAGGCCGAGATAAATGCGGTAGATGTCTTCGAGCAGCGCGACATCGACGCGCGCGTCGGTCCCAGGCGAACGGAAAGGATCGCCCAAGCGCAAGGTTTTTAGGAAGTGCACGGCCTCCTCGCGGTAGTGCCAGGACGCGAAGGGCGTCGGCACGGGATGGCGATAGACCGGCTCCGCGCCGGCCTCGTAAATCTCGATCCATGGCTGCCCGGGATTGGCGAAGAGTGCGGGCGAGCGAACATGGACCCAGCCGCCCTCGAAATAGACCTGAGTATGCTCTTCCCAGGCATGGAACTTCGTCTGCGCGCTCTCGAGGGTGACACGAACGCCGTCAAGGTCGATAAGAACGACGCCAGTCATTCCGTCCGCGTCGAGATCGGCCTTGACCACTTTCAGCCCCGTCTCGGGCGCGTCGACAAGGAACCTGGCAAGATTGACGTTGTGAGTGTATTGCTGGAGGTAGCCGATATAGGCGGCCCGCCTGTCCGCCGGCAGCCAGTCCGGCGAATGTTCGTCACGCGGCTTCGGCGGCATCTGTTCGCCGCTCGTGAGGATCGCGGTCCGGTCGCGCCCCGCCATCCAGTCGCCGCAGAAGCCGTGCGCCCTGACATAGAGAAGCTTGCCCATCCGGCCGGACCGCCGCCACTCCCGGATCGTGTCGCGCGCGAGCAGATTGGCTGGGTCGTAGCGTTTCATGTAGGCGACCATGAGTTTGGCGCCGGTCTCGCGCTCGGCCGCCAGGATCGCGTCGGCCTGACGGAGCGACACCGCCATCGGCTTCTCCATGAAGACATGCTTGCCGGCGCGCAAAAGATCGGCCGCAATATTTCCCTGGACGACATAGTCGGCCGAGACGGCGGCAGCTTCGATTTCCGGATCGTCGCAGAGATCGCGATGCGAGGAGACGACGCGGGGAATGCGGTAACGGTGGGCGACGGCGCGGGCCAGTTTCGGCCGCAGCTCCGCGAGCGCGACAAGTTCAGCCTGCGGTAATGTTGAGAAATTCGGCAAGTGGACATGCTGGGCCAGGAATCCGCAGCCGACATAGGCGAGCTTGACGGGTTTCGTGAGCGCGGGCGCGGTCATTTTCATCCTTTCATGGCGCCGCCGGCGAGACAGGCGATGAAATGACGCTGCATGAGGAGATAGACGATCATCATGGGCAGCATCGAAATGGAGAAAGCGGCGAAGAGCAGCGTGAACTGGATCGAATAGGCGCTGGTCGCGAACACCTGCATGCCGAGCGGCAGCGTGAACATCTCCTTGTCCTGCATGAAGACGAGGGCGAGGAAGAACTCATTCCAGGCACCGGTGAAGGCGAAGACCGCGATCGCGCCGATGACCGGGCGCACAAGCGGCATCACGATCCGCCAGTAGATGGCGAACGTCGAGGCGCCGTCCATGCGCGCGGCGTCCACGAGCTCGCGCGGCAGGCCTGCGAAAGTGTTGGAGAAGAGCACGACCGAGAGCGGCATTGCGCCTGCTGCATAGGGCAGGATCAGCGCGAGATAGGTGTTGATGATGTGGAGTTTGATGACGAGGACATAGAGGGGAATGATGTAGACCTGCGCCGGTATGGTGAGCATCATCACCACGCTCGTCAGAATGAGGCCAGCGCCCGGAAAACGGTGGACATAGAGGCCGAAGGCGAAAGTCGAAGACATGACGATGGCGAGCAGCGTCGAGGCCGTAGAGACCAGGAAGCTGTTGAGGATCAGCCGGCTCATATCCGCCTGGACCCAAGCGGTGACGTAGTTACTGAACTCCCACTGGGTCGGCAGACCGAGCGGATCCACGATGAACTGGGCGTCGCTTTTCAGCGAGTTCAGGAAGAAAAGCGCAGCGGATAGATGATCGCAAGCGCGCCCGCCGCGAGCACCAGAATGCGCAGCGAGGGTAGACGTCTCGCAGCGCGGGCGCTGCGCGCGAAGGCGAACGTTGCGCTCATGGATCCTGCGCCTGGCGGCCGAATCTCAGCATAACGACCGAGACCAGCGCCATGATCGCCAGGAGCACCGTCGCTTGCGCGGAAGCGTAGCCAAACCGCTGGAACTGAAAGGCGTTGAGATAGATCTGGGTCATTGCGACCTGGGTCGCGTTGAAAGGCCCGCCATTCGTCATGATGAAAACGAGGTCGAAGACCGAGAAGGCGCCGAGCGTCGCGAGGATAACGTTGGTCGCCGTATAGGGCCGCATCATCGGCACAGTCAGGTGCCAGAGCCGCTGGATCGGGCGCACGCCGTCGACAATTGCGGCCTCCTCGACCTCGTAGGGGAGCGCCTGCAAGCCAGCGAGATAAATGACGACGTGGAAGCCGGTCCACTTCCAGATGTCGACGAGGATGATCGACCACATCGCGAGATTGGGATCGCCAAGCCAGTCCGGCGCCCCGAAGCCGAGCGAACGGAGCGCGGTGTTCACCGCGCCGTGCTCGTACTGGAGCATGAAGCCCCAGACGGTTCCCACTGCGACAAACGAGATGACCACCGGCAAGAAGAAGAGCGCGCGAAAGAACGCGCGGCCGCGAAAGGAGCCGTTGAGAGCGACGGCCAGAATGAAGCTGAGCACGATCTTACCGGTCACGGTCGCAACGGCGAACTGCACATTGTGCCCGAGCGCCGCCCAGTACGTCCGGTCGCCGATCAGCTCAGCGAAGTTCCCAAGCCTGAAGACGAAGCGATCGCCAAGCTGATCGGGACCGAAACTCATCGTCAGCTGGACGAGCATCGGCAGGTCGACGAAGACGAAAAAGAGGAGGAGCCCCGGCAGAATCCAGGGCAGGGCCGCCAGCGCTTCACGCAGACGACGGCCCGCCCGGAACGTGGGGACGGTTTCGACCTTAGGCGCGGCGAGGCCTTGCCCGGACGTTGCCAGGGGTCTCAACTGGGAGACGCCTTAGAGGAGGAATTTGTATCCGTTGGCGACGAGCCTTTCGAGCGTCTTCTGCGCCGCCTCCGCCGCATCCGCCGCCGAGACCTGACCCGCGATGCCACCCTGGATGCCTTCCTGGAAGGACCTGGTGATCTCGGGCGGCCAGTTCCAGTCGAGATAGGTGACGAGACTCGGTGATAGCGAGACCAGCTTCTCGACTACGCCGCCGCCAATCGGCTTCACCGCCGTGTTGACCGGCACGGTGCCGTTGCCGAACTTGACCTCCGCTTCGTCGGCGGCGTCCGTCGTGACAAACTCGGCGAAAGCAAGCGCTGCGGCCTGACGGTCGGGATCGCTCTTGGCGTTGACCGCGACGACGGCGCCGGGGCCGCCGGGATATTGCGACTTCACGTCAGCGGTGACGAGCTTCGGCATCAGCATGACGTCGAGGTCGAGACCGGCCGGCTTGTCCTGGTTGATCTGCGGCACGAGGCTTTCGTGCTGCATCCAGAAGGCGGCGTGGCCGGCCGAAAAATCCGCGAGCGCCTAGGGCGTATCCATGGAGAGGACCTCGCGCGGGACGAGCCCGTCCTTGCCGAACCTGAAGACGAGGTCGAGCGCCTGGACGACATCCGGGTCGGTGAACTTCGCCTTGCGAGTCAGGATTTCGATGGTTCGTTCAGCCCCCCTGTTGCCGCTCGTCTGGGCGAAGGTGGTGAAGAACCACACAGGCCACAGATAGATGACCTTGCCGGGATGCGTGAACACCTTAATTCCCATCGGCTTCAGCTGGTCGCGCAGCGCGAGCATGTCCTCGTAGGACTTTGGCGCATCCATCCCCGCTTTTTCGAGCACCTTCCGGTTGAAGAAGAGCGGGAACCCGCTGATAGAGCCTGTCGGAAGGCCGTAGGTCTTGCCGTTGATCTGGGTTGTCGACAGCGCGCTCCGGCGGAAGCGGCCAAGATCGATCCGATGGGGAGACCGCCTATGAGCCGGGTCCGCGGGCGTCGGTTGCCGCGAGGCAGGCCAAGCGAGCTCAATCACTTGAACTCAGGCTCCGGGCCCAATGGCGGTCATTCTGACGACTCCCTTTCTGCGCGGCCTTCAATGGGCTTGATTTCAGCGAGGCGATCGAGCTCGAGCGAGCGCTCGACGAGCTTTGCGAAGGAGAAGGTTACCTCTTGTTTAGCCTCGACACGGTGTCTATCGCGGCGCAAACCGGGTAACTCTGGCGGAGGGAATTCGCGACGAATCGCCTCGTAGGGAGCTTGAATGTCTGATCGAGCGGACTTCGATCAATTCCGATTTGCAGATAGGTTGTAATCTCGCCTGCCCTTGTCCTTCGAGAATCAAGCCGCTTCTTGCGGCTTCTGCCTCTGCTGTGGGTATGTGGGCAACGCGTTTGCGTTGTCCAAGCGAAGCGGCATATCCACAGCCCTCGGCGCCGCCTCGATTTTGTCGATGCCGGCGCGCCACACCGCCATCGGCGTCTGGTTGTTCATTGCCTGGTGCGGGCGACGAGAATTGTAAAAAGTCATCCAGGAACCGATGCCGTGCCGCGCCTCGCGGCCGTCGGCGTAAGCTTTCAGATGCACCTCTTCATACTTGATGGAGCGCCACAGCCGTTCGATGAAAATATTGTCCATGAAGCGGCCGCGTCCGTCCATCGAAATCGCGACGCCGGCCGCTGCGAGTTTGCCGGCGAAAGCCTCGGCGGTGAACGTGGAGCCCTGATCGGTATTGAATATCTGCGGTTTTCCGAAGCGAAGCAGCGCCTCCTCCAGCGCCGCCGCACAGAAGCTCACATCGTTGGTGTTCGACAGCCGCCAGGCCAGAACCGCCCGGCTGGCCCAGTCGATGATCGCCACCAGATACAGGAAGCCGGACGCCATCGGGATGTAGGTCACGTCGGCCGCCCACACGTGGTTCGGCTCGACAATCTTCAGGCCGCGCAGCAGGTAGGGGTATATCTTGTGCCCGGGCGCCGCCTTGCTCGTCCCGGGACGCGGAACCAGCGCCTCGATCCCCATCACCCGCATCAGCCGCCGCACCCGCTTGCGGTTGACCCCGCGGCCTTCCTTGTTGAGTTCGAAGGTCATTCGCCGCGAACCGTAGAACGGAAGCTCGAGATGCAGTTCGTCGATGCGGCGCATCACCGCCAGATCGTCCGCCCCGGCGACGGGCTTGGGGCGGTAGACCGCCGAGCGCGCCACGCTCAACAGCGCGCATTGGCGACGCACCGACAGATCCTTGCGAGGTCGCTCGACCATCGCTCTTCGATCGGGCGCGCTCATCGTCCTGGCCTCCTGGCCAAGAAATCCCGTTCGACCGTCAGCTGGCCGATCTTGGCGTAAAGCTTGGCCGTCTCACGCTCGCGCTCCTCCTCGCCGTCGCCCGAACCGCTTGCCCCCCGCCCGAACAGGCTCGCGACGTTGTCGAGAACCTGCTTCTTCCAGGCATAGATCTGGTTCGGATGCACCCCGTGCCGCTTCGCCAGTTCCGGAACCGTCGCATCCTCGCGCAGCGCCTCAAGCGCAACCTTCGCCTTGAACGCCGCATCAAACTTCTTGCGTGACTTCGTCATTTCTCGCTCCATCGGTTGCGACAGAGCAGGACATTTCACACCTTAGCCAATGGTCCTAAATCCGGAGTCCAGCTCAGTCGTGAGTTATCTGCGCGGGCAAGGCAAGAAGGTCGGGGTGATCTCGATCAAGCTTTTGCAGCCGTTCCCGGAAGCAGAAGTCATCGCGGCGCTGCGCGGCAAGAAGGCCGTGACCGTGCTCGAGCGCTCGGATGTGACCGCGCTGACCGGCCTGGTGACGCAGGCGCTGTTCAAGGGTCGCGAGAACGCCGACGGCGTCCGCCATCCCGGCATTCCGCCGATCGAGATGCCGCCCAAGGTCACCACGGCGATCTTCGGATTGGGCGCTCACGATTTGCAGCCGCGGCACCTCATCGCCGCGTTCAAGAACATGGAAACGGGCAACGTTCCTTTCGTTTATCTTGGTTCTCAGTTCTTCGCGAAAAACCCCTCGCCCCATGTCGCCGTGTTGCAGGCCAAGCTCAGGGCGGCCTATCCTGAAACCGAACCGATGGCGCTGGAGACGGAGCCGAACCCGAATCTGCTTCCGAAGTCGGCATTCCGCGTGCGCTTCCATTCGGTGGGCGGCTACGGAACCATCGCCACAGGCAAGCTTTTGACGGACATCCTTGCCGGCGTGCTCGACCTGCACTCGAAGGCGGCGCCCAAATACGGTTCGGAAAAGAGCGGCGCGCCGACCAACTATTATATCACTCTCAGTCCCGAGCCCGTGCTGATCACCAACGCCGAGCTGGAAGACGTCGAAATTGTCGTCTCGCCCGACCACAAGGTGTTCAGCCACAGCAATCCGCTGCGCGGGCTCGCGGAAGGCGGCGCATTCATCCTTCAGTCGCAGCTTTCCCCCGCCGAGGTTTGGAAAGAGCTGCCGCCGCAGGCCCGTAAGACCATTCGCGACAAGAAGATACAGTTTCATGTCCTCGACGGCTTCGCCGTGGCCAAGCAACATGCGCCGACGCCGGAGCTTGAAGTCCGGATGATGGGCATCGCTTTCATCGGCGCGGTGTGCGGGCATGTCGACCGCATTACCGCCGGCGCCTCGCAAGACGCCGTGCTGAAAAAGATCCGTCAGCAGATTTCGAAGAAGTTCGGCGCCAAGGGAGGCCCTGTCGTCGAAGGCAACATGGCCGTGATCCGCGACGGGCTCAATGCGACGCAAAGGGTCGATTACGAGAATCCGGAGTTCGATGAGGCTGAAAAGGCCGAAACGCGTCCGGGCGGCCGCACCGTGTTGATCTCGGCCAATATGTGTCGCGCCGGGAGATCTCCGGCGACCGAAAGCTTCCTCGACGCCGACTACTTTGAAGACGTCATGGCCGCGTCGTTCCGGGACGGAACCATCGCCGAGGCGCCGGTCATGCCGGGCGCAGGCCTCTTCATGCCGCCGGGAAGCGCAGCCTTCAAGGACAAGGGCCTGTTCCGGCGCAACGCGCCCGAGTTCATCGCCGATCTTTGCACCGGCTGCATGGAATGCGCGCTGGCGTGCCCGGATGCGGCGATTCCGAACACGGTCCACGAGATCCACGACCTTCTGCTCACCGGCATCCGCCAGCTCGATATCGCAGAGAGTCAGCGCGAGGCGTTACGTGGCGAGGTCCGTGCGCTCAGCGACGAAGTGCGTGAAATCTATCGGCGCGAGAAGGAGCCGAGGCCGTTCCATGAGATCGTGGCGGCGGCGGCGGACGAACTCGACATCGACAACCCCGTGCTGCGCGGCGGCCTCGGCAAGCTGGCCAAGGCTCTGAGCGTGTTCCCGGTCGCCAAGACGCGGCCGTTCTTCGACGCGATGGAAGCGGCGTCCACCGGAAGCGGCGGGCTCTTCTCCGCCGCCGTCGATCCGTGGAAATGCACCGGCTGCCTCGAATGCGTCGACGTTTGCGGACCGCATGCGCTTAAAGAGCGCCAGCAGGACGCGGCGCTGCTCGAGACGCTTCAGGCGCGATTCGACTTCCTGAGCCGCACGCCGAACACGCCCGCCCGCTTCGTCGAAGGCGCGACCGAGCCGGACGGCGACACCAAGCGGCTGATGCTCGATCGCCACAACTATTATGCGACCACCGGTGGACATGGCGCCTGCCGCGGCTGCGGCGAGGTCACCGCGATCCGGCTCGTCACCGGGGCCAATCATGCGATTCACGACAAACGGCGCAAGGAGCATATCCGAGAGATCGAGCGCCTGATCGAACGGCTCAACGCCAAGCTGCCGTCGGTGAAGGCCGGCGAGCGGGATCCGAACCGGCGCGTGCGCATCGCAGAAACCATCGGGACTTTGGAGCGGCGCCTCTATCTGCTCGAAGGCGGTCCCAGAGGGCACGGTCCCGCCGCCGCCGTGATCGCCAATGCGACCGGCTGCAGCAGCGTTTATGCGTCGACCTTCCCGTTCAACCCGTACACCGACCCCTGGGTCAACAGCCTGTTCCAGGACACGCCGGCGGTCGCCAAGGGCATCTTCGAGGGCTTGAGCGCTGAGGCGAGCGGCGACATTCGGGCGCTCAGGATCGCGAGGCTCGATCTCAACGACGAATACGACCCGCAAGTGCACGACCGCTTCTTCAAGCTGTTCGGCTGGGCCGAGTTCACGCCCGAGGAATTGAGCCTGCTGCCGACCGTGATCAGCATGGGAGGCGACGGCGCGACCTACGATATCGGGTTCGGCTCATTGTCGCGGCTCCTCAGCACATCGACGCCGATCAAGGTCGTGGTGCTCAACAGCGGCTCCTATTCGAACACCGGCGGACAGGCGTCGACAGCCAGTTTGACCGGCCAGGACTCCGATCTCAGCCGGTTCGGCGCCGCGCATGCCGGCAAACAGGAAGAGCGCAAGGAACTCGCCCTCATCGCCGCGTTCCATCCGAACGTGTTCGTGGTCCAGAGCTGCACTGCGCTGCAGGGACACTTCCTCAAGCACGTGATTGAGTTCCTGAACCACAACGATTCCCCGGCGGTGTTGGACGTCTACACCCCCTGCCAGGGCGAGCAGGGCATCGGCGACCCCCAGGCCAGCCGCCACGGACGTTTGGCGGTAGAGAGCCGCATGAATCCGCTCTTCGTACACGACCCCCGGCGCGGCGCGGATCTGCACAGCCGGTTCTCGCTTGACGGCAACCCGGACCCCGGCAAGGACTGGACGACAAGCACGATCGAATACGTCGAGGATGGCGCGACCAGGCTCATGGATGCGCCGCTGACCCCAGCCGACTTTGCGCTGACCGAAGGCCAATTCAAGAAGCAGTTCCGTCCTCTCGCCGCCGACGCTGTCGGCGTGCCGGTGCACGAGTACATCGATCTGAGCATGGCCGACCGGACGGGCAAGACGCCGTTCGTGTGGTCGACTGACGACGACAGGAAGCTGATCAAGGCGGAAGTCTCGCAGACGCTCGTCCACCTGGTCCAGGAGCGACGGAAGAACTGGCGAACCCTGCAATATCTTGCCGGTCTCGATGTCGCAAAGCTGGACGCGGACCATCACGTCGAAGTGGAGGACCTGAAACGGCAGGTAAAGGAAGCGGGGGAGGCGCGCGAATCCTCGATCGACACGATCGCGCGCGCGATGTCCGAACTCGCCGCGTCGTCACAAGCGCCATCCTCCGGCGCCGTTGCGGCGGGGGTGACGACGCGCCTGATCGCGGCGGGACAACCGAAGGCGGCCCCGGCCGCGAAGGGCGATGGCTCGGCTCCGGTGTCGCTTGCGGACGAGGACGTGACGAAGTGCAACAACTGCAAGACCTGCTATCAGGAGATCCCGGAACTGTTCGAAAAGACCCGGATCGTCGTGGACGGCGCCGCGAAGGAAGTGGGTCATCTCATTCCCGGCGCCCTCGACCACATCAAGATCACGCCGGAACTGAAGCGCAGGATCGAGCGGGTCGCCGCCAATTGTGATGCGGAGATCATCCATGCGCACTGAAGGATCGGGCGCCTCAGGCGCCAAAATGGACGATCTCGATCGATATCGCTCCGCGAGCCGGGCGCTCGAGACGACGCAGAGCGAGATCGAGGAACTCGAGCAAACGGAGGCGTTCGAGGTCTTCCAGAAGCAGCTGGGTCTCTTGCGCAAGCGGCTCTTAAACAGCCCTCAGTCGCTGCGGCAGATGTTCATCGACGACGGCATGCAGACCATCGTTTGGGAGTTCAAGCAGGACGCGCTCGGCCGCGACTTCACCGGCACGCTGTGGCGCCTGCTCCTGCGCGACGACGACATGAGCGCCGTCCTCTTACGCTTCATCTGGAACGTCCCCCTCAAGTTCAAGCGCAAGTTCATCGCCGCGATCGATGCGCATCTGTCGGACCGCTACCCCATGTTCAAGGGCCTGTCGCAGGGCTGGCCCGGGCAGAACGGCATTCCGCCCTACATTCGTTCGCCCGAGGAACGGGCGAGGGACTTCGAGGTCGTCAACCAGGGCTACCTCGGCTACATGAACCTCGGCTACAGCGCGCGCGAGGTCGACCTTTTCGTCTGGCTCGAGACCCTGCGTGACAAGCAATGCGAAGACCGGGCGTGCGAGCTCGGGGTGCCGAGACCGGGCCACGAACCGAGGGGCGGCTGTCCGGTCAAGATTCATATCCCGGAGATGCTGCGCCTCCTGGGGACGGGCAAGTTCACCGAGGCGCTCGAACTGATCGAGAGCTGCAATCCGCTGCCCGACGTCACCGGCCGCGTCTGCCCGCAGGAGTTACAGTGCCAGGGCGTCTGCACCCTGACCGGAAGGCCGATCGAGATCGGTCAGCTCGAATGGTTCCTGCCCGAGCGCGAGAAGCTCGCGAAAACGAGCCGAGCGGGCGAGCGCCTGAGGGGCTACGTGAGCCCTTGGGCGAAGGCGGAGAAGCCGCCTATTGCGGTGATCGGCTCCGGCCCCGCCGGCCTGATCAACGCCTATCTTCTGGCGGCGGAGGGTTATCCGGTCACGATCTTCGAGGCTTTCCACGAACTCGGCGGCGTGCTGCGCTATGGCATTCCCGAGTTTCGGCTGCCGAATTCGCTGATCGACGACGTGGTCGGCAAGATCAGGCTTCTCGGTGGGCGGTTCGTCACCAACTTTGTGGTCGGAAAGACGGCGACCATCGAGGATCTCAAGGCCGCGGGGTTCTGGAAGATCTTCGTCGGCACCGGCGCCGGCCTGCCGCGCTTCATGAACGTGCCGGGCGAGCATCTGCTCGGCGTGATGTCGGCCAACGAGTTTCTGACCCGCGTCAATCTGATGCAGGCCCGGCTCGAGGATTATGAAACTCCGCTGCCGGAGGTGAAGGACAAGAATGTCATCGTCATCGGCGGTGGCAACACCGCGATGGACTCGGCGCGCACCGCCAAGCGCTTGGGCGGCGTCGTCACCATCGTCTATCGCCGCACCAAGGCCGAGATGCCGGTGCGCGTCGAGGAGCTGCATCACGCGCTCGAGGAAGGGATCGCGCTCATGCTGCTGCGCGCCCCGCGGGAGTTCGTGAGCGAGAAATCCGCTCACGTTTGCCACGCTATCCTCGACGTCATGGAGCTCGGGCCGGCCGACCTGTCGGGCCGGCGCTCGCCGGTCGTCACCGGCAAGACGGAAACGATGCCGGTCGATCTCGTCATCATGGCGCTCGGCAACGCGTCGAACCCGATCATCAAGGATTCCGAGCCCGATCTCGAGACCACCAAGTGGGGGACGATCAACGTCCATGCCGGCTCACAAAAAACCTCGCTCGAAGGCGTCTATTCTGGCGGCGATGCGACGCGGGGCGGATCGACGGCAGTTCGCGCCGCAGGCGACGGGCAGGCGGCGGCGCGCGAGATCGTCGGCGACATTCCGTTCTCCAAGGCGGAAATTTTAGACCTCGTCGAGCAGGCCTCGCGGTACACGGATCTGGGCCAGGCGCCGCAGACGATCCTGAAGAAGGTCGATTTGGCCGGCGGCATCGTCGAGATGACGGTGAAATCGCCGCTCATCGCCAAGGCCGCGCAGGCCGGTCAGTTCGTACGCCTGCTGCCGACACCCAAGGGCGAGCTCATTCCATTGACTCTCGCCGATTGGGACGCCGACGCCGGCACGATCGATCTGGTCATTCAGGCGGTAGGCGCCAGCACCATCGGCATTAACGCGATGGAGGTCGGCGAGGCTTTTTCAGGCATCGCCGGTCCGCTCGGCCAGCCAAGCAGGCTCCATCGCACCGAAGGCGATCAGACGGTTATCTTCTGCGCCGGCGGGCTCGGCCTGCCGCCGGTCTACCCGATCATGCGGGCGCACCTCAAGCTCGGCAACCACGTGACCCTAATCGCCGGCTTCCGCTCCGCCTCGTTCCTCTTCTGGACGGCCAAGGGCGGGCGCGTCGACCGGCTGCAACAGGAATTTCCGGGCCAGCTCGACGTCATCTACGCCAGCAACGACGGCACCTTCGGCGTCAAGGGCTTCGTCACCGCCCCGCTCGAACTTCTGTTGCAAGCGAACAGGAATGGCAAAGGCCGCAGGATCGCCGAGGTGGTCGCGATCGGTCCGCCGTTGATGATGCGCGCGGTCAGCGACCTAACTGCGCCTTTCGGGGTTCCGACTGTCGCGAGCCTCAATTCGATCATGGTCGACGCCACCGGAATGTGCGGCGCCTGCATGGTGCCGGTGACGATCGACGGCAAGCTCGTCAGAAAGCACGCGTGCATCGACGGACCCGAGATCGACGCGCATATCATCGACTGGGACAAATTCCTACCGCGGTTCGACCAGTTCAAGCCGCAGGAGCGGGAGAGCCGCATAAGGCATGGCTTCGCCTGAGATTATTGCGCCAAATCACCCGAGCGAGTTGGGGCGCGTGGCGTCTTGGAATGGCGCTGCAAGGGCTCCAAAAATTGGCCGCTCGAACGGGTGGCGCAGAAGCCCTTGTGCGCGACGATGGCGGTGAGGCCATTGAGGTTCGCCAGTGCAAGCGCGACGTGATCCCGGAGGATCCCCCGCCCATTCGCCCCTTCGCCCGCAACGACGACGCCGTGCGGGCGATTTTGCGCCGTCGGACTCTCCCCTATGCGGCTTCCATCACGACCGCGAACCCCGCCTCGAGCTGCTCGGCGGTCAGATAACGCTCGGCCCATTCCAGAGCCTCGTCACGCTCCATCGGAAAGATGCCGAAGCCGCCGATTCTCCCTTTATTGCTGGTCCGCTGCCCCCATCGGGTCATCGCATTGCCCGCCCCGGCAATAAAATACCGCTCGGCTCGCGGCGTTTTGTAAAGGCCCGCCTCCCACCACTGGAGATCGGCCTTCGGGCCGCAGTAGCCAGCCTCGCCAATCAGGACGGCTGAGCTTGTGTCGTATCTCTTGCCGTTGATAACCGCTCTCATCATCGCCTCCTCTTTATCGCCTCCTCTTGGTTTGAGGCTTACGTATGCACTCTGCGGGTGCATTTTCATTGCGACACGGTGACGCGCAGGGGCGACGTTCACGCCTCGGGGGCCCTGCGGGTGATTTGCGCCGCGCATGATCGCGACGTTGGCAGCGCCTTTCGCATGGCTTTTCCTCCCAACTCGAGAACCCGCACACTCAAAGCCCGAGAGCAAGCACCGGCCCGATCGTGCTATCCTGCGTGGCCGCTTAAGGCCACCGAGAGAATTCTCAGGCTTGCCTTCAAGAGCCGGAGTCGGACGGGGTGGAGCGGCTACGACACTAAACGGATGATATTGCAAGAGCCTCTTGGGCGCATACTCCCAGTCGCATGGGGACGCTCGGAAGCGCCGCTCCCAGCTGATACGTTGGTCGTTCGCCTCACGCGGCGTTGATCGGCGAGTGGACGAGGCCGCACGACATGGCGCTCAACCTCCGTAGGCGGCCATCGCAGCCAGAAGGAGGGCGATCGCCAGAAGCGACAGGCTGGCCACCGGCCATTGGCGCAGCCGCGCGTCCAGGTTCTCGAAGAATGCGCTCAAGGCAAAACTGGCCGTAAACCCAGCCTCGACCCAAACGACCATGTCGCCCTCGGGAATCCTCGGAAGTCCCGCCCCCCAGCGCCGAAGTCCGAGGGCGAGGGCTGCGCCGATCATGAGCGGCCACAGCCCATCCCACAGCTTGGGCACGCTCACGGAGTCCTGCAGATTGCCGACGGCGGGATACAAGAGCCAGGGGACGACAATCGCGCCGACCGCGACTGCGGGCCAAAGCCGGACGACGGAGACTGGAGCCCCGGTCTGTTCGTCTTGAGCGGGCGTCCGCCCGAGACGCGTCAGGAAATGCAGCATCAACAGCGCGCTTCCCGCCGCCGAAACATTGGCGAGGCTTGCCGCAACGCCGTCCCCGAGCGGGCTCTTGACGGCGAGCTTGGCCAGCGCGCCGCCGGTGAACGGCAGTCCGGCGAGACTGAGCGCGAGGACGGCCGTCAGAATCAGAGAAAAGCTGTCGCGGCGGAAGTCAGTTGCGGCGGCGACGCCGACGGCGAGAAACAGCGCGCCCTTAACCAGCGCATGATTGGCCGCGTAAAAGGCGACCTTGGATGGCGCGTCGGCATCACCCGCAACAAGCGCCATGCCGATGACCGCGGCGATCACGCCCATTTGGCTGATGCTCGAATAGGCGAGCACGGTCTTTGGATTCTGCTGCGTGATCCCGATGGCGACGCCGTAGAACGCGGAAAAGAATCCGATGACGGCGAGCGCCTCGCCCCAGCCTTGCATCGGTGCGCCAAAGGGCAGAAAACGGATGAGGCCGATCACGCCGGCCTTCGCCGCCGCGCCGCTCAGCACGGCCGCTGCCGGTATAGGCGCGGCACTATAGGTTAACGGCATCCAGCCGTTGAGCGGCGCGAGGGCCATCTTCATCCCGAAGCCGGCGATGATGAGCGCGAGCGCGCCGTCGCGCCAGGGCGAGACTGGCAGCGCAGCGACGACATCATCGATCCGCAGACTGCCGTGGGGTTCGCCCGCCGCGAGCAGGGCGAAGGCCATAAGCAAAATCGCCTCGCCGAGAATCGTAAAGGCCATGTAGACGGCGCCGGCCCGTCTCGACCTGGGCGCGCCGTCGCGGATAATAAGCTCGTAAGCCGGGATGCTGACGAGCGCGTAGACTAAATAGAAGGTGAGAAGATCGGCGGCCAGGAAGACGCCGAGACTGCCCGCCATCGTCAGAAGCCACGAGACCGCGAAGCGTTCGTTCGGCCTTGTTCCCTCGCCGGAAAACGTTGCGGCGCTGACAACGATCCATAAGAGCGAGACGACCGCGAGCACGAGCGCGCTTGGCAGATCGAGCCGGATGCCCACACGCAGCGCGGGCCAGTCGACCGCAAACGGGCCCCAGCCGATCGCAAGGATCGCCGCCCCCAAGGCAGGAACCGGCGCGAGCCACTGCAGCGCCAGCGCCTCGTTGCGCAGGCGCCCCGAGAGACAGGCCGCCAGGAAGAGGAGTGGGACGGCCAAAGTCGCCGCGAGCAGCCAGGGGCCGAGGACCCCGATCATGGAAGCGCCGCCACGGCTGCCGGCCGGCCGATTTGCAGAAAGTCGAAAAACGACTGTGGCGCGAAGCCGAGCGCCACCGCCACGATCGCCAGCGCCAGAGCGATGGCCTCCCGGCCGCGTTGCGGCGGCGCCTTCAGGGCAATTGCGTCATCCTTGAGGGCCGGAGCCAGGATTCGATAGACGTATCCGGCGGCCAGCAGCCCGCCGGCGAGCATCACGATCGCCCACGGCCACTGTCCGGCCGCGACTGAGGCCCGCAGAAGCAGCCATTTCGCGGCAAAACCGCCGCTTGGCGGCAGTCCCATCAGCGACAGTCCGCCCAGTCCGAGCGCGAAGAAGGCAGTCGGCATCGCGCGGCCGGCCCCGGCAAATCCGGCGATCCGGTCGTGCCCGAGCGATTCGGCGAGGAGGCCTGCCGACATGAACATCGCCGCCTTGGCGAACGCGTGGGAAAGCGTCTGCATCATCCCGCCGCTCCACCCGTCGGCGATCCACGGATGCGCGCCCGAGGCGAGCGGAAAGATCAGGAACAGATAACCGATCTGCGCCAGCGTCGAATAGGCGATCAGGAGTTTGAGCCGCTCCTGCCTCAGCGCAAGCACGCTGCCGAACAGGATCGCGGCCGACCCGAGCGTCCCGAGAATTGCCTCCGCGGCGCTCCCTGGAAGAGCCGGCAGCACATAGAACCACAGGCGGACTGTCAGGAAGAACGACCCCTTGACGACCAGGCCGGACAAAACGGCGCTTGCTGCCGCCGGCGCGTTGGCATGCGCCGGCGGCAGCCACAGATGCAGGGGAAAGAGCGCCGTCTTGGCGAGCAGCCCCGCAGTCATCAGTCCGGCCGCGAGCCACACCGCCGGCAGGGCCCGCACGCGCTCTGCGAGGAGCACAATGTCAAGCGTGCCATAGGCCCCGTAGAGCAGCGCGGCGCCCAGCAGGTAGAAGACGGAGCCGAAGAGCGCGAACAGCAAGTAGCGAAGCGCGGCGACGAGCGTCTCCGGCTTTCCTCCGATGCAGACCAACGGGACCGCAGCGAATGTCAGCAGTTCCAGCGCGACGTAGAGATTGAACAGATCTCCGCCAACGAAAAGAATGGTCAGCGCCGCCCAGATCGCCTGGATGAGGATCCAGAACGCCAGCGGCGCGCGCGTTTCCGTCTCGCCTTCGGGCGTTGCGAAATTGGCGCGGGCGTAGAACGCCGCGGCGGCAATCACCAGGGCCGCCGTGACCAGCATGACGCAGGAAATGCCGTCCGCACGGAGCGCGATGCCGAGCGGGGGCGGAAGTCCGGCGACATTATAGACGAGCGGCGCCCCGGAGCGTCCAACAAGAACGGCGATGGCGATCGCGATGGCGAGCCCGACCGGGGTAAGGCCCAGCGCGACGCGTTCGGCGAACCGCCCGCCAAGAACGAACGACAGCAGAATTCCGGCGGCCGGCGCCAGGATCGCGAGCATGAGCAGAGACCCGCCTGGCGTCGCCGAAAGAGCCGGAGGCGTCTCGATCATGGGGCGCCCGCTCCCTCCCCCGGAGGCCTGGGTGGGACGTCGGGATCGAGGGCGGCATTGCCGGTCTCTTCCTGGAGCCGGAGGATCAGGGCCACGGCAAGCGCACTGGCGGCGAAGGCGACGACGATGCCGGTGATCACCAGCGCCTGCGGCACGGGATCGAAGGGAAAGCCGGCCGCCGCTCCCCTGCGCGCGACAATGCCGAACACAAGGAAGACGCCGCTGCCGATCAAATTGAAGGCGAGAATCTTGCGCAGCGGCTGCGGATCGACGATGAGGCCGTAGAGCCCGAACCCGACCAGCGCCGCGCCGACGAAGTCCCGCCAGCGTCGCTGCGCTCATGGTTCGGGACTCCGGCGCGGCGGGCCCGCGACCAGCATCGGGAGCGTCACAGCGATCGTCAAAAGCATGAAAGCCTCGATGAAGAGAATGATCGGCTTGGCGAAACCGGCGGGATAGGCGAAGAAACTGCCGGCCATTCCCGACCCCGCAAGGCCGGCCGCGAGAAAGACCGCAGGGCCGGCGACGAGCGCGAGCCGCAGCCAGCACGCGCTGACCCTAGGCGGCTCGGTCACCCTTGCGATCATCACGATCATCCACATCGCGGCGAGAATTGCGCCACCCTGAAACGCGCCGCCCGGCGCGTCCGCGCCGACCCAGAAAATGTGAATGCCGACGAGGATCCCAAGCGGGACCAACGCTTGATCGAGGAACAGCAACGCGCCGTCCGGTCTCGCTCGGCCGAGCGCTGCGGGGGCGCCTCCCCAAAACCGGTCGGGAGCGAGCGACCATACGCCGACCACCGCCAGCAAAAGCACGATCTTTTCCAGCATCGTGTCGAAGGAGCGATAAGCGATCAGCACCGCGGTGACTGGATTGCCGAGACCCGTCTCGGCGAGCCCTTGCTGCGCCTGGGGCGCGAGCGTCGGCGCGGGCTCGGGAAGGAGCAGGACGACGGCCGCAAGGGCCACCGCCACAAGCGCCGAGAGAGCGGCCGCCAAGAACCGCACGGAGAGGGCCGGCGGCCCGGCGGATTTGGCCCCGCCGGCGCCGCTGAGGCGCGCCCCTGCGGTGACCAGCAGAACACCGGTCACGCCACTGCCGATGGCGGCCTCCGTCAGCGCCACGTCCGGCGCATAGAGCCGGATCCAGACGATCGAGAGCAAGAGCCCATAAGCGACGTAGCCAACGACCGATGCGAAAAGCTCGCGCGCGGCGATGGTCCAGCCGGCGACCGCCAAGACGAGGATCGCGAGACCGAGATCGAGGACCTGAAGGATGCTCACTCGGCCGCTCTCCGGCGGCTGAGCGCGCGCCCGATCAGTTGCGCGGTCGCCGCGCCAGACAATTGGACGAGGACCCAGATGGCGATGAGCCTCAGCGCATCGAGCAGGCCTCCGGCCCGCGGCAGAAGCCCAAGCACAATCAGGCCGAGACCCAGATTATCCGCTTTGGTCAAGGCATGCAGCCGCGTGAGCGAATTGGGGAAGCGCAACAGCCCGACCGTCCCGGCGAAAAAGAAAAACGCGCCTGCTCCGATCGCAGCGAGGGTGAATAGGTCGAGCGCCAGGCTCATCGGTCCTCCGCCTCCGAAGATTCGGGGCCCGCCTCGGCGTTGCCGACGAAGGCGATCGAGGCGAAGGCCGCGAGAAGCGCAAGGCCGAGCGCAACATCCTCGACGCCGGCGACCGTGGTCGCCGACGCAATCAGCAAGAGCGAAGCGATGCCGCCGGTGCCGAGGAGCTGGACAGCCATCATCCGGTCGAAGTCGCCCGGTCCCCTCAACACCCGAAAGAGTCCTGCCGCGACCGTCAGCAGGATAAAGCCAGCCGCGACGAGAAGCAGGTCACTCATCGCCGAGCGCCCGCATGAAGAGAACCTCCTCGTGGGCGAGATTCTGCGCAATGGGTTGAGCGAGATCGAGGCCGTGAATGAGGAGCGAGTCCTCGTCCGTCGAGACGGGCAGAGAGCCCGGCATGAGGCTCGCGAGCGCGCAGAACGCGTTTCTGGCGTTCCCCGGCGGCAAACGCAAAGGCGCCCTCACGAATCCGGGGCGCAAGTCCGGCTCAGGACGCAAGGCGCGTCTCGCGACGTCGAACCCCGCCATGACAGAGCCGCGGAAGAAACTGATTGCAAGCGCTGCGAGGCCGCCGAGCCGAAGCCGTGACCCTTCAGCGGGCAGAAGCGCGAGACTGGTCCAGGCGGCGGCGGCGGCGGCGGCGAATCCGACCGGGAGATCCGCCGCCTTCCAGCCGGAAATCGCAAGCCATAAGGCGAAGAAAAGTGCGGCTCGCACCGCCGCGGCGCTCACAAGGCGCGGCGGCGCGTCGTTTTCACGTGCGCTCAAGAATGAAATCCGTCAACGTTCGCGCGACAGTTTCGGACATGTCCGCAATAGGCGGGTCCGTGGATCGGCCACGCTGAATCGGTCGGCGACAATGTCGGCAAAGCATCGCAGGAGCCCCTCTGCATCCAAGCGCCTGTCGAAACTTCGACAGAGACGAGCAGCTATCATATCGCCCCTCGCGCGCCAATGCTGAGCCATTAGCGAAGCGTCCCCCGGATGGTCCGCCCTAAGCAGCCAACCAGCGCCTGCGGCGCGCCATTATAGATGAAAATGGTGGCGGGGCGGGCCGAGATGTCGGACCCTCTCAACGGGCGATCGTGTTGAGGCTGACAAATCTGCGGTGGCTCGCGACCCCGATAAGCAGTCCGGCCCGCGCTGCATAGAGGTACCATTCTTTGTCGCCCCTGGGAACGGGGAGCACGCATGGCAGTGTCTCGAACGTACCTGCAGCGTCACGGTCGCCTTCTGGCGGAAGGAGGCGACGATGCAAGCGATCATCGAGCGGTGTTGTGGCCTGGACGTGCATCAGGAGACGCTTGTCGCGTGCCTTCTGGTCGGCGCGCCTGGGGCGCGAGCGAACAAGGAGGTAAGGACATTTCGGACCGTGACGCGGGACCTCGAAGCGTTGCGGGATTGGTTGTTGGAAGCGGGCGTGACGCACGTCGGAATGGAGAGCACGGGCGTCTACTGGCGCCCGGTCTACGCCGTCCTCGAAGGGTTTTTCGAGTTGATCGTCGGCAATGCCCGGCACATCCGCAACGTTCCGGGGCGAAAGACCGATGTGAAGGATTCCGAGTGGATCGCCGATCTCGTTCGGCACGGCCTGATCGCCAAGAGCTTTGTGCCGCCGCCGCCGTTGCGGGAGCTGCGCGAGTTGCTGCGCTACCGCCGCAAGCTGGTGGAGAGCCAGGCGGCTGAACGCAACCGGCTCCTGAAGCTCCTGGAGACCGCCAACATCAAGCTGGCGAGCGTCGCCTCCGACGTCTTCGGCGTGTCCGGCCGCGCGATGCTCCGGGCGATGATCGCTGGCGAGGCCTCCGCCGAGGCGATGGCCGATCTCGCCAAGGGCCAGTTGCGCCGCAAGCGCGCCGATCTGATCCTGGCGCTCGACGGACGCCTCGAGGAGCATCACCGCTTCCTCCTGGCTATGCAACTGCGCCGGCTCGAAGCGATCGAGGCGGACATCGCAGCGCTCGACCGGCGCATTGGCGAGCGGCTCGAGCCCTACAGCGCGGCGCACGCGCTCCTGATGCAGATCCCCGGCGTCGACTGGGTGGTCGCGGCCGTGCTGATCGCCGAGATCGGCGTCGACATGAGCGTGTTCCTGAGCGTCTATCATTTGTCGGCCTGGGCAGGCGTCTGTCCCGGCAACCATGAGAGCGCCGGCAGACAGAAGAGCGGCCGGGCTCGCAAGGGCAACATCCACTTGCGCACGATCCTCGTCGGCGCTGCGATCTCCGCCTCGAAGACCAAGGGCAGCTACCTCAAGGACAAGTACCACCGCCTGAAGGCCCGCCGCGGCGCTCTCCGCGCCGCCCTCGCCATCGCCCACAAGATCCTCGTGTCCGCCTATCACATGCTTGCGAAGAACTTGCCCTACCGCGATCTCGGTGAAGCCTATCTCGACCAGATCGGCCAATCCCGAACCGCTGCCAACCTGAAACGCCGCCTCGAACGCCTCGGCTATCGCGTCATCATCGAACCCAATGCCCCTGCCGTGTGACGACAGCAAGCCTGCGCTGCTATTTTCATGGCAGAGATGCTTGGGCGAGCCAACGGATCAAGCCGGACCCGTTCGCCACAGAGAGGCGAAGCACGCTAGTCTTGCCCGCATAGGAAAAAAATCGGCGAGCCGAGTAGGCCTCACACAGAAACCGTAGTTACGTAAGTAAAATCAAGCAGATATGGTGTTATCCTCACGCAAAACGTACGGCGGGACCGGCACCGGCGGCTTCGTTTCGATATTCTTGACGGTCGCGCTCTCCAGCGGACCCATGAAGTCGGGTTTTCCGCTTTGCGCTTCCCTCCCGGTCCCTCCTGTTCATCGGCCGAACAGGGGGGATAGTCTCCCTGTTCCGTCTTTCCCATCCACACGAGCAAATCCGCTCAATCAAATGAAAGACAAGGGATTTGTGCAATCGCTCGAGAGCGGCGGGAAGCGATTTGGCCTGTTGGCAGGGAGTAACAGGCGGAATCTCGTTTTCCGCGAACGCGCATCGCTTGTGGTGAAAGTCCAGTCGAACCGCGCCTTCATCGGTCCATTCGTTGGAGTCGCTGAAGAAATCTGCCTTGAAAATAGCTCTGAGGAATTGGCGTCGTGCGGCCGGCCCGTGATTTTCATCCATAATGGCGCGCCCGCGGGCGCTGGTTGGCTGCTTAGCGCGCCTGCTCCTGTGCGAGGGCTGGGCGTCGCGTTCGGCCCGTATGAGGGACGTCAGCGCAGTCAAAGCGGACTTGGCGGAGCGCCAAAAATCATGAAGGCCAGGAGGCGGGTTTCGAACGCTTTGCTGTCGTTTAAACAGGCGCTGATCGGATTCGCTTCGTTGCTACGGGTTGAAAGATGGCGCTGGTCGCGGCTATACCCGACCCCTAAGCGGGGGCAAGCCGATGCGTATCCGCGACAGACGGGTGCGAACCCTCGGTTCCCGCCCTTCAAGTTTGGCTTTAGGACCGCGATGGGCCCCTCCAAGACTGTATTGACCCCAAGCCGACGTTTTGCGTGGGCTTTGCCGCTCTTTGCCGCGCTGGCTTTGGTGCTGGGCGCCTGCCGGCAAGAGAAGACGGCGGCCGAGGCGCCGCCTCGTCCGGTGCGCACGATAACCGCGGGCAAAGGCGACGTTGGCGAAACGGTTGTTCTCACTGGACAGATTCTCGCGGAGAACGAAGTGTCGCTCGCCTTTCGCATCGGCGGGCGCATCTTGACGAGATCTGCCAACGTCGGCGACCGGGTCGTACCGGACGAGGTTCTCGCGACACTCGATCCGGTGGATGAACAAAACGCCCTGCGTTCCGCGACAGCCGCATTGTCCGCCGCTGAAGGACAATTGGTGGAGGCGAGCAACAATTTCGATCGCCAGGCCCATCTCATGGACAGGGGATTTACGACCAGGGTCCTGTTCGATCAGGCGAGGCAGACTCTGCAAACCGCGCACGCGCGGGTCGATGACGCCCGGGCGCAGCTTGATCAGGCCCAGGACAGAGTGAGCTTTACCGAGCTGCAGTCGACGGTGACGGGCACGATCACTGCAAGAAACGCCGAGGCGGGCGAAGTGGTTCAGGTCGGGCAATCGATTTACCAGGTCGCGCGCGAGGATGGCCGCGACGCGGTGTTCGACGTGCCGGCCCAGGTGCTGCGAGCGGCGCCCCCGGACGCGATCGTCACCGTGACCCTGGCCGACGATAAATCCGTTACCGCGAAGGCCCGCGTGCGGACGGTCGATCCGCAGGCCGACCCCGTCACCCGCACGTTCCGGGTGAGGATGAGCCTCATCGATCACCCCGAGGCGATGCGGCTCGGCGCGACGGTGACGGGACTCCTGGAACTGGACGCCGGCCCGGGCATCTCGATTCCGGCCAGTGCGCTCACCCAAATCGAAGGCAAGCCCGCCGTCTGGATCGTCGACCCGTCGGCTCAGACCGTGTCGCTCCACAACGTGGAGGTACGGCGTTTCGATCCCGGAACGGTCGTGGTTTCGGCAGGTCTGACGGTCGGAGAAGTCGTTGTCACAGCCGGCGTTCAGGCCCTTCATCCGGGCCAGAAAGTCAGGCTGCTCGGAGCGTCTTCTTGAGCGGGCTCAATCTTTCCGAATGGGCGCTGAAGCATCGCTCGTTCATCGTTTTCCTGATGATCGCCGCGATAATCGGCGGCTTCACCTCCTATTTTCGGCTAGGCCGGGCTGAGGATCCACCTTTCACATTCAGGACCATGATCGTGCAGGCGTCCTGGCCCGGCGCGACGATGGACGAGACGCTGAAGCAGGTCACCGAACGCATCGAGCGCAAACTGCAGGAGACCAAGGGGCTGGATTTTCTGCGCAGCTACACGAAGCCGGGCCTCACCACCATCTTCGTCAACCTGAAAGGCTCTACAAAGGCCTCCGATGTCCCGGACATCTGGTATCAGGTTCGCAAGAATGTCGGCGACATACGTCATACGCTGCCGGCCGGAGTCGTCGGACCCGGCTTCAATGATGACTTTGGCGACACCTTTGGGCTGATTTACGGCTTCACGGCGGACGGTTTCACGCCTCGCGAGCTGCGCGACTATGTCGAGAACATCCGCTCGCGGCTGTTGCAGGTTCCGGATGTCTCGAAGATCGAGCTTCTCGGCGCGCAGGACGAGGCGATTTTCGTTGAGTTTTCGACGGAGCAGCTCGCTGGCCTCGGCATCGACCGCGCGGCCCTGATCGCTGCCCTCCGGGCGCAGAATGCCGTCAGTCCCGCCGGCGCGCTTCAGACCGGCGACGAGACGTTGCAATTGCGGGTCTCTGGGGCTTTCACGTCCGAACAGGACATTCTCGACGTCAACTTCCTGTCGAACGGACGGTTGATTCGGCTGCGCGACATCGCGCACGTGCGCCGCGCTTATTCGGATCCGCCGCAGCCGATGTTTCGCGTCAACGGCAAGCCCGCCATCGGCCTCGCCATCGCCATGCGCGACGGTGGCGATATTCTGGCCCTCGGCCGCAATGTGAAGAAAGCGATCGATGAGAGCGTCGCCAATCTGCCGCTCGGCATCGACGCGGCGCTTGTGTCCAATCAGCCGGTCGTCGTCCAAACCGCCATCGGCGAATTCATGGAATCGCTCTGGCAGGCGATCGCCATCATCATGGCGGTGAGCATAATCAGCCTCGGCCTGAGGCCCGGCTCTGTCGTCGCGCTGACCATTCCTCTGACGATCGCGATCGTGTTTCCGGTGATGGAGGCGATGGATATCGACCTTCAGCGGATCTCTCTCGGCGCCCTGATCATCTCGCTGAGCCTTCTGGTCGATAGCGCTATGACGACCATCGACGTCATGACGACCCGGCTCACCCAGGGCGACACCAAGGAGCAGGCGGCATCCTTCGCCTACCGTACGCTTGCGTTTCCGATGCTGACCGGCACATTGGTCACGATCGCCGGCTTCGTCCCGATCGGCTTCGCGCGAAGCGCGGCCGGCGAATATACGTTCTCGATCTTCGCCGTAGTCACGATCGCGCTGATCGTATCCTGGTTCGTGGCCGTCCTTTTGGCGCCCTTGCTCGGCGTATGGCTCCTCAAGAAGCCTGCCAATGCGGCTTCCGCCGGACCCGGGATGTTGGAGCGGACTTTCCGTTCGATTCTAGTCGGGGTGATGCGTATGCGCTGGCTCACCATCGCTGTGACGCTCGGCTGTTTCGTCGCATCTTTGCTGGCGTTGCCCTTTGTGCCAAGGCAGTTTTTCCCCGCCTCCGACCGCCCGGAACTCGTCATCGATCTCACCTTGCCGCAGAACGCTTCGATCTTCGCGAGCGAGTCGGTCGCCGGGAAGGTCAACTCCATGCTGAAGGGCAATCCGGACGTCGCGAGCTGGAGCACCTATGTCGGACGCGGCGCCATCCGCTTTTACCTGCCGCTTGACGTCCAACTGGCCAACGACTTCTTTTCGCAGGTCGTCGTCATCGCCAAAGACGTCAAGGCGCGCGACCGGTTGCACGCGAAGCTCGAGAAAGAGCTGGCGGAGCAACTCCCGAGCGTGGTCGCACGTGTCTCGCCTCTCGAGCTCGGGCCGCCCGTCGGGTGGCCGGTGAAATACAGAGTCAGCGGACTCGACATCACAAAGGTGCGAGCGATCGCTTTGAAGGTCGGGCAGATCATGGGCGCGGATGCCAGTCTGAGGCTGGTCAATTTCGACTGGATGGAGCCGTCCCGCGAGGTCCGCATCAAGATCAATCAGGATCAAGCCCGACTAGTGGGGTTGAGTTCGCAGGCCCTCGCCGAAGTGCTGAACACGGTGATGACGGGAACGCCAGTCACGCAGGTGCGCGATGACATCTATCTCGTCAACGTGGTCGCGCGGGCGAACGACGAGCAGCGTGTCTCGCTCTCGACGCTACGCTCACTTCAACTGCCGCTCCCCAATGGGCGCACGGTGCCGCTGAGCCAAATCGCATCGTTCGATTTCGATCAGGAATTCCCTCTCATCTGGCGGCGCGACCGCGTCCCGACATTGACCGTGGAGGCAGACGTCGGCGCCGGCGCGACGCCAGAGGGCGCCGTCCGATCGCTGACGTCAGCGATCGACAAGCTGAACGAAAGTCTGCCGAGCGGTTATCACATCGAGGTCGGCGGAACAGTGGAGGAGAGCGCGCAATCGCAGGCCTCGGTCTTCGCCATGCTGCCTGTCGCCTTGCTTCTGATGCTGCTCTTCCTTATGGCCCAGCTGCACAGTTTCGGCCGCGTCTTCCTCGTCATAGCGGTGGTTCCTCTGGGATTGATCGGAATCGTGCTCGCGCTGCTCGCCG
This sequence comes from uncultured Alphaproteobacteria bacterium, assembly GCA_963820795.1. Taxonomy (GTDB): domain Bacteria; phylum Pseudomonadota; class Alphaproteobacteria; order Rhizobiales; family Beijerinckiaceae; genus Roseiarcus. The sequence goes on from CAWGBJ010000016.1 coordinate 114,073, forward strand.
TTCAGAGGCCGCTCGGCTTCGTTGCGATTCTCGGCATTCTGGCGCTGGTCGGCATGATCGCCCGTAACGCCGTCATCCTGATCGACCAGATCGAGACCGAACGTGCGCAGGGACGCAAAATCTGGGATGCGGTGGTCGAGGCGGCGGTTTCGCGCTTCCGCCCGATCATGCTGACGGCGATCTCGACCGTGCTCGGCATGATCCCGATTGCGCCTACCGTGTTCTGGGGCCCGATGGCGTTCGCTATCATGGGCGGCCTGTTCGTCGCGACGATGCTGACGCTTCTCGTGCTGCCAGTCTTTTACATCACGCTCTATGGCGCCGACGGGCCGCAAAAAGTCGAAGTTGCCGCCTGAGCCACAGCTTTCACGCGCGGTCGAAAGGAGCCGAGCGCGCGGATCTTGCGATCGCTCGCGTTGTCGGCAAGGTCGGCAACCAGGACCAACGTCTTGCGCAAGGCCTTGTACCAAAGGCCCTTCTTCGTGACCGCGCGAGGCTCGGCGCAAACTCTTTGCCCAGCCCGCAATGATCAACTTCTACCAGGACTCACTGATTAGAACCGGTACGCCCAATCGCGCATTCCGATGGAGATGATTTTCCAGGGCTGATCGACAAGCCTGTTCCAGGCGTCGCAGCAGTGGTTTACGATGTCGTCGTAGGATTTGAAGACTCGGTTTGACAGCCAATTGTCGCGCATGAACTGCCAGACGTTTTCCTGCGGATTCAGTTCGGGGCACTTTGCGGGCAGCAAGACCAGCGTGATGTTGGGCGGGACGTCGAGGCGGCCGGAGAGATGCCAACCGGCCTGATCGACGAGCATGCGGCGTGGGCGCCTGGCGCGATCTGCGTGGCGATTTCGGCCAGATGCAGGTTCATCGCCTCGGTATCGCAGCGGGGCATGACGAGCCCCGCGCCCTTGCCGTCCTTCGGGCAGATCGCGCCGAAGATGTAGGCGAGGCGGTTCGCTGGTCTTTCGGGGCGCTCGGCCGCGATCCCCGTTTGGCCCATCTCCGGGTGATCTTGTTCTTCTGGCCGATGCGGGCCTCGTCGGCGAACCAGACCTCTATGCGATCGGCGTCGACGCCGGCTTCGCGCCCGATCTCCTCCGGGCGCGCGACGGGCGCGCGGGGAGACTTTTTTAAAATCCTCGATCGCGCCGGCCGCCTGCGTATGATGGCGAGGACGGGTCGACAGCTTGCGATAATTCAGGGCGCGCAGTTCGCGGCTCATCGTCTGCTTGGACACGACGACCCGAAATTCCTCCCAAATCCACTGGCAAAGATCGACGATCCGCCATCGCACGACGCCATGCGCCGAAGGGATCGGACCGCTCTCGACGATCGCCGTCAGGGCGGCGCGCTGTTCGTCGTTCAGGCGCGGCGTCGGTCCCGGCGCCTTGCGATCGATCAGGCCCTCGGGGCCGTGCGCATTGAACTTCAGCACCCAGTCGCGGATGATTTGCAGCGTCACCCCGCCGATCTTCGACGCCTCGGTCCGCGTCGCGCCTTCGTAGATCGCCGCCAACGCCAGCAACCGCCGAGCCTGCGGCCCGTCCTTCGAACGCCTCGCCGCCTCACCATCGCTGCGTCAAAATCGGGCCGAAGCGCTATCGGCATGGCGAACCCCCGTTGTTCGCCACCTTGAATCAGACAATTGCCGATTCGAAAACCCCCACCGAGTTACGCCTGGCGGGAATTGGTATTCCTCGGCATGCCCGCAGCGCGCTCGGCGAGCCCAGGTGGTTAAGGCTCAACATGCTCACAAGCCGCCACGCGACCTCCCCAGTCGAAGCGGCGCCTATCCCTTGGTGACGACCCTGCTCGTTCATAATCGAGCAGTCGACTGTATCCGAAATGGGGGGATATTCGGTGGTCGGCGGAGCTCATAGGCATGCCGGTCCAACTTCTTTTAAAAGAGGTTGACCCCGGGCGCCGCGTAGAGGGCGAAGAATTCCTTCCGCAGCGGAACGGCGAGCTGCGGATTCACATCGGCAAGGGCTACGAGGATGTCAATCATCTTTCCGTCCAGCCGGGGCGCCACCTAGGCGCCACCTGCCGCGCCCGATCATGTCGAAGCCAAGGAATCGTCGTGGAAAGGAGAAGTGGCCGCTGAGAAAGTCTAAACCGGGAAACATTTGGTTGTCGTTGGAGATCAAGGCCTCGTCGCCTATATTTCTTAATTGGCCTGGACCAGCACGAACAAGGGCGTCAGCGCCGGGTAGTGCGGCGACAATTGATCGATCAAATTGGCGTCGGAAAACTCGTGTTTCAGTTTCAGCCGAATTCTCGCGGCCAGGAAGGCGGCTTCTGAGAGGACCCCACCTATCATCGGGTCGAGGTTGTCGTCGAGCAGTCCACCCAGCCGTTCTGCGACGCCCGGATAATTCCTGCGCAAATCCCGTCGCCCGTTCTGCTTAATCTCGGCCGGAGTTCTGGCCGCGCACATGGCGCCGGTGCTTAAGAGGGACTCAAAATCAGGCAATCGTGCAATCCCGCGGTGGTCTGAAGACTAAAATGGTCGCGCTTGTTCGACGCGCTCGGCCAGATGTCGTGCTAGGCTTCCCCCAGGCTTCCTCCGCAGGACATCGACAGGCGGGCTTGCGCATCCTCAACTTTACGGGGTAGAAGTCGAAGCTGCTGTGAACCTAATTGGATTGTAGTCTACAATAATGAAGCGAGCTTGTTTGGCTTTTTATCAACCCGACTTCGCTGGCCTGGGTTCTTTAGCGCCAATTGACCAAGGAGGATGATTGGTGTTCTTTCGGGCTTAAGCACCCAGGCGCGAGCATCGCATGGAAAAATTCAGTAGTGTTTGGCTCCCTGACTATCCCGCCTACGGCCTGCCGCTTGGCAGCCCGTGGAAGTAGGTGGCCGCGTTTGAGAGCGTGTACTGTGAGGATTAGGATCGCAGTTGTAATCGGGCTCAGCCGATGGAGGCGACTTATATCGGTACCGATCATTTCTCGGTCAGCAGTGGGCAGATTGAATGCGACAATGAAAAAGCAGGGCCGAACGGAGCACCCGCTTCATGGCGCAACAGCGTTCGGCTGCCAAGTCAAATTTCCTCCTGTAATAGGGAAATGATTCTGTGCTGCCACAGATATTTTCAGATGGGGCGGAAATCACTACTAGATTTGATCTATTCATTGATCTATCCGGAAGTGATCTCAACTCGTCCGAAGCTGACCATCACCTTCATCTATTGCAGGCACAGACGCTTAGAAATTTCGGCAGCCCGCGGGTTTACGTCGTGCGCCCAGAGCCAAGTTTTCAAGAGGTCGTTGAGCATCCATATGGTGGTGTCGAATTGCTGCGAAGAGCGATTAAGGACTCGGCCTCGCGGCGGCGCGGACTAGTTGTCATTGTTGGCGCTTGGCGCCCGAACAATGAGTGCCTCGGGGCTCTCGCAGATGTTGCGTTGATCGACCCGATGATCGCCTCGGTGCAGCCGCGATTTGAGGAGCCCGACGGCGTCATAAGCTTGCCGGGCGGCGCTGAAAAGGTTCTTCCCCTCGGAGCGCTTCAGTCAATGCCGCGCACCACTCTGGCACCAGAGCTCCTTTCTGCCTTATTCGTGCTAACGCCGCGAGCGCTATTGGCTGCGCCAACCCTTTTTTCCAGTTCTCTTGATCACGCTTTTCTAGAACTCTTGATCGGACTGCGTCGGCGTGGTTTCCGTAACGTCTTATGCAATCGTATTGCAGTTCCCTTTCCTCTCAATCCCGCGCTAGCTTATCCTCGTGTGGAATTCGGCTGCCAACGGTCCGATTCGGCTTGGCAACGGGATGTTGCACTTGGGCTCCACTGGCTCAGCAGCATGCCCGAAAGAAAACTTGAAGCTCTCCTGTCGGGGGCGTTTTCACCCACAGGCCGTCGCAGGCTTCTTTTAGATTGCCGCGGTGTTTCAGCATTGCACAATGGAACTGCGCAAGCTGTGATCGGATTTCTCCATGGATTTTCGCAATTCAATCAGACAACCTTCGACATTGTAGTGCTCGCAACCAGGGACGGCGCCGACTTCCACGACATTATCACGAGATTTCCCTGCTTCGAGATCCAATTTGATCATCCACAAGGTACTTTTTTTGCCGCCGTGTTGCTAAGCCAACCTTGGTCTTCAAGCACTATAATCGAGCTTCACCGCAGTTCCCTGATAATCGTTTTTAACATATTAGACACAATCGCCTGGGACGTGATGTATCCTGTATCGGAGGAATTAGGTAACGTTTGGAAAGTGATCGGCCAAATAGCAGATGGCTTATTGTTCAATTCGAAATTTAGCCTCCAAAGATACAATTTTCGTTTTACTCCAATAAAATCAATAAGGCAGAAAGTTACGTATCATAGCTTTAGCGCCGAGGAAATTATCCCAAAAACTACTACTGTGGTTTCGAGAAAAATAAAAAAGCCATTTTTGCTATTAGTTGGCAACAAATATGATCATAAGGAGGTTACGCCGACTCTGGAAATACTGGTACAAGCATTTCCATGTACTAGAATTGTCGTATTAGGCATCAATAATTTCCCTTCGCCGCTCGTCTCCACTTATGAAAGCGGTGCTATCGATGGCAATGATATTCACGCACTAATGGGAAACGCTACAGTTATAATATTTCCATCACATTATGAGGGATTCGGGCTCCCGGTTGTGGAAGGACTGGCTCACGGGACAAGGGTGATAGTCCGAGACTCACCGCTGTGGCAGGAGATCGCTGGCCTGTCGCAACGGCCGGAGTTAATTGTTCCTTTCGAGGATGAAATCGAATTAGTCGATGCGGTCAGCTCTGCTCTAAAAGGAATATCGCCTGAGACTCCGAAACGTGCGTCACAGGGTCAGCGTATATTGACGTGGAGTGATTGTGCCCAAAATATTCTGGATCTAATCGAGGAAATTGATCGTGAGGTTGATGGCAGCCGCTGGTTGGGGCGTGACGCGATACTCCGTATGGATAGTTTAGAGGCGATACAACAACAGTTTAACCCGGTGCCTGTCAACACGCCGCCTATCAGCACGTCGCCTGCCAACGCACCGCCTACCGACGCGCCGCCTACCAACGCGCCGCCTGCCAACGTGCCGCCTGCCAACGCGCCGCCTACCAACGTGCCGCCTGCCAACGCGCCGCCTACCAACGCGCCGCCTGCCAACGCGCCGCCTGCCAACGCGCCGCCTATCAACGATCCGCTTACCAACGCGTCGCCTACCAACGCGCCGCCGCCTAACGTTAACGATTTGGAAAAGACTATATTGGATAGGGCCATCAAGTACTATATATTGGTCCAAAGCTTGAAATACGTTTTGACATTATTCAGCCGGAGGCGAAGAAATAAATACAAGCACAGAGAAAAAGTCGCTCGGAGGCTGGCGGACCAAGTAAAGGACACCTAGTATCTCGACAGCGGCCGGTGTGCACGGAGATGTCGCCGGGGAACACCGCCGATACGGGGCAGTCTGATTCCCGTCGTCAATCGCCTCGTATTTGATGTCCTTCTTCCGCGTTTGTCGAGAATTAGCGGAATGAGGGGCCGGGATGGTCGAGGACGAGTTCGCGCACGAGCGCCCCCGCACCTCGAGTTCGGCGATCGTTTTGGCGCTGATCATGTCGAACGGTGTGACGGCCAGGGGCGCTACATCGCCTGTCGCAATCGCGACGGGATGAAGAAACGCCGCCGCCCGGGGCCGCCATCCTCACCGCGCTCGAACGGCAGCTGAAGATGAGCGACAAGAACCACATCGGCGACAAGGGCCACCGCCGCTTCCTGGCGACGACGCTCAGCGACGATCATTTCGCAATCGATCGGGCCGAGGCGGAGGAGGACGTCAAATTCGACGGCCTCGAGGTGTGTTGGGCACCAACGCCGATCTGTCACCGCTTGAAGCGATGCTTTGCTGCGCGTTCCGCACCTCCGAGGCCCTGTTCGCCACGCGGCAGAACTTTCACGAGGCCGACGAGACCAATCGCGACCATGCCTCGTGCAGCTTGTTTGCCCTCTGCTGAAGAAGGAGTTGGAGGACCGCGTCTCGGGTATGGCCAAGGCGACCGCCGACGGCGACGCCGCGCAAGCGGGTCTTCGCCTGCTATCCTGGCCGATCTCAACTCGTTGACCGAGACCGAGGTGGAACAGGACGGCAAGCCGCCTTCTCCTGCGCTCGACGCTGCGCCCGGCGGCCTGCCTCGCCCTTCGTGCCGCCGGAGTCGCTCTGTCCCCACCGTGCGCCAGCTCGCCAACGCCCGCGCCAACTCGATCAACCGAAATGCAGCGCCAAGGCGCCCTTCGAGAGGCAATTCGCCAATAATCAACACCTTCGGCATTCGACGTGTAGAAGATATGGGCGAGCTGTTCGCCGCCTTCCTGCTCGGCGCTGCCAGAGGGATCACACAACGGCGTCGGCGTTCGATGCCTGATTCAAGCCGAGCAGGCCGTAAGGAACGGTCGACGGTAAACTCAGCCGTCGTAACATCGAGATCGTCGGCAGAACGAAAAACGCATCCTAGCAAGTCGCCGAGGGTGTCATTTCAACGAGAAGCGATTAAACCTTCTATTTCTAGAAGCCGTGCCTTGATCAGTTGCGCAACCCTTTCTCCTGCATATCGGGACGCAATTAATTTCTTGCCTTCGATGCAACGCCGATCGCTCTCTTCTCGATCCAAGAAGACCCGCCGCATCTGCTCAGCAGCAACCTTAACATCAGGTTCAGCCCAAAATTGATTGTCGCCGCCGTGATACTCACCGGGCAATAACGGGCGAAGTGTGTAGGGGACCGGAAAACCTGTGAGATCCGTCAAGAATTCTCGGTTGCCGGAGAAGTCGGTACCTATGACTGGCTTGCCGAAAGCCAATGCCTCCGCCATTCCCATGCCAAATCCTTCCGCGCGGTGCAGAGAAGCATAACAATCGCTTTGCTCAATGAGGGATAGCACTTCATCGCGTTCCATTTCGCCGTGCAAAACTCGAATGCGGCTATCGTTGATCGCGGCGCACGTGAGCTGCCGCGCAACGTTCAAGTCCAATTCAGTCGGGCCAACACTCTTAATCAACAGCCCAACATTTTCGCACCTATGTGGAAAAGCCTTAGAGAACGCATGCACCACTCCCAACGGATTTTTACGAGCTAACCCAGAGAAATAATCGAACGAAAATAAGAAATAAAAGGTGCCGGGAGACAAATTGAACCAGGCGCGATCATAGTTCTTAATTCGAGATACATCGACTGAAACCGGAATGATCGTAATGTGGCCCCTGTAAATACCCTTAAACGTCTGAGCGACATACGCGTTTGGCACCCATAATTCATCAATCCCTTCGAGGAGAGCAGACCATCCTCGCGGGGCGCACGGAAGTTCCCAATACGTACGCAAGATGTTGTATCTAGCTTGTTTAATTTGATAATGCAGTTTCTCGCGAAGAACGGTCAACTGATCAACAGCCATATAGGCAACGTTGATTTCGTAGCAACAAGTAATATCATACTTGTGCTTCAGAAATGAACCAATTAAACGCGTCTCAACATTCGCACTGAAAGGATAAATCGAAAATGGCATGGACGCTTTTTCAAGCGCCATCAGCATGCTACGAAATGAAACCCCCAGACCCAGCGCGGCTTCGGCATAGCCAATAAAAAGAACTCGCGTATGTTTCGCCTTCGACCTCTCGATTACCCACTTTGATAACCCAGCAAGATTATGTATTACACTTCGCTTGTCGTTGTTTTCGGCAGCTCGGAATATGGAAGAGAGCGGCAGGCTCAAGGGCTTGCGCCAAGGTTTGCGTCGAGCTAATTGCCTTAACAGGCGAAAAAAACTGGCCGACAATAGTGCGGATCCGTCACGTTCCCTTCCGTTTTCAACGTATCGAGCCCCTCGCGTCAACGGTCAGTCGTTCGGTTCTCGGAACGCCTTGCGCAGCGAGTTGGCGAGCGGCGACACAAGATAGCTCAACACAGTTCTGGCGCCAACGGAGACAATGACTTCCGCCGGCATGCCTGGCCGGACACGCGCCCTGTATTGCTCTGGGATCTCGGCTCGGTTCAGAGAAATAATCCCACGGTAATAATACTGGTGCGTCATGTCGTCAATGAGTCGATCTTCTGAGATCGTTTCCAGGGTCCCGAGCATAACCGGAATAGTACGCGAGTGAAAAGCTGGGAAGCGGATTTCCGCCTGAAGTCCCGCATGGACGTTATCTATGTCCGCAGTCGAAAATTGAGCTTCCACAACCAGGGGCTCGTCGCTAGGCACAATATCCAGTAGGGCCTCGCCCGAGCGCACGACTTGCCCATTGGTAAAAACCTTCAGATTTTGGACGGTGCCGCTTCGCGGCGCCTTGATGTCATCACGGCTCAGCACATCGCCCGTGACGGTAACGCGCTCACGCAGCTCAGCCACCTTTTGCCGAGCATCGAGGAGACTCGCAGCCACTTCTTCCTGGAATTTTTGTTTCGTCTGACGGATCTGTAAGTTCGTCTCGCCGATGGTGCTTTCGGCCTTGGCATGGTCGGCGACGAGCCGCCCGATCTCGCCTTCCAAACGACTTTGCTCCCGCTCCATCGCGTAAACCCGCGACGCTGGAATTAGCTGTTTCGCGCTAAGCTCATGAAGACCGACCAGTTCCTTGGCAATATAGCCGACCTGCTTATCGGTGGCGTCTTTTTCCATATCGATTCCCTGGATTTCCGTCTGCAGCTGTTCAATGCGAAACTCGAGCAGTTTGATTTGGCCCTGCAGGGAAGCGCGGCGCTCCTGGAATTCATTCACCTGGTCGGACATAGTGTGCGACAGGACTGGATCCCCCGACCTTCCGTCGAACTCCTTCGGCCATCCGATTTCCGCAGCCTGGTCCCGTTCCGCGATAAGTCGCAATTCCAGCGCCAATGCTGCATCGAGCTGGTGACGGACAGTCTCGCTGCTAGCTTCCGCTTAAGTCTTCTGCAAGCGGAACAAGACTTGGCCTTCGGTGACCTCATCTCCCTCCTTGACCAGGATCTCCCGAACAATACCGCCCTCGAAATGCTGAACTGTCTTACGGTTGGATTCCGTCTGCACGTAGCCCTGCGCAATGACCGCCTTATCGAGAGTAGCCACAGCAGCCCAGCCACCGCCCACTCCGAATGCTAGAATAATAATCAAGTAACCTACGAGAGCGACTGCTTTCCAATCGGGAGCGGCATTTGCTTTTTTCTCCGCCATTCTTCATTCGCCTTGCTTTGTGGCTTGGGAAACCTCGACGCGTACAGGGGCCGCGGGGGCGGGGACGACGCGCGGTCCGATGAGACGCTGCAGGACGACCTCACGCGCGCCAAAGGCCTGCACGACACCGTCTGTCAGGATCAAAATCTTGTCCACTACGGCGAGAATGTTGATCTTGTGCGTGATGATCACGACAGTCACCGACATTTCCTTGAGTTTCTGCGCCGCCGCCAAAAGCGCTTCCTCGCCGGCGCTATCGAGGTTCGCGTTCGGTTCATCGAGCACGATCAGGCTCGGTTTGGCATAAAGCGCCCGAGCAAGCCCAATCCGTTGACGCTGTCCCCCGGACAGGGCCTGACCTCCTTCCCCTATTTGCGTATTGTAGCCCTGCGGCATCCGCTGGATGAGTTCATGGCAACCAGCTAGGCGGGCCGCGAAAATAACCTCCTCCGGGTTGACATCTTGGAAGCGGGCGATATTTTCCGCGATCGTTCCGGAAAACAATTCGACGTCTTGCGGAAGGTACCCGACGTGCCTGCCGAGCTCCTCCGGGTTCCAATGAGACAAATCGGAGCCGTCCAGACGGACTGCGCCGCGCAAGGCGGGCCAAACGCCGACCAGCACGCGAGCGAGAGTCGATTTTCCGGCAGCGCTCGGACCGACCACGCCTAGAATTTCGCCTGGCTCGAGCGCAAAGGTCACGTTCGTGATGATGGGCGGATTGTTTGGTCCGGGCGCAGCGGCGATTAACTCGGAGACCCGCAAACCGCCTCGCGGCCGCGGCAAGGACATCCGCTTGTTTTCGGCTCCAGCAATGACGAAGAGGCCGCGGATGCGACTGAACGCGCCGCGCGCGGCGACAAACCCTTTCCAATTTCCGACAGCAATCTCGATTGGTTGCAGGGTGCGACCGATCAAGATGGACCCCGCGATCATGCCCCCCGGCGAAAGTTCCCGCTGAATGACTAGATAGGCGCCCGTACCGAGGATGGCTGTCTGAAGAAACAGCCGAAAAAACTTTGTCGTCGCCACAATTGCCCCGGCGCGGTCGCTGGCTGAGGCTTGCAACGTAAGCGTTCTATCGTGATGGACGGCCCAACTCTTTCTGATCGCCGTGAGCATGCCCATGGCCTGAAGCACTTCGGTGTTCCGCAACATCGATTGGGCGCTTTGATTGGCCATCATTGACGAGCCGGTCGCAGCGTTGAGCTGCCCTTTGGTCATCTTCTCGTTCAGAAGCGCCAATGCGAGGGTAACACAGGCTCCGATAATGGCGAGATAGCCAAACCAAGGGTGGAGCAGAAAGCAAGCGAAGACGAAAATTGGAAACCAGGGCGCGTCGCACATCGCGATGAGACCCGAACCGGTCAGGAATTCTCTGAGCGTATCCAGGTCTCGCAGCCCCTGAACGTGGGCGCCGCTAGGCAAACGTAGATTTGCGCGATGGACCGCGTTAAATACAGGCTCGGCAATATTCTGGTCGTACAAGAGACCAGCGCGGACGAGCAATCGAGAGCGCAAAGTCTCCAACACAGCGTATATACAAATCAGAAAGGCAGCTATGACAGTAAGCCCGAGCAGAGTTACTTCGCTACGGCTCGTAATGACCCGATCATAGATTTGCAGCATATAAAGTGGACTAACAAAAAGCAACAAATTTATAAAAAAACCAAAGAATATTGCAGTAAAAAATACTGGAACTATCGCCCGAAGTCCCGCCGTCAAGACCGCTTGATTGTCACGATGTAAAACCGGACTCATATCAGTAGATCCCACCGACTTGTTACCACAAACAATTCACTGATTTCAACACTGCGGCGTCGGCTCTCTGCCAAAGGCTAAACCCAAACCTAGGCAATCTTAGCCCAAGCCTAGACAAACTGGGCCAAGGCCGAGGAAAATATCCGCTTGCATCGCATGTCCCATTTTCTGCGTATACAACCCCAATGTGCCCAAGGCGACAGAGTTTCCAAAAGCCCCTGTGGGACTAGCGCCCCACCCTACTCCTAGGGATCGCTTCGCTGGCGGATTCTTGCGCCCATGCGACCAGATCACCTCCCAAAAGCGTTTTTGCACGCGGCCCCTAGCATGAGTGGCCGACTATGCGCAATGGCCGATCCGGCCCACTGAATTGATCGATCGGTGGGACCGACCTGACGTCCGAGCTTGCAAAGCCCTGGACGCTGACCCAGCCGTTGCGCATCACGACACACCCGGCTAGGACTCTCGCGTCTCCCCTGCTCGGCCGTAATTTCATGCTAGATAAAGAAGTCGTTAGAGCCTGCTATCGCGCATTCCTTGAACGCGAACCCGAAAGCGACAGTGTCACCCTAGACACGATTACACGGGTTGCGGCCCTTGAGGACCTTCTTGGCGAATTTATCAACTCTCCCGAATTCGAGTCCTGTTTTCTCGGGCGCATCCTCAAAGGCGATCGTTTTCCACTCTCGGGGGTCAACCAGGGTCTTTCGGACAGGAGCCGCATCGACGTTGACGTCACTGAAGCGCAGCAAAGAGCCCTTTTTGCCCGGCTGAGGGCTCAATGGCGCTCACTCGGCGATGAAGAACCTTTTTGGTCCGTTTTGACTCATGATGAATATCGCGCCGCTCAACTTGACGAAAGCGCTCGTGCGAGATTTTTCGACACTGGCTACGATTTTGCGCACCTTGTCGACGCCTTTTGCAGTCGCAACAACGCCGCTATTCGACGCGGAACTTGCGTTGAACTTGGCTGCGGAGTTGGTCGCGTCACCGTACACCTCGCAAAACGGTTCGATAAGGTAATCGCTATTGATATCTCGGACGGTAACATTCGCGAATGCGAAATCAAGGCGAAACAAGCAAATATCACTAACATAGAATACTTGCTAGTCCGCTCGCCTGACGAACTACAAAGGCTCAGTGACTTTGATTTCTTTTATTCGGTGCTGGCCCTCCAACACAATCCGCCTCCCGTACAAAAATATCAGCTTGATTTGGTCTTATCGAAGATACGTAAGGGCGGCGGCTTTTTGTTTCAAACTCAGACCTTTTTTCCCGGATACCAGTTTTCTGTTAGAGATCATCTTCTGTCTGCGCCAGATAAGATGGACATGCACAGCTTACCTATGAATGAAATCTTCAAAATTGTTGAAAAGCTAGGCCTTAGAGTTAGAGAAGTTGTCGTTGATACTTACACTGGCCGACAGGGATCCTATACTTTTTTTGGTCTAGGTCCCGCCTGACAAGGTGACGACCAAGGCGATCGGGTCCTCCATTGGCGAGATTAACTCGGCGAACACGAAACGGCAACAGCCAATTCGGCAGACAGTCCGACCTTTAGGCGCATCTGGACACTATCTCTTTCGAGCAAAAAATGTATGTGAAGCCATACTCGAATCTCCCACCGCCCCATCTTCTTGCAGCTCTAGCAGTCGGAATCCCGCGTCGTCCAATATTCCGAGTACTTCTTTTTGGGGTATCGCATGCATCTCCATACGATCTAATGGGTCATACTTATAGGCTGAGGGTGAGAAGCTATAAGAAGCGCAATACGTTGGAACTTGAAAAAACGCAAAGCCTCCGACACGCACTTTTGTGAGCACGTGTCTCAGTATTTTCGCAATCACGGGAGGCGGATTGTGCTGCAGAACAATAACAGAGTAAAATAGATCGCATGGGGGGAGCTCTTCTAACCCGGAGGTTGAGGTAAGCCGCAACAGGCGAACGTTTCTGATCTCCCGCTTTGAGAGATATTCCTCGGCAAGCTTCAGGTGAGACGCAGAAATGTCGACAGCCACAACCGAAGTCAATTTAGCAGCGAGTCCGGCTGTAATTCGCCCGACGCCACATCCCAATTCAATCGCATCAACTACTTGATCAAGTGAATAACCAGCCCGCTCGAAATACGACATCAACACTCGGAGGTCGTATTCCGCAGTAGCATAGAAACTCTTCTCTTCCAGAGTTCCGGAGTGGAACTCGTCCCATGATAAGACGGACCAATGCGGATCGGCTTCCCCCAGTTTCTGCCAAGCTAGCGCCGTTCGCCTCAACATCACATCGAGGTCGTGATCCGAAAGGTCAACCTCAACATGCATCGGAGGCGCCGCGCCGAAGCGGCCAATGAGTTGGGAGAAAGGCTGTTGTACAGCAGGCTCCTTCGGTGGCTTCCCGCTCGAGATCTCCTCATGAGGCTGAGTTTTAAGTCTCTGTTTCAGAGCTGTTACGCGCTTAGATATTGATCTCTTGATGTTGGTCACTTGCGATTCGTCCCCGCTGCTACCGCGGCCAAACGTCCGCCTTGGGCGGATCACCGCGCCCTATGCTGCGCGCCCACTCAATTCGAGGCGGAAAATATGGCTGGGATCCGTTCACTCGCACGCTCCAACAGGATTCGCCGCTCGTCGTGTGAGCTTGTGCTTGTCCGAACATTCAGAAGCATGCGGCGGCTGACGAAACGGGTCAAAAGATTCGGGAGGTCATCGAGCGCGGCGGCAAGCCCACTTACGTACGCCTCTGGAGAGTGTTCGTCCTCCAGCAGCTTACGTGCGGAGAGACCGATCTGCTCGAAGGCGAGCGGAGTTGTCACGAGATCCGACAGAGCGCTGCGAATGTCGGCAATCTCATTGTCTACCGAGACTTTCCGTACGGCGTACTTCGGCAGGTCGGCGTACCAGCCCAAGTCGGTGACAAGCGCCGGCGTAGCCTGGGCCCAGGTGCGTAGGATCCCGCCTGAGGCCTCCCCCATCGTTGGATGGCGCAGGTTGAAAGCCAGATGGGCTGACGCAATGGCTGCGTCGAGCTCCTGCTCGGAGACGAAGCCATGTATGGTCGTGCGTGCCCCGAGATCGCTTTCAGCGATGAGTTCTTCGATCAGCGGCTGGTCCCAAAGAGACCCGTATATGTCAAAGCGAAAATCGGAAGCGCCCCGCCAAGCGGCCAGCGCGCGAAGAACGCTTTCAAGCCGGCGATTACGGTTTATATATCCAAACATTACGAAGCGCCACGGCGCGGCCCATCTTCGCTCAATCTGCGGCTTGGCGGCCAAAGACCTGAAGGGAAGAGGCAGCGTGAGGATGGGTGCGTCCGAGCGGTCGCGCAAGTCTGCGGCTGCCTGCTTAGAGTGGCAGATCACACCGAGCGCATTGCCGATAAAAGCCTCAACGAAAGGCATTCGCTCGAGAACTTCGCTAATTGTGCGCCCTCCGCTCTGTATATTCCTACGCGCCACGGCCTCGCCATTCCCTCCGTAAAGCCTACGCGCCAAATCAAGATAGGAAGAAAAGGGAGGGGTATCATGGCTCGAATTGACGAAAACGAAGTCGTGTAGGCGTGTGTCATGAAGGACCACAAGGCCTGGAACTCTGCGCGCCACATCCGCAATCCCAGTGTGATACTGAGGGTTGTTACCCAAATTGTAGATGTTTAGCCCGCCGAAGAGAAGCTCCTTGAATTTGCGTTCTCGGGTCCTGGCGGCATTAAAGATCTGCACGTCCGCGCCGGCCGGCATCTCTAAGCGGCCGGTTTGGAGGTCGGTCCAAAATACCGTCTGGAATCGGCGCATCAGCGCTGGGGCGAGTCGCGCGGTATAGTGCGCGATATCGGTACGCTCGGCCAAAAGGGGCGAGAACCAGTTAAGCCGCATCGCCGTCGGCTTGCAGATCCGGCGCCGGCTGCAGATCGTCCGCAAAGATGCTCGCCACCTTCGTGCGGCCCGCACCTTTGAAGGGGCCCATGCTTTCCGCATAAAGTCCGATCTCGTGCCAGCAGGCGCTGACGCCCGTCCCCCTGATCGCCCGGATCGGGATCTCGAGGGCTTCGCCGGGTTGAAGATCGCGCGGCAAATCAATCGAAAGGGCGTCAACCGTCAGCCGACCGCTCTGGTCGATACGATCGACCGTGACGCGGATACGATCGGGACCCCTCGACATCCAGTGCAAAGGACTGGCATTGGCGATCCTGATGAGGAAGCCGTCTGCCGTCGTGGCCATTCGTTGGAGCTCGATCTCGCCCGAGAATATCGAGGGATCGGCTGAGTAAAGTTGCGCCGGACAGGGTCCTGATCTAATGGATGAACTCTTTCGTCCAAAATAAAATATATTCTGCTCGCGTAATTCCAGTGATTTTTTATGTTCCATCATGTATTGCACAAGATGTTTTGGAATCTCCTCCCGAGGATAAACGTCTATCGTCTCAAGACTGACGGTCTCGAAGCCCGCGTAGCGACCGAGGCCTTCGACCTCAAGCGGAGTGTACTCGCGATTGTGCCGACCATAGCTGCCATTCCAAGGCACGAATCGGCCGAAGGAATAGGGCGATTCGGCATTGAGCGCTCGATACACCCCGGGAAGAGAGACAAGATTGGGCGTGGTGACCAATAAAGTCCCCTCCTCCCGCAAAACCCTCCTCGTCTCGCGTATGACGAAACCAGGGTCAATCGCCAGGTGTTCAAGCACCTCCATAGCAATTACGAGGTCGAATTCGCCGTCGCCGAAAGGCAGCCGCGTCGTTTCGATATTGAGACCAGAGACGGCGAGGTGGATGTCGGTTGCTGGGCCATTGCGACGGCAAATCTCATAGTTCCAGTTTAGACCAGCGGGAGCTTCCTGGACTGCCGTCAATTCCGCGTCGGGAAAGGCCTCCTTGAGAAGGATGCTGAACACGTAGGGCGCCGAGGCGCCGAGCTCGAGAATTCGCCGCGGCTTCACGCCCGAGCGGTGAAGGAGGTCGAGCGTCGCCCGATATCGCAGCCAGTGAGTCTCATAGTAGTCTCGATGGCGCACGAGATGATCGCCCAAGTCGTAGCGCGCGGCCAAACTCGTCAAGCGCCTTCTTCGTCGATTCCTGGGGCTTCCTTGTCCAGTCGGGCGCCGCCGACGTTGGCTGCCCCTCGCCGCCTTCCTCACTCGGTCGAACCGCGGCGAGGCTGGCGACGAGATCTCCTGCAACAGGCGAAGTTTTGGCCCGGACGGCGGTCAGTTTCGCGACGACTTTCGCCCAGGAAACGTCAAGATCACGATACCGCTCGAGCCCCGCCTCGCCCATTTTTTTGGCCAGTTCTTTCGAGCCTGCGAGACGAGCCATTGCTTCGGCTAACGCCGCGTGCTCGGGCGCGACAACCAACCCTTCGACTTCGTTCCGCGCCAATTCGGCGGGCTCCCCCGCATCTGAAAGCGTCAGGAGCGGCTTCCCCGCGAGCATCGCCTCCAGGGCGACATAGCCCAGGTCTTCGTCAATCGGCGTGAACAGAACCGCTCGAGCGCCGGCATAGAGCTTGATCATTTCTTCGTCGGTAACGAAGCCCCTCCACTCGACGCGATCATCGACACCAAGCTCTTGTGCGAGGCCTTCCAGTTCGGCTCCATACTGTGGGTCATCTGGCGCGCCCGAGAAGATCACTCGGATCTTCCCCGAGCATAGCGCCAGGCTACGCAAAACGAAGTCCTGGCGCTTCGCCCGCGAGATCCGACTGGGGTAGTAAAAATAATCGCCAAAGTCGCCGCGGGTCAGGCGGCCCGCGAGCGGCGGAGGGTGATAGAGCGGCGTCGCGGCGACGCCGTTGTAGCTGAGCAACCGCTTGGCGACATTGTTTGAATTCGCGAATACGCGCGCGCTGTCGCCGAGTTCCGCGTTGTCCGCAGCGCGAATCGCGTCGCGCACGATTTGGCCCTCGTCACTGTCGAAGAGGTCGCTCTGGCCGCTGTCCCACAGATCGTATGATTGCCGATGCTGGTGCAAAATCCAGAAGATCTTGTTCGGATGTCGCATGAGGTAGGCCGGAAATTTCAGGCAAATCGCGAGGTCGATCGGCACGCCGTTGAATTCCGACACGTCGATCGAACGCGCCGCCAGCATGTGGTCGAGAATCGTCATGGCGGGGTACCACTTGAACGGCATCGAGACGATTTCAGCCTCGTGACCTTCCTCTCTCAAGGCCCGCTCCAGGCCGCGCGCATGAAGCTCGGCGCCCCCAACGATGAAGGGGCATTGGGTCGTGAGAATCGCGATCCGCATGATGGCTATTCAATGAGGCCGATGACGGCATAGTCCTGCGGACCAAAAAGCAGATTGGCCAGGTCGCGGTCGAGATTGCGCTGCTTGACCATCGTTTCGAGCGTGTCCGAGGGGTGCAGAGGCCGCGTTTCGATTCGGTCAAAGCCGACGGTTTCAAGCAGAATCTGCATAACCTCGGCCGGGAGAGGCTTGATATGCGTCGGATCGAGATGGAACGTCGTCGCGCCGACGATCAGATTGCGTGGATTTGGCGTCTCGAAAATAGCGACGCCGCCTTTTCGCAGGACACGGACCACTTCCTGCATCAATCGGACAAGGTCACGGAATGGAATGTGCTCGACAATATGAATGCCAGTTACCGCCAGAACGCTGGCCGCCTCGAGCGAACGAAGATATTCAAGGGCGTCGCCGTGGACGACAGCCCCGCCGTGCTTTCGCGCGGTCTCAAGTTGGGTGTCGTTGGAGTTGACGCCGATGCACCGGAAGCCCTCTTCCGCGAGGACCTCGAGCAATTCGCCGCGGCCGCAACCGATGTCGATGACCGGCCATGTGACTCCGGTTCGGTCGCGTGCGGCGCGCAAGTCGTTCCGGTAGACCAGCAACCGCTGCTTGATCTCTTCACGCGAGCCCCGATATCGGTCTTCCAGCAGGAAGTAGAAAGTTTCGAGCAGGGACCAAACGCTCGTAGGCGCTGCAACGTCCCCGGATTCGGTTTCGGATTCAGCGGGAGCCGATTTCAAGCCCCTTAGCGTCAGCCGCCGCTCGAAGTCGGTGAAGGCCCTCTGCCGGGTCGCTCGTTCCGTTTGCAAGACGCGCTTGAGCTCATCCACCCGGCTTGCGACCTCGACGATCTGCACGTCAACCGCGACGCGCTCCCGAAACGCAAGCCGCGCGCCTTCGTCGACCTGCGTTTTGAGCGCCGCTTGTTCCCGCGAAGCGAAGCGTGATATTTCGTCGACTTGGCTCTTGAGCGCGGCGTGCTCCGCAAGGGCGCGAAGGCCCCGAGCGACCGCGGATACCTGGCCGTTCAGCGCCAGGACGCGGTCTTCCAGCTGCAGGAGGCGACGCCGGGTCTGAGGCAAACGAGACAGGCTGAAAAAGAAATCGCCGATTCTACTCGTAAACGACTGGCGAACCTTCGCCTCGCGAGGCGGGGACAAATCGTCGCCGCCAGGAGGGGCTCTTTGTTCGAACTCCATATGTTCGAGACGCTGAGCGAGGGCATGCAGTTCGGCGCGCGCATCATCGGCCATGTCAAAACGCTCGTTCACCCAACGCCTCATTTTCGGAGAAACTTTCGGCCCCGCGGGTTCTTCTACCATGGCGGGTCCAGCCGGCGTAAGCTCGAGAAACGCAATAACGCTCCCGGTCCGCTTCGTCTGAATTCAAGTCCACTCCGATCCGTCATTGCGAGCGAAGCGAAGCAATCCAGGTGAGCGTCCAGCGCCGTTCGGCGCTTGGATTGCTTCGTCGCTGCGCTCCTCGCAATGACGACGACGGTTCAACCAGATCGCATCATGCGCTACTGTTCAGTTAAAGCGTATCGTCTCGCTCTCCGCCGCCGCAAACAGCTCGTCGAGCGAGACCTGCGGTTGCGGGCGCGGGGCCAATTGCTGCTGCAGGCGGATTAGCTGCTCGAACAGGACAATTTGACCGGTCGAAAGAAGTTGCATGTAGGCAAGCGGCAACGCCGAGGCTTTGCGAAGCTTAAGAAAGGCTTCGTCATCCAGGGCGTTCAAGGCCAACTCGTCGATGCGGAAGAGTCCATTCAACGGCTGCGCGGTTCCGTCCGCGCTGACTTTGATCGGCCAGGGCTGAATGACCGATGCATCCGCAAGCGCCGCGATCGCCAGATCGGTGGGGATGCGCTCGCGCTCGATACCCGCAAGGATGTCGAGAATGGCCCTGGTCGCTGCCGACAGGGCGCCGTCGGCGTCGAAGAAGCTTTCCTCGGTTTGATCCGCGTCAACGACCAATCCGCTCTCTTCGTCAATGCATAAGACCGATTGCTCGGTTCCCTTCGCAAGCCCGAGACGGAAAGGATAGCAGCGCAAGAAGGCAGGCAAATAACGGCCAAGCCATTGCCCCGCCGGACCGACAAACAAATTGCGCCCGGCGATCGGCGACATCAGCGCCACCGGCTGGTATCGTCCCGACTGCGCAACAAACGCGATCGGCATGGCCATCGCCGCCTTGCCAAACTCCGCGCCAACCAGAGGAACGATGGCTTCCGTTGCCGCATGGGCAAAGCCGGCAGGCCGTCGCCAGCCTTTTGCAGCATGCTGGGCGCGATTGACAGGCACAAAATTCGTCATCGATCAGAGACTCGAAATCCTCGGAAGAGAATAAATCATGGGTCCGGACGAAGGCGGAAGGGAGCGAGATTTGCTAAGCTGTTTAAGGCACTTGAATTTGCCTTTTCTTGGACTTTGATAACGCGTCGTGGCCGCGTTACGGTTTATACATGATCCGCCGAGGCTGACCAGGAATCCCCTCTGTGAGTCACAATCATCAAGGACTGGCAGAAGTCATGCGCAATTGGGACCCGGGTAGGAAACCGACGAGCTACCTGACGGGTATGAACCGGGTTGATTGCTGATGGGGTGAACGGCGCCCCGAACGGCATCAGCGTGCCAAGATGCTCGTTGTCGAACCCCCCATCTGAAGGGAAGCCGTCCATGGGCAAGTCTATCCGGAATTTCGCTGCTGTCACGCCCGTCGGGCTCGATCTGGCGAAAAACGTCTTCCAGGTTCACGACGTCGACGCGAGGTGCGAGGTCGTCATCGCGCGCAAGTTGCGGCGCGCGGCTTACCGCAATTCTTCGCCAAGCTCGCGTTATGCGTGGCGTCGATGGAAGCGTGCTCATCAGCCCATCACTGGGCGCGGCAAATTGCTGGCGCTCGGTTTCGAGATCAAGCTGATCCTGCCGGCGCATGCGAACCCTTATGTCAGGCGCAACAAGAACGACGCGGCCGACGCAGCGGCGATCTGCGAGGCGGCGGGTCGGCCGGGCCAGCGGTTCGTTCCGGTGCGGTCGATCGGCAACCAAGCAGAGCTCATGTGCCCGCGGGCGCGCGAACTCCTTGCCGGCCAATGCACGTCCTCCTCAACGCCTTGCGCGGGCACATGGCCGAGATCGGGGTCGTCGCGCCGCAAGGCGCGCAGCACGCATATGACTTGAAACGCTTGGCCGTCGACGGCTTCGACGCTGCTGCGCCTTCGTGAGACGACGAAGCTGGCTCGGCCGCCCGAGCGGTACCGTACCGCACCGGTTGTATGGCAGGGAATGGCGATCTCGCCGCTCGGGGTGCGCTCGTGGCTTTGCCATGATCTGCAGATCATGAAGCACCTGCTGAAAGCGCTCGAGGCCAAGATGGCCCAGGAGGGTCTGATCCTGACCGAGGCGCAGGTCGTAGCCCTGGAAAAGGCCAAGGCCGACAAGGAGGCCCACGGCGAGTTCGTCTCCGATTGCCCCGGCTACTGCGGCGCCCAGGACACCTTCTATGTCGGGACCCTGAAGGGCGTCGGGCGCGTCTACCAGCAGACCTTCGTCGACACCTACGCCAAGGTCGGCTTCGCCAAGCTTTACGACCGAAAGACGCCGCTGACGCCGCCGATCTCCTCAACAACCGGTGATCCCGTTCTACGAATAGCACGACATTCCCCTGCAGCGCGTGCTGACCGACCGGGGACCGAATATTGCGGAACCCACGACCGCCACGAATACGAGCTCTATCTCGCGGTCGAGAACATCGACCACACCCGAACCAAGGCCAAGAGCCCGCAGACCAACGGCATCGTCGAACGCTTCCACAAGACTATGCTCGACGAGTTCTATCGCATCGCCTTCCGCAAGAAGCTCTCGGGGACGATCGAGGGCCTCGAGGCCGACCTCGATCTCTGGAGGCGCGAGTTCAACCAGGCCAGGCCCCATAAGGGCAAGTGGTGTTTCGGAAAGACCCCCATGCAGACCTTCCTTGACGCGCTCCCACTCGCGCGCGAAAAATCCCTCCAGGTCGCCGCGGCAAACAAACCCAACGCCGCATGACCTTCAACGGCCAGCCATCATGATCAACCAGATGCCGATGGCGGTGTGGCACGCCGGAATCGACAAAATCGAGGCGGCCCCGAGGGCTGTGGATATGCCGCTTCCTTGGACAACGCAAACGCGTTGTCCATATACCCACAGCAGAGGCAGAAGCAGCAAGAAGCTGCTTGATTCTTGAAGGACAGGGCAGGCCAGATTAGCCCTTATCCAACCCCCAGTGGTCGCACGAATTGGGTCCAGTTCAATGACTTCACCGTCCCCTTCACCAACAATCAGGTCGAGCAGGATCTGCGGATGATGAAGGTCAAGATGAAAAATCTCAGGCAGCTTCCGAACAATGGCCGGCGCGCGCACCTTCGCACGCCTCCGCGCCGCCATAGCCACCGCCCAAAAGCAGGGTTGGAAAATCCTCCAAACCCGCGCCGCAAACCAAGCCACCTTCATCCACGCCCTCTCCGCCCAACCGACGGCTTGGGGGTTGCAATTCCTTTAATTCCAGAATTCCGATCCGGGCGTGCGGCGAGAGTTCGGAGGATATTGCAGCCGTGCTTTCTCGCGGTTGAAACGATGGATCTGAGGGTTGCGAAGATTTGAGCGCCTTCGAGGGTTCGGAACGAGCCCGAGATTTTCATTTTGACCTTCATCATCCTCAGGTCCTGTTCGGCCAGGTTATTGGTGAAGGGCACGTCGAAGTCGGTGAGGAAGCGCAAGGTTTCGGTTTGGAAGGTTTTCAGTCTTTGCAGCAGATTGTGGCCGGGCCGGTGCTTCGTTCGGCCCCGCGCCTTGGCTTTCGCCTCCAGGTTGGGCAGTTGGCGATGGAAGGCGAGGCCGAGCCGGATCGCCGCCCAATAGCGCTCGAGGAGGGCCTGGAGTTCAGCCGGGGCGAGCGCCGCCGCGCCCGCCTGGCGCGCTTTGTTCACCGCGAGGTTGGCCGCAAGCAGCATATCGCGCATGAGTTCGGCCCAGGCCTCCTTGTCGAACTCGATCAGGCTGTTGAGTTCGCGCAGGATATGAGCGTTGCAGAAGGCGTGCGCGACCGTGTCGAGCCGGCGGTAAGGCAGGAAGTGGTCGTGCACGATGACGCCTCCGTGCAAATCTTCCGGGATCGCGCCCCGTTTTTCGTCGGCGCGATAGAAGGTGAAGGCCAGGCTCGAGGTCGTGTGCCGCCATTGCAGCTTGCCGGCGATGCGAAACCCCGTTTCGTCGAGATGGCGAACCCTCGTCTCGGCCACCCGGACGCCGATGAACGCGTAGACTTGCCGCAGCGCTTGCGCCTTCTTTCCCACCCAGGCGACGATGCTGGCCGGACAGATCAGCGGCGCGCCGAAGAGATCGCTGAGCGCCTGGGCAGCCCGATCCTCGGGCAGAAGTTGCTGGACATTGAGATAGATCGCCGCCGCCCTGAGGCGCTCGCCATATTGGGTCAGCGAGACCACGCCATCGGGAAACGCCGCTTTCGTCTCGCCGCGGCAACAGGCGCAGCGGTAGATCGCCGCCTGATGTTCGGTGACCACCAGCGGCCGCTCGGCAAGGTCGAACACCTGGCGCTTCTCGATCCTGACCGCCGCCTGCGGATCGAGAGGCGAACCGCAATGGCGACAGGCGCACGCCGTGTGCTCAATCACGCAATCCGGATCGGCGACTTGTCGCAACGTATCCCCTTTGTGGCCCTTCTGCCCGCCGCTCGCCTTGCCCGAGCGGCCGCGCAGGCTGCCGGGAACGCGAGGCTTCTTCTTCAATCCATCGCTCGAAGGCGGCTTGGAACTGTTGGAACTGTCCCGCCCCAATCGCCGGCTAAGCTCCGCCACTTTAGCCTTAAGCGTCGCGATCTGGAGTCTCAGCGAGGCGATCAAGTCCTCGACTTCGGCTGGAAGAACCATCCTCCCGTTGATTTTGATTCGCCGCCCGCGGTCTCGAAAGATCAACCGAACAAAGACCTTTTCAAGCCACCTGTGACATTTCGGACTCACCCGGGCTTGGGAGTTACGAATTCCTGCCGAAAGAGCGCCAAAGTATTGACTTTCCAGAACTCGCTCGAATAATTATTAAGGTGAATTCGCAGAGGTCCCGAGAACGGGAGGGGGCAATTCCTTACTTGCGGTGGCTCTTTTTCGCTGTATTGGGGTCTTGCGCGCTGTCGGCCGGCGGCGGCGCTCGCGCGCAGCAGAACATCGGCGCGACCGCCGAGTCTCACAGCATGGTCTCCCGCGAACTCTCCGGCGCCGTCGCCCCCCTCAATGCCGGAGACCCGGTCTTTCGCAACGAGCTCGTCCGCACCGGCGAGGGTTCGACGGCGAAACTTGTCTTTCTCGATTCAACCAATCTAGCGATGGGACCGATTTCGCGGGTGACGCTCGACCAATTCGTTTATGCGGGCGAGGTAGACGAGCAGAAGATGGCGGTCAACCTGGCCAAGGGCGTGTTCCGCTTCACCACCGGCGCGCTCGGTAAGAAAGCCTATGTCATCTCGACGCCGACCGCCGCGATCGGCGTACGCGGGACGGTGCTCGACATCGAGGCGCGTAGCGCGCTCTCGCGCGTCACACTGGTCGAGGGCGAGGCCCTGGTTTGCCCGCGTCGGCGCGGCGTCACGTTCGAGCAACAGGTGCGAAATTGCACAAGCGCCGCGGGCGGCGCGCATGGCGCGCGTTGCGACTGCGTCGAACTCAACCGTGCGGGTCAGACAGCGCTGGTGAGGAAGGCGGGCGGCGCCAATCGGGCGAGCCTGAGCTCGACGCCAGTCGATTTCGCTTCGCTGTGCGTGGGCGACGCCTCGCTCTGCTCGGGCGCCTCCTATGCCTCCGCCAATCCCGCTCGCGTCATCGCGCCTGCTTTAACCTGGATCGGCTTCTACGCCTCACTCGAAGGCGCCTCCGCATGGGATGGCACGATCGTTTATATCGGCGGGTGGAACAAGGGGTTCGGCGACACAGGGCCGTTTGGCGGTGCCAACGTCGGTTACAACTATCAAATTGGGGCTATCGTTGTCGGCGCGCAAGCCGGATATGATTTCGCCAACATCAAGGGGTCCGCTTACAGTGACCCCTACGCCGTGACGGCTTCCATCAATGAATTTGGCTCAATTGACGCACGCGCCGGCGTCACGGTCGGCCCTGCGCTCGTTTATGGGATCGGCGGCCTCACCTTTGCTGATATTCACCATACCATCGAGCAGGTATGGTCAAACGAATCGCTCGGCTACTCCGGTATGCAGACCGGTTGGGATCTCGGCGTCGGCTTAGAATGGAAGTTCACGAATAACATATCTGGCTTTGCGGAATTTAGAAAATACAATTGGGGATCAAAGAGTTACTCCGATTATACTTATTTTAATCACACGATCGATCAGACGTTGGACGTGATACGCGTTGGCCTGACTTATAGCTTTGGAGGGCCCGCCGCGTCTGTCGGCGGCAGCTACTGAATAATGTCGGGCCGCTACTGAACGCGACGGTAAGTATCCCCCGGCAAAGCCGGGGGCTTTAGGACGTGAGCCGCTCGAAGCGGCAGGAGGGGTCGCTGACGCGGCCCCTTGAGTTGGAGCCACCCGAGGTGGCTTACTCAACGCCAAAGGTTCAATTGCTCGAGCCTCTGATCTTCCTTCTCTTGGTTGCGGATATAAGCGCGGATCGCCTGCTCGTCGCGCCCGACCGTGTTCACGAAGTATCCCCTGGCCCAAAAGTGTTGCCCGACAAAATTGCGTTTGCGCTCTCCATAAACCCTGGCCGGGTGGATCGCGCTCTTACCCTTGATGAATCCGACCACCTGCGACACCGCGTATTTCGGCGGGATCGAAAGCAGCATGTGCACGTGATCGGGCATCAGATGCCCTTCCTCAACTTTCGATTCCTTCTGAACCGCGAGCTTGCGGAACACCTCGCCCAAATGCCGGCGCAACTCCTGATACAGCGTCTTACGTCCACACTTCGGAATGAAGACAACGCGATATTTGCAGTCCCAAATCGTGTGGCTTAGGCTCTCGTACTCGTCCATCGGTGGAGTTCCTTTCGTGTGCGTGGCTGCTCACGCTGGAACTCCGCTGGTGGACTGCCGGAAACGTCAAACTGCTACTGCCTCCCCGGCATAGCCGGGGGGTCTCCCGCTCACGCTAGGATGATAGATGTAAAAAAATGGATCACGATCGCTATCATAGGGAGGAGTCTCACTTGTCATTGCCGGCGTTCAGATCAGCCAGACCCGCGAGCATCTTCTCAGATTTCTAGTCCAAACCAAAATTACACCATAGCATGCGATGCCGAGGGATGCCGAGGCTGCTTCGGTAGCGGGTGCGATCCAAAGTGATGCGCTCAGGCGGTGCGGCATAGTGATTTGTTGGGGCTGTTGTCATTGGCGGCAGCGCCGCGTTGCAGGGCGAGGGCTTTCCAGTAGGCGTCCCAGTCGCCGTTGATTCGATTTATCCGCAAGGCGAGCATGTGTTCGGCATGCTTGACGCGCCACCAGGCGCCGGGCCGCTTCAGGCGTTGCTGGGCGACGAAGCGGTGGGCGCTTTCGACCTCGCCGGAGCCGATCGGCAGTCCTTCGGCCAGGGCCCGGGGATAGTTCAACTGGTCAGCGCGAGCGCGGAGGTAGCGATGGCAGGTTCGCACGGGCGCGTGCTCGTCGTCGGCTTCGGGAGGCTCGCAATGTCCGGCGAGCGCCTGCAGGACGGCGTCGAGACGCCCGTCTTTGAGCGCCTCCTTCTGGGTCTCGATCCAGGCGTCGCGTGCGACCGGGTCGGGCGCGATTGCTGCTGAGGCGGCGCCCAGGTATTCGCAGACGTGATAGAAATCAATCAGGTAGCAGCCTTGGTCGCCGAACTGCTGCTCGATTTGGCCGACGATCCAGGGCGCACCGTCGCCGACCGCGTGAACCCGGGAGTTCGCCCCGAACCCGGCGCGAACCGCGCAGGAAAGCAGCTGGCGCCCGGCCTCTTCGACCCCACCCTCGATCGAGCCCGCATAAACCGGCGTGCAGACTCCCTTGCGCGTGCGCCAGCGACAGCGTCGCCTCCCGCCAGGACAGCGTCTGAATCTCGGACCGAAGTCATGGCCAAGCATGTTCGTACGACCTAGGCATGCCACTCACCGCGCAAGCAGTGGAAGCACTCCGGTCAGCGGATGCCCTGATACATACCGCCTACGATTTGTCATTGATCAGCTCCGCTGATATATGGCGAGTGAACGTAGAAGGCACACGCCGCCTGCTCAAAGCGGCAAAGGACGCTGCCGTGGAACGCCTCATAGTGCTATCAAGCATGTCTGCTTCGAGGGGACCACTCAGCACTACGGCCGGGCTAACGAGATATCGAAGCCATGACCACTGAATCTGGCGGCTGCGCTATTCGGCCAGGTTTGGTATACAGCGAACATCCGCCAGCGGGTATGGCTGGAGCCATGCGAAAGCCGCCGCTTGCCAATCGTCCCGGTCATAGCCGGTGGGGCTGGCGTCTGTGCCGGGTGCTGAGGAACGGGGTTCCTGAGGGTCATCGCACTGCTCGGCATCGGCTACGACCCCGGAGTCCGGAACGATCTCCGTAGCTCATCCGAGACGGGTGACCCTAACGGACCTATTGAGAACCTTGCGGCACAAGAAGATCGCCGGTGCCGGTTTGTCCCTGTGCCATGGCAGCTGATCTATTGGCTGCTAAGGAGCGGTGAGCTCATGCGCCTGCGCCTGCCGTTCCGCGCCGACTGGCTGCCGCCTGATACACACGGCCCCCGGTATTCGCCAGCGGAGGCCAACTGGCCCGCCTCGGTGTCACCCTGCAGCCGTTCCCTGTCAGAGGCTCTACCGTGCCGTCCGGAGCGCACTGATGCGCATCCTGCTGCTAGCCCCGTTTTCCCGCCGGACATCGGCGGCGAGGAGCGCCACGTCTTCAACCTCGCGAACACCCTCGCCGAGCGCGGACACGATGTAGCGGTCGCGACACACCGCATGGTCGATGTCCGGATAGGAGAAACCCTACCTCGGGGGTCCGGGTGCACAGGTTCGCCACGGCCGCGATGCGCCTGCCGGTGTCTCTCAACAACCGCAGCCATCACCCACCGCTGCCGGAATCCGCTGGGTGTCCGCGAGTTGTCACGTATCACCCGGCAGGAGACGCCCATGTTTGTCCACGCACACAACTGGATCGTCAACAGTGCTGTCGCACTGCGCCGCTCATCGCCGACGGGATCGCGCTTTGGGCTCGTGCTGACGCTGCACGACTTCAGTCATGTCTGCGCGACAGAGATTCGTCGGATGGGCTCGCCATGTGAGGGACCCGCAGTCGCGCGCTGTTTGCCTTGCGCTACCGCGCACTATGGACCTGCGCTTGGCCCGCTGACCGCGGCTGCCGCAGGGCTGATGCGGCCGTGGAAGAACCGGGCCGTCAACCACGTGGTCTGCGTGAGCAACGCTGTCGCCAGCGGCAACCGTATCCCGCGCGGCCCAAACACCAGCATCATACCGAACTTCGTCCTTGACGAGGTCGTCCTGGGCCGCACAGCGCCTGATGACAGGGCCGAAGACATTTGGACGGGCTTGCCAAAGGAGGAGTTCCTCCTCTTTGTTGGCGAACTGTCCGTGATAAAGGCCTGCCAACGCTG
>CAWGBJ010000017.1:0-105000 GCA_963820795.1 uncultured Alphaproteobacteria bacterium
GCTCTCCTGCCCGTCGCCTTTCCTGAACAGGCGCGCATCCTGGTCCGTCGTGGAAGCGTGCGTCTCGTTCGACCGCTGCGTCTTGCGGAAATCCGCTTGCCCGTTGCGCCCGGGCGACGGCGGCTCGCCAGAGCCGTCCTTGGGCCGAAAGCTCTTCATCGACGCCCAGGCCTTCGGCAAAGTCCCGTCGACGGAAAAATGCTCGGCGCTCATAAGCCCCTTCACTTCCGGCAGGGCGAGCAGCGAAGACAGAAACCCTTGCGCGATCTCGTGCGTGAGCAGGCGGTCGCGGTTCTTGGAGAATGTCGATGCGTCGAAAACCTTTTCGTCGATCGACAGCCCGACAAACCAGCGAAACAGCATGTCGAACTCCAGCCGTTCGACCAATTGCCGCTCCGAGCGGATCGAATAGAGAAGCTGCAACAGCGTCGCCCGCAGCAGGCGCTCCGGTGGGATGGATGGACGCCCGAACCCCTCGTAAAGCGCCGAAAACGTCCCGTCGAGATCAGCGAGCGCCGCGTCGACCAATCGCCGCATCGCCCGCAACGGATGCCTCTGATGGGATCCGAGCCTCAATGTCGACGTAGGAAAACAACGCCCTGCTCGTCCGATCCTCGCCCCGCATCTATCTCGGCGAATTAAGCCTACCCAAGGGAATCATGCAAAGACAACAAACACCAGCGACTTTTCGGCCGACTTTTTCAGCAGCCTGCTAGAGGTCGGCGCGTTGTTCATCGCTCGCCGTAACCGGAGATTTTCCCGGCATGCCACACACCTTGCGAATTGGCGCAAGGCAGCGAATCGCAAAACACCTGATCCGTTGGTTAACCAGACGAAATTTACTTAGCTTGCTAGCAAACAACGGCCTCGCCCAGTCGGCCCTCAATCCGGTTTTCGAAACCGCTCGGACCCGTGACGCCGATTACCAAAACGCGTACGAATTGGCGTGTTCGGAGCGCCACGATGTACCCTGCCGAATTTCCTCGACGGGTTCGACCGGCACATCGCCTTCGACGCGGAGACGACTGGCAAGCGCACACCGACGCCGTGTTTATTCGCAAGCAGCCTTTGCCCTGGAGAGCTCCTGGCATCATCATCGAAGTCGGTTTCGTCGAAATGCTGCGCGAAGGCGAGGGCTGGCGGAAGGGCGAGACGTGGAGCTCCAGGGTCAACCCGGTGGGCCAATCAACCCCGAAGCCATCAAGATCCACAGGATTCGGCCCGCCGATCTCAAGAACGCTCCACGGTTCCAGACGATCCTCCCGGAAAGTGAAAGATTTCGTTGGAAAATCGCCGATCGTAGCGCACGCTTACAAGAACGAGCGAGATTTCCTCGACTATGAGTTCGCCCGGGCCAAGGTGATCAAGCGGGGCGAGTGCGCCTACGCTGAGGAGCGGTACATTTGCACGCAGGTCCTGTTCGCGCAGCTTTTCCCATGCGCCAGTAAATCGCTTACGTCGATGTGCGATCGGCTGGTGCTTGACAGCAGCGAAAGAGACGACCGGCACGGCGCATTGCTTGACGCCGACATGACTGCCGATGCGCTCATCCTGCTGGAGCGCCAACTCAAACACGGTGGAGAGCGGTGCGCCGAGATCATGGACCTCGAACTGACACGCATGATCGCAGCGTCGATAAGCATCATTCAGCCAATTCGGCTCAGATTGAGCGGTAGACCGCTTGCGCGGCACCCTCAGAGTGGCGCTCGAAGAAAAGAAAAGGCGATCGCTGGCGCCCTCATGAAGCCGGCCAAGCGCATCACCGACGCCTCGGCCGAGCAGAAGGTCGTCCGGGAGATCATGGTCTTCCTGCACAGCCACGGGGTCGGCACCGCCCGGGCGGTTCGCATCTTCAAGACCTACGGAGCGGACGCAGTGCAGGTTCATGGCCGAGAACCCCTATCGGCTGGCCAGGGACATCCGGGGCATTGGTTTCAAGAGCGCCGACGCGATCGCGCGATGAGGCTCGGTATCGAAAAGACCGCCATGACAGTCCGACTGCACGCCGGGATATCGTACGCGTTGACCGAGGCGTTGGATGAGGGTCACTGCGGGCTGCCGACGGATCAATTGATCGCGCTCGCCGAAGAACTACTCGAAGCGCCGAAGGAATCGGTTCTGACGGCCCTCGAACTCGAACGATGCGACGGCGCGGTGATCGCCGACAAGGTTGGCGACACCGCCTGCACCTTCCTGGCGGGTCTCTACAGGGCCGAGCAAGCGATCGCCGATCGGCTGATCCGCATCGTGAACGACAGGCTGCCCTGAGCACTGGATCGACGAAGCGAAGGCCGTGCCTTGGTTTGAAAAGCGGAGTGGTCTGCAGCTTGCCGACAGTCAGACGGCTGCGATCCGGCTGGCGCTGATGGCGAAGACCCTCGTGATCACCGGCGGGCCACGCGTCGGCAAGACGACGATCGTCAATTCGATCCTCAAGATTTTCTCGCGGCCAAAGGCGTGCGATTATTGCTTTGCGCCCCCACCGGCCGCGAGCGGCGAAGCGCATCACCGAAGCGACAGACGTCGAGGCGAAGACGATCCACCGGCTCTTGGAGGTCGATCCAAAGAGGGGGCGGTTTCAAACGCAACGCCGGCAGTTCCCTCGAGTGCGATCTGCTTGTCGTCGACGAGGCCTCGATGGTCGATGTCACGCTGATGCAAGCGCTCATGAAAGCGACGCCAGACAACGCGGCGCTGTTGATCGTCGGCGACATCGACCAACTGTCATCCGTCGGACCTGGACAGGTGCTGGCCGACATCATCGGCTCGGGCGCTGTGCGCGTAGTGCGATTGACCGAAGTGTTCCGGCAAGCCGCCGCAAGCCGGATCATCACCAACGCCCATCGAATCAATCAGGGCGCGATGCCTGGTCTCAACGCGCCTCCCGGCGAAAGCGATTTCTACTTCGTTCCGGCCGAGGATCCCGAGACCGCCGTTCAACGGATCTTGGAGTTGATGAAGACCGTATACCCAAGCGCTTCGGCTTGAATCCGATCCGCGACATCCAGGTGCTCTGCCCGATGAACCGCGGCAGCGTTGGCGCGCGATCGCTCAGCATCGAGCTGCAGGCAGCCTTGAACCCCGCCGGCGAACGCAAAGTGGAGCGATTTCGGCTGGACCTTTGCGCCAGGCGACAAGGTCATGCAGATCGAGAATGACTACGACAAGGAAATCTACAACGGCGACATCGGCTATATCGACGACGTCGATCCCGAGGCTGGCGAAGTCAAGGCCAGCTTTCGGCGGGCGCTCGATGACCTACGGCTTCGGCGAGCTTGACGCGCTGGTTCCCGCCTATGCCGCCACCATCCACAAGAGCCAGGGCTCCGAAATCCCGCCGTGATCATCCCTGCCCTCACCCAGGATTACGCCAATGCTGCAGCGAAATCTCCTCTACACCGGCGTCACGCGTGGCAAGAGGCTTGTAGTTCTCGTCGGCCAGAAAAAGGCCATCGCGATTGCGGTTCGCAACGTATCTGGCCGGCGACGCTGGTCAAAACTCGACGAATGGCTCCAGCTCGGCGTGCCCCGCACGTCATTCGATGCGTCGAAGGCGGGCCGCGGTCGGCCCTTACGTTAGGCAGTCAACGACCCACCTGTTCGTCGGAAAAGCGACGGCGGCGGCGGACCGTTGATCTTGCATTCGTTGCCGTCTCGAAGCCCCTCGCCGCGCGCCGCGTCCAGCGCAATTGGCGGTTGGTTCAACGCGTCATTTGTTGGACGACGTGACCGCCGCTGCGCTACTAAGGCAAGACGCTGAGTTCGCGCCTATGTGACCCGAGGCGAAAGTCAGCGCGAAAGCGAGCGACCAAACCATGATGATCGTCGCAAGAGCGACCATCAAAGGTCGCTCGTTGCGGTCGTCGATGAGAATTCCGTCAAAGGGACTGAACTGCCTGATATTGCCGAACATCGCCGCGTCTCCGCTTGAACCGCCATATCGCCCTGAAAATGGCGGCTCCTCCTAAGGGGTTTATTGGAGCATGATCCCCAGCGCAGCGCTGCGACGGACGTCACAGCGCGAACGAGGATGCGAAGCGCCAGGCGCCTCACTCCGTCGCTTCCCAAACCTGGTGTCTGGACCGGCATGGTTTCGGCCAACACCTTGGCGCGCCTGTCCATATACGTCCAGACAAATCGTTGACGTTGACGTCGACTCCGGCCTTGGGCCGGAATGCGCAAATAGCGGCCATTCCCTGGCGGACGGGGAACGGGCCAAGTCGACCCAACGCATTTGTCCGAGATGCGAACCCAAGAACCAACGGGCGCCGATCGAATTCCACGTTGATTCGGCTGACGTCAGAGTCCTCGAGTTCAACGAACTCGTCTCCCCCACAGATGACCCGATGCAAGTCATCGTGACCCCGCCAATTCGAAAGAGCAGCGCGGGATGCCATTCGAAAGCCGCAGCGCCTCCGCCAAGCGGGCCGCGCAAACGCCGGAGCGCGGCGCATGGCTAAAGGCCGAGCGTGTCTGTTCCCGCCCCTGAGGAGCCTGGTGCGCATGAAACGCTTGACATCGAGACGGAGGATTCCAGACGACCATTATGCTAAATTGATTTTCCACGCTGATGTGGACCCGGCGTGAGGCACACTATGGGCGAAGCACGGAAACTTGCCGCAATCATGGCTGTCGACGTTGTCGGCTACTCCAGCCTGATGGGTGAGGATGAGGCAGGGACGGCGAAGGCGGTGCGCGAGCATCGCAAAGCGGCGGCTCCGATCGTTGCGGGTCTCGGCGGCCGGGTCGTCAAGACCATGGGCGACGGTGTGTTGCTCGAGTTTCCCTCCGTCGTCGCCGCCGTCGAATGCGCTGTTACGATCCAGAACATGATGGTCGAGCGCAACGTCGATACGCCTGAGGCGAGACGGATCGTCTATCGCATTGGCGTCCATCTCGGCGACGTGCTGATCGACGGCGATGATATATTGGGCGAGGGGGTCAACATCGCCGCGCGGCTCGAGAGCATCTGCGAGCCCGGCGGCGTCTCAATATCCCGGGCCGTCTATGATCAGATCAGCGGAAAGCTTGCTCTCGGTTTCCGAACCCTCGGTCTGCAAAAACTGAAAAACATCGGCAAGGCGGTCGAGGTATTCGCAATCGATTATGTGGACAAAACGGACGACGCCCCTACGCCCGACGCCGCGAACGTGGCGCAGACGATTAAATATTGCCGGGCGCCTGATGGAGTGCGCCTTGCCTATGCGATTTCAGGCAGCGGGCCGTTCCTGGTGAAGTCAGGAAACTGGTTGAACCATCTGGAGTACGATTGGGTAAGCCCGATTTGGCGGCATGTCTTTCGCGGGCTGTCGCGCGAGCATACGCTGGTTCGGTACGACGCCAGAGGCAATGGCATGTCCGATTGGGACGTCGATACGCTCTCGCTCGACGCCTGGGTGACCGACCTTGAGACAGTCGTCGATGCGGTCGGCGTTGAGCGCTTCCCGCTCCTCGGAATATCCCAAGGCGGCGCCGTGGCCGTCGCCTATGCGGTGCGCCGCCCGGAACGCGTGTCGCACCTTATTCTGTATGGCGCGTTCGCGCTCGGCGGAAAGAAGCGCGCTCCGGCGGAGAAAGAAATGCGCGATGCGATGACTACTCTGATGCGCCTTGGATGGGGCGCGGACAATCCGAGCTTTCGGCAAATGTTCACCGCGCGATTCATTCCGGGTGCAACGCACGAGCAGGCGGACTATTTCAACGAGCTGCAACGGAAAACAACCTCTTCCGAGTGCGCCGCTCGCTATTTCGAGGTCGTCAACAATTTCGATATCATCGATCTTCTCTCCAAGGTGAAGACGCAGACGCTGGTGATGCACGTACGGGACGACCAAATGGTTCCACTCGAGGCCGGGCGCCAGGTGGCCGCCGGCATCCCTCACGCCCGTTTCATCGTCTTGCCCGGACGAAACCATTTGTTCCTGGAGCATGAGCCGGCTTCCAACCGCTTCTTCGAAGAGATCAATCTTTTCATGAGAGGCTGACAGAAAGCGGCTCCGCGCAGTCGGATTTCGGCGCTGACGTGAATGATTCGGTCTACCCCCAACTGCGACGTCCACCACCGCGACTTGCAACGTCCGCTTCACGTGGCTCCGGCCGTCGGCTGTGCGCAAATAGCGGCCATTCCGACGGCGTAGCGTATGGGCTCAATCGACGCCGAACGGACATTTGGATGGTCCGGAAAATCAAGTTTTTGGAACGACGATTTTTGCCCAACGCATCTGCGTCTGTAGCATATCAACCTTGCGCGAACTCTTCGGCTTTCTCGAGCAGACCTGGGAGACCCACTAGGGATACCAGCACAACGACATCCCAGCTTTGGTGCGCCTCGTCAGGCGACGGGCGAAATGCCTCCTCTGCTAGAGCGCCGGACGCCCGCGTAGTCGAGACCCGCGAAGCCGAGCAGCATCATCGCCCAGGTCGATGGCTCCGGCACTGCGAGACGCCGCTTTCGGCCCATGTGAACCAGCGCGTCGGCGGGGGCCTCAAGTCCGTCGGGAGATTTCGCGAATTCACGCAACTCGGGGCGTCCGGCGTCATCATCGACATGTGGCCCATCGAGATCACCGGCGACGACGCCATGGCGATCGAGGGCAGCCTGATGTCCCAGGGCTATTTGTCGTCATACCTCGAACTCTTCGCCTTCCGCGCCGGGGCGCTCGTCGATCTCGGGCCGGAGTCGAAGGTCGTGCTCATCGCCAACGACGGGCGCGCGAAGGATGCGAGCGAGGCTATCGTCGTGGCGGAAAGCTGGTTTTTCGATCCCGCAGACAAGACCGTGCTCGTCGTCGATTAGAAGATCGACGCCAAGGGCGCGACGCGCGTCGAGCGGGTCGTCTGGCGCTTGCAGGACGGCAAGCTTGTGCTCACGCGAGGCCGCGTGCCGCCGGAGGTGACTGGGGCAAGCGCGGGCTGAGGGGCAGGTCGACGCCTGCCTGGGGCTCCGCCGGCGGACACGCAACGGCCACGTCAATCCGGACAATTCCCCTTCAGCGGATAAAACATATCGATCTGAAGCAGATGCGCCTCCGCGGCCAGCGATCCGGGCGCGCGACGAAAATGCAAGGGGTCGGCTCTGCAGGCAAGGGCGGAGGCGTCGATTTCATAGTTGATCGCTACGGAAAACACCCTGAGGTCGAAACCGACGCCGCTCGGCTTGGCGCCGGGGACCGCTTTGCCGATGGCGACGAAGGGCGGCGGGGTCGGGCGCTTGCCCGAGGCTTCTCGCAGCGCCACGCCGTCGACGACGACTGCGATCGAATCGTCCTTGAAAAAGCTTGCCGGTGCCTCGGCGCGGAACGTCAGCGTCTTGCCAGGCTTTTGATCCTCCGTCAGCATGACCGCCGATGAACCGGAGATCGTCGTCACCGACTCCGCGCGCTCGCGCCGAAGGTCCGAGAAGTGCACCGCCTTGCCGCCGAACAGATTGCGATAGGCCGGCGCGAGATAGGGCGCGAGGACGCTCGCGGGCAGAAACTGCTCGCCGATCGGCGTGATCGTCGCCGGGACGTTGATTTCGAGTCCATAGTGAACCCCGAGCGCCGAACGGTGGCCGAAGAAGAGCGACAGGCCGGCGATGCGCCCGTCCGTCGCGGGAACCAGCGCGAAGGGCGGCAACGCGTCCAGGGACGGCGCCAACCAGTCGATCATCCTCTTATGCGCCGCGTCGAAGCTCGCCACCGTCCTCGGATCCTTCGTGCCTCCCCGCGATTTCTTTTTGTATTCCTCGGCGACCGCACGCGCGGCGAAGTCGTAGACCGCCTTCACGCCGCGCGAGTTGGGCGATGTATCCGCCAGCAGGTCGCGCCAGCCGATTTCCTTGTTGGTCGACAGGTCGAAGGTGCGCGGATCGTTGTCGCCCGAATAGTCGGGCCGTTTGCCGGGGAAGGTGACGACGACGACGCTCTCGAACCGGTCGCTCGCCATCCGTTCCTGCTCGTAACGCGTGAAAGTCGCGTCCGGTGGGCGCGATGTCTTGCCGGCGCTAGCGAAGGCGGCGATGTCCTCGGCGGTCTTGGCTTTGAGTGCGGCGAGAAATACGGGCGCGCGGCGGATTCCGGGCGACCAGACCGCGAGCGTCGCCCTGCTGTCGGCCTCGCCTTTCTCAAAGAGGGGTATGCGTGTGTCGCTGTCGCTGACCTCGGCCCGCGGGGTCGCGGCGAGGCCTAGGGCGACGAGAAGCGGGAGGACGGGGGCAAGGCGAAGTTGCCGCATGGGCTGGGGCTTTCTTTATTTGCGGCGCGCGAGGATGCACATCGCGCCAAGGCCGATCGGGCCGGTTCAGCGGACCGTCACATCGTAAATCAGGGTCGAGCAACCCTTGCGCTCGCCGACGATCGCGCAGGCGCGGACCATGAATTGATCGCGGCCCTTGAAACCAGGCAGCGGCGCGTAAGCGTAATGGTTTCGGCCGAGCGTTGCGATGATGCCGTGCGGGGGGAAACGGTTCGCGCGGACGTCGGTGAAGCGATAGCCCGGCCCTTCGCGGAACGAGATGTCGCAAAGGCCCTTGCCGTTGCTCTCAACCGCGACATGGACGACATCGTTGCGATCGGGAAAGAACTCGAACGGGTTGAAAAGGCATTCGGCGCGAGCGTCGACGGCGCTGAAGGCGATAAGAAACGCAGCGAGGCCCATGGATTTCCAGTTCATCATGAAATTGCCCTCGCATTGCGCCGCTTTTGGTGTCGAGTTTGCCCGGCAATGAGATTACCGGTCTGCTCGGTCGGCCGCATTGGCTACAATGACAATAGTGGCCCATCAAAGGCGGCGGCGAGGGCGGGATCTCGCCGTCGCGCGGCGACCATTGGACGGCAGGACTCCTCGATTCGCTATGTCCCGCTCTACGTCGACTCCAGCCGTCCGGGAGTGCGCGAAACAGCGGATATTAGTCGCGGGCGCTTTCCATTGAAAACTGGACCAAAGCGCCTGTTCCCCGCGACCGCATCGGCAGTGAACAGCAGTTTCAAAAGGCTCAAACATCGGCGAGCGCCGTCAGGGTTCGGTCGCGTGCTTCCATGTCTCCCTCCGCATGGACCGGCTGAATGCAGACTTGAGTGGCGCCCGCTGCCAGATGGGCCCTCAGGCCGCGGGCAATCGTCGTCGCATCGCCCCAGAGCACCATCGCATCGATGAACCTGTCCGAACCCCCGTCGGCAAGGTCGGCTTCTGTGAAGCCCAAACGTAGCCAGTTGTTGCGATAGTTGGTCAGGCTCATATAGCGATGCAGCTCTCGCCGGGCGAGGCCGCGCGCCGCCGTCGCGTCCGTCTGAAGGCAAACCTTCTGCTCGACCGCCAGCAGCTTGTCAGGCCCCAGGGCGGCCCTCGCCGCGCGGGTATGTTCGGGGGTCACGTTATAGGGGACAGCGCCCGCCGTACGCTCTGCGGCGAGTTTCAGCATCAACGGTCCCAGCGCAGCGATCACGACGGGCCAGTCGTCCACGTTGGACGGATCCTCGTAGACGCCATCGAGATAGCGGCGCATGGTCGGCACAGGCTTGTCATAGACATGGCCACGCACCCGCTCGACCATGGGCGCGTGGCTGACGCCGAGGCCAAGGATGAAGCGATCATCGTAGAGGCCGGACAAGGTGCGCAGGCCGCGCCTGGCGGTGAAGGGATCACGAGCGTAGATATTCGCGATGGAGCTGCCGATGATGAGCCGGGTCGTGTTCGCCAGCATGAAGCTGGCGATGGAGAGGGATTCATATCCGAGAGCTTCCGGGTACCAGAACGTCGAGTAGCCGAGATCTTCGACCGTTCGCAGCAAGCGTCTGATCCCAGCTCCGTCCAAACGATCGACCGGATACCAGACGCCTAGTCTTCCCACCTGCCTCATCATTCGAACTCCCCGAATGCGCCGCTTGGACTCGCGGCATCCTGTTCCCGACTGGATTGCATCTGCCGTAGAGATGCAACATCATAGAGATACAACATCATTCGCGGTCCGCCTCCAACGTGACGCGGACGCATGCCGAACAGCCTCATAAGGTGATTACGATGGGCGATTCGAGCGATGACGCGCTCTTTATCCGACTCGAACAGGCCCCGCTCGCGGAACTGATCGAGGCAGCGGGACGTCTGCGCGACGAGGGGCATGGCCGCCACATCTCGTATTCACGCAAAGTGTTTATTCCGCTCACGCATCTTTGCCGGGATGTCTGCCACTATTGCACTTTCGCCGAGCGGCCTCGCGCCGGACGGTCTGCCTATCTTTCCCCGGACGAGGTGCTCGCAATCGCCCGCGCCGGGGCCGCCGCCGGCTGCACGGAGGCGCTTTTCACGCTTGGCGACAAGCCGGAGATGCGCTACCGCGCCGCCCGGGAGGCGCTGGACGCGCTCGGATACGAAACCACCATCGACTATCTCCAGGCGATGTGCGCGCTGGTGCTGCGCGAGACAGGACTGCTGCCGCACGCCAATCCCGGAGTCATGAGCCGATCTGAGATGGCCGGACTGCGGAAGGTGTCGGCGAGCCAGGGCGTCATGCTTGAATCCCTCAGCGCGCGGCTGTGTGAGCCGGGCGGAGTTCATTATGGCTCGCCCGATAAGCGGCCCGAGGCGCGTCTTCAGACGCTGCAGGCGGCGGGCGAGCTGCGGGTGCCGTTCACGACTGGCATTCTGATCGGCATCGGCGAGACGCAGGCCGAGCGCCTGGAAGCGCTCTTCGCCATCCGCGATCTGCACCGCCGTTTCGGGCATGTTCAGGAGGTCATCGTTCAGAACTTCCGCGCCAAACCCGGCACCAAGCTCGCTGGGGCCGCGGAGCCCGATCTGGACGACCTCATTTGGAGCATCGCCGCAGCGCGCCTGATCCTGGGGCCCGCGATGAATATCCAGGCGCCCCCCAACCTGTCGCCGGGCGTCTATCCGCGGCTGATTGCGGCGGGGATCAATGATTGGGGCGGGATCTCCCCCGTCACCCCGGATCACGTCAATCCGGAGGCGCCGTGGCCGGCTGTCACGGAGCTTGCCGAGCGCTCGGCCGCTGAAGGCAAGGTCTTGGTGCATCGACTGCCGATCTATCCCTCGTACGTACGCGACCTGGCGACCTGGTCGGCGCCGGAGATCGCCACGCAGGCGCGCCGTTTGAGCGACTCCGAGGGCTTCGCGCGTGACG
The DNA here is from genome assembly GCA_963820795.1 of uncultured Alphaproteobacteria bacterium. GTDB lineage: Bacteria > Pseudomonadota > Alphaproteobacteria > Rhizobiales > Beijerinckiaceae > Roseiarcus. The sequence goes on from CAWGBJ010000017.1 coordinate 11,120, forward strand.
ACAATTGGGCGCCGGGTACGACGGTCACTCCACGGATGTGGGCGATCCACGCGCGCTCAGTCGATCCGGCGATCCAGCGCATCATCGGACGCGCCCGCGCCGGCGCCCGCCTGGATGAGCCCGACATCGTGCGGCTGTTCGCGGCGCGCGACGCCGACTACCGCCGCGTCGTTACCGCGGCCGATGAGCTTCGCCGCGCAACGAGCGGCGACATCGTCCGCTACGTCGTCAATCGTAATATCAACTATACCAATATCTGCTACTATCGTTGCCAGTTCTGCGCCTTTTCCAAGGGAAAGACGCATGAGGCGCTGCGCGGCGCGCCGTACGACCTGGCGCTTGAGGAAATCGTGCGCCGCGCGATCGAGGCGTGGGAACGAGGCGCCACTGAAGTCTGCCTTCAGGGCGGCATCCATCCGGCCTACACCGGCGAGACCTATCTCGGCATTTGTCGCGCCATCAAGGCCGCGGCCCCGGACATGCACATTCACGCCTTCTCGCCATTGGAGGTAACGCAGGGCGCGGCGACGCTTGGACTGACAATTCGGTCGTTTCTGGCGCAGCTCAAGACCGCCGGTTTGAGCACCTTGCCGGGCACCGCCGCCGAGATCCTGGACGACGAGGTGCGCGCCGTTATCTGCTCGGACAAGGTGAACACGGTAGAGTGGCTTGATGTCGCAAGGGCAGCCCACGGTCTCGGCCTGCGGACGACGTCCACGATTATGTACGGGCATATCGAGCATCCGCTGTCCTGGGCCCGGCATCTGCTGGCCTTACGGGACTTGCAGGCGGAGACGGGCGGCTTCACGGAATTCGTGCCGTTGCCCTTCGTGCATATGGAAGCGCCGATGTATCTCAAGGGCGCGGCTCGGCGTGGGCCGACCTTCCGCGAAGCGGTTTTGATGCACGCGGTGGCGCGGCTCGCGCTGCATCCCCTCATCACCAACGTCCAGACGTCCTGGGTCAAGATGGGACCTGAAGGGGCGGCGGCGTGCCTCGAGGCCGGCGCCAATGATCTTGGCGGCACTTTGATGAACGAGAGCATCTCCCGCGCCGCGGGCACGGAGCACGGGCAGGAATTTCCGCCCGAGGCGATGGAGGACCTTATCCGATCGCTTGGGCGGACGCCGGAACAGCGGACCACGCTGTACGGCCCGGTCCCGGCGGAGCGCCGGATGGCGTCGCTGAACGCCGCCGCCCTAGCTCCCGTCATCTTGACGCCGCCCCGGAAACTCGTCGCAGCGGAATAGCGCCCTAATCCTGGTTCGTCGCCAGAAGGCGGCGGCCGATGCCCGATTGTTCAAGGAAGTCAAGCGTCCTGGTGGATAAAGGCGGCGACATTCTCAGGAAGGCGACGAGATCGACCGGATTATCGATATCCATCCCGATCCCCGGGTGGCGGACGATGAGCGGGTCGATCCCACGCTCTCGCGCCGCGCCGAGATGTGGGTAGAAGCTGTCTTCGCCGAAACGCAGTGGAACGACATCCGGCGGCGAACAGACGACCGTGTTCGATCCGAGATCGTCATGCGCGGGCACGATGGTGAAGGCAGGCGCGGCTCGATGCGCCGCAAGCGTCGCGGCGATTTCAGCGGACGACAGTCGCGGGATGTCCCCGGGCATTGTCATCATGCCTGCTTGGCCCTGGCGGGCAAGCAGGCGCGCGGCGGCTGTGACGGCGCCGGTATGGCCGTCCCGCGCGCCTTCCGTGACGATGCGCGCGCCGTAGCGGCCCGCGAGCGATGTCGCGACCGGATCGACCGTGACGACAAGGATGCCGGCAAGCTCATGGACCGCACTCGCGGCCTCGAGCACATCCTCAAGCATGACCGTTGCGAGGGCACGACGTTCCTCGGGGCTCAGGCATGACGACAGCCGCTGCTTGGCGCTCGCAAGTTCCTTGACGGGCACGACGGCCCAGACGCCGGTCATGCGACGAAGTCTCGGCCGCGTTTCGAGGAGGCAAGCGCGTCCGCCGCCTCGAGGACGACGTGAGCCAGTTGCTCGCGCTCTGCGAGATTCGTCATGAGGGTGTGTGCAAGCGTCACCCTCGGCGCCACATGAGCCGCCTCCTCTGCGTCTCCGATGTCCATCACATAACCATCGAGCAGATCGCTGTAACGCTCGGCCGCCGCAGCGGCACTCGGCGTCATTCCGAGTTCCGCCATCATTTTGGCCGTCGGACCCTTGACCGCGCGGCCGCCGATGATGGGGGAAACCGCGACGACAGGCGCCGCACAGGCGGAAAGAGCCTCGCGCACCCCCGGGACTGCCAAAATAGGCTCGACACTGATGAAGGGGTTGGACGGGCAGATGATCACCGCGCGCAGCCGTTCGTCGCGCAAGGCCCCCAGAAGGTCAGGATGAGGGCGCGCATCCTCCGCGCCCTCGAAGGCAAGCTCCCGCACGACAGGGCGGCATTGAAGACGCACGAAGTAATCCTGGAAATCGAGCCATCCCTCATCCGTTCGCAATCTGGTGCGTAACCGATCATCTGTCGCCGGCAGCACGCGGGGACCGACGCCGAGGCGGCGACAGAAGTCCGCGGTGATGGCGGAGAGAGTTTCGCCCCGCCGAAGCCGACGGGTGCGCTCGACATGAACCGCGAGATCTCGATCGCCAAGGCGGAACCAATCCTCGCCGCCGAGCGCCGAGAGCGTCTCCATGAACGACCACGTCTCATCTTGCCGGCCCCATCCCAGCTTCATGTTGTCGAGGCCAGCAAGCGTGTACATCAACGTGTCAGTGTCCGGCGAGATATGCAGGCCGAGATGCTCGAAATCATCACCGACATTAGCTACGATGAGCAGATTATCCGGCGGCAAGATCCGGCTGAGGCCCAGCGCAAGCTTGGCGCCCCCGATGCCTCCGGATAGAGCAACCACAAGATCCCGACTCATCGAAACAGATCCTCATTTGGCGGACGAACGATGCTGGCCGCCGCCGATTCAGGAGCGGACCAGCGCAACCCGCGAATCAGGACCGCCGGCAGAGCCTCATCCGCTTGGCCCATCAAGAGCGATGCCGCGGCTGCGACCTCATCCGCGAAACCGATGACGCTGACCTCGAGCTTTCGGCCATATAGGTCGGGCTGTCCGCGCAGATCGATCAGCGCGGGCAGACCGGCGACGCCAATTGCGACGCCTACGGTTCCCTGGCGCCAGGGACGCCCGAAACTGTCGTTTATGACCACCGCGATATCGACCCCGGTCAGCGCCGCCAGCGCGCGGCGTATCATCTCTGCGCTACGATCAGGATTCTCGGGCAACAGAAGCACGCGGTGGGAGCGGTCAGCAGGACCGACGTTCGACTGATCCACCCCGGCGTTCGCCATGATGAAGCCGAGCTTGTGTTCAGCGATCAGCACGCCGCGGCGCGCCCGCACGACGCGAACCAACTCCGATAGAATGACCTCCACAAGCCGCGGGTCCTTGTCGACATCCGTCGCGAGCGCGACAGCCTGTGTGGAAGGTTCGATCGTCGCGAGGTCGACGACGCGACCCTCCGCCTTCGAGACGATTTTTTGAGCAACGACAAGCACGTCTCCGGCGCGTGGCGTGACCCGGTTGAGCTTGAGGGCTGCCGCAACCAGTTCGACCAGGTCGTCGCCGGCGCTGATCAAGGGCAGGCCCTGTAAGGCAATGACCTCGAGAGAGGTCATGGGCCCGCGGGCGTTTCGTTCGCCGCGCCGAAGCGGCGACGGAGGCGAGGCAGAACGTGCTCCGCGTAGAGCCGGATGAACCGCTCCTGGTCAGGACCCGGCGCATGAAAGACCAGATGGTTGAAGCCGAGATCGATGTAGTAGCCAATCCGCTCGACATGCTCGTCTGGATCGATCGAGACGATCCAGCGGCTCGCGGCGCGCTCGGCCGAGAGCCCGGTCGCAAGGCGCTCCATCTCTTCCGGACTATGGACGGAAATTTTCTCCTCCGGCGTCAAGGCGAGAACCGCCCAGTGGCGAGTATCCTCCACCGCGCGTTTCATATCCGTGTCGAACGAAACCTTGACCTCCAGCATCCGAGTGTAGTCGGGCGCTCGCGAGCCGGCCTCGCCCCGCCCCTCCAACACCTTTGGCAATATCGTCTCGGTATAGAGCTCGCGCGCCTTACCGCTGGTGCAGATCAAGCCGTCGCCCGCTCGACCGGCATATTTTGCGATCAGCGCGCCGGCCGCGGCGATATAGACCGGAACGGGCGGCTCAGGTCGATCATAGATCGTCGCGTCCTTGGTGCGATAATATTGGCCTTCGAACGTAACCCGCTCCTCGGTCCAGAGCAGACGCATCAGGGTGACGGCCTCCCGCAGACGCGCGAACCGTTCCTTGAACTCGGGCCAGGCCATTCCGGTTGACGGAACCTCGTTCAGCGATTCCCCGGTACCGACGCCGAGCACGATCCGACCGGGAAACATGACCCCAAGAGTGGCGAAGGCTTGCGCCACGACGGCAGGGTGATAGCGAAAGGTGGGTGTCATCACGCTCGTGCCGATGGTGATGCGCGATGTAAGCGCCCCGAGGGCGCCGAGCCATGCGAGCGAAAACGGAGCGTGGCCGCCGTGATGCTTCCATGGCTGGAAATGGTCGCTGATGAAGACCGAGTCAAAGCCCGACTGCTCCGCGAGGCGAGAAAATTGGAGCAATTCCGTCGGCCCGAATTGCTCCGCCGACGCCTTATATCCTAGCTTGAGCACGGATCCGTTCTCCGCCGTCATGGGGGCTCGCGGCCCCAGGCGGACACAATAGCGCAGACAGATCGCTTAGGGCGACGGTTCGTCCTTGCGTAGGACCTGGACGAATGATCGCGGATGTGTCTTGGGGAACACGCGATGAAAAACTCGGCGTTACAACTTTTTTCCGATATCAGCGGCGATCGCCAAGCTGCGCGGCTATGCTGAACGGGGAGACCGGGCATAACCCCGAACTTCGGCTGGCGACGAGACGAGTTGGCGTGAAGCATTCAAGCTCTGGAGGAGCGCGGGCGTCACACGCGTTACGATCAATAGCGCCTTTGAGCGGAACCACCACCTGCGCATCGCCTCGCGCTCATTGCTGGCCCATCTGACCCCCAGAGGTACCGCGATGCGATCGCCGACCTCTTTTGAGATAGGATTGCGGGTCAGCCCAGGACCTGCACCGCGGTGGGCTCAATTTCAAAAGTGACCCTGACATCGCCAGGTTGGGCCCAGGGGTACTTGTCCTTCCCGAGGTATTTCTTGGCGAGGGAATCGATATGCGCCGATGCACCCTCTTCGGTGACGCGCTCGACCCGACCGCGGATCTGAATGTAACGATAGGGATTGTCGGGATCGAGGATCGAAAGCGCCACGGGCGCGCCTTCCTGCATGTTGCGTGTCTTCACACGACCCTTCTTTGAATTTATCCGGATCCTTCCGTTCGTGTAGTCGAACCAGACCGGAGTAACCTGCGGTGTCCCATTCGGCATGATTGTAGCCAGATTGGCGAACGTCGTTTTCTGCTGCAGTAAGTCCAGATACTCCGCGGGTATCGCCGCCATGACTAACTCCTCATCGCGTGGGGTTCTCGCGTCGCGTTCCCCCGGGCGCACCTTCGCCGGTCATCGTCAACCTAATCGTCGCGACTTGACGTTGCAACGAGGGGAACTCAGGTCTTTCCGGGAGAACGTCGCGACGAGGGGGCTTGGCTTTTCGCTGGGCGTAGCACAGCCGCCTTGCTCCGCCGCGTTGGCCGAGCCCGCGCTCCGCGCTATAGCTTCTTCGGCTTTTAAGGAGAGCATGATGACTGAAGCGAAACTCGCTCCGAACCTGCCGGACTGGATGGTCCAGCACGCAAACCGCTACCTCGCCAGCGGCGGAACCGAAGGGCACATGTACAAGATCAACGTGCCAGGGCGGGGTGAGATCACGGCGCCGGCGCTGCTGCTGACCACCATCGGCCGCAAGTCCGGCGAGAGGTTCATATTCCCGCTGTTTTACGGAACGGACGGCAACAGGTACTTCGTCGTCGCCTCGAAGGGCGGCGCGCCCCAACACCCTGGATGGTACCGCAATATTCTCGCTAACCCGGATGTCGAGGTCCAAGTCGGGACCAAGAAGGTGAAGGCGCGGGCCAGGACAGCGGAGGGCGAGGAACGCCTACGACTTTGGGAAAAGGCGCTCGAATATTGGCCGCCCTACGCCGATTATCAGCTCAAGACCGAGCGCGAGATACCGGTGGTCGTGCTGGACCCTATCCATTAGGCTTCGGTGCCTGGCAGCTCTGACACAGTGGCGATGTCAGGTTCGCTGACCTTCTGTTCGCATCCGGGTCGCAGACGCCACGCCTTAAGGGTTTGCGAGTCTGGCGCTCGCCGGAGAGGGCCATCGGACTAAGACATGAGCGTGCTCAGACCGCTCGCCGCCCAACTGTGAGGTCCGTGTCGCGATCTTTACTCGCGCTTCACCCTTGTTCGACGAAGCCTCGATCGCCGCGGGGGCGGGCGCACTTTCCGGGAACAGCGCGACGAACGGATCGGCCAAGACGTCCTCATCTTGGGACTGTCTTGCCCGATCTCGACGGCGGTAACGCGCAGATCGCGGCGAGCATGCAGCCGCCTGGCCCAGTCGCCGCTTCACCCTACAAGCTTTGGCGTTGGTTCGGTGCAGTCGCGTTGCAAGAATTCGGCCGAGCGCGAAAAGCAATGCGTGCGCAAGCCCATGGCTCGCCAGCTCGAAGGCGGCACGTTGGTCCGGCGACATCGCGGCGACGTCGCGCGGGGTCACCGCCCAGGCCGTGGCCGACCGAGGCCCACCATCGAAAAATGCGAGTTCCCGCAGGACTGCGCCTGCCTCCACCCGGGCCACCCGCCGCCCCAGGACTGCACGATGGATTTCCAATTCGCCGCGCGAAGGACGAAATAGGGTGTCCGATCTGGTTCGCCCCGGCGGATCAACGCGTCGCCTGACAGGATCGCCAATCCGGCAGCCACAGCGCGTCGGCGCGACCCGCAGCGGCGCAACCCGCACGAAAGCCAGCAATGGCGACCGCAGGGCCGATTCTCATGCCGCTTGACTACCTAACTTGGCTTGCGAGCTCCTGAGGTGCCTAGACGCGACTTTGGTGCCGATGGCCCCGGTGTCAGTTGGCTATCAACTGCAGCTTAGTCGTGTCCAACGCAGGGCGCTTGCCTTGACGGTCGGACTTCTCTTCAAGCTCGTCATTGCGCCGACTTTAACCTGCCCCTATTCGTGCGCTGGCTCGGCGGCGATGGGCAGGTGCTGAACGTCACCGTGTTTGAGGCTGCGATGGCCTGCTCGACGCGGAAAATCGGCGGCGAGGAGGAATTGGTGTCTCCGTCGAAGGGCCGAAACACCGATCCACCTTCGGACGCATCGTGAGTAAATCCGCGTGGAGGAGGTCTTCAGCTCGTGCCGCGCTCGCCGACTAGCTCCGCTGTTGAGGCGCTCACCCTGACGCATGCGGCTCGCCTTCGCGTTGTGATTGACCCGACGCTCGGCGCCGTCTTACCCTTGGGCACCTGAGCGAGCACAGCCGGGTGTCTCAAAACCGCGCCGCTTTACATACGCGAGCCCGAAGGAGGGTTGCTATGACTCGCAAGCAGTATGCTGTTCACACGGTCCGCGATGAGCCAGTGAGACTGCGGGACCAGTTGGACCACATAGCTGCGGACGGAGGCAGAGTCGTGAGCGTTATCTGGCAACCGGCCCGGCAAGTGACGCTTGAGCCTGGGCTGCCGCCTTACGAAGTCACATCGGGCTACGTCATTGTTTCCGAGCATGAGTTGCCCCAGGCAGCGGGCCACTGAGGGTCGCTCAGCAGCTCGCGCTATCGTCCTCGGGCCTGCCCTATGAAGAGTGGCGGAGGTCAATGGAATGGACCACGACGACCCTCCTCGACATACGGGTACCTTCGACTGTGCTGAATCCAACGCTCAATCGCCGGCCGCGTGCGAGTAACGACGCAAAAAATCCCTACCGGCTCTCGACCGGAACGGCCGCTGTGCGCAGATATTGTTGAAAAAGTCGATTCTTTGAGATCGATCACATTTCTCAGGGCCGCACGGATACCCGTTCGGCCCGGAAAGCGTCTCTCAAGTCACCGATCACGCCAACCGATCGGAGAGCCTATCAATCGGCGTAAGCGACCGTCAATGCGCAATCGCGCAATTTTCGGCGGAGCTTTTTTTCGACTTTTTCAACGATATCTGCAAATACCGGTCGCTCGCCAACGACTCGGCGAACGGGTCAAATCGACCCTGAGCCGCCCTTCAAGATCGACCCTATGAACGGGCGGGAAGCGCGAGAAAGCGGGCTTAGACTGAACGCGTAGATTGCGCCAAAGCACGAAGTCGCTGCGCTCCAGCCCGCTGCGCGGGTGCGCAGGCGGAGAGGCCGTCGCATTTTGAGAAGCTAGTGAAGTCGAGATGACTGGATAGTCAGTGGAGAGCCCCACCCTGAGAATCGAGGCGTTGTGAACCTCACTCAGGATGGAGCTCTCCATGAGCAAGACCGACACTGTCAGTCCGCTGCGTCAGCGAATGATCGAAGACATGGCTGCACGCAAGCTCAACCCGCACACACAGCGCAGCCACATCTCCAGCTGCAAGCGGTTCGCCGCCTGGCTCAAACGCTCGCCCGATAGGGCGACGGCCGACGAGGTGCGCCGCTTCCAGCTGCACCTCGTCGAGAGTGGGGCCAGCATCTGCAACCGCAACCGGATCGTGACCGGGGTGCGCTTCCTGTTCCGCGTCACGCTGCGTCGCCACGATCTGGCGGCCGAGATCTGGCATCTCAAGGAGCCGCAGAAGCTGCCGCCGGTGTTGAGCCCTGAGGAGGTCAAGCGCGTTCTGGCCATGGCGACGAGCCTCAAGGCGCGCGCAATGCTGACGCTCGCGTATGGCTGCGGGCTGCGGGCCAGCGAGGTGGTGCGGCTGCGAGCCTGCGACATTGACAGCGAGCAGATGATCATCCGCATCGTGCAATCGAAAGGCCGCAAGGACCGCAATGTGATGCTTCCGGCCGAGATCCTCGACCTGTTGCGGCAATGGTGGAAGAAGCGGCCGACCAAGCGCGACGCCGGCCTTGCGCGGGAGCACCGTTGGTTGTTTCCCGGTCGCATCGATCGTCACCCGACGACTGCGCGCCAGTTCGGCCGGCTGTTCAAGGAAGCGGCGAAAGCCGCGGGGCTGCGCAAGGCGGTCTCTCTTCATTCGCTGCGCCATTCCTTCGCAACCCATCTGCTCGAGGACGGCAAGGACATTCGGCTGATCCAGGCGTTGCTCGGGCACGAGAAGCTCGACACGACGGCTCGCTACACCCGCGTGGCGACAGGACTCATCGCCAAGATCGAAAGCCCGCTCGCCCGCCTGAGCCCGTCGCCCCGCAAACGTCCGAGGCGAGCCGTCGAGGAACCGACGGCGCAATAGCGCCGCCGGTTCATGACTTCGACCCGCTCTGGAGGTCGCGGACATCCTCCGCGACCACGGTCCCGCTTGGCGCGAGGCCAACCGCGGCCATGTGAGCCTCGACCAATTGAAGGTGATGAGCGCGATCGAGCGCTGCCGCACGGCGGCGCTCGGCGGGCACGTCGCGCGCTGCGAGAACGCGGCATGCGGCCATACGCTGATCGCCTACAATTCCTGCCGCAATCGGCATTGCCCGAAGTGCCAGGCTGCGGCCTCGCGCCGATGGCTTACCGACCGCGAAGCGGAGCTGTTGCCCGTCCCGTACTTTCACGTCGTCTATACGCTGCCGGGCAAGCTGCGCGACATCGCCTACCAGAACAAGCGCGTGGTCTACGACCTCTTGATGAAGGCGGCGGCCGAGACAACGCTCGCCATCGCCGCCGACCCCAAGCGCCTCGGCGCGCGGATCGCCATCACCGCCGTGCTGCACACCTGGGGCTCGACGCTCACCCATCATCCGCACGTGCATATGATCGTGCCCGGCGGAGGGCTCTCGCTCGACGGCGCACGATGGGTCGCCTCCCGCTCCAACTTCCTCGTGCACGTCAACCTGCTCGCGCGTCTGTTCAGCGGCAAGATGCTGGCCATGCTTACGGATGCGCACAACGCCGGCCAGTTGACGTTCTTCAACGCGCATGCCGGCCTGGCCGACAAGAAGAGGTTCAAGCGCTTCCTCGCTCCTCTGCGGCGCATCAAGTGGGTCGTCTATTGCAAGGCGCCGTTCGCCGGACCGAAGCAAGTGCTGCGCTATCTTTCCCGTTACACCCACCGTGTCGCCATCTCGAACCGCCGCCTCATTGCAGCCGACCACGCCGGCGTCGCCTTCCGGTGGAAGGACTATCGCATCGACGGCCCGGGCCGTTGGAAAACCATGCGGCTTCACCCGCACGAGTTCATCCGCCGCTTTCTTCTGCATGCGCTGCCCAGAGGCTTCCACCGCATCCGCCACTACGGGCTCTTCGCCAGCGTCAACCGCGCCGAGAATATCGCGATGGCCCGCGCATGCCTCGATGTCGCCCCGCCCGCCGCCGATCCGCAGCAGAAGCCAGATGTCGCGCCCGAGGCGCCGCGCGCGCTGCCCTGCCCATGCCCGCGTTGCGGCGGACGCATGGTCGTCATCGAGGCGTTCGCACGCGGCTGCGAGCCGAGGTGGCGGCCGGCGCCGACCGCGAACGACACATCATGAGCCAGACCGCCTGCGAGCACCGCCGCTTTCCCGTGCACTGGCTCGACGCCGGCGGCGATCCCTCTCGGCAAAACCACGCCAATCAACGATCCGACCGCCGCTCGATACGCCCCACGCCATCACCGAGATCCCCATTGCGCGCTTCCGGGACCCCTTCCGCAATCTATCCAGGCCGCCTGGCCCCAGCTTCGCGCCCACCATCATAATCGGCTCGAAAATCAAATCCCCATAGCGCGGCTGCCCACCCGGCCCCAAAATCCCCGCGACTTCGTGCCTCGACGCTTTTTGGACGCCGGCTCACTGAGCGTGCGGACAGTTTCGTCGCTGCCGGCGTCCAAAAACCTGTACAGGAGCGGGCGTTCCGTCGCTGATCATGGTCTGTGTTTTTTCGGACCGCCCAACGGTTCATCAGGGGTAAGCTGGCGCCGCTCGCGGCGCAATCGGCCTGACGTGAAGGCCCTCCGCATCGGCGCCGGTCCTATTTCAGGAACGTCGCGCCGAGCATGACAAGATAGAGCAGGCCAAAACAGGCGGGAATTGCGCTCTCAATCTGCGACAGCGGCCGGCGTTTTTCCGCCCGGTAGATTTCTTCTTCGCGGGTGAACAGCGCGACCGGCAATTCTTTTTCGAGCTGCATCAGAACCTCGAACTTAGCGCGATTGAGCTTCCGGTATGAGGCGAGGAGCGCCCACCAGGCGAAGCAGACGATGGCGCCGGCGGCCGGGATCGCCCAGAGCCACACCGCTTTCTGCGTGGCGCCAAGAGCCACCTTGTCCTTGTCCGCCTGGAGATAGCCGTAAAGAGCGACGATCGCGCTGTTGACGCTCAGCATCCACGCATTCGCCTGTGCGCGCCGATCGCCCACCTTCTCCGTGGTCGCGAGATAGAGTTCGAACAGCGCGAGTCTGGAGTTTTTGGCGTTCGTCATGGGATAATTGCCTTTTGCAGAAAGAACGCGCCGGCTTCAAATACGTGAACCCGGCCGAGCGCGTCGCCGAGAGCAAAGACGCCGTCCCCTACGGCAAGCGCCGTCACTCCGGCATCAAGGGCAATCGAGGCGATCTCCCGCCCTGTAGACGCGTCCCGCAGCCGCGCCGTATTGCCCCCGCCAATTGTGACAATGCTGGCGCCGCCTGGTGAGAAGGCGGCGAACTCCACCCGGTCCTCGAGGCCGCCCAGGGCAGCGGTCTCCCGCCCCGTCGACGCATCCCAGATGCGGGCCTTGAAATTCCCCACGGTGACAATGCGGGCGCCGTCGGGCGAGAATGCTGCGCTCGTCACCCCACCCTCGTGGCCGGGCAGGGCAGAGATCTCCTGCCCGGTCGCCGCGTCCCGGATCCGCGCCGTGCCGTCACTGGAGCCGGTGACGATGCGGGCCCCGTCTGACGAGAAGGCGGCGGTCGTCACGAACTCCTGGTGGCCTCGTAGGTGGCGATCTCGTGGCCTGTCGCCGCGTCCCAGATCTGCGCCGTGCCGATATACTCGGAGGTGGTGACGATGCGGGCGCCGTCGACCGAGAAGGCGGCGCTCGTCACCCCGCTCGCGTCGCCACAAAGGACGGTGATCTCTTGTCCGGTCGCCGCGTCCCAGATCCGAGCTGTGTCCCCACCGGCGGTCACGACTTGGCTGCCGTCGGGCGAGAATGCTGCGCTCCTCACCCACTCCTCGTGGCCGCGTAAGTATCCCCCGGCAAAGCCGGGGGCTTTAGGACGTGAGCCGCTCGAAGCGGCAGGAGGGGTCGCTGACGCGGCCCCTTGAGTTGGAGCCACCCGAGGTGGCTTACTCAACGCCAAAGGTTCAATTGCTCGAGCCTCTGATCTTCCTTCTCTTGGTTGCGGATATAAGCGCGGATCGCCTCCTCGTCGCGCCCGACCGTGTTCACGAAGTATCCCCTGGCCCAAAAGTGTTGCCCGACAAAATTGCGTTTGCGCTCTCCATAAACCCTGGCCAGGTGGATCGCGCTCTTACCCTTGATGAATCCGACCACCTGCGACACCGCGTATTTCGGCGGGATCGAAAGCAGCATGTGCACGTGATCGGGCATCAGATGCCCTTCCTCAACTTTCGATTCCTTCTGAACCGCGAGCTTGCGGAACACCTCGCCCAAATGCCGGCGCAACTCCTGATACAGCGTCAACGTGATATTTGCAGTCCCAAATCGTGTGGCTTAGGCTCTCGTACTCGTCCATCGGTGGAGTTCCTTTCGTGTGCGTGGCTGCTCACGCTGGAACTCCGCTGGTGGACTGCCGGAAACGTCAAACTGCTACTGCCTCCCCGGCATAGCCGGGGGGTCTCCCGCTCACGCTAGAGTGACGATCTCCTGCCCCGTCACCACGTCGCAGATCCGCGCTGTATCCCCAGCAGCAATGACGATTTGGCTACTGTCGGGCGAGAAGGAGGCGCTCGTCACATCGCCCGAGCGCAGATCGGCGATCTTCTGCCCGGTACAGGCGTTCCAAATCCGCGTTGTGCCGTCATGAGAGTGGGCGACGACGCGGGCGATGTCGGGCGAGAAGGCGGCGCTCATCACCCAGCTCTCGCGGCCGAGCAGGTCGGCGATCTCCTGCCCCGCCATCGCGTCCCAGATCCGCGCCGTCCTGTCAGAGGAGGCGGTGACGATGCGGGCTCCGTCGGGCGAGAAGGCGGCGCTCCACACTCCACCCTCATGGCCGCGCAGGGCGGCGATCTTCTGCCCCGTAACCGCATCCCATATCTGCGCCGTACCGTCATCGGAGCCGGTGACGGTGAGGGCCCCGTCCGGCGAGAAGGCGGCGCTTCTCACTCGGCCCGCGTGGCCGCGCAGGGCGGCGATCTCCTGCCCCGTCGCCGCGTCCCAGACCCGTGCGGTATCTGTCTCCGGGACCGTGATGATGCGGGTTCCGTCGGGAGAGAAGACGACGTATTCCATCATATTCTCGCGGCCGCGCAGGACGGCAATCTCCCGCCCCGTTGACGCGTCCCAGATCCGCGCCGTCCTGTCATAGGAGCCTGTGACGACGCGGGCGCCGTCGGGCGAGAAGGTGGCACTTTTCACCGCATCCTCGTGGCCCAACAGGGTGGCGATCTCCTGCCTCGTCGCCGCGTCCCAGATCCGCGCCGTGGCGTCTCGGAACGAAGCGGTAACGATGCGGGCGCCGTCGGGCGAGAATGCGGCGCTTTTCACCGCATCCTCGTGGCCCAACAGTGTGGCGAACTCCTTCCCCGTTGAAGCGTCCCAGATCCGCGCCGTCCTGTCGTGGGAGCCTGTGACGATGCGGGCGCCGTCAGGCGAAAAGGCGGCGGTTGTCACGTAGTTCTCGTGACCGCGCAGGACGGCGATCTCCTTCCCCGTTGCCGCGTCCCAAACTCGCGCCGTCTTGTCCCAACAGGCGGTGACGATGCGGGCGCCGTCAGGCGAAAAGGCGGCGCTCATCACAAAGTTCTCGTGTCCAACCAGACGCAGCCGTTCCGCTCCGGGGGGTGTGAGACCTGGCCAGCGTGGGCGCGGCGAAAAATCCGGGTCTCGCTTCGCCGCTGCAACGATCGCCCTTGCCGCTTCATGGTCCAAATTGCCGATCCTGCCGAAGAGCTGACGGGGAAGCTCGCGCGGATTCGCCGTGAGGGCGGGCAGCGAGAGCCCAATCGCTCGGCCGACCAGCCGCGCGAATTCGTCCGGGCTTTCCGGCAGATAGTCGCCGAACAGGTCCGACGCGCCGGTTGCGCGCAGCTTCGCCCTGATCCAGTCGTAATCGACGAGAAGCGCGTCGGCCTCCTGATCCTGCCCGGCGGCGCGAAGATGCCGGATCAGAAAGCGCCAGCCATAGGCGTGGCTGGCGGGCAGTTTTGCCCAGCCGGCGTCGCAACGCGCGCTGAGCGCCCGGACCATCGCCGCGCTGGCGGCCCGATAGCCCTCCGGCCCGATGCGGTCGCGCAGATACCAGATCATGTTGTCGTGCAGGCGCAGCGTCCGGGCGCCGCGTCTGAGGCTCTGCAGAAGGGACAGGGCGTCGAAGCGTTGGATGAGCGCATCGGCTTCGTCATCTTCGAGGCCGCCTGTCTCCGCCCAGAGCGCTTCGACGACATCGAGCGGAGCGTTCTCCTCCTCGGGGAAGACGGCAAGCTCGCCAAGGCGAGCGAGCGTGCCGGCGGCAAGGTCCTCCAGGCTCGCCTCGACACAGGTGCGGATCACCCGGTTGCGCTGCGTCTCGTCTTCCGGATCGAAAGCGGTCAAGCCGCGTTTCTCGAGGCGCTGCTCGCCCTGACGAGCGGCTCGCCGGCGGCGACGCGGTCGCAAATCCAGCCATTGGCGATGGCGAGCATCTGCGCCCAATGTCCGAGCCGCTCCGCAAGACCCGCCAGACGGCGCTGCGCTAACGGGTTCGCGGCGACCGTCAGGTTCGCGGATATGAGGCTCAAGGCATCAGCCGCACGCATTTCGTCGATGACGATCGGCTTGGCCGAACGCGGAAGAACCTGCGGCAGCCGCGTCGTCACGAGGCGGACGCAATTGGGACCGCCCCTCAGGAACGGGCGAAGCTGGGCTTCCCGCCAGACGTCGTCGATCACCATGAGGAGCCGAGCCTCGCCGATCAGCTGACCGAGATGCTCAGCGGCGGTCTCGACGTCCTGGAGACCAGGCCGCTTTCCGCCCGGATCAAGCTCTTCGATCAGATCGACGATGAGGCCGGTCACATCGTTCCGCTCCTTGCCGATCTCGACCCGCAGGATGCCGTCGGTGAATTCGAAACGGACGTCCGGGTCGCGGCAGAGAGCGTTCGCGAGCGTCGTCTTCCCGTGTCCGCCTGCCCCTCGCAGCGCGGTCGTGACGCCCACCGGCCCGCCGCTCTGCGCCGACATGACGGCGTCCTTCAACGCGGCGTATTCGGCCGGGCGCGGCACGAAATCATCCGGCAGGTCGCCCGACATGTAAGGGACGCGGCGGGTCTCGCCCGGGCCTTCGAGCACCCGGACAAGCATCCGCCACCGTTCGGGCTCGGCGATGTCGTAGACGTCGGCGCGGCGAATCCAGGCAGGGAGATCGCTTCTACGGATCGTGGGGTCGGCCAGGACGGGACTGACTTTCCGGCCGATCATGCGCGCGTGCGCCCATTCCCGTTTGACCCAGTCCAATTCAAGGGCGCGCCGGGAAAGGATGAGAACGAAGTGTTTCACGGTCTTGAGGGCCAGAAGCACCTGCGGGCGGATGTCCTCGCCCCCTTCGACGCTTTTCAAATCGCGCCAGGCATGGATGCCAGCTTCTTGCTCAAGCCTGTGTTCGAACGCTTCGGCGAAGTCGCGGCCGTCCTTTCGCGAGTAGGAGATGAAGATCGTTTCTGGAGAGAAATCCATTGCGCAATGATCGACCAACGGACGCACAAAGGCAATCGTCGACGCGGTTCCATCAATGCCTGCTCCGGGCGGTAAACCCTATTTCAGGCTCGCACTGGAATGCCGGCTTTCGCCCACACTCCGGTTCTTCCCGAGGCGACCCTTGTAGGCGCGCTCTCCGCCCAGTTGCGGCATTCAAGGCCAGGGGTCTTGCTACGACCGCAATAGTCGATTCCGGCCCTTAATGGCGGAGGGCGGTCGGGGGGAGTGGTGACGCTGAGATGCACCCGAAACCCATGTTTTGCGTGGCCTGCAGGCGAGCCCCGCGTCATCGCCGCATGCAACAAAGCCAAGAATAGGCTACGTGCAATGTCTGATCAGCATGCGCGATTTCCCAAATCGGGCGAGTTGCCTGTCGAATTAACGAGCAGCATTCTGTTTTGACCGCACGCGAGTCGCGCGCGCCAATGGTGCCGATATAGCTATAAACGCGGGGAACTCCGAAACCCGCGCACGGCTCGATCTGAACGCGCCGGGGACGTCTAAAATCGGACAGGCTGGTTATATCGCCGGCGCGCGTGGGTCTCCGCCCTGCCTTTGATGTAGGCCGGTCCTACCTTTATGTAGGCCGGTAAGGCAGGAAAAACGCCCATTTTGCCGATGTTTCCTCCGCGCGGACCAGTGGTGGAACCCACCTGTGGTAGCCCTACGGAACATGGCGAAGGGCTGCGCCCGGACGCAACTGGCCCCCTCGAATGCCCTCTTTGAGCCGGTCGAGCGCCGCCAAAAGATCAGGATTAGAAACTTGGTTTCCGGTTCCGGTGGGGGAAACTAGACTCTGAAGATTCGGCTGCCGGCGCGCTCGTCCGCGGCGACGGGAAGGCGTAGCAAGTCACGCGTCTACCAAAGAGCGAGCGCGACGCTTGACGGGGGCGGGCGCTGAGGCGGCGGCTTTCGCGGCGGCCTGGTGGTCGCGTCGAGCCGCAAGCATCGCACGCGCCTTCTCTCCCCGCCCCGGAGGTTTCGTGGAGCGCTTGCCCGTGCAAAGTTCGTCGATGCTTTTTGCGGTGATGCGCGTCGAGCCGGCGAGATAGACGGCGTCGAGAAGTCCGGACGCGATGTCGCGGTAGACGCTTGGCGTCGAGCGCCCGATAATCCTCGCGGTTTCCTTGACCGTGAAGAGGCGGCGTTCGACGGCTTCGGTGTTACTCATTGGGACCAAACCTCATGCCGAGAAAGGCTGGTCCACTTCAATAGACCCACTTCGGGCCGCGTCAACAAGTGGCGTCAGTTGTCCCCAATTGCGACTTAAGGCTTGAACTCGTGGAAATTGCAGCACGTCGCCGCCCGTCCGGTCGATGAAGTTGGCCCATGCGATCATCATCTCGCGCCTTCGTTCCAACGCGTCGCTGCGCCGGTAGGCCGCCTCGGTCTGGTCGCCGACCGCATGCGCCAACGCCAACTCGGCCAATTCCCGTGGATAGCGCGTCGCATCACCGACCCAATCGCGGAAGCTTGATCGGAATCCGTGGAGCGTCGCATCGGCCGTGAGCTTCTTCATAGTCAGTTCAACAGCCCTATTGGACAGTGGCCGTCCGGGTCGCTGGCCGGGAAAGATGAAGTCGTCATCCGAGGTCGCCGCGCATTCCCGGATGATTTGCAACGCGCGATCGACCAGAGGGACTCGATGCGGCCTCCCGGCCTTGATCTTTGGCGCCGGCACGGTCCAGACCGCAGCATGTTGATCGACCTCGTCCTTTTTCATCGACAGAACCTCGCCCAATCTGGCGGCGGTCAAGACGATAAGTTCAATGGCCCGAGCGCCGGTCGTATCGATGGCGCGCAGCTTGTCGACGAACCCCGGAACCTCAGCATAGGGCATTGCGGCGTGATGGCCGCGCGAGAGACGAGTCCGCTTCGCCAACAGCCTGTCCAGATGCCCGCGCCATCGGGCGACGTTCGCCCTGTCCTCGTCGATGTGGCCGAGCGCGCGCGCGGCGTCGAGAACCATTTCGATGCGGCCCCTCAGCCGCGACGCTGTCTCCGGGCGCGATTGCCAGAGCGGCTTCAAGACGGCAAGGACATCGGCGGTCGCGATCTCGGCGGGCTGCATGTCGAGCAGCCGCGCGGCGTAGACATCGAGCGTCATGCGCCACTGCGCCTTGTGCTTCTCGCTTCGCCACTGCGAACCTTTGGACGCAATGAGGTCGGCGGCGATCTCGCCGAAGGTCATTGCCTTCGCAACGGCGGCCTCTGAGGCCCGTCGAACCTGAAGTGGGTCTTTCCCACCGGCCAAAAGTTTTCGGGCCTCTGCGCCCTTCGCGCGGGCCTCGGCGAGGGTCACGGCAGGCGACGGCCCCAAGCCCATAGAGCGCGGTGTTCCGTCGAAGGCGTAGCGGAATATCCATGACCTCCCGCCGCCTTTCTTGATCTGCAAATAGAGGTTCCCGCCATCGGCGTGCAGGCCGGGGCCCTTCAGCCGTTGCACCTGAAGCGCCGTCAGTCAATTCGTATTCCGCATTTATCCGCCGTCCTCCTACCTACCTTCCTACCTACGTTTGAGCGTGCGCTCAGGTGATATATGGTGACACAGCGCGAAACAAGCAACGCCCGGAAACGCCTAGCAACCGGGCGTCTCAGAGGACGTTTTGCAATTTGGTGAGACAGGATGACACTCCGAAGGGAACGGATGCACTATCCGCCGCAGCCGGCGGAGGTCGGCACGCAAGGCGTCGAAGCGCATACCGATCCCGGGGCGCTGACAATCCTGCTGCAGGACGCGGTGGGCGGTCTCGAGGCCCGCAACCGCGCCGGAGAGTGGATCGCAGTCCCGCCAGTCCCACACAGCCTGGTGATCAACATCGGCGACATGATGCAGCGCTGGACGAACGGCCGCTTCGTGTCGACGCCGCATCGCGTGGCCAACCGGACGGGGCGGGGCCGCTTCTCCGTGCCGTTCTTCGTCAATCCGGACTACGACGCGACCATCGCCCCGGCGTTCGGCGGCGAAGCTCTGTACGAGCCTCTGGCCTGCGGGCCCTATATCGAGGCGGCCTACCGCGCCGCCTGGCCGCGCGCCGGCTGAGCCTGCCGGCGACCTTGTTGCTAACCGACCGGGCGCGGCCGTCCCGGCTCCCCCAACGGACAGTCCAGCGCGGCGCGATCCCATCGGCCGAGATCGGCTGCTGCGTCATAGGTCGTCTGCAGGAATTCCATCAGCGTCGCCTTGGGGTCCCGTGCCGTCCGCACCGCTTCATAAGGGAGGATGAATTCGCCCAAATCCTGGGAGAAGAACGCCTCGGCCGGCCGCACGGAAGCCCGGGCGAAGTTATCCGGGGCCGGATAGGCGTAGGAATAGAAGGCCGCGAAGTCGACTGGCCCGCCGCCGCCGGGCCAGAAGCCCGCGCTCGACACTTCGTGCGAATAGGCTTCCCGGGCGACCGCGTTCGACAGGTGAGGCATCCCACCGGGATGGAGCGGCGCGGGCCGCCCGGAAAAGCGGGTGACCGCCAGATCGAAGCTGCCCCAGAAGAAATGCACCGGGCTCGCTTTGCCGAGAAAGCCGGTGCGGAAATGCGCCAGGACTTCATGCGACGAGAGCAGGATGCGCCAGAAGCGGGCGGCGTAGTCGCGATCGTAAGCGGAATGCCGGTCGTCCTCATCGAAGGGAACGGCGTCGGCGATCTCGCACGGCATCGTCCTGATCCGCACGTCAAGCCCGAGTTCGCCCATGGCGACGAAGATGTCGATATAAAATTCGGCGACGGGCATCGGCCGGAGCATGAGCTGGCGGAAATTCCCATCGCTCGTGCGAATCCACAGCACGTGGTCGATGAAGTCGAAATCGATCTGAAACGGCAATTCCCGATAGGGGATCGGCGAGGTCGTGAGCCCGCGCGCCGTCACATAGAGAGGCACGTGCCAGGAATGGTTCAGCCACGGCGTCTGCATAAGGCGGATCTTGCCGACGATCTGCGTCCACAAATGCAGCGTCTGGCATGTGTCTTTCCAGGCCGTGTAGGGCAACTCGGGCCATTCCTCGACCGCCGTCGACGTCATGATCTCTTCCCCAGCAGGCCTTTAACCCAAGCCCCGCGCATTCGCGCTCAAGATTGGGGCGCGAGGACGACGCGGCCGCGAACGCGGCCGGCGCGCAAATCGTCCAGCGACTGCTGGGCCGCATCGAGCGGCCGCACCTCGATCGGCATCGGCTTGACGCGGCCGTCGCGGGCAAGCGCCAACAATTCGTGCAACTCGGGCAAGGAGCCAACGGCCACGCCGATGACGCCGACGGCGCGAAGCGGCAGCGTGGCCAGCGGAATTTCCATCGCCCCGCCGAACAGGCCGACGACATAAACGCGCCCTCCTCGGCGCAGCAGCGCCAGGCCGAAGCCCGTCGTGCTCTCCGCGCCGACAAAGTCGATCGCGGCCCAGAAGCCGCCGGTCTCCTTCAGCAAACGCTGGCGAAGATCGGGATCGGCGGGATCGACCGCGGCCGAAGCGCCGGCGTCGAGCGCGGCCTGCCGTTTCGAGGCGTCGATGTCGGCAACGACGGGACCAACGTCGTAAAGGGCGCGCGCCAGGTTGACCGCCGCGAGCCCGAGTCCGCCGGCCCCGATGACGAGGAGAGGGTTCTGCGCATCGACCGGCGCCGCCTTTTTGAGCGCGCTGAAAGCGGTGAGGCCAGAACAGGCGAGCGTCGCGGCAAAGGGCTCAGACAGAGGGTCGAACTCGACGAGATACTTCGGATCATCGACCAGGATGTAGTTGCTGAAGCCCCCGTCGCGCTGAATGCCTGTGTTCCTCGGCCGGGCGCAAAGGTTCTCCTGGCCGGTTTGGCAAAGCGCGCAGGCGCCGCAGCCGCCCCACGCATAGACAACGCGGCGGTCGCCGACACGGACGCCGCTGGCCTCCGGTCCCACTTCCTCGACGACGCCGACGATTTCGTGACCGAGGACGCGCGGCGGCCGGACGGCGCCGGAGACGTCGATCTTCCGCCCGTGACCGAGGTCGAAATAGCCGTCGGCGAGATGGACGTCGGAGTGACACACGCCGCACGCGCGAACGCGAAGCAGCGTCTGGGCGCCCGACGGGGCCGGCGGAGACTCGATCACTTCCGCCAGGGGCGCGCCGAATTGCGTGAGCTTGAAGCTTTGCATCCGGCGAGCCGCGACCATGATCCACCCTTTTTCGCCAATTCGACCAGCGCACCACAGAAGAACGGAATGCGCAAGCGAAACGGGCCACCGCGAGCGCTCGAAGCCCGGACCGGCGCGGTCAGCCCGCGCCGTCGATGCGGTGAACGCTCTCTCCGGGGCTGAATGCGACGGGCATCTTGAACTGCAGCCGCGCCTCAGGGAGCATCGAGGGCGCCCCTTCTTCCGGCTCTCGTTCGGGGGCAGCGGCGATTTCGGCGATGACGGCGTCGGCGAGCCGCCGTCCGACCTCCGTCCAGTCGGTCTGATAGGTAGTGAGCGTCGGAATGAGATATTGCGCGCGCGCCTCGGGCAGGAGGCCGAGGATGGAAATGTCCCGGCCCGGCCGAAGGCCGGCTTCGCCGAACCGGCGATAGATCGCGACCGTCTGCATCGAATCGTTGACGAGAATCGCCGTCGGTCTGGGATCGGCCGCCAGCAGCGCGTCCGCGGCTTCGAGTCCGCCGCGCTCGCCCGCTGGGTAGCGCACGTCCCATTGTCGCCCGACCGTAAGGCCGTGGGCCCGCATGGCGCGCCGGTAGCCGGTTTCGACCAGGTCGAGATAGTTGGTCCGAAGGCGTGGCAGCGCCAGTCCGATCCGCCGGTGCCCGAGCGCGACGAGACGTTCGACTGCGCCCTCGACCGCCGCCTCGAAATCCGCATCGACCCAGGCGTGCCGCTCCGATCCTCGCGTCCGGCCGAAGGCGACGAACGGCTTGCCGAGTTTCATCAGATACTCGACCCGGCGATCGAAGCCCTCGATGTCGGCGATGATCAGCGCGTCGGCAAGGCCGCGCTCGCTCACCCGGCGAAGCGCGCCCAGGCGATCGTCGCTGCCGCCCTCGAGAAAGATCGCCAGATCGAGACCGCGCTCGCCGAGCCGGCGCTTCAGGCCGTCGAGGACCGAAAGGAAAACCGTGTTGATCAGCGTGTTGTCCGGGTTGCCGGGGACAAGCATGCCGATCAGGTCCGTTCGCCCGCGCCGCAGGCTGCGTCCGGACTGATTGGGGGAATAGCCGAGCCGGGCCGCCGCCTCGCGCACGCGCTGGCGAGTCAAGGGGTTGACGTCGGCCCGGTCGTTCAGCGCGCGCGACACCGTGCCGATCGAAATATCGAGATGCCGCGCGAGTTCGCGAATTCCGACCAAGGTTTGTGGCGTCCAACTGAGTCCCACTCGAGAGCGCTGGCCCAACCGAGTCCGTCATCGAGGAGTGCGAACCCGGTTGACCGGGCCGCAAATCGACACTAGGATCGTAAACGTTTACGGCGATCCGCTCAAGGGCGAGCGCCGGGAGAGAAGCGCCGATGGAGCTGAAGGCCGCCCTGGTCGGATGCGGCGCCATGAGCCGGGCTTGGCTCGCGGCGGCCGCGAAGATCCCCGACTTGCGCCTCGTCGGCCTCGCCGACCTGGACCAGGACCGCGCCAGGGCGCGCGCCGCCGAATTCTCGCTTGAGGACGTGGTCATCGTCGGCGGCGTCCAGAACTCTCCTCTCTCGGAGCCGCCCGGATCTTCTCTTCGACGTCGTCGTGCCTTCGGCCCGGCACGAGGTTGTCTCGGCCGGCCTCGCGGCGGGCTGCCATGTCCTCAGCGAAAAGCCGATGGCGGAATCACTCGCCGATGCGCGCGACCTCGTCCAGCGCGCCAAGGCGGCTGGGCGCATCCACGCCGTGGTGCAGAACCGGCGCTATGTCGCCGGCGTGCGCCGCATCGCCCGCGCGCTCAAATCTGGCGCGATCGGCGCCGTCGCCAGCGTTCATGCCGACTTTTTCCTCGCGCCGCATTTCGGCGGCTTCCGCGAGGCGATGGATCATGTCCTCCTGCTCGACATGGCGATCCACGGCTTCGACGCGCTCCGCTGCATGACCGGAATGGCCGCCTCGGGCGTCTATTGCCGGGAATGGAATCCGCCGCATTCCTGGTATCGGCAGGGCTCTTCGGCGGCGGCGATCTTCGAGCTTGAGAACGGCGCTGTCTTCGTCTACCGCGGGTCCTGGTCAGCGCCAGGGTTGGGCACCTCGTGGGAATGCGCGTGGCGCTTCGTCGGCACGACGGGCGCGCTGACCTGGGACGGGGCCGATCAGATTCGGATTGAGGTTCTCGGCGAGGGCGAGCGCAACGGCCTCTTCGACCCGTTGACGCCGGTTGAGCCGCCGCCGTTGGCGCCCGAGGACCGCATCGGCGGACATTTCGGCGTTCTCTCCGATTTCGTCGCCGCCGTCCGCTCGGGGAGCGAGCCTGAAACCGTCGGCCGCGACAACATCCGTTCGCTGGCGATGGTCTTCGGCGCGATCGAGAGCGCCGATACAGGCCGCCGGGTGGACATCGTCATCTAAGAGTGGGAATTCCATGAGAGCGTTGCTCGACATCCGCATCGGAACCATGGTCAAGGCCAACGCGCCGGATCCGGCGGCTTATGTGCGTCAGATCGTCGGACTGGGCTTCGAGAGCATCGAGCCCTACTTCTGGCAGACGATGAACAAGGATCTGTCGAAGCTGGCGAAAGAGCTCCGCGAGGCGATCGGCGACGCCGACGTGACGATGGATACGCTCGGCATGTTCGGCAATCCGCTCGAGGACAGCGATCTCGACCGACAGACGCTCTCCGGATGGGAGGCGCTGATCGACAACGCCCGCCATTTCGGCGCCCGGACGATCGCGGGCTTCACCGGCCGGGTGCGCGGCCAGCCGATCGAAGAGAGCCTGCCCCGGTTCAAGAAAGTCTGGGGCGAGCTTTCGCGCCGCGCCGCCGACAACGGCGTCCGCCTCGCCTTCGAGAATTGCGCCATGGACGGAAACTGGGCGAGCGGCGACTGGAACATCGCCCATAATCCCGACGCCTGGGAGCTCATGTTCGACGCGGTCCCGGCCGACAATCTCGGGCTCGAATGGGAGCCGTGCCACCAGCTCGTCTATCTCATCGACCCGATCCCGCAGATCCGCAAATGGGCCCCAAAGTTCTTCCACGTTCACGGCAAGGACGCGACGGTGCGTTGGGACGTCGTTCGCGAGCACGGCGTCTTCGGCAAAGTTCCGTTCGTGCAGATGCGCACGCCCGGCTTCGGCGACACCGACTGGACGCGCGTCATCAGCGAACTGAGGCTCGCCGGCTATGCTGGACCGATCGACATCGAGGGCTGGCACGATCCAGTCTATCGGGAGGAACTGGAGATGACGGGTCAGGTCCGCGCGCTCGACTATCTCAAACAATGCCGGGGCGGCGCGACCTTCGTCGCCAATCCAAAATGAATTGAGGACTTTGCCGACCGCGTGAGCTTGCCGGCAAATGAACGGCGTGAAGCCGGAACAGAGACGGGAGGAGTTGAGATGAAGCGGTGCCTGATTTCGAGTTGGCGCGGATCGACTGCGCTGGTTTTGGCCTGTGCGACCCTCATTGGGGCGGCCGGCGCGGCGGATGCGGCCGCGCTGCGCGACAAATGGTGCAGCAAGGTGCACCTGCGCTTCTTCGTCGGCGGCGCCGAGGGCGACGCTTTCGGCACGATCGTCTACAACGGCGCGCGCCAGGCCGCGAACGACACCGGCGCGCAGGTCGACTACGTTTTCTCCGGCTGGGCCAATGAGAAAATGACCCAGCAGCTGCGCGAGGCCGTCGCAGCCCACCCCGACGGCATCGCCATGATGGGGCATCCCGGCGAGGCGGCGATCCTGCCGCTCGCCGAGCAGGCGGCGAAGGCCGGCATCAAGATGATGTACCAGAACGTGCCGGTGCCGGCGGCGGTCGACAAGGTCGGCGGCGGCTATATCGGCGCGCAGCAGGCGCCGCAGGGCCACGCGCTCGGCGTCGAGATGGTGCGTCGGTTCGGCCTCAAGTCCGGGGACCTGGCGATCGTGACCTTGGCCTCGAACGATGTGATCCGCAACGCGCGCGAGGAGGGCACCGCCAAGGCGCTCGAGGAAGCCGGGGTCAAGGTTGTCCGCCTCGCCAGCGACCCGACATGGGCGGCCGATCCGAACCTCGCCATTCCCGTCGTCACCGCGGCTTTGCAGGCCAATCCGACGGCCAAGGCGATCGTCTATCCCGGCGGGCAGATGCTCGGCAACGCGGCGACCTACATGAAAGCGGCCGGCAAAAAGCCGGGCGAGATCATCAATGTCGGTTTCGACACCAGCCCGCAGATCGTCGAGGCGTTCAAGGACGGCTGGGTGCAATTGACCGCGGACCAGCAGCCGTTCCAGCAGGGCTATCTGCCGATCCTCAGCCTCTGCGAGCAGATCGTCTACGGCCTCGCGCCGATCAACGTCGACACGGGCGCGGGCTTCGTCACCCCTGAGAATTACAAGGCGGTGGCCAATCTGGCGACCGAGGGTCTACGCTAAACTCCCAAAAAGCTCCGGCGCGCCGATCCTCGGCGCGCCGGACCGCTGCGTTCTGCGGAGAAGCGGGGATGGGCGAACGGCTGATCGAACTGAAAGGCATCGCCAAGACCTACGGACGGGTCTTCGCGGTCGGCGGCGTCAATTTCCACGTCGATCGCGGCGAGGTCGTAGGCCTTCTCGGCGATAACGGCGCCGGCAAATCGACGCTGATCAAGATGCTCGCCGGCGCGATCCAGCCGACCAGCGGGGAAATTCTGGTGCGCGGTAAGCGCGAGACGCGCTGGAATGCGGCGCGCTCGCGCAACGCCGGCATCGAGACGGTGTTCCAGGACCGCGCGCTCTGCGTGCAGCAGACGATCATGCGCAACATCTTCCTCGGTCGCGAGCTGACCCATCCGCTGGGCTTTCTCGATGGCGCGCGGGAGCGGGCCGAGGCCGAGCGGCTGATGCGCGAGATCGGTTTCACCTCGAAGGTGTTCACCCCCGACTCGATCGTCGGGCAGCTTTCCGGCGGCGAGCGGCAGGGCGTCGCGCTCGCCCGAGCCATCTACAAGAACGCGGATCTGATCGTGATGGATGAGCCGACCACCGCGCTGTCGCTGACCGAAACCGAAAAAGTGTTTCGCTTCGTGCGCGCGGTCCGCGCCGGCGGGCGCTCGGTGCTGTTCATCGGCCACAACATTCATCATGTCTTCGACATCGCGGAGCGCTTTGTCGTCATGGATCGCGGCACGGTCGCGCTGCAGGCGACCAAGGAAGAGGTCGGCTCCGCCGAGCGCCTGATCGCCTATATGGAGCGGCTCGCCCATCCGCAGGGAATCGAAATTCCCGCTTCGCCAGGTCACCGACCGGAGCCGGCCCCGTGACCGCCTCGCTCGAGCCCATCGAAGCGCGCGCCCAGCCGGTCGTGCGCCCACCCGAGAGCGCGCTCAGGCGCTTCGCCGACCGCAATCGCGCGGCGCTCGGCACGTTCGCCGTGTTCGTCGCGATGATCGCGATCTTCATGGCGGCCAGCCCCTCGGTGTTCTTACACTGGCCGATCTACGATTCGGTTCTCGTCACGCTGCCGGTCGCGCTCTGCCTCGTCGTGCCTCTGGTGTTCGTCGTCACCGTCGGCGAGATCGATCTTTCCTTTCCCGCCACGATGGGATTCTCCGCCTGGATCTTCGCCCTCGCCGTGCACTTCGGCTTCAGCCCGTTTCTCGGCATCGCCGCGGCGCTCTTAACCGGCATGGCGGTCGGCGCCGGCGTCGGCGCCCTGGTGGTGACTGCCGGCCTGTCGTCGCTGATCGCGACGCTCGGCATGAACTACATGCTGCGCGGCTTCATCATGATCGTGACGCAGGGCAAATCGATCGCGCTGCTCGAATTGCAGGATACGACCGCGGGCGCATTGTTCTCGAGCCAGATCTATGGCTTTCCCGTGCAGGTCTTTTGGGCGCTGGCGTTCGTCGTGTTTGCTGGCCTGCTGTATAACCGCCACAGATTTGGCGCCAGAGTGCGCGCGGTCGGCGACAATCCCGACAGTGCTGGTCAGATGGGGATCAACGTCGCCCGGGTTCGTATCTCGACCTTCGTCTTCATGGGCCTCGGCGCCGCGCTCGCGGGCGTGCTCTCGACCATGGTGAACTTCACCTGGTGGCCGACGACCGGCGACGGGTATCTCCTGCCTGCGATCGCCTCGGTCTTCGTCGGCGGCACGCCGACCTGGGGCGGCGTCGGCACCGTCACCGGCGGCGCGATCGGCGCGCTCACCGTCTCGTTCATCCAGAGCGGCATTGTCGCGGCGGGGCTGAGCGGCTTCTATGTCCAGTTCTTCAACGGCCTGATCATCGTTCTCGCCCTGCTCGGACATCGCTGGAACCAAAAGCGGTATCGGTAGGACGCCGGCGGGCCAGCAGCCGTCGGGAGCGGTTGGGAGACTCGCTGCTCCGGCGCAAAAATTCCCTGCGCATCCTTGCCCGACGCAGAAAAATTCCCCACCGGTCAGCGTTATTGCGCAGCCGGCTGCCGGCTCAGCTCCTCGAGCAGCGGGCGCAGCGCGTCGAGTTCGGCGCCGAAACCGGCCCAGTCTCCGGCCTTCAGCCGATCGAGAGCCTGATCATAGTCCGCAAGCGCCTGCCGGGCTCGCACATCCTCTGGGCCGGAAGGCGAAGAACCGGCGACAGCCGGCAAGCCCGCGACCGGGGCGGATTGCTTGAACAATGCGGCCAAGGGCCGCAGGCAGCGTCTCCTCCATCACCACACGCTCGCCGTAGGCCGCAATCACCCGCTTGAGCTCCGGCAGCTGGCCCGACTGCGCGCGGAGATAGAGCGGCGACACGTACAGGATCGAGTTGCCGATCGGCACGACCAGCAGATTGCCGCGAATGACCCGGGAGCCCATCTGATTCCACAGCGAGAGTTGCTGCGAGATCTCGGTATTCTGGTTGATCAGCGCCTCGATCTGGTACGGCCCGTAGACCAGTTTTTCCTTCGGGAACTCGTAGACGATGAGCTTACCGTACTCGGGCAGATCGCACCGCGCCGCCAGCCACGCGATCATGTTCTCCCGCTGGCTCGGCGTCATGGGCAGCATGAGGAAGAACTCGGTGTGCGTTTCATCGGGCAAGCGCATCATGATGTAGTACGGCGCCATCCTGGCCACGTCGCCATCCGTCTCATCGGGAGCGGTCGGCTCGCGGGGAAATTGCCAAAGGTCCTCGCGATTGTAGAACACCTCAGGCTTGTCCATGTGATAAGCGCGATACTGGAGAGCCTGAATATAGAAAAGGTCTTCGGGGTAGCGAATGTGCTTCTGCAGATCCGGCGGCATCGCGCCGAACGGCTTGAACAGCGAGGGGAAGATTCGACGGTAGGTCGCGATGATCGGATCGGCCGCGTCGATGACATAGAATGTGACCGTCCCGTTGTAGGCGTCGATGACGATCTTCACTGAATTGCGAATGTAGTTGATGTCGCCGCCGCCGGGCTCCGGCTTGGCGTAGGGGAACCAGGCGCTCGTGGCGTAGGCGTCCTGAATCCAGTAGAGCCGCCCTCCGCTGATCGCCATGTAAGGGTCGTGGTCGAGTTGCAGAAACGGGGCGATCGTTTCCACCCGATCCTTGATGTTGCGATGGAGCAGGATCTTGCTGTCGCCGGCGATGTAGCCGCTGAGCAGGATGTTCACGTCGCCGAAAGTCCAGGCGAACAGGGACCTCCAGGCGATGCCGCCGACTGGGATGCCGTCCGCGCCGGCGTAACGTGTGTAGACGTTGTCCTTTCCCTTGGGATAGTCGAACTCGGGCGTATTGCCTTTGACGATCACGTAGCCGGCGGCGCCTTGTCCGAAATAGATGCGCGGCTCGGTGATCGGCGGACCGCCGGTCGCCACCGGCGGGATGTCCTTCAGATAAAAGATCGGCAAGCCCTCGGCGGACTTCTGGGTGACGGGGGACATCACCACCCCGTTGCCGTGGGTGAATAGGAGATGCAGGTTGACCCAGGTCTGGGCGTTGGCCGAAAGCAGCGAAGGGTAAAGCTCGCGCGCCGAAAGCATGACCTGCTGATAGGAGTTGTCGAGATGGTAGCGATCGACGTCGACGTCGAGGAACCGGTAGTAGGTGCGGATCTCCTGCAGCTGCGCGTAGGTGTCGAGCAGCGGCCGCCAGTCCCATAGCCGGATGTTCTCGACGGTTCCGCTGTCGCGCTGCAGCGACTGAAAGGTGAGATCCTGTTCGGCGGGGAACGGCTTCGCTGTGATCTGGCCGAGATTATAGGCTTCCCGTGTAAGAGCGATGTTCCGCTCTATGTACGGGGTCTCGAGCTGAAGCTCGTTCGGCTTGACATAGAAGCGCTCGAACACCGCAGGGAAAAATTCGGCAAATGAAAGCGAGGAGCCGAACACCAGCACTGCCGCTGCGATGACGAGGCGGAACGAGCGCCGCCGGACGTTGGCGAAGGCGACGACTGCTGCGACCGCGGCAAGGACGATCAGAAGCCAGAGCGCCGGCAGCTCAACATGAACATCGGTGTAGCCGGCGCCGACGACAACCCCGTTGTCGTTGTAGAGCAGGAGGTAGCGGTCCAACGCATAAGCCCAGGCTTTGATCACGAAGAAGAGGCCGAACAGCGCCGAGCCATGGGCGATCGCCGCGGGTGATACGCTCCAGGGCTGAGTGTCCAGGCTGATGTCGTCGTGCAGGAAATAAATAGCGCCCGCCATCAGCGTGGCCAGCAGCAAGATCCACAGCAGCAAATTCTTGACCGCGACGTAGACCGGCAGCGAGAAGAGGTAGAAGCCGATGTCCTTGTCGAACAGCGGATCGTTCCGGCCGTAGGGCGCCTGGTGGATGAACCGGAGGATGAGCCCCCAGCTGCCGGTCTCGCCCGAAGCGATCAGGAGTCCGAGGATGATCGCAACGGCCAAGACGAGCCAACGCCACACTAGCGGGGAAAGCTGTGGTCCGTACGATCCCGCCCATGGTCCGGACGGCGCCTGAAAGGTCGCGAAGCTCGGACTGAAGACGGCCGGAAGCCGCAGCCGCGGCCTCGACGCAAACCGAAGCGCCAAGGTTGCGTTCGCCCAGAGAAGGAGGGTCGAGACTGAAAAGACAGCCAGGAAGAGAGCGGCTTTCGCCGCCAACGTCGTCCAGAAGACGCCGACGTAGCCGATCGACGAGAACCACGCCCAATCGACCACGACGCCGCTGATGCGCCCGAGCGCAAAGAGGGCGACGATGACGGCGATCGCCACGCCAATGCGTCTCAGGGGCATGTTCCCTCCGCTTCGCGCGGTCACCTTGCTGAACGACGTTCGCCCGTTCTTGCTTTCAGGGCAACCGCACCGAGCCGCACTGGCATTACCGCGACAGCGCGCCGGTCGGTTGGCCATTGCCCCCTCGACCATTTTGGTGAGACATCGACCAAGTGGAGCTTGTCGAACCGCGCAAGGCTCGCGACGAAGCTGCCGCCGCGACCGTGCATGATCTCTGGGCCGTCGCTCATGTCCGATCTCGAGAATCCCGGCGCCGATTGGGCCGATCAGTTAGCGGTCCTCGAGCGGTCCTCGACGGCGACCTGCTAAAAGCCGTAAACCCGACGATATTCCGGCGTTTAATCGCGAGATGATCGGCCTGTTCGCGGCGCAAGGCGAACGGCGCGCTGCCTGGCGTTCGGGGAAACGCGCAAATGAGACATCATCGCTTCGGCTCGACAGATCGCGACGTCGCCATCATCGGCCAGGGAACGTGGTATCTGGAAGAGGGAAACGCCGCCTCCGCGATCGCAGCCGTGCGCCGCGGGCTCGATCTCGGGATGACCCATATCGATACGGCGGAGATGTATGGCGCGGGCGCAGCGGAGGAACTGGTCGGCGAGGCGATCGCCGGTCGCCGCGACGAAGTCTTCCTGGTGACCAAGGTTCTCCCGCAGAATGCCTCAGCGACAGGGACGATCGCAGCCTGCGAGCGCTCGCTCAGCCGCCTCCGGACCGACAGGATCGACTGCTATCTCCTGCATTGGCGCGGTCCGCATAAGCTCGCCGATACGATCGCGGGGTTCGAGGCGCTGCGTCGCGACGGCAAGATCCTGTCCTGGGGGGTCAGCAATTTCGATGCACGCGACCTCGAAGAGGCCCGCGCGGTCGCAGGAAATGGGGAAGGGCGCCTCGCCTGCAATCAGGTGCTCTATCACCTCGAAAAGCGCGCCATCGAATACGCCGTCCTGCCCTGGTGCGAGCGGCACGGCGTCGCCGTCACCGCCTACAGTCCTTTCGGCCATGGGCGCTTTCCGGGGCCCCGTACCGCCCGAGGCCGGCTCCTGGCGAAAATCGCGGCCGCCCATGATGCCACGCCCCGCCAAATCGCCCTGGCCTTTCTCACCCGCCGTTCCGCGATCTTCGCCATCCCGAAGGCTTCGAACGCTGATCATGCCGCTGAAAATGCCGGCGCCGGCGACGTTCGGCTGACCGTTGCAGAAATCGCCCTCATTGACGAGGCTTTCCCGCTGGGCCCGGCTCCGGCGTCATTGCCGACCTTGTGAAGAGATTGCAGCGCGGCGCGTCGTCAACCGGAGGAGACTGAGAGGAGACCGCGATGATTATGGGAAATTGCGACCACTTGGCGAGAAGCCATCCTGTCGCGCCGAAGTCGAGCGGTTGCGAGGAATGTCTCTTGCTCGGCGATGATTGGGTTCATCTTCGTCTTTGCCTCAGCTGCGGCCATGTCGGCTGTTGCGACGAGTTGAAGAACAAGCATGCGACTAAGCATTATCGGGCGACTCGTCATCCCGTCATCCAATCCTTCGAGCCTGGCGAGAGCTGGCGTTGGTGCTACGTCGATGAACTTCTCGCGCCCTAGGGGTAGGCCGTGCAAAGGTGGGCTGCCTTGGGGGCGCCTTGCCAAAGGGGTTGAACATGGACATCGGCTTCATCGGTTTGGGCAATATGGGCAGCGCGATGGCGCGAAACCTGCTCAAGGCCGGCCATCATGTGATTCTCTACAACCGGACCCGGGCCAAAGCGGAGCCGCTGGCTGCCGCGGGCGCGGAAGCCGTCGACAGTCCGGCCGCGGCGTGCACCGGCGACGTCCTTGTCACCATGCTGGCCGACGATCAGGCGGTCGAGGCCCTTGCCTTCGGGAAGGAGGGTGTGATCGCCGCGCTCCGGGCCAACGCAATTCACGTCTCGGCAAGCACGATCAGCGTGGCGCTCTCCGATCGCCTGACGGAGGCGCATGGACGCGCCGGTCAGGGCTATGTGGCGGCGCCCGTCTTCGGGCGGCCCGAGGCGGCGGCGGCCGCGCAGCTATTCATCGTCGCCGCCGGCGCGAATGAGGCCGTTCGACGCTGCCAACCCGTATTCGACGCGATCGGCCAGAAGACCTTCGCCATAGGCCAGAAGCCGTCGGCGGCGAATCTGGTTAAGCTCAGCGGCAATTTCCTCATCGCATCGATGATCGAGAGCCTTGGCGAAGCCTTCGCGCTGGTTCGCAAATCGGGCGTCGATCCGCACCGCTATCTTGAGATTCTGACGAGCACGCTGTTCTCCGGGCCAGTCACCAGGACCTACGGCAGGCTGATCGCCGATGAGAAATACGAGCCGGCCGGGTTCAAGATGGCGCTGGGGCTGAAAGATATTCGCCTGGCGCTCGCGGCAGCCGACGCTGAGGCTGTGCCGATGCCCGTCGCCAGCCTCGTTCGCGATCATTTCCTTGCCGGCGTCGCCCAGGGGCAGGGCGACAGCGACTGGTCCGCCCTGGCCAGGCTTTGCGCCAAGAATGCTGGGCTTTGAGCTACGCCCTTTTTGGGCGAGCCAACGGATCAAGCCGGACCGTTCGCCACAGAGAGGCGAAGCACGCTGGTCTCGCCCGCATAGGCAAAAATCGGCGAGGCAAACCGTAGTTACGTTCGCAAAATCAAACAGATATGTCGTTATCCTCACGCAAAACGCAAGGCGGGACCGGCGCCTTTAGATATTCTTGACGGTCGCGCTCTCCAGCGGACCCATGAAGTCGGTTTTCGGCTTTGCGCTTCCCTCCCAGTCCCTCCTGTTCATCGGCGTAACAGGGGCGATAATCTCCCCTGCTCGGTCTTTCCCTCCCACACGAGCAAATCCGCTCAACCAGGTGAAAGACACGGGATTTGTGCAATCGCTCGAGAGCGGCGGGAAGCGATTTGCCCTGTTGGCAGGGAGTAACAGGCGGAATCTCGTTTTCCGCGAACGCGCGTCGCTTGTGGTGAAAGTCCAGTCGAACCGCGCCTTCATCGGTGCATTCGTCGGGTCGCCGAAGAAATCTGCCATGAAAATAGCTCTGAGGAATTGGCGTCGTGCGGCCGGCCCGTGATTTTCATCCATAATGGCGCGCCCGCGGGCGCTGGTTGGCTGCTTAGGTCGAAAGTTGTGCCGGAGCGCCGATCGTCGTAGTGAGAAGATCGACCTCCCGGGCGGCATCGTACGTGGCTATGCGTGTCCCGCGACGGACCCTGGAGGTGTGCCTTGGTGCAGGCAAAATCACCGCGCTTCAGAGCCGCGAGCCGGGCAAACCTGGGAGCCTTCTGCGCGACGGCGCTCGCCGTGGTGAAGATTGTTGCCCCGCGAAGGCGAGATCTTGCTCTCGTCACGGCGGTAAACACATGCTGAGCAAGGGCAAGACATTGCAGGGAGAATGCCTGCGGGAACCGATGCTGTCGCGGCGACGGAGGAATCCCCCGGCCAGTGTTCGAGATTCCTCGGAGTGGGTCAGCCCATGATTCGCTTTGGCGTGTTGGGAACGGCAAGAGTCGTGCCGTACGGGCTCTTGGCGCCGGCCAAAGAGACGCAAGGCGTCGAAGTGAATGGGATCGCGTCTCGAACGCTGCAGAAGGCGGAAGAGTTTGCTGCGCGCCATGGAATTCAACGCAGTTATGGTTCCTACGAGGCGCTTCTCGAATCGAGTGATATCGACGCAGTATACATCGCGCTTCCGACAGCGCTTCACTACGACTGGGCGCGTCGGGCAATCGATGCGGGCAAACATGTGCTCTGTGAAAAGCCGCTGGCAGAGAATGCGCAATTGGCAGAAGAGCTGGTGCTGCATGCGGGACAACACGGCCGAGTTTTGTTTGAAGGCCTGCACGTTCGTTTCCTCGACAGCTTACGCCGTCAACGCGAACTGGTGGCCGGCGGCGAGTTCGGCGGATTGCTTCGCGTCGAGGCGTGTTCCCGGACGCCCTATGCGCCTATGGCCAAGGATGATTTCCGCCGGCGTTTCGAACTCGGAGGCGGCGCCGCGCTGGATGTGGGCTGCTATGCGGTCAGCTGTTTGCGGTTCGTGGCGGGAGAGGAACCCGAAGTCCTCTCGGTGGCCCACAAATGCATGAGTCCGCAAATCGATCGTTGGATGCGCGCCACGCTGCGCTTTCCGTCCGGGGTCGAAGGCGCCGTCGAGTTCGGGTTTCGCGGTCTTTATATGCCTCGTGATGACGTTGTGGCTACGTGCGAGAAAGGTCGGATCAAGTGGAACGCCGAAGGCCTCGTGCTGGAGAAAAATGGCAAGGAGACTCACGAATCGCTTCCCACAGAATCGACCTACCGACTTCAGCTTGAGGCGTTTGCGAAAAGTATCAGGGGCGAGAGGTCGAATGCGCTTCCACCCAATGATGCAGTCTTAACTGCGCGGGTCCTGGACTCGATCTACGAGAAGGCGGGTCTTGCTCTGAGAGGGACGCGCCGGAGGTCATGATGGCTGTCCCTTCGGAAATTGTTCCGCAGGACGCTGAAAGTCACTTCTGGGATGTCATCGTCATCGGCACCGGAGCCGGGGGCTCGACAGCGGGCTTCAACCTGGCGCGCTTGGGGCGCTCGGTCTTGCTTATCGAGCGCGGAAGACTTCTTCATCATGACCCTGCCGTCGTGCGCGGCGTTTCATGGACGGGCAACCCCGAAACGGCGCTCAGACATGGCTGGTGGCCTCGCCCTTTCCATGAGCGGGAAGAAGAGGCCGGCGCTCCAGTTCCTACGAGGCCGCCCGTCGGTTCAGGCGCAGGCGGATCGACAGCGCAATTTAATGCCGTCATGGACCGGTTTCGTCCGCAAGATTTTACGCCGCGTCGTTTCTTTCCGGGCGTATCTGATGCGTCATTGCCGGAAGCGTGGCCAATCACCCACGAAGACATGGCGCCGTTTTACGATCGGGCGGAGAGCTTGTATCGGGTGCGAGGCACGCAAGATCCGCTGGCGCCGACGGGAGCCAGCCTCCTGGAGCCGCCGCCGGCATCCGATCGGGAGCTTGCCGTTTTTGACGCGCTGAAGGGCGTTGGCCTCAACCCGTACCGCATTCACTCCGCGTTAGAGCACGTGCCGGGTTGCACCGGCTGCCCTGGAATGCTTTGCCCGCGTCCATGCCGTAACGATGCCGCGCGAATATGTCTCTATCCGGCGCTTGACCGATACGGGGCCAAGATCCTTGCGAACTGTCGCGCCATCCGATTTGAAGAACGGGGCCGCGTCGTTGAGCGCGTGATTTGCGAGCGGGACCGACGGCAGATCGCCTTACGAGCGCGCGTTTTCATCGTTGCGGCGAACGCATTTCTGACGCCGGCGCTGCTTCAGCGCTCGGCAAACGAGCGCTCCCCCGACGGACTAGGAAACAGCTCCGGCTTGGTCGGTCGCAACCTAATGCTGCACGCATCCAACCATCTATTCATGGGACTTAAACGGGCCTCCCCGGGCCGAGATTTCAACATGAACCACGGCCTGTCGCTCAACGACTTTTACGTTTATAACGGCACAAAATTGGGCAATCTTCATGCCCACCCGATGGTAACGCGCGACGAGCTGATGACATTTCTGGTTCAATACAATAGAGGCTTGAAGGTTCTCCCTGGAAGGCTCCTCTCTCTGGTCACATCGATGGGGACATTCTTGAGTCGCCCGTGGACAGTGTTTGCCGCCATCGTCGAGGATCTCCCGTACCATGGGAACTACGTAGCAGCGAAGGCAGGCTCAGACGAAGACATAGTATATACTTACCGCTATCCTGGCGAGCTCCGTCATCGCGCGCAGTTGATGAACGACGTTTTCAATAGCGCTGTTGCTCCTCTCTTTGACGTCCGGCCGCTGCAACCCACGGGTACGCTGAACGGCAGTCACGTGTGCGGCACTTGCCGCTTCGGCGACGATCCACGAACGAGCGTGCTCGACCGCGACAATCGCGCACATGACCTCGACAATCTCTATGTCCTTGACGCTTCTTTCTTCCCGTCGAGCGGCGGGATCAATCCGAGTCTGACAATTGTAGCCAATAGTTTGCGGGCCACCGACAAGATCGCCCAGAGACTATAGCTGGCCGAACGCCTATTTATGACCACGAATTGACATTGCGCATTCTCTAGCATGCTTTTCGCAGACTTATCGCCGATTAGAGACCGCGCCGCGTGGCGGTTTAGTCTAGGGTCGCACCGCCCACCCCGTGACTGGACACGCTCGCCCCGCCTGATTTTCCGCGCAGCCACTAAGCAGGGCACGAATCTTCTGGCCGACGGCGATTGCGATCATCAGGTCGGAAAACTCATTAGGATGGCCTGCGCCGTGTAGCGCGTGGAGCTCGGTTAATCCGACATAGGGTGCAAATACATTTTCACTCAGTATCAAGGCGTCGCTATTTTGCCGGAATTGGCTCTGCAAATCCGCAGGTATGGAGACCATGAAGTCGGGTTCTGATCTCTGCGGAATATCCACAACGATTAATATGATGCCATGCGAACGGCAGAACACGTACAGGCGCTTGAGCAAGGCCACCTCCAGCTCTATTTTGTATTTGTCGATTGAGGTCGATACCGTGAATTCGGTCTCTCTGGCTTGTTCGGCAGAACCCAGCCTCGCTTGCTTTACTGCGTCCCAAACCGTATTCATGGCAAACGAATAGAAATAAGAATTTTCGCTCAGCCAACGCAACAGAGGAACCGCATTTATAATATCGAGGATCTTGACTCCTGGGATGTAAATTTTGTTTGTGACGACGAGGTTGCCACCCGTGATTCTGAATAGTTCGGTCCTCACATTGTCATCGAAATCGTTGCCGAAGAAGCCGAGCACCACAGCATCAGGCTTGTACTTTATCCCCTCGTTCTCCAGATAAATCAGTTCCTCTGCCGTGCCGAAGCCCGAGATTCCGGTGTTGAAAACCTCGGCTTTGATACCGTACTTCTTCAAATATCGCTCAAGCACGGCGGGATAGGTGTAGTTCTGGCGAACTTCGAACCCCTCCGTGGTCGAATCACCTAGCGCAATTACCCGGAAAGCGCCGGGAGGTTTCTCGAGGTGGAAGTCTTCATTCGAGCGGAATCCCTGACTGTTGGTGACAAATTTCCAGCGCCCGTCCGGATCCGTGTGCCAGAACTGAAAATTCGGCCGGAGTCGCCTCAGCGTGAACTCTCCGTAGTGTGCAGATGTGTGGTACCGAGGAATCAGCAGGATCTGATTGCCGAACAACAGGCGGGTCCCGATCTCGCACAAACCGAGACAAACCAGGGTAACAACGGCAAGCAGCGCCAGGTTCACAGCGGTTTTTTTAGCCATCTGTTGCTCCTTGGGAAGCCTCGAACTCGGCGGTCCCAAGCGGCGCGCAATACCGCGGATGGGTCACGAACTCCACGCCGCCGCGCCCTCCCCGGCGGGCACTCCTCGAGTCCGCGGGCCGGTCGATCCTCGTCATCGAACAGCCTTCAGGCTCATTGAAGAGCGCGAGAACGTCGAGCGGCGGCCATGGCGCGGGATTTCGCGTCTTTTGCAGCGCCGCGGCGGCCCAAGTCATGATGGGGTTCGCCGGCGACGAACCCGACACGGTGCGGCGCGGGAGGATCTCGTTCAAGCGCCGACATGTGCGGCCCCGCCCGCTATCGAGGGTCGCGTTTCAGCTTGGCTATAGCGACGTATGGCGACAATGAGGGCGGCGAAAAGCCATAATGTACCGCTGACAGCGTGGCCCGCCAGCGGCCCATCGGCGATACACTGGGTAGTCAGCGCCGCTAAACCCGCAATCATCCCGACCAGCAACGGCTTCATCTCGACCGAAACCTCTCTCGTCGAGCGAAGGCCGATCGTCACGATCTTTCCGAAGAAACCAAAGAACAAAATAGATCCAATGGGTCCAACGTCGGTCAGGACCGCCAAATAGTAACTATCAGCGGGCTCTCTTGTCGCGGCCGGTATGCCCATGTCTTTCAATTCCTGTCTCCCCGTCTTCATAGCGGCTGTACTGTTGTTCAGGCCTACGCCGAGGATCGGATGCTGCAAATAACCCTGGATCGCAGCCTCAAACATGTAGAAACGCATGAAGAATGTTTCCGACCGTGTCTCTAAGTAAGCTAGCAGCAACGGTGTACTAATAGCTACAAGCAAAGTTATAGCAATACCGCTTCTTACTGCCAATCTGCCTGAAATGAGCCCTGACCGCCCGCCGACCATGAGGAAGACGAGAGTGCCCACCATAAAGCCTATGAACCCAGCCCGCGAGAAAGTCAGCAACAATGCAATAAAACCCCACACATACACTAGGAAGAACAGAATTCGGTAACGATTCATTTGCGCTGCCATAAGATAAGCGAGCACGATCGGCAGAACGAGACCGCATAAGCCCGCCGCCATCGCAGGATGGCGGAACATGCCCTGGCTGCGTTTAATCTGCGATTCGCTTGGATGGTCGACTGTTCCGAGACCGCCGCCGTTATTGTTGAGGGTAAGGGTGTCGAAGTGGGTTTTCGCCGGCTTATCATGTAACCCAGCGAAAGCCACAGTGTCGGTTCCAATACCCCGTTCGAAAAACACGATTACGCTGCCAGCGCCAACGATCAACCCGATGAATATCGCCCAGACAACGCTTCTAAATTGCCGTCTGGTTGAGACGTTGTTAATGAAATAAACAAAAGACAAGAAGTAAACGCACTCTCGGAACAGCTCGAATACCGACAATACGAACGACTGTGCATTGGCCAGCGAGGCGAGCAGGGCCCAGGCAAGATAGAATAAAAAAAGGTAGCCAATTTTTGGGAAATACAGCGTTGTCCTTCTTAGGCATACGCGAATGAGCCACGGCAGCAACATCGCGACTAATACGACGTCCGTCAAATATACTTCAAGGCTGACAGTCGCCGACATTGGCTCGCCGTACGTATCAATGAGAGCTTGGGAATCAACCCAGCCGATTGACAGCCATTTGCTGATGTCGAATGGAATCGACAGGACCAACAGGAACAGCCAGTAGGCCTGAGGGTCCTTAACCACCATCGTCGGAATCAGCAGGGCGAAGCCGCCCAACATGAACGCGAATTTCGCCGGGGTCAGCACAGCTAGCGCCAGGTCCGTAGCGAGCGCCACCAAGAAGTCCGAGGCCGACAACGCCGAAGCCGGCGAGCAGAGGCTTGGCCGAAGTCGCTGGCTGCGCGCTCATCATTTCTCCCGCAGGAGAACGGGATCAAACTGCCGACTGACGGTATTCGCCTCGTCGCTCTCCGTAGCGGAGATGGCAGCGTCCCGGCGCCTGGAACCGGCGAAGAGCCCAAGCATCCTCGCGCCGATTATTGCGTAACAATCTGGATAAGAAGCGCGAGAACTCTCTCATCCTCATCGACAGGCGTTCCTCATCCAGTTTCTGGCACTGATGTCCGCCGCCGGGGCAAGATTCAGATCCTCCTCAAATCCTGATGGGCCCGAATTGGGTCCGTCGAGCTGCGGTTGATACAGCCTAGGGCGCAGCCCCCTGGAGATCAAGGCCGAAGGACTTGAGCGAACATTGAGCGCGCGATTGCTGTCGTGATAGCCCGCAGCTATCAAAATGATGCGGGAGCTGAAGGCGTCCGCGAGAAAGGCAAACTGATGAAAATCGCCGCGAAAGTCCTTATCGCATAGGTGTTATGTCGCCTCTCAGGCAGCCCAGGTCGGGGTTCGGAGAAATCTGCTCGCCCGAGACCCGCAGCGGATCCTCGGAGGTGCGGTCACTGTCGTCGGGGTCAACAGCGTAACGAGGTTCAATTTGTCGCGCGCTCCATGAAAAACCACGGCAGAGGTGCGTCCTACTGACAAAAAATTCAAATGCCCAACTCGCGACCGGTAACCGAGACCCTCCGACGCGCATCTGCATCCCAAGGCGCAACGAGGCGCAACTAGGCGCAACGGATCCGCCTTGCAAAACACCGCCTCCTGGAGCAACTTTAGCGGCTCTGACTGTCAGGAAGCGGCGTGCAAATAAAGAGCTCTCGGACCGCCGTGGTCGTTATTCTCCTGGTCGCGGTATTGTCGGGCGTAGGCGCCGCCTGCCTTCCCGATAGTCCCTATCAGCGGTTTCAATTCCTACCTGTACTCTACCAACATTTAGCGTGGATATATGAGCGGGTCCACTACGATCCCAAGCCCATAGATGTCGTTATCCTCGGCCCGTCCAAGACGCTCACTGGTGTGAGTGGGAGCGAGGTCGAGAAGCGCCTGTCAGTCCTCGGCAAGCCCGCAAGTGTTGCTAACCTCTCGTTAGTCTTTCAGGGTCGAAATGCCCAATGGGCCATTCTAGACGAACTCTATAAAGCTAAAAGACCCCGTATATTAATAGTTCAGATTGATGAGGAGATTGCACCCTGGGGCCATCCATGGTTTATGTATTTTGCGCCTTCAGCGGCTATTGCATTTCCCCCGTCAATGTTCTTGCATAACTACCTACCAGATGTTTCTTTTTTAGCATATCGGCAAATGGAGTTGTTTGCGGCGTCGCTATTTCCGAACTTCTTCGGCTTTCGCGATGCCTTTGATCCAGTCCATTACGCGAAAAACCGCAACGATTTCACGACGACCTTTCGTGGCTTGAACGACGAATTGGTCGACATGGAACGTGAAATTCCCGCGGCGGAACTAAGGGCTGACCATGAGGAGTTTAAAAAACTTCTGCACCACCCGAGGCTTCCTCGGGCTTTGGCCCCCTTCGTTGAAGCCGATGATCGTGTCTATCTCGACAAAATTGCTCGACTGGCGTTGGCTCATGGCACGAAGTTACTATTGCTCTATATTCCAGATTTTGACAGCGGCAAACTTGACGAAAGAATCCGGAGATACTACAGTCAATATGGAACGGTACTCGACTATAGCGATCTGGCTGCACGAAATACGCTCTTTCTGCAATGGGCCCACCTCAATCACGCTGGAGCCATGATCGTCAGCGACAGGATAGCGGCGGCGTTAGCGCCGCAACTGTAACCAGGGAAGAGTTGGCGAAGCCAACCTCTCGTCAAGCTGATCCTGCCCAAGGGCAGGTATACCCTCAGGTCGTGAGCAGGAGAAGTCTGTCGATGAGGATCGCCGAAACTGATACTATTCGACGGGTCCGCGATATTATGATGGATGTTTTCGACATTGATCAACTTTCGATCACCGAGGCCACTACGGCGCGTGATATCGAACAGTGGGACAGCCTCAGCCACATTCGGTTGATCGTCGCAATCGAGCGCGCTTTCAAGATCCGCTTCACCAACGCGGAAATCGAGAGTCTCAAGGATGTCGGCGACCTGATCGGCAGTATCGACGCAAAACGCGCCAAGTGACTGAAACCGCGTTTGCGCAACTCTAACAAGGTTGTCGGCCATGCTCGTTGATCTGGAATGGTTGCCGCCCCCGCCGCACGATTTCCGCGACCGCCTGCGGGCCTTGCAGGGCGAACTCGCCGGAGATATCCAACCGAACTTCTACGAGCGCCTGGTCAGCCTCGCGGCGACCTCTCTTAGCGAAGCGGAGCTGGCCCGGCTGGCGGGATTGTCGCGTTGGATCAAGGACAGCAAGTCCCGAACGGCCGAACTCTCTGCCGTCAGACTGGGCATCATGGGAGACGGCGCCCTTTCGCTGGTTGGGCCGCCGATTGTCGGGGCGGGGTTTCGCCATGGCCTGCTGACTGATGTGATCGAGGGCCACTACAACAGCGCCGTGCAGGAGGCGGCTGATCGAAGCAGCCGCATGCACGCGGCTGCACTGGATTTCGCCCTCATTGCGGGCGACGCGCGGGCTCTCGGACTGGATCGCGCCGCCGCTTCTGAGGGCGAGGCTGAGGCGAAGATCGACGCCGCGCTGTCGGGCCTGCGGATGATCGTCGACGGCCTTCGTCCGTCGGTAAAGTCGGCCATCCTGGTTCAGACCGTCCCGGCCCCCCTGGACCCGTTGTTCGGCAGCTTCGATCGCGTGCATGCCGGCTCGCCCTTCGCCATGGTCGAGACGCTCAATCGCAAGATCGCCGACTGGGCGAGGGACGGGCGAGTAACCTTG
Organism: uncultured Alphaproteobacteria bacterium; assembly: GCA_963820795.1. Taxonomy (GTDB): domain Bacteria; phylum Pseudomonadota; class Alphaproteobacteria; order Rhizobiales; family Beijerinckiaceae; genus Roseiarcus. The sequence continues at coordinate 53,338 of CAWGBJ010000017.1, forward strand.
GTGGATATTGCGCGTCTCGCGACAGCGGTCGGTCTTCAGACTTGGCATGAGCCCGGCCACTGGCACGCGTCGAAACTCGCATTCAGCCCCATGCTGATCCCAGTCTATGCGGATGTCGTCGCCAGGACGATCGCCGCGGTCATCGGCAAGTCAAAGAAGTGCTTGGTTCTAGATCTTGATAACACGCTGTGGGGCGGGGTCGTTGGCGACGACGGGCTGGCGGGGATCGAAGTGGGTCAAGGATCTTCCCTTGGCGAAGCCTTTATCGCCATTCAGACGATGGCCCTGGAATTGCGATCGCGCGGCGTCATCCTGGCGGTGTGTTCGAAAAACGAGGAGGACGTCGCCCGGTTGCCGTTTCGCAAGCATCCGGACATGCTGCTCCGCGAGGATCATATTGCAGTTTTCCAAGCTAATTGGACGGACAAGGCCGCCAACTTGAGGGCGATCGCCAGCACCCTCAACATCGGAGTGGACGCCCTTGTCTTCCTCGACGACAATCCTGCCGAGCGCATGCAAGTCCGCGCCGCGCTGCCTCTCGTCGGGGTGCCTGAGCTGCCGGCCGACCCGGCGCTCTATCCGAGGGCGCTCGCCGCCGCCGGATACTTTGAGGCGGTCGGCTTCTCGGAGGAGGACCGGAATCGAGCCAAATATTATCAAGCGAATACCCAGCGCGCCGAGGCGCTGTCGTCGAGCCGCGATGTTGGCGACTATCTCGCCGCTCTCGACATGGTCTGTTCCATCGGCAGGGTGGACCCGATTTCGCGTCCGCGGGTCGCGCAGCTGATTAATAAATCAAATCAGTACAATCTAACGACACGCCGATACTCCGAAGCCGAGGTGGAGTTGGCGGAAAACGATCCCGCACGATACGCCATTCAGATTCGTCTCGTCGACCGGTTCGGCGACAATGGGATAATCAGCGTCATCATTGCTGACAAGGCAGACGAGGCCTGGACGATTGACACCTGGTTGATGAGTTGTCGGGTCCTTGGCCGACGGGTTCAGGAAGCGGCCCTTGCCCATCTCGCCGCCGCCGCAGCGTCGGAGGGAGCCAAACGCCTCGTCGGGCGATACATCCCGTCGGCGAAAAACCGAATGGTGGCGGGTCATTATCAGTCGCTTGGCTTCACCCTCATCGCCACGGCAAAGGATGGGAAGACCGAATGGCGCCTCGACCTGGCCGGCTACGAGGCGCCGGATCTGCCGATGCGGATCCAAGACAGCGCCCTTGCGCGCGTAAAGGTCACCGCTTGAGCGCCCTCGCCGGGGCGCGTCCGCTCGAGGCCACGGGGACTTTGTGCCGGCATGCTGTTTAATTCGTTCGTCTTTATCTTCGCATTCCTGCCGCTTTCGCTCCTGCTTACCTATGGCGCCGGAACCTGGAATCAGACGGCCGCCAAGGTCGCTTTGCTTTGCGTGTCGTTCGTCTTCTATGCTTGGTGGCGGCTGTCCCAATTGCCGCTTCTGCTCATTTCCATTGCGTTCAACTATGTCGCCGGCGAATGGATGCAGCGGGCCCGCGCTGCGGATCGACCCCGACAGGTCCAGGCCATTCTGGTGGTTGGAGTCCTCGCAGACGTGCTGTTCCTCGGCTGGTTCAAATATGCAAACTTTGTCGTCGACAATCTAAATTGGGCGGCCGGTTCGCATATTCAGCTTGACCGGATCGCGCTGCCACTGGCGATATCCTTCTTCACCTTTCAGAAGATCGCGTATCTGATCGACACCGCGCGGGGGGAGACGCGCCCTGTCAGAGTACTCGACTTCTCCTTGTTCGCGGCGTTCTACCCGCAACTGATCGCCGGCCCGATCGTTCACTTCAGGGAGGTGATGCCGCAACTTCAGAAGCCTTTGTTCGGCAAGCTGATCGCACGAAATCTGATGGTGGGTCTGGTTTTATTCTCGATCGGACTGTTCAAGAAAACCGTTCTTGCCGACACTTTGGCGATTTATGTCAAACCCCTCTACGAGGCTGCCCGGCACGGCCAGGAACTGGGCTTTATTTCGGCATGGGTGGCCGGAGTAGGCTTCACCTTTCAGCTTTATTTCGATTTTTCCGGCTATTCCGATATGGCGATCGGGCTGGGGCGGATGCTCGGCGTCAAGCTTCCTCTCAATTTCCACTCGCCGCTGCGGGCCGCCAGCATCACCGATTATTGGCGACGCTGGCATATGACGCTCCAACGCTTTGTTGTCGCTTACATTTTCCAGCCCCTGTCGCTGCCGCTGACGCGCGTTGCGGCGGACTGGAATCTGACGCGGTGGAGCGGATTCCTCCTCGATACCGGCCTGCCCGTATTCATCACCTTCGTTATCGTCGGTCTGTGGCACGGCGCCGGGTGGACTTTTGTCCTGTTTGGCGCGATGCACGGTCTCTATCTGGGCGTGAACGAAGCCTGGCGGGAATATCAGGCCGGCCGCCGGCGCAGGCTCAAGCGCGCCGGCCTCCCCCTCCCATCGCCCAAGCGCTGGAGGGCAGTCGCCTACCACCTCGTAACCCTCTGCGCCGTCGTCGGCGCCAACGTCATGTTCCGAGCGGCGACGCCGGGCGACGCCGCCCGGATCTGGCGTAGCATGACCGGATTCGGTATTGGGCAACTCCCGTCGGAGGCGCGGTTCAATAGCGGCCTAGTGGCCGTGCTGGCCGTTGCCGGCGGCTTGGTGTTCCTCATGCCCAATTCGCAACAGATTATGGGACGCTTTGATCCTGCGCGTGAACTGGCGGGAATGGCGTGACGTCGCGCGCCCGCCAATTCGCTGGACTTGGGCTCCCTCTCCGCTCGGACTTGTCTTCGCGGGCGTCACACTGTTTCTGGGCGTTGCCTTCATCGAACGCGGGCAATCCGTCTTCATATACTTCAATTTCTAGGGGCGGACTTCCGGCGCAAAGCGCCTTGCCTGCACTTTGGAGATCGGGCCAGGGAAAGATGAGCAAGGGGCCTGCGATGAAAATTCATCCGTTCCTGCATCACGTCGGCATTGTCCAACCCGACGAAAGGGATGCGCTCGAGCAAATGTCGTTGCTGGGCCTCGAGGAGGAGTACCGGGGATTTGTGCCGCAATGGTCAGCGCTCTGCATATTCACCACGGGCGGGAAAGGCTCGCAGATCGAATACGTCATTCCGAATGGGGGTCCGCTCGCCCATTTCAACAAGGGCGCGGGCGGGTTCCATCACATCGCCCTCCAGGTTCCCGATCTCGACGCGATTGCACTGGAGCTTCAAGCTCATGGAATGAAACTTCTGGAAGTCGAACATGTGCGCGGCGCTGGGCGGTTCCTCTGCAATTTCTTGAGCCCCGGCTTCACCAGGGGATTGACAGTCGAATATGTGCAGCTGATCGATTCCTAAGGGGCTTCGGAGAAATCGAAGGACGGAAATGAGCGCCTGTCATCGAGCTGCCGCCTTTTGGTTGAATGCCGTGGGTAATGGATTCCCCCATCCGCGAGTTCAGCGATGACCGATGACGGCTTACCTAGTCTGCACGGGAAACCGACCTTTACCGGGAAAATTCGGCCATGGCTGCTGACAATTCCATCCGCGCTTATTGGAATCCTCTTCGTCGAGTTATTCTGCAGGCTGTTTGTTCCGTCGGTCGGCCAGAAAATTCCTGGTTGGGATTGTGTTGTGTTCTTCGACGGCCCCAACACAATTTTTGAAAATCACGCGGACATATTCAATTACCTACCTCACAGTGAGATCCGGAACGTCACCGCATTTTTCTCTGATAAGGATTTTGGCGTTGAGTACGACTATCGTTTCAGGACCAACAACTTCGGCTTGGCGCAAGAGGCCGACATCGTGCCAGGGAAGGACTCTCTACTGCTGCTCGGAGATTTATTTACCGAAGGACAAGGCGCTGAGCCATGGTTTGCGCTGGTGAGCCCGGCAATCGACAAACTGGGGTATCAGCCCATCAATGGGGGAGTGCTAGGGACCGGCTTTCAACAGTGGCTCAAGCTCGACCGATATATGGCGTCCAGGAATATTCAGGTTCGGAAGTTGGTCGTCCTGTTCATTTCGGACGACTACCAACGGCCACTGTGGCAACCCAATACCGAGTGCCTTTCCGCTCCCAGGCTTTGCAGCATTGAAAGGAGCTACTTTTACCGTTTGCCACCCCGGGAAGAGATGTCTTCATGGATCGCGAGGGTAAGAACGGCTCGGGAACCAACGAAACCCCATCTAGAACTGCGCGCATCCGCGTTGCTGCCGGCCAGCGCATCTGTTTATCTCTATTTCAAGAAGCTAATTGTGTCCGCAAAAGCCGAACAAGACTCACACGCTGCAATCGCTGATCTAGTTAGGATATATGGCGCTAAGAACGTAGCGTTCCTTCACTTGCCGCAGAAGGACGAACTTGATCATGGGCCTAACAGTCTTGGGCTAAAAGCGCGACGCGCGATAGAAGACGGCGGGGGGAAGTTGTATGATGGTTTCAGGCTATGTCAATTGACGCGGGCCGATTATTACACTAATGACAGCCATCCAAACAAGACTGGCTATACGAAAATCGCGGCTTGCGCCACTGGCGTAATCAACGAACTTGTAGCGCGGGATCAGTGAGATGCTGCACGAAAACCTCGTCCGTAGCGAAGAGATCGTTGGGCCATCAAATCGCCGTTTCGGTCTCACCATCGGCGCGGTATGCATTATAATCGGCAGCATTCGGGGGCTGCTTGGCCACAGCTACACGGAATGGTGGCTGCTCGCTGGGCTTGTGGCCGGCCTTCTTGCCATATATTGGCCGGCTGCGCTGGCCCCCTTCAATCGGCTTTGGCTTAAACTCGGGCTCGTGCTCAATAAGATCGTCAACCCGGTCGTGATGACTGCGTTGTTCGTTTCGACAATCGTACCGATTGGTATGTTGATGCGGCTGTACGGCAAGGACACGCTGCGCCTGCGGCCGAAGCCGGATGCCGCCAGCTACTGGATCGTACGCGACCCCCCTGGGCCCGCGCCTGAGACAATGAAGAACCAGTTCTGAAGGGAAGAACCAGTTCTGAAGGCGCGATCGCGTTTGTGCTGGAGTTGTGTCTTGCCAGCCCTGCCCGGGCAAGTCTAATCTAACGTGTAAAATCTCGGACTATTGCGGGATTATGGAAATCAATTTGCGTGATATTGCGTAATGCCAATACGGCCCGGGATGATCGTCAAAAAACAAAATCGAATCTTTTAGATAATAACCAAAATCTTCCTGCAACGCGGAAACATATTTGATATTTTTGTCCAAAGCTCTGAAAACCTGATTTGATTTTGACCCATAAATATGCAACACAATCGTCTGCGCTGCTGTGCTGTGGCCCATCTCATTGATCAGACGGGCGGAGACTGCTGTCAGGTAGGATTGCGGAGGGTCTCGTTGCTTGCAGTAATCAACCATTTCTTCGCAGTCCTGCGGAAACAGACTTATGGTGAGGTGACCACCGTCCCTTAGCTCGGCTCTCGGTGTAAATTTGTCAGGTCTTGCGGGTATACCACCTGGAAATAGACGTTTTAGGGTCTCGTCAATGTCTCTCAAACGCGAAGGAACTCGCAACATTTCTTGCGTCATAGAAGTCTGCATAGCCAATGACGACGATGTCGTTCGGGCGTATCCTTTCCTTTAGCTGCAAAAAACGCAGATAGTTACTCGTTAAACCGTAGCCGGGGACAGCGAATAATTTAACATTATAATCTGGTCGCGCCATCTGCAGATAGTACGCAAAAGTCTGCTCGTCATTGACCCCAGTTCCAAAGACGAAGCTATCACCGAAGATATAAATGTTCGGTTTTGTTGGATCGGCAACTGCACCGGTCCAGCGACTTCGATCGTCGTTGATTGTCACTTTGGTTGGCAAAACTTCAAAATCTGCGAACGGGTTAACCCGATGCTTGAAATTCAGGCTGTAGTGTCCCGGCACAAGGGACCACCCCAAAACCTTGTCGGACACGACCATTCCGCGAGGAACTGTCTCGTTTGCATCGCGCGGAGGCGACAACCCAAGGAGGCCTAAAGCCTTGTATGCCACCGACACCGTAGAGAGGAGGCTGACGTCATCCTCCTTCAGTATGCCATTCAGTCTGTAATGATAAATCAACACTAGTGACGAAAAGATTTCCGCTGCGGCAAACGTTGATACGGCAATAACCAGAAACGCCGCTAACCTAATTGATAGACGCGGTTTTGCATTCTCGTTCCGCATGAAGCGGGATCCTTTCTCTATTCACGCGGCGACGGTAGAGGATTTGGGACTTATAATGATTGGCCCGAGAATTCTGTTCAAAAGGAGACCCTGTGTAAACCACACCGGGTTCAGCAGTCCGGCTCTACCGCGATCAAGGGGCGAATGATTCTGTTAGAGTGACGGACCGCTTCAGCGTTTCGCGCCTCCTTCGCAAGTATTGAAGCTCAAGTCGTCGAGACTCCGTTGAAGGTCCGAACGTCTGACGTAATCCTTGCAGTAAAACGAGGGCGGCGTCAACGTTCGCACCTTTGGTCGCACGAATGCGCCACGCCGCTGGAGGAACTCCCGGGCGAGTATTCGAGATTTGCGGACTACAAGGAGGAAATGGATTACGGACAGTGCATTGGACTTGCCAGCGTCCCTGTCTTCGACCTATCGCGTCCTTTCGGCCCGCGCTTCCGCGGTCGCAAGCGGCGGCCGATCCTGTCTTCAAGACTGGCCATGAACGCCGCCGATCCGACTGGCCGGCCAACTCTCTCGCGGGTGTCGGCCCTTTTTGCCATATTCTTGTCGCTGCCGCGTTCAATCGGTTCCGGCTTGGGCTCGGGCTCCTTCTCCATAACGTCGTCATTCCGGCCGTCATGAGGGTGTTGTTCGTTTCGACGATCGTGCCCATTGAAGTCCCTTCAATGAAGTCTTGATGCGGCCCGGCGGTAAGGATAAGCTCCGCTTGCGGCCGAGGTCGGATGCGACAAGCTACTGGATTGCGTCTGACCCGCGGGCCGGCACCCGTGACAATATGAAACCAGGTCTGACGAGGCGCCATGGACTTTGCGCGAGAGTTGTGGAGTTTCCTTCGAGTGCGTAAGAAGTTTTGGCTGATTCCCGTGATCTTCATGATGGCGGTCTTCGGCGGTTTGGTCGTGCTCAGCAATGGTTCGGTGATCGCGCCTTTCGTTTACACGCTGTTCTAGGCCGCACGTTGTACGTACTTGGCATCTCGGCCTTCTACCACGACAGCGCGGCGGCACTCGTCACCGAGGGCCGAATCGTCGCTGCGGCACAGGAGGAGCGCTTCACCCGCAAGAAGAACGATCCCGGGTTTCCTCGCCACGCGATCCAATATTGCCTAGACGAGGCCGGGATCGGGCTCGGCTCGGTCGATTACGTTGTCTTCTACGACAAGCCGTTCGCTCAAATTCGAGCGCCTGCTCGAAACCTATCTTGCTTTCGCGCCCCGCGGCCTGAGCTCGTTTCGCATCGCATTGCCCATTTGGATTAAGGAGAAGCTGTTTCAGAAGCGGCTCTTGCGCAAAGAGCTGGAACGGTTTGCGCCGGATTACGACTGGGACAAGCGGCTGCTGTTCGGCGAGCATCACCAGAGCCATGCAGCCTCCGCGTTCTTTCCTTCGCCGTTCGACCGGGCGGCGGTTTTGACGATGGATGGCGTCGGCGAATGGGCGACGACGTCGCTGGCGCTGGGGTGCGGCAACTCGCTGGAGATGGTGAAGGAAATCCATTTCCCGCATTCGATCGGGCTGCTCTACGCCGCTTTCACCGCCTATACCGGCTTTCGCGTCAACTCGGGCGAATACAAGATGATGGGGCTCGCGCCGTACGGCGAGCCGCGTTACGTGCAGAAGATCCTCGACCATTTGATCGACGTGAAGCCGGACGGCAGCTTCCGGCTCGATCAGAGCTATTTCAACTATTGCACCGGGCTCAGTATGACGAGCTCCCGCTTCCACGCGCTCTTTGGGAGCGAGCCGCGCGGCGAAAGCGATCCGCTGACGCAGCGCGACATGGACCTCGCAGCCTCGATCCAGGCCGTGACGGACGAGATCGTGCTGCGGCTCACCCGCTCGATCGCGGCCGAGACCGGCGCCAAGCATTTGTGCCTGGCCGGCGGGGTTGCGCTCAACTGCGTCGCCAACGGCAAGATCGTCCGCGACGGCAAGTTCGAAGCGATTTGGGTGCAGCCGGCGGCGGGCGACGCCGGCGGCGCGCTCGGCGCGGCGCTCGCCGCCTATCACCTCTATCTCAACCAGCCGCGCCTGCCGCTCAACACGCTAGACGCAATGCAGGGCTGCTATCTCGGCCCGGATTTCACGCAAGCCGACATCGAGCGGACGGCTCGCCGCGTGCGGCGCGGTGTTCGAGGTGATCGACGAGGAAGCGCTGATCGACGCCGCGGTCGACGCGCTGATCGAGGAGAAGGCCGTCGGCTGGCACCAGGGACGGATGGAATTCGGGCCGCGCGCGCTCGGCAACCGCTCCATCCTCGGCGACCCGCGCAGCCGGACAATGCAGAAGACGTTGAACCTTCGGGTCAAATATCGTGAGAGTTTCCGACCTTTCGCGCCCTCTGTGCTCCGCGAGGACGTGGCCGACTGGTTCGACTGTGACGGTGATAGTCCCTACATGCTGGTAGTCGCCGATGTCGCCGAAAAGCGGCGCACGCCGCTTAGCCAGGAGGACGCGGCGCGGGTTGGAACGGACAAAGTCAATGCGGTGCGGTCGGAAATCCCCGCTATCACCCATGTCGATCACTCGGCGCGGCTGCAAACCGTTCACCGCGAGACGAACCCCCGCTACCATGCGCTGATTTCGGCCTTCAAGGCCAGGACTGGCTGCCCGGTGCTGGTCAATACAAGCTTCAACGTGCGCGGCGAGCCGATCGCCTGCACCCCGGAAGACGCCTTCCGCTGTCTCATGGGCACCGAGATCGAGGTCTTGATTGTCGGCAACTGTCTGCTGCGCAAGGAGCGGCAGGACCCGGCGCTGAAGCTCGACTATCGCAATGTTTTTGACCCCGACTGACGAGAAGGGCAAGCAGCTGGCGATACTACCGTGGTCGACGACACTGTTGGTTCTGGGCGGTATAGCATGGGATGGCCCAACCACGGAGCGACAGTCTTGAAGTTCGAGTGTCGAGGCAGGAGCTTAAGCGTCGGCCGGTTTAAGGCGGTCGCGGCGTGCCTTGGCTTTTGCCGCTGTCGGCTTCAGTTGCCGGCCGGCGCCGCCGGCCTCGAACGATGGCTGGAGTTGGTGTATATGCAGAAATCAGTAGCTACGGGAAGCTTAGCGAACGAATGGAAGTAATCGCCATATTCGATGTATTGCGCCGCCACGCGTACCTGATTGGCGCGCTGTGCATTGTGACCATGCTTGCCGGATATGCGATCTCCTTTTCGCCTTTGATACCCGAGAAATACGATGCCTCGGCTATTTTGTTGGTCCGGCCGCACGACCCGATCAAGATCGAGCCGAACATCTCAACCAAGGAATTTTTGGACTTTCCTGTCGCCCAATCGCCAGTAATTAAGTCGGCCTCCAAGACATATATCCAGATCATCCAGAGTCCCGCCCTGATTGGCGAAGTCGTGCGCCAACTGAAGCTCGATCAGAAACTGCCAAAGAAGGAGGTCTCGGGCGGGGTATTTGCCCGGATGTACGCTTCTCTGAACGCGCTTTCCGATGGCCCGGCATCGTACCTCAAGGACGCGATCTCGATTTTGAAATACGGCAGAGTGCTGAAGGATGACCCGTTCGAGCGGGCGGCGAACCACGTCAGCAAAAATCTTGCGCTGAAGTCGTACGAGGACACTTACGTGTTCGAGATCAGCTACAGCGACGAGGATCCTCAGAGGGCTGCGGTTGTCGCTAATACCACTGCAAGATTGTTGATAAAGTTCATGGAAGACATGCGCTCTTCTGAGGCGAAGGATTCGGCCAATCGTCTGAAGAGCGAGCTTGAGCAGAGCCGGCAGCGGCTCGTGGTTGCCCGCGAAAGCTTACAAGATTACAAAATATCTCACGGGGTCTTCCTGTACCAGCCGGAATATGAGGCGAAACTCAGGGTGATTTCGGATTTGAACGTTGAACTCGCAAAACTGGACGCGACTTACGCAAATGAGAGTTTGGCAGCCGGTACGACCGAAGCCAACACCTATGCAAAAAAGCGCGCGCGCCTACTCAAGATCCTTGACGAGAACCAAGCGGATTTGTCCTCACTGCCCACGATCGAGCGCGAGCTGCAGCTCCGGCAGGCGGATGTCGATGTCGCAAACGAGGCGTTCGAGACCGTCGCCAAGGAATTGAAGGACGCGGAAATTAAGTTCGACGCAATGCCCGAAGCGCGCCTGATCTCACCGGCGCTCGTCCCGGAGCTGCCGAGCCACCCGCGCCGCGAGGTGATCGTGCTGACATCCCTTCTCGCCGGTTTGCTGGCCGGCGTGGCTTTGGCCTTTTTCCTCGAGTATGTCAACCGAACGGCTCGCGGGATTAGCGATATCGAAGATATTGTTGGTCTGAAAGTTATTGGGACTATCCCGCTAGCCTCTCAGACCCTCTCAGTCAGGCGTACTAGCTAGCTAAGCTAGCGACCTTTCGGAGATTCTCTCAATTTGCCTCAGAAAGGGTGGGTGAGCTCCGCCGCCTCGGCCATCGCGCTCTGCCGCAAATACTGCGCGAAGGCGTGCATCATCGATTGGTGGATGTCCTCGACGATGCCGTAATTCTCCGCTTCGACGTGGAGGTTGATCTCGGCCAGCTTGCTGCTGCGTCCCCCCGCAAAGCCGGTCATTGCGATCGTGCCGACGCCGTTCTGCCGCGACCAGTCGATCGCCCGGACGATGTTCTCCGAATTGCCCGAGCTGCTGATGGTGATTAAAACGTCGCCCGGCTCGGCCATCGTCTTGAGTTGGAAGGCGAATACTTCGGCATAGTTGATGTCATTGGCGATCGCGGTGATGAGTTCCAAATGCGACGCAAGGCTCACGACCCGCGGCCGCAGCGCCGTATTGGTCTGAATACCCTTTAGGAAGTCGCACATCAGATGGCCCGAGATCGCTGCCGAGCCGCCATTGCCGCAAGCATAGATGACGCGTCGGCCGCGGATCGCCTCGCCGATCATCGCGGCTCCGCGCTCAAAGGCGGCAGGGTCGACCGTTTCCCAGGCCTCTGCCATCGCCTGACGGTATCCAGCGAAATAGGCGCTGGCGCTTTGGTAGACCTTGGCGGGGAAGATCGCCATCGCAATAGACGCCTCTGTTGACAGTTCGGCCAAGGCTCTATCACTGTGACCTCTCCGTTTCAGCCTTTTACCCATCCTCTCCCGACGCAATTAACCCTTGGAGGTAAGCAGAGCCCCCGAATATCCTTCACATTTGCGTGGATTCCGGCCTATGGGGGGACCGACAATGAAACCAATCATTTTCACTGAGGGGCAAAATCCTGGCAGTTTTGCCGAACCAGAATGGTTGGGGGGCTGCGGCGTCTGCTGCAGGCGTAGGGTCGCTGAAGCGAACCTTTCAGGCGAAACGGCGGCCTTTGGGATGGCGACGGGCGCCGCTCATTCGGCATAATGTCGGCTGCGGTCGCAACCAACAATACGAGGGGGCTTTGTAATGCGCGTGCTGTTAACTGGACACAATGGATATATTGGATCCTTAATGCAGGTCTTTCTAGCTAATTCTGGCCATGAGGTGGTCGGACTTGACATTGGCTACTTCGCCGAAACCGACCTCATAAAGGGACGAGGCGGCATTAACTTCTCGATTATGGACATAAGGGACATCAAGAGTGCAAACGAATTCAAAGGCTTCGATGCCGTCATTCACCTTGCAGCGCTTAGCAACGATCCGATCGGCAATCTAGATCCCCGTTGGACACAACAGATCAACATAGATGGGACTATCAAATTAGCACAACTAGCGAAGAAGGCAGGGGTTAGAAGGTTCTTGTTTTCCTCATCCTGCATCATGTACGGTTCCGCGCAAGCCGATAACGTTGACGAGACGTCGCCGCTTGATCCGAAGACTGAATATGCTCGATCCAAAGTCATCGCCGAGGAAGCGTTGCGCGACTTAGCTGGCGACGGATTCTCGCCCATCTACATCCGCAACGGAACGGTATACGGCCTATCGCCACGGATGCGGTTTGACACGGTGCTGAATAACTTTGTTGGTCAGGCCGTCGCGACCGGCAAAATCATAATCTACTCGAACGGCGAGCCATGGCGGCCAGTTGTACATATTGAAGATATAAATCGCACATTTCTCCAATTCTTGGAGGCGCCGCTACCAAAGGTTCATAATGAGGCATTTAACAACGGCAGCAACGAACTTAACTGGCGGGTGATCGACCTCGCGAAGGCGGCGCAACGGGCGGTTCCTGGCAGCGAAATTGAGTTGCGCGCCGAAGCCGGCGCTGATCAGCGAACCTACCGCGCCAGCTTCGAAAAATTCAAGCATACCTTTCCCGACTTTCGCTTCAAGTGGAGCCCTGAAACCGGCGCGGCGGAACTGGCCCAGGGCCTCCTTCGCGTCGGCCTCGACAAGGAAAAGTTCGAGAGCAGCGATTTCACTCGTCTCAAGTGGTTGCAAGGACTGTTGAATAGCGGGCGGCTCGACAAGGAGCTCCGATGGGATGAAGCAAAATGGCTAGTCTCGTCTCGATTTCAAGCCTTCGCGCACACCGCTGACGAGGGAACACAAGGTTAATATTATGACGAAAGCGGTGATCCTGGCCGGCGGATTGGGAACGCGCTTTGGCAGCGAGACTGCGTTGCGCCCTAAACCGCTGATCGAAGTCGGCGGTCGGCCGATCCTATGGCACATCATGAAGTTGTACGAGTATCATGGAATACGCGATTTCATCATCTGCACCGGCTACCGAGCCGAAGCGATCGCCGACTTCTTTCTCAATTACCGCTCGCGGTTCAGCGATCTCGATATCGATCTTGCCAATGGGACTGTGCGGCTCCTTCGCCCGCCACCGGAAAATTGGCGCGTTAAGATCATCGATACTGGCCCGTTGACGGCGACAGGGGGACGTCTCAAGCGGATTGCGCCTCTGGTCGCCAGCGATGAATATTTCCTGCTGACCTACGGCGACACGCTCACCGACGTTGACGTAAGCGGAAGCATTGCCTACCACCGTACGCACGGTCGCTGGGCCACCATGTCGGTGGTCAGCCCGCAGAATCGGTTCGGCAAGGTGACGATCGAAGATGGCGTCGTTGTCGAATACCGCGAGAAGAAATCGGAGAGTCCGCTTCAGCTGAATGCCGGCTTCTTCGTGCTCTCGCCAAAGGTTCTCGCTTATATAGACAACGACACAACGGTATGGGAAGACGGACCGCTAGAGCAGCTGGCTCGAGACCGGCAGCTTATGGCGTGGCCACATGCGGGGTTCTGGCAACCGATGGACACTACGGTCGAAAGAGACACGCTCAACCGGCTGTGGGAGACTGGGCAGGCGCCTTGGCGGGTATGGTAGCGGAGGGCTCCTCCCGTGCTTGGCTGAAGATGGGAGCAATCGTTACAACGCGGACGCCTTTGCGAGTGAGCTTCTTCGGCGGTGGCACCGATTTACCCGACTATTACCGGCGGGGTTATGGAGCGGTTGTATCCACCACGATCGACAAGTACGTTTATGTCACGATTAAGCCGCATGGCGCGCTGTTTAACGAGGTGTTCCGACTAAACTATTCTAAAACGGAGCAAGCGACTTCGGTCGAAGAGATCGAAAATGAGATCGCTCGCGAGTTTATTCGACTATGTGAAATGAGGGGGCCACTCTACATTTCTACTGTAGCTGATGTTCCATCCGGCGCGGGCCTCGGATCCTCGTCAAGCTTCGCCGTCGGCTTACTTCATGCCTTTCACACGATGAACGGAAGGCGGACAACACCCGGTGAACTGGCGATGTCGGCTTCTCGGATCGAAATCGATGTCCTTGGAAAGCCCATAGGTAAGCAGGATCAGTTCGCCGCCGCCTATGGTGGGCTCAATCACATTCGCTTTAACGCCGATGAACGGGTATCGATTACGCCGATAAATCTAAGCCCGGAAAACACAACTTTGCTATTTTCAAGTTTTCTGCTTTTCTGGACGGGCATCTCGCGGCGCGCCGAGGATGTCCTGGCAAATCAACGGGAACGTTCGAAGTTGAACATCAGCACGCTTGATTCGCTGAGGAGTATGGCCGACCAAGCTTCGGACCTCCTGCATAATGACAAAATGTCGATTCGGCAATTTGGTGAACTGCTGAACGAGGCCTGGGAGCTAAAGCAGCGATTAAGCTCGCGCATCTCCGACGATCAAATATCTGTCTGGTATCGTCGAGGGATCGAGGCCGGGGCGCATGGCGGGAAGCTATGCGGCGCCGGCGGGGGCGGATTCTTGCTCTTTTGTGCGCCTCAGCAAAAACATTCGGCAATTAGGGCAGCGCTGTCTGATCTCAAGAGCATCGATCTCGCTTACGACCCGCTTGGCACTCGCGTGCTCTTCCCGGGCTATATTGAGAGCTAGGCGCCAATTCCCAGTTTCAAAAACAAGTTTCGATAATAGCTGGCAATCGCGTCCCAGGCGTCGCTCTCGCGCCAGCCCACGATGTTGACAACGTCGGTATTAATGCGAACCGCCGGTTCGGGGAACTCAGTCTGTTCGGCAAACTTGACTGGGGTCTCAACCTTGAGGCGAGGAGCCAGTTCCCTGGCCAGTCTAAGGGCAAAGGCCCCCTGACTCTCCGGGTAGAGGCTGGGGTTGAGTTGAAGAGCGGCGCCATTTGCTACGACTTTGCCGACAAAATCCGCATAGATCCGGGCCAAGAGATCGACATGAATGTTATCCCGCACATAGCGCGGCATACGCACGATTGGCGTCTCCCCGGTGAGCCAGGAGCGTATCACGTACTGGCAAAACCGCGCTTCCTCGAAGGGCCCGAACGGGTTGGGAACGACGAACTTGGCCAAGGGGACACCATATGCGCCGCACCAATATCGGAATACTTGCGCAGTAAGGCCCTTGGAAAGACCATAGGGCGAAAAGGCGGCCATCGGCGCATTGCCGACGCCTTCGTCCTGTTCAAACAGACTTCCCGTCAGCACGACCGCCTTGAGGCCGCGATCGGCAAGGCCAGGCAGCATCGTCTCGAGACTTCTTGTGTTCTCCGCGACCGCGCCGAGTAGATCGAAATCGAGGCTGCGATAATTGGCCGTTGCGGTGGCATGATGGGCCATGACGTCCCATCTTTGACTGTCGGCGAGGCTCAGAAAAGCCTCGCTGCCGAATGGGCAATTCTCAACCACTGTCGCAATTCCGACCAGCCGCCGAGTCCGCTCGCCACGCACGCCGTCATATGTGGCGAGCGGTCCTCGCAACGGCGCGGTGACGCGGTGCCCTCCTTCGCTTAAAGCCCTGACGAACCAGTAGCCGGTAAACGAGCTCGCGCCGGTAAGGAGGATGTCCATCGCTTGTTGAACCCGGACTGTCTTCTCGCCGTTTACATCAACTCTGGCCAATCGCCGTAGCTCGGATCGAGATGCCAGGCCGGGTCCCAGTCGCGCAACTGCGCATCCTTGGCCGAGACAACCGCCGGCGCTCTTGGCCATTTGATCCCAAATTGCGGATCGTCCCAGCGCACGCCACGCTCGGCGCGGAATTCGAAGAAGTTCGAGGTCAGGTAGAAGAGCTCGGTATCGGGCTCGAACGTCTCTACGCCATTGGCGCATCCGCGTGGAACGTAAACCGCGTTGCGGCGATCGGCGGTAATCTCGAGCGTGCAATGATGCAAATAAGTCGGCGACCGCGGCCGCAGGTCGAGCACGACATCGAAAAACGCGCCATTGACGCAGCGGATCAGCTTGTCCTCGGCGTGCCGCCCGAGTTGATAATGGAGGCCGCGCAACGTTCCCGGCGTGCGGCTGACAGAGTTGTTCCCCTGCACGAAATGAGGGTAGAGGCCGGTCGCGGCGAATTCCTTTTGGCAATAGGCTCGGGCGAAGAACCCGCGGTCGTCGCCGATCTGATCTTGTTCGACGGTGAAGGCGCCCTGGATGGGAAGCGGGATGATTTTCATCGACGGTCGCGACTCCTGTGAACACGCGTATGGCCCGGGCAGTAAACATACAGAGTTCGATCCGGTCGGACCAACTCGGAACGTCATAGGAATGCCGTTTAGGCTGGCGCTGTTCTAAGCCGAGATTGCTAGGCGAGCCAACGGATCAAAGCCGCCTTGGGCAGATTAGCGCGGGCGAGGAGCTCTGGCGTAAACCGTAGTTACACCCGTAAAATCAATCGGTTATGGGGTTATCCTCACGCGAGATTAGGCGCAACGCCGGCGGTATAGAAGCCTTTATGCCGATAGCCAACGAGGATACGACCGACCGATGACGACCGGCTTCCTTCCGCCGGCGTTGGGCGGCAACATTGTCGGCGGCACGGCGCGCCGCCGCTTTCCCTCTTACATCTGGTCCGGCTGTTCTATTGCCGCCGCGCGATCGGAAGCGCGCATGCTTTCGAGTTCGGCCTGCATCTCGCCGAGCTCGGTGAGGATATCGAGCGTTTTCGCCGCCTCGGCGGCGTCGATCCGGCTCATGGCGAAGCCAACGTGGACCAGCACCCAGTCGCCGACGCAGGCGTCGACCGGGTGGCTGTCGTCGACGATGCAGCTGATGTTGATCTGCCGGCGGACGCCGCAAACATCGACCGTGGCCAGCATATTGTCCGCATCGTCGATGCGTACAAGGCAACCAGGAACGCCCAAACACATGTTATTGCCTCATTCGCGTCGAGACGGCCAGCGCCGATCGTCGCCGCCAACCCGGAAGACGAGGATGGCCGCCCGCGATGGCCCGCAGCCGCAATCGAGCCCCACCCCAAGCCTCGCCGATCACATATTGGCGATTTTGAGATACCGCTCGACGTCCTTCATGTTCACCAAGAGCATTCCGACGGTCGTGACGACGATCAGTCCGGCGACAACCTTTCCAAAAACCGCCCATCCATTCATGGCTCAACTCCTATTGCAGGTTCTCCTCAGCGATCATTTCGCTGATCAAACCATCGATGGTCTCCACCGCGGCGTCAATCGCCGCAGCCACCGGCTCGCTCAAGCCCATGGCGCCTTCCTCGCCGCCGAAAGTCAGCGGCTCGCACGCCACAAGCCGAACCCGCTTGCAGCCGCCGCCGAGCGCCGCGGCGAGACGCAGAACCCGTGCCGGGTCGAGCTCATGCGGCGACAGCATCAAGTCCTCGGGATCGGGCGGCCCGGGGGGCTCCGCCAGATCCGGCTCGACGATTGAAATCGTGCCCGGCAGCTCGCCGCGCTGGGCCGTGTCGACCAGCACCAGAGCGCCATAGCCGTCTAGCAGCGCATATGTCAGATCGATGCCGCGGATGCCGAAATCGATCGCCCTGACGCCGTCAGGAAGTTTGCGCTGCGCAAGGCGCCGCACCACCTCGACCCCGAAGGCGTCGTCGCCGTTGAAGATGTTGCCGACGCCGGCGACCAGAATGGCTTTCATGTCGGCTCTCCGAGGCCGACAGGCTCAATCTCGTCTTGCGAAAAGAAGAAGCGGTGGCCGGGAAATCCCGCCGCTCCGAGATCCCGACCAGGGTCGTCACGCAGCGTCACCGCGATATGCACCCTGTCCTCAAAGTCGCGCTCGATCGCTTCGATGACCGCCACCTGCCCGGCCAGGGCCAAATCCATGATGTCGCCGCCCGCCTTGGGCCGCAGCCGCACCTCGGCGCCGACTGTCAGCGCGCGACCGCGGCTCAACAGCGAGGCAAGGCGCGGCGCGCCGTCCCTGCCGGACCCGCCTAAAAGCGAGTCTTGGGCCGCGCGCGTCGATCCCGCCGGCCGCATGACGCCGTGCATCTGAGCAAGCTCCGCCGCAGTCAATCCATGAGTGCGTTCGAGCAACGCTCGGGCTCGCGCGTCGGCCGAAACCATTTCGCGCTTTTCCGCATCGGTCATGGTCAAGATGCGCAGTGTCAGGATTTCGTCGATCTCCGTCGCATCATAGAGGTCGCCCGGACTCTCCGGCGCCACATCCGGGTAGTCGTAAAGGATAATCGGCGATGACAGGATCGAGTTGGTCTCGCCCGGCTCGCCAACCAGGACAGGCCACGCGCCTTGGTTATCGCAAGCCGCCGCCGCGTCGCTGAGCTCCGCGGGAGGATCCATCAGCGAGAGGAACGCGCCGTCGTGAAGGCCGAGGATCGCGTGCGTCGACGCAAAGGCGCGGCGCTGCGCCAGACCCCGCTCGCCGCGCTCGGCCATCGAAAGCTCGGTGACGTTTTCGACGCGCACCGTCAGCCGATAAACGCCTTCTGTCAGGCTCTCGGCAAAAATCTGGATGATTCCGTCGATCGAACACGAGGAGCGGATCAGGAGACCGCTGACTTCGCCTTTGGAATTCTTGACAGGTTCCCGCGTCCGCGTGGGCTGGAAGTGGAATGGCCTCTGGCGCGGCTGCGCGACGATGTCCGGCAGGGCCAAGTCGGCGATGGCGACTTCGCGCTCGATGGCTTCTTCCCAGGCGAGATATTCCTTGCCGTCGATTTCAAGCCGGGGGACGATGACTGCTTCCGCCTCGACTTCCGGCGTCAGTTCGGCGACCGCCTGCGGCAGCGATCCGACCTCGCGGGTCAGAACCTGCAGAAAACGAATGTGCACGTCGAGCACGGATTTCGTACCGCTGCGCAGGAGAAGTTGGGTTTGCATCGAGGAAGGATCGCCCTGGCGGCCAGCGAACGGCTCGGGAAACAGGGAGCCGAACGTCCAGCGCTGGCGGTTTTTTATCGAGGACGGCCGGTAGGGGTAGAGTAGATATCCCTCGTAGAGGACCGCATTCGCGACGTTCTTGATGCGATCGAGCTTCATGACGGCAAACCCGCCGGCTTTGCTTCCAGAAGATCGCCGAGCGCGCGCTCGAAGCTCGGCAGTCCCCTGACGCGCTTGTAGCGATAGAGCTCGTCAAAGGTGTCGCGGCGCAAGCAGAGCCAGGCCGTTTGCGGATAATAATGGTCCATCATGGCGCGCCACACAGGCACCGGCAGCCGGTAAGCGCTTTCCTTGCTCCAGGCGATCTGGCCGATCTGCAACGCGTTCTCGACATCGCGGTAGAACACCGACCCGCTGAAGAGGAAACTGAGCGGAATCTGGCCATCTTCGAGGCCGTAGAAGTATTTGGTCGCCGCCACATTGAAGTCGAAGCTGCAGGGGACCGGAAGCTTGATCCTACATTCGCGTTCGAAGGCCGGAATGAGGATGTTTGCGTGCGTCCAGAGAAAACTCTGCAGGGTCTGACCCCAGCGGTCCGGGCTGCCGAACAGATCCGACAGGGAATCGTGCTCGGGCTGTCCGTAGCCGCGCCGGGCCGGTTCGATCCGGATCTGGCAGTTGAGCAGGACATTGAGCACCGCTGCTTCTGGCGAGTTGTTGACCGCCCGCAACTGGAACTGCAGCAGCGGCGCAACCGCATTCCGCTCGATCTCGACGCCTTCCACAGTGAAGTCGAGATCAACCATGAACCAGGTCCCCCACGGCGCCGCGCGGCGATTGGCGCAGCGCAGCGAAAAACTCCTGCACGCCGGTCCAGACCTCGCTGCCGCCGGACAATCCTCGCCACCGCGTGCGGACCAGTCCAACCAGCGCATAGCAGCGATCGATCGACACTCGATAATATTCGCGCGCGCCGTTGGTGCGGTTGACGAGAAGCGCCTCGACATCGGGCTCGAGCTCGGCCAGCACCTGGTTGGTCTCGGCGAGCTGCGACCACGCATCGAGGCTCAGCAAAGATTCCATCGGACCGGCCGGGCTCGGGTAGATGGCGATCGGACGATTTCCCGTCGTCGAATGGAAAAGAAAAACCATGTCGATCGGGATCTGAAGCGCGTTCCACTCTGCGTCACTGAGCTTGAAGTCCCGCAAAACGTCAGTGCGAGGCGATACTTCGCGGTATTTGGCCGATGCGCCGAGCGTCAAGGCGCAGCCCTGGCAGGCGCAGAGAAAGCGTCGCGTCGCCCGCTCGATCAGATGGGCGTGCCGACGCGGGATCGCCTTCGAGCAGAAGTCGCAATGTTCGATATCGCGCCGAGCAACGAAGCGTCGCACTTGCGAAACCCAGTTGTGAAGCGACTGCGTCGGCCCGTCGCCTCTTGCCTCTCTGCCCGTGCTATCCTGCATGGAATGCCGGAGCTCGGGCTCGGCTCACGCCTGCTGCGCCGGCAGCGGCGCCCGCAATTTCGATCTCGACCAGGATATCATCCAGATCGGGCGCGGCCTCTGCCAAAACGTCTTCGATTTCGCGGCGCAGCTCGTCCGTCTGCGCCGAGCTGCCGTTCTTGATGAGGCGAATGCGCGCAGACCCTTTCTCGATACTGATGAGATCAACCTGAAAGCCGCGCTCAGCCCACTGCGGATGCATGCGCCCGATCGCTTGATTGAGCCTCGTCCTCGCATCGTGCGGATGCACGCCGTGCAGGAGAAGAATGGCGCAAACATAGGGATCCATGATCAGCCGATCGAGCAGCAACGACCCGCCTTCGGCGGCCGCGACCATGGCGGTGGTTCTGGCCAGCGCAAGCCCATGCAGATCGAGCACGAGTTCGAGCAATTCGCGCGCCGCCGCGCGCGCCTGCCGGTCGGCTACGTCATCGAGCTTCGCAGTCAACGCCTCGAGGCGACGGAGCGCCGTCTCGAGCGTCGTTGCGACCTTCCCTGGCTCGGCTGGCATATTCACCCTCGCGCCGCCCCGAACATCGGCGCGTGCGTGGTCTTCAAGGTCTTGCCGTTGCCCAGATACATGTGGACGCCGCAAGGCAGGCACGGGTCGAAGCTGCGGACCGCGCGCATGATGTCGATGCCCTTGAATTTGTCGGGGCCATTCTCCTCGAAGATCGGCGTGTTCTGCACGGCGTCCTCGTACGGGCCGGGCGTGCCGTAGATGTCGCGCGGGGTGCCGTTCCAGGGCGTCGGAGGATAGGGGTGGTAATTGGCGATCTTGCCGTCGCGGATGACGAGATGGTGCGAGAGCACGCCGCGCACCGCCTCGTGGAAGCCGCAGCCGATCGCTTCGTCTGGCACCTTGAATTCGGTCCAGGTTTTGGTGCGCCCTGCCTGCACCTCGGCGAACGCCTTTTCGAGGAAGTGATAGGCCGCCGCGGCGGAATAGGCCTGAAAATAGGTGCGGGCGCGATCACGCTCGATGGCGTTGCTCCACTTCGGGACTTTCCACTCGAACTCCACCTCGGGCTTGAGCGCGGTCTTCGGCAGATAGATTTTGACGCTATTGCCGGTCGCCTTGACATAGCCGATGTCGACCAACCCGGCGAGCGCAGTGGCGAATAGCCGGGCAAACGCGCCGCCGCCGGTATCCAGCGCGAGATGGTCGCCGGTGCTCTGCTGCAGCCAGCGCGGACACATCACCCACGAATAATTGCCGTCGAAGTCGCGCTTCTGCGGGCGCGGAATCGTCGTCTGATTCCAGGGGTGTTTGCGATCCACCGGATTTCCGAGCGGGTCGTTCCGGACGAACATCTCGGTGTTGTCCCAATCCTGATAGAAGGAGTGGCCGAGCAGGATGCGGATTTGCAGGTTGATATCGACCAGATCCGTCGTGACCAGTTTGCCGTCGACGACGACCCCGGGGGTGACGAACATCTTCCGGCCCCAGTTGGTCATGGTCTTGTAATTATAGTCGCAATGGTCCGGGTCCTGATAGGAGCCCCAGCATCCAAGCAGGATGCGGCGCTGCCCGACCTTTTCGTAGCCCGGCAGGGCCTCATAGAAGAAGTCGAACAAATCGTCGTGCAGCGGCACGCACTTCTTCATGAACTCGGCGTAGCGCGCGAGACGCACCATGTACTCGGTGAACAACTGCACCGACGGGACCGTACCGACGCCCCCGGGATAGAGTGTCGAAGGATGGACGTGGCGTCCCTCCATTAAACTGAACATCTCGCGGGTGTAGCGGCTGACCAGCAGCGTCTCGCGATAGAACTCGCCAGAGAACGGATTGAGCGCTGTCATGATGTCGGCGATGGTGCGATAGCCGTGCGCGTCGGCGTGCGGCGCCGATGTCGTCTGGGCCTTTGCCCAGACGCCCGGGTTCGTCTCCTTCACCATCTGCTCGCAGAAATCGACCCCAACAAGATTGTCCTGGAAGATATTGTGATCGAACATGTACTCGGCGGCTTCGCCGAGATTGATGATCCATTCTGCGAGCGCCGGCGGTCTGATCCCGTAGGCCATGTTCTGCGCATAAACCGAACAGGTGGCGTGATTGTCGCCGCAGATGCCGCAAATCCGGCTGGTGATGAAATGGGCGTCGCGCGGGTCCTTGCCCTTCATGAAAATGCTGTAGCCGCGAAAAATCGACGAGGTGGCGTGACATTCCGCCACCTCGCGGTTCTCAAAGTCGATCTTGGTGAAAATGCCGAGACTGCCGACTATACGCGTGATCGGATCCCAGTTCATCTCGACGAGATTGCGCGCGGTCTTTCTCGCGCGGGGCTCTACCGCAGCAACGTCAGCCATGATTTTTTCCTGCTTTGGATTTTACAGCGGGTGCATCTTCTCCGGTCGGTTCGGCTCGTAGCCGGTGGTATATTCAGGTCCGTTGTTCCGCCACTTCGGCTCTTTGTTGATCGTCCGGTTGGTGATTTTGCGAAGGTTGCGGATCAAGACGCCGTAGGGCCTGACCAGCGATGATGAGACGACACCGCCCGGGGGCTCATCCATGAACGGCATGAACTTGTCCGGGAATCCCGGCATGGTGCACCCGATGCAGATCCCGCCGACGTTTGGGCATCCCCCCATTCCGGAGATCCAGCCGCGCTTCGGCACATTGCATTGCACGACAGGACCCCAGCAGCCGATTTTCACCAGGCATTTGCGCGAGCCGTAGTTGTGTGCAAAATCCGCCTGCTCGTAGTAAGCCGCCCGGTCGCATCCCTCATGGACAGTCGGTCCGAACAGCCATCGCGGACGTCCATGATGATCGACGGGTATCATTGGGGCGAGGCCGGCGAGCTGGCGTAACAGATAAAGCAGGGTTTCCATGAAATTGTCGGGCTGAACGGGACAGCCGGGCACATTCACGATCGGCAATCCGGCCTTGGACTTCCAGTCGTCGCCGAGAAAATCGTTGAGCCCCATGCAGCCGGTGGGATTTCCCTTCATCGCGTGAATGCCGCCGAAGGTCGCGCAGGTTCCAGCGCCGATCACCGCCAGGGCCTTGGGGGCCAGGCGGTTGATCCAGTCTGTGGTCTTGATCGGCTGTCCGGTCCGGGCGTCGGTGCCCACGGCCGCCCAATAGCCGTCACCGCTGAGGTTTTCGTTTGGGATCGACCCCTCGACGACCAGCACGAAATTGTCCAGTTCGCCGCGTGCCGCCTGATGGAAGGGCTGCATGAACTCGTCGCCGACCGTATAGGCCAGAACCGGATTGTGCAGATGGACTTTCGGAAGGCCGGGGATGGCGCCCAGCAGCACGTCTTCAATGCTGGGCTCGCTGGCGGCCGTGATCGACACGGAATCGCCGTCGCACCCGAGGCCGGCCGTGATCCAAAGAACGTGAACTTCCGCTATTTTTGGCGCGCGTTGCGTTTTGCGGCCGTAGGGGGCGGCTGCGTCATTCATCGGTATGCTTCCTCCCAAGTTGGCGGAAAGCGGCGCCGACAGGGTAAATCCACCAGCACGGGTTTGGTTCCCACGAATTCTTGAATTTTGCGACGATCGGACAGCACAAGAGGCCGCCGCCACTGTCTGGCATGCCGGAAAGCACATGGCAGGAAGCCGAGAGCGGCGTCGACCGGTCGTTCCGATAATTGCCGCGACAGTGACTTGCAGAAAAACAGAATCTCGTTTATAATCGCGATGAGTTCAACCCACCTCCATGGTCGCCATCGTCGCGCTCGCCTGCGATTTAGCCCCACGCGACTCGCTCGCAATCGCTCATTGCGTGTCGTCGCGCCCCAGCTCAGCACTGGTCCGTCGGTGTCCTACGCGCAAAGTGCGCCGCACGGCTTAGGAGCTACATTTTCGCTTTTTTCTATTTTTCCTCATATCCGCCAGTAAGTCTTTGATAAGTCCGGATTCCGGGCAAGAAATTGCAATTTTTGGCAGAAATTTGCAGCTCTTTGGCAGACTTCGGAAGGCCGATGGCAGCGTTCGGAAGGTTTCTGAATTCGGGTCGCCGCCCAAGGTTGAGGCGACTGAAAGTCCAAACTCTCGAGCGCCGCCCGCTCGGCTGCGCCCGCACGAACTGAACAATCTCGCTGATCGCAAACGCCGATCGGGGTCAGACGCTGACCTCTTCGCCGTCCTGAGCCCAACGCGTGTGAAAACTGCCTGGCTTATCGAGCCGACGATAGGTGTGGGCGCCGAAATAGTCGCGCAGGCCCTGCAGCAGGTTGGCGGGACCGCGGGCTCGCCTGAGACCGTCGAAATAGGCGAGCGACGAGGAGAAGGCCGGCGTCGGCACGCCCTGCTCGACGGCCAGCGCGACAACGCGGCGCCACGCCGGTTCCGCCTGGACGACGGCGTCGCGAAAATAGCTTTGCAGCACGAGATTTTCGATCCTTTCGCCGGCGTCGTAAGCTTCGCGGATGCGCCGCAGGAAGCGGGCGCGGATGATGCAGCCGCCGCGCCAGATCGATGCGATCTCGCCGAATTTCAGACCCCAGTCGAATTGTTCAGACGCAGCGGTGAGCTGCTCGAACCCTTGGGCATAGGCTATGATCTTCGAGGCGTAGAGCGCGTCGCGGATCGCCTCGATGTCCGACGTTCCTGCGTTGCGACGACGGACCTCGGGTCCGGGGATGAGCTTTTCGGCGGCGGCGCGCTGCGCCCTTCGGGCCGACAGCGCGCGAGCATAGACGGCTTCGGTGATCGACGTCAGGGGCACGCCGAGATCAAGCGCCGATTGCGCGGTCCAGCGTCCCGTACCCTTCTGCTCGGCTTCGTCGACGATGGCGTCGACGAGTGGCTTGCCGGTCGAGTCGCGCTTGCGCAGCACGGCGGCCGTGATCTCGATGAGATAGGAGTTGAGTTCGCCTTTGTTCCATTCTTCAAAAATCCCGGCGATCGAGCCCGCGTCGAGGCCGTACGCCGATTTGAGGAGATCGTAGGCTTCGGCAATGAGCTGCATGTCCGCATATTCAATGCCGTTGTGGACCATTTTGACGTAGTGGCCAGAGCCCTCCGGACCGATGAAGACGCAGCAGGGCTCGCCATCGACATGCGCCGCCATTTTTGTGACGATCGGTTCGATCCGCCTGTAGGCCAATTCGTCGCCGCCCGGCATCATGCTCGGTCCGAGGAGCGCGCCTTCCTCGCCGCCGGAAACGCCCATTCCGAGAAAGCGGATCTTCTTCTCCTTGAGGCTTCTGGCGCGCCGGTTGGTGTCGGTGAAGAGCGAATTGCCGCCATCGATGATGATGTCGTCGGCCTCGAGATGCGGCAACATCTCCTCGATGACATCGTCAACCGGTTTGCCAGCCTTGACCATGACGAGAACGGCGCGCGGCCTGGCGAGAGCCGCGGCAAATTCGGCGACGCTTTTTGCGGCGATGAATTGTCCCTCCGCGCCGTGAGCTGCGATAAGCTCGTCGGTGCGGGCAAGGTGGCGATTGAAGACCGCGACGCCAAAGCCATGTCGAGCTGCATTGCGCGCAAGATTGCCGCCCATGGTCGAGAGTCCGAAGACCCCGAGTTCCGCGAGTTGGCTCATGAACCGCTCCTCCCGTGTCTTTGTCGCGTGCGCGCGCCCCCAAAGGCGCGCCGATTGAACGTCCCGCTACCTCCTCGGGCTGGACAGCGACAACAGGCGAACGTCGGCGATGTGCCGGCGCGGCTCAGTTGTCCAGGAAGCTCCTCAGCTTCCGCGACCGGCTCGGGTGCTTGAGCTTGCGCAAAGCCTTGGCCTCGATCTGCCGGATGCGTTCGCGCGTCACCGAGAACTGCTGGCCGACCTCTTCGAGCGTGTGATCGGTGTTCATGCCGATGCCGAAACGCATGCGAAGCACGCGCTCCTCGCGCGGCGTCAGCGACGCCAGCACGCGGGTCGTCGTTTCGCGCAGGTTCGACTGGATCGCCGCGTCGATCGGCAGCACCGCATTCTTGTCCTCGATGAAATCGCCGAGATGGCTGTCCTCCTCGTCGCCGATCGGCGTCTCGAGGCTGATCGGCTCCTTGGCGATCTTGAGCACCTTGCGCACCTTCTCGAGCGGCATGGCGAGCTTTTCCGAGAGTTCCTCGGGCGTCGGCTCGCGGCCGATCTCATGCAGCATCTGGCGCGAGGTGCGCACGATCTTGTTGATCGTCTCGATCATATGCACGGGAATGCGGATCGTGCGCGCCTGGTCGGCGATCGAGCGGGTGATCGCTTGGCGGATCCACCAGGTCGCGTAGGTCGAGAATTTGTAGCCGCGCCGGTATTCGAACTTGTCGACCGCCTTCATCAGGCCGATGTTGCCCTCCTGGATCAGGTCGAGGAACTGCAGGCCGCGGTTCGTGTATTTCTTGGCGATCGAGATGACGAGACGCAGGTTCGCCTCGACCATTTCCTTTTTCGCCTGCCGGGCCTCCCGTTCGCCCTTCTGCACCATGTGCACGAGCTTGCGGAATTCCTGGATCTCGAGGCCGGTCTCGGTCGCAAGCGACTGGATCTCGGAGCGGATCTCCTTGATCGGATTCTTGTCGACGGCCACGAAATCCTTCCAGCCGCGCGTCGCCAGCTTCGAGACCCGCAATAGCCATTTCGGGTCCAGCTCCGAATTCTGGTAGTTCTTCAGAAAATCCTCGCGGCTCACGCGATGCGCCTCCGCCATGCGCATCAGCCGCACGTCGAGCCCGATCAGCCGCTTGTTGATGTCGTAGAGCTGCTCGACCAGGGCGTCGATGCGATTCTGGTTCAGCGACAGCGACTTGACGTCGGTCACGATCTCCTTCTTCAGAGCCTTGTACTTGCGCTCCTGGGCCGGCGAGAGGGACTCGCTCCTCAGCTTGTTCTCGACGTTCTGGTCCTGAAGGCGGCGCAGCTTCTTGTAGGCTTCGGCGATGCGGTCGAAGGTTTCGAGCACGCGCGGCTTGAGGTCCGCTTCCATCGCCGACAGCGACACCGAATTCTCCAGATCATCCTCGTCGTCAAAGCCCTCTGGGGGCGGCGCGCCCTCGCCGTCGAAGCCGTCAGGCGGCAACTGCGGCGCGGTCGCCGGGGCGAGCCGGTCGCGAACGGGATTGGGCGCCGGAGGGGCGCCCGGCGCGGTGTAATCCGTCTTCGGCGGCTTCTTGCCGTCCGGGCCTGTGTAGCTCGCTTCGAGATCGATGATGTCGCGCAGAAGGATTTTGCCTTCGTTGAGCTCATCCCGCCAGATGATAATGGCCTGGAAGGTCAGCGGGCTTTCGCACAAGCCAGCGATCATCGCCTCGCGCCCGGCCTCGATGCGCTTGGCGATGGCGATCTCGCCTTCGCGCGACAGCAGTTCCACCGAACCCATTTCGCGCAGATACATGCGGACAGGATCGTCGGTCCGCTCGGCAGGCTCCGAACTGCGGGTTACGACGGCCGTCGTGCGGCTGGTCTCGACGACCTCGCCGCCCTCCGGCTCCTCTTCCTCGTCGGCGTTTTCCTTCTCCGCCTCCTCCGCGTCCTCGTTATCGACGACATTGATGCCCATCTCGCTGAGCATCGCGTTCATGTCCTCGATCTGATCGGAGGAAATCTCTTCGGACGGCAGAATCGCGTTGAGTTCGTCCTGCGTCACCCAACCGCGCTTCTTGGCGACCTTCAGCATACGCTTGACGGCTGCGTCGCTCAGGTCAAGAAGAGGGCTGTCGGCGGTTTCGACCGCCGCCGCCGCCTCGCCTTCGCCCTTAGCCTCGTCCTTCTTCGCCATCGCCGGTCTCCGTCCCGCAGCCAAAACGCGGGGTTCTTGTTTCATTCGGGCCGCAGCTGACGCCGCCAAGCCCAGTTTCGAAGGCTCAACGAGGCCCGCGGCCCTTACGGGGGTCGAAGCCGGCGCCGTATCCCATGGAATGGTCCCCTTAAGCAGCCGTTAGCTCGGGCCTTAGATCGCGAACGAAGACCGGCCGGAGCGTTCGCCGAAGCCCTCAATCGCCGCCTCCGCGTGGGCGAGGTCAGCCAAATGCGCCTTAATATCCAGCAATCGGGCGAAATTCTGCTCGTTTGGCTCGGCAGCCAGCGACCGCTCCGCGAGTTTCAGTTCCCTATTTAACGCGCCTGCCCGCCGATGCAAGGCTAGGCCCTGTCGCAGCACGTGCTCCGCATCCGAGGACGATGCATTCGGGCGCAGGCACCACCAGTTCGGCATCTTCCCGGCCAACGCCAGGATGCGATCGCGCTCCTCCGCATGGCCCGCCGCCTCGAGCCATTGGGCGAGCGCCTCGGCGGATTGCAGCGCTTCCGGCGCCGCCGCCATCAGGGCGTCGCGGAAGGCGGCGAGCCTTTTGCCGTCGAATTCTACCGCCGCAAGCTCCTCCCAGTGGGCTTCAAGGAGCCCGGGATGGCCGATGGCGATGGCCAGGATTACGACCTCGCGCGGCGGCTCACGCGACCTGCGGCCGAGCTTCCGCTGCACGGGCAGCGCCGCTTCGGCGAGGCCGACCCGCGGCCCGCGCCCTGGGAACGCGCCTCCGCGGCGACCCGAGGGGGCAAAACTCGCCCCTGACTCGCGCCGCGGTTCAGCCGGCCGGCGATCGGCGAAAAGGTCGAAAAGCCGGCGTTTCATGTCCGCCTGGTAGTGTCGGCGAAGCGTTTCGTCGGCAATGAGGTTCACAGCGTCCCCGAGACGGCGTTCGAACGCTGCGCGCTGTTCGGGCGTATCGAAGCTCTGGCCCTCCCACTCGCGCAGAAACAGCATGTCGGCGAACGGCCGGGCCGCCTTGAGGAGGTCGGCGACCGCCGCGGGACCGCTGGCGCGGATCAGATCGTCCGGGTCCTGGTCTTCCGGAAGAAGCGCAAAACGCAGGCTTTTTCCTGCGCCGATCAGCGGCAATGCCGTCTCGATGGCGCGATAGGCCGCCCTCCGCCCCGCGCTGTCGCCGTCGAGGCAGAGGATCGGCTCCGCCGCCATGGCCCACAGCAGCGCGCATTGATCGGGCGTCAAGGCCGTGCCGAGGGTCGCGACGACGTTGGCGAAACCAGCCTCGCTCATCGCGATCGCATCGACGTAGCCCTCGACGACGACGACTTGGCCGCTATCGTGAGCAGCCTTCCGCGCCCGATGGTGGTTGAACAGCAACGCGCCTTTGTGGAAGAGCGACGTCTCGGGCGAGTTCAGGTATTTCGCCTTCGCGGCCGGATCGATCGCCCGTCCGCCGAACGCCACGACTCGGCCGGAGCGGTCATGAATGGGAAACATGATCCGATCGCGGAACCGGTCGTAAGGGACGGCGATCCCTTCACCATGAATAAGAAGGCCCGCTTCGATCATCCTGTCGACGTCGACCCCCTGAGCGGCCATCGCATCCCGCAGGGCGAAGCGCTCCGGCGATGAGTAGCCGAGCGAAAAGCGCTGCTGCACGGCAGGGCCGAGGCTTCGGTCGTAAAGATAGCCGCGCGGCCTCGCGCCAACCGGCGCCTGCAGATTGGCCTCGAAGAGGCGAGCCGCCATCGCCAGCACGTCGAGGAGCCCTGCGCGCTGCTTGTCCTGTGCGGCCTCAGCTCCGGCCTGCCGTGGCATCGGCACCCCGGCCATCGCCGCCAGACGTTCGACGGCATCGGGGAAGGTCAGGCCCTCGGTCTCGATCAAGAAAGTGAAGATGTCGCCGTGCTTGCCGGAGGAAAAGTCGTGAAAGAACCCCTTCTGATCATTGACGAAGAACGAGGGGGTTTTCTCGGCGTTGAAGGGGGACAGCCCCGCCCATTCGCGCCCCTGCTTGCGCAATTTGACGCGCTTGCTCACGACCTCCGACACGGGCAGCCGGGCCCTGATCTCGTCTAGAAAGGCGGACGTGAATTTCATCATTCGTCAGATTGGCGCTCTCGGCCGCGTTGGCAAGGAAACTGCGACGTTGTCCCCGCCTTCCACAAGTCGTTTCGCCGCGGCCTTCAAAGCGGCGGCGCGCCCATCAGCTTCCGCGCGGCGGCGGCGCTTATCGGCTGACCAAACGCCGCCCCTTGTGCGAACTGGCAGCCGAACTGCGCGAGTTCGACCGCATCCGACTCGGTCTCAGCTCCCTCGGAAATGACGTCCATGCCGATTTCCTGCGCCATTGCGACGACCGAGCGCAGGATCGGCGAACGGGCGCCAAAGGCGTTGGGCCTGACGAGCGAGGCGTCGATCCGTATGGCGTCAAAGCGGTACTGCGGCAGATGGCCGAGCGAGGTGTAGCCGGCGCCGAAGCGATCGAGGAGAATCGCCGCGCCGATCTCCCGAGCGCGCTGCAACAGCGCCGCCGCGTACTCGGGGTTCTCCATGATCAGCTTTTCAGCGATCGCAACTTTGAGCGATCCGCGCGGCACCGGATGGCGGCTCAACGCCGTGCGCAAGTCGGTCAGGAGATCGTGGCTCAACATTTGCCGGGAGGTCGCGGCGACAGTAGCGAAAATCGGCGGATTGACCTCGAGCGCTTTCTGCCAGGCGGCGAGTTCGCGCGTCGCCGTCTCCAACGTATAGGCGCCGATATCGACGATGGCGCCCGTCGACTCTGCGGCCGAGGCAAACTCCTCCGCGTCGAGAACGCCGAGCTTCGGATGCCGCCAGCG
The DNA here is from genome assembly GCA_963820795.1 of uncultured Alphaproteobacteria bacterium. GTDB lineage: Bacteria > Pseudomonadota > Alphaproteobacteria > Rhizobiales > Beijerinckiaceae > Roseiarcus. The sequence goes on from CAWGBJ010000017.1 coordinate 84,033, forward strand.
GGTCAGCGCCTGAAAACCGGCGACGGTACGGTCCTCGAGCCGCACCATCGGACGAAACAACACGGCGATCTCGCCTCGCTCGAGCGCACGGCGCATATCATTCTCGAGCATCTGCCGATCGGAGCGCTGCGACCGCATCGCTGGAGAGAACACTTCGACCCGGTCACCGCCGGATTTCTTGGCGTTGGCAAGACCGAGTTGCGCATCGGCGAGAAGGTCGCCGCCTTTCAGATGGAGCTTCGGGTCGTAGACCGCGGCGCCGATCGAGACGGTCAGAGCAATGTCTCTCTCGCCGAAGCTAATCTGCGCTGCCAACGCGGCGCGCAACGCCTCCATGCGCGCCTTGAGGTCCTCGCCCGAATCGTCGAGCACAATCGCTCCGAACTGGTCGCCCGACAGCCGCGCAAGCGTATCCCCGGGCTTCAGATCGCGCGACAGGCGCCTCGCCACCGCCAGTAGGGCGGCATCGCCCATCGACAGGCCATAAGAATCGTTGACGGACTTGAAATTGTCGATGTCGACCACAAGCACCGTCAGCGCGCTCGCGTCGGCCTTCTGCGCCAGATAGAGCGCGTTGGCGAGCCGATCGTAGAAGAGCTCGCGATTAGGCAGGCCGGTCAGATTGTCGTGCACGGCGTCATGAAGCATCCGCTCCTCCGCCGACTTGATTTCGGTGACGTCCGCCAGCGAGCCGATCACCCGCACGACCTCGCCGTCCGCACTGACCACTGGCCGCGCTTTAAGCACGTACCAGAAATAGTTTCCGTCCGAGCCGCGCAGGCGCAGGTCGTGATTGATCCGGCCGGAACGCTGATGCAGGAGCCCGTCGAGCGCCAATGTGTAGCGGTCGCGATCGAGCGGATGCAGCACGTCAAGCCAACTGGCCGCGGGTCCTTCGAGCGCGCCGCGCCTCAAGCCCAGCTGGCTTTCGAGAAATTCGCTTCCCGAAATTTCGTCGTTCACGACGTTCCAGTCGAAGATCGCCTCGCCGGAACCGGTCATGGCCAGCGATCGACGCTCGGCGTCGGCGCCGTCATCCGCCCCGCCGCCAGCGCCGGAAAAGGCAAATTGCATGACCGTGAAGCCGATTAGCATCACAATCAGCACCAAACCGCCGACAAGACCGGGGGCGGCCAGGTCGTTGGTCAGATAACCGAGCACAGCGGCGCCCGCCGCCACGACCCAGACCGCGAGGAGGTACCAGGTCGGGATCAACATGACCGCGCGTTCGGATCCGCGGGCCGCTAGGCTCAAGATGAGGAGCAGCCCGACCCCAGCGACGGTCGCGATCGAGATGCGCGCGACCCCGGCCGCCACCGGGGCGTTGAAGACGGAGAGGCCGACGACCGCGGCCATCAAGACGAGCCACGCGAACGCGAAATGCATATAGCGGACATGCCAGCGACGTAGGTTGAGATAGGCGAAGAGGAAGACGATCAGGGTCGCCGCGATCGACGCCTCGACGCCGGCGCGCCAGATGCGCTCAGAGGCGTCTTCGAGGCCGAATAATTTGCGCCAGAAGCCGAAATCGATACAGACATAGGCGAAGACGGCCCAGGCCAACGCCGCGGCGGCGGGGAAAATCATCGCGCCCCGGACCACGAACACGATCGTCAGGAACAGGGCGAGGAGCCCGGCGATGCCGATCAGAATTCCTTCATAGAGCGTGAGGCTGGTCGACTTGTCCTTGAACGCGTCCGGCTCCCAAAGGTAGAGCTGGGGGAGCGACGGCGAGCGTAGTTCCGCCACATAGGTCACGGTGGTCCCGGGATCGAGCGTCAGACGGAATACGTCGGCGCCGGGGTTGTCTTCACGCTCCGGCGCCGCGCCCTGACTTGCGGTGATGGTCGTGATTCGCGACGAGCCGAGATCCGGCCACACGACGCCCGACCCGACCAGCCTGAAATTCGGCGCGACAATGAGGCGGGTCAACTGTTCATCGGAATCATTGGTCAGTGCGAAAACTATCCACGATGGTTGCGCGCCTGCTTCGAGCGCGCTCACTTCGATGCGCCGCACGATGCCGTCCGGCCCCGGCGCGGTCGAAACCTGGATGCGATCCCCTTGGGCGCTGTAATGTTCAACCGCCCTGGTGAGATCGATGGCGTCGGAGTCGGGCGACACTCTGACGGATTGAACCGCGACCGCCCGGGGACAGCCCGCAAGAACGAGGGCGAACAGGATCAGCCCCTTGGCGATGATCCGCGCCAGCGATCGCGCGCGCCGCGGCGCCGCGGGCGAACCAGCGCGGCATTTGGCAAAGGAAACGTTCAAGTTGTCGGCGGGCAAATCGAGCTCAGACCAGTCGCGACGCCGCCGGCGGCGAACGCTGGTCCCCCTCGACCAGCGCAAAGAGGACGTGATCGCGCCAGGCGCCGTCAATCTTGAGGTAGCCGCGCGCATATCCCTCGCGCCGGAAGCCGTTGCGCTGCAGGAGCGCGATGGACGGCGCATTGTCGGGGATGCAAGCGGCCTCGATGCGATGCAGCCTCAGTCGGGAGAAGCCAAACTCCGCCATCGCGGCCACCGCGCGAGTCATGCGTCCCTTGCCCGCGTGGGGCGCACCCATCCAATAGCCGAGCGTGCCGGTTTGCGAGACGCCCCGCCGAATGCCGCCGAGCGTGATGCCGCCGAGCAGTTCGTCCGAGGTCTGATCGAAAATGAATAACGGGTAGGCTTCGTCGCGCGCCATGTCCTCTTCCTGGCGACGCAAGCGGCGACGGAATGCCGCGTTGGTCAGATCGTCGTCCGGCCAGGTCGGCTCCCATGGCTCGAGAAAGTCGCGGCTCATCGCCCTGAGTCTCGACCACGGAGAAAAGTCCGCGGGAGTTGGCGGGCGCAGATAAAGGCCCTCGCCCCGCAGGAGTGGCTCAGGCGTCAAGGAGCGAGTAAGGCCGAATAGCGCCATCAAACCCCCTTTAGCGCCTCGGCGATCTTGGCCTGCCCGGGAACTTTGCCGACGGAGCCGATCGTCGCGATTGTGGGCGGCGATCTAAGCATGGACGCACCCGTTTTGCGAACCCCTTCGACCGAGACGCGGTCAATTCGCGCCATCACCTCCTCGACGTCGAGCGGCCGCCCGTAGATTTGCACCTGCCGCGCCAGTTGCTGGGCTCTGAGGCCAGGCGACTCGAGCGCCGCAAGGGTCGAAACTTTCATCTGGGCCTTGGCGCGGCGGATTTCGCTCTCGTCAAGCGCATGCGCGGCCTCGGCGAGACAGCCGATCGACGCCGCAACCACCTCGGCGGCATGCCGGCCAGCCGAGGCCGCATAAAAGCCGAAGAGCCCAGTGTCGGAATAATCCCAATGGAACGAATGGATGGAATAGGCGAGTCCGCGCTTCTCCCGCACTTCCTGAAACAACCTGGAAGACATTCCCCCGCCGGTGGCGGCGGCAAAAATCTGGGCCGCGTCGTATTCTGGCGCGTCCGCCGCGCGGCCCTCGAAACCGACGACGACGTGCGTCTGCTCGAGACGCTTGGCAAGTGTGCTCTCGCCGCCTCGATATTGCGCCGGGGTCGGGTCTTGACGCTCCTGGCCCGAAAACCGGGTCAGGCAGGCCTCCGCCAGAGCAGCAATGTCGCCATGCTTCAGCGCGCCGGCCGCCGCGACAACCATAGCGGGAGCGCGATAGTGCTTGTGCAGGTAGCCATCGATTGCTGCCCGATCGAGCCTCGCCACTCCTTCCCGGGTGCCGAGGATCGGCCGGCCGATCGCCTGTTCCGGCCACGCTGCAGCGGTAAGCATGTCGAAGATGAGGTCGTCGGGCGTATCCTCCACAGCCGCGATCTCCTGGGTGATGACGCTCTTTTCCCGCTCGAGCTCGTCCGGATCGAACCGGCTGTCGGTGAGAATGTCCCCGAGCACATCGAAAGCAAGCTCAGCGTCGCTTCCCATCACCCGGGCGAAATATCCGGTGCGCTCGACTCCCGTCTCGGCGTTGAGGTCGCCACCCGCGTCTTCGATCGCCTCGGCGATATCGCGGGCGCTTCGGCGGCGAGTGCCCTTGAACGCCATATGTTCCAGCAGGTGCGAAAGCCCGTGCTCCGCAGTACTCTCATGCCGAGAGCCAGCCTCAATGAAAACGCCGATCGCCACCGTCTTGAGGTGGGACGCCGCGTCGGTGACGACGGAGAGGCCGGAAGCAAGGCGCTGAACCTCGACGCTCATACCGACGCCCTTGCCGTCTCACGCAGGTAATCCGCCACGGCGATCCGATCGTTCGCCAGGACGACGCTCGTCTCCTCCCGCGCCATGAGACCGGCGAGGTGCGGCGGCAACGGAGGGCGAATGCCTGTCGCGCGCTCGACGGCGTCGGGGAACTTTGCGGGATGGGCGGTGCCTAGCGAGACGACCGGGATCGCCGGCCATGATTCGAGCGCTCTGCGGGCGGCGGCGACGCCGATTGCGCTGTGCGGGTCGAGGATAAGGCCGCTCTCGCGATAGACACGCGTCATTTCCGCGAGGCACCCGGCCTCGTCGATACGTTCGGCGCTGAAGTCGATGCGAATGCGTTGCAAAACCGTCGAAGGAATCCCGAACCAACCATTGCGCGCAAAGTCGGCCATCATCACCCGGATCAGTTCCGGATCCTGATCCGACGCCTCAAACATCAGTCGTTCGAAATTCGATGAGATCTCTATGTCCATCGACGGCGACAGCGTCGCCTTGACGCCCCTCGGCCGATAGCGGCCTTCCGCTATGGCGCGGGCGAGGATATCGTTCTCGTTCGTCGCCACGACGAGCCGCTCAATCGGCAGGCCCATGCGCTTGGCGTAATAGCCGGCGAGAACGTCGCCGAAATTTCCGGTCGGGACCGCGAAGGAGACGGGGCGATCCGGCGCTCCAAGGGCGACCGCGCTGACGAAATAATAGACGATCTGCGCGAGGATGCGCGCCCAGTTGATCGAGTTGACGCCGGATAGCGCCATCTCGTCGCGGAAAGGAAGATCGCTGAACAGCTCTTTGACGATCCGCTGGCAGTCGTCGAACGTCCCTTCGACGGCTATGGCATGAACATTGGGCTTGCCGACCGTGGTCATTTGCCGGCGCTGGACCTCCGACACCCGCCCGTGAGGAAAGAGAATGTAGACGTCGGTCTGCGAACGGCCGCCGAAGGCCTCGATCGCGGCCGCGCCGGTATCGCCCGAAGTCGCGCCAAGGATGGTTGCGTGCGCGCGCTGCCGTTCGAGGATGTGGTTCATGGCTCGGCTGAGCCACTGCATGGCGAAATCCTTGAACGCCAGCGTGGGCCCGTGGAACAATTCGAGAGCAAAGAGGTTCGGCTCGATCTGGACGATCGGCGCGGTCGCCGCATGACGAAAGCAGGAGTAGGCATCGGAGGTTATGGCGGCGACATCGGCTTCGTCGAATTCTCCCCCAATGAACGGCGTCATCACCCGGATGGCGACGTCGGCGTAGGCAAGGCCTCTGAGAGCGCGGATCGCCTCGGGCGGCCAATGGGGCAGCGTCCGGGGCGTATAGAGGCCGCCGTCGCGCGCCAGCCCCGCAAGCAAGACGTCCTTGAAGCCGAGCGCCGGCGCCGCGCCGCGCGTCGAAACATAGAGCACGAACTGGATATCCCTAACCGATTTGCCGTCGTCTATCGCAAAAGGCGCGAAAGGAAAATATCGGCCGACATGGTTCCACCATTGGGGCCAAAGCAAGACGCCCAAAAACCCGACGAGGGATGGACTTGAAAAGTGCCTCGAAGTTTCCATAACTTACGGAACCAAGGGGAAGGGATCTCGCGCGGCTGAATCGGCCCCTATGAAGCGAGGTAAGCGGCATGGCGATATCTTTTGCAGCGATGCTCGGAACACTGGTGCGTATAGGCAATCTCGAAGTCGAGACGGCCGACGGGGCGACTCACCTCCTAGGCGACGGCTCCGGGCCCCGGCTTGGTGTTAGGCTCGAAGACCGCGCGGCGGAGCGTGAATTGGTGATGAACCCTGCGCTTACGCTCGGCGAGCTCTTCATGGACGGCCGGCTGATCGTCACGCACGGATCGCTCTACGAGCTTCTCGAACTCGGGGCGAGGAACCTGTCCGAGCTCAAGGGTCTGCCGTGGGTCCAGGCGCTCGAGAAGATCCGCGTCGCATTCCGCGGGCTGCATCAGCACAACGACAGGCGGCGCGCCAAGGCGAATGTCGCGCGCCACTATGATCTCGACGCGCGCCTGTACGATCTCTTTCTCGACACAGACCGGCAATATTCTTGCGCCTATTTCGAACATCCGGGGCAATCGCTCGACGACGCGCAGAAAGCCAAGAAACGTCACATCGCCGCCAAGCTTCTAATCGAGGACGGGATGTCCGTGCTTGACATCGGTTGCGGATTTGGCGGGCTGGCGCTCTATCTGGCGGGGATTGCCGGAGCGAAGGCGACCGGCGTCACCCTATCGGAGGAACAGTTCGCCGTCGCCACGGAGCGCGCCCGCCGCTCAGGATTCGCCGAGCGCCTGGACTTCCGGCTGCAGGATTACCGCGACGTCCACGAGACCTACGATCGGATCGTCTCGGTGGGAATGTTCGAGCATGTCGGCGTGCGCCGCTATGATGAATACTTTGGCGCGGTCAGACGCCAGCTCAAGGACGACGGCGTGATGCTGCTGCATTCGATCGGGCGCAACTCGACGCCGGGCGCGACTAATCCGTGGATCCGAAGGTACATTTTCCCGGGCGGCTACATTCCGAGCCTCTCCGAGGTTCTCCCGGCGGTCGAGCGCTCCGGATTGTACCTGACGGATATCGAAATTCTCCGACTGCATTACGCCGATACGCTGCGCATCTGGCGCGAGCAGTTCATGGCGCGGCGCGACGAGGCGACGCGCCTCTACGACGAACGATTCTGCCGCATGTGGGAATTCTATCTCGCGGGGGCCGAAAGCTCCTTCCGCGTCGACGGGCATATGGTCTTCCAGCTGCAGGTCGCCAGACGCCAGGACGCCGTCCCCCGCACACGCGATTACCTCGCTGAACGAGAGGCGGAACTGCGTCGGCGCGAGGACGCGCAGCCTGAGCTCCGGCAGGCCGCAGAATAGGAAAGCGAGACGTTCAGGCGGCGCGGGCGTAGCGCACGGCTAGGCCGGTCACGACAACGCGCCGCAACGCCACGCCCTCGATGTCGGCGCCCCTGACGTCGTCGACTTCGAACCGCACGTCGACAAGGGCATCGGCGCCGTATTCGGCCGCCTCACGCTTCAGCGCCTCGATCGCCGCCTCGCGTTCTGCTTCCGACCCCAACGCCTCGGCGGCGCGCCATCGCGTCATCACTCTGACGCGCCCGATGGCAATCGTTCGTCGCGCCCCATCGAGGGCGCTGGAGAAGCTCACCTGCATGCGGCGCCGGGTCCATGTTGTTGAGCGTTGAGGCATACGCCCACAGCCTTTCCAGTCGGTTAAGCCTCGGCCGCAAAAGCGCCGCGCCAGGACTCGTTGCGGCCACGCGCGCCGAACGCCGCCGACCACCGGAGGGGGCAGCCTAAAGGCGTAGTGTCTCCGGCTGCCCGCCGCTGCCCATTCCCGCCCGGGGCAAAGAATTTTCTCCGCGCCGGCCCAGGGAATCTTACCGCAAGGCGTTCAAACACAAGATTTTCGGCGCACGTTTTCGTGGAAGGGTCGAGTTCCCCGCAACGTTCGCTGCCGGCAGGGAAGCTGTCGCCCGAACGTCCGGACCCCGCGGGCGGGCCTAGCGCCGTGAAAAGCGCCGCCGGGCGGCCAAGCCGGCTCTTCACGCCGGCCTGCCGTACTTAGTGGTCACGCCTTGGGAAAAGCGAAGGCGACGAAGCGGTCGCCCTCGGCGGTCTGCACCCGCATCAGGACCGCCTTGTCGCCGGTCTGCTTGGCCTGGGCGACTTCGGACTTGACCTCTTGCGGCGTCGAAACCGGCTTTCCAGCGACGTCGAGGATCACGTCGCCAGGCTTCAGGCCTTTCAGCGCCGCCTCGCCGTTCGGATTGACCCCGACGATGGCCACCCCGCCGCCTCGGCGCCCCGGCGCGAGCTCCAAGCCGAGCGCCGGCGTGGCCGAGTTGGCCTTCGTTTCGGCGCTGGCCTGGGTCGCCGTCTTCTGCGGGGCGAGGGTCGCGTTGACGGTCTTCTCCGAGTTGTCGCGCAGGATCGTCAACTCCACCTTTTCGCCGGGCTTCATGAAGCCGATCCGCCGGGTCAAATCACCCGCATCCTTGACGGGTTCGCCGTTCAGCTTGGTGATGACGTCGCCGGGCTTGAGCCCGGAATCGGCTGCCGGCGTTCCCGGCATCGTCTCGTCCACGATCGCGCCCTCGGCCTTCTTCATGCCGAGACTCTCGGCGATGTCCGGTCCGACCGGCTGAATCCGCACGCCCAGATAGCCGCGTTGAACGACCCCGCCATGCTCGAGCTCGGTCACGACCTGATCGACCGTGTTGGCGGGAATGTCGAAGCCGATCCCGACGCTGCCGCCGGAAGGCGAGTAGATCGCCGTGTTGACGCCGACGACCTGCCCCTGCAGATTGAACGTTGGGCCGCCGGAGTTTCCCTTGTTGATCGGCGCGTCGATCTGCAGGAAGCGATCATAGGGGCCGTCGCCGATGTCGCGGCCTTTGGCCGAGATGATGCCGGCGGTGACCGTGCCGCCGAGGCCGTACGGATTGCCAATGGCCACCACCCAGTCGCCGATTTTCGGCTGCTCCGTGGCGAAGGTCACAAAGGGATAGTCGCCGGGCTGGTCAACCTTCAGGAGGGCGAGATCGGTCTTCGGGTCGGTGCCGATCACTTTGGCGTCGAGGACGCTGCCGTTGTCCATGGTGACGGTGACGGCCTTCGAGTCCTGCACGACGTGATTGTTGGTGACGATGTAACCATCCGACGAAATGAAGAACCCGGACCCTTCGCCGATGATCGCCTGTTGCGGATTGACGCTGTCCGGCGCACCGAAGTCGCGGAAGAATTGCCGGATCTGCGGCGGGAGCTTGCTTTCGCCGCTTGCGTCGCGAACGATCTTGACCTTGACGGAGACAACCGCCGGCTTCACCCGCGCAATCAGCGACGCGAAAGACGGCAACCCGGAGGTCTGCAGGTCGTTCGTCTGGATTTGCGCGGCGGTCGCGGGATGCGATGTCGTGAGGGGGCCTTCGCCGATCGCGCCGGCGGCGACCAGCGACAGAGCGGCCGCCGAAGCGAGAAGGCGGCTGCGGTTCCGCAAGGGGGCTAGAAGAGACATGGCAATGATTCCTGTTTTGATGATTTCTCCGATGGACCGAATGAACCGGCCGACCGCGGAAAGAATGCGCGCCTCGCCTTATCCGCCGTTTGACCGGCAGATTAACAATTGTACAAGTTGAGGACTCCCGGTTGAGCTCGGTCGGCCGGCGAAAATCCCGCGGCAGCTAAGCAGCCAACCAGCGCCTGCGGCGCGCCATTATAGATGAAAATAGTGGCGGGCGGGCCGAGATGTCGGACCCTCTCAACGGGCGATCGTGTTGAGGCTGACAAATCTGCGGTGGCTCGCGACCCCGATAAGCAGTCCGGCCCGCGCTGCATAGAGGTACCATTCTTTGTCGCCCCTGGGAACGGGGAGCACGCATGGCAGTGTCTCGAACGTACCTGCACAGCGTCACGGTCGCCTTCTGGCGGAAGGAGGCGACGATGCAAGCGATCATCGAGCGGTGTTGTGGCCTGGACGTGCATCAGGAGACGCTTGTCGCGTGCCTTCTGGTCGGCGCGCCTGGGGCGCGAGCGAACAAGGAGGTAAGGACATTTCGGACCGTGACGCGGGACCTCGAAGCGTTGCGGGATTGGTTGTTGGAAGCGGGCGTGACGCACGTCGGAATGGAGAGCACGGGCGTCTACTGGCGCCCGGTCTACGCCGTCCTCGAAGGGTTTTTCGAGTTGATCGTCGGCAATGCCCGGCACATCCGCAACGTTCCGGGGCGAAAGACCGATGTGAAGGATTCCGAGTGGATCGCCGATCTCGTTCGGCACGGCCTGATCGCCAAGAGCTTTGGGCCGCCGCCGCCGTTGCGGGAGCTGCGCGAGTTGCTGCGCTACCGCCGCAAGCTGGTGGAGAGCCAGGCGGCTGAACGCAACCGGCTCCTGAAGCTCCTGGAGACCGCCAACATCAAGCTGGCGAGCGTCGCCTCCGACGTCTTCGGCGTGTCCGGCCGCGCGATGCTCCGGGCGATGATCGCTGGCGAGGCCTCCGCCGAGGCGATGGCCGATCTCGCCAAGGGCCAGTTGCGCCGCAAGCGCGCCGATCTGATCCTGGCGCTCGACGGACGCCTCGAGGAGCATCACCGCTTCCTCCTGGCTATGCAACTGCGCCGGCTCGAAGCGATCGAGGCGGACATCGCAGCGCTCGACCGGCGCATTGGCGAGCGGCTCGAGCCCTACAGCGCGGCGCACGCGCTCCTGATGCAGATCCCCGGCGTCGACTGGGTGGTCGCGGCCGTGCTGATCGCCGAGATCGGCGTCGACATGAGCGTGTTCCTGAGCGTCTATCATTTGTCGGCCTGGGCAGGCGTCTGTCCCGGCAACCATGAGCGCGCCGGCAGACAGAAGAGCGGCCGGGCTCGCAAGGGCAACATCCACTTGCGCACGATCCTCGTCGGCGCTGCGATCTCCGCCTCGAAGACCAAGGGCAGCTACCTCAAGGACAAGTACCACCGCCTGAAGGCCCGCCGCGGCGCTCTCCGCGCCGCCCTCGCCATCGCCCACAAGATCCTCGTGTCCGCCTATCACATGCTTGCGAAGAACTTGCCCTACCGCGATCTCGGTGAAGCCTATCTCGACCAGATCGGCCAATCCCGAACCGCTGCCAACCTGAAACGCCGCCTCGAACGCCTCGGCTATCGCGTCATCATCGAACCCAATGCCCCTGCCGTGTGACGACAGCAAGCCTGCGCTGCTATTTTCATGGCAGAGATGCTTGGGCGAGCCAACGGATCAAGCCGGACCCGTTCCCCACAGAGAGGCGAAGCACGCTAGTCTTGCCCGCATAGGCAAAAATCGGCGAGGCGAGGAGCTCTTCCACAATCCGTAGTTACGTTCGTAAAATCAGACAGATATGGCGCTATCCTCACGCAAAACGCAAGGCGCGACCGGCGCCCGGCGGCTTCGTTTAGATTTTCTTGACGGTCGCGCGCTCCAGCGGACCCATGAAGTCGGTTTTCCGCTTTGCGCTCCCCCTCCCAGTCCCTCCTGTTCATCGGCGTAACAGGGGCGATAATCTCCCCTGCTCGGTCTTTCCCTTCCACACGAGCAAATTCGCTCAACCAAATGAAAGACAAGGGATTTGTGCGATCGCTCGAGAGCGGCGGGAAGCGATTTGGCCTGTTGGCAGGGAGTAACAGGCGGAATCTCGTTTTGCGCGAGCGCGCGTCGCTTGTGGTGAAAGTTCAGTCGTCCATTTGTTGGGGTCGCTGAAGAAATCTGCCATGAAAATAGCTCTGAGGAATTGGCGTCGTGCGGCCGGCCCGTGATTTTCATCCATAATGGCGCGCCCGCGGGCGCTGGTTGGCTGCTTAGGATGTCGTCCTGAAATGGACGGTGGGCCGTGGAAGCGTCCGTCGTTTTGCGTCCATCGGGCCGCTCTGCTGCCGAGCCTTTTGCAATGCAAGCACGGTCCACACATTTGCGTGAACATGGATACGAAAGTTCTTGCAATCCCTGCGTCGCACAACTAGATTGTTGCGGTGCGGCGCGATTCGCCGCACATGCCCTCCTTGGGCGTTTCCTCCCTAGACTTAAAGGCCGCCGAAAGGCGGCCTCCTTTTTTGTGCCGAGGCGGCGCAGATCAGCGGAAAACCTGCTCGCCTGCCATCATGGCGAGGGCTTTCGCCTCTGGTCGCCAACACGCTCCCGCCTCCGCCTGTCCCCGAGCGCCTGGGCGAGGAACTGGCCGCCGTGATGCAATCCGCCGGCGTCGATGCCGTGGCCGGTGCCGAAAGACATATGCCATTGCGCTGGGATCCCGGCGGCCGCCAGCGCCTCGGCGGCGAGGAACATCGCCTCGAAGGGGATCAGCGGATCCTGGTCGCCGTGAACGAGCAGGAGAGGCGGCGGGCCGCCCTGAGCCTCGCCCGCCTTGGCCTCCTTCAGCCGCTCCGGCCCGACCAGCGCGCCTGAATAGGCGAGAATCGCGCCGGGCGCCCGCCTGCGCCTGAGCCCGACATGCATCGCCATCATCGCCCCCTGACTGAAGCCGACGAGCGCCAGTGTCGAATCGTCGAGCCCGAGCCTCTGCAGCTCGCCGTCGAGGAAGGGGTCGAGCGACGCGCGCGCCCTGACGACGCCCTTCCACCGCTCGTCGGCTCCGGCCGGATCGTCTGGCGGCCGGTTCGACAGCTCAAACCACTGCCGCCCCATCGGCGTGCCGGGGCAGCGTTCCGGGGCGTGAGGCGAAACGAAGGCCGCCTTCGGCATCAGGTTTCGCCATTGGCGGCCGAGCTCGATCAGGTCTCCTCCGTCGGCGCCGTAGCCGTGCAGGAAGACCACGAGGGCGCCCGCCCGCCCGCCGCTCGCCGTAATTCTGGGGCCATCCAGCGCAACGCTCATCGGGACTCCGGGTTGAGATTCTCGCCGGGCTTAACCCGAACGATCCGCGAGGGCCATCCCCGATCGCGCTTTCACTCCACGGTAATAGGCCCAAAGCATCCGCGCGGCGACGCCACGCCAGGGCCGCCAGCGCTCGGCGATCCTCTCGAGCCGACGCGCATCGGGCCGGGTCTTGAGGTTCAAGGCCAGCTTCGCCGCTTCCTGCAGGGCGAGATCGCCCGCAGGAAAGGCGTCCGGATGGCCGAGACAGAAGAGCAGAAATATATCGGCGGTCCAGGGGCCGACCCCCTTCACCGACACGAGCGCGTCGTGAGCGCGTTCGGCGTCTAGAACGGCGAGGCCCGTCAGATCGAGCCGGCCGTCGCCGACGGACTCCGCCAGCGCCCGCAGAGCGCGAATTTTCGGCGCTGAGAGCCCGCAGGCGCGCAATTCCTCCTCGGTCGCGGCAGCGAGGCGGTCGGAGTCGAGCGGAAAAATGCGGGTCTCGAGCCGGCCGAAGATCGCTTTAGCGCTGGCGACCGACACCTGCTGCGAGACGATGATGGCTGCAAGCCCGGCAAATCCCGCATCCCGGCGGCGCAAAGGCGGCAAGCCGCCGACGGCGATCAGCTTTTCGACGAGTTCGGGGTCCTTCCAACGCAACGCCTCGGCGGCTTCGCGCAAGTTCGTTTCGTCAGCGATCAGCGGCCCGGGATGATAGAGCCGCTGCCGCGGTCGTCGCCTCGCGCGTCTTGCGCGCGACTTTCCTTCATGGTTCCGCTTGTCCGCCATGCGTCCTGATGATCCCGCTCCTGCTCCGGCCGTGCGATTCGCGCCCTCTCCAAACGGTTTGTTGCATCTCGGGCACGCTTATTCCGCGCTGATGAACGCGCGGGCCGCCGCCGCATTGAACGGACGCCTGTTGCTCCGTTTTGACGATTTGGATCGGACCCGGAGCCGGACGCAATACGAATCTGCAATCGAGCGGGATCTCGAATGGCTCGGCGTTCGCTTCGATGCGCCGGTGCGCCGCCAGAGCGATCACGTCGCGGACTACGACGCGGCCTTGGCCCATCTGACGGCGCAGGGATTGACCTATGCCTGTTTTTGCAGCCGAGCGGGCGCCGCCTGTTCGCCGGTCGCCTACGACCCGGATCGAGCTCCGGTCTATTCGGGCGCCTGCCGGTCGCTTGCTGCGGACGAAGTCGCAGCGCGGCTTGCGCAGGGCGACAGGCCCGTCTGGCGCCTGCATATGCGGCGAGCGCTCGAGTTGGCGCCCACGCCAGTCGACTGGATCGAATTCGGCGAGGGGCAGGTTCCCTCGACACGCGTCGCGGAGCCTGCCCTCTGGGGAGACATTATCCTGCGCGGGCGCGACTCCGCGGCCAGCTATCATCTGGCGGTGGCCGTGGACGATGCGCTCCAGGGCGTAACCGACGTCGTACGGGGCGGAGATCTTCTCGCCGCAACCTCTCTCCACCGTCTGCTGCAGGAATTGCTGGGCCTCCCGGCCCCGCGCTATCGCCACCACCGGCTCGTTCGGGACCCGAACGGCGCGAAGCTGTCGAAGAGCCGCCAGTCGACGTCGCTGGCGACATTGCGCAAGAGCGGGGTCGGTCCGAACGAAATCCGCGCGGCGCTCGGGCTCGGAAGCGGGGACAGCGGAGGGCTCGTCGTCAGTCTCAGTTGAGCTTCGCGGTCGGTCCCGAGGGCGCGGCAGGCGACGCTTCGGCTGCGGCGGACGGCGCCTGGGCCATGAGCCCCTCGATGCGGTCGCGCTCGCGCTTGAAGGCGGCAAGCATCTTGCCGTCAAATTCGCGCGTCCGCGCAAGCTTGATCGCCATTGGGTCGACGAAGTTTCCATTGATGATCACTTCGTAATGGAGGTGCGGTCCAGTCGCCAGTCCGGTTTGACCGAGATAGCCGATCACCTGACCCTGGCTGACATGCACGCCTTCGGTGATGCCGCGCCCGAACCCGGACAGGTGATTGTAGGTGGTCACGTAACCGTTGGCATGCTGGATCTCCACGCGGCGCCCGTAGCCAGCGTCCCATTGGGCCTTGATGACGACGCCGCTGCCCGCGGCGAAAACCTGCGTTCCAATCGGCGCCGCCCAGTCGACGCCTGTGTGCATGCGGGTGAAATGGAGTATCGGATGGTAGCGCATGCCGAAAGGCGAAGTCATCTCGCCCTCCGCAATCGGCTTCCGCAGCAGGAATTTTCGGGTAGATCGGCCGTTCTCGTCGTAGAAATCGACCAGATTGTCGTCAGGCGTCTGGAACCGGAAGTACTTGTAGGACTGGTCGCGCACGGTCATCGACGCGTAGAGCAATTCCGGCCGGGGATCGAGATCGTCGGGATCGGAAAAGAAGGCATCGATCGAATCGCCGGGGGCGGTCGCACGCTGGAAGTCCACGTCATTGGCGAAAACCCGCACGATGAGGTCGATCAGCGGCTTGGCCAGCCCCTGTTTGAGCGCGGTCTCGTACAAGCTCTGGTAGAGGCTCATGCCGCCCGAATCGCTGTCGACCGCAGACCGTGCCTTGCGTGCCGTTTGAGCGGCCCGGTCGGAGACAGTCGCGTAGGCGCCGCTATCGTTGATCGCGACGGTCGCCTTGAGCTGGTCGTCGGCATAGACCGACACGCGCGCGATCCGCGGCTTATCGCCTCGCGCCGCAGGCTCCTCCGGAAGCAGAAGGATCTTCTGTCCCTCGCCGACCGGCGATTCGCCGTGCTTGACGCCGAAGGCCGCCATGATCGCCAGGGCCGCCTCGGGCGTGGCGCCGTTGGCCTTCAGCACGTCTTCGAAGGTTTCGCCGTGGCGCAGCTGAATGAGTTTCTCGCTCGGCGACGCGTCCTCCGGGCGGACCGACTTACCGACGTTGGTCACATTCTCCGGAATCATGCGCACTTCGATCGACGCAAAGGGCGCGCTCGAACTGACGCTGCCGACCGTCGCATACGCTGATGGTCCGCTCGGCTGGTCCGAGACGGCCTGGCTTGTGCGCATCAGCAGGAGTTGCGGAGGCAACGACCTCGTCGGCGCGCTGGGCGTGTCGGTCGGCGCCTTCAGGGTCTCGACAACCTGCGCCTGCGCCTCGGCTTGCGACAATTCGCCTGACATCCGGCCGGCTTCCGCCGGCGACAGGTCCTCGACGCGGAAGGTCACTTCCACGTCGTCCTGTACCGGTCCCGGATCGGGCGCGGGGTCTGCAGCGTCGGCCCGATTTGTCAGCTTCAGGGGATTGAAGAGAGGCACCGCATCGGCAAAGCCGGTCGGCGTCATCGTCAAGGTCGTCTGGAGACGAGTGAAGGCGCGGGCCCTTATGACCTCCTTGTCGCCGATCTTTATCGCTGTTGGAACCTTGTACGTCTGCTTGTCCGAGACGATGTCGACCGGCCGCAGCAGCCGATCGCCCTTCCCCGGGTTGATCCCCTCCTCTTGCCCATCGACAGGCGCAGAGGTCGCGGCGAATTCCGGATCTTCGGCGAAGTCATATTGACTGTCGAGATCGAAATAGAGGGCCGCGCCGATCAGCGCGACTCCGCAAAGACCGGTCAAGGTGGCGCCCACAAGCCATCTGAGCGAGGCGCGCTGGCGTTCGTTGCGATCGAGCCGATCGTCGCCGAGTCGTATCGGCGGCTCCACGCCGAGTTCCAGTCCAATGATCGCGCGGTCGCTCCGAAGACCCAATCTCGGAAAAGCGGCAGCCAAACTGGTCAAGGTTTCTCAATCGCTCGCTTCATAGCCCGCAGTCGAAACGCAGCGGGGCGTCCGGGGTGTTAACGCGCGCTTGCGTTCGCGGCAAGCGAGCGAAGGTGGTCAGGAGCATTGCGCAGAGCGCTCGCGTATCGTCCTCAACCGTGGCAAATCAGCGGCAAAGCGAGAGTTTCCAGAATGTTCCAGCCTTCGCCAAAATGTGACAATTTCTTCAAAAAAGCGTTTGACAGGATCACCGGACATCCCTATATCGCAACGACCGACGGCGCTGTAGCGTTTTGCGGCGGCTGGCTGTCCGGAAACTCGGATGAGCATCGATCCTCCCACCCGCTGAGAGGCGGGTTTAGGGTGTCGGTGCTTTTCGCCTGCCTTGCTATGGCGCGACAAGTTTAGGGGTAGCATCCGGTTGAGCCGGTTTGGCTCTTCGCTGGAAAACTCTAGGTCTGGTTCGACGGCCAAGGCCGGATACCAGACTTCTGCTGTTTGACAATTGCATCGGATAGAAGAGAGACGTGGGCGGCGTTGTCCTTGCGGGGGCTTTGGCGCTGGTATTTCGTTGCGGGGTTTAGTTCTTTGCGCGGGGTAGCGGCATTGGGGTCCCGAAGAGACACTGACGGTCACGTTTTCTGAAAGATTCATCGCGCTTTTTGGGATGGATGCTGGACCGCCGTGAGGCGGACCGGCGTTTGGGTTCTCATTTGAGCGGATGTGTTTTGGAACTCGTCAAGAGGAGGGGCTTGGCCGCGAGGCTTTGCCCTGAAGCAAGTGACCAGTCGGGATTGATCTTCAAGTTGAACTTGAGAGTTTGATCCTGGCTCAGAACGAACGCTGGCGGCAGGCTTAACACATGCAAGTCGAACGGGCGTCGCAAGACGTCAGTGGCAGACGGGTGAGTAACGCGTGGGAACATACCCTTTGGTTCGGAATAACTCGAGGAAACTTGAGCTAATACCGGATACGCCCCTGGGCTTGACCTGGGGGGAAAGATTCATTGCCGGAGGATTGGCCCGCGTTCGATTAGCTAGTTGGTGGGGTAACGGCCCACCAAGGCGACGATCGATAGCTGGTCTGAGAGGATGATCAGCCACATTGGGACTGAGACACGGCCCAAACTCCTACGGGAGGCAGCAGTGGGGAATATTGGACAATGGGCGCAAGCCTGATCCAGCCATGCCGCGTGAGTGATGACGGCCTTAGGGTTGTAAAGCTCTTTCGCTCGGGACGATAATGACGGTACCGAGAGAAGAAGCCCCGGCTAACTTCGTGCCAGCAGCCGCGGTAATACGAAGGGGGCTAGCGTTGTTCGGAATTACTGGGCGTAAAGCGCGTGTAGGCGGGTCTTTAAGTCAGGGGTGAAATGCCAAGGCTCAACCTTGGAACTGCCTTTGATACTGGGGACCTTGAGTCCGGGAGAGGTGAGTGGAACTGCGAGTGTAGAGGTGAAATTCGTAGATATTCGCAAGAACACCAGTGGCGAAGGCGGCTCACTGGCCCGGAACTGACGCTGAGACGCGAAAGCGTGGGGAGCAAACAGGATTAGATACCCTGGTAGTCCACGCTGTAAACGATGGATGCTAGCCGTTGGGGAGCTTGCTCTTCAGTGGCGCAGCTAACGCTTTAAGCATCCCGCCTGGGGAGTACGGTCGCAAGATTAAAACTCAAAGGAATTGACGGGGGCCCGCACAAGCGGTGGAGCATGTGGTTTAATTCGAAGCAACGCGCAGAACCTTACCAGCTTTTGACATGTCCTGGACGGATTGCAGAGATGCGATCTTCCCTCACGGGCCGGGAACACAGGTGCTGCATGGCTGTCGTCAGCTCGTGTCGTGAGATGTTGGGTTAAGTCCCGCAACGAGCGCAACCCTCGCCCTTAGTTGCCATCATTCAGTTGGGCACTCCAGGGGGACTGCCGGTGATAAGCCGGAGGAAGGTGGGGATGACGTCAAGTCCTCATGGCCCTTACAGGCTGGGCTACACACGTGCTACAATGGCGGTGACAGCGGGAGGCGAAGGGGCGACCCTCAGCAAATCTCGAAAAGCCGTCTCAGTTCGGATTGCACTCTGCAACTCGAGTGCATGAAGTTGGAATCGCTAGTAATCGCGGATCAGCACGCCGCGGTGAATACGTTCCCGGGCCTTGTACACACCGCCCGTCACACCATGGGAGTTGGTTTTACCCGAAGACGGCGCGCTAACCCCCGGACTTGATCCGGGGGAGGCAGCCGGCCACGGTAGGGTCAGCGACTGGGGTGAAGTCGTAACAAGGTAGCCGTAGGGGAACCTGCGGCTGGATCACCTCCTTTCTGGATTCGGACATCAGCAAACAGAGGACTTTTAGGGGCCGAGGGCTTGACGCCTTTTGTTCATCGAGGTCGGCATGTTTTGAGGTCCGGCTGGGAAATCAAGCGGCTTGGTCGAGCCGCGTTTGGCGGGACGGCGCCGCCTTCGTCTCTCTTCTTTTCGGACGACGGACGACAGAGATCGGAGGACGGAAATCTGTTCTCCGGTCTCCAAGCCTCCGTTCTCTGGTGACGGGCTTGTAGCTCAGTTGGTTAGAGCGCGCGCTTGATAAGCGTGAGGTCGGAGGTTCAAGTCCTCCCAGGCCCACCATTATCGGACGACGGAGCAAGCGACGACAGAGAACGTTATCCTCCGTCCTCCATTCTCTGCCCTCCGTTCTCCGACGGGGCCATAGCTCAGTTGGGAGAGCGCGTGCTTTGCAAGCATGAGGTCGTCGGTTCGATCCCGTCTGGCTCCACCATATCGGAGGCTTGCGGCGGGCGACGGAGCAAGACGCGAGGGACGACAAAGTCCGAAGTCGGATCTCCGATGCGATTTATCAGTTTCGCCTGAGCGCCAAAAGCGCTTGAGCGGAGGAAGGCCGGAAGGCCGACGGGGACGATCTGTCCTCTGTCGTCCGTCGTCCTTCTTCTGGAAGGCCGGAAGGCCGATGCGGGAACTTGGTTCTCCGTCGTCGCCCTCGGTCCTGCGATATCTGACATTGTGAAGAGGAAGCGCATTCGGTTACCGGACGTCGGACGACGGAGATCGGAGGACGGGTCTTATCCGTTCTCTTTTCCTCCGTCCTCCGTCCTCGGTTAAGCGACCAGTCGTGGGTTTGGAGCCTGACCGCTCAGATCCCCGGATGCGTTTGAAGCAAAACTGGTCTTTTCACGCCGAAGGCGGCATCAGAGATCGGACGAGGGACATCGGCTGACGGAGGGCTCGCGCTTTTCTGTCCGCCAATCGTCTGTCCTCCGTGGTCTGGAACGCGCTTTGGCGATGAGAGCAATCAAGTGTCTTAAGGGTATCTGGTGGATGCCTTGGCGCTGAGAGGCGATGAAGGACGTGGTACGCTGCGATAAGTCATGGGGAGCCGCGAACAGGCTTTGATCCGTGAATTTCCGAATGGGGAAACCCACCTTCGATCTCTGTTGCTCCGAAGAGGCGCGTTTGATGAGCGCGAGGCGAGGCTGCACAGGCCGATCCCGGGCTTAAAGACGGGCCGGCTCTATTCCCCATCTTGAGGGAGCGGAGCGGTCTTTGGACCAACAGAGATCAACGGAAGGTATTTATTCTCTGAATCAAATAGGGGAATAAAGGCGAACCCGGGGAACTGAAACATCTCAGTACCCGGAGGAAAGGACATCAACGAGACTCCGTCAGTAGTGGCGAGCGAACGCGGACGAGGCCAATGCTTTTGCTTGAACCAACCAGAACCGGCTGGAAAGCCGGGCCGCAGCGGGTGACAGCCCCGTATGGATAGGTTTGAGCTTGAGATTCGAGTAGGGCGGGACACGTGCAATCCTGCCTGAAGACGGGGGGACCACCCTCCAAGCCTAAGTACTCCTCAGCGACCGATAGCGAACAAGTACCGTGAGGGAAAGGTGAAAAGCACCCCGACGAGGGGAGTGAAACAGTTCCTGAAACCGGATACCTACAAACAGTCGGAGGCCGCTCACCGGAGGCGAGCGGCAGTGATCAGTTATCAGCGAACAGTGATCAGATGCGGCCGTCGACAGTCGGGCGCTTCGGATCGCCGATTACCGTTCACTGATCACTGTCGCTCGCCTGCGGCGAGCGGCTGACGGCGTACCTTTTGTATTATGGGTCAGCGACTTAAAGTATCGAGCAAGCTTAAGCCGGTAGGCGTAGGCGCAGCGAAAGCGAGTCTGAACAGGGCGGATGAGTTCGATGCTTTAGACCCGAAACCGAGTGATCTAGTCATGAGCAGGTTGAAGGTAGGGTAACACCTACTGGAGGACCGAACCGGTGCCTGTTGAAAAAGGCTCGGATGACTTGTGATTAGGGGTGAAAGGCCAACCAAACTCGGAAATAGCTGGTTCTCCGCGAAATATATTTAGGTATAGCCTCGAGCTGAGGCTCCAGGGGGTAGAGCACTGGATGGGCTAGGGGGGCCAAAACCCTACCAAACCTAACCAAACTCCGAATACCTGGAAGTCATGCTCGGGAGCCACACGGTGGGTGCTAACGTCCATCGTGGAGAGGGAAACAACCCAGACCAACAGCTAAGGCCCCCAATTCGCGGCTAAGTGGGAAAGGATGTGGAAATCCCAAAACAACCAGGAGGTTGGCTTAGAAGCAGCCATCCTTTAAAGAAAGCGTAACAGCTCACTGGTCTAATCAAGGGTTTCTGCGCCGAAGATGTAACGGGGCTCAAGCCGCGAGCCGAAGCTTTGGGCGCGCCGATCAGGCGCGCGGTAGCGGAGCG
>CAWGBJ010000017.1:107500-235125 GCA_963820795.1 uncultured Alphaproteobacteria bacterium
CGACGGCACGGAATGCGGCAGTAGCGTTGTCGACTATCCCTCAGGCGCTCAAGGCGTTCTGCTTGATCCGAAGGACGGGCTTCTCGCGCGGCAGAATCCGGCCGACTATCTCATCGGCCTGGAGAAAAGCCTCGCGGGGGCGCTCGCGGAGGCGGCGAAAAAGCCCGACTTCGACCCGGCGAACGTCGTCGGGGTCGGGATCAACTCGACGGGATCGAGCCCCATTCCGGTCGACGAGAAGAACCGTCCGCTCGCCGTGAGCGAGCGCTGGAGGGACGATCTCTCAGCACAATGCTGGCTCTGGAAGGATCACACCGGCTGGCGCGAAGCGGCCAAGATCACCGAGGCCTGCGCCAATCTTCGCCCGGAATACATCGCCAAATGCGGCGGCGTCTACTCGTCGGAATGGTTCTGGTCCAAGATCTGGCATTGCCTGAACGTGGCGCCGACGACTTTCGAGGCTGCATATTCATGGGTTGAACTCGCGGACTGGATTCCGTCCGTGCTCTCCGGGGTGACGGACCCGCGGGAGATCAAGCGGGGCGTCTGCGCGGCCGGCCACAAGGCGCTCTACGCGGATGAGTGGGGCGGCCTGCCCGACAAGGACTTCTTGAGCGCGCTCGATCCGCGGCTGGCCGATTTGCGTGACCGCCTCTACGAAAAGGCCTACGACGCAGCCGAACCGGCGGGTTTCCTCGCTCCCGCGTGGGCCGAGCGGCTTGGCCTCAAGGCCGGCATCCCGATCGCGATCGGCGAATTCGACGTGCATTATGGCGCGATCGGTTGCGGGATCAACGAAGGCGCCCTCGTCAAGGTGATCGGCACGTCGACCTGCGATTGCGCCGTGGTCTCGGCTGAAAAGCGCGTCGTCGACATTCCGGGCATCTGCGGAATCGTCAAGGGCGCGATCCTGCCGGGCTTCTTCGGCATCGAAGCTGGCCAGTCGGCGGTCGGCGACATCTTCAAGTGGTGGGTCGAGGGAATTTGTCGCGGCGACGCGACGCTGCATGCCGAGTTGACCGCCGAAGCGGCGGCGCAGAAGCCGGGCGAGGCCGGCCTCCTCGCACTCGACTGGAACAATGGCAATCGGACCATCCTCGTCGATCAGTTGCTGTCAGGCCTCATCGTCGGACAGGATCTCTACACAACGCGCGCCCACGTCTATCGTGCTTTGATCGAGGCGACGGCGTTTGGCGCGCGCGCCATCATCGAACGCCTTCGGGAGTACGGCGTACGCATCGATCGCGTGGTCTGCGCTGGCGGCATTGCCGAAAAGAATGCCTTGCTCATGCAGATCTATGCCGACGTGACGGGCTGCTCGATGTATGTTGCGGGCTCCAGCCAGACCTGCGCCCTCGGTTCCGCCATATCAGCCGCGGTGCTCGCTGGAGCGCATCGGGATTTCGTCGCGGCAGAAGCCGCCATGACAGCCTTGAGCCCGGCGCACTATGTGCCGATCGCCGAGAACCGGATGGTTTATGACCGACTTTATGCGCTCTATCGTGAACTGCATGACGCCTTCGGTGGGCTCAATCGGTCGGCCGATCTTAGCCGTCTGATGAAGACCCTCATCGAGATTAAATACGCGCAGCGCGCCTAAATCGAATGCTTGTCCCTTCCGTCGCCTGAAGCATAGCGGAGCGCACGACACTCATGATCAATCTAGCCACTCCCGAAATCTGGTTTGTTTGCGGCTCTCAGCATCTCTACGGGCCTGGACCGCTGCAGCAGGTGGCGGCCGACGCTCACGCTGTGACGGGCGGCTTGGCGGACTCGCCGAAATTGCCGCTCAAAATCGTGTTCAAGGCGCTCCTGACCACGCCCGACGAAATCGCGAAGCTCTGCATGCAGGCGGATTCGGACGAGAATTGCGCCGGCCTCATCGTTTGGATGCACACCTTCTCGCCGGCAAAAATGTGGATCCGCGGCCTCAATGCGCTGAAAAAGCCGTTCCTGCACCTCCACACGCAGTTCAACCGTGACCTGCCCTGGGGAACGATCGACATGGACTTCATGAACCTCAACCAGTCGGCGCATGGCGACCGCGAGGCGGGGTTCTTGCATTCTCGCATGCGCCTGAACCGAAAAATTGTCGTCGGCCATTGGTCGGACCCGGAAGTCCACGACCGGATCGGTTCCTGGATGCGCGCGGCGCGCGCGTGGAACGATTGGCAAGGCGCCAGATTCTGCCGTTTCGGCGACAACATGCGCCAGGTTGCGGTGACCGAAGGCGACAAGGTCGGGGCCGAAATGAAGTTCGGCTTCGCAACCAATGGCTACGGCGTGGGCGAGCTTGCCGACGCAGTCGACGCCGTTTCGGACGCCGAGGCGAAGGCCTTGGCGAACGAATATGAGGAAAGCTACGAGGTCGTTCCGGGTCTGCGTCGTGGAGGCGAACGGCACGAGTCGCTGCTCTACGGCGCCCGCCTCGAACTCGGCCTGCGCGGCTTCCTGGGCAAGGGCGGCTTCAAGGGGTTCACCACGACGTTCGAGGACCTGCATGGGCTCCGGCAGCTTCCGGGACTGGCGCCGCAGCGCCTGATGGCCGACGGTTACGGCTTCGGCGCCGAGGGCGACTGGAAGACCGCGGCTCTGGTGCGCGCGATGAAGGTCATGGGCGACGGGCTCCCTGGCGGGACGTCGTTCATGGAGGACTACACCTATCATCTCGCGGCGGACGGCCACCAGGTCCTCGGCGCGCACATGCTCGAGATCTGCCCGTCGATCGCCATCGGCAGGCCATCGCTCGAGATTCATCCGCTTTCCATCGGCGGCAAGGAGGATCCGGTTCGGCTCGTGTTCGACGCGCCGAACGGGCCTGCGCTCAACGCAAGCCTGATCGACCTCGGCGCGCGCTTCCGCCTGCTCATCAACGAGGTTGTGGCTGTGGACCATCCGCCT
Organism: uncultured Alphaproteobacteria bacterium; assembly: GCA_963820795.1. Taxonomy (GTDB): domain Bacteria; phylum Pseudomonadota; class Alphaproteobacteria; order Rhizobiales; family Beijerinckiaceae; genus Roseiarcus. The sequence goes on from CAWGBJ010000017.1 coordinate 110,402, forward strand.
CTGCCAAAGCTCCCCGTCGCGCGCGCGGTCTGGGAATGCAAGCCGGACTTCAAGACGGCCTGCGGCGCCTGGATCCTCGCCGGCGGGGCTCACCACACCGGATTCAGCTACAGCGTGACGGCCGAAATGCTCGAGGATTTCGCGACGATTGCAGGCGTCGAGTTCGTCAAGATCGGTGAGGGGACCACGCTTCCCGCGCTGAAGCAAGACCTGCGGGCCGACGACGTATATTATTATCTCGCACAAGGTTTCCGAGCCTGAGGCGACAGGGGCAAACGTCGATGGGCGCCTTCACGGAACTCAAGCGCGAATCCTTCGAAGCCAATGTCGCCCTGCCCCGGCATGGCCTCATCAACCTTACCTTCGGCAACGCAAGCGCGGTCGACCGCGCCAGGGCTGTGTTCGCGATCAAGCCGAGCGGCGTCGACTACGCACAGCTCGGTCCGGACGATATGGTGGTCGTCGATCTGGAGGGACGCGCGGTGGAGGGCCTGCTCAAACCGTCGTCGGACACCCCGACCCATCGGCGGCTGTTCCTCGCCTTCCCAGAGATCGGCGGCGTGGTGCATACGCATTCGTCGCATGCGACCGCCTTCGCCCAAGCCGGCCGGCCGATCCCGATCTTCGGCACCACTCACGCCGACTACTTCAACGGCGAGGTGCCGGTCACCCGCAAGATGACCCGCCAGGAGATTGCCGCCGCTTACGAGTGGGAGACAGGCGCCGTGATCGTGGAACGGCTGCAGGGCCTCGATCCGGCGGATTTTCCCGGCGTCTTGGTCAATCGACATGCCCCGTTCGCTTGGGGACCGACCGCCGGCAAGGCGGTCGAGACCGCGGTCGCAATCGAATGCATTGCCCGCTTGGCGCTGATGTCGTTGCAGCTCGCGCCCGATCTCGAGCCGATCGAGACGGACTTGCTGAACAAGCACTTCAGGCGGAAGCACGGCGCGGGCGCCTATTACGGGCAGAACCTTACCCGGTAGCCGGCACCAATATCGACCATTGCGTGCCGTCTCGAACGACGCCGGATGCGCCGCTTTTTCAGTCTTCGGCCACGCTGTCGCCGCAGCTATCTGAGCGAAATCGACATGCCGCTGAGATCGAGCGAGAACATGAAGCCGACCTGGCGGCCTCTCAGCCGCAGCACGACGCCGCGGGCGTTGGAAAGCCGGGCCGCCGATCGGCCGCCTGCCACCGCCAAGCCGGCCCCGACCGCCGAATAGACGCCCTGGATGTCGGCGGCAGTGTGGAGGTGATAAGCCGTCCCGACCAAGTCCGCGCCCGAAGCGCCGATTGTCGCCCCGGCGCTGATCCCGCCGATCGACAGCGGATAGTTCTGACCCTGGAAGGAAAGAACGCCGCTTCCGCCCGAGACGCCGAAGATGAAGCCGGCGCTGAAAATCTTGAGGGCGATCGCGCCCGTGGCCGCTTCCGCAGGCGTCAACAGGCCGCCGGTCGCCAGAGCAGCTCCCGACACAATCAGACTTCGACGTGTTATAACGTTCATCGGAGATTCCCCCCAAAAGACCAAGCTGTTGCGGCGGACTCGCTCGCCTACAGCGGCCAAATGCATAGAACAGTCCACGCTCTATTGGCAAGTGGGACGCGGACAGGCCTGGACAGGCCTTGATGGGCCGCTGGTCAGCGCGCTGCGGCGACGCTCGACACACCGGCGAAAGCTTCTCAGGCTATCGTTCGAGCCGATGGTTTCGGGGGTTCGGCCCCGAGCGGGATTCGCCGTCGTCTGCGCCCTCGAACGCTTCCCGCTGTCTCGCCATCTCCGCGCCCGGTAAAGTCCATGAAGGCGCGGACTCTCGCCGAACGGCGCAGATCGGAATGAGTGAGGATCCAAAGCCCGACGTCGAGATCCAGGTGCGGCCGTCCGATCCGCGCCAACGATGGACAGCAATCGCCTAGGAAGCAGGGCAGTAGAGCGGCGCCAAAGCCCTGAGCCGCCAATTCCCGCATACTGTGCAGCGAGTTTACCTTGGTGGCGATCCGGCCGGCAGGGATATGCGCGTCGATCCAGCGTCGCACCCCCGGCAAGCCAAAATGGTCGGCAAAGCCAATGAAAGAGGCCAGGTCGAGTCTGGACGCTGCGATCTCGTCCCGACAATAGGTCGCCCAGCGGACAGTGCAGATTCGTCGCCCGACCAAGGTTTCTGGCGGATCGTCGGTCATCCGGATAGCGACGTCAGCCTCTCGGCGCGAAAGGTTGAAGGTCTGGTTGGCGAGGATCAGTTCAATGACGACCCCGGGATATTTGGCGTGGAATTGCGCTAGCGCCGCGGGCATGAAATGCTGGCCGATGGCGTCCGCCGTTGTAACCCGCAATTTACCCGTAGGCGTAACGTCGCGGCCGGCGACGCGCCTTTCGAACTCGACGATGGAATCGGCCATCTTGGTTGCCAACGTGACCATCTCGTCGCCCGCCGCAGTCGGCTGGTAACCTGAACGGGAGCGCTCAAACAGGCGCGCGCCGACCGCTGCCTCAAGCGCCGCCAGCCGCCGGAAGACTGTCGAATGATTAAGGCCGAGAGCCTCAGCGGCGCCGCCGAGGGAACGGGAATCCGAGACCGCCTTTACCAGTCGGAACTCGTCCCAGCTGAGGTCTGCATTCATAGTATCCTGGAATCGCTTCGCGGCGACGTTTCTACGCTGCCGGACGTTGTGAAGAAAGCGACGTCGCTCATTGCGAACGGCTCTCTGCCGTCGGCGCGGCTTTCCTCGGAGCGGCCGCGCGCGCAAGCCTATCATTGATTGCCGCTCCGAGACCTCGATCGGGAACCGGAGCGACCGCGATGGTCAAGGCGCCGCTTTCGTCCAAAGCGCGCAAATGCGCGAACAGGTTCGAGGCCGCCTCGACCAGGTCCCCAGACGGCGAAAGGTCGAGTCGCGCCATCGAGGGGCGTCCGGACAATGCGCCGCCAAAGTCGAGGGCGGCTTCGGTGGTCGCCACGTCCGAGGCTTCGAGACGGAGATGGGCGCGAGGCGCGTAGTGTGACTTTAGGCGCCCCGGCGCAATCGGCGCTCTCGCCAACGGCGCCGGCCCCAGCCGCGCCCCTATCCGGGCCTCGATCGCGTCGCGAGCGATCGCGCCCGGACGAAGGAGCGCGGGCCCTGCATCGAGACAGGCAACGATCGTCGATTCGAGCCCGTAACGGCAGGCGCCGCCGTCGAGAATCCAATCGATCCTGCCGTCGAGATCGGCAAGGACGTGCGCGGCCGTGGTCGGACTGACCCGGCCTGAGCGATTGGCGGAAGGAGCGGCAAGCGGCGCCCCTACGGCCTCGATCAAGGCTCGGGCAGTTTCGTGCGCCGGCGCGCGCAGCGCGACCGTGTCGGCCCCGGCGCGCGCCAGAAGGCTCACTGCGCAGCCTGGTCCGACGGGCAGCACAAGCGTGAGCGGTCCGGGCCAGAACGCCTCTGCGAGAATCTCGGCTTGCTTCGAAAACGCCGCGAAACGCTTCGCCTGCTCGACATCAAGCACGTGGGCGATGAGCGGATTGAACGCCGGCCGTCCCTTGGCGGCGAAGACGCCAGCCACTGCCTTGTCCGATGTCGCGTCGGCGGCCAGTCCGTAGACGGTCTCGGTGGGCATCGCGACGAGGCCACCACGGCGGAGACACGCCGCCGCAGTGGCGACCGCGGCCGGGCTGGCCAACGCCAGATGGGTGCTTCTGCGGATCAACGCCATGATTGTTCCTCTGCGCATGGCGCGAAGATTTGTCTATACATAGGCGGCTCGGGCTCGGCTAAACTGACGGACTGCCCTTCCGTTCCGTCGGCCCATTGGCTCAGGTTGGAGGGGCAAGAGGAGCCGTTGAATGCCTTACCGTTCCCCAGTCGCCGACATTCTGTTTTCGCTCGACGCCGTGGCTGGCCTTCGGGCGATGGTCGCGTCGGATTTCGAAGGGGACTTCGACTGGGAAACGGTTTCGTCAGTCGTCACCGAGGCGGGACGTTTCGCGACCGACGAAATCGCGCCGTTGAATCGGCCAGGAGATATCGAGGGCGCCCGTTACCAGAACGGCGTCGTCATCATGCCCGCAGGCTTCGGCGACGTCTACCGTCGTTGGGCAGAGGCTGGCTGGGCCGGAGTATCCGCGCCGGTGGAATTCGGCGGCATGGGCCTTCCACATCTCGTCAATGTCGGCTGCACGGAAATCTGGAACGGCGCCTCGATGGCGTTCGCCCTCTGCCCGCTTCTTACTGAGGGCGCGGTTGGCGCGCTGAAGGCGTTCGGATCGCGGCAGCTCCTGGAAACTTATCTCCGCCCGATGGTCGCGGGCCGCTGGACCGGGACAATGAACCTGACCGAGCCGCAGGCGGGTTCCGACCTCAATGCAGTGAGATCGCGCGCGGAGCCGGCAGGCGACGGAACCTATCGCCTTTTTGGCCAGAAGATCTTCATCACCTATGGCGAGCACGACATGGCAGAGAACATCGTCCATCTCGTTCTGGCCAGGCTTCCCGACGCGCCACCCGGCACGCGCGGCCTCTCGCTGTTCCTCGCGCCAAAATATCTCGTCAACCCGGACGGCTCGCTCGGCGCCCGGAACGACCTTCGCTGCGCCAGCGTCGAGCACAAGCTCGGCATCCACGCCTCGCCGACATGTGTCATGATTTATGGCGAAAACGGGGGCGCCCACGCCTGGCTCGTCGGCGAGGAGAATCGCGGGCTCGCGGCAATGTTCGTGATGATGAATGCGGCGCGGCTCGCCGTCGGGACCCAGGGGATCGCCATTGGCGAGCGCGCCTACCAGCAAGCGCTCGACTTCTCGCGTGAGCGACGTCAGGGCCGCGACCCAAAAGGCGGCGACGCGATGGCGCCGATCATCGAACATCCGGACGTGCAGCGAATGCTGATGACGATGAAGGCGAATGTCCACGCCGCGCGCGGCATCTGCCACCTCACTGCGGCGTCGCTCGACCTCGCCAGTCATGGGCGCACCGCAGAGGCCCGGGCGGCCGGGGGCAACCGCGCCGCTCTTCTCACGCCTGTCGCCAAGGCCTTCTCGAGCGAAGTCGGTGACGAAGCGGCCTCACTTGGCGTGCAAATTCATGGCGGTATGGGCTTCGTCGAGGAGACCGGCGCTGCTCAGCACATGCGTGATTCGCGCATCACCGCGATCTACGAGGGAGCCAATGGCGTGCAGGCGATCGACCTCGTGCAACGAAAGCTCCCGCTCGCCCGGGGCGAGACGATACGGGCCGAGATTGCGAAGATTCGTAATGTGGCTCGCGCCGTCGCAGAGAACGGGGGCGAAGGGTTCGGTGGGACCGCAGCCAGGCTTTCCGAAGGGGCCGATGCGCTGTCGGAAGCAACGCGCGACATGCTTCAGTGGCTGGCGAACGACCATGATTCGGCGCTGGCGGGCGCCTCGCCGTACCTGCGCCTGTTCGGATTGACCCTTGGCGGAGCGTGCCTGGCCAAGGCGGGACTCGCCGCGCAGGCGCTCGCTGCGGCGGGGAATCGCAGCGAACTTGGACGTGTCGGGCTTGCTCGCTTCTTCGCCGAAAAACTGCTTCCGGTTGCGCCCGGGATTGCGCGCGCCATCGCCTCCGGGTCCGGGCCCCTTGGCTCGCACGAGGCCATCCTGGCGGACAGCGCGTGACGACAGAGAATGTGGTCGCGGCCCGGGCCGGGCGCTTGGCGACCTCGCCGTTCAGCCCCCATAACGCCCGGCGACCTCGGCCGCGATGCGCGTCGTCTCTGAGAGATAGCGCGCGATGACCTCGTTGGCCGCAGGCGTGCAAACGCGATAGGTTGTCTGATAGTCCCGAAAGCCGCTATTGTACGCGCCGGCGAGCAGGTCGCGCCGCGCCTCGACCACGCCTTCTGCATCCAGCAGGGTCGCCATTCGCGCACGAAATTGGTCTCCGTCGCCGGCGCCGCAAAGATCGCGCAGATAGGCGAGCGCGCCCATCATTTCCGCCAGGCGTAGCAGTTGCGGTTCGTACGGAGGCGGAGGTTCTGCGGCCGGCGAGAGGGGCGCGGGGGTGGACTTTGGCGTCGCTGACGAACTTTGCGGCGGCGCGGGCTTGGGCGCGGGGGCTGCGACCGCAAAGCTGACCGCGAGGACCGCCGCTTGGGCTACGACAACGGCGATTGCTCTTTTCATGTCCGCCCACTTTCGATCCGGGCGGCGCTCTCAAGGATTTCGGGCAGCCCAGGCGTGGTTACGAGGGCTGCGCATTCGGCCGGCTCGATCCAAGCTACCGCGTCGGCTTCCTCACTGACGCGGGCTTCGCCGCGCCTCCACCGGGCGACGAACGAGGCGATGACGAAATGCGCGCGGACGAGGTCGCCGTCCCACAAAATAGGTTCGACATGGCGATTGAAGGCGACAATGTCCGCTTCGACGCCAACTTCCTCGTCGAGTTCGCGCGCGATCGCCTCGATCAGGGTCTCGCCGACCTCGACGACGCCCCCGGGCAGCGAGAAGCAGCCGATCATCGGTTTTCGCGCGCGCCTCGCCACCAAGACCCGGCCCGCCCGGAACACGGCGACAGAGACCGCTAGGATTGGCCGCGCCGGATAAAGCCGATCATCCACAGCTGGAACCATCCATGGGGCAAAAGACCATTCGTTCGCCGCCGAAGCGACGGACCCTAATTGCCGGACTCGCAATCAGGGGTAGAGGCGCTGCTTCCGCCACGGCTGTTCCTGCGTTTCGCGGCTGAACCTAATTCGGTCGTGAAGGCGGAACGGGCCATCGCGCCAGAACTCTATTTCGACCGGCGCGATGCGGTATCCCCGCCAGTAGGCAGGGCGGGGAATATCGCCGTTGCCGAACTGCCTGGCATAGGCCTCGACCGCAGCCTCCAGCGCCGCCCGCAACTCGAGCGGCCGCGACTGCTGGCTTGCCCAGGCGCCCAGGCGGCTGCCGCGGGGGCGCGAAGCGAAATAGGCGTCGGCTTCCGCGCCTTCGATTTCCGAGACTGTGCCGCGAAATCGCACCTGGCGACGCAACGACTTCCAGTGGAACAGCGCCGCGGCCTTCGGCTGTTCAGCGAGCTCCCGGCCCTTGACGCTCTCGGCGTTCGTATAGAAGACGAGGCCCCGCTCGTCGGCGCCCTTGCAGAGTACCATGCGGGCGTCCGGCAGACCGTTTCCGTCGACGGTGCAAAGGGTCATAGCTTCGGGGTCGTTGATCTCGGTTCCGACCGCCTCCTCGAGCCAAAGGCGAAACAAGACCATGGGCTCGTCAGCCATCGTGAAGTCGACCGAATTTACCGCATGCAACGGGGCGCAGCTCCTCAAGACGGCCAGTCCGGCGATGCGTCTCATGCCTGGACTTGCGTCGCCGACCAATAAACTCAGAGCGCAACATCGACAACTGCGACTGCTCCGGTCATTGCCACTCTGGACTTGGCCGGCGGCCGGGCTTGCCAGGCGCCCGTTCAGGTCCCAGATAGGCAAGGAGACATCGGTGGTCACGCTCGTCATGAGGGGCGCCGAAGAGGGCTCTTGATGCGCGATCCGTATGACGTTCTTGGCGTGGCGAAGACAGCGAGCGCGACCGAAATCAAGTCGGCGTTCCGAAAGCTCGCCAAGAAGTACCACCCAGACCAAAGCAAGGAGGCGCGGGCGAAAGAGCGCTTCGCCGAGATCGGCACGGCGTACGAAATCCTCGGCGACGACAAAAAGCGCGCGGCGTTCGATCGTGGCGAGATCGACGCCGAGGGCAAGCCGCGTGCGCCGCAATTCGAAGGCTTCGGATTTGGGCGTCAACCTGGCAGCGGTGCGGATTTCCGCGGGTTTGGGTTTGATTTTGGCGCCGGCGGCTTTTCCGCCGAGCGCGGTGGCATCGACCCGGACATTCTTTCGGAATTGTTCGGCGCAGGACGCTCCCAGACTCGCGCGCGGGCGCAATCGACGCGCGGCGAAGACATCGCAGTGACCGTCGCGGCGCCGCTCGCGACAGCGGCGAATGGCGGCACCGTCCGGGTGGCGCTACCGAACGGCAGAACCCTGGATGTCGCGGTGCCGGCGGGAATTGAGGAAGGCAAATCGATCCGGTTGCGCGGGCAGGGCCATCCCGGGCGCCGCGGCGCGCTGGCTGGCGACGTTATCGTAACGATCCGCTATGCCCCTCATCCGCTCTTCAAGGTGGAGGGGCGGGATCTCCGTCTCGACCTGCCGATCACGCTTTACGAGGCGGTCCTCGGTGCAAGAGTGCGCGTTCCGACCTTGCGCGGCGAGGTCGAGATGTCGATCGCCCCAGGGATGAGCGGAGGAAGGGTGCTGCGCTTGCGCGGCAAAGGCCTGCCCGCGACCGCCGAACTGACGGCGGGAGATCTTCTGGCGACGATTCGTATTGCGCTGCCAGAGTCGCCGGACAGAGAACTGACAGACCTGATGCGCAAGTGGCAGGACCGCAAGCCCTATGATCCGCGCGGCGGACTCGGCTGAGCGGAGCGAAATCGCTCCGACGGGCCGGGGGCCAACCCGACCATTTGTCACCCGCGAAGATTGGCCGCGTGCTTCCCATGCGCGCCCGGCAGAGTTATGGGATGCCGCGAGTCGCTGGGCCGCACGGCGGGAATGAGAGGCTTTGATGGAGCGCAACGGTTTGATCGTAGCCGATTCGGGCGTCGCGACGGGCGTGATGCGCGGAATGCGCGGCGTCATACTCGGCGTGGCGAACAATCGCTCGATTGCCTGGGGGATCGCTAAAGCGACGCGAAACGCCGGCGCGGAACTGGCTTTCACCTATCAGGGCGACGCGTTGGAAAAGAGGGTTCGCCCGCTCGCCCAAGAGCTGGGCGCCCAGGTGCTCGGGCATTGCGACGTGACCGAGGGCAGCACCATCGATGCAGTCTTCAAGCAGGCGGCGAAGCTTTGGGGCGGGCTCGATTTCGTTGTCCACTGCATCGCCTTTGCCGATAAGGATCAACTGACCGGCCGCTATATCGATACGACCGAGGACAACTTCACCCGGTCACTGGCGGTTTCCTGCTATTCTTTCACGGCGGTGGCGCAACGGGCGGAACGGCTGATGACAAACGGCGGCGCGATGCTGACGCTGACTTACTACGGCGCGGAAAAGTGGATGCCGCACTATAACGTCATGGGGGTCGCCAAAGCGGCGCTGGAGGCCAGCGTGCGTTATCTTGCGGCCGATCTCGGCGAGAAGGCCATTCGTGTCAACGCGATCTCTGCCGGGCCGATCAAGACCCTGGCCGCATCGGGAATCGGCGATTTTCGCTACATTTTGCGTTGGAACGAATACAACTCCCCATTGCGGCGCTCGGTCACGACTGAGGAGGTGGGGGAGAGTGCGGTCTATCTCCTGTCGCCGATGGCGCGCGGCGTCACCGGCGAAATCCTGCACGTCGACGCTGGGTATCACATCGTCGGCATGAAAAACCCGGGCGCCCCCGACATTTCGGTCGTCAAGGACTAGACGAGCGCTTACTTCAGCGCCTGCGCCGGGATCACTTCGGTCGCGATGGCGACCGCGACCGCATGCGTCAGGTTCATGCAGTGCAGCTTATGACGCGCCGTGTCCAAGTGCGTCTTCACGCTGCCGAAGCTTATATTCAGGATTTCGGCAACTTCCTGGTAGGTTTTGCCCCTCGCGGCCCAGACCAGGCACTGCTCCTCCCGCTTGGACAACTGGACCGGTGCAGACAAAAGCTTCGAGTTTATTCCAGCAGCAGAGTCGATCAACGCTGACAGGATTTGGAGCTTGACCATGTTCTCCCGCTTGAACTCTTCCCATTTGGCCTTGTCGTGGTCGCCGTTGAGTGAGACGAGCGCGCAGGCGTTTCTGCGGTTGCGCACCGGAATTGAGACGCCCCTGAGGCCGACCCCGTGGTTGAGCGCATCGGCGAAGAAGGAAGCCACGGCAGGCGTCGGCATCTCGAAGTCTTCCCAATCGAAAGGAAGAACAGCCCGGGACCCGTGCGTAACTACCGGATCAATCGCGGAATATTTCCTGAGGAAATAGCGGGTCTGCCACTCTCTCGAGTAGGTGACGACCGCCGTCAGCAGGCTGACGTCGACGCTGTTTTCTGCAGAAAAGCGGAGATAGGCGATGTGTTTGACCCCGATGTTGGCGGCGATCTCCCTCAGGATGTCCGCCAGGTCCCGATCGTCGTAGCCGAGCAGCCGATCCGTCAGCTTGATGGCGGCCGCGTCGATGCCGATGATGGGTCTCATTTCGGCGACGCTCATGTTCGGAACCCGAAAACCGGGATTGTGACCTCGTCTCTCGCCCAAGTCACCATCAAGGCGGCAGTGGGATCGATCTTGCCCGAGACGCGGATGCAGATGTCAAGCAGTTCGACACAAATCGTCATCAAGGCGCGCGTCTCGGCCGCCGACAGCCTCAGCTCCTCGACTTCCTGAGATGCCGCTGGTTCGGGATGCGAAGGTCCTGAAGATACAGTCTCGTTCTTTGCCAGCTCGGCCGCTTTTGTTCTTTTCGCCACAACCGTTCTCCCCTAGGTAGGACCTTCCCCGTACGTCACTTTCGCTGACGCACAGGGAAGATGACAAGCGACAAATTTGGGGAGGGGGAAGGGCGAACATATCCAACGCCAGCCCGGAATTTCACGGATAAGCGAATTCCGGGCTATAAGGATCCTGCACGGATTCACCGATACCGAGCGCGGCGCGAAAAGCTTTCAACGGACCTTCCCCCGTGTCGAAAAGGCCGACGCAGCTCATGGTCTCGCCGATTTTTTGCGGCCGGCCGATAATCTGCGGGTTGCAGCCGGCGGCTTTGAGGACGCGGAAGATGCGCCAGTCGAAAACCGAGACGATTTGCGTGAGGCCGGCGAGGACGGCGACCTCTCCGATACCCAGAATGAGCTCGCTTAGAACGTGGCTGACGCCGCTGTTCCGGCGCCCGAACTCTCCCTTGGCGGACGCCACGCATATTCGCGAACTCTCCCAGATCGTTGCGCTTTCAACCGTCTCGCCCTCGTCGAGCAGCTGGGGAAACACGTCGCGCAGCATGTTCGGCCCCGTCGTCGGCAACAGCCGGAGCGAGCCCCAGTATTCGTCGGTCTCAGGATGGACGGAGACGAGATAAAGCGGATTGGCGTCGTCGAAGCGATCACGCTCGCGGCCGTCCTTGACGACGACTTCCCATCCGAGGCGATCCGAGAAGGTTCTCGCCCGGCTGCGAAACATCGCGTCCATTTCTCTCGGATAGAACGACGCGCAATACCCGGGGATAAGTTTCAACATGTCGATTGGCCTCCAGCGCCTGCTATTGAGATTGAGGGGTCGACGCGAAGCGGTCGCCCCGACTATTGTTCTTGTTTTGTTCCATTATTGTTGGAATCAGAAAGACGTCAATCTCGGCGTGTAGGATGATTTCGTAAAACAGAAATTAAGGTTATTCATAAACCCAATTTTTACGTACAACTTGTTTATTCGGGCGGGCGGGCTTGGGCCTGCACCCGTCACGTCTGCATTGTGCGGACCGACGGCTGCAAAAGGCGCCGCATCGCTTTGAAAGCGTTAAATACGCGGCTGGGATCGGCTTCTGCGGCCGAGATAACGAACGGGCAGAAACGTCCTTGGCTCGGCCGTCGTGGTTTTGCTTGCTCCCGGACGACGCCTTTGTCAAAAGAGACGCGTCCGGTGGAGTCTCCCTTGATCGCAGTCAATCCCGCCTTCGCGCGCATGGGCGAAGAGAACGCCTTCGCCGTGTTGGCGAGAGCCGCGGACTTGCAACGGCATGGCCGTGATATCGTCAATCTCGGCATCGGCCAGCCGGATTTCAAAACGCCGCCGCATATCGTGGAGGCCGCAGTCAAGGCGCTGCGTGACGGCGAGCACGGCTATACCGACGCGACCGGGATTGCGCCTTTGCGGGAGGCGGTGGCGGCGGACCTTGATCGCCGATTGGGAGTCGAAGTGTCGCCGGACCTCGTCCTGATAGTGCCGGGCGGCAAGGTGACGATGTTCATGGCGATTCTCGCCTTCGGTGAACCGGGCGCCGATATCGTCTATCCCGATCCTGGCTTCCCGATCTACCGCTCGATGATCGAATTTACCGGCGCAAATCCGGTCCCGGCGCCGATGCGGGAGACGAACGGCTTTGCCTTCACGGCCGAGGAGACGTTGGCGCTGATGACGCCGAAGACGCGGCTTGTCATCCTCAATTCGCCCGCCAATCCGACCGGCGGCGTCACGCCGCCGGAGGAGATCGACAAATTGGTCGCCGGCCTCGCGCAATGGCCGAATGTGGCGATCCTCTCGGATGAGATCTACGGGCAACTCACCTATGACGGCCTCGATCACCGCTCGCTTCTCGTCTATCCGGAAATCCGCGATCGGCTGATCCTGCTCGACGGCTGGTCGAAGACCTACGCGATGACCGGATGGCGGCTCGGCTATTCCGTATGGCCGAAGCCGTGGCGCGACGCGGCGCGCAAGCTCGCCGTCAATTCCTATTCCTGCGTCAATTCAGCAGCGCAGTTCGCCGGGCTCGCGGCGCTCACCGGCCCGCAGGATTCGGTTGCGGCGATGCGGGCCGAGTTTGATCGCCGACGCAAGGCCGTCGTTGTCGGCCTCAACCGGCTTCCAGGCGTCAGCGCAGTCACGCCGATGGGCGCATTCTACGCCTTTCCCAACATCTCCCGGACCAACTGGAAGGCGAAGCCGCTTGCCTCCGCCCTCCTCGAGGAAGCCGGGGTCGCCGCCATCGGCGGTCCCGATTTCGGCGTTTACGGCGAAGGCTATCTTCGCCTCTCCTACGCCAATTCGCTCGAGAACATCGAGCGCGCGCTCGAGCGGATCGAGGACTTTCTGAGCCGACCGGATTCGGCGAGCGTGAGCGCCTGAAAGATCGGCGGATGAGACAGTTGAACATGCGGATTCTCGTTTTGGCCGTCGCGCTTGTCTTTGGCGTCCTCGGAGCCGCGACGCCGGCGTCCGCTGAGGAGGCGCGCGCCTCGGACACCGCCTGCGACGCGAGGAAGCTCGGCGGGCGAGATCTCGCCGAGTGTCTGCGCGCCGGCGCGGAACGCGCGGAACGGGAGCTTGCAGCGGCGGTGGAAGCGGCGAACAAGTCGATCGAGGCCCGACCGGGCCTGCTCTCGTCGCAGAAGGCGCGCTGGCGCCGGTCGCTGAATGAGGCGGAGACCCAATGGGTGAGCTGGCGCGATCTCGAGTGCCAGGACGTCGCGCCGTTCGAGGCGGGCATGGCGTCCAAGGCCGGCGATCCGCGGCTCAGGTGCATCATCGACGACGACACGGAGCGCGTCGCAAACCTCAAGGCGCGTTATCCTTGAGCCGTCCATCGACGTCTCACCCAGTCCTGCTCGAAGGATTGGCCTTCGCGGCCGATCCGCTCGACCGCGTCTCCTACCGGCGCGAAAACGCCCAGGAGGTCGCTGAGCTCAGGGTGCGCGCCGATGCGAGAGCGATCCTCATCGCGCGCGACATGCCGGTGCTCCTGAAACGCGGCGCCCGGCTCGACCCGCTTCTGCCGATGGCCGAGGTCGAGGCGCTCGGCGGGACGCGAATCGAGGCGCTGCTCGGGATCAAGCCTGACGGCGCGGCCGTCTTCGCCGCGCTCCTCGGCGATGAGGCGGTCGTCGAGCAATCCAACACGAGCGACGGATTCCTCGACCGCAGGATCCTCGTCATTCCGGGCCGCGACGATCTCAAACTCGTCGACCTCCGTTCGATCGCCGCGGGGGGCCTCGTCCCACCGGACGAAGCGACCATGCTGGCTTCCGCCAAGGCGCTGATGCATTGGCATGCGCGGCGCCGCTTCTGCTCGAACTGCGGTCACCTCAACGCGGTCGCCGCGGCTGGTTGGCGCCTCGAGTGCACTTCCTGCAAAATGCATCATTTCCCCCGCACCGATCCGGTCGTCATCATGCTGGCGGTCAACGGCGACGCCTGTCTGCTTGGGCGCCAGCCGCGCTTCCCGAAGGGCATGTATTCGGCGCTGGCGGGGTTTCTGGAGCCGGGCGAGACCATCGAGATCGCAGTGCGCCGCGAAATTGCCGAAGAGGCCGGCGTCGCCTGCGGGAGGGTGCGCTATTTCGCTTCGCAGCCCTGGCCGTTCCCTTCCTCGCTGATGATCGGCTGCTTTGCCGAGGCCCTGGATCGGGCGGTCGCCGTCGACCGGGTCGAACTCGAGGATGCGCGCTGGTTCTCCCGCGCCGAAACGCTGGCCCTCATCGAGCGCCGCCACCCCGACGGCCTGACCGCGCCGATCCCGATGGCGATCGCCCATCATCTCGTCAGACGATGGGCTACTGAAGGCGTCGATTTCGGCTAGCCTGCCGAAGTTTCCGCCAAACCGGTTGCTGCGGCAGTCGCGCCTCTCTATTCTGCGCCCGCATTTCCTCCAGCCTTGAGAAAAGGACGGGCCTCGATGGCTTTTCTCGCCGACGTCCTGTCACGCGTAAAACCCTCCGCCACAATGGTTGTGACGCAGAAGGCGCGTGACCTCAAAGCCAAGGGACGGGAGATCATTTCGCTGTCGGTCGGCGAGCCGGACTTCGATACGCCGGACAACATCAAGCAGGCGGCGATCGAGGCAATCAAGCGCGGCGAGACCAAATATCCGCCCGTGCTGGGCATTCCCCCCCTGCGCGAGGCGATCGCGGCCAAGTTCAGCCGTGAAAACGGGCTCGACTACAAGCCGTCCGACACGATCGTCGCCACCGGCGGCAAGCAGATCCTCTACAACGCCTTCCTGGTCACGATGAACAAGGGCGACGAGGTCATCATCCCAGCGCCGTTTTGGGTCAGCTATCCCGAAATGGTGGCGATCAACTGGGGCGACCCGGTCATCGTGCCGACGAGGCTCGAAAAGGGGTTCAAACTGCAGCCCGAAGATCTGGAGCGCGCGATCACGCCGCGCACCAAGTGGGTGGTCCTGAACTCGCCGTCGAATCCGACCGGCGCGGCCTATGCGCGCGAGGAGCTTAAGGCGCTGACCGACGTGCTGATGCGACACCCGCACGTCTGGGTGCTGACCGACGACATGTACGAGCATCTCGTCTACGGCGACTTCGTGTTCACGACGCCGGCGCAGATCGAGCCGGCCTTGAAGCCGCGCACGCTCACGATGAACGGCGTCTCCAAGGCCTATGCCATGACCGGCTGGCGGATCGGCTACGCAGCCGGGCCGGCGGAACTCATCAAGGCCATGGACATGGTGCAGGGGCAGCAGACTTCGGGCGCCTGCACGATCGCTCAATGGGCCTCGGTCGAGGCGCTGAACGGCCCGCAGGACTTCATCCCAGTTCGCCGAAAAGCCTTCGAGGAACGCCGCGACCTCGTCGTCTCGATGCTGAACCAGGCGAAGCATATCCGGTGCTCGAAGCCGGAGGGCGCGTTTTACGTCTATCCGTCGGTCGCCGGCGCGATCGGCAAGCGGACGGCTTCCGGCAAAGTGATCGAGACGGACGTGGACTTCGTCTCCGAGCTTCTCGAGCAGGAGGGGGTCGCCGCCGTGCAGGGCAGCGCCTTCGGCCAGGGTCCGAACTTCCGGGTCTCCTATGCGACGTCGCTGAAGCAGCTCGAAGAGGCCTGCAGGAAGATCCAGAAGTTCACCGCGGAGCTGATGTGACCGCACCGGGCCGGCGGGAGCGTCAGGTTCCCAGCCATTGCGTCCGTTTGCCCGGCTGCGCCAGGCGGCTCCACAGGGCAAACGCCGCCACAGCCATGTGCACGTAGGCGTTCTGCAGGAAGAGGGCCTGCGGGCCGAAGCTTTTCATCACCACGGAGGCGATCGTCGGCGCGGCGATCGCCGCCACGCAATAGATGAACAGGAGGCCGACCGAGATGATGATCATGTCGTGCGGCGACGCGCCGTCGTTGGCGAGCGAGACGGCGAGCGTGTAGAGCGAATAGGTGGTAAGCCCCACCAGGAATCCGAGGCCGATGAGCCATAGGCCCGGCGCTGTCTGCCGGGCGAGCATGATTTCGCAGGCCGCTCCGGCGATCATCACCGCGGCCATCACCAGTCGCCGGTCGACCCGGTCGGAGAGCACGCCGGCCGGAAAGACGCCGAGCGCCGAACCCACGACGATCGCCGAGGTGAAGAGCGGCGCTCTATCCGGAGACATGCCGATGTCGACCGCAAACACCGGACCGAGGGCGAACGAAGCGCCGTTCGCGGCGCCGGCGGCGAGAACGGCGAAGCAGGAGATCGGCGCCGCGCGGACGAGCCAAAGGAGCCTCGGCCGGACGCTTTTCGGCTGAACCGGCGGATCGACGCTCGTCATCGCCATCGGCACGATGGCGAGGGCCAAGAGCGCGCCGGCGACGGCGAAGGGCGCAAAGCCGCCCGGGCCCAGAGGCTGCAGCGCCATCTGGCCGGTGGCGGAGGCGCTGAAGTTGGCGATCTGATAGAGCGCGTAAAGCGCGCCGCGATTGGTGTTGGACGCCTTGGCGTTGATCCAGGCCTCGATGACCGCATAGAGGCCGGCGAAGACGAAGCCGATCAGCGCGCGGAAGACGAGCCACGCCGGCGGCGACACGAACACTGGCATCAGGATGACGCTGGCGACGGCGAGCGCCACGAACGCGGCGAAAGCGCGGATATGACCGCCGCGTCGGATGATGACGGGCGCGGCCAGGGTCCCGGCCAGCATACCGGCGAAATAGACCGATCCCAGCAGTCCGACGGTGAGGTCGGGAAAGCCCTCGAGCCGCGCTCTCAAGGGCGTCGTGACGCCGACCAGCGCGTTGCCGCCGATCAGGAGCAGCACCGAAAGGAGTAGGGCGGCGATCGAGGAGAGGGGGTTCAAGGCGGGTGTCTTCTGAGGTCCCAATGGTGGCATGTCAGAGGCCGGCGCGCGACAGGGAATGCTTCGCGAGCTAACGCAATAAACGCGGCCTTGCGTCGAAAATCGGCATGTGCCGCCGGCGCCTCGGCTTGTATAGTGCCGCCTTTCCGGTCAAAAGCCGGGTTTCCCAGGAGAGGCTGAGGCGATCAGGCGAATGGCGAACGCGCGTTGGACCCCCGACAGCTGGCGGACGAAGCCGGTCGAGCAATCGCCCGTCTATCGCGACCCTGCGGCGCTACGCGAGACCGAGCGCCAGCTCGCCGGCTATCCGCCGCTCGTTTTCGCCGGCGAGGCGCGGAAGCTCAAGCGCATGCTCGGCCGAGCCGCGGCGGGCGAAGCGTTCCTGCTTCAGGGCGGCGACTGCGCCGAGAGCTTCGCCGAGCATTCGGCCGACAACATCCGCGATTTCTTCCGCGTCTTCCTGCAGATGGCCGTGGTCATGACCTTTGCCGCCGCCTCTCCGATCGTCAAGGTCGGCCGGGTCGCCGGACAGTTCGCCAAGCCCCGGTCGAGCGGCACGGAGACGGTCGACGGCGTCTCGCTGCCGGCCTATCGCGGCGACATCGTCAACGACATCGAGTTCACCGCGGAAGCGCGCGAGCCGGAGCCGCGCCGGCAGCTCGAGGCCTATCGCCAGTCCGCCGCGACGCTGAACCTCTTGCGCGCCTTCGCCACCGGCGGATACGCCAATCTCGAGAACGCCCATCGCTGGATGCTCGGCTTCGTCAAGGACAGTCCGCAGTCCGAGCGCTATCAGGAAGTGGCCGACCGCATCACCGAGACGCTCGCCTTCATGCGGGCGATCGGCCTCGACCCCGAGGCGCATCCGGAGCTGCGGGCGACCGACTTCTACACCTCGCACGAGGCGCTTCTCCTGGGTTACGAGCAGGCGATGACCCGGCTCGATTCGACCTCGGGCGACTATTACGCCACCTCCGGCCACCTGGTCTGGATCGGCGACCGCACCCGCCAGCCCGGCGGCGCGCACGTCGAATATTGCCGCGGCGTCAGGAACCCGATCGGCCTCAAATGCGGCCCCACGCTCAGCCCGGACGAGCTCATCCGCCTGATCGGCATCCTCGACCCGGAGGGGGAGCCCGGCCGGCTGACGCTGATCTGCCGCTTCGGCGCCGACCGGATCGAAGCCGCCCTGCCGCCGCTCTTGCGCGCGGTGAAGCGCGAGGGCCGGACGCCGCTCTGGGTCTGCGACCCCATGCACGGCAACACCATCAAGACCTCGACCGGCTACAAGACGCGGCCGACCGAGCGCATCGCCCAGGAGGTGAGAAGCTTCTTTGCGGTGTGCCGGGCCGAAGGCGCGTATGCCGGCGGCGTCCATCTCGAGATGACCGGCAAGAACGTCACCGAGTGCACCGGCGGGGCGCGGGCGATTTCCGAGACGGACCTGCGCGACCGCTATCACACCTATTGCGATCCGCGCCTCAACGCCGAGCAATCGATCGAGATGGCCTTCATGGTCGCCGATCTCCTGAAGGCCGAACGCCTCGCTCAGCCGGAGCGGCCGGTGCGCGCGGCGGAATGAAGCGGCGCTCTGCGACGGCCCCGGAGCTGAATTCCCTGGTTGCAGGGAAAAGAACTGCGATGTCGCTCGTTTCGGCCGGTTCGGCGCTGAAACTGCCCGAGAAGAACACCAATATCAGTTCCTTGCGAGACAATTCCCTGGCGATCGGAGCAGGGAGGCAATTCGGCCGAACAGGGAATGAATTCTCCTGAATCCCTGGAGAACAGGGGATTTCCGCGCGACCGAGGCAAAAGCCCTTTCCGATCGCTGAAATCCATCGAAGCGCGGCCGTAGCGCGCTCCCTGCCAGGCCTCGTGGCGCCAGGGCTCTTGCTAAAGCCGGCGACACGGCCTACCGGGGCTCACGGAGGGGCGAGATGCGACTGTCCGATTACGCCGTCGGCCGCGACAACAACTTCACCCTTTTACGCTTTTCCGCGGCGATGACGGTCCTCTTCGCCCACAGCGTCGCCGTTCTCGGGCTGCCGCCGGAAAAGGAATTCTTCCACGGCCATATCGGCTTCTCGCTCGGCGAGATGGGCCTCGACATGCTGTTCGTGACGAGCGGCTTTCTCGTCACCGCGAGCCTTATCAACCGCGAGGACCTGATCAGCTACCTCTGGGCGCGGGCGTTGCGCGTCTATCCGGCCCTCTGGGTGATGCTGATCCTCATGGTCTTGGCGCTGGCGCCGGCGCTGAGCTCGCTGCCGCCCGCCGACTATTTCGCCTCGCACACGACCTGGGAGTATTTCGCCAAGGGCGCGACGCTGATCGGCGGCATCCGCTATTCGCTGCCAGGCGTGTTCGAGACCGTGCCGCTGAAGAACGAGTTCAACGGTTCGCTCTGGACCATGCCGGTCGAGGTGAGGATGTATCTCTACCTCGCCGCGGGATGGGTGATCTTCTCGATCGTGCCCGGCTTACGGGTGCGGGCGCTTCGCCTCGCCTCGACGCTGGCGGCGCTCGTCTTCCTCGCGATCATCCTGCGCGGGCGCTTATGGACCGGCGATCTCAACGGGGCCGACATCCGCGTCTTCATGTTCCTCTACGGCTCGGCGCTCTTCTTTTGGCGGAAGAGGGCGCCGATGAGCCTGGGCCTCATGCTGACGCTTCTCGCCGCGCTCGTCTCAGCCGCGTTCGACCAGCGGGTCTTCTTCGCCGTCTACACGATCGTCCTGGCGCCGCTCGTTCTGCACCTCGCCTATGTGCCGGGAGGCGCGATCCGCAAATTCAACGGCTGGGGCGACTTCTCCTACGGGGTCTATATCTACGCCTTCCCGATCCAGCAGACGCTCGCCTATCTCTTTCCCGGGCTCTGGCTCGCCGGCATGATGGCGGCCTCGGCGGCGATCTCCTGCACGATCGCCGCCCTCTCCTGGAACCTGATCGAGAAGCCGGCGCTGGCGCGCAAGGACGCCTGCGCCGCAGCGACCGAGCGCCTGCTCGGCCAGGCCGCCGCCAAGCTCGCCGACGCCATCGGTCGCCGGTCCGTCCCTCCTGCCCGCGCGCGGGAGGAAGGTTAGGCCGGGCGACAAGGCGAGCCCCGGGCTAATCGCCCAAGCCCCCTCACCCCCCCCGCAAGCGGTCGCGCGCTTTCGAACATTCCTCGTTGCGCGGCCCGTATCTTTTATGATACAGTTTGCCTAGCCGCGATGAATTCAGCTGGACTCAGACCCGTCATTGCGAGCGACCCCGGGTCAAGAGCCCGGGGGGAAGCATCAAGCGAACGTTGGGCGTTCGACGCCCCTTGGATCGCTTCGTCGCTTCGCTCCTCGCGATGACGGCATTCAACCCGATCGCATCATGCTTTAGTTTGGAATATCGGGCGTGCGTCCAGTTGAAATACCCGTCGTTTTTTACCGCACCGCCGCTGGCTTCGAGCCTGTGAGGGAATGGTTGCGCGGTCTGACGAGGGACGACAAACGAAGGATCGGCGTCGATTTGGCGACGGTTCAGGTGGGATGGCCGGTCGGCATGCCCCTTTGTCGGGCTCTGGGAAACGGCTTGTGGGAAGTGCGGACGGACCTTGCCGACCACCGAACCGCCCGCGTGCTGTTTTTCGCGGGCGAGGGGCGCATTGGGGTGTTGCATGGCTTCATCGAGAAGACCCGTGCGACACCGCCAGCGGACATAGAACTCGCGCGAAAACGGATGAAGGAGATGAAGACATGACCAAAAAGAAAAATCCCCATTGGGGCTCTACGCTCGACGACTTTCTGGACGAGGAAGGCATTCGCGAGGCGGCGAAGACGGAAGCGGCGACAAGGCTCATCGCCTTTCAGCTCGGCCAGGAAATGGAGCGACGAGGCATGAGCAAGGCCCGGCTCGCTGAACTCATGCATACCAGCCGCGCCCAAGTCGATCGCATCCTGAAGGCCAAAGGGAACGTCACTATTGAAACCTTGCAGCGTGCCGCCTCGCTCGTTGGTCGAGAATTACGCCTTGAACTAGTATAAGTGCCTGATCGACCTTCGGCCTGCCGGCGCCTGCCGGTGGCGAGAGGGGCGCCAATCGTGAATCAGCTTCTGGAAGTCGAGCCGGGCTTCCGGCCGGTTCATTATCGTGTGCGTCAAGTTCTGCAAAAGGCGGTCACTTGGGCTGGTTTAGGCGGCTTGGCGGAACCGGGTCTTCTTGAGCTCCTTGAGATCGTTCATGTTGAGGTATCTGTGGGTCTCGAGCCAGTTCTCATGGGTTTGCGCAAGCGCCACGTATCGGCATGTTCTGCGTGCGCGATCCACGCGCGCACACGGGCTTCGACGTCTTCGATGTCGATAGCGTCGTCGATCCAGCAATCTCAGGTCGGCGGAACCCGAGGTTGCCGAGCCGATCCAAACCCGTCATTGCGACCCCGAGCGCAGCGAGGGGGAAGCAATCCAGGGGCCGAAGGGCGCCCTCCGTTCTCATGGATTGCTTCGTCGCTCACGCTCCTCGCAATGACGGATGCAGCGGCGAGTTGGATCAAGAACCGCAACTTCTCAATCCCCAAGTTTCCTCGGCGCAAAGCCTCCGCGCGGTCCCGGGTATAGGTGGCTTCGATCAATGCTTCGAGCACGCCCAGGGCAATGAGTTCGATGCGATCGCCAAGCATGAACTTATGGCTCCTCGGGAACTTCTCGACAGTCGGGAGAAGCCACAGGAGGAACTGATAATGCGCCTCGACCGCGGCGCCGGTGCGCTTCGCATTGTCCGCCATCGCGCTCACCCGCCAAAAAACTCGACCAGGGGCTTCGCCCCTGGACCCCAAGAGGTAAGGAGGTCAAGATTTAAGGGGTAAGCGTCCGGGCGACCCGGAAGCCCAGGTTGTCGTCCCGGTCGCCGGTGATGTAC
This sequence comes from uncultured Alphaproteobacteria bacterium, assembly GCA_963820795.1. Lineage (GTDB taxonomy): Bacteria > Pseudomonadota > Alphaproteobacteria > Rhizobiales > Beijerinckiaceae > Roseiarcus. Next base: position 132,035 of record CAWGBJ010000017.1, read on the forward strand.
CAGTCGCGGTTCGCCGAGCGGAGGTCGTCTGGATTGTTGTTCCAGGAACCGCCGCGGACGACGCGGGAATTGCAGTCGCCGCTCGTCCATGGCGAGCCGTCGGCCGGCGCGCCCTGGTAGCTGTGGTTCCAACAATCCTCCGTCCACTCCCAGACGTTGCCGACCATCTGGTAGAGACCGAACCCGTTCGCGGAGAAGGAATCGACCGGCGCCGTCTGCTTGCCGCCCCACTCGCTGCCGCAGCCGTTGCAATTGGCCATCGCTTCGCCGTTCAGCTTGATCTCGTCCCCCCAGGGATAGGCCGTCTCGCTTCCGGCGCGCGCCGCATATTCGTATTCGGCCTCGGAGAGCAGCCGATACGGCTTGCCGGTGATCCTGGAGAGCCATTTGACGTAAGTCTGCGCGTCGTCCCAGCTCACGTTGATCACGGGGCGGCGGCCGCGCCCCCAGCCGCCGTCGCTGACATGCGGGGCGCAATCGCCATGGGCGGCGCAGGCGTCCCACTCGTCGAACGTCAGCGCGAACTTCGCGACCGCGAAGGGCTTCGCGATCTTTACCGGATGCTGAGGTTGCTCGCTCTTAGCGCCTTGACCTTCGGGCGAGCCCATCGTGAAATGCCCCGCCGGCACAACGATCATTTCCGGACAATCGCCGCACTCTTTGAACGGGTCGCCCGGCTTGAGGGCGCGCTCCTGCGCCGTGTGCAGGGCGCGTCACGTTTCGCCAGCGCGTAAATCTCCTCCTTCAGCCAATCCTGCTTCCACCAAGCCGCTGCGCCCAAGGCCAGCACCGCCACCAGGACGCCGACGAGCGCCTGGACCTTGAAACTGCGCCGCCGGGCCGCGGCGCCGCTCGCGACAATGAACGTCCGATCGGCTTCCGGAATGTCGGCCTTGCGCTGAGCGAGCCAGCTTTGCGCCTGCTTCAGCGCGAAGCCCATCAGCAGCGCATCGTTCTTGTCCTTGTCGGCCGCCTTCTCCCAGGCGCGGCGGGCCGCCTCCAGACCGCTCCGCCAGCTCAGGAACTCGCGCTCGGCGGCGACCCATTCCTTGAGCTTCATCCAGCGCTTGAAAATCGCCTCGTGCGCGACCTCGGCGTAGGTCTCGCCCGCCGCATTGGTCGCCGTCACCAGAAGCCGGTTGGGATAGCCGGCAAGCTCGGAGACGAGCCGCCACTCCTCGTCGGAGAACTCGGCGCGAAATTCGCGCCGCCGCGTCGGTTCGCCGTCCTCGCGCACCGTCGCGAGCTTGAGCGTGAGAATGCGCCTGATCGCATCCTCGCTCGCGGGATTCTCGGCGAGAAACCGGTTGGCGCGCTCGACCAGCACGCGGCCGAGATCGACGGATTGCACAGGGAGTCGCAGCACGCCGTCGCCGGCCTTCAGCATCTCTCTCCACATGTCGTCGAGCGTGTAGGAGAGGAGCGGCAGGGCGCCGGCGTCTTTCGCCGAATCCTCCGCGGCGCGTTGCGCGATCATGTCGGCGAGACGGTCGCTCTCGAAACGCGCCCCGAGCAATTGCGCCGGCTCGCTCACCACCTCGCGCAAGCCGTCCTCGCCGAGCGGCGGAACGTCGATCCGCCGGCAAGCGTCGAACAGCGGCCTGTCGCTTTGCAGCGCTCCATAGAAATCCGTTCGGATGCTCATCATCACGCGCAGGCGCGGGTCGGCGAGCGCCTTGGCAAGGAGTTCGGAGAAGCGCCGCCGCTCTTTCCCCTGCTTTCTTCTCTTTCTCCCCGGCGCGGGCGTAAAGCTCCTCGCCCTGATCGACGTAGAGGAAAAAGGCCGGCGGCCTGGGTTGACCGAGTTCCTCGCGGCGGCGCTCGGTGGCGTCGATCAGGTGGGCGACGGTCGCCTCGCCCTGCAAGAGCTTGATCCACTCAAGCTGCCACTCGACGCGCTTCGGGTCCCTCGCCTCGAACTCCCAGGCCTCGAGAAAACATTCGACCAGCGCCTTGATCGGCTCGGCGCCGGGCCTCAGCGTCAGGAAGCACCACTGCCGGCTGTTCTGGAAGACCGCCGGCCAGGCGTCGGCCGCGCGGGCGTCGCCGGGCCAGGCCTGACGCTTGAGCGCGGCGAGGACGCCGGCCTGCGCCAGCGAGGATTTGCCCACCCCCGAATTGCCGATCAACACCGCCAGCCGGCCCTTCGCGGCGAGCGCCTCGAGAGTCTCGATCGTTTCCCGCGTCCGGCCGAAGAAATAATCGCTGTCCTTCTCCTCCATCGCCTCGAGGCCGCGATAGGGAGACGCATGGCGCCACAGCTCTGGCGGGGCCGCGCCGCGGCCGGAGGCGCCGTCGAAGATGCGCGCGACGTCTTTTTCGGACGCCGGGTCGGGCGTGACGATCCAGTGCAGTTGCCGCAGGAACGGCAGGCCGGGCGCGGTCTGCCCGTCGAGGAGGACGACGACGAGCGGAAACGTCCGCCCCGACTTCACCCAGCGGTCGAGCGCCTCGTCATATTCGGGGACCTGCCACTTGCCGACGCCATGTTCGCCGATGAGCAGAAGGAAGGCGTCCGCCTGAGCGAGTTCTTGGGCGAGCTGATCCGTCCAGGCGCCGCCGGGGCGCAGGTTCGCCGGCGCGAAAAAGACGCTCGGCGCCGGGTCCTTGCGCGCGAGGGCGGCCTTGAGCCGCTCGGCGAGAGGCTGGTCCGGCGAATGATAGCTGAGAAACCAGCGCGTCATCCCTCGCTCCCGTCAAGGCCGCGAGCATATCCGATTGTGACGGAACGATCACAAGGGCGTTCTGCGTCCACTTTCACGAATCGTACCGGCGAAAGCCCGCCGGTACGCCGGTCCTATAAGGGCTGCCGAGAGCCCGCTTCCCGCCCGCTCCTGCCGTTCGGCCAACGGCCGCTATCGCCACCCCGAAATTCAAATGAGACACGACCTGAATTCATAAGCGGGACGCCGTTCGATTGTCCCGCCCTGCCGCCGCGGGCTAAGTCTCCCCGATGCCACCGCCCGCCGACCGTCTCGTCATCGCGCTCGCGCAGATCCCGTTCATCGTCGGCGACATCGCCGGCAACCGCGACCGGCTCCTGCTGGCGCGGGCGGAAGCGGCCGGCTTCGGCGCCGATCTCATGATGACGCCGGAGCTCTATCTCGCCGGCTATCCGCCGGAGGACCTCGTCTTGAAGCCCGCCTTCCAGGAGGCGTGCCGGACAGCCTGCGAGGAGCTGGCGCGTGAGACCGCCGACGGCGGCCCGGCGATCCTCGTCGGCCTGCCGTGGGTCGAGGACGGAAAATTGCACAACGCCATGGCGCTTCTGAACCGGGGGCGGATCGAAGCGGTGCGGTTCAAGGTCGATCTGCCGAACTACGGCGTCTTCGACGAGAAGCGGGTGTTCGCGCCGGGCCCGGCGCCGGGCCCGATCGTCTTCAGGGGCGTGCGCATCGGCGTGCCGATCTGCGAGGATATCTGGGGTCCGGACCCGGTCGAATGCATCGCCGAGACCGGCGGCGAAATCCTGCTGGTTCCGAATGCGTCGCCCTACGAGCGCGACAAGCTGGCGATCCGGCAGAGCATCGCGGTTGCGCGCGTGGTCGAGAGCGGCCTGCCGCTGATCTATCTCAACATGGTCGGCGGCCAGGACGAGCTCGTCTTCGAAGGCGCCTCGTTCGCGCTGAACGCCGACCGCAGCCTCGCCGCGCAGCTGCCGGCCTTCCGGCCGACGGTGGCGCGGACCGTCTGGCAGCGCGGCGACAAGGGCTGGCGCTGCCTCGAGGGGCGGCTCGAAACCGTCGAGGAAGGCGACGAGGCCGACTATTCCGCCTGCGTCCTCGGCTTACGCGACTATGTCGAGAAGAACCGCTTCCCCGGCGTCGTCCTGGGCTTGTCGGGCGGCGTCAACTCGGCGCTCTGCGCCGCGATGGCCGTTGACGCGTTGGGCGCGGCGCGCGTGCATGCGGTGATGCTGCCCTACCGCTTCACCTCGAACGAATCGCTCTCCGACGCCGCCCAATGCGCCGAGGCGCTGAGCCTCCGCTACGACATCGTGCCGATCGCCGAGCCGGTCGAGGGCGTCGAACATGCGCTGGCCAAGATGTTCGCCGGCCGCCCACGCGACATCACGGAAGAGAACATCCAGAGCCGGGCGCGCGGGCTCATCCTGATGGCGATCTCGAACAAGACCGGCGCCATGGTCGTCACCACCGGCAACAAGTCGGAAATGTCGGTCGGCTACGCCACGCTCTACGGCGACATGAACGGCGGCTTCAATCCGATCAAGGACCTCTACAAGATGGAGGTCTTCCGCCTCGGCGCGCTCCGCAACCGCTGGAAGCCGGCCGGCGCGCTCGGTCCTGACGGCGAGGTCATCCCGGAGAACATTCTGGTCAAGCCGCCAAGCGCCGAACTGCGCGAGAACCAGAAGGACGAGGATTCGCTGCCGCCCTACCCGGTGCTCGACGGCATCCTGCACGGGCTCGTCGAGAAGGAGATGCGCGTCGCCGATCTCATCGCCGAGGGCTTCGATCCGGAGACGGTGCGCCGGGTGGAGCGGCTCCTCTATCTCGCCGAATACAAGCGTCGCCAGTCGGCGCCGGGCGTCAAGGTGGGGCCGAAGAACTTCGGCCGCGACCGGCGCTATCCGATCGTCAACCGCTTCCGCGATCCAGGCCTGCCGGCGCAGGCGCCCGACGCCGCGATCGCGCCGGCCCGGCCGGCGGGCACGAGCGAGCGGTTCGAGGAATAGGCGCGTGGCGTCCGCCGATCGCGCCGGTGTCGTCTAACGTTCATAGTGCGGCGGTAATCGAAAGCGAGAAGGGGGAGCCCATGTCGGACGTCTCAGCGGATCTCCAGCAGGAGCTGGACCAGTTGCAGGCCGCCTACAAGGCGGCGGTGGACGCCTGGGTGGCGGGGATCCGCGAAGAAGAGGCGCTCGCGTCCAACAGCGAGCACTCGGTCGCCGACCTCGACCAATGGGAGGCGGCCCACTTCCGCGAGCACAAGTTGCACAAGGAAGCCGACTACCGGAAGCGACTTTACGAGGACGCGCTGCGCCGCGAATTCTTCGGCTTCTGATCCCGCCGTCTTTCCCGGCGGACCCGTCTCAGCGCTGCCAATTTTTGCGGCCTACGACTGCGCGCGAGCGGAGAAAATCGTGGAAATCCTTCCGCTGTGCTACTATACTGGAGCCTCAAATGAGTTTTCGCAAGGTCTGCAAATTTCGAGCACTAAGGTACTGGCGAGGTCACCTTCGGTGTCGTATCTAGGGTAACAGCGAAGGAAGCGGGCGGTGGCAAAAACGCCGAAAACGATTCCAAAGGCAACGCGCTCTCGTGAGTATAAGCTCCAAGGGCCGCGGGGTGCAGCCACTGCTAAGAAACTTTCGCATGCGAAGGGCAAACCTCTCCCTCCTGCGCCGAAGGCGGGGCCTGCGTTCACCATTCTGGAGTCCAAATCGGGTAGATATATCATTGCCTCCCCGGTGAAATCGGCGAATACAGTCAATTCTTGGTCTGACGCTTTCAAGGCAAGATAATCTGTCGTGCCGCGCGTTGACCTATATTCACATAGCGTATTTATAAATTGTCCGTTTTCTTTAGAGTACCAACCGATTTTTCGAGCGATTCTTTTCGCGGTGTATGCTTGTGGCTACAGACCGCGCTGCGCGCTTGAGATTAGCGACTCAAGTCAAAATAGACTTTCCAAGATCGAGAGCATCATTGCGGATTCCCGTTTCGGAATTCATGATATTTCCTTCACGAATATCGATGAGAAAACGAGACTCCCACGCTTCAACATGCCCTTCGAAACTGGGTTGTTCTTTGCTGCGAAGCGCTTTGGGTCCGGCCGACAAAAGCGAAAGATCGCGCTTGTCCTCGACAAGAAGGCATATCGGTATCGTAACTCACTATCGGACATTTCGGGACAGGACATTTCGGTTCATAAAGGAGTAGCCAAAACAGCAATTCGTCAAACAAGAGATTGGCTCGACACCTGCCAGGGTGGAAAATACTCTCTGCCGGGCGGCGACCACATCAACAAAGAATACCAAAAATTTTCTCGATATTTGCCTATAGCATCGAAACAACTAAAATTGAAGGATAGCGAGCTTACATACCCAGATACCTGTCGCGCTGTTGAAGCGTGGCTTAGAGATCATGCCTAGCGGTCATTTCGATCGAAGATCATATCTGATGCTTGCGGCACAGATATCAACACATTTGGAACTACTTGTCGTGATCTTGGTTGAGATAGCGTGAAACTGCCAACAAGGCATAGCCAAGGTCCGACCGGGAGCAAAAGCCTTGAGGCGCCGGCGGACGTCGCGATTTCTTCCGACCGGCCGCTTCGCGATCGTCGGGGGAGAACAAACGTTACAGCCTCTTCTCGAACCAGTGATGTTCGTAGGGGTTGGCGTTGAAGCGCTCGACCTCGCAATAGCCTTGGCTGCGATAGAGCGCCTGGGCTTCTTTGAGCGCGCGGTTGGTGCCGAGACGAACCTTCGTCAAGCCGATGTCGCGCCCGGCCTCTTCGAGCGTCTGCAGGAGCCGGGTCGCGACGCCGAGGCCGCGCGCCGACGGGGTTATCCATACCCGCTTGATTTCGCCCGTCGTCGCGTCGATGCGCCTCAAGCCGCCGCAACCGACCGGCTCGCCGTGCAGCCGGGCGACGAGGAACAGCCCGGCCGGCGGCGCCATCCCGTCAGCCGAAGCGGCGCCCTCCTTCGCCGGGTCGTATCCCTGCTCGAAACGCTCCATGAGCTCGTTATAATATTGGTCGAGGCACCATTGGGCGTCGGCGCTATCCGGCGCTTCGGCCGCGAACGCGACCGACGCCGCCCCCAGCAATCGCTCGACTTCGCCCATCGCGGCGATCAGGCGGCTTTGCTGTCCGGGACTGAGCGGCGCCAGCATCGAGGCCGCCAGCCTGTCGGAGAGCCCGCCATAGGCCATAAGCTCGGCGATCCCCTTGCGCGTCAGGGCGACGCGCCTGAGGCGCCGGTCGGGCGCCGCGGCGCGAACCTCGATCAGGCCCTGCGACGTCAGCGACGCGAGGAGACGGCTTAGATAGCCGGAATCGAGGCCCAGGCGCTGGCGGAGCCGCCGCGCTTCCGCCCCGTCTCGCCCGATCTCGAACAGAAGCCGCGCCTCGCCGAGCGGCCGGCCGCGGCGAAGATAGCTCGTCTCGAGCGCTCCGACCGTCTGCGTCACCGCGCGATTGAAGCTGCGGACCCGCCGCACCGCATCGCTATCCATTCTCTGATCTTAGTCAGAGATCGTCGAAGGGCAAGGCCTCCTTCGCCCCCCTCCACCACCCCGCGCGTGGTGTGCTGAATGCGTTCCTTGAGCAGCGTGCCGCGCTTGCGCGTCAGCCGCCGGCGATCCTCTTCTTCCGGGCTGGGCGCGCGAACCATGGAACAGACCCGCCGCTCGCCGCGAGCAAAACGCCATCAGCGTCCGCAACAGCGTCTCGCCGTCGATCGAATCGGTCTTGGCCCGCCGATGCCGCCGGGGTGCGACCCCGGACTTGATCCGGAGGTCGGATGAGGGCGTTCAGAAGACGAGCCGGCCGCCCAGGAGCGCGAGCGTGCCGGCCATCAGCGGGCGGAGCACCCGCTCAGGCACGCGCGAGGCGAGATGACTGCCGATGGCGATGCCCGGGATCGAGCCGCACAGGAGCGACACAAGCAACAGCCAATCGACAGATCCGAGCCACCAATGCCCCGCCCCGGCGAGGAGGGTCAGGGGCACCGCGTGGGCGATGTCGGAGCCGACGATGCGCACGGTCGGCATTTTCGGATAGAGCATCAGGAGGACGGTCACGCCGATCGCCCCGGCGCCGACCGAAGAGATCGAGACGAGCACGCCCAGGACTGCGCCGAGCGCCATCGATAGCGCGGCGATTTCCCGGTCGCTCCGCCGGTCGAGGAAGGACGCCGCGGCTTTCAAGAGCCGGCGGCGAAAGAGCAGCGTGATCGCGGTCAGAATCAGGGCGAACCCCAGCGTCGTGGTGATCGCGGCGCTCGTTCCCTTGGAATCCACTCCCCAATGCGACAGCGCCAGCAGCGTCAGCGCGGCGGCGGGGATGCTGCCCGAGGCGAGCCGGCGCACGACGCGCCAGTCGATCGCGTCGTTGAACCCGTGTACGACGGAGCCGCTGATTTTCGTGATCCCGGCGTAGAGGAGATCGGTGCCGACCGCAGTCGCCGGATGGATGCCGAACAGGAGGACGAGCAGCGGCGTCATCAGCGAGCCGCCGCCAACGCCGGTGAAGCCGACCAGCATGCCGACCCCAAAGCCGGAAGCGGTATAGAGCGGGTTGATCAGATGCCATGCGCCCAAGGCCAACGCTCCTCTGGCTTGACCCACCGACGCCCGCCTCGAGGGTCAGAACGGCGGGCAATGTCTCCGTCATCTTACTCTATAAATATACTAGACTAAAGGCGGGAGCAAGCCCTCGGCTTCCGCTGTCGTCATGGACCTCCCCGGGTCAAACCCGGGCCGCCGGCCGCCGCAATTGAAGCGATTTCCGGGCGCCCGGCCCGCGGCGGATCGCCGGCGAAGCCGCAGGCCGCGAGCGTCTCCCGCATGTGCAGCGGGACCGGCGCTTCGACTTCGATCGGCGGTTTTCCCTTGTACAGCGGCGCGACGACCTTGCGCGCCAGGAGCTGCAGCGGCGTCTCGGCCCGCGCGCCATAAATCGCATCGCCGAGGATCGGCCAGCCCTGCGCGGCGCAATGCACGCGCAATTGATGGGTGCGCCCGGTCTGAGGTTCGAGCTCGAGCCAGGCGATCGGCGCGCCGCGCCATTCGCCCCGCCCCGCGACGCGCCAGAGCGTCCGGGCCGGCTGGCCTGTCGGGTCGACCTTCATCCACCAGCCGCGCTTGTCGTCGAGCCGGCCGAGCGCCAGGTCGATGGCGCCGCTCTCGGCCTCGGGCGAACCGGCGACGATCGCCCAATAGGTCTTGCCGATCCTGCCCTGCTTGAAGAGAAGCCCCAATGTCGCCAAAGCCTTGTGATGTCGTCCGAGAATGAGGCAGCCCGCCGTCTCGCGGTCGAGCCGATGCGCGAGCGCCGGGTTTCGCGGCAGACCGAAACGCAGCGCGTCGAAATCGTCCTCAAGGCTGGCGCCGCCCTTGGGCCCACGATGCACCGCGAGGCCGGCTGGCTTGTCGATGACCAGCATCAAACCGTCGCGATAAAGCAGCCGCGACCTTGTTTCTTCGGGCGTCATGGGGACATAGGTAGTCCAGCGGAGCCCGGGCCGGCTAGTACGAGTTGTCTGGAAGGGCCCTCCATCCGGCGTTTCGCGCCACCCCCGGGTCAAGCCTGGGGGCAGGCCTTCTCCCGCGAGCGGGAGAAGGGCCCCCTCCAGCAAAGGCGGCGAAAGGACATGCGTTGAGTGAAGACGGCGAGAAAAAAGCAAGGCCCGGCCTGATGCGGCGCTGGTTCGGCGGCGCGGCCGCGCCCGTGGAGGCTGAGGCTGCGCCCGTGGAGGCGAAGGAGGCTGCGCCCGTGGAGGTCCCGGCCGCGATCCCCGAGGTCGCGATCCCCGCCGGCGACAGGCCGCCCGAGCCCAGGCGGGCGTGGTTTCAGCGGCTGAAGTCCGGCCTCTCGCGCTCGTCGACGAGCATCGGGCGGGGGATCGGCGACATCTTCACCAAGCGCAAGCTCGACGCCGACGCCCTCGACGACCTCGAAGACGTCCTGATCCAGGCCGATCTCGGTCTTGGCGCGGCGACGCGCATTCGCGACGCGATCGCCCGCGGGCGTTACGACAAGGGGATCGACCCGGAAGAGGTCAAGGCGGTTCTGGCCAGCGAAGTCGAGCGCGCTTTGGCGCCCGTCGCCCGTCCGCTCCTCATCGACCCCAGCAAGCGCCCGTTCGTGATCCTGATCGTCGGCGTCAACGGCTCTGGCAAGACGACGACCATCGGCAAGCTCGCCGCCAAATTCCGCGCCGAAGGCCTGAGGGTGATGCTGGCGGCAGGCGACACGTTCCGCGCCGCGGCGATCGAACAATTGCGCGTCTGGGCGCGGCGCTCGGCCTCGGACATTGTCGCGCGCGACCACGGCGCCGACGCCGCCGGCCTCGCCTTCGACGCCTTGTCGCAGGCCCGCGCCGAGGGCGCCGACGTCCTGATGATGGACACCGCCGGCCGGCTGCAGAACCGCGCCGAGCTGATGGGCGAACTCGAGAAGATCGTCCGGGTGATGAAAAAGGTCGACGCCTCCGCCCCGCACGCGGTCCTGCTCGTCATCGACGCCACCGTCGGCCAGAACGCGCTGAACCAGGTCGAGATTTTCGGCCGCACCGCCGGCGTGACCGGGCTCGTCATGACCAAGCTCGACGGCACGGCGCGCGGCGGCATTCTGGTCGCCATAGCCGACAAGTTCGGCTTGCCCGTGCATTTCATCGGCGTCGGCGAAGGCGTCGACGACCTCGAGCCGTTTGCGGCGCGCGACTTCGCCGAGGCGATCGCCGGCGTGGAGCGCGAGGCCATCCCCAATTGACCGAGGGCCATCTCCAATTGACAAGGACGAACGTGACCGAAACCGCCGCTCCTCCCCAGCGCAAGGCGCTGAACCCGATGGTCAAGTTTGCCCTCGAACTCGGGCCGCTCGTCCTCTTCTTCGCATCCTATTCGAAACTCGGGATCTTCGCCGCGACGGGCGTCCTGATGGCCGCCGTTGTCATCACCCTCGGCGTCTCCTACGCGATGCTCAGGCGCATTCCGATAATGCCGCTGGTGACGGCCGTCATCGTCCTCATTTTCGGCTCGTTGACGATTTTCCTGCACGATGAGACGCTGATCAAGATCAAGCCGACCGCTCTCTATCTCCTGTTCGGCGCGGCGCTATTCGTCGGCCTCGCGCTGAAGAAGCCGCTCCTGAAAATCCTGTTCGACGGCGCGCTGCACGTGACCGAAGAGGGCTGGCGTATCCTGACCTGGCGCTGGGGCTTTTTCTTCATTGCGCTCGCCATTCTCAACGAGATCGTCTGGCGGACCCAGACGACTGATGTGTGGGTCAAGTTCAAGACCTTCGGCTTCCTGCCGCTGACCCTTCTCTTCGCCCTCGCCCAGACGCCGCTCATCATGCGCACCGAGTCGAAGGAGAAAGCCATCGGAGACGATCTTTAGTCTCATGCGCCGAGTCGTGGGGGCGGAACCGGCCGGACGGCTCATGCTGACGCGCCCGCGACCGTCTTGGGTTCGTAGGGACAGAGGTCGAGGAGCGCGCAGGCGCCGCACAGCGGTTTCCGCGCCTTGCAGATGTAGCGTCCGTGCAGGATCAGCCAGTGGTGGGCGTGGCCGAGGAAGCGTTCCGGGATGACCCGCATCAGTTCGTCCTCGACTTCGCGCGGGGTCTTGCCCGGCGCGATGCCGAGCCGGTTGGCGACCCGGAACACGTGCGTGTCGACCGCCACCGTCGGCTCGCCGAAGGCGGTGTTGAGGACGACGTTCGCCGTCTTGCGGCCGACGCCGGGCAACGCTTCGAGCGCGGCGCGGTCGCGCGGCGTCTCGCCGCCGTGCGCCTCGAGAATGGCTCGCGAGAGCGCGATCACGTGCCTCGCCTTGGCGCGGTAGAGACCGATCGTCTTGATGCGTTCGGCGAGCTTTTCTTCGCCGAGCGCCGCCATCTTGGCCGGAGTGTCGGCGATCGCGAACAAGGCCCGCGTCGCCTTGTTGACGCCGGCGTCGGTCGCCTGGGCGGAGAGCACTACGGCGACCAGAAGCGTGAACGGATTGATATAGGCGAGCTCGCCCTTCGGCTCGGGATCGACGGCGGAGAGCCGCTCGAACACGAGTTCCGCCAGCGCCGCCCGCCTTTGTCGCGAAGCTCTCCTCATGAGGAAATCTATAGAGGCGCCGCCGCGACCTAGCCAAGAGTTGAAAGCGCCAACGCCTTGCTTTGCCCCGTCGCGGCAAGCAATATGTCCTCCGGGTCGGGGAAATTCGGCGGCCTTCGCTGGGCCGCCCGTAGGGAGGAAGCCTCATGAGCGTGTCCAGACGTTGGGTGATTACGGCGGGGGCATTTTGCGCCTGGCTCGCCGCGAGCGCGGCCTACGCCGCCCCGGACAAGGTGGTGATCGGGCTCATCGACGACATGTCGGGGCCCTACGCCGACATCATTGGCGCCGGCGGCGTCGAGGCGATCAAGATGGCGATCGCCGATTTCGGCGGCTCGGCCCTCGGACAGCCGATCACGCTTCTGACCGCCGATCACCAGAACAAGCCGGACATCGGCCAGCAGAAGTTTCGCGAATGGGCCGACACGGACGGCCTGACGATGCTGCTCGGCGGATCCAACACCGGCGTCAGTCTCGCCATGAACGCGGCCGACAAGGAAAAGAAGCTGCCGTTTTTCGCCATCGGCGCCGCGGGCGCGTCGCTGACCGGCAAGGACTGCACGCCCTACACGGTCCACTACGGCTATGACACGACCGCGCTCGCCAACGGCACGGCCAAGACCATCCTCGAACAGGGCGGCAAGAGCTGGTTCTTCCTCACCGCCGATTACGCGTTCGGAACGCAGCTCGAGAATGGCGCGGCGAGCGTGGTCAAGGCGGGCGGCGGCAAGGTGGTCGGCGACGTGCGGGTGCCGTTGGGCACCTCCGATTTCGCCTCCTATCTTCTGCAGGCGCAAGGGTCGGGAGCCCAGGTCCTCGGTCTCGCCAACGCCGGCACCGACACGTCCAATTCCTTGAAGGCGGCCTCCGAATTCGGTCTCACCAAGACGATGCGCCCCGCGGCCCTGCTGGTGTTCCTCACCGACGTTCACGCCATGGGTCTCGACATCGCCCAGGGCCTCGTCCTGACCACCGCCTGGTACTGGGACCTCGACGACCGGACGCGGGCTTTCGCCAAGCGCTTCGACGAGAAGGTGAAGCGCATGCCGACCTTCCCGCAGGCCGCCGTCTATTCCGCCACCCTCACCTATCTCAACGCGGTCAAGGCGGCGGGAACGACCGATTCGGACAAGGTGATGGACGAACTCCACAAGATGAAAATCAGCGACGCGTTCGTCCAGGACGCCACCATCCGGGCTGACGGCCTGCTCGAGCACGACATGTACATCATGGAAGTGAAGAAGCCGTCGGAATCGAAGGGCCCGTGGGACTATTACAAACTCATCAAGACGATGAAGGGCGACGAGGCGTTCGGCAAGCTCGCCGACTCGGCCTGCCCGCTGGTCAAAAAATAGTGCGACGGCGCACCGGGCGCGACGGCTGAAAGGCCGGCGCCGCTCGCCTGCTCTCCTGAATTCCGCTTGACAGATATTCAACCATGACGTAGATATTCAATCTCTCAGAGAGATTATGGAGGCCGTCATGGACGATCCGTATCGCCGCTCCGCCTTCACCCCGGCGCTCTTCTACAAGGACCCGTTCGCCGCTCTGGACTGGCTCGAGCGCGCCTTCGGCTTCGAACGCAGCATGGTCATCACCGAAGCCTCCGGCGCGCTCGGTCACGCCGAAATGCGTTTCGGCGACGGCACGATCTATGTCGGAACGGAATGGGCGGATTTCACCGCGAGCCCGGCCTCGATCGGCGGCAAGAACACGCAGGTCGTGCATGTGCGGGTCGACGGCGACATCGACGGCCATTGCGAACGGGCGCGCCGCGCCGGCGCGGTCATCGTCACGGAGCCGAAAGACCAGTTCTACGGCGACCGCTCCTATCGTGCCCGCGACCTCGAGGGCCACCACTGGACCTTCGCGCAGCCGGTCCGCGCCGTCACGCGCGAAGAGGCCGAGAAGGCAAGCGGCTATAAGATCGAGGGCTGGGCGTGAGCGCTGCGGTCGACCTCGATCGCGTGCTCTTCGCCCTTGCCGATCCCCGCCGCCGGCAGATGGTCGAGCTCTTGCGCCAACGGCCGCGGCGGGCCGGCGAAATCGCCGCGGCGGTCGGCCTCAGCCCGGCGGCGCTGACGCGCCACCTGCGGGCGCTGAAGCAGGGCGGCCTGATCGAGGAGGCCCATCCCGATTTCGACGCCAGGGTCAGGGTGTTCACGCTCAGGCCCGAGCCGATGGGAGCGCTGAAGGCTTGGCTCGCCGACGCCGAGCGGCTGTGGACCGAGGAACTCGCCGCCTTCAAGGCGCATGTCGAGCGCTCGGCCCCGTGACCTCGAAGACGATTGTGGCGCTTCGCGTCAAGGCCACCAGCGGCCGCGCCTTCGACGTCTTCGTCCGCGAGATCGGCCTCTGGTGGCGGCCGAACGATCTCTTCCGCTTCACCGCCGGCCCGCCCGGCCCGCTGTCGTTCGAGCCGTGGCTCGACGGCCGCCTGATCGAGAGCGACGCGGAGGGCCACGCCTTCGAAATCGGCCGCATCACCCGATGGGCGCCCGGCGAGCGGCTCGCCTTCACCTGGCGGCAAGCGAATTTCGCCCCCGATCAGGTCGACCGAGGTCGAGGTCCGCTTCGAGCCGTTGGGCGAGGAGACGCGGGTCACCGTCGAGCATAGCGGCTGGGACCGGATCCCGGCCGACCATCCGGCGCGGCACGGATTCCCCGAGACGCCGTTTCTCACCCGTCACGCCGAATGGTGGCGCGACCTCCTGGCGTCGTTTGCGCGGCGGGCGCAGAAAGATTGAGCGGCGGAACGGAGATGGCGAAGTCGGCCGCGCCGCTCAGCGGTGCGCGCCGGCCGCCGCGCGACTGGAGACCGCCCCGCCCGAAGAGCGGTCGGCGCCCGCGAGGCGGCTTGCTTCGGCGAGCGCCAGGGCGAACCGATCGTGGCCCGGACCGCCGAGGTCGGGCTGGACGATCCGCCAGCCTCCGCCCCCTTCCAGCACCTCATGTCGCGTCTCGCCGTTCTTTTCGCGGCGCAACTTTATCGACACCCGCTCGTCGCCGATCCGCAGATTGCGGATGGCGACTTCAGGCAGCCATTCCGGCAACGCCGGATCGAGGATGAGAGTGCGAAGCGGGGCGAGGATCATCACCCCCGTCAGCATGTGGCAGACCTGAATGATCGCCGAGGCGGACCAGGCCTGCGGCGAGCAGGCGTCCGGGTAGATTCCCGGGTGCGGCCAATGGTCGCCGCGCGGATAGCCGCCGAACACCTCGGGCAGCCTGTCGAAATCGAAGAGGGTGGTGGCGTCGAACATGGCCTTCGCCACTTGATGCAAAGCGTCCTTGAAGCCGTAACGCTTGAAGCCGACGCAGGCGTGCGCGTTCGACACCGGCCAGACCGAGCCCAAGTGATAGGCGAGCGGATTGAAGGCCGGGTGCTCGCTCGACAGCGTCCTCAGGCCCCAGCCGCTGAACATGTCCGGCGCCATCAGCCGGTCGACGACGTGCCTGGCCTTGTCGTCGTCGACGATGCCTGTGGCGAGGCACAGGGCCGGGTTCGATGCGATCGATTTGACCTGGTTCTTCTGCGGATCGAGCGCCAGCGCATAGAACTTCAGGTCCGGCATCCAGTAGCGCTCGTTGAACCTCTGCTTCAGCGCCGCCGCCTGGTCGAGGAGCGCCTTCGCCCGCTCGGCTTCGCCCAGCGCGGCGAAAACGGCGGCGACCGCCTGTTTGGCGGCGTAGAAAAGTCCCTGGACCTCGGCGACCGCAATCGGGTCGCGGACGAAGGAGCCGTCGGGATAGAGGATCGCCTGCTCCGAATCCTTCCAGCCCTGGTTCTTCAGGCCCTTCTTTCCGGCGAGGGTGCGGTATTCGTAGAACCCGTCGCCGTCGATGTCGCCGTAGCGATCCATCCAGGCCAGCGTCGCCTCGACCTTGTCGCGGACGGCTTCGAAGGCCCGCGCGTCGCCGCTTTCGGCAAAGTGCAAGGCAGCGCCGATGAGGTAATAGGCGGGCGCAGAATAGTCGCCGTAATAGTGGAGGAACGGGGTCGTCCCGAGCAGCGCCAGCGGGCTCAACTGCCGCTGATGCAGGACCTTGCCGGGCTCGGCGTCATGGCCGTTGTCGACCTCTTTCGCCGTCCATTCGCCGACCGAAAGGAGGCCGCCGTTCAGCGTCGCCCGATTGAGAAACGTCGATTGCACGCCGACGACGAGGCTGTCCCGGCCGAAGAGACCGGTATATTTCGGGATGCCGCCGATCGGGGTGAAAGCCGCGTCGCCCTCTCCCTCCAGCGCCTGCAGCGACCAGAGATCGGTCGCCGCGCGCGCCCAGGCCGACTTGACCGTCTGATTCGAGGGCTCGAACTCGATGCAGCCCGACAACCACGCCTCGTGTCGCGCGAGGACGTCTTTGGCCGCCATCTTTTCGCCGTCGAGACCGAACCAGGGCTGGGACGGCTCGCCGAGGAAAACCGGCGCGACGTCGATCGAGATCCGCTGCGCCTCCTGCGGCGCCAAGCTGAGCGTCGCGCTGACGGCCGCCCCGTCGTCGGTGATCGTTCCGGGCGCGGAGATGCGAATCCGCGTCGCGTGGTTGAGCTTCTCATGCTGGTAGGCGAAGACGAGCGCGGCCTCGCCGGGCCCCGACGGGTCGAAGCTGCGGCGGACCTCCGCCTTCTGCTTGCGCTTGCCGGAGGAGACTTCGGCGATGTCGGCGAAATCGGCGGCGAAAAGGAAGTCGAGCCTGACGGTCGCGGCCGCGAGCGCCCGGTTGGTCACCTCGACGTCCTGGTGGTAGCCGCCGCCGACAAAGGTGTTGATGTGGATTTCGATCCCCTTGGCGACGATCTCCCCGCCGCTCGGCTCGGGATCGCCCGGGCGGCGCCGCCTTGCGGCCCGCGGGCGACGGCAGAAGGTAATAGCCGACGATCGCATGCGGCTGGACGTTGGCGCAGGAGACGGGCTTCACCGGCTTGCCGCCAGAGCGAATATCGAAACCGGACAAAAAGCGCGTCTGGTTGAAGTAATAGCCATCGGCGTCCCGCTTCATCAGCCCCTGCCGGTTGAAGACCGCGACATGGCGGCCGTAATGGGCGGTGGTCTGTTCGGAATCGACCTTGAGGCGGTGGGCGAAGGCGAGATTCATGTCGCCATGCCAACGACGTTGAGGGCCGAAGGTTCCGACCGCGACGGCCGTTCCGCCGGGAGAAGGCGGCGGTTGGTCCCGCCGGCCGACAGGATTCGGATCCATTGCGCCCGTTCCCGATCGGTCCGGTACGGTTGGAATGTGCAAATCTCGCGCCGCTCGACCGACGGCATCCGTACCTAAAACAGAGCGTTGGGATCTTCAGCCGAGTACGTATCGTGAAAACGCCAAAGCCTGTCGCGCGGCTTCGTCCATCTGGGCTTCGTCGGCGTTGTCGCTTAGATCGCGCCAAACCCTGATGTCTCTGCCGACCCCGCCGCCCATCTTGACGAAGGGCTCCATGACGACCGCGCCGCTGTAACCGATCTCGCGCAGCGCCGTTCCGATTTCGTGCCAGGGCAGCCGACCTTTGCCGGGAACGCGGCGATTGTTCTCGCCGGTATGAAAATGGCCGAGCAGAGGGCCGGCGGTGCGGATTGCTGTGCCGAAGCTGTCCTCCTCGATGTTCATATGGAATGTATCGAGCATCACCTTGACGTTGGGCTTGCCGACCTCGCGAACGAAGGCGACCCCCTCGTCGACGGTGTTCAGAACGTGGTTCTCAAATCGGTTGAGCACTTCCAGACAAAGGTCGATTCCGAGATTGGCCGCGAAACCCGCAAGGCTGGAAATGCCTTCCAAGCCTCGCGCCCGGTCCCCGGCCTTGTCGACCGGCTTCGAATAGTCGATCGGCCAGTAGGAATGGAGGGCGCCGCCGATCACGCGAATATCGAGTTTGGCGAGGTTGGTCAGTGTCTCTTCGAAGAACGCCCGGCCCGCTTTTCTGATCGCTGGATCGGCAGAAGCCAGGTTCTTCTGAGGGGATGGACCTAGACCAGAGGTGATGGCGATGCCGTTGTCCCTGGCGGAACGGGCCACTTCGGCGATGTGCGCCGGGCTATAGCTGTTCAGATGATGAGCGGCGATTTCGATGACGTCGAAACCGAGTTTGGCGACTTTTTCTACGTATCGCAGGCAATCGGCGCTCCACTCCTGCTCCCAATACGAGTAATAGATGCCGAACTTCATTTGCGCCTCCAATTTGACGAAAACAGAATGACGAGCATTCCTCGGCGACTGGGCAAGCTGATGATATTCCTTGCCATCAGGCCCGCAGAACGAAGTCTGCAGGTTTGCTCTTCGACCTGAGGTAACGACCATTCGGAAGATCGTTGCCTTCGACTTTCGCTTCGATCTCCGCCGGCGAGAGACCGTAACCTCGCCATCGCTCGACAAGCCTTTGCCGCAGAATGTCCTCGGGCGCATCGACCGCGACCGTGATATCGAACATGGCGCGCAAGTGGGACCAAGGATCTTGGTCCAGCAACAAGTAGTTGCCTTCAACGATAAGCGTGCGAACGGCACGCGATATCAACCGCGCGCCGGCGCGCGATATCTCGAGATCACGATCGAATACAGGGACAGCGATCTCATCCTCCAGATTTCGCTTGAGGCGGTCGAGCATGTGGAGCAGGCCGAGCACGTCGAAAGTTTCGGGGGCTCCTTTGCGCGCTCGCAAGCCGCGCTCAATCAAGACGCGGTCGTCGTAGTGATAGCCGTCCATTGGCAGGAGTGCGGCAGAACCCGGCGCGGCCTCGTTCAGACGAGACACGAGCCGCTCCGCCACCGTTGTCTTCCCTGAACCCGGCGCGCCCGCAATTGCGACGACAGTCCGACGCGACGAGTTGAGTTCGGCAGTCTGCCGCACGAGGTCGTCGAAGGTTAGGTTTCGGGGCATTGTTGATGAAACCATGGATGTAAGCAGTTCGGGCTTTGGCCCCCGCTCTGTCCTGTGAAATCGGCCGCATTCCCGCGCAGCCGCCAATGTCGCACGGGGCTACTTCCTGACACTTTCGAACACCGCTCGCAGCGTCGGCGCCGCAAATCGAAAGACCATCACGGCGATCAGGAACAGGCCCCAGACGGCGGTGGAGAGATGCTGATTCGCGCCGAGCAAATTGAGGCCGGACGACAGCGTTTGCAGGATCAGCAGCGAAACGAACACCGGCGCGACGCGCCCGAATCCGCCGAACGGATCGACGCCACCGAGGAAGCACGCAAGCACGGTCACCAGCAGCAGCGCTTCGCCCTCGCCTTCGCGCACCGAATTGAAGCGCATCAGCATCACGATGCCCGCAAGCGCGCACATAACGCCCGAGAGAGCATAGACCAGCGTGAGCGAGCGCTTGACAGGAATTCCGGAATATTCGCTCGCCCGCGGATTGGAGCCGATCATCGCCACCGCAAAGCCGTGACGCGTGCGGGCGAGTAGCACGTGCCAGAGGACCGCCGCCGCAGTGAAGACGAGCATCAGCACGGGAACGCCGAGGATCACGCCGTGGCCGAGTTCGCCGAGGAAATTGGGAAAGCCCGAGATATCCCCGCCGCGCGTAAGAAATTCGCCCAGACCTCTGAGAAAGATCATCATCGCGAGCGAAGCGAGAATCGGATGCGCGCCGAAATAGGCGATCGTCGCGCCCATGGCGGCGCCCGACGCGCCGCCGACCGCCAGCGCCGCGCTGGCGCCGACCACGAATGCGAAGACGCCCGCATGCGGCCCACCGTTCATGTTGAGAATCCAGGCGAGCGTCAGGCCGCTGAGGTTCGCCGTGGCGATGATCGCCAGATTGATTCCGCCGGAAACGATTGGCGCGAGCATCGCCAGGGTCAGCAGACCAAGTTCCGGCAACTGAAACGCGATCGAATCGAAATTCGCGGCGCTCAAGAACTGCGGCGTCGTCAGGCCGAAGGCGATCACGAGGAGCGCCAACAACCCGAGAAGCCCGGACACATCGCGCCCAAACACGCGGCCTAGACGCTCAGCGACTACCGACATGACCACGCCTCCTCGATCCGCCCGCCAGGAGCGCTCCCAGATCAAAGTTCGAGAGTGAGATGGCTACGAGGATCGTCAATCCGATCAGCATCTTGAAGGCGTAGGGCGAGACACCGAGCAGATTGAGCCCGTTTTGCACGACCGCCACCAGCATTACGCCGAGAAAGCAGCCGAACACCGAGCCGCGGCCGCCGCCGAGCCGCGCGCCGCCGAGCACGGCGGCAGCGAGAACGTCAAGTTCGCGACCGATAAGAGCGTTCGGAACGACCTCTTGGGCGAGATTGACCTGCATCAGGCCGCCGATGCCCGCCATCAATCCCATCCAGCCGTAGGCGATGAACTGCATCTTCACCGTCGCGACGCCGGCGCGACGCGCGCCTTCCGGGTTGTCGCCGAAAGCATAGAGCTGGCGGCCCGTCGTCGTGCGCGAGATCAGGAACCAGGTCGCCGCCATCGCCGCGACCATGGCGGCCACCGGCAGAGTGAGCGCGCCGCCTGCGCCGAGCGAAAAGAAGGCGACCTGATCGGTCCACCAGTTCGGCAAATCGTAGATTGATTTGCCGGATGTCGTGAACATCAACAAACCGAAAAACGCATTGAAGGTCGCAATGGTGACGACGATCGAGATAATCCGAAAACCGGCGATCAGGGAGGCGTTGACGCAACCGAGCGCGATTCCGAAAGCGCCCGCAAACAGGAGGCCGAGGATCCAATTGCCTCCCCCGAGGCCGAGCAACGCGAGCGCGGTCAGGTATTGCACGACCGACGCAGCGACGGCGAAGGAAATGTCGATGCCCCCGGTGATCAGGACCACCAGCAGTCCGACGGCCCAAATGACGTTGACAGCGTTGTTGTTCAGCAGCGACGCTAAATTTCCGGCGCTGAGGAAAGTCGGCGAGGCGAAGCCCAGATACAGCGTCAAGGCCGCCAGGACGACGAACAGGCGCACCTCGCCCTCGTGGGTGCGTAAATAGTTACGCATAGACGGCGCGCTCCAGTTCGCCGATTGAGATGCGTCTCGGGTCGTATTCCGCGACGATGCGGCCCTCGGCCATGTGCAGGATGTGATCGGAATTGAAATAGGCCTCGGGGACTTCGTCCGAAATCATGAGAACGGCGATGCCGCGCTCGGCGAGCCCACGAACGATCTTGTAAATGCCGTCGCGCGCGCCGACATCGACGCCGACCGTCGGGCAGTCGAGGATCAAGACCTTCGGCGATGTTGCGAGCCACTTCGCCAGCACGACCCGCTGCTGATTGCCGCCCGATAGCGTCGATACGGCGTCCTCGGGTTGGCCGATCTTGATCGCGAATTCGGTGACGGCCTTGGCGACTGCCGCGGATTTCTTCGCCTCGGAGATCAAACCGCTGGCGTTGGAGATCTGTTTCAAGGTCGTGATCACGGCGTTGTCGGCTATCGATTGCGGCTGCACCAGACCGAGAGCGAGACGATCCTCAGAGACATAGGCGACCCCGGCTGCGGTGGCTTCCCGGTTGTTGGCGAAGGCGACGGGCGAACCGGAGAGGCGGACGAAGCCGGAATCGGCGCGCGACATGCCGAACAGCGTATGCGCGAGTTCGGTGCGGCCGGCGCCGATCAAGCCGATGACGCCGACGATCTCGCCGGCGCGCAAAGTCAGATTGACATCCGAGTACTCGCCCTGCCGTGTCAGGCCGGAGGTTTCGAGGACGATCGGCGCATCGACGACGTCGCGGGCAGTGACGGACTGGTCGAACCGCTTGCCGGTCATCAATTCCGTCAACCGCGACTGCGTCATGCCGGCGGCGTCGAACACGCCGACCAATCGTCCGTCGCGCAGAACCGTGACGCGGCTCGACACGTCGAGCACCTCCGCAAGCCGGTGGCTGACGAAAACCACGGCGACTCCCGAGGCGGAGAGCGTGCGCACAACGGCAAGCAGATGGTCCGTCTCGGCCTGCGTGAGCGAGGCTGTGGGCTCGTCCATGAAAATGAGCTTTGCGTCGCTCGCGAGCGCGCGCGCGATCGCGACCAATTGCCGGCCCGAAATTGGCAGCTTGTTCAGCCGTGCGCCAAGGTCGAGCTCCACGCCGAGCTTGGCGAGCGCAGTGCGAGCGGTCTCGCGAATGGCGCGATAGTTCACGAGCCGCAGCGCGCCCACGAGACCATCGAACGCAATGTTCTCGGCGACTGTCATTTCCGGGAAAAGCGCAAGGTCCTGCCAAATGACGGCCACGCCCTCGCGTCGGGCGAGTTGGGGTGTCGGCGCCGCGACGCTCTCGCCGAAATAGTCGGTGCGCGCGCCGGGCGCTGCCTGATACACACCCGCGATGACCTTGATGAGCGTGCTCTTGCCGCTGCCGTTCTCGCCGGCGAGGCAATGCACCTCCCCGCGCCCGACCGAGAAGGACACATCGTCGAGCGCGCGCACGCCGCCGAAGCGCACCGACACGTGCTCGAAGCGGATCGCCTCGGAGGCGGGGATGGAGGGCTTTGACGCTGGCGCAGTCATTGTTGTCATCGGGAGTTCCGGATTGTCGTCGAAAGCTTGCACCAGCGCGGTGCGCGCCTCTCCCGCTTTCGCGGGAGAGGCGCTTCGGTCAGAGCCCGAGACCGGCGAGCTTGTCGACCGAGTCTTTGTTGATCGGAAGGAGGTTGTCGGTGATAATGTTGTGGGTCTTCGGATCGGGATGGACGACCCCGAGCCCCTCGATCGTCATGCCATCCTTGATCTCCTGGCCAGTGGCCAACAGCTTGCCGACGCGGACAAACACGCGGCCCGCCTCGGCCGGATTCCACATGAACCCGCCCAGGATGGCGCCTTCCTTGATCAGCTTGCGTCCCTGCCCGGGCGAGAGCGGCCCGACCACGAACACTTTTCCTATGTCGCCCTTCTCTTCGATCGCGCGGCCGGCGCCGATCGGACCCTGGCTGCCGAACGCAAGGAAACCGTGCAGATCGGGATGGGCGGCCATGAGGTCGAGCGCGGTCTTGCGGCTGTCGTCGACGTTCTCGGCGACGCCGTAGCGCTCGCCGACCGGCTTCATATCGGGATAGTGGACCTTGAGATAGGCGATCGCCGCGTCCGCCCAGGCGTTGTGAAGGGGAACGGTCAGAGAGCCGACGAAGACCGCATATTCGCCCTTGCCGCCCATCGCTTTTGCGAGCGCCTCCGCGTGCGCCTCGCCGAAGCTCTTGGACGAGGTGAACTCGAAGTCCCAATCCTTGTTCTTGATGCCGGGGCCTTCGTGCGTGACGACCTTGATGCCGGCCTGGAGCGCCTTTTCGAGTACGGGCTCCAGCGCCTTCTCGTCGTTAGGGACCACGCCAATCACGTTGACCTTCTTGGCGATCAGATCTTCGATCGCACGCACCTGCAAGGCTGGATCTGCGCTGGTCGGCCCGATCATGTAGGCGTCGACGCCGTCCTTCGCTCCCTCTTCTTTGATCCCGGTCTCCATCGCGTTAAACCACGGGATGCCACCGATCTTAACGACGATACCCATCGTGGGCTTGTCGGCTGCAAAGGCTCCCGTGGCAAGCACGGCGGCGAAGGCGACGCCCGCCAACACGGCGCGTCTGGTTGCAGAGATTTTCATCATAACGTCACTAACCTCCCATTGTTCGCCACTCGGGCAAATTGCGGATCGATAGATCCGGCTCCTCTGGATCGGAACTCGACCCAGAATTCCGTATAATTCGTCGTCAGCGGACCGCCATTCCCGCGGGCGGCGAGACCGCCTCCTCCTTGAGACGGGTCGCGCGTTGCGCATCCGGGACAAGGCCGGTCGACGCGCGAACCCTGAGTTCGCACGGCAACAGGACATGTTTTGCCGGCGAGAGATCTCCTTTGATCCTCCCGCTCAACGTTTCCCACAGGGCCCGGCCCATCTCGCGCACCGGCTGGAAAATCGCGGTCAAGGGCGTCGCTCGGGCGCTCATCCAAGTGTAGTCGTCGAAGCCAATCAGCGAGATATCGCGCGGCATCCGCAGGCCGCGCTCAGCCAGCGTCGTCAGCACGCTCAGCGTGGTGAAATTCGTCAGCGCCTGAATGGCTGTCGGCGGCGAATTCTCATCAAACCAATTCGAGAGCCTCGCGGACGCCTCGTCGATCGTGAAGCCGAGTTCGACAATCGCCGGCTCCGGAAAACCATGCGACCGCATGACCTCGCTGGCGCCGCCGCAGCGCTGGCGAATGTTGGCGAGGCTCAGCGATGACGCCGCGATGAGGATATCTTTGTGGCCAAGGTCGATCAGATGACGAGCGCCAACGGCGCCGGCGGCTTCGTTGTCGACCGAGACGGTGTCGACGCTCAGATGGCCAGTCACCCGGTCGGCGATTACGTAGGGGGTCCCGGATGAGTCAATCAGCTCCCGGCCTGGAAACTCGTCGGAGCAGGGAATGACGATCAATCCTGCTGGGCGCCAGGCGAGGATCGCTTTCAGCCGGGATCTCTCCACCAACTCTTCGCCGTGGGAGCTGGCGACGATGACCTCGTAATCCTCCTGGCCAAGACACTGCTCGACGCCCGAGACCACGGAGGTGAAGAAAGGGTTGTCGAGATCGGGTACGACCACGGCGATGATCTTGGCCTCTCCGGAGCGCAACATCGAGGCGCGCGGATCGGCGCGGTAGTCGAGCGCTTTGACCGCGGCTTCGACTTTTTTGACGAGTTTGGCGCTGACCGGCTTCCGCCCGGTCAGAACGTTGGAGACGGTCGCCGGAGAAACGCCGGCCAGCTTCGCCACATCATTGATCGAATGCGTCTTTTCGATCATTGCCTTTGGACCTTCGCTCCCTGTAAAACGATTTACTGTAAATCGTTTTACGCCCGGGTCGGAAGCGATTGCAAGTGAAAAATCGCCCTTGCTCGAAAATAGTTCGTGAAGCGGCCTCAGCCGGTGGGTTTGACCAGAAGGCGCCGACCCCCGGCTCAACGAGGACGCCGCCCTTCCACGAGGTGAACGGGAGTCAGATTTCGGCGCCTCGCCAATATGCCCAATGCGCGACCATGAACCGACGCGGACGAAGCGCGACTTTTATTCGGTTCGCCTTGGCGGCGGCGTGGAGCGCGTCGACGATCGCCGCGCCTGCTCAGGCGTCGCGGCTCGGCTGCGGCGGCGACCCTATGAGGATCGTCTTGACCTCCGCCTTCAGAACTTTGCCGACCCGCGAGCGCGGCAGATCGGGCCAGACTTCAATCTGCTTCGGCGTCTTGACCGACCCCGCGCGCGCCTTCACGAAGGTTTTCAGCTCGGCCGCGTCCACGTTGCGGCCCGGGCGCGGCTGAACCACCGCCACGACGCGCTCGCCCCATTTCGGGTCCGGCAGGCCGATCACCGCGCAGTCCTGCACGTCCTCGTGCAAGCGCAGCACGTTCTCGACTTCGATCGAATAGACGTTGAAGCCGCCGGTGATGATCATGTCCTTGGCGCGGTCGACGATGAACAGGTAATTGTCCTCATCGAGGAAGCCGATGTCGCCGGTTCGCCGCCAGCCCTTGTAGGTCACTTCCGCCGTCGCCTCCGGGTTCTTGTAATAGCCCTTCATGCAGAGCGAGCCGCGCACGACGATCTCGCCGCGCTCGCCGGTCTGGCGAAAATCGCCGTCATCGCCGAGAATGGCGACGCGCACGAGCGGGCTTGGACGACCGGCGGAAGCGAGTCGGGCCCGATCAATCGATCCGTCGGGCAGATAGTGCTCTTTCGGCGCCAGGGTCGAGATCATCATCGGCGCTTCCGTTTGACCGAACAATTGCGCCATGGGCCCGATCCGACGCAGCGCCTCCTCGAGGCGCGCCGGAGCGATCGGCGCGGCGCCGTACCAGAGGCATTGCAGCGACGACAGATCGGTCTCGGCGAGCGCGGGATGGTCGAGCGCCATATAGATAATTGTCGGCGGCAGGAAGGCGTGGGTCACGCGTCGCGCCGCGATGAGCCGCAGGAACTCGCCGACGTCGGGCTTGCGCATGATCTCGACGCGGCCGCCGAGCGTCAGAATGGGGAAGCACAGTACGCCTGCGGCATGCGTCAGCGGCGCGAAGGCGAGATAGACGGGGACGCCCTCGAAGGGGTAACGCATCAGAGTGATGGCGGTCATCGCCTCGAGATTGGCGACGGTCAGCATCACGCCTTTCGGCTTGCCGGTGGTGCCGCCGGTGCCTGCAATCATCGCCACGTCGTCGCCCGGCGCGCGCTCATAGAAATCGTCCGGGAGCCCCTTGAGCCAGCCTTCCAGCGGAAGGGCGCCCTCGACCTCCGCGTCAAGGCAAACGAAAACGCGAATCTTCGAGAGGTCGGGGCGCATTTTCGCGACCATCCCGGCGAACTCGGCCGAAAAAATGAGGACCTCGCAATCGAAATTGTCGAGGATGAAATGCGTTTCGGCAGCCTCGTTGCGCGGGTTGATCGGGCACCAGACGCAGCCGGCGCGCGAAATGCCGAATACGCAGGCGAAAGCAAGGGGATCGTTGCCGGAGAGCACCGCGATCTTGGCGCCCGGCGCGAAGCCGTCGGCCGCAATCGCGCGGGCGAAGCGATAGCTGAAGCGCTGCGTCTCGGCGTAGGAGAGCGCGAGGCCGTCCGTCGTCAGGCACGGCTTCTCGGGGCCGAGCGAGGCGCCCTTGTCCAGATAGTCGGTGAGCAGCATGGCGATTGCGTCCTCAGACTGGCGCAGGACGGCGGCGCGGACTGCGCCGCCGCTCTCGCGATCGCGCCGCCTATTCGTGGATCGTCACGATCGGGTTCATCACCAGCCCGAAGCTGCGCAACTGGCCGAGCAAGGCGTGGTGCCCGAAGGCCTGACAGCCCGAGGCGAAACCGACCCGCTGCGGCGGCTGCTGCAACAGATGATAGGCGGCGTAGGCCTGCAGCATGCCTGTCTGTTTGTAGTTGCAATTGCCGTGGATGACGACGTGCTTGCGCCCGAGCGGTCCCGACGCGTAAACCGAATCCAGCGAGGTGTTGACGCGGGGATTTTCGCGCGGCGGCATGGAAGCCTGCAGGCTCGCCGCGATCTTGCCGAGTTCCACCTCCTGCTGGTCGAGCGGCAAGGGCTTGATATTCTGCTTCACCATCTGCGTCGTCTGCACGACGCCTTCCATCACGGGGCGCGAAAGCACGCCGCCCATCGCCTTGCAATTGGCGACGCGGGGATCGTTGCGGAACCAGACCGGATGGGCGGTGCCGCCCCAGGGCACGGCGATGGCGGTTTCGTGCTGCCCGGGCACGACGACGTCGGCGCGCGCCGTCACGTCCCATTCGACGAACTTCTTCTGTTCCAGATAGTACCAGTTCGCCTTCAGGATCGTGAATATCGTCTGCGTCGAGGCGTAGGTCGGGAAGCCCTTCCAGAACACGAGAATGTCGAGCGTGTCGAGTCCGGGCGTCTCGAGGGCGATGTTGGCGGCGATCTCGCCGGTCGTGTACATCTGCGCGAGATTGGGCGACAGCAGCAGGCCCTTCTTGGCGAAGCTCTCGCCCCATTCGTCGGCGCATTTGAGCACCCAGTCCTGCTCGCCGGTCGTGTCGGTGTAGTGGCAGCCCGCCGCGAGGCAGGCCTCGACGACCGGCCCGCCATATTTGATGAACGGGCCGACGACGTTGCAGACGACCTTCGAACCGCGGAACAGCTCCGTCAGCGCGTGGACGTCCTGCGCGACCTCGACGACCTCGTGGTCGGCGTTCTCGATGCCGGGGATCTTCTCGACCACCTCGCGCACCCGCTTCCCGTCGCGACCGGCGGCGACGAAGGGCACGTTGTATTCCCGCAGATATTCGCAGACCAGGCGTCCGGTGTAGCCGGAGACGCCGTAGACAACGACGGGGCGTTTCTTGGACATTGCCGTTCCTCCCTTCACATGCCCATGCCGCCGTCGACCGGCAGGCCGGCGCCGGTGACGAAGCGGGCTTCCTTCGAGCAAAGAAACACGATCGCGTCCGCGACTTCGGAGACTTCGGCCAGGCGACCGAGCGGGGTCTGATCGACGACGGACTGCACTGCGGCGCCCATGTCGGGGGCGAGCCCGGCGGCGACGATGTCGTTGGCCAGTTGAATGCCCATGTCGGTCGCGATCAGGCCGGGATAGACGCAGTTGACGCGCACTCCGTAGCCGAGCTTGCCGGCCTCCATCGCCGCCACACGGGTCAGACGGTCGACCGCCGACTTCGTGCCGGAATAGATGGAGATGGCGGGGAACGCGATGGTCGCGGCGACCGAGGCGACGTTGACGACCGCCCCGCCCTTGCCCGCCGCGCCGCCTGGACGCATCGCGCGGAACGCGTGTTTCATGCCGAGCCCGACCCCGAGAATGTTGACGTCGCACATTTTGCGGATGTCGGCGGGCTTGAGATCGACGACGAGCGAAGTGATCTCGACGCCGGCGTTGTTGATGAGAATGTCGAGGCCGCCGAGCTTGGCGACCGTAGTCTTAACTGCCGCAGCCCATTGCTCGTCGTCGGCGACGTCGAGCTTGACGAAATCGCTCTTGGCCCCCGACTTAGACAACGCTGCGGCCGTCTCCCGGCCGCGTTCCTCGAGAATGTCGGCGATCATGACCGACGCGCCGGCATTGGCGAGCGCCGTCGCTATAGCGGCGCCGATGCCGCGCGCGCCTCCCGTCACCAGGGCGCTACGGCCCGACAATTGTCCACTCATGGCGTTCCTCGCTTTTGTCTAAGCCGGCGGCTTTGCCTGTCCGGCGGACAAACTGTCGTTTGTTTTTTGACAGGTGTCAAGATTTCATGGGACACATGTCAAGGACAGTGATTTTCGCCGCGGGCCGTGGCATTATCCCACGACGAAAGCCCGGCCGAGGAAAGAGGAACGAGGTTTGATGCCGCAGGTCACATCGCTAGCTTCGCGGCGCGGCGCTTCGCCTGCCGTCAAGGGGGCGCAAGCGCGCGCCGACAAGCTCGAGTCCCGTCGGGTGGAACTCGCTGAGGCGACGCTGGACACGCTGGCCGAGCTCGGCTACGCGCGCACGAGTCTGCGCGAGATCGCGCAGAACTCCGAGTTCTCGCACGGCGTGCTGCACTATTATTTCAGCGACAAGATCGATCTGATTTGTTGCGGGGTACGCTACTACAAGGCCAGATGCGTCGCTCGCTACGACGGCGTCGTCGCCATGGCGACCAGCCGGGAAGCGCTCCTCGACGGCTTCTGCGCCAAGCTCGAGGAGACGTTGACGCAGGAAGCCAAGATGCACCGGCTCTGGTACGACCTGCGCTCGCAAGCCTTTTATGAGGAGGCGTTCCGCCCCGACATCGAGGCGATCGACAAGAGCCTGGAGAACATGGTCTGGCGGATCGCCTCGCGCTATGCGGACCTCGCGGGCAAGCCGGTCGCTATGTCCAAGGTGGCGCTCTACGCCCTCTTCGACGGCCTTTTCCAGCGCCACCTGCTGTCCTTCCTGGCGGGCGATGCGCAGGCGGCCGCGCGCCTGACGGCGGAGATCCGCGCTCTCCTGCCGAAGATCGCCTGACGCGCCCCGCAAGACGCATTCCGGCTCTCCCCATCGGACGTCGCTTGACGAGTGCACGACGGAGAGAAGGGCGCTCACTTCCCTGTCAGCGCCGGCGCCAATTGGCGCCAGCAGCAGGGCCGCGAGCGCGAGGACTCTCATCGGACGGCTCTTGGAGCGGTTGCCGTTGCCGGTGTGAACCAATCCCCTGATGACGGCTTCGGGGCGGATTTGACTCGTTTGCCGCGCCGTCGAGCAATGCCGCGTATTTGCGCACCGCCGGCGACTGGCGCCGACGCAAAGGCGATCGTCGCCGACGGCGCGCTGCGAGCCGTCACCGGGCCGTTTGCTGGCGCAAACCCGCGATGTCGTTCTCTGTCACCGAGGACTTCGCGCTGCCGAAACGCGCCGTAACATAATTCGCGACGGCGGCGATTTCGGTATCGGAGAAGATGCTGCCGAAGGCCGGCATCGACACCGCCCCGTCGGGTTCGGTTCGGCGGGTGCCGGAGATCACAATCTGCGCCACATTCGTCGCCGTCGGATCGTTGACCGCGCGCACGCCCGCAATCGTGGCGAAAGGCGTCACCGCGCTGACGCCGGTCCAGCTGTGGCAGCTCGCGCAGGCGTCGGCAAAGATCTTCTTGCCGAGCGCATCGTCCGCGACTGCGCCGTCCTTGGGCGAGGCCGGAGCCGGCGGCGCCAGCGTCGCCGGCAGATCGGGCGAAGCGATCGGCGGCACGCTGCGCAGGAAGGCCACCAGCGCATGGATATCCTCGGGCGTCATTTGGCTGAAGCTTTCGTCGACCGCTTCGGCCATCGGGCCCGACGCCGTGCCGCGGCCCAGCGCATGACCCTGCGCCAGATAGGAGAAGACCTGGTCGTCGCTCCACCCGCCGATGCCGGACCCCTTGTCGGAGGTGATGTTGTAGGCGCGCCAGCCGGCCGTCAATGCGCCGGCGAATTTCTCACGATTGTCGAGCGCGAATGCGAGATTGCGCGGCGTATGGCATTCGCCGCAATGCGCCAGGGCCTCGGCGAGATAGGCGCCGCGGTTCCATTGCGCCGTCTGCGAGGCGTTCGGCGCAAACCGGGCGTCGGCGTTGAAGACAAGCGACCAGAACGCCATCGCCCAGCGTTGATTATAAGGGAACGTCAGCGTATCGGCGCGATTGGGCGCATGCGCGGCCGGCAGGCTGAAGAGATAGGCCTTGATCGCGAGCGCATCCGCGTCCGTCATATAGGTGTAGGAGGGATAGGGCATCGCCGGATAGAGCCGGGTCCCGTCCTTGCGGATGCCGCGCTGGACGGCGTTGAGAAATTCCTGATCGCTGTAGTCGCCGATCCCGGTTACTTTATCGGAGGTGATATTGGTCGTGTAGATCGTCCCGAACGGCAGCTCGATCGCGAGCCCGCCGGCATAGGGCTGGCCGCCTGGCGCGGTATGGCAGACCATGCAGTCTGCGGCGCGCGCCAGATATTCGCCGCGCTTCACGATGTCGGCGCTGGCGAGCGAAGCCGGAACGCCGGTCGGGTTGGCGTCCTTGTAGTCGGCCAGCGCCACGGTCGAGCCGCCGGCGAAATCCAGAGGCCCCCCATTGAAGCGCCGCCAGGCGAAGACGGCGGCGACAATCAGGAGCACAATGATGACAAGGGCTGCCCTGCGCATGACGTTCATGCCTTTTTGGCGACGGCCAGCGCCGTGCGGTCGACCGGCATGCGGCGCAAGGCGACGCCGGTCGCGGCGTAAATCGCGTTGCGCAACGCCGGCGTGCCCGCGGTGGAGCCGGCTTCGCCGATGCCGCCCGGGGTCTCGCCGCTCTTGATGAGGTGAACCTCGATGTCCGGCGTCTCGTCGATGCGCAGGATGCGGTAGTCGTTGAAGTTCGACTGCTGCACGCGGCCGTTTACGATGGTGATATCGCCATACAAAGCCGCGGTCAGACCAAACACCAGGGCGCCTTGAAGCTGTGCGGCGATCGTATCGGGATTGACCGCGATGCCGGTGTCGACCGCGGACGTCACCCGTCGCAGCTTCACCTCGCCATGTTCGTCGACCTCGACCTCGACCACGGTGGCGATGAAGCTGGCGAATGAGGGCTGCACGCTGACGCCGCGCCCGACGCGCGCCGGCAGCGGCCGACCCCAGCCGGATTTCTCCGCGACGAGATCGAGCGCCGCTTTGAGGCGTGGATTGCCGTCGAGCATGCTGCGGCGGAATTCGACCGGATCCTTGCCCGCCTTGTGCGCCAACTCGTCGATGAAAGATTCAATCGCGAAGACATTGTTGTTCGGCCCGACGCCGCGCCAGAAGCCGGTCCGCACCGCGGGCGGCTCGACGCGCACATATTCAACGTGCTTGTTGGGAATGTCGTAGGGCATGTCGATGGCGCTATCGACGGCGTCGATATCGACGCCGTTCACATAACCCGGCGGCAGCCAGCGCGCCATCACCGAAGAGCCGCTGATGCGATATTTCCAGGCGGCGATCTTGCCGTCCAGCAAAGTCGCGGAAATGACGTCGCGATAGACCGGGCGATAGATGTCGTGCTGGATGTCCTCTTCGCGCATCCAGATCACTTTCACGGCCCCATCGACATGTTTGCCGATGCGCACGGCGCTCTCGGCCATGTCCGGCTCGAGCCGCCGGCCAAAGCCTCCGCCGAGCAAATGTTGATGCACGGTGACCTTCTCCATCGGCAGTCCTGCGGCTTTGGCGGCGTATTCCTGGACGCGCGCGATGACCTGCGTGCCGATCCAGACCTCGCAGGCATCCGGCGTCACGCGCACCGTGCAGTTCATCGGCTCCATGGCGGCGTGCGCCAGAAGCGGCATTTCATATTCGGCGTCGAACCTTTCGCCTTGCGCCAATCCCTTGGCGATGTCGCCGACCGATTTCGCGACGACGCCGTCCTTCTTGCTCGCGGTGCGCAGATCCTCCCAGATGTCGGCCGAACTGATCTTGGCGTTGGGTCCTTCGTCCCAGATGATCTTGAGGGCGTCGAGACCCTTCTTGGCGGCCCAGGTATGATCGCCGACCACCGCGACAAGATCGTCGAGCACGACGATCTGCCGCACGCCGGGAACCGCTTTGGCTGCGCTGTCGTCGACCTTCACGACCTTGCCGCCCAAAACCGGACAGGCGGCGAGCGTTGCAAATTTCATCCCGGGAAGCATGGCGTCGATGCCGTAGACCACCGCGCCATTGGTCTTCTTCGGCGTATCGAGACGCTTGAGCGGCTTGCCGATCAGCGAGAAGTCCTTTGGATCTTTCAGCGGGGGATCCTGCGGCACAGGAAGGTCAGCAGCCGCGTCGACGAGATCGCCATAGCCAAGCGAGCGCCCGCTCGCGGCATGCGTCACGACGCTTTTCGCCGCCGTGCAGCTCGCCGGATCGACCTGCCATCGCCGAGCGGCGGCTTGCACCAGCATCGCGCGCGCCGCAGCGCCGGCTTGGCGGAGCGGCTTCCAGAAGGCGCGGATGGAATTGGAATTGCCGGTCGCCTGAATGCCGAGCAGCGGATTGGTATAGAGTTTCTCGTTCGGCGGCGCATGCTCCAACTCGACCTTGCCGAAATCGGCATCGAGCTCTTCAGCAAGGATCATTGAGACCGCCGTATAGACGCCTTGCCCCATCTCGACCTGCGGCATGACCAGGGTGATCTTGCCGGTGTGGTCGATGCGGATGAAGGCGTTGGGAGCGAATTGGCCATCGGTCGCATCCGCCCCCCGTTCCGGCGCGTTGGCGGCGCGGACCGGCAGATGGAAGGCGAAGGTGAACCCTGCGACGAGGCCGCCTTTGAGAACGGCGCGGCGCGAGGCCGAGCGCCCGCTGTCTTGGATGTTGATCATCGCCGCCTCCCTTTAGACTTCGCCCGCGGCGCGCTTGATCGCTTCACGGATGCGCACATAGGTGCCGCAGCGGCAGATATTTCCGGCCATCGCGGCGTCGATATCCGCATCGTTGGGCTGCGGCGTCGTGGCGATGAGGGCCGCGGCGGACATGATCTGACCGGACTGGCAATAGCCGCACTGGATGACTTCGAGATCGAGCCACGCCTTTTGCACTTTGGCGCCGGCTTCCGTCGCGCCGATGCCTTCGATCGTGGTGACGGCCCTGCTTCCGACCAAGCCCACCCGCAGCACGCACGACCGCACCGCATTGCCGTCGATATGAACCGTGCAAGCGCCGCATTGCGCGATGCCGCAGCCGAATTTCGTCCCGGTCATGCCGAGCACGTCGCGCAGAACCCAGAGCAACGGCGTGTCGCCGGGAGCTTCGTAGATCCTGTCCTCGCCGTTGATTTTCAGCGTCGCCATGTTCGCCTTTCCTCGAAGCGTTGCGTCAACGTAGGGCTGGCGGCTGGGAAGCTGCATTGGAGTTCGTGCAGCGTCACACGCCGGCGATGAATTCCCCGCTGGACGGCCCCGATGACTCGGGAGCAGCGACGGCCGCCCAGGTCGATTAAACCGAAGCGGCACACGCCGCTAGACGACCTCTGGCCGTCGTCGCCATTCGCGCAGCGGGCAAGTCTGAGTTTGGAACGGTAACGTCTTATCGGCGGAAACTATACCGCCGCCGATCGACGCGCAACGACTCGAAACTCGACATTCCGCCAATCAGACTTGGACGGCGACACAGTCCAGCGCCGGCAATGGCCGCGCCACTGGGGAGCGATCGAAGCGGGATAACAGAGATCGCTTGGCGGCCGTCTCTTGAAATGCATGCTAAGGTCTCGGTGTGTGGCTGCCGTTGGCGGCGGCTCAACGAACCCGTCGAAAGATAGGGGCAGATCGCGATACTGCAGCGCACCGTCCATAAGGCCGCAAAGCGCGCTCGGCGCGACGTCCTTTGCCTCGGCCAATACAGGAGAGCACCATGAATAGCGCATCCTCATCCAACGGCGCGCGGCTGTCGGAAACGCCGAATTGCGTGATCGACTACATTGTTCAACGGCTCGTCGACGAAGGGATTGCCCATTGCTTTGGCGTCGCCGGCGACTACGCATTCCCGATATGCGACGCCGTCGACCGCAGTTCAAAAATCAAGTGGATCGGGTGCGCGAACGAATTGAACGCATCCTATGCCGCCGACGGATACGCTCGCATTCGCGGGGCCGCCATGCTGGTTACCACGTATGGCGTCGGCGAACTATCGGCCCTGAATGGCGTGATGGGCGCCAAAGCCGAGCGCTCGTTGGTCTTCCATGTCGTCGGCATGCCTTCCTATCAAAATCAGCGCTTGGGCAAGATCGCCCATCACACGCTTGGCGACGGCGTCTTTGGCAATTTCATTGAAACGTCGGCGCAAGGCGCTTGCTGCCACGCACTCATAAACCCGGACAATTGCGTTATCGAGATGGAACGGGTGATCGCGGACGCGCGGCGAAACAATCAGCCGGCCTACATCGTCGTTCCTTCGGACTATGCGCAGTCGCCGTTCGTTAAGGCCGATGTGAAGCCAATCGCGCTAAAATCGAACGAAGCGGCGCTAAAGAAGGCTATGGCCGCCATAGCCGCCCGATTGAAAAGCGCGAAATCCGTCGTGGCCCTGCCGGCCTTCACGATCTCTCGCCTCGGGTTGCAAAGGGAGCTGCGACAGGCGATCGAGGCGCTGGGCTGCCCATTTGCGACAACGTTCATGGAGAAATGCATCATCGACGGAAGCCATCCTCAGTTTGCCGGCATGTACGCCGGCGCAGTCTCCGCCGAAAAAACGCGGCAGATCGTCGAGGGCGCCGACGTGGTGCTCGATCTCGGCGGCGTCAGCCTCAACGACATCACCACCGCGGGCTATTCCGCTCAGCTTGATCCGGCGCGATTCATTTCGATCGGGCTCAACGACGTGCGGATTGGCGACCAGGTGTTCGGCAACGTTCGCCTTGCCGACGTCGTCGCGGAGCTTGCCAAGTTGGGCCCGGTCGGAAGGCCTTATCGGAACACGTCCGAGCGCGGTTCTCCCGTTACCGGGAAACCGTCGGACAAGATCACGATGGAGGCCTTGTACCCGCGCTACGCCGCCTTCATCCGATCCGGCGACACAGTCGTTCTGGAAACCGGCAGCTCGAGTCTCGGAATGACGCCGATGGCGCTGGCGGACGACGTGCGGGTCGAAGCCCAAGTCCTCTGGGGCTCGATCGGTTGGGCGACCCCCGCAGCCTTCGGCATGGCGCTCGCCGATCCAAGCCGCCGCATCGTCCTCATCACCGGCGAAGGCTCTCACCAGCTGACCGCCAACGAAATCGGCAACATGGGGCGGTTCGGCGCCAATATCACCGTCTTTGTGCTCAACAACGACGGCTATCTCATCGAGCGGGCGCTCGAACCCAATCCGAACTGGACCTACAACGATCTCCCGCCGTGGCGCTACGCGGAGTTACCGAGGGCGATGGGCTGTGCGGACTGGTTCACCGCGCGGGTCGAGACGCTCGGCGAACTCGACCAGGCGATGAAGTCGGCGCGCGATCGCAAATCCGGCGCTTACATAGAGGTCATCGGGGGAAGGATGGACATGCCCCCGGCTCTCGCCTTCGCGCACGGCCGTCTGAGCGAGATGTACGGCGAGGCACCGTAACACGTCGCCACCAACTTGATGGGCTGGTGCGATCGGGGCAGGAAGGCGCGCCTATGGTGGATGATGTCGTCGGCGAGATTTGCTCGTGACATCGCTGCTGACGTCGCTGCCGTTCAGCCTGTCGATCGCAGCAGGTTCCAGGGCCCCGTCAAATCCGCTCGATCGCCTTGGCGGCGTCGAGGGCGTCGACGATGGCCTGGATCTGCTCAGGCGTTGCGGCGCGGCTGCGGAGCCTCAGGCGCTCCGAAGCGCGCAGGTTCATCTTCGCCCGGACGACCGAGCCCATGGCGCCGCGGCCGAGCTTTTCGTCGCCGTCGCCGAAGCGGGCGAAGATGGCGTCGATCTGCGCCTTGTTGTCGGAGAGCGCCTTCTCGCCCTCGGGCGTCACGCTAGCGCAGGTTGCGACCAGGTTGACCCATCCGGATCCGTCATCGCCGGGCTTGACGCGGCGATCCATGGACCCGCGGGTCAAGCCCGCGGGTGATGGACACGAGTTTGCCTGATCGAAACCCGCTCTAAGGAGCTCGCGTCGGGCCGCGGGCGAGGCCAGCTGGCCGCGCGCCTGACGGCGGAGATCCGCGCTCTCCTGCCGAAGATCGCCTGACCGCCCGGGCAAGACGCATTCCGGCTCTCCCGATTGTTCGTGCCGATCCGCCGGCCATTGACGCCGCGCCTCGCATGAAGCTTCCTTCAGGACCCTTTCGATGCAATGGCGATGCACATTTGAACACGACCAGCATTCTTCGCCACATCAACGCCGTCCGGTGTCTTAGGCTTCTGAGGAGATCGGAGCTAATGTCGCGCTCAGACATCGCGCGGGAACTCAACGTGACGCGAACGACGGTTGGCAACGCCATCAAAGTCCTCCTCGACGCGAAATCTTGTCTACGAACCAACGATTGGCGCGGAAGCAGGCGTCGGCGAGACTGCTCGGATCGGTCGGCCCAGCGTCGGCATCGCGCTGAACGCCTCCGGCGCCTACTTCGTGGGCCTGGACATCTCGACCACGTCTCTGACCGCAGTCCTCCTCGATTTGACAATGGCCATCGTCGCCCGGTTTTCTGCGCCCGTCGGGCCCGAGCTGGAGAATGTAGCCGCGGTCACGGATCGACTCGCCGAGCTCGCGAAGCGCGCTATCGACGCGGCCGGCGGGGAGCGCGACCGGGTCCGCGGAATCGGCGTGTCCGTTCCGGGTTTAGTGGGTCGAGATGGGCGGGTTGCCGTTGCGCCGTTTCTCGGGTGGCGCAATGTCGATCTGAAATCCATGCTAAGCGAGCGGCTTGGTGCAGACGCCAACATCCGGGTCTGTAACGACGCCGTTGCGCTTGCGAGTGCGATCTGTTCCGCCGCAAACGAAACGGAGATCGCGGATCTGTTGCTGATCTTGATATCCGAGGGCATCGGCAGCGCAATGATTCGGAACGGAATTGTCGTTGAAGGTTTCAACGGATATGCGGGCGAGATCGGCCAAACAATCATGGCGCCGAGCCTGACCTCTTTGGAATCAAGGACATTTCAATTGCTTGCGGGCGAGCGATGTTTCTCAAAGTTCCTGCCGAAAGACCGGCCGGACGTCGATGCAATAGTCGAACTCGCCAAGACCAATTCAGGACCGCCGGGCTTCGATAAGGCCCTTGAGCAATGGTCCACTCATATCGCGACCGGATTTCTGAACGCCATTTGGCTGCTGGATCCTGAGCGTATTGTCGTCAGTGGCGTATTGGCGCCCCTGTATCCGCGTATCGCCGCACGAGTCGACGCTTTGCTCAATCAGGCGATGGGTGGTCTCCGCGTGCCGCCTATCTCTGTTTCCAGATACGGAGCTGAGGGGGCGGCTGTGGGAGCCGCCGCTGTTTTGCGAGAAGTCAATTTTTTCCCTGCCGGAATTCGTGGAACCGGGAAAGGACTGACCATCGAAAAATTCTTTGCGGCCCCTCTTGTGCGTAGTTTGTTTTTGTCGTAGACGAATACAAATTGGATCGTGGAGGGCTTGCCCGTGCCGAAAGACAATCGGCTGCTACGCGTCGGCGTACTCGGCTGCGGTCCCATTTCTCAATTCGCTCACTTCGAGTCGGCCCAGAAGGCCCGCAATGTGGAGCTGTTCGCCGTCTGCGACGCCGATGAGGGGCTAGCCCGGCGCTTTGGCGCTTTCTACGACGCCAGAAAGATCTATCTCAACTACGACGAGATGCTGGGCGATCCTGAGGTCGAGGCGGTCATCATCGGCATCTCGGATGCCTTCCACGTCCCCGCGTCGATAAAGGCGCTCGAGGCCGGCAAGGATGTGCTGTGCGAGAAACCGATCGGCGTCTCCGTCGAAGAGGTGGACGAACTCGCTGGGGTCGTCAGCCGGACAGGCTTGGTTCTGCAGATCGGGCATATGCTGCGCTTCGACCTCGGGATTGAGTCCGCCAAGTCGTTCATCGACACCGAAATGGGAGAGTTGCTGGCCCTGAAGGCGTGGTACGGCGACTCGACCCACCGCTACACGATGACGGACGCCATCCAGCCTCTCCCGCGCCAGGGCGCCCGCGTTTTACGGCCGGCTGGCGATCCGAAGGCGGACAAGCGCCGCTACTTCATGCTTGCTCACGGCAGTCATCTGGTTGATCTTGCCCGCTTCCTTGGAGGCCCGATCAGGGCGGTAGACGCAAATCTGCGCGAGAAGTTCGACGCGTACTGCTGGTTCATCGACGTCGATTTCGAGAACGGCGCGCTCGGTCACCTCGACCTGACGATTCGCCTCAGGGCGGACTGGCACGAGGGTTTCCAGGTCTACGGCCAGAACGGGTGTGCGACGGCAAAAATCTTCAACCCCTGGTTCTACAAATCGAGCGACGTCGAGATCTTCCACGAGAAGAATGCGACGACGACCCGCGTTCTCGGCGCGGATGGCCACTTCTATCGTCGGCAGCTCGAGGGTTTTGCGGACTCGGTGCTCGGCGGTACGCCGGTCCGGGGCGCCGATATCCAAGATGGCATCGCCTCGATGAGGGCGATGATCGCGATCGCCCAATCCGTCGAGCGTGGCAAACCGGTGGCTCTGGCCGACGTTTCGGGGGCGCTGTGATGGTCCCGGGCGTGTTCGCGCGAACTTACGCGTCCAAGGATCCGGCTGTCCTGTTCGCACAGGCGCGCCGGGACGGATTCGCGACCCTGCAGTTCAATCTCTCGTGCGCAGGCCTTGATCCCTTGCCGGCGCAGTTGCCTTCCGGCGCCGGCGAAGCGGTCCTAGCGGCGGCGAACGCCAACGGCGTGGCGCTCTGCGCTCTGTCTGGCACATACAACATGGCCCATCCCGATCCTGAGCGTCGAAACGCGGACCGACGTGGCTTCATCAACGCGGTTTACGCCGCCCGCGCGATGGGCGTCGGCCTGGTTACGCTCTGCACTGGATCGCGCGATGCGCTGAACATGTGGCGCGCCCACCCCGACAACGCCTCTACGGAAGCCTGGTCGGATATGCGCGCCGAGTTGGACTGGGCGCTGAGCATTGCAGAGGCGGCCGGCATTTCGCTCGGCGTTGAACCGGAGCCGGGCAATGTCGTCGCCGATGCTCCGTTGGCGCGTCGTCTCCTGGACGAGGTCGGCGCCCGCCGTCTCGGCATCGTTCTCGACGCCGCCAACTTGCTGCCATCCGAGGAATTGTCCCGCCAGGCTTATGTCGTTGCCAAGGCCACGGATTTGCTGGGCGGCGACCTGATTCTCGTCCACGCCAAGGATGTCGACGAGAAGGGAAAGGTCGTCCCGGCCGGGAGGGGCGCGGTCGACCTGCCGAATTTCGTCAAGCGCGTTCGTTCGACGGGTTATGACGGCGCGCTCGTTGGGCATGGCTTCGATGAGCCCGACGCTCCCGCCGTCGCCGTGTATCTGCAATCGCTGATTTCAGGGATCGGGCAGTGAGCGCCGAGACCTTCCAAACGATCGACGGATGTCGTCTGGCGTTCGTTGACCAGGGGCGGGGCATGCCCGTGCTGTGGCAACACGGGCTTGGGGCAGACAGGTCCCAACCGGGGGAGGTTTTCCCGGAACTGCGCGGCATCCGGCGAATCACGCTGGAGTGCCGCGGACACGGCCAGTCGGACCTCGGCGACTCGGGCAGGCTTTCCATCGCCCAGTTCACCGACGACGCGATCGCGCTCCTCGACCGTCTTGGGATCGAGCGTGCCGTTGTCGGCGGCATCTCGCTCGGGGCGGCGATCGCTCTGCGCATCGCAGCTCTGCACGCGAATCGCGCGCTGGGTCTCATTCTGGCGCGGCCCGCGTGGATAGACGAGTCTGGGCCGGAGCGTCTGCGCCTCTATCGTGACGTCGCCGAATTGCTAGAGGTCTTCGGCTCTCAAGAGGGACGATCTCGTTTCGAAGCGCTGCCCCGGCTCGCCGAGGTGGAGGCGGCGTCGCCCGATAACGCCGCTTCAATGCGCTCGTTCTTCGATCGCAGGGACCCGAGCTCCACGGTCGCGCTCCTCAGCCGAATTCCCGCCGACGGACCTGGGATCTCGCGCGAACAGATGCGCAATCTTGCCGTTCCGACTCTCGTGATCGGGAACGGTCAGGATTACGTGCACACGCTTGCCGCCGCCAGAGAGCTCGCCTCCCTCATCCCCGGCGCCGTCGCACACGAGATCACATCGAAATCGTTCGATCGCGCCCGATACGTGAGTCAGTTCAAGGACGCGCTGAGCCGCTTCCTGTCAAAGCAGGGGGCGCAATATGACGTCGCCGGCTGAGCTGCGGCAGAAGGCGGTCGACCAGCCTATCCTAGTCATCGACATTGGGGGGACGGGCATCAAGTTCGGCTACTCGATCGGCGGACAGCCGCACGCGTTCCGCCGGGTGTTCTCGACCCAGGCGCTTCGGGGCGGGGATCCGATTGACGCTCTGGCCTCAATGGCGGAGTCGGTGGTCGCTGAAGCCGGGTTGGTGCCTCGGTTCATCGTAGCGACTATGCCCGGCTTCATTGATACGGATGGCGACCATGTTCTGTCTGCAGGCAATATCCCAAGTCTGAATGGGCGCGCCCTCGCCAGCGAGCTGGCAAGCTCGACCGGCTGTCCGGTCTTTCTGGAACGGGACGCCGTCCTGATCCTTATGGGAGAAGCCCTGGCCGGGGTTGCCCAAGATCGAGAGCACGTGCTCGGCATGATTTTCGGCACGGGCATCGGCACGGCGTACCTGCAAGACGGCAAACCTTTTCGTGGCGGCGGTTGGGCCCTCGAACTGGGCCTGATGCCTTTCCGGGGCGACGGGCGCGTTCTTCCGGGTATGCGGACCGACTGCCTGGAGGCCTATTGCTCCGGTCGGCTCCTGCAAGATATCGCGGCTCGTCACGGCGAGCCAATCAAAGGTCTTTTCAAGGCCGCAGAGAACA
Organism: uncultured Alphaproteobacteria bacterium; assembly: GCA_963820795.1. GTDB lineage: Bacteria > Pseudomonadota > Alphaproteobacteria > Rhizobiales > Beijerinckiaceae > Roseiarcus. The sequence continues at coordinate 173,196 of CAWGBJ010000017.1, forward strand.
ACCAGGCGCTGTCCGATGAGCTCGCGACCTTCGTCCGATACCAGGCTTTCGCTGTCGCATGCGCTGTTGCGATGGTTTCGCCGCAGACGATTGTTCTGGGCGGCGGCGTTCTCGACATGGATCATTATCCACGAGACCGCCTGAAACAGCTCGTCGCTGAACATGCGCCAATTGTTGAAACGGGACGCCCCATGGATTTGCGGTGGGCGCAGCTCGGCTGGAGCGGCGTGCTGCATGCGGCCCCGCTGGTCGTGGCCGACCGTCTTACCCGCCACCCTGAACTCTCTCGCTTGCCGGCCGTCCGAACAGGGGTCGGCTGAGGATCTGATACCGGGCAACGCCAAAACGGGAGGAAACGCTCATGTCGCTTCTGGAGCTACGAGATGTTTCACGTCATTTCGGGGCGATCCACGCCCTCGACGGCGTGTCACTCAAGATCGAAGAACACGAAATCGTCGGCTTGATGGGCGACAATGGCGCCGGGAAGTCCACTCTGGTCAAAGTCATTGGCGGAAACCATGCCCCCACAAAGGGGGAGTATCTGCTTGACGGCCGGCCGGTTCACCTTGCCAATCCAGCCGACGCCCGTCGCGAAGGGGTCGAGGTCGTCCACCAGGACCTGGCGATCTGCGACAACCTCACCTCGGCGGCGAATGTCTTCCTCGGTCGAGAGCTCACCAAAGGCTTCGGCCCTTTTCGCATCCTTGATCATGCGGCCATGCGCAAGCGCGCCGGGGAATTGTTCAGGGAACTGAAGACCGAGACACGCCCACGCGATCTTGTGATGCGCATGTCGGGCGGGCAGCGACAAGCCGTCGCTATTGCGCGCGCGCGCCTGGAGAAATCCAGGATTGTGCTGATGGACGAGCCGACGGCCGCAATTTCGGTTCGACAGGTCAAGGAAGTGCTCGCCCTCATCAAGCGGCTTCGTGACCAGGGAACAGCGATCGTTCTGATCTCTCACCGGATGCCCGACGTCTTCGAGGTTTGTGACCGGGTGATCGTGATGCGCCGGGGCCGCAAGGTCGCCGACAAACCCGTCGCGCAGACCTCTCCCGAGGAGGTCACTGCGCTCATCATTGGCGCGAAGGCCGCGGCGTGAAGGGAGGAAAACACATGAGCACAGTCGATCCGGAACCTTTGACCGTCGCCGACATCGAGACGGTCCTCGAAGCCCGGGAACGCGGTCTGGTTTCGTCCGTCCTCCACAGCCAGGAATTCTGGATCCTGATAGCTGTCGCGGCGATCGGCCTGATCGTCGGCTCCGTCGCGCCCAATTTCCTGAGCGCGGTCAATATTTCCAACATCTCAACAAACTTCTGCTTCATCGCATTGATCGCGATTGGCATGACGCCTGTGATCATGACCGGTGGGATCGACATCTCGGTTGGCTCGAACCTCGGCCTCTGCGGCGTCATGGTCGGGCTGACCTACGCCTCCGGCCATTCGTTCCCCGTCGGTGTTTGTGTCGTGATTCTCGTTGGAGCCCTCGTCGGACTCGTCAATGGCCTCTTCGTCGCTTATGTCAAGCTGCCGCCGTTCATCGTGACGCTCGCCATGATGAGCATGGCACGCGCCCTTACGCTGGTCGTCACGAACAACCAGGTCGTGTACGACTTCGGCCCGGCGCAAGACACTTTGCTCGGCCTCGGCGCCGGGAGAACATTCGGCCTGCCGAACGTGCTCTGGGCCGTGATCGTCCTCGCGGCGATCATGCAGTTCGCCCTCTCGATGACGCGTTGGGGTCGGTATGTGCGGGCAGTCGGCGGCAACGAAAAAGCTGCGCGAATGACCGGCATCCCCGTCGAGCACATTAAGATATCCGTCTACATGGTGGTCGGCGCCATCACCGGGCTGACCGCTCTTTTCCTCGTTGGATGGATGGGCGCTGCGACTAACGCTCTTGGTCAGGGTCAGGAATTGCAAGTCATAGCGGCAACGGTGATCGGCGGCGCCAACCTCTTAGGCGGTTTCGGGTCCGCCATCGGCGCCGTCATCGGCTCCCTGCTTCTCGAAGTCATCCGGAACGCCCTTCTGCTCGCTGGTGTGAACCCGTTCTGGCAGGGGCTGTTCGTCGGAGCCTTCATCCTCTTTGCTGTGCTTCTCGAGCGTTTTCGGTCCCTTCGATCGTAACGAATGCACCGCAACATGGCCTTCTTGGCATCGGGCCATTACGACCGAAAAAGATGCTGTCACTGTGGCGCGAGCCAAACTTCTACTGGAGGAACGTTCAATGCAAACTCTCGCTCGACTTGGTCTGGTTACGCTCTTGGCGAGTACAGCGCTCGCCGGCGTCGCTCCCGCGTCAGCCAAGACCTTCGCCGTCATAGTCAAGACCGTAAATGACGTCTTCAGCGCTCCAATCAAGGAGGGGTGCGAGGCCGCCGCGAAAGAGCTGGGCGACACTTGCTACTACATTGGTCCCTCTGTGGTTGACGAGGGTCAGCAGCTCCAGGTCGTCAATGACGTGGTTAGCAAGGGCGTCGACGGGATCGCGGTCTCGGCCGTGAACCCCAAATCGATGGCCCGCATTCTGGCCCGTCTCAAGGACCAGCACATCCCGATCGTCACCTTCGACGGCGACCTGCTTCCGGAGGACGCAAAGCTCCGCTCGACCTTCATCGGAACGGACAATTATCAGTTCGGCGTCGAGCTCGCGAAGAAAGTGGTCGAGCTGAAGCCGAAGGGCGGGACCGTCTGCATCCAGTCGGGAACGCCGGGATCGCTGAATCTCGATCTGCGGGTGCAAGGCGTGCGCGACACATTGGGCGGCGGCAGCAAGGACAAGCCGATCAGCCGGCTGACAGGGCAGAATGGCTGGAACGAGCCCAACGGCTGCCCGGTATACAACAACGACAACATCAGCCTCTCGGCTCAGCAGCTCAACGACGTGCTAACCGCGAATCCCAAACTCGATGCGTTCGTGGCCGTCGGCGGTTGGGCGCAGTATGCGCCGGCCGCCTATCGCGCTGCGGTCGGCCGTGTGAAGGCCCGGGTCAACTCGAAGGATCTTGTGATCTCCTTTGGTGACGCCTTCGCGCCTCAGTTGCCGCTCCTCAAAGAGGGGCTCAGCGACTATCAGGTCGGCCAAAGCCCATACCAGATGGGCTATCAAGCCATCAAAGCCCTCGACACCCTCACCAAGGGAGGGACGGTTCCGCCCTACATTGACACCGGCTTTGTCAAGTGCACGCCGGACATGGCGGATACCTGCGGCAAGAATTGATCTGCCCAGCGCAAACAGCGGGCGGCCGCACCGGTCGCCGCCCGCCACTCTCGAGCGGCGACCCAATGACTCAATTCTGGAACCTCGGCGTTCTCGGCTGTGGCATGATTGTTCGCCGAGGCCACCTCCCTGGTCTGCTGTCCAGCGAAAAGGCCCGCGTATCGGTGATCTACGGGCCCGATACACCCAACAGCCGGCAGGTCGCTTCGATATTCAAAATCCCGCGGCTGGTGCATTCCTTCCGGGAGTTTTTCGAGACGCCTAGTCTGGACGCCGTCGTGGTGGCGCTGCCCAATCATCAGCACGGACCAGCCGCGCTGATGGCAATCGAGGCCGGCTTGCCGATCCTGCTCGAAAAGCCGATCGCGTCGGATATCGCGACGGCTCGAAACATTGTCGCAGCAGCAAATGCGAAAAAAGTTCGCATTTCTATCAGTCTGCCCCAAAGACAGCGGCCGTCCGTTCTTCGTTTGAAGGACCTTATCAACTCGGGGACGCTAGGACGCCTTGAGTCTATCGACATCCGAATGACCCGCCGGGCGGGGATCCCAGGTTATGGCGGATGGTTCACGCAACAGGCGCTTGCAGGGGGCGGCGTCCTGATGGACCTCGGCCCGCATGTTATCGATACCGTATTTTGGCTGGCCCGGTGCTCTAAAGCGTGCAACATCAGAGCGCGCTTCTGGAAAACTCATGGCCCGGTCGGTCGTGGATTGGGCGACTGGGGAAGCCAACGAAAATCCGGCGAGCCGGTCTTCGACGTCGAAGATCGCGTTTGGTTTGCGATGGATCTGGCATGCGGCGTTCATGTCACCTGCGAAGTGGCTTGGGCGGTCTATGGAGGCGATGAGAACCTGATCCGGATAGTGGGCAACCGCGGAGGAGCGCAGTATTCGCCAGAGCAGTATGGCTCCCATTCGCCGCTGCGTCTTTACCGTGACGGGGACGACGGCAGGCCAGCGGACTGCGATGATCAGGTTCCAGCAGACCATGACGCGCTCGAGCCTGCGTGGGCAAAGGTCGCCAGCACGTTCGTCGCGGATCTAGACTACGAACAATCTCACCTTGCGAGCGGAGACGAGGCATTGATCGCAAGTGAGCTGATACAGGAGCTCTACGACAACTCTTCAGCTGTCACGACCCCGCAGACCGAACGATGACGATCTCTGCAGACGCGGCTAAGCAATTCAAGATCGGCGGTTACCTCGCGGTCAATCGGTTCGGATTCGGGTTCGGGCCGGTCAAATCCGCTCGATCGCCTTGGCGGCGGCATCGAGCGCGTCGACGATGGCCTGCACCTGCTCGGGCGTTGCGGCGCGGCTGCGGAGCCTCAGGCGCACCGAAGCGCGCAGGTTCATCATCGCCCGGAAGACCGAGCCCATTGCGCCGCGGCCGAGCTTTTCGTCGCCGTCGTTGAACCGGGCGAAGATGGCGTCGATCTGCGCCTTGTTGTCGGCCAGCGTCTTCTCGCCCTCGGGCGTTACGCTATAGAGCTTACGGCCGGCCGAATCCTGGTTCGAACTGGCGTAGCCCATCTCCTCGAGCAGCGTCAGCGTCGGGTAGACGACGCCCGGGCTCGGGGAATAATCGCCGCCGACCCGCTCGCCGAGCTCCTTGATGATCTCGTAGCCGTGGCGCGGCTTCTCGGCGATGAGCGCCAGAATGACGAGGCGCAGTTCGCCGCCGTCGAACATCCGGCCCTCGCGGCCGCCGCCCATGCCGCCCCCATGCTCGCGCCAGCGGCGGAACGGCCCGGGGCCGAAGCCATGCCGATGGCCGTGGCGGATCTGATCGTCGAAATGACGATGAAACATTGTTGTTATCTCCTTTTGCTTTCTAAGACATATCCAAGATATGTCGTAGGCAAAGATATATCAGAGCCGCAAAGTTCCGCAAGGGGCAGAAAGAGCTTTTTTCGAAAGGGCCCGGCAAGACCGCCCGGCCGGCGCATCGGCGCTCGCGCGATGACGAGAGGCGGAGCGGCGGAGCGGAATCCCCCTTCGCCCGCGCGGCTCGAGTTCCCTGCTTCGCGCAATTCAGCCAAATTAATTCCCTGCTCGGCGGAATCCATTCCCTGCTCCGACGGCATAGGGAATTCGCCCCCAGGCAGCTGACATCACGCCGGTTATTATCGCCGCTATTATCGCAGCCGGCGGCGAAATCTCGAATTCGCTGTAGCTTTCCCTCCAAGCAGGGAATTCGACCTGCCGCCCGCGCCGGGGCGTCAGGGGCGGATCTGCCCGTCGCCGCGCACCCGGTACTTGAAGGTGCAGAGCTGCTCGAGGCCGATCGGCCCGCGCGCGTGCATGCGGCCGGTGGCGATGCCGATCTCGGCCCCGAAGCCGAACTCGCCGCCGTCGGCGAACTGGGTCGAGGCGTTGTGCAGGACGATCGCCGAGTCGACTTCCTCGAGGAAACGTTCGGCCGCCGCTCTGTCCTCGGTGACGATGCAGTCGGTGTGGTGCGAGCCGTAAGTCTCGATATGGTCGATCGCCGCCTCGAGGCTGTCGACGACGCGCACCGCAATGATCGCATCGAGATATTCGGTTCGCCAGTCCTCCTCGCTCGCCGGCGTCGCCCGCGGATCGGCGGCGCAGGCGGCGGCGTCGCCGCGCACCGCGCAGCCGGCCTCGATCAGCGCCGCGATCAGGGGCTTGAGAAGAAAGGACGCCGCGTCGCGATGGACGAGCAGCGTTTCGGCCGCGCCGCAGACGCCGGTGCGGCGCATCTTGGCGTTGACCACGACCTTCAGCGCCTTGTCGGTATCGGCCGCCCGGTCGATGTAGACATGCACGATCCCCTCGAGATGGGCGAATACCGGCGCGCGGGCCTCCCGCCGCACCCGCTCGACCAGGCTCCGGCCGCCGCGCGGCACGATGACGTCGAGCGCGCCCCCGAGCCCCTCGAGCATTTCGCCGACTGCGGCGCGCGAGGCGAAAGGCGCGCGCGAAATCGCCGCCTCGGGCAGGCCGGCCGCCTTCAGGCCGGCGACGAGGCAGGCGTGGATCGCCGCCGAGGAGTGGAAACTGTCGGAACCGCCGCGCAGCACGACCGCGTTGCCGCTCTTCAGGCAGAGCGCGCCGGCGTCGGCGGTGACGTTCGGCCGGCTCTCGTAGATGACGCCGACGACGCCGAGCGGCGTTGCCGTGCGCTCGATCACGAGGCCGTTCGGCCGGGTGAACGCGGCGAGCACCCGGCCGACCGGGTCGGGCAGCGCCGCGACCTCCTCGAGCCCCCTGGCCATCGCTTCGATGCGCGCCGGGTTCAGCGTCAGTCGGTCGAGGAGGGCCGCGCTCATGCTCTTCGCCCTGGCGTCGGCGAGATCGCGCGCGTTGGCGGCGAGAATGTCGGGCGAACGTTCGCGCACCGCCCGGGCGGCTGCGATCAGCGCGCGGTTTTTCTGCTCTGTCGGCGTGTTGGCGAGCCTCCGGGCGGCCCGGCGGGCCTCGGCGCCGATCGCCCGCATCGCAGCGCGGACTTCCGCTTCGGGCTCGAGGATCTGAATGGCGGCGGACATCCGCGCTCCTGAAAGGATGCAACGACGCCTGATCTAATGGAGCGGCGGCGGAAAGGCCATGCCTGCCGGCGATGAGGGGCGCCGACGCGTGCGCCCTGATCTCGGAACTGAGAAGGGACCGCTGCCCTAGCGACTGTCCCTTGCCAAGGCGAGCCAGATAGTGAAACCGAGGCTTATCAGGGTTAATTATTGATTGCTTTCCGGGAGTCCAGTTTTTTCGCTTATCTTGAGGCGCGGCGTTTCAAGCGGGAGCGGGATGATGGAACTCATCGCTCGGGCTGCGTCTCTTACCCTTACGGATCTGATGGATATCCTTCTCTACACGCCTCTGTGGAAGCTTCTGATCGAGCTTGTCGGCCTGGCGGCGGCGCTGATCATCTCCTCATTTCCCCTTCACCACAGCCTGACCGGGGTCCTCATGGCGGCGATCGTGCTGACCATAATCCTTGGCGCCCTGGCGCCCATCGGCTGAAACCGGCAAGGGCCTCGCCTGTTCTCTATCCCTTCGGCCGGAAAGCGGTGCAGAATTCCGGGTTCGTCTCCAGCCGGTCGCCGCCGATGAGGTCGAGGCAGTAGGGCACCGCGGCGAAGACCGCGTCGAGGCAGGTTCGAATAGCCGCGGGCTTGCCCGGCAGGTTGATGATGAGGCTCGAGCCGCGGGTTCCGGCGATCTGGCGCGACAGGATCGCGGTCGGCACTTCGCTGAGGCTTTTCGTCCGCATGAGTTCGCCGAAGCCCGGCATCAGCCGGTCCGAGACCGCCTCCGTCGCTTCAGGGGTCACGTCGCGCGGGGCAGGCCCGGTGCCGCCGGTCGTGAGGATGAGCGAGCATCGCTCGACGTCGGCAAGTTCGATGAGCGCTGCTTCGATCGCCGGCCGCTCGTCCGGAACGAGCCGCCGGACTGGCCGCCAGGGGGAGGCGAGAAGATCCTTCAGCGCCGCCTCGATCCCCGGGCCGCCCTTGTCCTCATAGAGGCCGCGCCAGGCCCGGTCGGAAATGGTGACGACGCCGATGGGAATGTCCGGCACTGACGTCTCTTTCGAAGCCAAAGCCACGGGGCTCGCGGCGGCTGGTTTCATAGCGCTTTTTCAGCGCCGGGCGAACCCGGCCGGCGACCCAATCACTCCGGCCGGGGGCCGCTGAGGGCTTCGACCGCCTCCTCGACGCTGTGAAAGATGTGATCTGGTCCGATCACCGTCAGGAGCCCGAGCCGGGTGAAGCTTTGTTGCGCGCGCACCGATTCGAGCCGGGCGACGGCGACGTCGACCCCGCGCTGGCGCAAGCCCCGCACGAGTTCGGCGAGCACCGCCGCGCCGGTATAGTCGATCTCGACCAGCGCATTGGCCTCGATGACGATCAGTCTCGGCTGGTCTTCGCCGCTGGCGAAACTCTCGATGGCGCCGCGAAAGACGTACGCGTTGAGGAAAGATAGCGGCGCCTGGAGGGCGATGACCCTGACGCCGGGCGCGACTTCGCCTTCGGCGCCCTCGCCTGGCCACCAGATCGATGTCCCCGGGATGCGTCTGAGTTCGATCGCCCGCGCCCGGGTCGTGGTCCAGACGCCTTGCAGAAGCGACAGCATGACGCCGACTCCGACGCCCTCTTCGATCGGCAGCGCCAGCATGGCGGTCGCGGTCACGAGGATCAGGAGGAACTCCGCCCGGCTCCTTTTCCACACGTCGACCATTGTGCGAACCCGTAGGATGCGTAGCGCGATGAACAGAAGCACGCCCCCGAGGGCCGCATACGGCACGTGCGCGATGAGGCCGCCGGCGAACAGGGCCACGGCAAGCGCGAGCGCGGCGCAAACAAGGCCGGCAAGCTGCGAAACGCCCCCTGTCGCCGCGACGATGGCGGTGCGCGGCGGGCTGGCGTCAACCGGAAAGGCGCCGGTCAATCCGGCGATGAGGTTAGAGACGCCAACCCCGATGAAGTCGCGATTGACGTCCGGACCTGCGCCCGTGTCGGCGAAGGCGCGCGCGGTCGCCGCCGTCTGCACCATCACGATGAGGGAGACGATGGCGGCGAGCGGCGCGAGCGTGGGCAAGTCGTCGAGCGAGACGATCGGCAAGGAAAGATGCGGCGCCGTTCCGCTGACGTCCCCCAACGTCGCCACACCGTGCGCCTCGAGGCCGAGCGCCGCCGTCATGAGACCGCTGAGGGCAAGGCCGAACAGCGCCGCCGGAAGCCGCTCGCTGATCCGAGCGCCGACGACCATGATGATGAGCGTCCCGAGGCCAATGCCCAAGGTCCAGCCATTGGCCGAGCTGATCCGGCCCGCGAGCGACGCGATCTGGGTGAGGAGCGCGCCCGGCGCCGCGGGGTCGAGCCCGAGGATCGCCGGCGCCTGCGACACGACGATATGGACGGCAATCCCGACGAGAAATCCGGTCGTCACCGGAATCGACAGGAGGTCGGCGACGAAACCCAACCTGAGCGCCCCCGCGATCGTGAGCGCCAACCCGACCAGGAGAGCGAGCGCGCCGGCTGCCGAAGCATAATGCGTGTTCCCGGCGGCGAGCCCGGCCAGCGCGCCGGCGAAGATCGGCGCAATGGTCGAGTCGGCGCCGACCGAAAGTCGGCGGCTGTCGCCGAAAATCGTGAACCCGATCGCGCCGGCCATCAGCGCGACGAAGCCGATCTCCGGGGCAAAACCGGCGAGTCGGGCGGTCGCCATCTGTTCGGGGATGGCGATGGCGGCGAGTGTCAGGCCGGCGATGGTGTCCGGCGCGATCTGCGCCGGCCGCCATCCGGCGAAGGATCGAAAAATCGGCAAGGAGCGTTCGCCGGGCGGGCCAGACACCCGCGCGATCCGCGACGACTCAGTCACCTCAGCCTCCTCGGCCGGTCCCTTTCGACCGGATTGGCGCCAACCCTTCCGCCCGTCAAATGCCCCTCGCAACCGCGCCGCTGGCCCGCTATATCGAAGCGTTTCAAAAAGAGCGACGTCAGGGGATGCTTGGTGTTCGCGCGCAAACTCGCCTTGGCGATCGCATTCATTGCCGCTCTCATCGGCTCGCAGGGACCGGAATTCGGCCAGCAATATCGCCAGCGGATCGGAGGCGCGCTCGATGAGCTCAAGCGCATCGTCGCCGAGTTCGACGCCGCAGCGGCGACCGAGCGACTGACGCCGCCTCAGGCGATCGACCGGCTGGAACAGAACGACGACCCGCTGGCGCGTGAGCGCGGCCGCGAGATGGCGAAGACGATCGTGCGGGCCGACCGGCTGCAGGAACAACTCGACGCGATGCGATCCGCCGGGCCGCTGCAACGCCTCTATGTTATGGTGAAGGATTTCGATCCTGAGATCGCCGCGCGCACGCTCGATAATTACGAGCCGGCGGCGCCGATGTCGCTCGAGGCGGTCGTGGCGGCGGTCTTCGCCGCATTTTCGGGCTGGGCGGCGACCCACCTTTTGGCGCTGCCGTTCCGGCGGCTGCGGGAGAGGTCCCGAGCCGCTTCGGTCGGCAAGCCGGCGCGGTGGCCGACGCCGCTTCGATGAGGGTTTCGAAGCATCAGTGGCGAACGATGATGTAGGTGTAGCCGATCCCGGCCGCGATCAGAATGACCGCAGGAACGTTCATTCCGGCGTTGCCCAGCTGATTGGCGATGGCGAAGGCGGCTGCCGGCAGCATGAAATGCGCCAGGACCTGCATTCCCCCTTCGGTGAACATGAAATAGGTCAAGACAATGCATGCAAAGCACGTCACCGTCACGATGTCATAGACCGTCGCCATGCCGCCCCGTGCTGTCCGGCATCACCTCCCTGCGAACAGCGTCCTGCGACCTGTTCGAAAAATCCAAGCAGGCGCCGGGGCGTCGCAACACCAGCGCCGGATCCGGCGCTCCGCCGTCGGCAATCAAGCGGGTCTCGGCGCACGAACGGCGGAGAGCGCCCTTTTCGAGAACAGCTCGGCCCCGATGATGACAACGTCGAGGAAGAAGAACAGCGCCAGCGCAAACACGAACAACGCGATGCCTGTCAGGTCGTGGAAAAGACCCTCGATCCGGTCGACGCCGAAATAATACGAGCCGAGCACGAGGGCGAGCACGCGGAAGAAATTGGCCAGAATCGTTATCGGAATGATCGAAACGACGAGGATGAGCCGACGAGCCCAGTCGCGGCCAACGAACTCATAGATATAAAAGATTCCGATCGCCGACAGGGCGAAGATGGAATTTATGCCTGAGCAGGCGTCTTTCACCATCAGCTCGTACGAACCGATCATGATCATCACCCCGTTCTGAGCGATCGGATAGTTGTACGCGTAAAGAAAGTCCGTCACGACATCGGATATCCATGCCTTCAAGGGTACGGTGCAAGCGTCAAGGAGCCACCCCGGCGGCGGCACGGAAAAGATCAGGAAAGCGAGCGGGAAGGCGAACAGCCGCCCCAGAGGCCAACCGCCGATCAAGAGCAAGCATCCGAGCAGGACGGGAATCTGCGTTGCCGCCTCGATCATCAGAAGGTCCTGCGATCGAGTCAAGGCCATCGCCAGGAGCGACGGGATGAGAACAATCCAGCCGGCGACCGCGGCAGGTTTGAGCGCCAGCGAGGACAGCTTCCTCCGCTGCTGCCAGGCCAGCCAAGCGGCGGCCAGAATAATCAGCGGGCCGTGGCCCTCCTGCTCGGTCTGCCAGGGACCGTTAATGAGCTTCACGTACGTCGGCGCGTAGGCGACGGCGAACGAAACAGCCATCGCCGCGAGATAGAAGAGGCTTCCGCTGCCCAGCTTCGCCTGCGCGGACGGCGTCGCCATCACAGGGGTCGACTTTAACGAATTAATCGACATTCCGCGCCCGTTTCTAATCCCGAGGAGAGCACCGCGGCGCCCCCTTCGGAACCTGACGCACCCGCTAGCTCGCGCCTGGTCAGTGCGCATTCCTCCCCGAAAAAATTACAAAAATAGTCCTTACCATGATCGAGAAGTCGAGCCAAACGCTCCAATTGTTGATGTACCACAAGTCGAGTTCGACGCGCTTCTGCATCTTTTCGAGCGTGTCCGTCTCACCGCGAGCGCCCGACACCTGGGCCCAGCCCGTGATGCCGCACTTGACATGATGACGGAACGCATATTTCTCAATTACTGACGTGAAATGGCGGTCGTGCGCCGACGCATGCGGTCGCGGCCCGACAATGGACATTTCACCATGAAACACATTCAGTAGTTGAGGTAATTCGTCGATGCTGAACCGCCTGATCCAGTAGCCCACCCTGGTGACGCGCTGATCGTTCTTTTGCGCCTGACGAACAACCTCGCCGTTCTCCATCACCCTCATCGAGCGGAACTTGTAAATATTGAACGGACGACCGTTAAAGCCGTGCCGGGTCTGCCGGAAAAGGATCGGTCCTTGCGATTCCATCCTGATCGCGACGGCGACCGCCGCCATCAGCGGGGCGACACACGCCAGCGCAACCAGCGACACGACTATGTCGACCGAGCGCTTGACGACCTGCTCAGCAGGAGAAAGAGCCGCGCGCTGCAGTTCGATCGCGACTGTGTCGCCGATGTCGGTGTGAGCGCGCTGAAACAGTTGTGAGAGTGCGCCGAGGGGCACGAACGTGACCGGCAACGGCAGCACGCGGAGCCGCTTGGCGATCGGACGAAGACGCGACATCCGCTCCGGATCGAGGAAAAGCAAGAGCTCCTGGACGGTCGAAGTGCGGCACATCGCGATGACATCGTCGATCACTTTGTCCGCGGCGGCTTCTCCGGCGGGGATGTTAAAATGGGCGACGATGTGGTAGCCGTGCCGCGTAAGGTTATCCAACTGACGCGGCTGCGCGCCGTCCTCGCAGGTAAGACTGACTGCGGTACGCCCGCGCAGCGCGCCGCTTTCTAGCGCGCGCGGCAGTGTTGTTCGCCAAAAGGCTCTGTGCCCCAGCAGGGCCACGGCGCCGATAGCCCAAAACAAAAGAATGTCGCCGCGGGAAAGATCGTGGCTGACCCCCCAGGTGAAGACGCCGGAAGCCAGTATCAGAAATGCGCCGCACCAGGCGCTGAGCACGCTGCGCGTCTGGTCGTCCATGACCATGAGGCGCGTCGGCGCATAGAGCTTTTGCACCCGCAGCGTGGCGACGAAAAGGACCGCGACAAAGATTGCGGCGGCCATCGTGTGAGAAAACTCCCCTTCCAGCGTGGTGGGCGTAGTGTGATAAAGGGATTCCGCACCGATCGCGCTCGCGACAATCAGGACGATGTCGGCCACCAGCGCAGTCGCCGGAATGGCCGCGTAGGCGATCGGAAGACGCCACCGCCTCGACACCGCCCCGCCGCCGCCCGCGCTCGGGAAAGACGGCGCGGGTCCGGCCGTTGCTTGACTTTCGGTCCTCATCCGTAACCCCGCCATTGGTCGCAACGCGTCCCGAACCGAAACAATGATACCGCTTTTTTGAATGTTAAATTTGGGTTTATCGCTTTCCGTCCATCCAGGCCGCGATACCCAATTCTACTTTGCGTGAACACCGTTGCAAAAAAAAGGCGCCGCTTCGACTGCCGTTTGTCCTTGTGCGCACGCGCCGATCCAAGCGACTTTGCCAGCATTGTCAAAGTCGGTGAATTGCGCAATCTTTCCAAGATGTCACGAGGCTTCCAGAGCCGCGTTAAAGCTGGCGGACGCCATCTCCGCGCGCCTCAATCGCAAATTTGATTCGTCGCAGTCGACTGCTGTGGAACCGAAAAATGCGGCAGGATGGAGGCAGCCCTCATGGGCAGCGCGATTGTTTTTCCTAGCACGGCTTATCGGCGAACTGCTGACGCTGTTTGCCGTTTGGTTAGTGCTCGGTACGATCCATGACGACTTGCGGTGGTAGGCTCCCCCGCGCAGCGTTGGGCCTTCGCCGCGGGGGATTTGGAGGTTGCGCCAGGATCGGCGCCCCAAGACCGTCGCGGCTGGCAGAGGGGAGCACCGCTTTGAAACTTTTTCGATCCCTTGGCTTCGCCCTCGCTTTCGCCTCTTTCGCCGTCTCGCAGGCTGCGCCGCAAACGCCGCCGGGGGACGATGATCTCAAACTCTTCGCAGTGCATATCAATCGCACGCCCCCCCAGCCGTGGCCGGGATATGGCGTCTATCTCGGTAACGGCCTCGTGCTTACGGCCTCGCATGTGCCCGCAAACGCCATGTTGACGAAGCCTCACATCCTCATCGCCGGGCTCGATCTGCCCGCCGCGCCGGTGAAGCAAGGCTCCCTCGAGACGATCGATCTGAACTCTGTTGGCCGTTGACCAAGCGAAACTTCCCTTGCGCTGGCGCATGAGCCGCATGCCGCTCTGCCGAAAACCGCCGTACCCGGGCGAAGCCGTCGTCATCGCCACGCCGGAAGGGACCGCCCGGTCCCGCATCCTCCCTCCAGCCGCAATTCCGCCAAGCGTGCGCAGCCGCTTCGACACCCTGATCGGCGATGTGGCGACGACCGGAAACTCCGGCTCGGGCGTGTTCGACGCCTGGAGGCAATGTCTGCTCGGGATCATAAGCCGCAAGATCACAGTCGGCGCGGCGAGGGTTCGTATGGGAGCGGCGGCCCGCGGCCGAGATATCGCCAAGTATTTCGTGCCAGTCGGCGACATCAAAGCGTTCCTTCCGGACTATGTTTCCTTCTGACCTCGAATAGAGGATATGGCGGCGCAGATTCGGCCGCGGTGGCGGCTTCCTGCGTTTGGGGTCATCAGGGCATGCCGCAAAAGCGGGCAGTCAAATTTGCTTGAACTTCGCCACGGCCTGGCGAATTGATGCTATCTGTTCGACATCGCCGCTCGCTCCCACGCTTCGCGAGGGCTTGGAGACCGGCTTCTCGAAAGGCTCGGGCGAATGCGATTTCGTGGAATTTTGTCGCTTGCGTTCCTGGCGGCTGCGGCGGGGGTTGGATACGGCGTCTACATGCCGGTAGCGGCGGACCGGTGGGCGCCCGCGTTCGGGCCGCTTGCGCATCAGTTGCATGGCAGGATCTGGAAGGCGCCGGTCCAGACCGCCGCATCCGCGCCGGGACCTGCGGAGCAAGCCCAGGCCGGACCGGCGCCGATCACGGTCTCCGTCACCCCGGTGAATCGGGCCGATTTCCCGGTTGTCCTCAAGGGGCTGGGGCAGGTTCAGGCGTATAACACCGTGCTCGTTCGCGCCCGCGTCGACGGCCAGATCGTCAAGATTGGCTTCAACGAAGGCCAGATGGTCAAGCAGGGCGACCTTCTGGCGCAGATCGACCCGCGGCCGTTCCAGGCCGCCCTCGATCAGGCGACGGCGAAAAAGGCGCAGGACGAGGCCAATCTCGCCAACGCCAAGCTCGATCTCGCCCGGTATTCGACACTCGCCAAGCAGAACTTCGCCACCCAACAGCAGCTCGACACGCAAAATTCCCTGGTCAACCAGCTGACCGCGTCGATCGCGGCGGACACGGCGGCGATCGATGCCGCAAGGGTCCAGCTGGACTACACGACGATCCGGGCGCCCATTTCGGGTCGGGTCGGTTTTCGCCTCATCGACGAGGGCAATCTCGTCAATGCCGCACAGCAGACCGGCATCGTGACCATCGCACAGCTTCAGCCGATCACCGTGATTTTCACCGAGCCACAGGAATACGTCGAGCGCATCAATCGGGAGCTCGCACAGGGACCGCTTCCAATCACCGTGCTCAATGCCGAGGGAAAAGAACTCGCGACCGGCAAGCTGACGATTAGCGACAACCAGGTCGACGTCGCCACTGCCACCATACGCCTGAAGGCGGAGTTCGAAAACGGAGACGGCGCCCTTTGGCCGGGCCTCGCGGTCACCACCGCCCTGCAACTGGGCATCGACAAGAACGTCCTGGTCGTCCCGGCGGAGGCGGTTCAGCACGGACAAAGCGGGCTTTTCGTGTATGTTGTCGACGATAAGAATCGCGCCGCGGTCCGGCAGGTTAAAGTGTCGCAGCAAAATACAACGACCGCGGTCATCTCGGACGGCCTCAAGGAGGACGACCGGGTGGTCACGACGGGAGAGTTCCTGTTGCAGCCCGGCGCCCAAGTCGCCATTGACGCCGAACACGGAAGCTGAGTGTCGATGTTCGGCGGCATTTCCGCTCCCTTCATCTACCGGCCGGTCGCCACCACCCTGGTGATGGTCGGCATCCTCCTGGTGGGTCTGGTCGCGTTTCCGTCGCTGCCGGTCGCGCCGCTGCCGCAGGTCGACTTTCCGACCATTTCCGTCTCGGCGTCGCTGCCCGGCGCCTCGCCGGAGACCATGGCCTCGTCGGTCGCCCAGCCGCTCGAGCGCCAGATCGCCCAGATCCCCGGCGTCACCCAGATGACGTCGACGAGCTCGCTCGGCGCAACCGGCATCACCGTCCAGTTCGATCTCGACCGGAACATCGACGCTGCGGCGAACGACATTCAGGCGGCGATCAACGCCGCCGGGGGGCAATTGCCCAAGGATCTCCCCAGCCCACCGACCTATCGCAAGGTCAATCCCTCCGATACGCCGATCCTGATCCTGTCCGTGCGCTCTGACGTAACGCCGATCATTGAGGTCGACGATGCGGCGGAGAACATTCTCGCCCAGCGTATCAGTCAGGTCTCGGGCGTGTCGCTGGTCAGAGTCGGCGGCCAGCAGACCCCGGCGATCCGCATCCAGGTTGATCCGGCGAAGCTCGTGGAGAAGAACCTCCAGCTCGAGGATGTGCGGGCGCAGATCGGCATTGCGACCGTCGATAGCCCAAAAGGCTCTATCATGGGCCAAAAGCAATCGTTCACCATCTACGACAACGATCAGCTGACGACGGCGAAGCCGTGGAACGACGTGATCATCGCCTATCGCAACGGGGCGCCGGTTCGAATCCGCGACATCGGCCAAGCGGTCATGGGGCCGACCGACGACACGCAGGCGGCCTGGAGCAATGGCAAGCGCAGCGTTTTTCTGGTCGTTTTCAAACAGCCGGGCGCCAACGTCATCAAGACCGTCAAAGCCATCAAGGGGATGCTAGGCGGACTCGAGGCGGCGATTCCGCCCTCGGTTCACGTCAAGGTGCTGTCCGACCGCACCACCACGATTCGCGCTTCGGTCCGGGACGTGGAGCTGACGCTCATGATGACGGTCGCGCTCGTCGTGATGGTCATCTTCATCTTTCTGCGCAGCCTGTGGGCGACGATCATTCCGAGCGTGACGGTGCCGCTGGCTCTGCTCGGCGCCTGCGCGCTGATGTGGGTGGTGGGCTACAGCCTCGACAACCTGTCGCTGATGGCCTTCACCATCGCCGTCGGCTTCGTCGTCGACGACGCCATCGTGATGCTGGAGAACATCACCCGCCACATTGAGGGCGGAGAGAAGCCGTTCGAAGCCGCTCTCAAAGGCTCTGCGGAAATCGGATTCACCATCATCTCGATCTCGGTATCGCTTGTTGCGGTGCTGATACCTCTTCTGATGATGACGGGCATTATCGGCAGGCTGTTCCGCGAGTTCTCGGTGACGATCGCGATGACGATCGCCGTTTCGGCTTTCGTGTCGCTGACGCTGACGCCGATGATGGCGTCGCGTTTCCTGAAAAGCCACGACGAGGAGCGGCACGGGCGACTCTACAGGCTGAGCGAAAAAGGCTTCGTCGCGCTGGCGGCCGGCTATGAGCGCGGCATCGATCTCGTGCTGCGTCACCGTTTCGCGACCTTGCTGACATTCATCGCCACAGTTATCGCGACCGGCTATCTTTTCGTCGTCATTCCAAAGGGCTTCTTTCCCCAACAGGACACCGGCATCGTGTTCGGCACCACGGAGGCGGGACAGGACGTCTCGTTCGCCGAGATGTACAAGCTCCAGGAACGAGCCGGCGCAGTCGTGCTGGCTGATCCGGCGGTCGACACTATGGCGATGGGGCTCGGCGCCGGCGTCGGCAATTCAGCCCAGAACAACGGGCGGATGTTCATCACGCTCAAGCCGCAGGACGAGCGCGATGTCAACGTCTTTCAGGTCATCGCTCGGCTGCGGCCGAAACTCGCTGAGATCCAGGGCTTACGAGTCTATCTGCAGGCGGCGCAGGACGTCACCGTCGGCGCCCGCTTCGCCAAGACCCAGTTCCAATACACGCTGCAGGACGCCAATCTCGACGAGCTCAACGCCTGGGCGCCGAAGATCCTCGACAAGCTAAAAGCGCTGCCGGAACTGCGCGACGTCGCGACCGACCAGCAGAACGCCGGCACGACGCTGACGATCAGCATCGACCGCGACATGGCCTCGCGCTTAGGCATCCAGCCACAGCTTATCGACGACACGCTTTATGACGCCTTCGGCCAACGCCAGGTCACCCAGTACTTCACCCAGGTGAACACTTATGAGGTGATCGAGGAGGTGCTGCCCCGGCTGCGAGCCGATCCTGCGACTCTGGATAAGCTGTATATCCGTTCTCCCATCACCGGGCAGATGGTGCCGGTGAGCGCCTTCGCCAAATGGACCACCAATCCGGTACAGCCGTTGTCGATCAGTCACCAGGGCCAGTTTCCGGCGATCACCATTAGCTTCAATCTCGCCCAGGATGTTGCGCTCGGCACGGCGACGGCGGCGGTGCAGAAGGCCGAGAGGGAACTGCAGCTGCCGCGCGGGCTCACCACCACCTTCCAGGGCAACGCTCAGGCGTTCCAGGACTCCCTGACCAGCGTGCCGCTCTTGATCCTGGCTGCGCTTATCTGTGTCTACCTGATCCTCGGCGTGCTGTACGAGAGCTTCATCCATCCCTTGACGATTCTATCAACGCTGCCGTCAGCGGGTCTGGGGGCGCTCGCGACCCTGATGCTGTTCGGCTATGAATTTAGTCTCGTGGCGCTGATCGGCACAATCCTCCTCATCGGCATTGTCAAGAAGAACGGGATCATGATGGTGGACTTCGCCATCGCCGCCGAGCGCGATGAGGGCCTCTCGACCGTCGAGGCTATTCGCAAGGCCGCGCTTCTGCGCTTCCGGCCGATCATGATGACGACGATGGCGACGCTGCTCGGCGGCGTGCCGCTTATGCTGAGCCACGGCACCGGTTCCGAATTGCGCCAGCCGCTCGGCTACACAATGGTCGGCGGTCTGCTCGTCAGCCAGGCGCTGACCCTATTCACCACTCCGGTCATCTATCTCTACCTCGACCGGGTCTCGCACTGGCTGAGCGGCGGCTCCCGCAAGCCGAAGCCGGCAAAAGCTGGGGCTGGGGCCGGGGCGCCGCCGGCGGCTGAGCCCGAGCTCCCGTTGGATATTGAGCCGGCAAAGAAGCCCGAGCGCGACCCCGAATGGGCGAACGAGCACGCCAAGGCGGCCGAGTGACGCGCTCCGGCCCTCACTCGGTCGCCGCGCCCTCGCGGCGAGAAACGCCGCTTTCCCCACTGTACGCATAGTCGACTCGCGCCAGGGTCAGGCCGCAGGCCGGGGCGACTTGGCCACAGCGGCGACGGTCGGCCGCCTCCAGCGCCGCCCTGAGGTCCGCCGCGCTCCACCGCCCCGAGCCGACGTCGACCAGCGAACCAACCATCGAGCGCACTTGGCGGTGGAGAAATGAAAGCGCCCCGACCTCGAAAAGGATCGTCTCGCCCTCGCGCCGGACGTCGAGCCGGTCCAGCGTGCGGATGGGCGACCTCGCCTGGCATTGCAGGTCGCGGAATGTGGTGAAGTCATGCCTGCCGATCAGCGCCCGGGCGGCTTCGTGCATGGCCTGGGCATCGAGCGGTGGCTTCACGCGCCAGGCGCGGCCGCGCTCCAAAGTCAGGGGGGCCCGCCGGTTGACGATGCGATAGCGATAGTGCCGGGCGGAGGCGCTGTGTCGGGCGTCGAAATCGTTCGCGGCGCGCTCGACCTTGAGAACCGCGACCGGACGGGGAACGAGATGCGCGTTCAGCCCTTCGCCGAGCCGAAACGGATTCCAGTCGCGTTGAAGGTCGACGTGCGCGACCTGGCCCACCGCATGTACGCCCGCATCGGTGCGGCCGGCCCCGTGCACGCCGGCGCGCTCGCCGCCAAGGGCGAAAAGCGCGTCTTCCAGCACTTCCTGGACCGAGACGCCGTTCGTCTGCCGCTGCCAGCCGACAAACGGGCCGCCGTCGTATTCGAGAGTGAACTGATAGCGCGGCATGCGGTCAGGGGGGCCTGCGGGGGGCGCAACCAAGGCGCTGGGAGACCCCGTTCTAGAGCGATCCAGAAACGTTTGGAACGGCGGCCCGGTCTGGCGTCCCGGCCGCAGGCGCCCTATATGTCGCGCAATCGTCATGACGGGGGCGAACTTTCCGCCGTCGGTGGCGAGTTTCTCCCTCTGGCTCCCGGATCGCCGATGGCCTCTCACGTCGCAGCCCAGGTCGCGAATTTCACCCTCGCCAACGGGCTCGAGGTCGTGGTCATTCCCGACCATCGGGCGCCGGTGGTCACCCACATGATCTGGTACCGCAACGGCGCCGCCGACGATCCGCCGGGCAAGTCGGGCATCGCCCACTTCCTCGAGCACCTGATGTTCAAGGGAACAAAGGCGCATCCTAAGGGCGAGTTTTCTGAATTCATTTCGGAGATCGGCGGCCAGGAGAACGCCTTCACCAGCTCCGACTTCACTGCCTATTTCCAGCAGGTCGCCCGGCAGCATTTGCGCGCCTGCATGGCCTTCGAGGCCGACCGCATGACCGGGCTCGTGCTGACCGACGAGGTGGTCGCGCCCGAACGGGACGTCGTCCTTGAGGAGCGCCGGATGCACGCCGACACCGATCCGGGCGCGCAGCTCGGCGAAGCGGTGCAGGCGACGCTCTTCACCCACCACCCCTATGGCGTCCCGATCATTGGCTGGGGCCACGAGATCGAGGGGCTGAAACGCGAGGACGCGCTAGCCTATTATCAGCGCTTCTATACGCCCGAGAACGCCATCGTCGTCGTCGCCGGCGACGCCGAACCCGACGAAGCGCTGGCCCTTGCCGAGGAGACTTACGGCAAGGTCAAGCCTCGTGGGGCCAAGCTCGAGCGCATCCGGCCGGTCGAGCCGCTGACCGTCGCGGACCGGCTGGTGACGGTCAAGGACGAGAAGGTCGAGCAGCCGAACTGGCAGCGCCATTATCTCGCGCCCTCCTGCCGCACCGCCAAGCCCGGCGAGTGGGAAGCGCTCGAAGTCCTTGGCCATCTACTCGGCGGCGGCCAGACGAGCTTTCTTTACCGCCGGCTCGTCATGGAGGAGAAGCTCGCCGTGTCGGTCTGGGCCTTTTATCACGGAACCGCGCTCGATCAGAGCCGGTTCATCGTCATGATCACGCCGGCGCCGGGCGTCACGCTCGAGACGCTCGACAAGGCGTTCGATCGGGCTTTGGCCGATTTCCTCAGGGAAGGGGTCGACGAGGCCGCGCTCGAACGCTCCAAAACCCGCCTGGTCGCCGATGCGACCTATGCCCGCGACAGTCAGTCCGATCTGGCGCGCTGGTACGGTTCCTCGCTCGCCGTCGGCCAATCGCTCAGCGAGGTCGAGGGGTGGCCCACGAAGATCGACGCGGTCGACGCGGAAGCCGTGATGGCGGCGGCGCGCCGCTGGCTCGAGCACAAGCCGGCGGTTACCGGACACCTCCTGCCGCTGGAGGAGGAAGCCGCCTGAGGGACTCGCTGCCGCGCCCCCTGGGCGCCAAGAGAAAATCCTGAATTTGGGAAACGCCTGACATGCAGAAGCGCATCGCTGTTCCGCCCGCCGAGACCGCTGTCAGGGTCAAGACGGTCACGAGCCCGCGCGGCCTCAAGTTCTGGCTGGTCGAATCCCATGCGGTGCCCCTCGTTTCGCTCGAATTCGCCATGCGCGGCGGCGCTTCGCAGGATCCGGCAGACAAGGCCGGCCTCTCCGCGCTAATGACGTATCTGCTCGACGAAGGCGCCGGCGACCTCGATTCGCAGGCCTTCCAGCGCGCCCTCGACGAGAAGGCGATCGAGCTCTCGTTCAACAACGACCGCGATTACCTCGGCGGCCGGATGCGAACGCTTGCCCGGAACCTCGACCGCGCGACCGGCCTCCTGCGCCTCGCCGTGAACGCGCCGCGTTTCGACGAGGAGCCGTTCCTCAGGGTGCGCGAGCATGCCAACGCGCGGCTCCGCCACGAGGCCAACGAACCGAACGCGGTCGCGGCCAAGAGCTGGAAGGCGCATGCCTTTCCCGGCCATCCTTACGGGCAGCCGTCCGATGGGTCGCTCGAGACGCTGGCGCGGATCGAGCGGGCCGATCTCCTCGCCGCGGCGAAGCGCGTGCTGGCGCGCGATCAGCTCGTCATCGCGGTCGTCGGCGCGATCGATGCGGCCGGCGCCGCTGACCTAGTCGACAGGGCGTTCGCCGACCTGGCGGCGAGGGGCGATCTCAAGCCCGTGCCCGAGGCGGGTTTCGGACCTCTGGGCAAGGTCGACGTCGTTAGGCTCGACATCCCGCAGTCGACGATCCGCTTCGGCCGCCCGGGTCTGAAGCGCGACGATCCGGATTTCATCGCCAGCGTCGTAGCCGCGCACGTTCTCGGCGGCTCCGGCAACATGACCTCTCGCCTCTTCCGCGAGGTCAGGGAGAAGCGCGGCCTCGCCTATACGGTGTTTGGCAATTTCCACGCCCTCGATCACGGCGGCTTCTACTACGGCGGCACGACGACCAAGAACGAGCGGGCGCGAGAATCGTTCGAAGTCGCCTCGGCCGAGATCCGCGACGTGGCGATGAAAGGCCTGAGCGAAGCGGAGCTGGAAAAGGGCAAAACCTTTCTCATCGGCTCCTATCCGCTGCGCTTCGACACCTCCGTCAAGATCGCCTCGCAGCTCGTCCATATCCAGCTCGAAGGCCGCAGCCCTGACTGGCTTGTCGAGCGCAACCAAAGGATTGCCGAAGTGACCGCAGAGAGCCTTAAGCGCGCCGCCGAGCGCGCCTTCGGCGACGGCTCCCTCTACACGACCGTGGTCGGCAAGCCCGAGGGGTTCTGACCCACTTTTCCTTGCGGGTCTTGCGGGAGAAAGCGGCCCGAAGGCTAGTGAGTCGTCGCGCAATGCGCCCCCGCCTTGCGGCGCAGAGGCGTGCCGTTCCACTTTGCTGGTTTCGCCCAGGCAACCGGTGACCGGGGCAGTTGCTGGGCGGAAAGGAACAGTTGATGGAAACTTGATTCAAGCCGTGCATGTCACCTGGCTCGATTTGGTTCGCTTGAACGCTTGACGCCGGATGAGTTGATCGGCGTGGTTCGCCAATTGATTGGCGAAGTCGAGCGGTTGCGGCGGCGTGCGAGACGGCAAACCAAGTTGAGGCGGGTCTGCGGGTGAGAACCAAACGCTGAAGGACGAGATCGCGCAGTTGAAGGGTTTGCCGCCGCGCCCGCCGCAAAAGTCCCGTTTTTAGTAGGTTACGCCATAATTGAATTCTTCGGAAGGAAATTGAAGGGCGTTTGGAAGCCGCTGGAAACAAATCGAAGCTTTTGGAAGCTTCCTGAGAGAAATGGAAAGGACGCGCCACTGCGGCACTTCAAAGCCAGCCGCTGAGCCTCGGGTTGAATCGTTGCGTTGTGAGAATGTGACAATGCGACCTCCGGCGCTTCCGCTCCCGGACTCGACAAGGGCGCGGCAATGGCGCTAGCAATTGCGCCGTTAGGGCTTTGTTAACGAACGCTGCGGCGGCAGCCGCGAGGCGGGAGGGCTTCGGGCGTGAGGCGGCATGTGGCGGGCGCGATTGCGCCGCCAAGCGGATTTGCATGGAGCGCATTGGCGCTCCTTGGCGCGATGGCGCTCAGCGGCTGCGTCGAGACCGCCGGCGACGTGACGGCGAGCGCCGGCGTGCAGCAGTTCGTGCGGCGCCCTGACGCCAGCATGGCCGGCGCAACGATGGCGATCATATCGGTCCAGGGCGCGCCGGCCGAACTCGCTGCTGAATTCGACCAGAGCCTCGACCAGGCCGCCGCGGCGCGTCAGATCGTGGTCGCGGCGCCGACCTCCGCGCGCTATCTGGTGCGGGGCTATCTCAGCGCTTCGCTGGTCCAGGACGGCGCGGCGATCGACGTCGTCTGGGATGTGTTCACCCCGGACAAACAGCGGGCGCAGCGCCTCAGCGACACGCTCGTGATCCGCGGTTCGGGCGACGACCCCTGGGCCATGGTCAATGCTGCGGCGGTCGACAGCATCGCCGCCCAATGCGCCGACGATCTTGCCGCCTATCTGTCGAACACGCCGGAAGCGGCTCCCGGCGGGTCGGCGATCAGCTACGCCGAGTGAACGATCCTTTTGCCTTCTGGACAGGCGAGCAAGGCGAAGGGGCCGTAATCCAAACGTCATGTTGTTCGCGCGCCGACCGGCTGCTATGACCCGCCGCGTCCGCTCTATCGCAGCGCATGAGCGCGCCTTTGGAGAAGCGCCGTGCTCGGCAAGATGAAAGTTTTGGCCGGCAATTCCAATCGGCCGCTCGCCGAGGCGATCGCCGCCTATCTCGGCGAGCCCTTGACTGGCTGCCACGTCCGCCGCTTCGCCGACCTGGAGATTTTCGTCGAGATCCTCGAGAACGTGCGCGGACGAGATGCCTTCATCATCCAGTCGACCTCCTATCCGGCGAACGACAACCTGATGGAGCTCCTGATCATGATCGACGCGTTGCGGCGCGCCTCGGCCCATCGCATCACCGCGGTCCTCCCCTATTTCGGCTACGCCCGGCAGGACAGGAAAGCCGGCTCGCGCTCGCCCATCTCGGCCAAGCTCGTCGCCAATCTCATCACCCGCGCCGGCGCCGACCGGGTGCTGACCGTCGATCTGCACGCCGGCCAGATCCAGGGGTTCTTCGACATTCCGACCGACAACCTGTTCGCCGCGCCGACCATGGTGCGCGACATCCAGTCGCGCAACGGCGGCGGCAAGAACGTGATGGTCGTCTCGCCCGACGTCGGCGGCGTGGTTCGGGCGCGGGCGCTCGCCAAGCGCCTGGACGCTCCGCTGGCTATCGTCGACAAACGGCGCGAGCGCGCGGGCGAATCGGAAGTGATGAACATCATTGGCGACGTCGCTGGCCGCAACTGCGTGCTGCTCGACGACATCGTCGATTCGGGCGGCACGCTCTGCAACGCCGCCGACGCGCTGTTCGACGCCGGCGCCGCGAGCGTTTCGGCCTATATCACCCACGGCGTCCTGTCCGGGGGCGCGGTCGCCCGCGTCGCCGCCTCGAAACTGACCGAACTCGTGCTGACCGACACGATTGCGCCAACCGAGGCCGTCCGGGTCGCCCGCAACATCCGCGTCATCTCGATCGCGCCGCTGATCGGCGAGGCGATCGCCCGCATCGCCAAGGAAGAAAGCGTTTCCTCCTTGTTCAACTGACGATGCGTAAGCCACGGCTCGCGGGTCTTGTCCTACGGCGCGAGAATTCCGGCGGCAAACCACGCTCTCGGCTTGCCCTCACGGAATCCGGCGCATAGTGTCGAGGCGTTAGTCGGTTAAGCAGTCCAACCGGCTCCGGCGTCGATCGGTCGAGACGAAGTCCTTGAGGGAAGGACGGAATGCTCGAGAGCTCCGGAGTCGTCGGACTTAGTTTGACCGTCTGGTCAGGTTTTGAGTTCGGCGCGCGCCGTCACCCGGAGGTCTAGTATGTTCGGTCGCAAATCCACTCTGCTCGCGAGCGTTTTCGCGTGCAGTCTCGTTTCCGCCGCCTATGCGGCCGACGTCAAGCCCGCCGTCGTCTACGACCTTGGCGGCAAGTTCGACAAGTCGTTCAATGAAGGCGTCTTCCATGGCGCCGAGAAATTCACCAAGGACACCGGCATCCCCTTCCGCGACCTCGAGATCCAGAACGACGCCCAGCGCGAGCAGGTGCTGCGCAAATTCGCCAAGGACGGCTATTCGCCGATCATGACCGTCGGCTTCGCCTGGGCCACGGCGCTCGGCAAGATCGCCGACGAGTTCCCCAACACCAAGTTCGCCATCATCGACACTACGGTCGACAAGCCCAACGTGCAGTCGATCCGCTTCAAAGAGCACGAGGGCTCCTTCGTCGTCGGGGTGATCGCCGCCGACACATCGAAGACCAGCAAGGTTGGTTTCGTCGGCGGCATGGACATCCCGCTGATCTCGAAGTTCCAATGCGGCTACGAACAGGGCGTCAAATACGCGAGCGGCGGCAAGGACGAAGTGTTTGCCAACATGACCGGCACTACCCCTGCTGCCTGGAATGATCCGGTCAAGGGGGGCGAACTCGCCAAGTCGCAGATGGACCGCGGCGCCGACATCGTCTACGCCGCCGCCGGCGCAACCGGACAGGGCGTGCTCAAGGCGGCGGCCGACGCCGGCAAGTTCGGCATTGGCGTCGACTCGAACCAGAACGGCCTGTTCCCTGGCCACGTGCTGACGTCGATGCTGAAGCACGTCGACGTCGCGACCTACAAGTCGTTCATGGACGCCAAGAACGGCGCCTGGAAGGCTGGAGAGGAGTATCTCGGTCTGAAGGAAGGCGGCGTCGACTATGCGGTCGACGACAACAACAAGAATATTCTCACCGCGGCCGTCAAGGCGAAGGCCGACCAGGCGAAGGCGGACATCATCTCGGGCAAGATCCAGGTGCACGACTACATGACTGACAACAAGTGCCCGATGTGAGAGACGCGATGCCTCGCATCGCTGTCAAATGACGGCCTTTAGAAAGAGAACGAGCCTGAGTCTCTCGCGCTGAGGGGCGCCGCGTCAGCGGCGCGTAGGGTACGCGAGGGGCCAGCGAATGCTTAACTCTCGGGGGAAGGGCGTGACCACCGAGGCCGGCAAGGCCCCTCCAGCGATCGAGCTGATCGGCATCGACAAGAGCTTCGGTCCGGTTCACGCCAACCGCAACGTCAACCTCGTCGTCGAGCGCGGGGTCATCCACGGCATCGTCGGCGAGAATGGCGCCGGCAAGTCGACGCTGATGTCGATCCTCTACGGCTTCTACGAGGCCGACGCCGGCGAGATCCGCGTCAACGGCAAGGCGGTGCGCATCCGCTCCCCGCGCGAGGCGATCAGCCACGGCATCGGCATGGTGCATCAGCACTTCATGCTGGTGCCGCCTTTGAGCGTGCTCGAGAACGTGATGCTCGGGGCCGAGGGCGGCCCGCTGCTCGCCGGCGGCGCGCGCGCGATCCGCAAGCGCCTGGCAGTGCTTGGCAAGGAATACGGTCTCGAAGTTAATCCGGACGCGATCGTCGGCGAATTGTCCGTCGGCCTGCAACAGCGCGTCGAAATCCTCAAGGCGCTCGTGCGCGGCGCGGAAATCCTGGTGCTCGACGAGCCGACCGCGGTTCTGACCCCGGCCGAAGCCGACCAGCTTTTCGAGATGCTGCGGGTGCTCAAGAGCCAGCACAAGACGATCATCTTCATCACGCACAAGCTGCGCGAGATCATGAGCCTGACCGACCGCGTCTCGGTGATGCGGCGCGGCGAAATGGTCGCGACCGTCGACACCGCCCGGACCTCGCCGGCCGAGCTCGCCGACGCCATGGTCGGGCGCAAGGTCATTCTCAAGATCGACAAGGGCGAGGCGCATCCGGGCCGCGTGGCGCTGGAGGTCAAGAACCTCGTCGTACGCGACGACCGGGGCGTCGTGCGCGTGGACGGCGTCTCCTTCGTCCTGAGGGAGGGCGAAATCCTCGGCATCGCGGGCGTCGCCGGCAACGGCCAGTCCGAGCTCCTCGAGGCGCTCGCCGGAATCCGTGCCTTGAGCGGCGGCGGCATTTTGATCGACGGCGAGCCGCTTCCTGCACCGGAGCACAATCCGCACGACGAGCGCCTGATCGGCATCGGCCATGTGCCGGAAGACCGCCACCGCGTCGGCCTCGTCATGCCGTTCGAGGCCTGCGAAAGCGCGATGCTCGGATTTCACTACGAGCGGGTCTACGGCACGGGTCTCTTCTATGACCGCGGCGCCATTATCGCTGACGCGGAGAAGAAGATGGAGGCCTTCGACGTCCGGCCGCGCGCCCCGCTGCTCAAGACCGCCAATTTCTCCGGCGGCAACCAGCAGAAGCTCGTGCTGGCGCGCGAGATCGAACGCAATCCGAAGATCCTTCTGGTCGGCCAGCCGACGCGCGGCGTCGACATCGGCGCGATCGAGTTCATCCACAAGCGCATCGTCGCTCAGCGCGACGCCGGCAAGGCCCTCCTGCTCGTCTCGGTCGAGCTCGACGAGATCTTCGCCCTCTCCGACCGCATCATCGTGCTCTGCGGCGGTCGGATTACCGGCGAAAGACGGCCCGAGGAGACGAACGCCCAGGACCTCGGCCTCCTGATGGCGGGCGTCAGCGAGCGCGCCGCATGAGCGCCCCGCTCAAGCCTCTGCCGACCTGGGCCGACGTCGCGCTGATCCCGCTGGTCAACGTCGCCGCCGCCTTTGTCATATCCGGTTTCGTCGTGTTGGCGATCGGCGAGAATCCGCTCGAGGCGGTGCAGATCCTCATCACCGGCGCGCTCGGCGATCTCGAAGGCATCGGCTTCACGCTCTATTACGCGACGAGTTTCATTTTCACCGGGCTCGCGGTCGCGATCTGCTTTCACGCCGGCCTCTTCAATATCGGCGTCGAAGGGCAGGCCTACATCGCGGGCCTCGGCGCCGCGCTCGTCGCCCTCCATCTCGGCTTCCTGCCAGGCTACACTCTCGTCTTCGCCGCGATCCTCGGCGCCGCCCTGTTCGGCGCCGCATTCGCCGCCATTCCCGGCTACCTGCAGGCCTACCGCGACAGCCACATCGTCATCACGACGATCATGTTCAACTACATCGCCTCCGCCATCATGGGCTACCTGCTGGTCGACGTCCTGCGCGTCCCCGGCCAGATGAATGCGGAGACCCCCCCGTTCCCCTGGAATGGCCGGGTTCCCCAGTTTCACGAGATCCTCGCCCAGTTCGGCGTTCATTGGCCGGTCACGCCGTTCAACCTGTCGTTTCTTCTGGCCCTGGCGGCGGCGCTCGCCGTCTGGCTTATCGTCTGGCGCACGCGCCTCGGCTACGAGATCCGGACCGTCGGGGCCAATCCAACCGCGGCGATCTACGGCGGCATTTCGCCGGCGCGCATCACCATCGTGACTACGCTCCTCTCGGGCGCCCTGGCCGGCGGCCTGGCGGTCAATGTGATCCTCGGCGAAGAGCACCGGCTCATCCTCGAATATACCGCAGGCTTCGGCTTCGTCGGCATTGCGGTGGCGCTGATGGGCCGTGCACATCCGGTCGGCATCATTCTGGCGGCGATCCTGTTCGGCGTACTCTACCAGGGGGGCGCCGAGCTCGCTTTCGAGAAGCCGAAGATCAGCCGCGACATGATCGTCGTCATCCAGGGTCTCGTCGTGCTGTTCGCCGGCGCGCTCGAGCACATGTTCCGCCGTCCCGTCGCGACATTGCTGGCGCGGCGCACCGCCCAGCCGCCGATCTAGAGGCGAGGCCGATGGGCTGGTTCGAATCGTTCATCGTCGTCTTCGCCTCCGGAATTCGGCTCGCGGTTCCACTCATCCTCGCCTGCCTCGCCGGCCTCTGGTCGGAACGCTCCGG
Source organism: uncultured Alphaproteobacteria bacterium (assembly GCA_963820795.1). Classification (GTDB taxonomy): domain Bacteria; phylum Pseudomonadota; class Alphaproteobacteria; order Rhizobiales; family Beijerinckiaceae; genus Roseiarcus. Next base: position 202,374 of record CAWGBJ010000017.1, read on the forward strand.
CGTCGTCGACATCGGCCTCGAGGGCAAGATTCTGGTCGGCGCCTTCGCCTCCGCCGCGGCCGCGACCTTCACCGGCAGCGTCTGGCTCGGCGTCGCCGCCGGCGTCGCTGCAACCATTGTCGTTTCGCTCGTGCATGGCTATGCCTCGATCGACCAGCGCGCCAACCAGATCGTCTCAGGCACGGCGATCAACATGGTCGCCGACGGCCTGACTGCGCTCGTCGGCAACGCCATCTGGTCGCAGGGCGGGCGCACGCCGGAATTGCCGTCCTCCGCCCAGTTCGGCGCTATTCAACTGCCGTTCGTCCATCAGATCGGCGCCATTCCTGTCGTCGGCCCGATCTATCAGCATCTCATCTCCGGTCACGACCTCATCACCTATCTCGCCTTTTTGATCGTGCCGCTGACCTACTGGGCGCTGTACAGCACCCGCTTCGGCTTGCGACTGAGAGCGGTCGGCGAGAATCCGGCCGCCGTCGACACCGCCGGCATCTCGGTCCGCGCGTTGCGCTACAGCGCGGTCGTCATCTGCGGCGTGCTGGTCGGGCTGGCGGGGGTCTATCTGGTGCTGTCCGAGGAGGCTTATTTCCAGCCGCATATGAGCGCTGGCAGAGGTTTCATCGCTCTCGCCGCGCTCGTTTTCGCCAAATGGCGGCCGTGGCCGGCGCTCGCGACCTGTCTTCTGTTCGGCCTTCTCGACGCCGTCGCGATCCGCCTGCAGGGCGTCGAACTGCCTGTCATCGGCCCCGTGCCGGTTCAGGCGATCGAGGCGCTGCCCTACATTCTGACAGTCGTGCTGCTCGCCGGGTTCATCGGCAAGGCGATCCCGCCGCGGGCCTCGGGAATCCCTTATGTCAAAGAGCGATGAGCCGCTCGCGGCCCTGTTCGCCGCGGCGAGGGCGGCGCAGACGAACGCCTACGCGCCCTACTCGCAGTTTCGCGTCGGCGCGGCGCTCAGAACCCCGGGCGGCGCGATCTTTTCGGGCGGCAACGTCGAGAACGCCGCCTACCCGGAGGGCGTCTGCGCCGAGACGAGCGCTATTTCCGCCATGGCGCAGGCCGGCGAGCGCCGGATCGCCGAGATCTGCGTCATTGGCGACGGTGAGGCGCTCTGCACCCCCTGCGGCGGCTGTCGCCAGCGCATCCGCGAATTCGCCGACGCAGAGACCCTGGTCCATGTCGCCGACCCGGCTGGGGTGCGCAGGACCTTCCGGTTGCCCGAGTTGTTGCCGGAGTCCTTCGGCCCGGGCCATCTTCCCGCATGACCCCCGAGCGAGACGACGGCCGGCGGCCTTTGCAGAACCGGGTCGATCCGTTCGGTGAACTCCACGCCGTGGCCGAGCGCGGCGCAATGATGGGCAACCGCGGCGGCCGCATCCATCGCGACGACCGGACGCTCGGCTCGCGAAGGTGGGCGTCGAAACGCTGGCTCGTCTGCCGCTGCGACTTCAGGGGCCGGAGACGCGATGTCTGGGGCCGCTTCTACACCGAACTCTTCTTTCTCGACGAGCCGACCGCGCTGGCGGCGGGACACCGTCCCTGTTTCGAATGCCGGCGCGCCGCGGCGAAGGCCTTTCAAGCGGCGTTTCCGGGCGCGCCCGGCGGAGCGGATGCGATTGACGATGTCCTGCACCGCGAGCGGCTGGCCGCTGGCGGCGGGCGCCTGTGGCGGGCGCGGCTAGGCGCGCTGCCGGACGGAACGATGATCCTCTGGGAAGGCCGCGCCCACGCGTTGAAGGCAGGACAGGCTGAGCCGTGGAGTTTTGCCGGCTATGGCGCGCCGTTCGCGCCCGTTCGCGCCGCCGAGGTCGAGGTTCTGACGCCCCCTTCGACCGTCGCAGCGCTGGCGTCCGGCTATCGCCCGGAATGGCCGCGGACGGTTGCGGCTTGACGCGGGGCGCTCGTCCGCTGAGATTGCCTCGGCGACATTCGGGGAGGACAATCATGCTGCGAGCGCTCGTGATCGCCGCCGTTCTGGCGACCGCGGCCTCGGCGACGATCGCTGGGGACGTCAAGGGCGAATGGCGCCGCGAGGATGGCAAGGCGAAGGTGCGCTTTGCGAACTGCGGCAGCGGCGCCCTCTGCGGCTCGATCTCGTGGCTGCGCGACCCGAACGACCCGGGCAAGGTCGGCCAGCAGGTGTTCTTCGACATGAAGCCGCGCGACGAAAATTCCTGGACCGGCTCGGCCTTCAACCCAGAAGACGGCAAAACCTATAGCGGCAAGATGACCCTATCGGGCGAACGGCTCGTTACCGCCGGCTGCGTTTTCGGCGGCCTCATCTGCAAGTCCATGTCCTGGACTCGGGCGCGGTGAGGCGCATTGGGCTAATTTTGTCGGTGAGCGGGCGCTGTCCGGCGGCTCCGGGTTAACGCGCCGTTAAATCCTGCGGCTTAATTCTCGCTTAACTTTGCGTTGCCGCTCAGCCGTGCTGGAGCCGCGCTCAATCGAGGCCCGGCGAAGTCGGATCCGTCGGCCGAGGCCACTCAAAGTTGGCGAGGGCGAATGAAGCATGTCGCGGTGCTGATGGGCGGCTGGTCGGCGGAGCGCCCGGTTTCGCTCAGTTCCGGCCGCGGCTGCGCCGACGCGCTCGAGACCATGGGCTATCGGGTGACCCGCATCGACGTCGACCGGTCGATAGCCGACACGCTCGCCCGCCTCAGGCCGGACGTCGCCTTCAACGCCCTGCACGGGCGCGTCGGCGAGGACGGCACGATCCAGGGCGTGCTCGAGATCCTGCGCATCCCCTACACCCACTCCGGCGTGCTCGCTTCGGCGCTGGCCGCGCAAAAGGACCTAGCCAAACTCGTGCTCGCCGCCGCCGGCGTTCCGGTTCCCCACGGCGTCACGATTGATCGCCATGAGGCCGCGCATCGTCATGCGCTGGAGCCGCCCTATGTGCTCAAGCCCATCAACGAAGGTTCTTCCCTGGGCGTCATCATCGTCAAGCAGGACCGCGCCCATCCCCCGCAGGAAGTTGGGCGCGACGACTGGCCCTACGGCGACATGATTCTCGCCGAGCAATTCGTCGACGGCATGGAGCTGACCTGCGCGGCCATGGGCGATCGCGTGCTCGGGGTGATCGAAATCCAGCCGGTTTCCGAAGCGTTCTACGGATACGAGGCAAAATACGCCAAAGGCGGCTCGAGACATATTCTCCCGGCAAATATTAAACCAAATATTTACCACAAGGTCCAAGACTTGACTCTCAAGGCGCATCGGGCGCTCGGCTGCCGCGGCGTGAGTCGGGCCGACTTCCGATTCGACGACACCAAGGGCGAAGAGGGCGAGCTCGTGTGCCTCGAAGTCAACACGCAGCCCGGCATGACCGAAACCTCGCTGGTGCCAGACATGGCGGCCCATGCGGGCCTGTCGTTCGGCGAACTCGTCGCCTGGATGGTGGAGGACGCCTCGTGCGATCGCTGAAGGCAGCGCTCGAATGGCCGCCGGCCGCCAGGCCCGTGCTCGCCGGCGTCCAGTCCCGGACAGCACCCGTCAAGGTGCTTCTGCGGCGCGAGCGCTCGATGCGAGGGTCGTGGCGCTTTCGACTTCCGCTCGACCGTCCGCCGCCGATCGCGCTCGAGATCGCGCTGGTTCTGGCGGTTCTCCTCGGCGCGGCCGGGCTCGGCGCGATCCGCGGCGGCCAATTCGATTCATTTGTCGCCCACCACGGCGGCATCGGCGATCTCATCGCCGGTAAGATCGGCTTTGGCGTCGAAATGGTGACCGTGTCGGGCGCAACGCACCTCAGTGAAGCGCGGATCCTGGCGCTCGCCGGCATCAGCTCGAAAAGCTCCCTTCTGTTCTTCGACGTCGCCGCCGCCCGGGCGCGGCTCGAGGCCGATCCGCTCGTCAAGCAGGCGAGCGTGCGCAAGCTTTATCCAAACCAGATCGTCGTCGACATCGTCGAGCGCACGCCCTACGGCGTCTGGCAGAAGGACGGCGAGGTCCGCGCCATCGCCGCCGACGGCGCGCCGATCGACGAGATGCACGACGGCCGCTACGTCGATTTGCCCTTCGTCGTCGGCGAAGGCGCCAATCAGCGTATCCGTGAGTTCGTCGGACTGCTCAACGCCCTCGCCGAACTGAAGCCGCGCGTCGAAGCCGGCGTCCTAGTCGGCCAGCGCCGGTGGAATCTGCACCTGAAGTCCGGCATCGACATCAAGCTGCCGGAGGCCGATCCAGAGGCCGCCATCGCCGCTCTTTTGCGTCTTGAGCGTCAGTCGCGCATCCTCGAACGCGACATCCTGGCGGTCGACCTACGTGTCTCCGACCGCGTCTTTGTACGGCTGACGGAGGAATCGGCCAACGCCTGGGCGCAAGCGCATGCGCCCAAAAAGGGGGGGCAGCCGTGAGCTTCCGCGCACTCCCGCCGCGCATGCGCCAACTGCCGGCGCGCAAAAGCGCCATCCTTTCGGTCCTCGACGTCGGCGCCTCTAAGATCATCTGCCTCGTCGCCCGCTTGAGCCCGATGCTGCCCTCCGACGCGCTTCGTGGCCGCACCCATCGCTGCAAAGTTCTCGGTATCGGCCATCAGCGGTCGGCGGGCGTCAAGGGCGGGGCCGTGATCGACCTTCAGGCCGCCGAACATGCGGTGCGCCTTGCGGTCGACGCTGCCGAACGGATGGCAGGCGTCGAGGTCGGCGGCGTCATCGTCAACATGTCGGGGGGGCTCCTGGCTTCACGCCGTTTCAGCGCGAGAACGGCGATCCGCGGCAAGACTGTGGCCGAACACGACGTCCACAGGGTGCTCGCCGCCGCGTCCGCCGCCAACGCGCATCCGGGACGAATCGTCCTGCACGCTCTGCCGACCTCTTTCGCCCTGGATGCGACGCCCGACGTGCAAGATCCCAAAGGCATGATCGGCGAGGAGCTCGGCGTCGACCTTCATGTCGCTTCCTGCGATTCTGCAGCGGCGCGCAATTTGATGCTGGTCGTCGAGCGATGCCATCTGCGCGTCGAGGCGATGGTCGCGACCCCCTATGCGACCGGACTGTCCACGCTGGTCGACGACGAGGCCGAGCTCGGCGCCGCGGTCGTCGACTTCGGCGGCGGATCGACCTCGGTCGGTGTGTTTTCCCGCGGCCGGCTCATCCACGTCGACGCCGTCGCCGTGGGCGGAATTCACGTGACGCGGGACATCGCCCGCGGGCTCAACATTTCGGTCACCGACGCCGAGCGCCTGAAGACGCTCTACGGCGCGTGCATCGCCTCGCCCTCCGACGATCGCGAATCGATCGCCGTCAACCGTCTCGGCGACGACATGGACCATGCGAGCCATCTGCCGAAATCCGAACTCGTGCGGATCATTCGCCCGCGGGTCGAGGAAATTCTCGAGCTCGTCCGCGACCGGTTGAAAACCTCCGGCTACGCCGCCGAGGCCAGCCGCAGGCTGGTGATGACAGGCGGCGCCTGCCAGTTGACGGGTCTACCGGAACTGACGCGGACCATCATCTCGAGCCAGGCCAGGATCGGGCGGCCGCTCGGAATCGAGGGCCTGCCGGAATCGGGCAAGAATCCGTCGTTCGCCGCCGCCGTCGGACTGATGGTCTATCCGCAGATGGCGGGACTCGAATATTTCGAACCGGCGCGGGCGGCGGCAACCCAGGCGCATGAGGACAGCGGATATGCGGCGCGGGTCGGGCGCTGGCTGAAAGCGAGTTTTTGACAGGGTTCGGCCCTCGGCGACGGAGGGCGGAAGGAAAGCGGTCACGGGAAGCTCAATCGGCGTCGCCGGGCGCCCAACGCGATGAGGCAAACATGTCGATCACTATCAAAGCCCCCGAACTCCGGGAACTGAAGCCCCGCATTATGGTCTGCGGCGTCGGCGGCGCCGGCGGCAACGCGGTCAACAACATGATCGTCTCGGGTCTCTCCGGGGTCGACTTCGTCGTCGCCAACACCGACGCGCAGGCGCTCACCTCGTCGCGCGCCGAGAGAATCATCCAGATGGGCCTTCAGGTGACTGAGGGTCTCGGGGCAGGCTCCAAGCCCGAAGTCGGCAAGGCCGCTGCCGAAGAGGCGCTGGAAGAGATCCGCGATCACCTCGCGGGCGCGCATATGGTCTTCGTCACCGCCGGCATGGGCGGAGGCACCGGCACCGGCGCGGCCCCGGTCATCGCCCGTGCGGCGCGCGAGATGGGCATCCTGACGGTCGGCGTGGTCACCAAGCCATTCCACTTCGAGGGCGGCCGGCGGATGAAGGTCGCGGAGGCAGGCATCAACGAACTGCAGAAGGCGGTCGACACACTGATCATCATCCCGAACCAGAACCTTTTCCGCGTCGCCAACGAAAAGACGACCTTCGCCGACGCCTTCGCAATGGCCGATCAGGTCCTTTATTCGGGCGTCGCTTGCATCACCGACCTGATGGTCAAGGAGGGACTGATCAACCTCGACTTCGCCGACGTGCGCTCGATCATGAACGAGATGGGCAAGGCGATGATGGGCACGGGCGAAGCGACCGGCGAAAGGCGCGCCGTCCTCGCCGCGGAGGCGGCGATCGCCAATCCGCTGCTCGACGAGACGTCGATGAAGGGCGCGCGGGGTCTTCTGATTTCGATCACCGGCGGCAACGATCTGACCCTCTACGAGGTCGACGAAGCCGCGAGCCGCATTCGCCAGGAGGTTGACGAGGAAGCCAACATCATCCTCGGCGCGACCTTCGAGCCCTCGCTCGACGGCGTGGTGCGCGTCTCGGTGGTGGCGACCGGCATCGATCAGCTCGCCATTTCGCAGATCGAACCTGTAACAGTTCACGCCCGGCCCGAACCTGCGCCGCGCCGCGTCCCGGCCCCCGCTCCGGTCCGGACCGCGCCGCCCACCCTGGCGCCGGTCGAAGCGGCGCAGCCTACCCCGGTCGTCGCAGACGTCGAGATCCAGCCGCTTCAATCGCCCGTCACCGCGTTCCCGGGGCCGATCGAGTCGTACCAGGAGCCTGAGGAGGACGAGGAGACCGACTTCATTCCGCCAGCGCCGGAACAACCGGCGACTCGGGGGGCGCGAATGCCGCAGATCGAGGACCTGCCGCAGGTGGCGCAAAATCAGTTCCGGGCGCTGAGGGAGGCGCAAGGCGCCACCGCTCCGTCGCCACCGGAGACTCGCCGCCGTTCGCTGCTCGAGAAGCTGGCGGCATTCGGCATTACCCGGCATGACGAGGAGCCTGCGCCGCGAACGACCGGCCCAGCCTTGCCGGCTACGGGCCCGGCCTTGCAGCCAGCGGCCCCAAGGACCTATCCGGCGCCAGTCCAGCCGTCCGAGTTTGCTCGTCCGCAACCGCGCCCGCAATTGGCGCGCGCGCTGCCGAGCGCCCTCGACACGCACGGTCGCCCCGTGCATCGTCCGCCTGTTACCGAGGACGATCATCTCGATATCCCGGCATTTCTGCGGCGACAGCCGAAATGATTCGTGACGGCCGATCACCATCGGCCGTCGCCCGCCGCCGCGATCGGACACAATTTCGACAGACGACATGGACCAGCGCCCAAGATAGCATCATGAAAAAGTTGACTAAAATGATTATGGCCGAGTTGTAACTTTTGTTCACCAAAGGTGATTTGGCTCCGACACGTTTTGCCTCTTACTCTTTTCCGCCGAACACGATTCGCAGAGGCCTGTCGTTTGGGCGTCTGCGCGAGGCAGAAGACGATCGGCAATTCGAGTCGGCCTGAGGCGGGGAGTTTGCGCCTTCTTCGCATACAAGGCCGCCAAGCAGGGCCGCATGAAAGCCCGGGACAGTAAAGTATGCGAGTAGGTTATCAAAAGACGCTCCGCGACCGAGTCGCCGTGAGCGGCGTCGGCGTTCATTCGGCCGCTCCGGCCCAGGTTGTCCTCCATCCCGCTGACGTCGACTCGGGCGTCGTGTTTCTGCGCACCGGTCTGCCCAACGGGCGCGAGCGGATACTCGAAGCGAGGCGGTCGAACGTAACCAGCACCGCGCTCTGCACCATGCTGGGCGATGCCTCGGGCGCCAGCGTCAGCACGGTCGAACACCTGCTCGCCGCCGTTTCCGGCCTGCAGGTTGACAACGTCCTGATCGAGATCGACGGGCCGGAAACCCCGATTATGGACGGCTCCGCCGCCGAATTCGTCGGCGCCATCGATCAGGCGGGCCTCGTCCAGCAGCCCCGACTACGGCGCCATCTCAAGATCCTTAAACCGGTGCGCGTCGAGTGCGGCGACGCCCGCGCCGAGTTTCTTCCGGCCGAGCGAGGCTTTCGCCTCGACGTCGAAATCGACTTCGAATCGAAGGCGATCGGCCGCCAGCGCCGCGTCTTCAACCTGGACCCCGCCACCTTCCGGCGCGACATTGCGCGGGCTCGCACGTTCGGCTTCGTGAGCGATGTGAAGAAGCTGTGGCAGGCGGGCTTTGCCCTCGGATCGTCCCTCGAAAATTCCGTCGCCATCGACGGTGACATCGTTCTCAATCCCGAGGGCCTTCGATATGCCGACGAGTTTGTGCGGCACAAGGCGCTGGATGCGGTCGGCGATCTGTCGCTGGCGGGAGCGCCGATCATCGGCGTTTATCGGAGCTATCGCCCGGGTCACAAGCTGAACGCCATGGCGCTTGAGGCGTTGTTCAGCGATCGAACGGCCTGCGAGTTTGTCGAGGCGCCGGCCACGAAAGCCTTTCTTAAGGGTTTTGCTTCGGGCGCCCACGTTCCTGCCGCCGCCGCTGCTTTCGCCGCCGCCGATTGATCTTTGCGCCGACCCATCGCGCCGCAAACATTTGCGCTTCGAGACTCGATGAAGCCACAATCTCCGGTCAATTGTCCCGCCAGATGTCGGACGGGACGATGGCGGAAGCGGCCGGACTTAGGGTAAGAGCCGACTCGCCCGAACCGGCGGCTGCGCGTTCCCTGCAACCAATCGAGTCTTTAAACCTATGGCCAATCTCGAATTCGGCATGACCTGTTGCGCCATGCGGCTCACGCGCGCTTTTGCCGCGCTGATCGCCATCGCCGCCGGCGCCTCTGCCTGTTCGATGCTCGACGAGTTCAACCCGTTCGGGGCGGAAAAATACAAGATGGAGATCGTTCCCGACACGCCGGCGAGCAAAACCTATGACCAAGGTCTGGAAAAGTTGGCGAACGGCGCTCCCCAGGAGGCAGCGAAGAAGTTTACCGACCTCGGCAAGCAGTATCCCAGCTCCGACTGGGCGCAAAAGGGTTTGCTGATGACCGTGTACGCCCAGTACCAGGCCGGCGCCTACACCGACGCCGAAACCCAGGCCGAGCGCTATCTGAAGGAATATGCGACTTCGCCGGATGCGCCGTATGTGCTCTATCTGCAGGCCAATGCGTATTATCAGCAAATCCCGGATATTTCCCGCGACCAGGAAACGGCGACCAAGTCACTGGCCGCCTTTCAGGACCTGGTGAAGAAATACCCGAAATCCGAATATGTCGAAGACGCCAAGTTCAAGATAACCGTGACCGAGGATCAGCTCGCCGGCAAGGAAATGTCTATCGGCCGCTTTTATCTCAATCGCCACAATTATACAGCGGCAATCAACCGCTTCCGTAACGTATTGCAATACTACCAGACGACGCGGCACGCTGAGGAGGCCCTTTATCGCCTCGTTGAGGCCTACCTGGGATTGGGGATCACCTCGGAGGCGCAGACGGCGGCGGCGGTGCTCGGGCATAATTTTCCCGACAGCCAATGGTACCAGGACGCTTATGCGCTCCTGAAGGGAAAGGGGTTGTCGCCACACCAGGACGCCGGCTCCTGGATGTCGAAGATCTATCACGCGGTCGTTCCATCCTGACCCGAGCTCTCTCATGCTGGCGCGACTCTCCATCCGCGACGTGGTGTTGATCGAGCAGCTGGAGCTTCAATTCTCCCACGGGTTCACGATTCTTACCGGCGAGACCGGCGCAGGCAAATCCATCCTGCTCGACGCCCTTTCGTTGGCGCTTGGGGCGCGGGGGGACGGCAGGCCTCGTCCGGCACGGCCAAGCCCAGGGCCAGGTGACGGCGGTTTTCGAACTGCCGCCGGGCCACGCAGCGCATGCGCTGCTCGAAGGCCAGGACATCGAAATCGGAGACGAATTGATTCTGCGGCGGGTGCAGCTCGCCGACGGGCGCACCCGCGCCTATGTCAACGACCAGAGCGTCAGTGCGCAGGCTCTCCGGTCGCTCGCTTCCTCGCTGGTCGAGATCCATGGTCAGCACGACGAGCGGGCGCTGACCGACCCGGCGACCCACCGCGCCTTGGTCGACGCCTGTGGCCGGCTCGAGGCGCAAGTCGCGGCGACCCGAGAGGCGTTTTTGGCGCTGCGCGAAGTCGAGCAAGCGCTCGAGGCCGAGCGCGCCCGCGTCTCGGCGGCGGAAGCGGAGGCCGATTTCGCCCGTCACGCGCATGAGGAGCTGTCACGCCTCGCCGTCCAGCCGGGGGAGGAGGAGGCGCTGGCAATCCGTCGGCAGGCGATGATGCAGGGCGAAAAAGTCGCTGCCGACATTCGTGAGGCGGGGGAACACCTCGCGGGAGACGCGTCGGTTCTGCCGATCCTTCTCTCGGTCTCCCGCCGCCTGCAACGACGCATGCCCCAGGCGCCCGGTCTGATCGAGCCGAGCGTCAAGGCTCTGGACGAGGCGATCGAGGCGCTTGAGAGCGCCACGCGCGCCGTCGAGGAGGCGATCGAAGCGTCGGCCTTTGAGCCGGCCGAACTCGAGCGATGCGAGGAGCGCCTGTTCGCGCTCCGCGCCATGGCGCGAAAATATGGGGCGTCGGTCGCCGATCTGCCGGCGCGGGCGCAAAAATTCGCCGATGACTTGGCGAGGCTCGACGCCGGCCGGGAGGAAGTCGAGCGTCTCACGGAGGTCCTAGCGCTCGCCAAAGCCGACTACGCGGTGGCGGCAGGCGCGCTCAGCGCCGCGCGCGAACGGAGCGCGCGGGAGCTGGAAAAGGCCGTGATGGCCGAACTGCCGCCGCTCAAGCTCGAACGCGCCGAGTTCACCGTTGAGCTCGGCCGCGACGAAGCGCTCGTCTCGGCGAACGGCTACGACCGGGTGGAGTTTCTCGTTCGCACCAACCCCGGCGCGAGGGCGGGCCCGCTGATGAAAGTGGCGTCGGGCGGCGAGCTGGCGCGCTTTCTGCTTGCGATCAAGGTGCGCCTTTCCGAACGCGGCACCGCTCCGACCCTGGTTTTCGACGAGATCGATACGGGCGTCGGCGGGGCAGTCGCGGACGCGATGGGCCAGCGTCTCGCCCGGCTCGCGGCGCGAGCCCAGGTGCTGGCTGTCACCCATGCTCCCCAAGTCGCGGCCCGGGCGCAGAGCCACTATCGCATCGCGAAGTCGGCCGCCGGTCGGGGCGAGCGCGTCGTCACGCGCGTCGCCCGGCTCGGCGCGAACGAGCGGCGCGAGGAGATCGCCCGGATGCTCGCCGGCGCCGAAATCACCCATGAAGCTCGCGCGGCGGCGCTGAGCCTGATCGAAAAGGCCGGATGACTTTGGAGAAAGGCGCCGCCTCCCGACTGTTTCGTCTTGCTCCACCGCCCCTCATGGCCCTATCAAGCCGCCGGCGAGCCTCAGGTTCGCCACTTTGATCGCGAGGGACGCCATGGGCGGGGACGAGAGGGCGAAATCGAATCACGACATCCGGAGGGATCGCCTCTCCGCCTTGCTCAGGGAGAACCTGAAGCGGCGCAAGGCGCAGGAACGGCGGCGGACGGCCCGGGCTACTTCGGCGGTCGCCGAAGGCGATGCGCCTGTGGCTCCCGACCGGAAGCGTTAGGAAGACCATCCGGAACTGCGGATTGCTCGGCGTTTGACGGTCTTGAATTGCGGGAAGGAAAAGGGGAATGGATCGCATTCAGATTCGTGGCGGAGCCAGGCTCAACGGTGTGATCCCGATCTCGGGGGCGAAGAACGCCGCGCTGCCGCTGATGATCGCTTCGCTCTTGACCGATCAGACGCTGACTTTGGAGAATCTGCCGCGGCTCGCCGACGTCAGCCAGCTTGCGCGGATCCTCGGCAACCACGGGGTCGACTATTCGATCGACGGCAAGCGGCCCGGCGAAGAGGCTGCGTCCGGCCAGACAGCGCATCTGCGCGCCCGCACCATCGTCGACACGACCGCCCCTTATGAGCTGGTCGCCAAGATGCGGGCGAGCTTCTGGGTGATCGCACCGCTGCTCGCCCGCACGGGCGAGGCGCGAGTGTCGTTGCCGGGCGGCTGCGCGATCGGAACCCGTCCGGTCGATCTTTTGCTGATGGCGCTCGAGAAGCTCGGCGCGACGATCGAGATCGACGGCGGCTATGCCGTGGCGAGGGCGCCCAAGGGCCTCGTCGGCGCGGAGATCGAATTCCCGAAGGTGACGGTCGGCGGCACGCATGTCGCGATAATGGCGGCGTCGATGGCGCAAGGCGCGACGCTCATCGTCAACGCGGCCCGCGAGCCGGAAGTCGAAGACCTGGCCGACTGCCTCAACAAGATGGGCGCCCGCATCCGCGGCGCCGGGACTTCGACGATCGAAATCCAGGGCGCGGCGCGGCTGAACGGCGCCAACCACCGGGTCCTGCCCGACCGCATCGAGGCTGGAACCTATGCGACCGCGGTCGCGATGACCGGCGGCGACATCCTCCTCGAGGGCGTTCAAGAGGATCTCCTGCAACGGCCGCTGGAAACGCTGGCGCGGTCCGGCGCGACGGTGACGAGCGACAACCGCGGCGTGCGGGTCAGGCGCAACGGAGCCGGCATCGATTCGGTCGATGTCGCGACGGCGCCGTTCCCGGGATTCCCGACCGATCTGCAGGCCCAGTTCATGGCGCTGATGACGCGGGCGCGCGGAACCTCGCGCATCACCGAGACGATTTTCGAGAACCGGTTCATGCATGTGCAGGAACTGGCCCGGCTCGGGGCCCACATCAAGCTCGAGGGCGACACGGCGATCGTCGAGGGCGTCGAGCGGCTGCGCGGCGCGCCGGTGATGGCGACCGACCTCAGGGCCTCGGTGTCGCTCGTCATCGCCGGGCTGGTCGCCGAGGGGGAAACCGTCGTCAATCGCGTTTATCATCTTGACCGCGGCTTCGAGCGCCTGGAAGAAAAGCTCGGCGCCTGCGGCGCAGACATCGAGCGCGTCCCAGGCTGAAGCGATGCATGGCCGCAATCAAAGGCTGAAGCTGATTGCGCTGGACGGCGAGGGGCTCGGCGTGATTTCGGCGCACGCGCAAAACACCTGCGTGAAGCGCTCCGACATGGCATGGCTGCCGAAACAGCGCCGCTTCGTCCTCGCCGGCATGCGTTACGACTGGGTCGGGGCGAAAACCGGACCGGCGGAGCGTGTGGCGAGCGCTCTGCGTTTCGACCGCGTGTGGAGAGTTTCGCATATCGGCCTTCGCGACAAGAAAGAGGGCGACGTCCTCAATCTGCTCGCGATCACCTATATGAAGACCGATCCGCCGGCGGGCATGATCATTCTCGCCTTTGCCGACGGCGCGCTGGTGCGGCTCGAGGTCGAATGCGTCGAGGCGGAACTCTGCGACATGGGGTTCCGGCAACCCGCCCAGGCCTGCCCCGGCCACGCGCTGTCCGACGCTTCCGCGGCCTGACGCGCTCGGAGACATTTGATGGCTATTGTGCTCGACATGCGATCGGGCGACTTCGAGCGGCGCTTCAAGGCGCTTCTCGACGGCAAGCGGGAGCAGGCGGCGGACGTCGACGCAGCTGTCGCGGACATCATCGAGGACGTGCGCGAGCGCGGCGACGAGGCGTTGGCCGACTATTCGCTCCGGTTCGACCGGGTCAATATCAAGGCCAAAGGCATCGCTATCGGACCGGCCGAGATCGAAGCGGCGATCGCGGCGTCGGAGCCGAAGGCGCTAGGGGCGCTCGAACTCGCCCACGAGCGGGTGATGGACTATCACCGACGGCAGAGGCCGGCCGACATGCGCTTCACCGATGCGGTCGGGGTCGAACTCGGGTGGCGCTGGCGGCCGATCGAAGCAGTCGGCCTCTATGTCCCCGGCGGGGCCGCGAGCTACCCCTCATCGGTCGTCATGAACGCCGTGCCGGCGAAGGTCGCGGGTTGCGCCCGCCTCGCCATGGTCGTCGCCGACGCCGGACGGCCGAATCAATCCGCTCGTCCTGGCGGCGGCGCGCATCGCCGGCGTCGACGAGATCTATCGCGTCGGCGGCGCCCAGGCGATCGCCGCGCTGGCCTACGGGACGGAGACGATCGCGGCGGTCAGCAAGATCGTCGGGCCCGGCAACGCTTTCGTCGCCGCGGCCAAGCGACGCGTTTTCGGCGTCGTTGGGATCGACATGATCGCCGGTCCGTCCGAGGTGGTGATCCTGGCCGATTCAAGCGCCGACCCACGTTTTGTCGCCGCCGATCTCCTGGCGCAGGCCGAGCATGACCCGGCGGCGCAGTCGATCCTCATCGCCGACGACGCTCAGCTCGTGCGCGCGGTCGCGGCCGAGGTCGACCGTCAGCTTCAGTCGCTGCCGCGCGCCGAGACCGCGGGCGCGAGCTGGCGCGATTACGGCGCCGTCATCCTCTGCCCAAGCCTCGGCGAAGCGCTGCCGCTCGTCGACCGGCTTGCGCCCGAACACCTCGAGATCATGGCGCGCGATGCCGATGCGCTCGGCGCCGAGGTCAGGAACGCCGGCGCGATCTTCCTCGGCGCACATACGCCGGAGGCGATCGGCGATTACGTCGGCGGTTCGAACCATGTGCTGCCGACCGGCCGTTCGGCGCGCTTCTCCTCCGGCCTCGGCGTCATCGACTTCATGAAGCGGACGTCGCTGCTCAAATGCGATCCCGGATCGCTCGCCGTCCTCGGACCTTACGCGATCGCGCTTGGCGAAGCCGAGGGCCTCGCTGCGCACGCCCGCTCGGTCGCCATGCGGCTCGACGTGGCGCCTGCTTCCGTGGGACCGCCGTGAGCGAGAAAACGGCCGAGAACCGCGACCGGCTCTCCGAGGTCTTCCTCGACGAGGCGACCATTCCGCGCGGCGCGATCGATCTCGACCATGAGCGCGCCGTCGCGATCTTCGACCTCATTGAAGACAATGTGTTCGGCGTCCCCGGCCGCGACGACGGGCCGTATACGCTGACGATTTCGCAGGAGGAATCGAAACTCACCTTCGATATCCGCACTTCGGACGGCGAGCAGGCGGCTTCGATCGTCGTCTCGATGACCCCGTTCCGGCCGCTGCTCAAGGATTATTTCCTGGTCTGCGAAACCTACTATTCCGCCATCCGCACCGCCAGCCCCCGGCAGATCGAGGCGATCGATCGCGAGCGGAGCGCGCTTCACAACGAAGGCGCGGATCTGATGGCGCAGCGCCTGTCGGAGAGACTCACGATCGACCAGACCACAGCGCGCCGGCTCTTCACCCTGGTGTCGACGTTGCGCTGGAAGACATGATCGCCGCCGCGCCGACGACGCGGGACTTCATCGTCGCCAACACCAGGCTGAGGACGCCGCCGCTGGTTCCCGAGGTGAGGCTCAGGCTGGCCGACGAAGCCGTGCCGATCTGGAAGAAGACCGAGGAGGAACTCGGCGCGATCGGGCTGCCGCCGCCCTTCTGGGCGTTCGCCTGGGCCGGCGGCCAAGCGCTGGCGCGCTACGTGCTCGACAACCGGGCGCTGGTCGCCCGCGGACGCGTTCTCGATTTCGCCTCGGGCTCCGGGCTCGTCGGCATCGCCGCGACGCTCGCCGGAGCGGAGCGGGTCGAGGCATCCGACGTCGACGCCTTCGCCGTGACCGCCATCGCGCTCAACGCCGCCGAGAACGGCGTCGCCGTTGCGCCCAGGCTCGAGGATCTCGTCGGCGCCGACGAAGGCTGGAGCGTCGTGCTGGCGGGCGACGTCGCCTATGAAAGGGGCATGTCGGAAGCGGTGACGGCGTGGCTGGCGTCGCTCGCGGCGCGAGGCGCGACCGTGCTGATCGGCGATCCGGGCCGCGCCTATCTGGCGCTCGACCGCCTCGAGCGCCTCATCGACTATCGCGTTCCGGTCACCCGCGAACTCGAGGACGCCGAGATCAAGCGCACCGGCGTCTTCCGCTTTCGCTGAGAGGAGATTCGGTCGTGGGTCTATTTGAATTTCGGCTTCCGACCGATTGCTGCTCTTCGAGGGCAACCTTATGAACGGCCGGTAAGCGCAAAACAGCAGCCAACCGGGTTTTATGTTATGTCTGCGCGACGCCTGAGGACTCCACCATGGTTGCGACTCGCAAGATCGCGGCGATTCTGGTCGCGGATATCGTCGGCTACAGTCGGCTCGCGGGGACGGACGAGGATCGCACACTGTCGCGGCTGCGGGGGCTGCGCAGCGATCTGATCGATCCCGCCATTGACGCCCATCACGGACGCATCGTCAAGCGTACCGGGGACGGCAGCCTCATTGAGTTTCGCAGCGTGGTCGACGCGGTACGCTGCGCCATTGAAGTGCAGAATGGCCTCGTCGAGCGCAACGCCGGCCTGCCGCCGGAGCGCCGCATCGAATACCGGGTCGGAATTCATCTGGGCGACGTGGTTGAGGAGAGCGACGGCGATTTGATGGGCGACGGCGTCAACATCGCCGCCCGGCTTGAAGGCATTGCCGCGCCCGGGGCGATCTGTCTGTCGGAGGACGCCTATCGGCAGGTCAAGGGACGGCTCGATCTGGCGGTCACTGACCTCGGCCAAACTCAGCTCAAGAACATCGCCGATTCGATCCGGGTTTATTCGCTGCAGGTCGGCGTCCCCGCCCAGGCGAAGCCCGCCACTCCAGCAGGACCCGTCGCGCCAAAAAAGCGCTCCTCGCTGGCGCCGCTCCCCGCTGGGATCGCAGCCTTGCTCATCGTCCTCGCGGGCGGGGCATGGTGGCTCCTCGGAGCGAACCGGCCTGCGACCGTCGCAACCAAGTCGCCGGCGCCGGTCGCTTCGAACGCAACGACGCCTGCTCAAGCCAGGCATCTCTCCCTCGTGGTGCTGCCGTTCGCGAACCTCTCGAACGACCCGAGCCAGGATTATTTCGCTGACGGAATCACAGAGAAGTCTCACCACCGACCTCTCGCGCCTCAGCGGCGCCTTCGTGATCGCGCGCAACACCGCCTTCACGTTCAAAGGCAAGAATGTCGACGCCCGGGAAATCGGCAAGGAGCTTGGCGTCCGCTACGTGCTCGAAGGGTCCGTCCAGCGCGACGCGAGCCGCATGCGAGTGAACGTGCAGCTCATTGACGCGGAGACCGGCAATCACCTTTGGGCCGACCGCTTCGACAAACCTCTGGCGAATCTTTTGGATATGCAGGACGAGATCGTCGCTCGCCTCGCCAATCAATTGGGGACCGAACTGATATCCGCCGAAGCGCGGCGCGGGCAGCAAGCGGCAAATCCCAACTCGATGGACCTCTATTTTCAGGGTACGGAGTGGATTAACAGGGGAACAAACCGCGAAAATATGGATCGTGCGCGCGGCTTTTTTGAGCGCGCCTTGGCGGTGGACCCCAATAACCTTGATGCACTGCTCGGCGTCGGTCGGGTCGACTATTTTGTTGGCGCCGCCTTTCTGTCGGACGACCGGGCCGCGCGGCTCGCGTCGGCTGAAGCGACGATCAACAAGGTCCTTTCGCTAAGGCCGAACGATGCGCTGGCCCACGAGATCATGGGCGGCATCCTGAGCCAGACCAATCGCGCGGCCCAAGCCATTGCCGAATTCGAGCGGGCTTTGGCGCTGGATCCGAACCTGGCCGCTGCCCATGGCGACATCGGTTTCGCCAAGTTATTCACCGGGCGCGACGAAGAGATCGAAGCGCATGAAAACGAGGCGCTTCGCCTCTCTCCTCACGACAATTCTGCCTGGCTCTGGCTGCATGTCGCGGGGGCCGGCAAGATGAACCTTGGCGCCGACGAGGAGGCGGTCGCATTGTTTCGTCGCTCTATCGAGAACAACCGGACCTTCCCAGTGGCGCATTTCTTGCTCGCGGCGATGCTGGCGAGTCGAGGCGAGCAAGAGGAAGCGCAGTCCGAACTGGAGGCTGGCCTCGCGCTCGACCCCAGCTTTACGATCAGTCGCTTTCGCACCGGTGCGGAAGCGCAAGGCGACAATCCGGTTTACCGTGCGAGGCTCGAGCGCCTCATTGAGCGCATGCGCAAGGCCGGGGTGCCGGAGGGCGAGGCTAAGTCGAATTAAGCGCGCCCGACCACGTTTAAGTGCGTCTGGCGAGGTAGCGGAAAGTCCGTCTCCGAGCCGAGAGCCGTCGACCCGTGCGCAATGACAAGGCTCGTTTTGCTGAAGCCTGTTTCGCGCTCGCGATGGAACGACAGCTTTCCGCCCGACTCCGGTCCTTCTGGAGGCGATCTCGCTAGACCCGCTCTTCACCAAACCTGAAGTTCAGACCGACCCACTACAGGAGATTCCGCTTGCGCCGCGCCCGAGTAAGAACTCTTTGCCGCGACCCTGCTCGCGGCGTTCGCCGTCCTGCCGACGGCGCCGGCGTTTGCCGACGAGCTCGCGACCTTCGCCGCCGCCTCGCCGGTCGGACGGCCGGGGGCCGCGACGATGATCCAGGGCTATCTCGCGAGGCCTGCGGGCAAGGGACCGCTCCCCGCCGTCGTGCTGTTGCACACCTGCCTCGGCCTTCCCGCCGGCAGGAGCGCGATGGAGGCCGAGTTCGCCGCGGGCAGGCTATGTGGCGCTCTTCGTCGACGATTTTTCCACCCGCGGGCTCAAGGAGACCTGCTCGGTCGACTTTCCCGTAGGCGTCGCCGACGCGTACGGCGCCCTCGCGTTTCTCGCCGGGCAGGCCTACGTCGATCCGGCGCGGATCGCCGCGATCGGCTATTCGCAGGGCGCGGACACCGCGCTCACCCTTGCCTCGTTGCGTTCTGCATCGGCTTACGCGCTGCCCCCGGGCCTGGCGTTCAGAGCCGCCGCGGCCTTCTATCCGCCCTGCGCCAACCAGTCGGGCGCGGCGATGCGGATCCCGACCCTCATCCTCATCGGCAAGGAGGACGAGGTGACTCCCGCGGCCGATTGCGAGACGCTGGCGCGCGGCCAGTCCGGCGAGGTTTCGCTCCATGTCTATCCGGGCGCGGGGCACGGCTTCGACAATCCCGAGTTCGGCAAGGGGATGCGGGTCATCGGCATGCGGCTCGCGTTCGACCGGGGCTCCGCCGCGAAGGCGCGGGCCGAGCTGCGCCGCTTCCTCGCCGCGAATCTCGCGCGCTGACCGCGCCGGCAAATCTTGCTATACGGCCCTCGGTTTCGCGCCTTCGGGCCGGACTTGGACGAGCGCCACGGAGAGACTTTCATGCTGAGACGCGAATTTCTGCTGGGCGCCGCAGCCGGCCTCGCGGCCCTCACGCCGCCCGCCGCGCTCGCCGAGGGGCCAAAGCCGTTCAATGGCGAGATGTGGCCGCCGCTGTCGAACAAATCCGAGTTCGTCGCCTGGATGGCGGCCAATCGCGGCGAGGAGCCGGTCTATCTCGAGCGGCGCTGGGACCGCTATCAGCAGCTGCTCGCCTTCCACGACCTCTGGACCCCGGCCGACAAGCGGGCGTTTCTGATGACGCCGCGTGAGGAATTCGTCCTGCCGGGGGACCGCGAGCAGGCCTATGTCGGGCATTATCTCGACATCGGCTTCGGCGTCACCATCACTCCGCCCGGCACGATGGGGCGCATGACGAGCGCGCTGCAGATCCGCGGTGGCGACAAGGTGCTCGAAATCGGCACCGGCTCCGGCTACCAGTCGGCGCTGCTCACCTATCTTACGGGCCGCGTCCACTCGATCGAGATCATCCCCGAGCTCGCCTCGCGCACCCGCGGCGTCTACGACCGGCTGATCGGCAAGGGCTATCGCGAATATGCCGCGATCGCGACCCGCAGCGGCGACGGCTATTACGGCTGGGCGGAGGCGGCCCCGTTCGACCGGATCATCGTCACCTGCGGCATCGACCACATTCCGCCGCCGCTCCTGCAGCAATTGCGGCCGGGCGGCGTCATGGTCATTCCCGTCGGGCCGCCCGGCGCGCAGCACATCGTCAAAGCGGTCAGGACCGCCAACGCCGCCGGCGGCGAGAGCGTCACGCGCTCCGACATTTTCGGCGGCAAGGTCATTCCCTTCGTGCCGATGACCGGCGGGCACCAGCCGAGCTGAGGAGAAAAATTCCGTGTGCGCTGCGAATACGCAGGGAACCCAGCCTTTGACCCGAAAATTGGTGCCGAAAAGGCATTGATTTCAGGCGCTTTGCGGCAAATTCGCTAGCGCGGGTTCCGACCAGGTTGACCCATCCGGATCCGTCATCGCCGGGCTTGACCTGGCTTGACCCGGCGATCCATGGACCCGCGGGTCAAGCCCGCGGGTGAGTGCGTCCGTGATGTTGTCTTGTCAGGGAGGTGAAAGTCCGACCGATGTGAAGTCGTGACACATGTAGCCGAAGGCAACTGCGTCGTCGCGAGACGGGGTGGGGAGCAGCCGGAGGCGAACGAACAGCCCGCAGGATGACGAACCCGTTTCGGCGGCGTGGCGCGGCGAGCCTGCTCATCCATGGCGAAGCCTGGGTCGTAAGACCCGCCGGGCGCGTTGAGGCGACTGCGAAAACGACGCTTGGGCCCACCACGTGGTTGGGGGCGGGATGTTCGGACGGCAAGACAAAGGAAGCGGAGAGACCTGCGCGGCGTGTGCGAGCCGGGCAGGAGTTCAGAGCCCGCATACTACCGCTGCGGTTTGCGCCCGGAAGGGACGGATCGCGAGAGGACGGGGCCACATAACCCCGTGCGAGGGAAGGTGGGCAGGAAGGGGGATGCGCGATGAACGGGTCGAGGCAACGAAACGCCGGGAGTGCCGAGGAGGCTACACAAGGCGGAGCGGCTCAACGTGACTTTGCGTGGGTCGAAGCCTCGGTCTGGACGGAACGCATGCTGTCGGCGCTGGGCAACGGCGTCAAAGGCGGCAAATGGTTCAGTTTGATGGATAAGGTGTTCGCGCCCAAGACGCTGGCGGCGGCCTGGATGAAAGTCCGGGCCAACAAAGGCGCGGCGGGCGTGGATGGGCAAAGCATCGAGCGGTTCGCGGCGAAGGCCGAAGACTATCTGGCCGAGCTGTCGGCGGCGCTGCGGGAGGGATCCTACCGCCCGCAAGCCGTCAAACGGGTCGACATCCCCAAGGGCGATGGAAGAACGAGGCCGCTGGGCATTCCAACGGTCAAGGATCGCATCGTCCAGCAGGCCGTCCGGCTCGTGATCGAACCGATTTTCGAAACGCGTTTCCGCGACGGGAGCTACGGCTTCCGACCGGGGCGCGGATGCCATGACGCGCTGCGGGAAGTCGATCGGCTGATCAAGGACGGCTACGCCCACGTCGTAGACGCGGACTTGGCCTCCTATTTCGATTCGATCCCGCATGATCGGCTGGTGGCGCGGGTCGAGGAGAAGGTCAGCGATGGCCGGGTTCTCGATCTGATCCGCGGCTGGCTGAAGGCCGACATCCTGAAGGGGCTGGAGAGGTGGACGCCGACGCGGGGCTCGCCGCAAGGCGCGGTGATCAGCCCGTTGCTGGCCAACATCTTCCTCGACCCGCTGGATGCGGCGATGGCCGAACGCGGGCGCCGCATGGTGCGGTATGCGGACGACTTCGTCATCCTGTGCCGGACGCGCGAGGAGGCGGACGCCGCCCTCTCGGAGGTGCGCGCCTGGGTGAGCGAAAACGGCCTCGCGCTGCACCCCGAAAAGACGCATGTCGGCGACTGCCGGCAGCCGGGGCAAGGGTACGAGTTCCTCGGCTACCGTTTCGAAGCCGGCCGGCGTCGCGTGCGCCAGAAGAGCCTGAACAAGTTCAAGGACAGCATAAGAGAGAAGACGCGGCGCACACGCGGCGACAGCCTCGCCTGCGCCGTAGCTGACCTCAACCCGCTGCTGCGCGGCTGGTTCGGCTACTTCAAACATGCCCATCACACCACCTTCGACAAGCTCGACGGGTTTGTCAGGAGGCGGCTGCGCGCCGTCCTGCGCAAGCAGGAAAAGCGCCCCGGTCGGGGCATCTGCCGCGCCGACCATCAACGCTGGCCAAATGCCTTCTTCGCGGAAGCCGGGCTGTTCGCGCTTCACACGGCCTGGTTATCCGCGAGACAGTCTCGATGAAGAAACCACCGACTGGAGAGCCGTATGCGGGAAAACCGCCCGTACGGTTCGGAGGGAGGGGTCGGCGAAAGCCGATCCCTACCCCTATCGGAAAACGATTCTGCCCGATCGAAACCAGCTCTAAGCGGAAGACGCAGGGAATTTTTCTTGCCAAGCCAGGGAACGCGCAGGGAATTTTTTGCGCGGGAGCAGAGAGTCTCGCGCCGCGCGGACAAGCGCCGACGCCGCGGAACTTGAATGGAGATCGGCCCGCCTGAAGGGCCGGTTCAGCGGGCATACGGAAGGCCTTGATAATGTTGACGGCTTACCCATCATTGTTCCCGCCGCAACTCAAACGTCCCGGCGCAGCGGCTACTTCGCCTTTCGCGCCTTTTGCGCCGCCGGCGCGGGGGCCGGCTTTACGTCCCTTGCGGCGCTCGCCTTCGACGGCGCTTTCGGCTTTGGCGCAAGCGCAGCCTCGTCGGCGGACGCGGCGCTGATTTTGCGCGCGGCCGGCGCCGGCGCGCCCTCCGCGGCAATGCTGCGACGCAGCGCGTCCATGATGTTGACGACGTTGCTCGGCCGCGCCGGCTGCTCCGCCGTCGGCGCTGGCATTCCCGCCTGCTTGGCGCGGATCAGTTCGACGACCGCGTCCTCGTAGCGGTCGGTGAATTCCTCCGGCCGGAAGTGTCCCGACTTTCTCTGGATGATGACATGCGCGAGGTCTTTCATTTCCTCGGGCAGTTTCATGTCGGGAACGTCTTCGAAATAGGAGTCCTCGGCGCGCACCTCCGAAGCGTAGCGCAGCACGGTGCCGAGGAGTCCCTTTGCCAAAGGGTCCAGCATCATGATGCGCTCGCGACGCGCCATCACCACCCGACCCAACCCGACGACGTTCTCGTCCCGCATGGCGTCGCGGATGACGGCGAAGGCTTCTTCGGCGACGCGTTCGGCCGGCGCCAGGTAATAGGGCGATTCGAGGTAGCGCGGATCGATCTCGGAGCGCGGCACGAACTTCTCGATGTCGATCGTATGCGTGCTTTCGATCTGGATCGCGTCGAGCTCCGCATCCTCGACGATGAGATAGGAGTCTTTGGCGACCGGATAGCCCTTGGCCTGATCCTCGTTCTCGACGACATCGCCTGTCTCGGCGTCGACGAACTGGCGTTTCACTTTGTGGCCGGTCTTGCGGTTGATCGTGTTGAACGAGACGCGCGAGGATGAACTCGTCGCCGGATAGAGGTTGACAGCGCAGGAGACCAGGGAAAGTTTGAGATAACCCTTCCAGCTTGCTCGTGGAGCCATGACGCTTACTCCGGCAGACTCGTCGGCGCCCGAATAAGCAGCGCGACTTGAAGCACAGCCAATGCAACTGCTAGCATGACGCCGTCAAACCCGAAAGTCTATATTTATGGCCGGCTGCCGGGCCTGACCTTGCGTCGCCTCGGCCAGATGGCGGCGGCCGCGGGACTGAAGCTGACCCGCCGCGCCTTCGCCGCCGACGCCATCGTGCTGGCGCACAGCACCGCGGGCTTCGCCGTTTCGGACGCAGGCGACCTTCGGCCCGGCTTTCGACGCAAGGCGGACGCCACCCTCATGTCGGAGAGCGCCTTCCGGGCGAAGGTGGGGCTCGAGGTCGCGCCGCGGACGCGCGAATCGCATTATTCGGAGGATCAGATTGCGCGGCACGCCAGACTGAACGTAGCGCAAGTGCGGACCCTCTCGCACTACGACGTCATAAGCCCCGTCAACGGCCGTTTTCCCTATGGCGACCTGGTGGCGGCTCGCGCGGTCGGCCGGCTGTTCGCCGCCGGCGCGAAGTTCCCCAAAATTCTCGTGGCGGCGCTGGCTCTCAGGCAGCAGGGCGCGAGTCTCGCCGGCGTCAGGCTCGCCGAAGCGCCGTGGGGGGAGCTCTTGCAGGCGTTCGGAGGGGCGTTGGCGCAGATCGACGGGCAGCTTCTCCTCCCGCTCGAGGGCCAGGATATCGATGCCGACGAAGCGTTCGCCCGGGCGGAAGCAAGCGAGCAGAACGGAGACCTGAACGCGGCCAGGCGATGGTACGAGCTTGCGGCTCGCCTCGATGCTGGCGATGCGGTCATTCCGTTCAACCTCGGCAATGTCCTGGACGAGCTCGGTCGGCCGCGCGAGGCGGAAATGGCCTACCGGCAGGCGGTCGGGCGCAATCCCGACCTCGCCGACGCCTGGTTCAACCTCGGGGTGCTGCAGGAAAAGATGGGGCGGGAAGGTGAAGCGCTTTCGAGCTACGAGAGGGCGTTCGCGGCGGAGCCGGCCTATGCCGACGCGCTGCACAACGCCGCGGTGCTCATGATGCGCCAGGGCCGCTTCGCCGCGGCTCTACCGTTGCTCGAGCAGATTCTTTCGGCGTCGCCGGCCAGCGCGCCCGAGGCGAAGCGGCTCGCGCATCTCTGCCGCTTGGAGCTGAAGCGCGAGGCGGAGCGGCGCCCTGACGCATAAGCCAAAGACGGGGAAACGCGCCCTTCTGCCGTTTGGCTGGAGAAAGGCCCGCCCCCGGCTTGACCCAGCCGGGTTCACACCAGTCTTGGTCGAGTTGCGCGCGGCCGGCGAGTCCTCCGTTCTCCGCGAAGTGGGGAGCAACTGTGAAGTTTGGCGCCGAGCAGAGATTCTTGGGCGAGCCAACGGATCAAGCCGGACCCGTTCGCCACAGAGAGGCGAAGACACCGCTTGACAGCATAGGCAAAAATCGGCGAGGCAGGAGCTCTCTCGCCAAACCGTAGTTACGTTCGTAAAATCAAGGAGATATGACGTTATCCTCACGCAAAACGTACGGCGGGATCGGCGCCCGGCGGCTTCGTTTAGATATTCTTGACGGTCGCGCTCTCCAGCGGACCCATGAAGTCGGTTTTCCGCTTTGCGCTCCCCTCCCGGTCCCCTCCTGTTCATCGGCCTAACAGATCCTATGCGGGTGGACGGCGGCCGGACTTGGTAGGCTGAGCTTCCACCAGCAAGGAGGCAACCGATGAATTTTGTCACCTCCGCGACCGTCGTCGCGACCACCGCCCGGGCGCATGATATCACTTTGTTCGCCTCGCTCGAATTGAGCAAATCGAAATGGGTTGTGACGATCAACAGTCCGGGCAGCGAGAAGTTTTCCAGGCATGGGGTTGAGGGTGGAGACGGCTCCGGCCTGCTCGACCTTCTTTCGCGGTCGAGGGCGAAGGCCGAGCAGGGCTATGGCGTTGGGGTCAAGACGGTGGTCATTCAGGAAGCGGGATTGGACGGGTTTTGGATTCATCGCTTGCTGCTCGCCGAGGGGATCGAGAGCCACGTCGTCGATGCGGCTTCGATCGCCGTCGCCCGGCGGCATCGGCGGGCCAAGACCAATTCGATCGACGGCGAGACGCTGTTGCGGACGCTGATGGCGTGGGCTCGCGGCGAGCGGCGGGTCTGTTCCATGGTTCGCGCGCCCAGCCCGGAAGACGAGGATCGCCGGCGGCTGACGCGCGAGCGCGGCACGCTGCTCAAGGAACGCATTCAGCACACCAATCGGGTCAAGGGCCTGCTCAGCGGCCAGGGCATCCGGGATTACAATCCGCTTCGGCGCGATCGTTTTGAACGGCTGGAGGCGCTGCGAACCGGCGACGGTCGTGAGCTGCCGCCGATGTTGAAGGCGGAGATCCGCCGGGAGCTCGATCGGATGGCGCTGGCGACGAGGCAACTGGCTGCGGTCGAACGGGCCCGCGACGCGCTCATCCGCACGCAAGCCGAGGAGCCGAACTCCCCGGAGCCGAACAACCCAGGCACCCTGCTCCTCAAGCTCAAGGGCATCGGCCCTGAGTTCGCTTCGCTCCTCTGGCTGGAATCGTTGTTTCGCAGCTTCGGCAACCGACGCCAGGTGGCGGCGTACAGCGGCTTGGCGCCCAGCCCCTGGCAGAGCGGCAGTATCGAACGGGATCAGGGCATCTCGAAATCGGGCAACCGCCGCCTGCGCAAGACGATGATCGAGCTGGCCTGGTTCTGGCTGCGGCATCAGCCGAACTCGGCGTTGAGCCGCTGGTTTCAGGCGCGGGTCGGCGCCGCCAAGGGACGGATCCGCCGGATCGCCATCGTCGCGCTGGCCCGCAAACTGCTCGTCGCCTTGTGGCGCTTTGTCACCCAAGGCGTCGTTCCCGAAGGCGCCGTGTTCAAGGCGGCCTGACCGATGGCTCTATCACTCCAACACTCCAACACTCCAACGACGGCTTAGCGACTTGACCCCCTTCCAGCGAAGCTGAACGCGACGGCTTCGCCGGATCCGGGCGGGCGGTGACCGGAGCTCCCCCTGGCTGAAACACGCCGCCTAACAGGATGGTCCCGCCAACCCGAGCCCGACGCCCTCGAGCATGAGGGATTATGGTCCGAGCCCGACAAGCTCGACCGGATGTGAGGTGATGCGGCCGTCGCGGCTGCATGCGAAAGACGGGCTCACGCTTCGGATCCAAAGGCAAAGGAGACGCAAGGCCAAAATGCAAAGGAGACGCAATGCCAAAATGAATGAGTGCGGCAGAGGCCACAGAGGCAGCCAAGAGCGCGCAACGGCGCGCTCGCTCCTGACAGTGTAGCCGGCCGCCGGCGCGTCAAGGTCGCTTCGCTCCCTGCTCCGCTGCGCTTCGCCCCGCTTCGCGGTGACACGCCAGCGGCCGGCCCAAACGAATGAGCTTGACCGGAAACACCCCATGTGAGGGGACGGCGCTAGAGTCAGCGCCACAAGCTGGGCTGCCGTCGCCGCAAAGCCTTCGGCTCGATCGGTCTCGGCGCCCTTCAATGCGTGGAGGCGCGAATGTCCCACCACTTCGACACCCCGACCGCCCAGGAAGATCCCCAAATCAACGTCTGCGACTTCTACCTTTTCCCCGGGCGCCCGGGATCGACCGTCATGGCGATGACAGTAAATCCGGATGCGGGTCAATCCGCTCCGGATACGTTCCGCGACGAAGGCCTGTACGCTTTCCGCTTCGATCTCGATGGCGACGCCCGCGAAGACCTGTCCTTCAAGGTGCGGTTCGGCGCCGTCCTTCACTCCGATGGTCAGGACCATGCTCACGTGCAAAGCTTCGAAGTCCGGCGCGCCTCCGGTCCGGCCGCTGCGAGCGGCGCGGACGGAGACCTGATCGCCGCCGGGGATACCGGGTGCGTGGTCGAGACGGACTCCGGCGTGAAGGTGTTCGCCGGACTGGCTCCGGATCTGTTCGCGGGCGACGCCATGGCCCTGCACGAATTCCAGACCGCATTTTTCGAGCACGACAGGTTCGATCCGGGCGCGTTCCAAAACCGGAAGAACTTCTTTGCCGGCCGGAACGTCACGGCGCTCGTGCTCGAGGCGCCGACGCCGCTCATCGGACAAGGTCTCGTGCGTGGCTGGGCGACGGCGTCGCTTCACGGTCATGCGCCGGAGACCCAGGTCTGCCGATGGGGGCTGCCGCTGATCACCCACGTCTTCATGCCGGATCTTGGCATGCGAGAGGATTTCAACCGCAGCGCCCCAGTCGAGGACATTCCGCGTTTTTCGGCTCAGATCGCCAACGTCGCCGCCAAGGCGACCCGCCTAGCCGGATCTGCGGCGGACCCCGCCGACTACGGGCACAAGCTGATCGAGCGGCTTTGCCCGGTCGTGCTGCCCTACGAACTCGACACAGCGGCGAAATTCGGCGCCGACAGGTTCAACGGCCGGGCCTTGGCGGACGACGTTTTTCAGGCGATGCTGACCCTGGCGACAAACACCCCGTGGGTCGACGCGGTCGAGCCGGACAGAACCCGGATGCGGGACGAGTTCCCCTATTTCGGCGAGGCCTTTGCTCGCACCGCGGCCCGCTGAGCAAATTCTCCGCGAGGCCTTTTCGCCGGCGCTGACACGACTACCTTAGGACAGGACCGCGAAGACAATCCCTTCAGGCGGAGCTCCCCAAAATGAACACGCATGAGCGCAACGTCCCCTCGTGGATCGACCCCGTGAAGCTCGATCGGCTTGCCGAAACCGCGATCAAGGTTGGATTGCGGCTTGAGCCGGGCCAAGATCTCTTCCTTACCGCGCCGGTCGCCGCTCTGCCTTTGGCGCGGCGGATCGCCGAGGAGGCCTACAAGGCCGGCGCAGGTCTCGTGACGCCGATCTTCTCCGACGAGGAGATGACGCTGTCGCGCTTCCACTTCGCGCCGGACGAGAGCTTCGACCGCGCGCCCGGCTGGCTCTATGACGGCGTCGGCAAGGCGTTCGGCGCCAACACCGCGCGGCTCGCCATCGTTGGCGAAGATCCCATGCTGCTCGCGCATGAAGATCCCGCCAAGGTCGCGCGCGCCAACAAGGCGAACTCGATCGCCTATCAGCCGGCGCTGGAGAAGATCGCCGGCTTCGACATCAACTGGAACATCGTCGCCTATCCGACGGCGTCCTGGGCGAAGCGGGTCTTTTTCGGGGAAGAGGACGACGTCGCCGTCGGCAGGCTGGCGGAAGCGATTTTCGCCGCCTCCCGGGTCGACAACGACGACCCGCTCGCAGCCTGGACGGCGCACAATTCGGCGCTCAGCCGCCGCACGGAATGGCTGAACACCAGGAAGTTTCGCGCGCTGCACTATTCCGGCCCGGGCACGGACCTGACCATAGGGCTCGCCGACGGCCACGACTGGCAGGGCGGCGCCGCGACGGCGAAGAACGGCATCATCTGCAATCCGAACATTCCGACCGAAGAAGTGTTCACGACGCCGCACGCGCGCCGGGTCGAAGGGCGCGTCGTCAGCACCAAGCCGCTCTCCTACCAGGGCTCGCTGATCGACGGCATCGCGGTCAGGTTCGAGGCGGGACGCATCGTCGAGGCGAAGGCGGCGCGCGGCGAAGCGGTGCTGAAAAAAGTGCTCGACGCCGATGAAGGCGCGCGCCGGCTCGGCGAGGTGGCGCTGGTGCCGAACTCCTCGCCGATCGCTCAAAGCGGCCTCTTGTTCTTCAACACGCTCTTCGACGAAAACGCCGCCTGCCACATCGCCATCGGACAATGCTATGCGAAATGCTTCGTCGACGGCGACAAGCTCAGTCCGGAGGAGATCGCCGCCAGGGGCGGCAACAAGAGCATGATCCATATCGACTGGATGATCGGCTCGGACCGGATCGACATCGACGGCCTCGACGCCGACGGCGGCCGCACGCCGGTCTTCCGCAAGGGCGAGTGGGCTTGAACGGCGTAGCTTCTCCGTTGCACGCGCCGTCGATCCGCGAAGGATCGGCCTGCCTCCATAGGCTGACAATATTTGGGGCAACAATCTCTTGCAGAAAACCAGAATGTTATCTACAATGCCGTCACGCGACAAAGCGCATCCGCCGCCGACCTCGTTCTGCGCGCTGCCTAGCGGGGACGAGGCCCGCGGGTGACCAACCAAATTGCGCCGTACGGCTTGGGAGCTCCATTTTCAGTTTTCCATTACATCCGCCCGTAAGCCTTTGATAAATCCGGATTCCGGGTAAGGAATTGCAATTTTTGGCAGAAATTTGCAGCCCATTGGCAGAGTTCGGAAGGTCGATGGAAGCGTTCGGAAGGGCTAACGCCCCCTCGAAAAGCTCGGGGCACGCTCTTCGGCGCGCGCCGCATTGCGCCGCGGCTCAGAACGAGGTCCGTGGGTGACCGCTGGCCTGAACTCCTTTTCCGTGCCTCGATCGTCCTGTCTACATCAAGACAGTGGAGCGGAAACGATGAGCCTCAAAGACAAGATTGTCGTCGTCACCGGCGGGAGCCGTGGCCTTGGCCTGGGACTGGTCGAGGCCCTGGTCGCTGCGGGCGCCAGGGTGACGGTTGTCGCCCGCGGCGCTGACGCGCTCGAGTCCGTCCGCGCCCGGCTGGGCGTCGCCACGATCTCCGCCGATGTAACGGAAGAGACTGCCGCTCGGCGCATCCTTGCCGAGGTCCGCCCGGACATCCTGGCGCTGAACGCCGGCGCGACCCCCCGGATGGGGCGCCTCGATCAGTTGAGCTGGGCGGATTTCACCGCGATCTGGGAGACCGACGTGAAGGCTGGACTCTACTGGATGC
Source organism: uncultured Alphaproteobacteria bacterium (assembly GCA_963820795.1). Lineage (GTDB taxonomy): Bacteria > Pseudomonadota > Alphaproteobacteria > Rhizobiales > Beijerinckiaceae > Roseiarcus. Next base: position 232,459 of record CAWGBJ010000017.1, read on the forward strand.
AGGCCGCCCTCAACCTGCCGCTCAAGCCGGGCGCCCGTGTTCTCGTCGGCTCGAGCGGCGCGGCCGAAAACGGATCGCCGCTTTCCGGCGGTTACGCCGGCGCCAAGCGCATGCTCTGGTTGATGGCCAAATACGCCAATGGGATCGCCAGGCAGAAGGGACTGGGCATCCGCTTCCAGGCGATCGTGCCTCAGCAGATTATCGGCGACACCGGGGTCGGCGACGAGGCGTCCAAAGTCTACGCCCGGGCGGCGGGCATCGACCGCGAGGCGTTCCTGGCCCGGTTTGGCGCGCCGATGCCGCCGCGCAGGTTTGGCGACTTCTTGGTCGCGGTGCTCGACGATCCGCAGTACGCCGCGGGCCTCGCCTTTGGCCTGAAGGGCGATACGGGGATCTTGGTCCTCGAGGAAGAGGCGGCTTGAGCGGAGGCCAATCCTCGCTGCCGACCGCGCGCCGCGCCGAGCTCGTGGCGCTCGCCGGCAAGCTGAGGCCTGAGCTTCACCGCTACTGCGCCCGCCTTATCGGCTCGGTGATCGAGGGCGAGGATGTGGTGCAGGATGCGTTTGCCCGAGCCTTCGTCGCCGTGGACGAGCTGCACGAGGCGGCATCGCTCCGCGCCTGGCTGTTCCGGGTCGCCCACAACCGCGCGCTGGACCTCATGCGCAGCCGCGCCATCCGCGCGGCCGAGCCCATCGAGGCGGCCTACGAGATCGCTGACCCGGAGAGCCCAGACCCTGTGGAGGCGCTGATGCGTCGCGAGGCGCTCGAAACCGCGGTGTCGCGGTTTGTGGAGCTTCCGACGATGCAGCGCAGCGTGGTGGTCCTCAAGGACGTGCTCGACCAGTCGCTGGAAGAAATCGCCGCCATGCTCGACCTCTCGGTCAACGCGGTGAAAGCCCACCTCGCCCGCGGGCGGGCCCGGCTCAAGGCCATCAACGCTGAGGCGCCGGCTGAGGCCGTACCCCGCCCGCCGTCGCCCGCCGTGGTCCGCTATGTCGCGCTGTTCAACCGACGCGATTGGGACGGGCTCCGCGCGATGCTGGCCGACGACGTGCGGCTGATCCAGTCGATGCACCCGCCGCGCGCCGGCGCCGCCGAGGTCGGCATGTTCTTCAGCATCTATGCCCGCAGCCCCCCGGCCCGGCTCGCTCCTGCCTGGCTCGAGGGCCGCGAGGTGATCGCGGTCTGGGAAGATCCTCAGGCGGCGAAGCCCAGTTACATGATGTGGCTGGAGTGGACGGATGGTCGGATCAGCTCATCCGCGACTACTGTCATGTCCGCTATGTTGTCGACGACGCGGAACTGGTCCTGGCGGCGTCCGGATAAACGCGCTTGACGCGGGCGCGAACGGTTGATATCGTTGATATCGGTCTCAGGGGCGCAGACATGCCTGATCTTTTGGTGCGCGGGGTCGACGAGGAGCTGGTTCGGGCGCTCAAGGAGCGGGCCGGCGCGCATGGCCGCAGCGCTGAGGCCGAGCACAGGGCCATTCTCGCCGCCGCCCTGACGCGCCCCAAACGGCGGAGCTTCGCCGAGGTTCTGGCGGCGATGCCGCCGGTTGGACTTGATGCGGATTTCGAGAGGGTGGATGTCGGCGAAACCGCGCAAAATGTACTTGATTGACACCAATGTCGTCAGCGAGGCGCGGAGGGGCGCGAGGGCGAACAGGGGCGTTGTCGCGTTCTTGAGAGAACTCGCTGCCTCCGGCGACCTCGCCTTTCTCGCCTCGATCACCATTGGTGAATTGCGGCGGGGCGTGGAAGCCATTCGCAGGCGCGGCGACACCGATCAGGCCGGGCGCCTCGAAGCCTGGCTGGCGACAGTCGTCGATGAGTTTGGCGAGCGCATCGGCCTCGACGGGGATGCGGCGCAGGTCTGGGGCCGTCTATAGTTCCCCATCTGAACATGCGCTCGACAAGCAGATCGCGGCGATCGCTCTTATCAACGATCTGACGCTGGTGACCCGCAATGTCAGGGATTTCGAGGGTTTGGGCGTCAGATTAAAGAACCCTTTCGGTTCCGAGTGGTGTGGCCAATAACCCTGACGCCGACACCTCCTCTCTTTGAGCTTGCCCAGCGCGATTTTGTCAGTCGCCATTGCGGCAAGCGTCCTATAGCTCTACCCCAACGGAAGCCTGGGCTTACCGTTTGGCTGTGGAGATTAGAGATATGCCTACGATCACCACCAACGAGGGCGCGTCGAAATTTTCTACAAAGACTGGGGCAATGGGCAGCCGATGGTGTTCAGCCACGGCTGGCCGCTCTCGGCCGACGACTGGGATCCCGGAGCACGCTCTTCTTTCTCGGGAAGGGCTATCGCGTCATCGCGCATGACCGCCGCGGCCACGGCCGCTCGACCCAGACCGGCGGCGGCCACGACATGGACCATTACGCCGACGACCTCGCGGCCTTGACCGCGCATCTCGACCTCAGGAACGCGATCCACGTCGGCCATTCCACCGGCGGCGGCGAGGTCACACACTATCTGGCGCGGCACGGCGAAAGCCGGGTGGGGGCGGATGCGCGTCATCAGCGCGGTGCCGCCGCTGATGGTGAAGACCGCGGCCAATCCGGAGGGCCTGCCCAAGGAGGTTTTCGACGGCCTGCAGGCGCAGCTCGCCGCCAACCGGGCGCAATTCTACTGCGATTTGCCGGCAGGACCCTTCT